>NZ_PYAC01000001.1:0-1308451 GCF_003264475.1 Micromonospora noduli | reverse complement strand
CCTCTTCGGCGGCACCGAAGAGGTCAGCCATGGTGCTTCCGGTCGTCACTCGGGCGGCGTCCGCTCATCCAACTCGGCATCCCACAGCTGAGGAATTCCAACGCTTGATGCATCGCCCCCACCTCACCCAATGCCCCTGTCCTGTCGCCGGTGCCATCACCCGCCAGCTGCGGATCTTCGACTTTGACGAATAGGCGTAGGAAGTCCTTGTATCGAAGGTTCGTCGATCGAGTGAGGCGTTGCATTCCTAGCGTTCACCGGACGCGGCGACTCCTCAAACCATGGACTAAGGGGTAGATCTGCGTCTTGACTGCTGGCCCTGATTCGCTCTCTCAACATACAGTGGACTAGCGATAACGAGGCGGCCCTGATCGAACCGCGTGTCCAATTCCAAGACCGTAGTGACTTGGGCGAGGCCGACCATCTTTTGAGCCATGCGAACGGCCAGTTGGTCGATGAACCGGTCAGCGGCCTCGCTGCGCTTAAGTTGGAGCGCGTGTGAATCGTTGCCGGCCCGCTGAGTGGGGGGGCCGCCATCAAGGTCACGAAGAACTTGGCCCGCATACTTCTCTACGTCAGCATGGTCGCGACGAACATCGCCTTGATCGTTGCGAGTATAACTATCATCATCCCTAGCTATGCCTTCCGATACTCGCGAGAGCCACTCCGCGAAATTTGGACCATACGAGAAGCCAAATTCACGGTCGGGGGCGGCGGCAGCACCCACAAGATGGGCAGGCGAGCCATGAAGGAGGATCCGTGTTGTAGTACCCGACTCAAGAGGTGCCGGTTGCCAGAATAGAAGAGCTGCGCGGGCTTGATCATTCCGATCTCTCCACGTCCTACACTTGAAGCTTAAACGAGCGTCGAACGAAACCCACTGTCCCGACTCCAATGACTCGTTCTGGTATGAAGTGATGGGTCGATTCGCGCGTTCGACCAATTTGATCGCTTCGGCGAGCTTAGGCCGGGAAGCTTCAGCCCCATCTGCTAACGAGAATGTTAGTTCACCCAATCCTAGCGGAGCTTTAAACCCTAAGCTGCTAATCCGACTCCACCACCTCCTCCTCTCATTTCCAAACTGGATCTGAGAAACTTTCCGTGTTGACACGTACACGAAGTCGCGCATGCCTAAGCTTCGCTGCAACGAGAACCTCGCGCAACAGGCACTTCGCCATCACGGACCGTTAAAGGACATCGACAGGAAGCCACCTGCGGCGAGCCAGTTCATGGTCGTCTTGGTAGAGCCGGTCTCGCCCGTCATCGCCACCCACTTCGCCCGGCTTGTCAACACTCCAGATCGATGCGAACGCCGACACCAAGCTCATGCGGGCGTCACCGGCGGGCGTCGCGCCGGCTCAGGGACTGGCGGGCGTCGGGAGCGTACGAGCCAAGAAACCCGGCGACGATCTCCACCTGGGCGAGGCTGTCATCGACTCGCATAGGTGGGCCCAGGTCCGTGACACTCCAGCGCGCTTTGGCCGGTCTTCAGATAGACCGACGCGTCCAAGGTGCGTACCAAGCCGCCGGGCAGCCAGGGTTGTTCACCTGTACGTCGATCCGGAAGCCACGCGTTCAGCCTCGCATCCCGTCCGGACCGCCCGCTCACCCGCAACGTCACGGGGTCATTCCCAACGCGCACATCTGCCGCTGACAAGGCGCGGCGATCGTGAGCGTGCTTCCCGATCGATCAATGCGGCTGCGGGAGTCAGCGCTGCCGCCAACCACGGCACTGAGCCGGCAGCTCACGATCGGTCGGCGGCGCGGTGCGAGCCCGGTTGAGGGGGAGCAGGTTGGGAGCAACGGGGTGCCCTGAACGGCCTTGAACTGCGTCCAACGGCATCGAACGGGGCTCAACTGCACCCACCCCTACCTGCGGCTTTACGTTTCCCCAGGCCAGAGTCGGTCCAGTGTCCTGTTTCCCGCGGAGTGCTCCGCGGTTCTATATAGCGGTCGACAGCGCTCTATGTCGCCTGGTGGGCGAGTGTGCGCAGGTCAAGACGGTAAGGAGCCGTTGGTTGGCCTGGCCTTTCATGTGGGAGCAGATTGGGTGCAGGTTGGCGAAGAGGTCTCCGCGCCCGAAGTGCTCACCGTTGCCGGACAGAGACGAGCGGCCTTGACCTGCGGTGATGGAGGTCGACCGGTGTGGCGCGACCTCCCAGTAGAGGTCGAAGTGGTCAGGCGTGTTGCTCCAGGATGGCCGTCGCCGGCCGGCGTCTCGGGTCGCCTAACGCCACGCCTGTAGGTCTTGCTGTGGATCGATGCGAAGCTTCGCGGGCGAGCCTGGAGTCCGTCACGGTTCCGTCATCTGAGACGCCGATCCCACGGGCAGCGCCGTGACCAGGACCTTCAGTCTGGTGACCTCTTCGGCGGTTCCGAAGAGGTCACCATCGCAGCTCGACTTACGCGAGCTTCAGAGTCGCGCTGAGGGTTATCGGCGGTGGGGCAATGGGTCGTGTCGCCCCTCGGACACAAATGATTTGCCCACGGTGTGCGCTGAGATCGATTGCAGCGCGCACCGTTTGCGTTTCAGGCTGGTAGTTCAGCCGGAGAACGAGTTGCCGGTGGACCTCGGCCTTGTCGGCGGGATCGGCGTCGCGCAGCACGGCGGTGATGTCGCCGAGCGCGTTCACCAGGGTCGTCTCCGCAGTCTCGGCGCTATCTGAGCCTGCGGAGACGCCGGTGGTTCAGCCGTTCTGCGGGCTGGTGTTGTCCGTGCCGCCGAGGCGGGCCAGGAACTCGTGGCACTTGTGGGCACGCGCGGAGTCCTCCGCCATGACCTGCTCGAAGAACGACGCGATCTCGTCTTGGCCGGCGTTCTTGGCGTCGCGGACGTATTGCCCGTAGTCGTGCCCCGCTTTGAGCGAGTGGTACTGCACGGAGATGAGGTCGAACGTCACGTCGTCGAAGCCGGTTTCTCCGGTAGCCATGTGCTCTCCTTCCCCTCAGGGCCGCGTTCGCACGCGTCGTCCAGTAGTCCTACCCATGCGGACGTCGTGCACTCCCCAAACCTCATGCCACGGCGGTGGCGCACTCCAACGCCGGCAGTCATGACGGTCTCAGGCTCTGCCGAAGACGGCACCGCTCTCTGAGCGCGGAGGGCGGCGGTGCTGTCTGCCGGCCCGTTGTCGGGCCCGTTCTTGAGACCATCTCGCTGCCGGGGAGGGGGCGTACGCCTCGTGCGCGGGGGACTGGTGCCGGCGCCACCAAGGGCCGACGCGGCGATCGCGGGGCAGTCGACCAGCCGGGCTGGGAGCGGGTGGCCGGCATGGTCGCTTCCGGCGGGGGTAGGTGACACGCACCTGAGACGAGGTGAGGTGGCACCATGGCCGGATCGTGGTTGCTGGGGCCGGACACCGGTGGCCAGGGCGAGCGCCCGACGGCGGTTCTGGTGGCGGTACGTGACGACGGCGCAGCCGACAGTAGTCCCGGCTCGCAGACCTCGCTGACCGAGCCGCGCCGGCTCGCCGCCACCGACGGCCTGACCGTCGCCGACGAGGTGGTGCAGAGGCGGCCAAACCCCGACCCGGCGACCTACGTCGGCTCCGGCAAGGTCGACGAACTGGCCGCGCTGGCCGAAAGCGCACACGCCGACCTGGTGATCGCCGACCCCGAACTGACCCCCGGTCAGGTACGCAACCTGGAGGAACGCGTCGGCGTACGGGTGGTCGACCGCACCGCACTGATCCTCGACATCTTCGCCGAGCACGCCCGGACCAGCGAGAGTCGCGTACAGGTGGAACTGGCGCAGCGCGCCACCCGACTACGCCGCAACGCCTCCGAACTCGCCCGACGGCGCGAGCGCACCCGCACCCGCACCCGCACCCGCCGCGCCCGTAACCAGGTGCCCTCGGTGTCGATCACCGGCTACACCAACGCCGGCAAATCGGCGCTGCTCAACCGGCCGACCCGCGCCGACGCCCAGGTCCATGACGTGCTGTTCGCCACCCTGGACCCGACCGTCCGTCGAATCAGCACCGGCGATTTGACCTACACCGTCACGCGCGTTTGAGCCGGTCAGTTCATTGCTTGGCCGTCGAGATAGCCGACCTCGGTTGAGCCCGACGCGACACGGACGTAATACCCCCAGCGTCTTAGGACCAGGGCGACCTTCGCGGCGCCCGCCGGGTTGGCGGAGTGGACGTTGATGACACCGACGTCAAGGGGGCGTTTGTCGAAGGCCGCCCGCTCCAGGACCTCCACGACCGGCCAGATCGTGTCATCCCCGCCGAGGTCATGGTCCAGCCACAGTTCATCCAAGCGCCGATCCCGGTACCGACCGAGTAGTTCAACTCCGGCGTCGCTGGTGCGGGCCACCTCGGCGATACGGCCATCCACAAACGAACGCAGGTCATCCACCATGACGATCGTTCGGCGGGCGTCCACACGATGATGATGCCTGCTGGGAGACCCTTTCGGTGGATCCGAAGAGATAGGACGCCGCGTCCGTGACGGTGCTTCCCAGCGACCAATGTGGGCGCGGAAGCCAACGCTGGTAACAGCAAGGTCTAGGGGTGCCAGCTCACGATCAGTCGGTGGTCACCGGTCTGGCCCGAGCCGGTTTTGGGGGAGCCGACTGAGAGCAGCCGGATGCCCTGAACGGACTTGAACTGCACCCAACGGCGTCAAACGTCGCTCAGGTCAGCACGCCCTAGGTGTTCTGCCCAGCGAGGTTGGGGACGCGGCTGACGGGTGGGCCCAGAGTGCGGTCTGATGGCGGTGGTGATTGTAGGCGTGGAGCCAGGCGGGTAGGGCCGTCCAGAGGGGTAGGGCCGCCCGTCGGGCGGTCTCGGATCGGTAGGCCCGGTCGTCGCGCCCAAGTCGGGCGAGCCGCCATTTCTCGGCGCCTCTGGCAGCCCCGTCGAGAACCAGATCCAGCCCTGAAAACGGCGGAGAGACTGTCGATGTGGGGTGGCAGCCTCGCTGCCGCGACGCTGCCTCTACCTCCCGGCTTCGGCTCTCGGCCCTGGCCTGGGCGCCACGCTTGGGCCCACGCTGACCGCGCCGCAGCCGCTCATGCTGCCCGGAGGTCGCTATTGGGCGACCGCTTGCCGTCGGACCTCGGGGCCTGAACACTTTCCCGCCTGATCGGCAATGACAGGTTGAAGCGCCGACTTTGCCGAGGAGGGCCATGGCTTCGGATGCGGATTTGATAGGCCGGTCGCTGGATGGCGATGTCGACGCCTTCGTGGAGGTGGTCGAGCGTCATGAGGCCGCTGTCGGTTTGTACCTCGTTCGCCGGGCGGGGCGGGATGCGGCTGAGGACCTCCTGGGCGAGGTTTGGGTTGCGGCGTTCGAGTCGCGGCGGTTGTACGACCGGTCGTACAACGATGCGCGGCCGTGGCTGTACGGGGTGGCATTGAATCGCTTGCGGCGCTACTGGCGGTCCCGGCCGGCCGAGGACCTGGTCGCGGACGTACCGGACGTGGCTACTGGGTGGGATCCGTGGTCGGCGGTGGACCTCGGCGTGGACGCCCGGGCGGTGCTCCGGTCGGCCCTGACGCGGCTCAAACCCGAAGAGCGGGAGGTCCTGAGGCTCGTCGCCTGGGAGGACCTGACCGCAGCCGACGCCGCGCGGGCACTCGGCATACCGGCCGGCACCGCGCGGCGGCTGCTGAGCCAGGCCAGGACGGCATTGCGCGACGCGCCGGGAGTATCCGCGCTTCTGAAGGACCGCAACAGCGCGAAGGAGAGACACCGATGACAGACGAGCTCGATCTGGTCGGTGCGTTGGGCAGCGCAGAACCACTGCGCCCGGAGGCGTATCAGCGGGCGCGGGCGGTGCTGCGGGCGGCTATGGCCGACCCCGGAACCGTGCGGCTGCTGGGCGCGATATCAGCGGAGGACACGACTATGGAGGCGACTTCAACCATGGAAACGACGACAACCACGCGGGACCACGAATCCAGCCCGGCGATTCAGCGCCGCCGCCGGATCGGTATCGCGGGCCGACTGGGCATCGGCGCCGGGGTGGGGGTTGCCGCCGCGGCGGCAGTCGTCACTGTGGTGCTCAACTCGCCGGCGACCGGGGGCTTGGAGGCCGGCAAGGATTCGTCGGCCGCCACCTCGGCTTCGACCACCGTCGACGGGTCCGCCGAGCGCGCACCGCTGATGACCCTGGCCGGGTCCATCACGACGGTCACCCCGTCGGCGGGCGACGCGTGGCTGGTGAAGGCGACGCAGGTCCACGGCACCAAGACCATGCAGGTCGTCTACACGCTGTACACCGACGGTCACGCGATCTATACGGGCAACAGCGTGCAGGACATCAAGCGTGCGATCGCCCGTCACCAGGACCAGATGACGGACGGCGGCTACGCTCCGCTCCTCAAGGCAGCCGTCGCCGCGGCGGACATCAGCCCGGCCGACGGCCGGACCCAGATGCTCAAGGCGGCCAAGGATCCGCTGGTGGGCCTCGACCCCGCAGCGCAGAAGGCGGTGTGGGACAAGCAGCAGGCGGCCGCCCAGGTGATTATCAAGCAGAAGGGCGGCAACGCCGAGCCGAAGCCGTACAGCCCCCAGGCCGTTCAGCGGCACTTCGACAACGCCCTGTGGACGTTCAGCACCCAAGCGCTGTCCGCTGGCGACGGCAACACGCAGGTCCGGGCCGGTGTGTTGCGTCTGCTGTCCACCATCTCCGCGGTCAGCGTCAAGAACTCGACCACCCACGGCAAGGCCACGCTGACGATCACCGCTGGCCCCGAGGTGTTCGGCGGCGGGGTCAGCGAGGTGCTGACCATCGACGCCAAGACCGGCATGCTGGTCAAGGACGTCTCCACCGTGCCGGGCCTCCCCCAGTCCTTCACGACGTACGAATCCTCCCGCGTGACGAAGGCCGACCTGTAGGCCGGGAACTCCCACCCGCCAGCATTCCGGCAGACGGGCGTAACGCGCCCGGCGTTCGGTAACGGTGCGGGCCGCCTCCAGGCGGCCCGCACCGTTTTCTAGTTGTTTGCACGGCCGAGGGTTGTGTGCACCTGGCGGAGTAGTACGCCCCTGATCGGCGACGCGGTCGATCGGGATCAGGATGCCACCGAGGCTTGCGTACGCCAGCTGGCGGATCCTGCTTATCGCGGCTTGTAGGTCGTCGGTGCCTGCGTCGAGCAGGGTGATCGCCTCGCGGACGTAGCTCCAGGCGGTGGCCACACCGATGTCGAACCCGGCGGCCAAGCGGGTGAAGGTGTCGCCGTTACGCAGGTGAGCCAGAGCGAGCAACGCCTGAGGGCAGGGCTCCAGGCGCCGCCAGCGGGATCGTCGCTGCTGACGGTGGATACGGATCAGATTGGTGGCTTGACGCGGAGATCGTGGGCGTGCTCTCCCGGATCGACCAATGCGGTCGCGGGAGTCAGCGCTGGTGCCATTCACAGCACTGGGCCGGCAGCTGACGATCGGTCGGCGGTCGCGGTGCTGTCCATCATCCGGATACGGCTCACCGCCACGGACAAGAGGCACGCCGGGATCCTCGCGATGCATCCGCAACGCATGATCAAATAACGACAAGTGGGGTCCGAGCAGTCCAGGCTCGGGAGTCACGCTCACCGGCGGACAGAGGACTCTATTCTTTCGATCATTCCCGGATCACGCCAGGCGCTTTACCCGACCAGCAACCCCGCGCCGGATTGGTTGACCTCCCGGCCAATTGCTGGACGTTCCTGCAGAGCGACTGGCCCGGCCGCGGTGCTGTACGTGTCGAAACCGGAAACAGGAGTCGATGCGGGGATCACGCTTGTCTGTGCTCAGACAGTCGGTGATCCGGTTGGCTCGGGTCGCCCGTCGGGCGGTAGCCGAACTTGACGATCCGGCGTGCGGAGTCGGTGTAGGCCTCCTGCCCGTCGGGCGCGAAGGCGCCGAGGCCATCGACGTAACGGTTGTACATGCAGAACGCGGCGGCGATCAGGACGCTGTCGTGAATCTCCAGGTCGGTGGCGCCTTCCGCGCGAGCGTTCGCGACCATCTCGGCGGTGACGCTGCGGCCGTCGACCTGTACCGCGCCCGCGATGCGCAGCAGCGCGCGTAGCTTGGCCGGGATCGGGGCGGTATCGAGGTCGGCGCGCACCTGGTCGACGAGGGTCATACCCTGCTCGAGCTGCATTGCGGCGGAGGCCGAATGCGACGCGCAGCAGAAGGTGCACTCGTTGAGCCCGGAGACGTATGCGGCGATCAGTTCGCGCTCGCCGGCCGGGAGCGAATGCGGGGTGCGCAGCAGTACCTCGGCCAGCTCGCTGAGCGGCTTGGACGTTTCCGGGCGGTACCGCATGAGGCCGGTGATGCCGGGGAACCGGGTCTCGTCGACGCCGAGATCGATGTGTGCCATGGTCTTCTCGCCTTTCAGGCATGGGCCGCGGCCCAGTCGGACGTTGCCTCTGCCGATCACGCTGGCCAGCACGGGGGCGCGTGACCGATGCTGCGCAGCGTCGCCCGAGGCCTGTTGACACCGGTCCGGGACACCGTCGTCACGCCGATCACGCTCCCCAGGTCCACCGGACGGAACGTTCCTTCGTGCTCTCCGTAGCTCGTGACGGGTCGATCCGGGCCGTCGATCGATGATCGTAGTGGTCAGGTTGGCCACCGTCGACCGGGTGCTGAACAGCGCAGTGCGGTCGCGCTGGTCATGGCCCGTGGGCCCTGCGCCGGGCTGGACCTGGTGGTCACCCCGGACACCGACGAGCCGGGACCCACGACTGGACCCACGCGGCGACCCGGCGCCCCGGGTCGCGCGCGCCCCTGCCACATCGACGGGAGTTCAGCTGTCGAGTACGTTACCGGCGAGTCGATCCGGCGATCGTGGACAGCGGGGAGGCCGCGTGGCCGAAAAGCACCGTTCGTGGTGGGGCTGGGGGGACATCGAGGACGCGGTGACTGGCGCGGAGGCCACGGCGTTAGTCAACCGGGTGCGGACCCTGCTGCCCGATGCTGACCTGACCGAGCACGTCGCGCCGCCGGTAGCCGAGCTCGGCCTGCGCCTGCCGCGGGTCGATCCGCCGGCGTCACTCGTGCGGTTGTGCTCGACGGACCCGGGCGACCGGGCGGCGCACACACACGGTAAGGCGTTCCGGGACGTCGTTCGCAACCTGCACGGGGACGTTCACGATCCGCCGGACCTGGTGATCCGGCCGGCGACCGAGCAGGATGTCGTTGACGTGCTGGACTGGTGCGCGGGCCGGGGCGTCGCAGTGATTCCCTACGGCGGTGGCTCGTCAGTGGTTGGCGGCGTGGAGCCCCGGTTGGACGGCCGGTATCCCGCGGTGGTCAGTCTCGACCTGGGGTGCCTCGACCGGGTGCTGGAGGTGGACGAGACCAGCCGGGCGGCCCGCATCCAGGCCGGCGTGTTCGGCCCGGCGCTGGAGGACCAGCTCCAGCGGCACGACCTCACGCTGCGGCACTTCCCGCAGTCGTTCGAGTTCTCCACCCTGGGTGGCTGGTTGGCCACTCGCGCCAGCGGTCACTACGCCACCGTGCTGACTCACATCGACGACCTGGTGGAGTCGTTGCGGGTGGTCACCCCGGCGGGCATCAGCCAGTCGCGGCGGCTGCCCGGCTCCGGCGCCGGACCCGCGCCGGACCGGCTGTTCCTCGGCTCGGAAGGCACGCTCGGCGTCATCACCGAGGCGTGGATGCGGCTGCAGCAGCGGCCGCGCTGGCGGGCGGACGCCGCGGTGCACTTCACCGACTACGACACTGCGGTCGCCGCCACCCGGGCCATCGCCCAGGCCGGGCTGTACCCGAGCAACTGCCGGCTGCTCGACCCGGCGGAGGCGCTGCTCAACGCCGGCGCCGCCACCACTGGCGGCGTTCTCGTCCTGGGGTTCGAGTCCGCCGACCATCCGGTCACACCATGGCTGGACCGCGCCGTCGAGCTGTGCTGCGACCACGGGGGAGCCCTGCCGGAGCCACCCAGAGGCGACGACTCGTCTGGTCCACGGCAACGGACCGCCGCCGCCGAGGCCTGGCGGTCGGCGTTCCTACGGATGCCGTACCAACGCGACGCGCTCGCCGCCCGGTCGATGATCGTGGAGACGTTCGAGACCGCGTGCACCTGGGACCGCTTCTCCGCCCTGCGGGCGGCCGTGCTCGCCGCGGCCGGCGACGCGCTCCGAACGGTCGGCGCGACAGGCGTGGTCACCTGCCGTTTCACCCACGTCTACCCGGACGGCCCCGCACCCTACTTCGGCGTATACGCCACCGGCCGCTGGGGCGCCACCGTGAACCAGTGGGACCAGATCAAGCACGCCGTGTCCGACGCGCTGCTCGCCGCAGGCGGCACCATCACCCACCATCACGCCGTCGGCCGCGACCACCGGCCGTGGTACGACCGGCAGCGTCCCGACCCTGTCGCGCTCGCGCTGCGGGCCGCCAAGAGCGCGGTCGATCCGTCTTGGATCCTCAACCCTGGCGTCCTCGTCGATCCGGCCAGCTGATGGGGTACCGAGCATTCGTAGCGCGGGCCGGCTTGTGCGACCATCGCCTCGTCGATGGGGGTGGACCGCACCGACGAGGCGATGGTCAAGGGAAGAGCGCTACTTCTTGGCGATCGTGATCGTCGCCGTGCGGTAGTTGCCGCGCTTGTCGCTCTTCGTCGGGTCGTAGTTCTTCTTGATATTGCCGGCGCTGTGGACGGAGAACCAACGGAACGTGGTGGTTTCGGTCACGTGGAACACCTGCCCGGCTTCCGGAACTCGGTCGGGGCGACTCTAGGGTGGGCCGGCTGCCGTCCGTCGTGCCCGCCGCGGTGTGCAGAGGGAAGTCGCCCAGCCACTCCGAGTCGTTGTAGATGGCGCCGGCGATGGGGCCGCCAATCTCAGGGACCCAGAGTTCGACGCCGTAATGGGCGAACAGTGGCACCGTGAGGCCGAACTGGTTGCCGTAGAAGGCGCGGTGAGGTTCGCCGACGCGGCGTCCCAGAAAGAGCGCCTTAATCGGTGAAGTCACCGCAGCATCGCAACTGCCGCAGGAGCGTGACAAAGGCTTCACCGATCTGCGCCACAACCTTCGACGACATCGCGGTGACCGAGAAATGCAGTCGCAGCGTGGCACCACCGTCTTGTGCCGGCCAGACTTCGGTCAAGAGTTCCGTCACCGGTGCGTCGGGCGACGGTCGGAAGAAACTGGCCGTCCCTTTAGGCAGAGTCAATTCGGGGCTACGGTTATCCTGCAGGGCGAACATCGTCTGGAACAATGACGCCCGGTCGCCCCGGTCCCGGCCGAGCAGTGGCACGATCTCCGAGATCGGGACGTCGGCGGCGACCATTCCATCCTCGACAGTCTGCTGACACGCGTTCAGGGAATCCTTCCAGGCCGCGTGGCGTCCGGGACGGAGGCGGAAACACACGATGCCGGTGAGGCAACTCACCGCGAGTTGGCTGGCAGGGGTTCCGCGTTGGGCCACCGGGACGCCCACCCCGAAGTCCGCGCTGCCAAGTACCTGGTGGACCGCCTCGGCGTAAGCGCACAGCCACACCACGAATGGGGTGGTGCCATGCCCGCGCGCCTCGCGCTGGCATCGTGTCACCACGGCAGGCTCCAAGATGATCTCCAGCACCGGCGATGCGTCGGCCGGCGGAGAAGGGGGCGACGGGAAGATGAGGTCCGGCATTCCGCTCAGGGCCTGTTTCCAGTAGGCACGTTGGGCGTCCAGGTCGGTCCGAGCCATCGCTTCGGCATGCTCGCGGCTGACCTCGGCCAGTCGTGGTGCCGACGGCCAGGCCGGTGCCGAGCCCGCCGATCGCGCCTGATAGGCGGTGCTGAGGTCTGCGGCAATCAGCGCCTCCGACCAGCCGTCAAACGCGGCGTGGTCGATCGCCACGCCGAGCAGGTGCCGGTCGCCGGTACAGACGATTGCGGCCCGCCACAGTTCGCCTTCCTCCGGGGTGAACTCTCGAAGCAGCCAGGCTAGCAAGTCCTGCCGGGCCGTATGCTCGTGTCCCGACAACACCGCCCACTCGGGGGCGGACGGCCCCTTGGGTACGTCCGCGACCACCGACTCCTGGAATTGGTATCTGGCGCGCAGCGCCTCATGTCGCTGGTGTACGTCCTGCACCGCCTGCGCCATGGCCGACACGTCGAACTCCCCGTCGATCCACCACGCCATCATGCAGTGGCCCGCCAAAGGGTCCTCCCGGAGCATGCCCTCGATGAGGGCCTCGGCCTGCATGCTCGTCAGGCGTACAACGTCTCGGTCGCCCTCCGCGTCGCCCTGGGGCGCACCGAGAGATCGGTCCGACGCGGTCCGGATCCAATCCGCCAAGGCCCGCGGTCCGGGATGACGAAGGAATTCCGAAATGGGCACCGGCACGCCCAACCGCTCAGTGATTCGCGCGCAGGCTCGGGCGGCGTCCAATGACGTGCCGCCCAGATGAAACAGGGACGCGGTGTCCGGGACCCGCGGAAGGCCGAGGATCTCCTGGTAGACGGCCGCGACGGCAGTCAACACCGTGTCGTCGTCGCCCGGCGGACCGTCACCGGAGGCCGCAGCGGCGGTCGGTTCGTCGTCGGTGCCAGCCAGCAGCGCTGCGGAGTTCAACTTGCCGTTCGTCGTCAGGGGAAGCGCTCGAACATGGCGGAGCAGGTCTGGCACCAGATAGTCGGGAAGCTCCGTCCGCAGGGTTTCCTGTAGGTTCTTTCCGTCGGGCGCTCCGGTGTAAAAGGCGGCCAGGCGCGTGTAGTGACCCTGTGAGTCCGGAACGGGTACGACGGCGCACGCCTCGACCCCAGGCTGTTGCCGCAGAAACTCCTCTACGCGTTCCGGCTCGATACGACGACCGCGGACCTTTACCTGCCGGTCCGCCCGGCCAGCGAAGAAGAGGACTCCCGGCGTCTCCCACCGGCCCAGGTCGCCACTGCGGTACACCCGGCGTCGACCGACAGGAAGGTCCATTGTGACGAAGCGACGGTTCGTCTCCTCAGGATCGCCGACGTAGCCGTTCGCCAGACGGTCTCCGGCTATGAACAGTTCCCCCACGTCGCCGGGCTCGCGCAGGCCGCCCTCACCAACGACGTAAACCTCGGTACCCACGGTGGGAACACCGATCGGGATCTCCCCTCGGTCACAGTCATCTATTGTGACTCGATGGGTCGTCGAAAAGATGGTGCATTCTGCGGGCCCGTAGCCGTTGACCAGTGTGACATCGGGGTGCGCCGTCAGGAAACGACGGGCGTACGTAGGCGACATCCGCTCACCACCGGTGAGCACCTGCCTCATGCCAGTGAAGCTGCCGGAATCTTCATCAACGAAAAGGTTGAACAGAGAGCTCGTGAGCCACGCAGTGTCGACACCTTCCTCCGCGATGAGTGCACGCAGCCTCGTCGGCACCAGGTACGGCTCGTCCAACAAAACCGCCTTCCCGCCGTTGAGCAGCGCCGCCCACAACTCCAGTGCGAATCCGTCCCAGTGCGCTGGCGACACCACTGGTATGGCAGTGGCGGGTCCCAGGTCTGCGAAGCGGCACTCCGCGAGCAGCCTGCTGATCGCCCGGTGCGGCACGCTGATTGCCTTTGTGGTGCTCGTCGTGCCGGAGGTGAAGAACATGCAGCAGCTACTGTCGGCGTCGTGGCCGTGCGGTTCACTCGATAGGGTGCTTCGCTGCCCGCTCGGAGCATGGAGGCAGTCGTCGGCGGTGGAAACCACCCGTGCAGGCCGGATCTGCCGCATCAACAGTGACGTGTGGGCGGGCGGCCAATCCGGCGGCACGATGCAATACGCTGCCCCGGCGCGCAAGACGGCGAGCACGGCGACGACGAGTTCCACGCGTCGGGGCAACGCGAGACAAACCCAATCGCCGGCCTGCACACCCTCGCTCGCCCAACGGCTGGATACCACTGCGGACCACTCGTCGAGCTGGCGGTAGGTCAGCCGCCGACCTTCGTGGACGACGGCCACCGCGTCCGGCCGTTCGATGGCGTGGCGGCGTACCAGCGCATCGAGTGGCAAGGCGTTCGGTGAGCCGGGGGACCCTGTCCTGTTCAACTGCTCCGGAGCAAGCATCGCTCACCGTCCTCTTGTACGTCGTCCTTCGTCATCGCCCACAGCTCCGTCGGTGGTTTTCGGGCACCGGACGAGCCAGTCAGGAGCCCGGCCGTGGCACCCGTCGGGCGACGCGTGCCACGGCCGGGCTAGTTCACGCGTTGCCGGGACGCCTCTGCCATGACCAGAGCCACCAGCGTGTCGAAGCGCGCGTTACGGTGGATCTCCGCAAGGTCCACCGTAACGCCGTGCCGGTCCCGGAGGATCGCGGTCAACCGCAGGGCCGACAGCGAGCTTCCGCCACTGGTGAAGAAGTCGGCGTCACCGCTCGGCGCCGTACCTGTGGTCTCTTGCCAGAGGTCGGACAACCGGTCGGCCCATACCGGCCCGCCGCCGTCGACCGCCGGGGAGGCGGCGAGGTCCGGCAGCGGCTGCTCCGGGGCGCGCACCAGCCCCTCCAACAGCTCGCGGTAGCGGGCAGCGAGTGACTGTACCCGGTAGCCGGACAGCCAGCGGGCGTCGTACTGCAACTCCAGGTGCAACGAGTCGTCCTGCGGGTCGATCGCACAGTCGACGGCGAGCGTGAAGGCGACGTCCACCGGCCTGTCCTCCTGGCCACGCCGGTGTGTGATCGCAGCTCCGCGCGCGCCGTCGAACCGGGTGTAGTTGAAGAAGACGTCGAACAGGGTGCCTTGACCGGCGAGAAGTGCCACCTCCGTCAGGGGAACGAGATGGTGGCCCATGAGGTCCTGCTCCGCGCGCCACGCCCGTTCCGCGAGGCTCAGAAGGCTGTCCGGACCGACCGTCAGGCGTACCGGCAACGTGTTGAGGAACAGTCCGAGGGTTTTGTCACCGCCCGTCTCCGCCGGCCGGCAGTTCACCACCAGGCCGGTCAACAGGTCCGCTCGGCCGGTCGCCTCGGCCTGGACTCGCACGTGCGTCGCCAGCAGCAGTGACTTGAGCGGTAAGCCGCTGGCTGCGGCGACCTCACCGAGCCGCTTGCCGAGCCCGGCCGGTAGCGGCTCCACCCACAGCGCGGTTATCCGAGGGATGTCCGAGGCGTCCGTCTCGGCCGACGGCGCGAGGCGGGCCGGCTGTGCGCCGTGCAGCGCCTGCCGCCAGTACTGGCGCGATTCCTCGCGGTGGCGGGCCTCACTCTCGAGCTGCACGTGCCGCCAGAACGGCAGCGCCGGTTCGGTACGGCGTTCGTTGGTGATGCCCGTCCGATGCCGGTCGTACCGCTCGAGCACGTCGTCGAGGAACAGGTTGAGGCTCAGCCCGTCCATGACCGCGTGGTGGTGTGTGACGACGAGGGTGGACGAGTCGGGGCCAGTGCGAAGGGCCTGGATCCGTACCAACGGTGCCGTCGCCCATGTGAACGGTTGTGCGCGCTGCTCGTCCACGACTGTGGCGATGCGGCGGGACCGTCCCGCCTCGTCGAGCCCGCTGACGTCTTCGACGCTGAGTGGGATGAGCGTCGACCGCTGCACCAGCTGGAGCGGCTCGCTGTAGCGCCCGAGGTCGAACGACGTGCGCAGCACCGGGTGGGCGGCGCTCGCCCCGGCGAGGGCCGCGGCCAGGGCGTCCGGCTCCAGCCCGCAGTTGATCTCATGGACGGTGACGACGTGGTAGGCGCTGCTGCCGCCCGTCATCTCGGTGTGGTATACCATGCCGAGCTGCAACGCCGTGAGGGGGTACGCGTCCTCGGCGTCACCGGGCAACCTGGTCCGGTCTGCCGGGCGAACCAGCCGGAAGTTGCTGTCACCCGGTTGTGTCTGTCGTTCGGCGCTCGCCGACATCGACGCCCCACCGTGACGGACGAGTGCACGGATCGTGTGGTGCCGAAAGACTTGGCGAAGCGGGAACGTGACGCCACGCCGGGCGGCCGCCGCCCGCATCCGGATCGCGCGCAGCGAGTCGCCGCCGACCTGGAAGAAGTCATCCTCCACACCCACGTCGGTGCGACCCAGGAGCTCCGACCAGACCTCGACGAGCACCTGTTCCATCGGGTTCTCTGCGGCGGCCGGCGTAACTGTTGGTTGCTCCCCGTGGGGCGCTGGCAATGCTGCGCGGTCCAGCTTTCCCCGAGGCGTACGGGGGAGGGCGTCCAGAACCACGACGAAGGCGGGCACGAGGTATTGAGGGAGCCGTTCGGCCAACCAGTCGCGTAACGCCCCGGGTTTTGCCGCGATCGGCGGCGGCGGGCTGATGGTGACGGAGTTCTCCACCATGGATGACTCCCGGCCCGCATAGCCGGGCCGGACGCCGTACAGGGAGTGGCGGTCGGTGCCGTCGAGCAGAATGTCCTGTTCGACGGCGACGGTGAACCCGTGGCTCTCAAGCAGCCGCGTGATTTCGGCCAGCCGCCCGGCGGTCGGTGTTCGCGGTGCCTCGTGAACCTCCATCGTCACCTGCTGGACCAGCGGCCAGTGGCGGTCATCGAGGCCGCGCAGCACGTCCAGCTCGGCACGCTGCACGTCAATCTTAAGCAGGTCGATGCGTTCGACTCCCTGCTCGTCGATCACGTCGGAGAGCCGGCGCAACCTGCACTGGTGCTCGACACCGTCGAACCGGTCGGCCAGCACCTCGCCGGCCTCGGCGAGCAGATCGTCGCGACCTGCCGCCCCCTGTGCCCGTTCGTTGGCCAGATAGCGTTTGATGACGTCGATCTCGGCATCGGGATCGGCGTAGGAGCTCTGCCCGGACATCATCGAATAGCCGGGGTAATAGGTGAAGGCGACGTCTTTCTCTTCAGCAGACAGACCGAAGGGGAAGCGGTGCGCCGCGACGCCGTGCCGGGTCAGGTTGCTCTCGAGTTTGTTGAACGCGGGGGCCAGCGGCTCGAACGCGTACAACGCGACATCGGGACATTGGGCGTGCGCGAAGAGCGAGAACATGCCGATGTTCGCCCCGACGTCGAAGACGACAGCGCCGGGCTTGAGAACGACCCCGCCGCGCAGGTACACCCGTTGGATGAAGATCTCGTTGTACAGGTACCGGGTTTCGTGTGGGTTGAGGCCGTCCACCTTGGCGGGATCGACCACTGCGACGCCGCCGCGCTTCGCCACGGCATAGGCAACGAGCTGCGGCTCGCCGGTCGTCTCGTCGTTGCGAGCCACCACCACGGCCTGGTCGACGTCGGGGTGCCGGGCCAGGACGGCCGCCACCTCGGCCGGCTGCACTCGGTGGCCGCGCACCTTCACCTCGTCATCCAGGCGCCCGAGGTACAACAGCGTACCGTCCGGGAGGAAACGCGCCCGGTCGCCGGTGCGGTACACCCGCACGCGGCGGCCGTCAGGCACCCCGGCCATGGCGAACCGTTGCTCCGTGGCAGCAGTGGCGCCCAGATACTCCCGCGCTACCTGCGGCCCCGAGACACAGAGCTCACCCGCGACTCCCGGTGGTACCGGCCGCAGGTTCTCGTCGAGGATCCATACGCACGTCCCGGGCAGTGGACGACCGATCGACACAGCCGCGTCAGCCACGATCTCCGCTGCGGTGACGTCGACCGCGCACTCAGTTGGGCCGTAGAGGTTGATTGCCCGCACGTTGTCGATCGCCGCCAGGCGTTGCCAAAGGTCCTCGCTGATCGCCTCCCCGCCGACGAGCAGCGTTGCTGGCCACCGCACGGAGTCGTCGAGCACGTCCAGCAGAATCCGGACGTGGGAAGGCGTGCAGTCGAAGACGTCGACCTCGTTGTCGGCGAGGAATCTAAGTAGGGCCTTGCCGTCGTGGCGGACCTCGTCCGGTACGACGCAGAGCGTATGGCCGCCGGCGAGTTGGATGAGTTGCTTGATTGACGCGTCGAAGCTCAGGGGTGCGTTCACCGACACCCGCAGTGGCCCGTCGGCGGACCCGCACACCACTTGGCGCAGCGCCGAGTAGAGGTGCGCAGCGGAGCGGTGCTCCACGACGACCGGCCGCGGTTCACCTGTCGAGCCGGACGTGAAGATGATGTAGGCGCCATGGTGGGGCTCGACCACCGCGTCGGCGATGCCGCCGTCGTCGGCCCGTGCCTCGAGGTCGGCGGTGATGAACTCGTGGCTGAGGCGAGCAAGCAGCTCACCCTGGGCCGGGCCACCGAGTACGACCCGGGGGTCCACGGCACGCGCCAAGAGCCGGATTCGCTCCTCCGGCTGGTCCGGGTCCACGGGGACGTACACGGCGCCGGCGCGCAGCACGCCCAGCAACCCCACGACCGACAAGCGGGAGCGTGCGGCGAGCAGCATGACACGGTCTTCGGTCCGCACACCGAGCGCCGTCAGGTGTCGGGCGACGGCGGTGGCGGCGGCGTCCAGCTCCCGGAACGTCAGATTGCCGTCGTCGGCCACCACGGCCGCGGTGTCAGGAGCGGCCTGAGCGATGCCGCGGTCGAGCAGCCGGACGAGCGTCTCCGGTGTCTCGTTGGTCGGCGTGCCAGCCCAGCGCCGAAGCACGTCGGCCTCATCGGCTCCCATCAGCTGCTGCGACGCGTCGTCGTCCGCCACAGCCAGGGTGCGCAGGATTTCGGCGACGCTCTGCAAAAGCCAGCGCGCGCTGTTTCGCCGGGGCGCGGGCAACTCGCCGTGCAGCGTCAGCTCCAAGCCTTCCGGGCTGAGCACGCACTGGAGGTGGATCGGTCCGAAGGCCGCAGGGGGATCGATCGCCACGCCGCTGACGGGCAGGGGCTCGAAGGCGGTCGCACTCGGCAGCCGAGTCGTGGCGAAACTTGCGAGCACGCCAACGAGTCCTTCGACCACGTCAGTTGACGCCATTTCCGGCGCGACGGCCGCGCGGGCGGCTGTGACGGCCGCGAGTAGCTGCTTGACAGAGGCCGGCAGCGGCAGCGGCAGCGCCAGCGATGCCCAACATCCCAGAGTGCCGACGACGTCTGCGGTACCGTCGGCCGATCGGGCAGGGTCGTACCACGCGACGGTGAGCGCGTCCCCCGAGGTGCCGCCGTCCGCGGGCTCCGCGGGGACGTACCGGGCCAGGGCCGTCAGCCAGGCCCCGAGCAGGAGTGTCTCCACGTCGCCGTCATGGGCCTCGGCCGTTCGCAACAGCCTTGCCAGCTCTGCGCCATGCACGTCAATGCGCAGCTCAGCATGCTCTCGCCCCGCGTCGGGCGCGCCGTTCTCGGTGACGACGGGGAGTTCGAGCGCACGCGTTCCGGCAGCCTCGCTCGGCGTGCCGGTCCGCGGGGCGACATCGCGTTCTTCCAGCAACCACTCGGAGACGTCCAGGAACTGCAGCCGGTCGGGATCGTGGGGCAGTTCGACGCCGCCGTAGCAGGCTGCGATGTCGCGGAGCACGACCGTGATGCTGGCCGAATCCAACACGAGCGGCGAGGCCGCCACGACCAGTTCGTCGTCGCTGACGATGACCTGCACCGGATCAGTCATCGGATCCGGCGCTGCGGGGGCCGACCGTTCGTGCAGAGCGACCCGATGGTCGTCGTCGACGAACTGTACCGGTACTCGCACGTCGCGGGTGGCGACGAGGCGCAGTCGAAGCGCCTCGTGATGTGCGGTCACCGCGTCGAGGGCGGCTCGCAGCCGGGCCCGGTCGACGGGCCCGGCGAGGCCGAGCCGTGCCGAGATCGGGCGATCGTAGTGACGCTGGGTTCGCGCCCACTGCTGACGCTGGGCGGGCGAGAGACGGTATCCGCTGGCTTGATTCACGAGCTTTCCTGTGTCACGTAGAGGTCGGACATGGCCACGAGAACCCGGCGGTCACCGGTGAACGGTTCCCGCCCGTGAGTTACGAGAAAGTTGTCGGCGACGAGCACGTCACCGCGCTGCCAGGAGAAGGTCATGGCGCTTTCTTGGTACAGCGAGCGGATGAGGGTGATGACCTCGTCATCGATGGCCTGCCCGTCCCCGTAGTAGGCGTTGCGGGGCAGACCCTCGATGCCCACCTCGTTGACCAACGTCGCCGCGACCTCGGGCGCCATGGCCGCGACGTGGAACAGATGGGCGTGGTTGAACCAGACGGCCTCCCCGGTGCGGGGATGGTGGGCCATGGCTTGGCGGACAGATCGCGTCCGCAGGGCGTCTCGCCCGGTCCAGGTGAACTCGGCGCCGGACGCCCGGCAGTAAGCCTCCACCACCGTACGATCCACTGTCTGGAAAACCTCCTGCCAGGGCAGATCCAGATCCGGACCGTAGTTGCGGACGTAGCACACACCGTGCCGCAGAAAGCGCTCCCGGATTTCGGTGGGGATCGCCGGCACAACCGTCCGCTCGCTCGCGAGCGGCGTGGCGCCACCCTGATCGGCCGCCACCTCGCAGTAGAAGTACAGACGGCTCGGCCAGCTGTGGGCGTACGACATTTCGTGGTGCAGTTCGATCCACCGGTCGGCCGCGAGCTCGGTCGACGTGAAGACCCCGTCTGCTACCTCGTTGCGTGGTGCCGCCCGTTCCAGGTACTTGAGGAGCTCGGGACTGAGCGCCCGCGCCGCGTCGCCGAACTCGCCGGGCGAGTTCACCGCGAAGCCACGGAAGAGAATCGCGCCGTGCAGGTCCAGGTCGGCCAGGACCTGCGGCTGGTTCCCATCCAGGAAGGCAGCGAGGTCGAGGTCAGGCTCCCTGGCCTCAAACAAAAGTCCGAATGTGTCGTGCAGGGGACTGCGCCGGACAGGTGTCAAGCGCGTGGTGCGATCGGAGCGCCGACGGGGTCCCGAGCCGACCCGCGACGTACTCATGCCGGGACACCGGCGGAGGAGTACGGATCGGACATGGCCGCAAGGATCCGTCGTCGCCCACGGTACGGCTCCCTTCCATGGGCGACCAGCATGTTCTCCACGAGCAGCACGTCGCCCTGCCGCCAGTCAAAGGCGATCGTTTCCGCGTCGTACGCCGCGCGTAGCTCGCCCAAGACCTCGTCGTCGATCCGTTGACCGTCGCCGTAGTACGTGTTGTAGGGAAGGTGCTCCTCGGGAAGCGCGGTCCGTAGTTCCTCGCTCACCTCGGGGGGCAACGAGCTCACGTGGAAGAACAGCGCGTGGTTGAACCAACTGGCTTCGCCCGTCACGGGATGGGTACGCACGGCCGCACGAACCTGGGTGGTTCGCAGGTGGTCGGCGCCGAGCCATTCCCACCTGATGTCCGCCGCGCGGCAGTATTCTTCGACGTGGTCCCGCCGTTCCGTCTGGAACGCCTCCTGCCAGGACAGACTAATGCCCGGAAGGTAGTTGCGGACGTACCGGATACCCGTTCGGGTGAACCTGGAGACGACGTCGGGACGCAGCCTGGCGAGTACCCGGCGGCTGTCCGCCAGCGGGGTACGGCCGTCCGCATCCGGCTCGATAGTGCAGCAGAAGACGATCCGCATCGGCCAGTCGAGCGTGTACGACTGCTCGTTGTGCAGCACGATTGGCTCATCCGGAGGGTGGTCCGTCGACGTGTACACGCCAGACACCACCTCGCTGCGCGGCGACGAACGCTCGCCATATCCGAGCACCTCTTTCGACAGGGCGTCCATGGCGCGGCGGAAATCCGCAGCCTCGGTGACGGGAAAGCCGCGGAACAGCACGGCCCCCGCCGCGTGGGCCAGCGCGTCGACGGTGTCGGAGTGGTCGCGGATCCACTGCTGCAGGTCGACGTCCAGGCCTCGGGCTCTGACGAGGGCAGGTAGCGTCGAACCGTGCCATTCGCGGTGAACCGAAACGGACTCACGAACCGGGTCGCGCCGTCGGATGACCGGTCGCCGCTGGGTGTCGTCAGTCATCGGCGCTCCTTGTCTCGGTAAGTCTGGTCAGAATCGGCGACGAGCTCCGTGATTGGTCGGTGCTCGTCCTCGACGGCGGCGGCCAGGAGGTGCCCGAAGCGATGATGCAATCGGGCGACCGTGGCCGGGCCGAACAGCTCGGTGCTGTACGTCCAGAGCGCCTCAACCTGTGAGTCCTTCTGTTCGAGCCAGAGGGTGAGGTCCAAGCGCGCGTCCTGGGACTGGACCTCCCAGGCCCGCAGCCCGACCGTGGCACCCTCGTAGGTGGCGGGGGCGGTGTTCTGCACGCCGAACGCGACCTGGACCAGTGGTTGGTGTCCTGTCGTGCGCGGAAGCTGCAACCGCTCGACCACCTTCTCAAACGGCACGTCCTGGTGAGCAAGGCCGAACAGAGCGGTCTCCCGGACTTGCGCGAGCAGCACGCCGAACCCCAGGTCAGGCCGCGCGTCGATGCACAGCGCGACGGTGTTGACGAAGCATCCGATGTGCTCTTCGGTGGCGAGGTCGGTGCGTCCGGCGAACGCGGTTCCGATCACCATCTGTCCTTGCCCCGACCATGTGCCGAGCAGGGCGGCGAACGCTGCAAGGCCAACCATGTACAGGGTCGCACCGTGGCGTCGGGCGATGGCCGACGCCGCGTTCGCAGCCGACGCAGGGAGGGCGGAGAGCAGGAATGCGCCGCTGTGGCCCCGGTCGACGGGGCGCGGCCGGTCGGTGGGCAGGGCGAGGAAATGCGGAGCGGTACGCAGTGATGCGACCATGGCGTCGAGGGCCGCTCGCCCAGCGGCACTGGCCAGCCACTCCCGTTGCCGGGTGCCGGCGTCGACCGTGGCGTACGAGCCGGTCGGCGCAAGCGGACTGCCCTGAATGCGCCTCTCATAACAGGAGCCGAGCTCACGGACGAACACGTTGAGCGACCACGCGTCGAAGACGATGTGGTGTGTGGTAAACACCAGCGCGACCGGTCGTCCGGCCACAACCACGATGCGGCACCGCAGCAACGGCGCAGTTTCCAGGTCCATCGGCGTGGCGGCGGTGTCCGCGGCGACGTGGCGGAGCTGCTCCTGCAAGTCCACTGTCGCGGCGACCGCGACCCGCGTGACCGGCACGGTTGCCCGTGGGTGGGCCTGCCGCATGGGTGCGTCGCCGCGCCAGTGGAACGACGTCCGGAACGCTTCGTGCCGGGCAACCACGTCACCAAGCGCCGCCTCCAGCTGAGCGGCGGTTCCCATGGAGCGGACCTCGACCACCGCAGTGATCAGATATGCCGTTCCCTCGGGCGTGAGCTGGTCCAGGAACCACAGGCGTTGCTGACCGAAAGAGAGGGGACCCGCCACCGCCCGCGTGATGGACGCCGGCCGCGCGGGCCGGCGGTGCGCCGCGCGGACGTGGGCCGTGAACGAGTCGAACGTCGGGTGTTCGAACAGCGCGCCGACGGCCAGGTCGGCGTGTAGGCGGGAGCGCAGCCGGCTGATCGCACGGGTGGCCGACAGTGAGTCACCGCCCAAGGCGAAGAAGTCGTCGGTACGGCCTGGCCAGACGCCGAGCAGTTCCTGCCAGACCGCTGACGAAGTGGCGTGGACTTCGTCCTCGCCGGACGGTGTGCTGGTTCCGACCGCCCGCGTGCCGGTCGACCACTGAGGTGGAGGCAGCGCTGCCCGGTCGACCTTGCCGTTCGGGGTCGTCGGCAGTGTGGCGAGCCCGACGATGTGGGCGGGGATCAGGTGCCCCGGAATGCGGGTGCGCAAGTGAGCGACGACCGCGGCCCTGTCCACGACCGCGTCGCCCACGACGTATCCGACGAGGCGAGTGTCGCCGCCAGGTCCGGTAACGACGGTTGCTGCGGCCTGCCGAATACCAGGAACTGCCTGAAGCGCTGCCGCTACTTCACCGAGTTCGATGCGGTAGCCGCGGACCTTCACCTGCTCGTCGGTCCGGCCGACGAATGCGAGCTGTCGATCGGTGCGCTGACGCACCCGATCACCGGTCCGGTACATCCGGCCGCCCGGCGTGCGATCGAAGGGATCGGGCAGGAACCTTGAAGCCGTCTCCGCTGGCCGCCCGAAGTACGCCCGGGCGAGCCCGGCACCGGCGAGAAACAGCTCACCCACAGCACCCGGCGGGACAGGCCGGAGCTGCTCGTCGAGGACATAGGCCCGGGTTCCGGGTAGCGGAGCCCCGATTGACGGGGTGCCCGGATCAGCAGACTCCAGTTCGGCGCAGGTGGAGTACGTCGTGTCCTCCGAAGGTCCATACAGGTTCAGGATCCGCCGCACGTGCGGCAACCTGCCCACCCGCTCAACCAACGCGGACGTCAACGCCTCGCCCGCCAGGCAGACGATCGCGAGGTCGGCCGGCAGCCCGCCCACGCCCAGCAGTTCCGACATGGCCGATGGGACGGTGTTGACCAGCCGGACCTTCGCGTCGGGAGGTAGCCGCAGTATCTGCAGCACATCGGGGACCAGAACGAATCGACCGCCCCACGCCAGCGGCGCGAAAATCTCAAAGACGGAGAGGTCGAAGCAGACGGACGTTGCGGCCAGCACGCCGTCGAGTTGCGGCCAGGGAAAGGCGTCCCGAGCCCATCGCAGGAGTGCTGCCGCCGACCGGTGCTCGATCGCGACGCCCTTGGGCCGACCGGTCGAACCGGAGGTGTAGATGATGTATGCGAGGCAGCGGGGATCGACCCGCACGTCGGGCCGGTGCGCGGGGGCCGTCGCGAGATCCAAGTCATCGATGCACCGGACGGTGCGAACCTCGGAGACCCGACTCGCCAGCTCCCGCTCGGTGATGACCAGGCGAGCCCTGGAGTCCCGCGCAAGGTAGCTGATCCGTGAAGCGGGGTAGGCAGGATCGATGGGCACGTAGCACGCGCCTGCCTTCAGGACACCGAGGATTGTCGCGATCAGGTTTGGCCCACGGCGCAAGCAGATCGCCACGCGGTCCTCCGGACGCACGCCGTCGGCCAGCAGCCGGTGCGCGATCCGATTGGCCAGTTCGTCCAGGCCGCCGTAGCTGACGACCTCGTCGCCGCAGCGGAAGGCCTCCGCGTACGTGCTGCGATCCACCTGCTGCTCGACGAGTTTGTGCAGCAGGCTGGTTTGCGGCATGGCGGTCGGTTCAGCAGGAGGTGCGAACCCTGGTGAGGTGTCGGGCAACGCGAGTCTCCTCCAGCGCTCTGTTGCGAAAACCTGCCGAATAATGAAAGGTTGCCGGTTGGGCGGTGCCGCTTAATGGTTGGCCCCGGCTATCAGGGAGGCAGTTGCCGCCACCCTTCGTCCGACGGTCGTTGTCGGAATCCTGCACTTCTCGGTGCACGGCATTCTTAGCGCAGACCGTACCCTTGTTCAACGGCTGCGGCCTTCTTGCGGTGTAATTCTTTGGTGGTCGGTGGGACACGACCGCGCAGCCACATGGATGCTACCCCAACAAGCGCAGTACACGCTGCCCGTCAGGACGGAAAAAGGTGTAACGGTCTCGTCGAGCGGACGGTAGTGGCTTCGTGACTTAACGCTCACTCAACTGCGGGTCACGCGTTGCGTCGCCGTTCGCGCACTGCCGCTCGTGGGGTCTCGTGCGGCTTCAACCAGGCGTTATAGCGTGTCGCGAGCCCAAGGAAGAGCTATCTGTAAGTGTTCGTTTTTGTGGCGACATCGTCTTGACTGGCGTGCATGAGGTGAGGTAGAAAGTTTCTGCCAGGCAGCAAGCGGGGGCTTCTCAAGGCGTAAGGATGGCTGGTGGCAGATCCACAAGAAACAACCGGCTACAGCATAATCTCGTACGATAGCGGCGCGGCGACCCGGGTGCTTCTCACCGAATTATCCGATGGATTTTCCTTGCCGGCGCATCCGCACTTCGAGGCCGCTGCGATCAATTCGTTTATCCAGCGGAGTTTCGGGCTCGACGTCATCACACTCGAATGCTTCCGAGAGTCGACGCAAGGGCTCGGTGCGGGCGGATCACGGGTGTTCGTTCACGAGATTCGTACACCGCCGCCGGCGAATTTCCGCCACGGGGCCTGGCTGTCGGCGCGGGATCTGACGGCCGTGCCGTTCGCCGTGCCGGAGCACCGTGCCGTGCTGCGGGCCTGGTTCGAGGAGTCAGCCTCTACGGAATGCCGCGGTCGGCGACTGCCCTGGGCCCGCCCGGGCTGGTTCGCCGACGCCTCCACCTGGATCGCCGAGCGCTTGGTGGAATCCGGTCTGTCTCCGACCGGCCGGGTGCAGCAGGTCGATTCGCGGCTGTGGTCGGCTTTGTTGCGGGTGCCGACGACTGCCGGGGGGGCCTACTTCAAGGCGGTCCCGCCGGTGTTCAGGCACGAGCCGGCGCTGACCCGGTTGCTCGGCGAGCGGTTCCCCGCCCAGGTGCCGACTGTTCTCGCCGTCGACGCCGAGCGCGGCTGGATGCTGACGGAGGACTTCGGGCCGGAGTCGGAGTATGCCGACACAGCTGAAATCGTCGAGGCATATACGCAGGTCATGCCGGTGTTGGCCCGGATGCAGGTGGCACTCGCCGCAGACGCGGACAAGCTCGTTGCCCTAGGGTGCCCGCGGCGCCCGGCGGCGGTTCTTCCGAAGCTCTACGAAGAGCTGCTCGCCGACACCGAGATGTTGTATCTGGACGACCCCAACGGTCTCGGGGAAGATGAATACGAGCGTCTCAGAAAATATGTGGGTGAGTTCACCGCAACTACCGAGCAGTTGGCGGGTGCGCCGATTCCGGAAACGCTCGTGCACGGCGACGCCTGGCGGGGGAATTTCCTTTCTCCGCGCCCGGGCGCGGGTCCACTGATATTCGACTGGGCGGAGAGCTCAGTTGGGCACCCGTTTCTGACGCTTGCGGTGGTTTACCGGGACGTGCGTGAGTCCGTGCCAGCCGAAGAGGCGGAGTCCGCAATCGTCCGGATAGCCGACGCGTACCTTGCCGAATGGACGCAGTTCGCCGATGAGAGCGAGCTCCGTGAAATCCTGCGGTTGTCCGTCACCGCAGGCATCGTCAATCGCGCCATAGAATGGCGAAACAGCGTCGCCGAGCTGGATCCAGATCGCGCCATGTTCTACCGGTACGCAGTGCCGGTTAACCTGCGCCGGCTCCTGCCTTTCATCGCCGGGTAAGTGCCCACATTCACCACGAGTACCGGGAGAAACAGTGCCCGACGAGATGTATCGTGTCGTCGTCAACCAAGAGGAACAGTATTCCGTGTGGCCGGTTGACAGGGAGTTGCCTGCTGGATGGTTGGCGACCGGGCACCGCGGCACCAGGGATGACTGTCTCGCCCACATTGAGGAGGTGTGGACGGACATGCGACCGCTGAGTGTGCGCCAGCACCTGGCCGGGCTCGGCGGGCCCGGCGGCTCCCAGCCGTCAACGGGCGTGGGGCCGGATCGGTCAGATGGGCACCACTGAGCCACGTTTCGTCCTGCGGCAACAAGCCACGTTACTGCGGACCTATCTCGGCCCACAGTGGCGCAAGGTCGGCGTGCTGGTTGTCCTGCTCCTGGCCAACATCGTCCTCGAACTGCTCGTGCCGTTGTGGCTCGCTCGCTTCATCGACCAAGCCCTGGCAGGTGCGCAGCTCGCCGTGTTGCAGGTGACCGCACTGGTATTCCTCGCGATGGCCCTCGGTCGGCAGGTGATTGTCGGCGCGGCCGGGTACGTCAGCGAGGACGTCAGCTGGGTGGCCACCAACGGCGTTCGTGCGGATTTGGCTGCGCACTGCCTCGATCTGGACATGTCCTTCCACAAGTCGCACCGCCCGGGTGAACTCATCGAGCGGGTCGACGGCGACGTAACCGCGCTGGCGACCTTCTTCTCCAGCTTCGTGTTCGAGGTTATCGGGCGTAGCCTGCTGATCTTCGGCATACTGACGCTGGCGTTCCTCGCTGACTTCCGCCTCGGCCTCGTCCTCGCCAGCTTCGCAGTCATCGGCGCGATCGCCCTGCGCCGGATACAGGGCGTCGCAGTGCCCCAATTCAAGACGTTGCGACAGGCCAGGGCCGATCTTTCCGGATTCTTCGAGGAACAACTCAGCGTCACCGAGGATCTGCGTGCGAGCGGTGCCCGTCCGTATGCCATGAGCATGCTCGCCGGCTTGCTCAAGCAGTACCGCGTGGCCAACCGCAAGGCGTCAGTCAGCTCCCGGTACTCCTCCAGCGTGCTGGAGGTGACGGTGTCGATGGCGTCCGCCGCCGTCATCGCTGTCGGTGGTGTGCTGCTGGAGCGCGACGCCGTCACCGTCGGTGTGATCTACCTGGTCTACACGTACACCAACCTGTTGTCGATGACGCTGTTCCGGGTCACCCGACAGCTCGATCAGTTTCAGGCCGCGACCGCGAGCATGCAGCGCATTGCCGAGTTGTACTTCACCCGGAGCGCGGTGACCGAGGGCTCCGGCTCTCCATTGCCGACCGGTGCGCTTTCGGTCGAATTCGCTGACGTCTCGTTCCGGTACGGTCCCGACCGGCAGACCCTGCGCAACCTCTCCTTCGATATCGCACCAGGGGAGTCGCTCGGACTGGTGGGGCGTACCGGAAGCGGCAAGACCACCATCGGGCGACTGCTTTTCCGCGGGTACGACGTGGGCGGCGGAGCGGTGCGCATCGGGGGCGTCGACGTGCGCCAGTTGACGCTGGCCCAACTGCGCTCCCGCATCGGTGTCGTCACCCAGGACGTGCAACTCTTCCGGGCGAGTCTGCGGGACAATCTGACCCTGTTCGATGCCGGCATCCCGGACCACCGCATCGAGGCGGCAATCGACAGCCTGGGACTGTCCGGCTGGTACCTGTCGCAACCGGCCGGTCTCGACACACCGATCGACAATGACCGGGGCGTGTCCGCGGGTGAGGCCCAGCTGCTGGCTTTCACTCGTGTCCTGCTGCGGGAACCCGACATCGTCATCCTGGATGAGGCGTCCTCACGGTTGGACCCAGCCACGGAGAGGCTCGTCGAACGGGCCGTGTCCCGGCTGCTCGAAGGTCGTACCTCGCTGGTGATCGCGCACCGTCTGGCGACCGTGACGCGGCTCGACCGCGTGCTGGTTCTTCAGGACGGCGAAGCCGTCCGACACGGCAGGCCGGACGAACTGGTCCGGCCCGGGACCGACGGCCTGCTGGCACTGTCTGCGGAGCGTGGGGCGTGAAACCACGACAGGCGCTCTGGCGCATGGTGCGGGCTACGCCGAAGTTGTACGTGACCGATATCGTGCTGCAGTTGTTTCGCAGTGCCATCCCGCTCCTACCCGCCCTCGTGGTGTGGAAGGTGCTGGACCAGTACTCCCACGGCTCGAACCTGACGAGCGGCGTTTGGGTCATGGTGGGGCTCCTCGCCGGTATCGCGGTGGCGCGGGTGACGGTTCTTCTCATGAGCGTGGCCATGGACGCCGAGGTCGAGTCTGCCGTTGGTTCGATGCTCATGCGTAACTCCTTCGCTCGCATTCTCGATGCGCCGGGCGCCGCCGCGCTGCGGAAACCAGTGGGTGACGTCGTCAGCCGACTCGGCGGGGACACCACGACCATTGCGGAGATGTTCGTCTACGCGCTCATGGTGGCTGGTGCGGGTGTCCAGGCACTGTTGGCCGTCATCGTGATGATGACGATCGACCCGCTGGTGACCCTGGTGGTCTTCGTTCCGCTCGCGGCGGCCGGCGTGCTCATCAATCTGGCGAGCAGCAGGATCAAGGACTACCACCGGGCAAGTCGTCTCGCCGCCGGTGAGGTCAGCGCGTTCCTCGGTGACGCCTTCAACGGTGTGCAGGCGATCCAGTTGGCTGGGGCTCAGCGTCCGATCATCGCGCGCCTCACGTCTCTCAACGAGCAGCGGCGCCGCCGGACCCTGCGAAGTCGGCTGTTCACTGAGACGTTCATGGTGTCGCTGTGGACGAACACCGCCCACGTCGGTGTGGGCCTGGTGCTGATCATCGTCGCGGGTCAAATGAACGAGGGCACTTTTACGGTCGGTGAACTGGCATTGTTCGTTGCCTATCTGGGCTGGATCGCGGACTTCACGTCGCTGTTCAGTCAGAACTTGGCGATGTACAAGCAGTCGGTGGCGTCACTCAACAGGCTGGAGGAGATCTTGCCTGCCGGGGGATCGTTGGCCTGCCTCACCACGTCGGCATCCACCAGACTGGTCGACGTTGACGCCCCGCGTCGCGTTCCGCTGATGTGCCTAGAGGTGAGAGACCTTACCTTTTTGCATCCCAACTCCGCCAGGGGGGTGCACGACGTTAGTTTCGATGTGCAGCGCGGGACGTTCGTCGTGGTCACTGGCCGCGTCGGCTCCGGAAAGTCCACATTGCTGCGGTCGCTGCTCGGCCTCATACCCCTCCAGGGCGGCGAGATCCGGTGGAACGGCGAGCTTGTTACTGATCCGGCGCAGTTCTTCGTACCGCCGCAGAGCGCGTACACCCCGCAGGTTCCCCGGTTGTACAGCGACACGATGCGGCACAACATCCTGCTCGGCCTGCCGGAGGACGACGAGCGGTTGCGGTTGGCGGTGCGGTCGGCGGTTCTGGAACAGGACATCGACCACCTCGAGCACGGTCTCGCCACCCTGGTCGGTCCGCGCGGGGCCAAGCTCTCCGGTGGTCAGCTGCAACGGGTGGCGGCGGCCCGGATGTTCGTTCGTGAGCCGGAGCTGTTGGTCTTCGACGACCTTTCCAGCGCCTTGGACGTGGACACCGAACGTCGGCTGTGGGAGCGACTGGCGGAGGTGTCCGGGCGCACCTGTCTCGCAGTGTCCCACCGTCGTGTGGCATGGGAGCGGGCCGATCACATCATCGTCATGGCCGACGGTCGGATCGAGGCGCAAGGGACTTTGGAAGATGTGCTGCGCGCCAGTTCTGAAATTAAGCACCTGTGGCATGAGGAGGGCGCATGACATCAGTCGGGACGCAGCACCAATTCACGATCGACCTTCCCGCGCCATGGGCCCGGGAAATGATGGACGGCCTCTTGGCCGCCCCGTTCTCGCCTTACCGGTCGGACGCCGAGTTGGAGCGACTATGGGAGCACGCGAAGCGGTGTGTTGAGGATTTTCCCGATGAGGTGCGCAGCGAACTGATCCGGTTCGGCAGTCGGCTCAGCGGACGTGGCGCACTGCTGCTGCGCGGCCTGCCGATCGCCGACGCCACGCTCGGTCCGACGCCGGCTGACTGGACGGTCGAGGCGCTGGCCAAGAGGACGTGGGAGACGGAGACCTTCCTGCTGGCCGTCGCGTCCGTCCTGGGCGAGGTCTTCGCATTCGCACGGCAGCACGACGGCAATGTCGTCCAGAATGTTGTACCGATCTCCGCCGACGCCTACACCCAGAAGGGCACGGGCAGCAAAGTCTTCCTTCAGTGGCACACCGAGGACGCCTACGACCGCCTGCGCGCCGACTTCGTTGCCCTCCTGTGCGTGCGCTCAGATCCGTCCGCCAAAACAGCCATCGTCCACCCTGACCAAGTGCCGGTTACCCCGGAGCATCGGAAGATTCTGATGCAGCCCCGTTTCCACATCGGGGTGGACCCGGCGAGCGGCGGGTCCGGGCGCCCCGAGGACGGACCGATGCTGCCGATTCTGGGCGAGGATGCCGACGGCAACCTGACCATCCGGCTCGACACGGACCAGGTGTGTGCGGTGGCCGGCGACATCGGCGCAGCCGAGGCCCTCGAAGCGTTCCGGCGAGACATCCCCAGCGCCGCGCGGTACCTCACGCTAGCCGCCGGTGACCTACTTATCCTGGACAACTACCGCACGTTGCATGCACGTACGGCCTACAGCCCTCGCTTCGACGGCACCGACCGCTGGCTGCAACGCGTAAGCATCACCAAGGATCTGCAAAAGTCCGCCGAGGTGAGAACGCGTCGTCTGCGCGTTGTAGACCTTGACGCGAGCCTCCTCGGCTGATGCGAAGGCATCCCGACATGGCCTTGGAAGCACACCAGAACCACGTGGCTGGGCTGGATTGTGCCATCGACGGTAGGACCATCTCCGACGCCCACCTCGTCGATCAATCCGAGAGACCGATCCCGTGGCGGGGCGGGGCGGGGCGTAACGATGAGTGATTCCTTTCTGCGCCTCAGTAAACATGTCGACGCCAGTGTCCGGCTGTTCTGCTTCCATCATGCGGGTGGCATGGCAGCCATGTTCTCGCGTTGGCCCGCCGGGTTGCCGAACGATGTCGACGCGGTCGCTGTGCAATTGCCCGGCCGGGCCGAACGTTACGCGGAGCCGGCGTTCCGGCGGATGGAGCCGCTCGTCCGGTACCTCGCTGACGAGATCCGGCCACTGCTCGAGATCCCATTCGTATTCTTCGGGCACAGCATGGGGGCGAAGGTCGCCTTCGCCCTCGCCCACGAGCTGCGTGCCCGAGCCGTCGCCGCACCACGTGCGGTCTACGTCGCGGCCAGCGCCGCTCCCTGCCTCTCGGCGCCCACTCCGGGGTGGGCACCGTCGGACGACGACCTGATCGCCTATCTCACCGCTGTCGGCGGCACGCCTCAGCAGGTCCTCGCCGATCCTGCGGTGATGGCCGTCGTCCTGCCGCCTCTGCGAGCAGACCTCGCACTTGCGGCCGCTTGGTCGTACTCCGAACCGGAGCCGCTGAGCTGTTCGATCCATGCCCTCGTCGCCGAGGGCGACCAGGGCGTGACTGCTGCCCGCGCACGGTTGTGGGAGCGGGAGACGAAGTCCGCTTTCACCCTCACCACCTTCGCGGGCGACCACTTCTTCGTTCGGGACGAGCCGGCCGAGGTGCTGTCCTACCTCTCCCGTGAGCTGCGACGCCATGCGACCGTGCGGGAGGCGACGCCGTGATAACGGCCGACCGCGTCCTCGACCCGCCGTTTCCACACGCGCTCGTGGACGGGCTGGACGGCCTAAGTGCTTCGCCCTGCCCTCAACGTCGGCGACCCGACTTCAGCGGACTAGCCAGATCGATGGGACCATATCTTGAACGCGTCTGAACCCATCCACGGGGACGACATCCTTGCCGGTTTCCCGCGACGCCTGCTGTCCTGGTGCCGTTGGGCGGCAACGGCACCACTCTGCCGGACCTTGCTCGCCCGATCCGGCGAGCTGGACCAGGAGGCGCTGGATGCGTCGCTGGCCGAGCTGGTCCGCCGGCACCCCAGCCTGACCGGGGGGTCTGCCTGCGCCGCACCTGCCGACACCGGCGTGTCGACGAAACCCAAACAGCCAGTGGTGCCGCTGACCGTCCACCGCCTCGATCGCTCCTCGGACGACCGGCGCGACCAGGACCTCGACCGCCTGCTCGATACGCTGAGCAAGGCTCAGTTCGACCTTGAGCGAGGTCCGCTGCTGCGGGCCGACGTCATCCGGTGGGGCGACGGTCAGTCGCTCCTCCTGCTGTCGGCCCACGCGGTCGCCGCCGATGCGGATTCGATGGACGTACTGGCCGGGGAGCTGGCGGAGCGCTATGCCGTGCTGTCAGGCGAGGCGCGTGACGACACCGGGCCGCACGATCATCCGTGCGACCTACCGACGGCGATACCGGCGGCCGTGACCCTCGAGCCGGTGGACGCCGTGGACTCGGGTGCCGCACTCACGGCACTCCCAGGGCCTACCGACATCCCGTACGACGATCCACCGGTGCCGGACCCGACGTACACAACCAGCACGATCATCCTGCGCCTGTCTGATGAGCAGACGCACGCCCTGCGGGCCGCCGCCGAAAGGGCCTCCACGACGCTACAGGTGCTGCTGCGGGCGGCCTTCGCGGTGCTCGTGCATCGCTGGAGCCGGGACGCCGACGTGATCATCGGCACCGCGGTGCGGCCTGGACCGCCGGAGGGCGCCGACCCGGTGGGTCCATACGTTGACGATGCGTTCGTGCGCGTCAAGCTGGATGGCGATCCGATAATGCGCGAGCTGGTTGAGCAGCTGCACCGGTCCACGGAAGCCGCCAATACGCGGGATTACGCCCCGTTTGCGGCAGCTCTCCAGCACCTGCGGGGGGCCGGCGAGGAGGATGCGGTGTGGCCCTTCACCGTGCGGGCGGTGCATCGCACCGCGTCAGGCGCCAGGCAGGACGAAAGCACGTTCGTGCCAGTGCTCGGCGGACACGAGGCTGGTGCCTCTCCGCACCCGCTGAATCTCGAAACCGTCGAGGAAATCGGCGGCGGCCTCGTGGGTCACCTCCGGTACGGCACGGACCGGCTTCGGTCGGATACCGCAGGGCGGCTCGCCACCCAGTTGGAGGTGTTGTTGACCTCCCTGCCAGGGCGCCTCTACGAGCGGATTTCGCGGCTGCCGTTGATGTCGGAGCCGGAGCGCCAGCGGGTCCTGCAGGACTGGAACCGCACTGCGGTGACACTGCCGTCCGACCAGACGGTGACCGGTCTCTTCGCCGAACAGGTCCGGGTGCGGCCGGACAGCACGGCGGTGCTCTTCCGTGCCGAGGCGGTGACCTACCGGGAGTTGGACCTCCGCGCCCGGGCCGTCGCCCGTCGCTTGAGTGATATGGGCGTACGGCCGGGGGCCTTCGTGGGTGTCCATGCCAGGCGGAGCATCGACGCGGTCGCGGCGCTGCTGGGTGTGCTGATGGTCGGGGCGGCCTACGTGCCGCTGGACCCTGACTATCCGGCCGAGCGGTTGGCCTTCGTCATGGAGGACTGCGGGCTGGACGCGCTGCTGACGCAGCACGACGTGGTGCTGCCGGTGCATAGCACGGTCCCGGCCGTTTACCTAGAGGACTGCCGGCCGGTCGGCGGGGCTGACGACTGGTGGCCGCCGGCTGGTACGTGCGCTCCGGTGAGCGCCGCCTACGTCATCTACACCTCCGGGTCGACGGGCCGCCCGAAGGGCACCGTCGTCCCCCACCAGGCCGTCGTCCGGCTGGTTATCGGCGCGAACTACGCCATCCTGCAGCCGAGCGAGGTGATTCTGCACCAGTCCTCGTTGTCCTTCGACGCGTCTGTGCTGGAGTTGTGGGGCCCGCTGCTGAACGGGGCCACCATGGCCATCGCGCCGCACGGCGACGGATCGATGCAGACCACCGTCGAGGCGATCCGGCGCCATCAGGTTACGGTGGCCCTGCTGATCTCGCCCCAGTTTCACCTGCTCGTGGATGACCGGGTGGCCGACCTGCGATCGGTGCGGCAGTTACTCGTGGGCGGCGACGTGGTGTCTGCCGAACACACCCGCCGTGCCGTGACGGCGCTGCCGGACACCCGCATATCCAATGTGTACGGGCCAACGGAAACAACTCTCTTTGCCACCCATTTCCCGGTGACGAATCCGCAAGACTCGGCGCACACCGTGCCGATCGGACGGCCCATCTCAAACACCGAGTGCTACATCCTGGACAAGTGGGGCGAGCCGGTGCCGGTGGGCACCACAGGCGAAATCTACGTCGGCGGCCTCGGCATCGCTCACGGTTACCTGCGGCGTCCAGGCCTGACGGCGCAGCGGTTCGTCCCAGATCCGTTCAGCGGGCGCTCGGGCTCGAGGTTGTATCGCACCGGCGACCTCGGCATGTACCTGTCCGACGGCTCAATCGAATTCTTCGGCAGGGCCGACGAACAGGTCAAGGTCCGCGGATACCGGGTGGAACTCGGCGAGATCGAGACTGCCGTGAACCAGTACGCCGGGGTTGGGCGGAGCTGCGTGCTCGCCGTGGACGAGGGACACACGAAGCGCCTGGTCGCCTTTTTCGTACCGATTGGTGGCGCGGACGACGCCCTGGCACCGGCCCTGCGCCGGCACCTGACCGACATCCTGCCGGCCTACATGATCCCCGACCAGTTCATCTCGCTGCCCGACCTGCCACGTACCGCCAACGACAAGGTGGACCGCGAGGCGCTGCTCCATCACGTCGTCATGTTCGACCGTCCTGCATGGGGGAAATCCGTCGTGACCAATCCTTGTACACCGACCGAAGCTGCCGTCCTGGGGATCTGGCGTGAGGCACTGGAGTCGACCGCGAATTTGAACGTCACGGACAAGTTCTTCGAGGCGGGCGGCAATTCGCTGCGCATGTTCCAGCTCTTCTGGCGCCTCTCCGAGATCTATCCCGGTCTCCTGGAACTGGCTGAGCTCTTCGAGCTCAACACGGTGCGGAGTCAAGCCGCCGTCATCGATGAGCGGACCAGCGGCAGGGTCGGCTCCGCCGACTCTTCGCAGTAGTCGGGCGTCGACGATGGACATTGTGAACGGCGCTACGCACACGTCTGAGGAAGCCGGCCGAACGCTGGCACCCTTCGCAGGGGGCGAGGTGGTCCTCGGGACGGGTTCGCCTCCTACCCGTCTTGATCCACCGAGGATGACCGGGCGCTATCAATCGGACTTCGCGGCGACCCGGCGCTTCCTCGACGTCGGCGAGCAGATGCTGGGAACGCTTTCGACCACCCAGCGCCACTCCCGGCCGCAGGACCCCCGGGCGCGCGCCGTGCACCAGGCCTGCCGGACGGCCCGACTCGCCTTTCTGGCGGTGCACGCCGACCAGCTGTATGCCGAGCTCACCGACGGGCGGCGACGGCACTTGCGCGTCGATGTGTTGTGTACGGCGGCCGGCGAGCTGATGCCGGGCCTCGTGCCCACTGCGGAGCAGTTGGCGGAGGAAGGGCGCTACCAGCAGCCGCGCAAGGAGGGGCGGGAAATCGACCAGGGTCTTCTGCTGTGGAGTGTGCTGCGGTCTCCGGGTTCTGGCGCGCACCTCATGGAGGCGATGGCGCGGCCCACGCCGCGCGCCTCGACGCTCTTACCCGCATTCCGTGCCGACGGGTTCGTGGACTTGGGTGAGGTGACAGTGGAACGGCGGGCCGGCGTCGGGCATGTGACCGTCCAGAACCAGCGCTGCCTCAACGCGGAGGACGACGCAGTGGTGGAAGCACTGGAGACCGCCGTGGATCTCGTACTGCTCGACGATGACGTGCGCGTCGGCGTCCTGCGGGGTGGGGTGATGCGGCACCCGCGCTACGCCGGTCGTCGGGTGTTCAGTGCCGGCATCAACCTGACCGAGTTGTACCGCGGAGGGATCACTTTCCTCGGCTTCCTCATGCGACGGGAGATGGGTTACATCGCCAAGATGGTCCGGGGACTCGCGCCGGATCCGGACGACCCGACGCGCCGGCCGGCCGCGGAGAAGCCCTGGGTGGGCGCCGTGGACACGTTCGCCATCGGCGGGGGACTGCAGATCCTGCTGGCCGCCGATCACGTGGTTGCCGAGAAGGACGCCTATTTCAGCCTGCCTGCGCTGCGGGAAGGGCTTGTTCCAGGGGTCGCGAACCTGCGCCTGCCGCGCTTGGTGCCATCGCGGCGGGCGCGGAAGGCGATCTTCTCCGACCACACGATCCGGGCAGGGGACACCGACGGCGCCCTGTTGTGCGACGCGGTCGTCGACGCCGACGAGATGGCCGAGGCCGTGGCGTCGGCCGCTGCGCGGCTCGCCGACCCGGCCGTGGTGCCGAACCGACGGATGCTGCGTCTCGCCGAGGAACCGGAGGACCGCTTCCGTCAGTACCTGGCCGAGTACGCGCTCGAGCAGTCCCGTCGCATCTACAGCGAGGATCTGTTCGCCAAGCTGGAGCAGACCTGGCTTGCGCGCTTCGGGTCGATAGTTGCGGGAACGAAGCCGTGACCGCATCCGTCGTGCCATGCCTGTGCCGGGAATTCTCACGACCGTCCGGCAACCGCATCTCACCTGTCCGGACCGACCCAGGACTGCCGACGTGACCCACAGCGCGGACACTCTCGCCCAACTTTCGTCATTGCAGGAACAGTTGTGGTTCCTCGACCGCCTTGAGCCGGAAAGCGCGTTCTACAACATCTCGGTCGCGCTGCGGATGCGCGGACCGCTCGACGTGGCCGCACTGGGCGGAGCCTTCGCAGAGATCGTCGGACGGCACGGGATCCTCCGGGCCCGCTTCCCCGCCGCAGACGGTTCGCCGGTCATGGTCGTGGCATCTCGCAGTGACATCCCTCTGCCGATCGTGGACCTGACCGCCGTGGCCGCGCACTCGCGTGACGTCGAGGTGCAGCGGCTGCTCGGGTTGGAGGCCAACACGCCGTTCGACCTGGCGACCGGGCCGTTGATCCGTCTCAGACTGCTGCGCCTCGGCGCCGAGGACCACGTGCTTGTCGTCACGGCCCACCACATCGTCTTCGACGGGGCTTCTGTGGGCATCCTCTACGAGGAGCTCGGCACCGCCTACGGCGCCCTGCGGGCGGGTCGACGGCCAGAGTTGCCGGTGCTGACGGTTCAGTACGTGGACCACGCCGGCGAACAGCGGCAGCGCTCGTACGCGGAACAGTTGGAGTTTTGGCGGCGACGACTGGACGACGCGCCAGCTCCGGTGCAACTGCCGGTGGACCGGCTGCGGGCGCCGGTCCGCAGCGGGCGTGGGGCGGTTGAACGTCTCTCACTCTCGGCCGACCTGGTGGCCCGGCTCGTCGAGTTCGGCAGGGGTGAGCGGACGACCCTGTCGACCGCCGTGTTGACCGGCCTGGCCATGCTGCTCGGCCGCTACGGTGACCAAGACGAGGTGACGATCGGCACCGTCATGCTCAATCGACTCGACAACGAGCTCGATCAGGTCATCGGCTTCTTCGCCAACACGGTGGTACTGAGGGCCGACCTGTCCGGCGCGCCCACCTTCCGGACGGCGGTGCGCCGCGTGGCCGCCGAACTGCTGGACGTCATGTCGTACGAGGACGTGCCGTTCCACGAGGTGGTCCGGGCGGTCTCGCCCGAGCGGGACGCGAGTTCCACGCCCCTGTTCCAGGTGATGTTCAACGCCGTTCACGAGGAGATGCTCGGCCTGCCAGAGCTGCCGGGCCTGCTCGTCGAGGCGGTGGAGGTGCCACGGCAAACCGCGCCGTTCGACCTCAGCGTCGACCTTCGGATCGCCGAGGACGGCGTGCTCTGCGAATTCGAGTACAGCACCGACCTGTTCGACCCGGCGACTGTTCGACGGATGGCCGGCCACCTGCACCAGCTCCTCGAGTCAGCGGTGAGGGCGCCGGATCGGCCGTGGCGGTCGCACAGCCTGCTGACCGCGCCCGAGCGCCGTCAACTGCTGGCGGAGTGGAACGACACCGATATGGTCGACTTCGAGCCGCACTGCTTGCACGAGCTGTTCGAGGCGCAAGCTCGTCGTACGCCCGACGCCGTCGCCGTGGTGTTCGAGGGTGAGCGGCTGACGTACCGGGAACTGGACGAGCGTGCGAACCAGATGGCATGGGCATTGCAGGCCCGGGGGGTCGGACCCGAGGTTATCGTGGGCGTCTGCCTGTACCGGTCGACCGACTCGGTCGTAGCGCTGCTCGCCGTCCTCAAGGCCGGGGGCGCCCTGGTGGCCCTGGACCCGGAGCATCCGGTGGACCGGGTGAGGTTCATGCTGGACGACTCCAACGCCGGTTTGCTGGTGACGCAGGCTTCGGTTGTCGCCGCGGTGACGGACGGCACGATGCCGACGCTGCTTGTGGACGCCGACGCGGCCGAGCTGGCCGCCCTGCCCGTGATCTCGACCATCAATACGGCGACGCCCGCACAGCTCGCCTGCCTGATCTACACGTCCGGCTCGTCGGGTACGCCCAAGTGCGCCATGCTGACGCACGAGAACTTCGCTAACTACTTCCACTACTTCGATCGCCAGTATGGCCTGAGCGCAACAGTGCGGGCGCATTTGCAGATGGCCAGCTTCGCGTTCGACCTGTTCATCGCGGACGTCATGCGGGCGCTCTTCACTGGGGCGGCCCTCGTCCTCTGTCCGCGTGAGGTGACTCTCTCCCCGCGCCTGCTCTACGAACTGATGGTCCGGGAGGGCGTGAACAGCGCCGAGTTCATTCCGCCGTTGCTGCGTCTGCTGCTGGATTACGTCGAGGAGGGCGGACACTCCCTGGCGTTCATGGATCTCCTGATGGCCGGTGGCGACAGTTGGTACGTGCGTGACTTCGACCGGGCGAAGAGGCTGAGCGCGTCAACGACCGTGCTCATCGACACGTACGGGCTTACCGAGGCCGCGATCGACAATGCCCACTTCGTCGGCGAGCACGCCGGTGACGACCCGGACAGTGTCGTCCCGATCGGTCGGCCCATCGGCAACAACCGGCTCTACATCCTCGACCGCAGCATGCAGCCTGTGCCGGTGGGTGTGATCGGCGAGCTTTACATCGGTGGCACTGGCGTTGGACGTGGCTATCTGGGGCGCCCACGGCTGACCGCCGACCGCTTCCTTCCGGATCCATTCGGTGGGCAGCCCGGATCTCGGCTCTACCGCACGGGCGACCTGACCCGCTTCCGCTCCGACGGGACGATCGAGATTCTCGGCCGGGCCGACCAGCAGGTGAAGATTCGCGGCTTCCGAATCGAGCTGGGCGAGATCGAGGAGGCGCTACGGCGTCACCCCGCCGTCCGGGACGCGATTCTGCTCGTACGCGACAAGTCCCCCGGTGACCGACACCTGGTGGCGTACATCGCGGTCGGACCCGCGCCGTCCGACGCCGCGGACGCCCGGTGGCAGGACGAGGTGCGTGAGCAGATCCTCGCTCATCTGCGGGATCTACTGCCCGGTTACATGGTTCCCTCGGCATTGGTGGTCCTGGAGCGGATGCCGCTGAACTCCAACGGCAAACTCGACCGACGGTCGCTGCCGGATCCCGGTCTGGAGCTGTTGCCGACCGGTCACCTGGTGCCGCCGCGCACGCCTGAAGAGGAGATCATCCGGGGGATCTGGCAGGATCTCGTAGGGATCGGCGCCGTCGGGGTGGAGGACAACTTTTTCGCCCTCGGCGGCCACTCGTTGCTGGCAACCCGGGTGCTGGCGCGCATCGGCGCGGCACTCGGCGTCGAACTCCCGGTCCGGGCCATCTACGACAATCCCACGATCGCCGGGCTCGCCGATCAGGTGATGGCCGCTCGCGACGTCACGGATGCGCTGCCGGTCGCACCGCCGATCGTGGCGGTGCCTCGCGGCGACCTCGACGAATACCCCCTCTCGTTCCATCAGGAGCGGCTGTGGTTCATCGACCAGCTGGAGCCAGGGAGCAGCGCGTACAACCTGGCGACACCGTTGCGCCTGAAGGGTCCGCTCGACGTGGCGGCACTGCGCAGCAGCTTCGAGGCGCTCGTCCAGCGACACGAGTCGCTGCGTACGGTATTCGGCAGCAAGGACGGGGTGCCGTTCCAGCGGGTCCGTGACGTGCCCCGGTGGGAGCTGCCTGTCCGGGATCTGACGTTCCTGCGGGTGGCCGAACGCGACCCGGAAGTTGCCAGGTTGGTGCAGGCGGAGACGGAGCGGCCCTTCGATCTGGCTCGGGGTCCATTGATGCGTACCGCGTTGCTGCGCCTCGCCGACGAGGAGCACGTGCTACTGCTGACGATGCACCACATCGTCACCGACGGGTGGTCGGGCAGCATCTACTTCCAGGAGCTCGCGACGCTCTACGCCGGCTACGCGAGCGGTCAGGCGCCGAATCTGCCCCGGGCGGCGGTGGACTACGTCGATTTCGCGGTGTGGCAGCGTGGATGGCTCCGGGGTGAGGTGCTCGACCGGTCGTTGGTGTACTGGCGGCGGCAACTGGCAGAAGCGCCGGCCGCCATCGAGCTGCCCTTCGACCGCCCGAGGGCGAGCGCTCGAGGGTTCCGGGGACGCGCGGTCAAGGTAGGCATCCCGGCAGATGTGTGCGAGGGCCTGCGGGCATTGAGCAACACGGAGAACGTCACGCTCTTCATGACGCTGCTCGCGGCCTTTCAGACGCTGCTGGCGCGGTTCTCCGGCGAGATTGACATCGTCGTCGCCACGCCCACCGCCGGCCGTGGCCGCGTCGAACTCGACCGAGTTGTCGGCTTCTTCGTCAATACGCTGGCGCTGCGGGCGGACTTCTCCGGTGACCCCCCGTTCCGCAGCCTGCTGCACCAAGTGCGGGCCATGACCCTGGACGCCCTCGCACATCAACACGTGCCGTTCGAGCGCGTGGTCGCTGAGGTCGCCACTGATCGCAGCCCCGGGTACAACCCGGTGGCTCAAGTCCTGTTCGCCCTTCAGAACACCCCGCCCGAGGCGGTCGAGTTGCCTGGCATGACCGTGAGCCCCGAGCCGTTCGACGCGAGTACCGCCCAGTTCGATCTCAGCCTGAGCCTCACCGAGACGGTCGACGGCCTTGAGGGCGACCTGTGGTACCGCACGGAGTTGTTCGACGCGCCGACCGTGGAACAGATCATCGACTCCTGGCGGGTTCTGCTGCGAGGCGTCGTTACCAGCCCGGACGCCCGGATCTCCGAATTGCCCCTGCTGCCGGCCGCACCTGCCGCGCCGCTGGGAACAGATCCCGCGAGATCGCACACCCTGGAGGCCACGCTCCCGGAACTGTTCGACAATCAGGTGCGCCGCACACCGCACCGGGTGGCCGTGGTGGACGGCGCCACCGAGCTCACGTACATCGAGGTGCAGCAGCGTGCGGACGCGGTGGCGGCTGCCCTCGCGGCGCTGGGTGTGGGGCCGGAGCGCCCGGTGGCGGTCGTGCTGCCGCGTTCCGCCGACTTGGTGGTGGCGTTACTCGGCGTCCTCAAGGCCGGCGGGTGCTACCTGCCGATCGAGCCGGACCTACCCGCCGATCGCGTGCGATATCTGCTCTCCGATTGCCCAGCGACCGCGGTGGTCACGAACCCGGCCGGGGCCGGACTCCTTCCGCCGGACCTGCCGGTCATCGATGTCGGCGCGGTTGAGTCGAGCGTGCCGGCGGGTGGGCCGACGACCGCCCCTCATCCGGATCAAGCGGCGTATGTGATCTACACGTCGGGCTCGACGGGCCGACCGAAGGGTGTGGTCGTCTCGCACCGACATGTCGTCCGGCTGTTCAGCTCCACCCGGCACTGGTATGGGTTCCACCAGGACGACGTCTGGACGCTGTTCCATTCATACGCCTTTGACGTGTCCGTCTGGGAGATGTGGGGCGCGTTGCTGCACGGCGGCAGGCTCGTCGTGGTGCCATGGGACACGGCGCGCTCACCGCAGGAGTTCCTGCGGCTCCTGGCAGAGCAGCGCGTCACCGTGCTGAGTCAGACCCCGTCCGCCTTCTACCAACTCATCCAGGCGGATCAGGATGATCCGGACACGGGGGATCTGCTGGCGCTGCGGTACATCGTCCTGGCGGGCGAGGCGCTGGACCTTGGTCGCCTTCCCCAGTGGTACGACCGGCACCCCGATCGGGCGCCACTTGTCGTCAACATGTACGGGACCACCGAGACCACGGTGCATGCGACGTACCTGGCGCTGGACGGGGAGACGGTCCGGCGGGACGGTCACAGCCTGATCGGTACCGCCATCCCGGACCTGCCGATCTACGTCCTCGACGGAGCCGGACGCCCGGTGCCGCCCGGTGTTGTCGGCGAGTTGTACGTGGGTGGTGCGGGCGTCTCACGTGGATATCTGGGTCGGGCGGGCCTCACGGCGGAGCGCTTCCTTCCTGACCCGTTCGGACCAGTGAGCGGTCGGATGTACCGGACCGGGGACCGTGCCCGGGTTCGCCGGGACGGGTTGCTCGACTTCGTTGGTCGCGCCGACGAGCAGGTGAAGGTCCGCGGGTACCGGATCGAGCCGGGGGAGATTGAGGCCACCCTCGCACGTCACCCTGAGGTGAGCCGGGCTGCCGTGATCGTCCGGGAGGACGTGCCGGGCGACGTTCGGCTCGCCGCGTACGTGGTGGTGGTGGCCGGGGGGCGCCCCTCGGCCGCCGAGCTACGTGCGTACGTCGCGCGCCTGCTACCGAGCTATCTGGTGCCGTCGTCCTTCACGCTGCTGGACGACTTGCCGCTCACCCGGAACGGGAAGTTGGACCGTCGGGCGCTGCCGGTACCGCAGAGCGACGGCTCAACCACCGGCGGCGCCCCGCGGACGGCCACTGAGCGTTTCGTGTGCGCGCTGTTCGCCGAGGTGCTCGGGACGTCCGAGGTGGGGGTCGACGGCAACTTCTTCCATCTCGGCGGCCACTCTCTCCTGGCCACCCGAATCGTCTCCCGGCTGCGAACCGAGGTCGGGGTGCAGATCAGCCTCCGGACCCTGTTCGAGCATCCGGCCGTCAAGGCCTTCGCCGCCGAGGTGGACCGGGCGCTGCAAGCGGCCGTCGCCGATCCGCCAACCGCCGATGTGACCGGGTTGCCGGCGAAGTCGATCACACCGGTCCGAAGGGAGGCGCTCGAGCCATGCTCGACAGATCAGGAGCGGGTGTGGTTCCTGGAGCAGCTCGACCAGTCCGTGTCACTCTACGTGACGCCGATGCTGTACCGCCTGCGCGGTGCGGTGTCGCACCCCGCACTCGACGGCGCACTGCGTGCCGTCGTGGCACGGCACGAAGCGTTGCGGACCACCTTTGTGTTTCGAAGCGGACGACTGTGGCAGCGAATCAGCGACCAGTTGGACAGCCGGGTGCGTCAGCGTGATCTGTCGGGCCTGCCCGACGGTGATCGGCAGAGCGAGGTGCGGCGGCTGTTCGCCGAGGTGAGCGAGCACCGGTTCGATCTGGAGAACGGTCCGTTGCTCGACGCCGAACTGGTCCGACTGGGGCCAGACGACCACATTCTGGTGATCAACCTGCATCACCTGGTCTCCGATGGTTGGTCGACCGACCTGCTCCTACATGAACTGGGGGAGTTTTACCGGGGCGACGTAACCGGCCTACCCGCGAAGCTGGAAGAGCTGCCGATCCAGTACGCCGACTACGCGGCGTGGCAGCGCACATGGTCGCAGAGCGACGACTGCGAGCGGCAGCTTGAGTACTGGCGTACCAAACTCGCCCAACTGCCCGAGGTGGCCTACCTGCCGCGCTTGGCGAGTGGGTCAGCACGGCGCGACGTTCACGGCGGGGACCACACCTTCGAGATCCCCCCGTCAGCGGTGGACGCGGTGGCACGGCTGGGCAGGCAGGAGGACGCCACGCCCTTCATGGTGCTACTCGCCGTTTTCCAGCTTCTCCTGGCCCGCGCCTGCGGACAGGACGACATCGCGGTGGGTACGCCGATCGTCAACCGGCAGCGGCCCGACGTGCAGCACCTGATCGGATTCTTCGTCAACACCCTCGTACTGAGAACCGACGTGTCCGCAGCCTCGGCGTCGTTTCGGGCAGTGCTGCGGCAGGTCCGCGAGACAGCGCTGGGCGCTTACGCGCACCAAGAGGTGCCGTTCCAGCGGCTCGTCGAGGAGTTGCGCCCGCAGCGGGGCCTCACCCAGTCCGCCCTCTTCGGGGCGGTGTTCACCATGCAGTACGAGCAGAAGACGCCGCTGCGGTGGCCCGGGCTGCTGGTGGAGCCGGTGCGTGACGCGCCCGTCGGCACGACGGTGTGGGACCTCACCCTGACGGTCACGGAGTCCGCGGACGGCATGGGCGGGCACCTGCAGTACCGCACGGACCGCTACGGCGCTGCTGAGATCGCCGGGATGGCAGAGGACTACCTGGAGCTTCTGCGGTTCGTGGTTACCCATCCCGACCAGCCGGTCCCGCACGTGGAAAGGGCGCAGCGATGCGACTGAGCTCTGGCGCTGAACACGTCGACCTGACCACCGTCAACCTTTACGACCCCTCCTGGTACGCCACCGGCGATCCGCACAGTGCCTGGCGGCAGCTGCGTGCGGAGCAGCCCGTGTACTGGCAACAGCTTCCGGATGGTCGTGGCTTTTGGGTGCTGACCCGGCACGCCGACGTCTGCCGTGTGCTGCGAAATTTCCGCGACTTCACCTCCGAGGACGGCAACCTGCTGACCACTCTGGGGCAACGGGACATCGCCGGTGGCAAGATGCTGGCGGTCACCGACCCACCCCGGCACACCGCCATCAAGCGGCAAATCATCGGCTGCTTCACGCCCGCCACGGTCGCGGCGATGGAACCACAGATCCGCCTGCTTGCACGCCGAATGTTCGTGCCCGGCCTGGACGGACAGGTCTTCGACCTCGCCGCGCAGACGGCGGTTTTTCCGATCGCGATCACGGCTCTACTCATGGGCATCGACCCGGCGCACTGGCACCGACTGCGAACGTTCGCCTACGTCGCCATCGCCGATCAGGACCCGGATGTCACCTCGGGTCGGCGGGACCACGCGTTGGAGTGGTCACACTCGGAGATCTTCTCGTACTTCGCAGGTGAGCTCGCCAACAAGCCGGCGGCGCGGGCCGATCTGATCGGGGCGATCGCAAACGCTACTGTCGACGGCTGTCCGCTGTCCCAGCAGGAGATGCTGTTCAACTCTTACAGCGTTCTGCTCGGCGCCACGGTGACGACGTCCCACGCCGCGAACGTCGCCGTGTTGGCGCTGGCCGAGAATCCCGGCGCGGACGAGCGCTGGCGTGCCACGGGCTGCACGGACACGCTCGTCGAGGAGGTGCTGCGCTGGTCCTCACCGGCCAACCACTTTCTACGGCACGCGACTCGGTCTATCGAGATCGCCGGTACCACGATTCGGGCCGGCGACCCGGTCACCGTATGGCTCGGTGCGGCCAACCGTGACGAAGAGGTGTTCGAACGGCCGTACGACTTCGACGTCAACCGTGATCCGCGCGCGCACATCGCCTTCGGCGTCGGCGCGCACCGGTGCATTGGTGCTCCGCTGGCGCGGCTTGCCCTACGTGTGTTCGCGGAGGAGACACGGGACCTGGTCGAATCCTTCGAGATCGCCGGGCCAGTCGACCACCTCGCTTCCAACTTCATCGCCGGGATCAAGCGCCTGCCGGTGCGGGTGCGGCTGAAGCGGAATGGGGCGACTGCCCTTGCCGGCCTCACACCGCTGAACGACGACGCCGGGGAAAGGGGGCAGCGGTGGGAACGAGCCATTACCCGCTGATGCCGCAGCAGCGGGCCGTCTGGCACCTCACACAACGGCATCCCGACCGGCCGGTCGGCAACAAGTGCTGGATCAGCCGGTACGGTACCGCGCTGGAGGCCGACATCTTCCATGCTGCAGTCGACGGGGTCGTCCAGCGGCACGAGGCCCTCCGGACTCGCTTCATGGTTGTCGACGGCACACCGACGCAGGTGGTGGAGGATGGGGCTGCCGCAGCATGGTCCTTCACCGACCTCGGCGGGTACGACGCTGCACACCGCGATCGTCTGGTCGCCGATCTCGGCCGCCGGGCGGCCCGTCTGCCGTTCGACCTTGCCGCCGGACCGCTGCTGCGAGTCCACCTGGTGCGTCTCGCGTCCGATGACCACGTGGCGATCTTCACAAGCCACCGGATGGTGTGCGACGCGTGGTCCAGGGCGTTGCTCGAGGCTGAGCTGGACGTGCTGTACGGAGCTCTGCGGTCTAGTCGCCCCAGCCCGCTGCCGTTCGTGGCGGAGCAGTACGGGACGCTTGCACTCAAGGAGCAACGTCGACTCCAGCAGGGGGATCTCGAGCGCCACATCGACTTCTGGGTCCGCTACCTCGGCGGCGGTCGGGGAACCGTGGAGCTGCCGATCGCCCAGTCCCGACCCGACGATGCCGGCGGTCACGGGGCGACGCTGTGCGTCCGGGTCGATCCGGCGGTCATGTCGCAGGTCCGGGACCTGAGTCGATCGACCGGATGTACCACCTTCCTGACGCTTTTCGCGGGGTTCGTGACCTTGCTGCATCTTCTCAGCGGGCAGGACGACATCAACGTCGGTGTGCCGATGATGGGTCGTACCCGACCGGCGGCTGCGAACGTCGTCGGGCTCTTCCAGACCACGGCTGTCATGCGCACGCGTTTCCTGCCGGGTGACAGCTTTGCGGCCGTGCTGCATCGGGCGCGAGCTGACCAGCTCGCGGGATTCACGGCTCAGGACGCCCCGACCGACCTGGTGATCGATCGCCTGGGCGGCTATGGCGAGGGGGTCCTGCTCCATCGACACCAGTTCTCCACGGAGGAGTCGTCTCCGGCAACGGAGGACCGCAGCCATCTCGGCGCCCAGCCGTTCGACGAACCGGAGAGCGGCTTCGTGGAGCACGACACCAACTGGAATGTGTGGGTCGACGACGACGAGTCCATGGTGCGCGTCGACTACGCCAGTGAACTGTTCGCCCGCGAGGCCGTCCGGTGCCTCGTCGTCGGATACGTCAGGTTGCTGAAGCAGGTGACGGCGACCCCATCCGAACCCATTCGCCTCCTGCGCCCATCCATTGCCGAAGCTTTGAATCGCGATCTCGTTAGGGCAGGTGGCATGTGAAAGACGAGGTACGGGTCGAGACAGCGATCACCCACTACACCTTCCTGCCCGGCGGGCCGTTCGGCGACACGGAAAAGACCTTCGACATCCGGTCCTACGCAGTCGTCAGGGACCGTCAGGCCGTGCTCGTCGACGCTCTGCTGCCCGACCACGAGGACCTTATCGCTGCGGCTCTTCACCGCGGCGGCCTGGATTTCGCCGCCGTACGCGCCGTGGTCGTCACGCACGCTCATCCGGACCACATCGGAAGTCTGGCAGCCGTGATGCGCGCGGCACCCGAGGCCCGCCTCTACGCCGGCTCTGGGGACGCCGAAGTCGTCGCCGAGGAGTGCGGCGTCGACGTAAGCGTTCTGAATGACGGAGACGACGTGTGGGGCCTGGAAGTGATCGGCACGCCCGGCCACACCATCGGTCACGTATGCTTCCTGGAACACACTACATCGACCCTCTTCGTCGGAGATGCTGCCGTCAACATGACCAGCCTCGAACCGTCTATCGAACCCTTCGACGAGGACCATTCCCGCGCGGTCGCACAGCTTGTCAGGCTCGCGGGAACCGGGGCACAACGTGCTTTGTTCGCACACGGGGCGCCAATACCTTCCGGGGCAAGTGTCGCCTTCCGCGACCTGGCCGGTCGGCTGGGACTCGCCACTGGCGACATGGCCGCCATCTGATGAGCGAACCGTCGTTGCGAGCAGGCGAAGAGCAAGACGTCCAGGTATGCGCCGCTGCGAGAGCGCCCCGGACCTCAGAAGAGCGCGAAACCGTATCCGCCTATTACCGTTTGGTGGATGCCGGCGACGTCGGCGGATTGCTGCAGCTGTTCTCTGTCGATGCTGTGTACCTCCGTCCCGGGTACCAGCCGATTGTTGGTCGTGCGGAAATTGAGCGTTTCTATCGAGAGCAGCGTGTGATCCGCGAGGGTTGTCACCGCATCGCCCTGCTCGTCGATGCTGCGCAGGCGGTGGCGGCGCACGGCGAGTTCGTTGGCGTGCTCCGCGACGGGCGTCATGTTCAACTCCGTTTCGCTGACTTTTTTACCTTCGACGACACTGGCCACTTCGCCCGACGCGAAACGTTCTTCTTCACACCGCTGGTCTAACGGTCAAGCGGGGAGGCACTGGTGGTCCCTGGTTCCGCGAGCATTCCCTGGGTTTCCGACCTGTACGTAGCGTCGGGGCCATGAGCCTTCCCGCGATTAAGCTGCACAACGGTGTGGAGATCCCGGCTCTGGGCTTCGGTCTGTTCCGATCTCGCTTCGAACGCCCATCTTCGTGACCGCCCGGCGGCTCACGCCTAGTGCCCGCGCTCGGCATGGCGGACCAGGGCGGCGAACCCGCGGGCGAGGTCGGCGACGGTGTCGAGGTCAGGGCAGCGGTTGCGGGCATCGGCGAGGTCGGTGCGGCCGTCGTCGGTGAGTTGCGTCCGGGTCGCATGATCCAGGCGGTGATCCGGCGGGCGGACGGCACTCGGACGGTTACGTGGTTGGGTCGGGTGCGGTTGGTGATGAGCCAGTCTTTCAGTACGCGCAGGCTGCCCTGATAGCCGCGGGCAACGATGTCGGCGTGCAGGTCGGCAGTGTGACGGACGCCGTCGGTGAGCTGCGATTGTGGACGTGCTTCCCCATCGACCGATGCGGCTGCGGGAGCCAGCGCTGTCGCCAAGCATGGGTACTGGGCCGGCATTTCACGGTCGGTCGGCGGTCGGCGGCCCGGCGCGGGCCCGGGTGGGGGAGCAGGTTGGGAGCAGCGGGGTGCCCTGAACGGCCTTGAACTGCGCCCAACGGCGTCGAACGGCGCTCAACTGTACCCTCCCCTGCGTGCGGCTCCACGTTGCCGCAGGTCAGAGTCGGTGCGGGGTCCTGTTTCCCGCGGAGTGCTCTGCGGTTCTGCACGGCGGTCGACAAGGTTCTATGTCGCCTGGCAGGGGAGTGTGCGCAGGTCGAGGCGGTAAGGAGCTGTTGGTGGGCCTGGCCTTGCAACTGGGAGCAGATTGGGTGCGGGTTGGCGAAGTGGTCTCCGCGCCCGAAGTGCTCACCGACGCCGGAGAGAGACGATGGCTGAGACCTGTGGTGATGAGGTGGAGCGGTGCGGCGTGACCGCCCAGTAGATGTCGAAGTGGTCAGGTGTTGCTGCTCCAGGGATGGCTGGCGCCGACCGGCGTCTCGGTTAGTAAGGCCACGCCCCTGAAGGCGTGCTGCAGATCGATGTGGAGCGTTGCGGGTGGGCACGCTGGAGTCGCCGCGGTTCCGTCATCCGAGACACCGAACTGACGGGGAGTGCGCTGACCGGGCCCTTCAGGCTGAAGACCTCTTCGGCGGATCCGAAGCCGTCAGCGTTGGTGCCTCATGCGGAGGCGGCAGGGCGGCGTCCGCACGTGCCGGTGAGCGGATGTGAATAATCCGACTCGGAGTGCTTTGAGCCTCAGACCCGGTGGACAGTGACGGGACGGGTCGAGTGAGCCAAGCTGACCGGCCGTCAACGATCGCCATGGCTCTCAGCGGAGCGGTCCTCCCGGCGGGCATCATCGCGGTACGACCGGCTCAGCCCGTCGAGTAGCGCTCCCGAACGGGGCCACCGGTCGCGCACACGGTCCGCCGCCCCGCTGTACTGGTCGGCGAGCGCGCGCTCCTGCGTTCCGCCGTCGTAGAGACCGCGAGTTGTGACGCCCGGCTGGTTCATTCGCGCGATAGCGAGATGCTCGTCGAGGTCCGCGTCTCCGAGTATCTCGAGGACGTCCCGGACTGGCTCGCTGGGCCACGTGCCGTCCTCGTCCGCGACGGCTCCGGATAGTGCATCGCCCAGGACGATGGGCAGCACCTGGGCCCGGTCGGACGCGGTGAGCATCTCGCGTACCGATTCCGCCCATCGCAGCATGTCCTCGGTGGTCGGCAAGTACCCGTCTACGGAGCCCGGGAGCGGCGTGCGCCATTCCCGCAGGACGGTCCAGGCCGCGCTGAAGGCCCGTGATGACGCTGACTCCTCGTTTGCCTCTTCGTCGGCTGAGTTCGCGCCGGTGTCCGGGTCCGGCCGGTACATCAAGGACACGAGGCCGATGAAGCGGGCGGGATCACGGGCGAGTTCTCGATGCAGGGCGATTGGCCTGCGGCTGTGCTCGAGTAGCGGCTGGTAGAACCACTCAAGGTTTGCGAGCAGCGTGTTGTCCGCGCCTGCTGCCTCGAGACGGTCGAGCAGGCGTCCGATCGTGTACTGCCGCGGCAACGGCCACACCGTCGTCCCCAGTCTGCCCGTCGAGACCCGCCCCGGCCAACTCCACGACCGCCCAAAACTCGTCAACGTCCACGGCGCGAGAGTCTCCCACGGCCAACCGACACCACTCATGCCTGCGACCCGGGTGCCAGTCGCCGCGAGCAGCCGCTCAAGCCTTCCTGAACATGCGCCATGGGCGCAGGCTGGTCGTTACGGGTAACGGTTGTCTCGGCAGGCGTAGGGGTAGCGCCGCGGTGGCGGCACGGTTCGTGACACTCACCCGGAGGGAATGAGGAGATCGAAACGAGGCGAGGGGTGGCCTGACGTGCGCTTCCCGAAACCGGCAAGGGCGCCATGAGCCGGTGCGGCTGCTCGGATGAGTGGCAACAGCGCTCTGTGCGCGATCGGCGTCATCGCGATCAGTCGGCAGACGGCGGGACGCGGAAGGAAGCGGGATCGACGGGACGGCTCTGCTTCGGCAAGCCGGCGACGACGAGGAGGTACGACTCGGTCACGAGATTGTCGACAAGCGCGGGCTCGGCGTCCGCACCTGCCCGCACCGTGATCCAGTGCTTCTTGTTCATGTGGTAGCCGGGCGAGATGCTCGCGTGAGCTGCGCGGAGCGACTCCGCGTCGGATGGATCCGCTTTCAGGATCACGACGGGCTCGCCGGGCATGGACGTCTGCAGCATGAACACCTTGCCGCCGACTTTCCATACCTCCCAGTCGCCGGTGAACTGGTGTGTGTGCTCGGAGCCGGGAAGCTCGGCGGCGCGGGCCGTGGCCCGATCCTGCACTGCCTTATCAATCTGCATCTTGACCTCCTCGAAGTCCTTAAGGGGTCGATGGCCCAGCGTCAGCGAGGAGGTGCGGAAGCCGGGCAACCGAGTCGACGTGAACGGGGCCGGCACCGCGGTCCCATGGCCGCCCCGTCCGTCATATGCGCGTGAAAATCTTCTCCGCGTCGAACCGCGAGACCGGCTGGCGGGAGATCCGGGCCTCGTCGGGGTAGCCGAGCACCAGAAGCAGCGTGGTCGTGTAGTCGGTGTCGGTCAGGTGGAAGGCCGCGTCCACGGTCGTGCGGTCGAAGCCCTCAAGCGGCGTCGCGTCCACCCCGAGGGATGCCGCGGCCATCATCGTGGCGCCGACGACGAGGTAGGTGTTCTTCTCAAGCCAGTGGAGCACGTCCCCGCCATAGTTCTCGGTCTGGATCTCCACAAAGTTGGAGGCGCCCGCCTCCCATCCCTTCTGGATCTCCGGGTCGGCGAAGCGCCCGTCGGAGCGCTCCTTCTCGAAGATCTCCTGCAGGTGCGTGTCGGGGATGTCCTTGCGCGTTGTGAAGACGATGGCGTGCGACGCGTTGCGCACCTTCTCCGCGTTGTCCGCGAAGCGGCCGACCAGTGCGTCCGCGAGCTTGTCCTTGCCATCCTGCGTTTCCAGCACATGGAAATGGTTCGGCTGGATGTTGATCGTCGTCGGCGAGGTGCGCAGGTAACGCAGCAGCTGCTGGAACGTCTCCTCCGGGATCCTCTTGCTCGGGTCGAAGTAGCGGGTGAGGTGCTTCGTGATCAGCTTATCGAGATTCAACGTCGTGGTTTCTTTCGTTTGAGCGGCGGATGGAGAGGAGAGCTAGGCCGACTGATGGTCGGCGCCGGGGACATCGGCGACGGTGTCGCTGACGTTGTTGAGGTAGTTCGTGAGCAGGGTGACGACTGCGATCGTGACGATCGCCTGGATCTCCGGGTCGATGTACCCGACCTCGCGGATCACTGCGAGGTCCTCGTCGCTGACCTGGCCACGCGTCTCGATCAACTGCTGCGCGAACTTCGCGACGGCGGCGCGCTTCGGGTCGCTGGACGTCCCTGTGCGGGCGAGCTCAATCTCCCCCGCCGACATACCGCCGAGGTTCGACGAGATGAAACCGTGGAGTGCCTGGCAGTAGCGGCAGCCGTTCGACTGAGAGACCGCGAGGGCGATCGTGTGGCGCGTCTTCGCGTCCAGGAGCTTCGCGATGCTGCCCTGCAGGCCCATCACGATCTCGAGCACGGTCGGGTTCGCGGCGAGCATGGTGAACATGCTGGGCGCGAAGCCGAACTGCTTCGCGATGGCGTCGAGGGCGCCTTGCGTCTTCGCGTCGATGTCGGCGGGTGCGGGAGCGGTCAGGCGAGCCATTGTGATAGACCTCCGTGTGGCGTTACTGGACCATTCCGTCCACTCGCTTGAGTGAACACTACAGAAAATGGGTTGGCAAGCCCAGTGGTGTTACCTTGATGACATGCAGGTGGACAACGGGGCGGATGCAGCCCAGAAGCTCACAGCCAAGGGCCAGGCCACGCGCGAGCGAATACTGGAGCACGCGGCTGCGTTGATCTACCGGAAAGGGGTCCACGCAACCAACAACGAGCTCGTCCGTCGCGCTGCAGGCGTGAGTGGATCACAGCTGAGTCACTACTTCCCCACAAAGGAGAGCCTCGTCCTGGCGGTCATCGACTGGCAGGCCGACAGCGTCCTTGGCTTCCATCGCAGCGAACGGTTTGCCAGCTTCGACACCGTCGAGGCGTTCCAGGACTGGATGGACTTTTTCGTCCTCTCGGGGCGCCCGTTCGAGGACGGCTGCAGCCTCGGCTCGCTCGCGAGCGAGATCGTCAAGACCGATCTCGTCGTGAACGACCGGCTCGCGGAGGTGTTCGCGCAGTGGCGCGAGATCTTCCGCGTCGGGCTCGATCGCATGCGGCAACTCGGCCGCATCGACGCGTCCGCCGACCCCGCGCGGCTCGCCGACATGTTCCTCGCGGCGTATCAAGGCGGCATGCTCCTCGCTCAGGTCGCCCGGGACATCGGCCCCCTGCAGGACGCGCTCTCTGCGGCGGTTGACCATCTGCGGACGTTCGTGACGTCTGACGACCAGCGCATGGGCTGACGCGGCGCATTCCGAGCCTCGGGTGTCGGAGCGCGGAATAAGGTCTGGCGAGCTGGTAAGACGACCACGTCGGGCGACGCGAAAGGGCGTTCCCGCGTGACACTGCCCGGACGGGCGAAACGGGGGAGCGAGCTAGCATCGCGCCGGCCTTAGCTGACCGTTAAGTAACGGGCCGCCTGGTTCACCCGGTGAGCCACACTCGGCAGACTGTGACAATGCCCGCCGCCGAGCCGTCCGCTCCCACCACCCACCGTCGTCGCACCCAGGCTCTCGTCGCGGTGGTCGTCGCGCTCGCTGTGGCGCTCGGGGTGGGCGGATGGTCGCTGCGGCACCGGGTTGTCGGCGACGGCGGCGCACCGAAGACCGGGGACGTCGCCCCGTTCGGCGCGGCCACCGACGCCAACCCGGCGGGCGGTCCGCCCAGCTGCGCCGGCCGGCCAGCCCGGGCGCCCCACGAGCTGCGCGGCATGTGGATCACGACGGTCAACAACATCGACTGGCCGAGCCGGCGCGGACTGCCGGCCGAGACAGTGCGGGCGGAGTTCCGGGGCTGGCTGGACCTGGCCGTGCGGCACAACCACAACGCGGTCTTCGTGCACGTACGGCCCAGCGGGGACGCGCTCTGGCCGTCCAGCTACGCACCGTGGTCGGAGTGGCTGACCGGGCACCGCGACGGCCGCGACCCGGGTTGGGACCCGATGGAGTTCATGGTCGCCGAGGCGCACGCCCGCAACCTGGAGTTCCACGCCTGGTTCAACCCCTACCGGGGCGGCCAACCGGCCACGGTGGGCGGCCCCGGACCGAGGCTGGACCAGCTCGCGCCGGCCCACCCGTTACGGCACCACCGCGACTGGGTGGTGACCTACCCCAGCGCCGACCGGCCCGGCAGCCGCCTCTACTTCAATCCGGGCATCCCGGAGGCGCGCACGTTCGTCGAGGACTCGATGCTGGAGGCGGTCCAGCGGTACGACATCGACGGGGTGCACTTCGACGACTTCTTCTACCCCTACCCGGAGGCCGGGCAGGACTTCCCGGACGACGCGACGTTCGCCCGGTACGGCCGGCGCTTCGCGGACAAGCACGCCTGGCGCCGGGACAACGTGAACACGCTGGTCCGGGAGATGAGCGAGCGGATCAAGGCGATCAAACCGTGGGTGAGGTTCGGCATCAGCCCGTTCGGCATCTGGCGCAACGAGCGCACCGATCCCGCCGGCTCCGCGACCGCCGGCCTGCAGAGCTACGACGACATCTACGCCGACACGCGGCTGTGGGTGCGGAAACAGTGGCTGGATTACGTCGTGCCACAGCTCTACTGGCACGTCGGGTTCGCCAAGGCCGACTACGCCAAGCTGCTGCCGTGGTGGGTCGACACCGTGCGGGGCACCAGGGTGCAGCTCTACATCGGTCAGGCCGACTACCGGGTGGGTGAGCGCGGCGCCTGGCGCGACCCGGCCGAACTGGACCGGCAGTTGGCCCTCAACCGCCGAAACGGCGTGCACGGAAGCGTGCACTTCAGTGCCAAGCAGGTCCGCGCCGACAAGCTCGGGGCGGTCAGCCGCTACAGCCGCGCGCACTACGCCGGCCCGGCGCTGGTGCCCACGATGGCGCAGCTCCCGGCGGCGCCGCCCGCCGCACCCACGCTCACCGACGCCCGGCGTGCGGACGCCGGCGGGGTGACGCTGACCTGGCGCGGCGACGGCGCCACCAGCTACGCCGTCTATCGGGTGGACGGCGACGAGGCCCGGCTCGTCGGCACCGCCCGAGGAACCGGCTGGATCGATCGCACCGCCCCGACCGACCGTCCCCTCTCCTATTGCGTGTCCGGGCTGGATCGCAGCGGGAACGAGGGCCGACTCGGCACTCCGATCTCCGTCGCCGGGCCCTGAGGGATACCTACGGCAAGGTGCCAACCGCCAGCCGGTGAGGCGTCCTTCGTCGGCGCCCAGCGCCGGTCGGTAGTCACCGCGCCACCGTGGTAGCGGCGTTTCGTCGGGCTCGCGCTGCCCTTGCCTCCGCTCCGCGACGCCGCCACATGCCCCGCTCGCGCTGCCCCAAATGCCACCAAGGTCATGGACCAACAGGGGCCACTTTTATCTAAAGATCTAAAAGTTCAGCTTGGTCAATCCAAAGTGATAGCGTCTGCGATCGATCTTTTGTGTTCCGCGACCGTACTGGCCCGTCCAGGGAGGAGAAAGCGCTCCTACCTCGGCCAGGACCCACCCACCGGGAGGAACCATGCCCGCACCGAACCGATGGCGTCGTCGCCGTCGCGTCAGTCTCGTGGCCGCAGGTGCCGCCGTCGCGGCCCTGCTCGCTGCGGTCCCCATCACCCCAGCCGGGGCCGCACCCATCACCGCCGATGTTCCGCCGCAGGAACCCGGCGTCACCCTGCGCTCGTACGACATGGGAGCTCCGCTGTCGGCGCTGTGCGACCTCAAGCCGGCACAGACACCGAACGTCGACAAGCTCATGCCGCAGGTCAACTGGACCACCACCGACGAGTTCGGCCTCTCCGACCGGTTCATCAGCCACGTCATCGCCAACCTCGCCGCGCCCGTCGACGGCGAGTACACCTTCCGGCTCACCAGCGACGACGGGTCACGGCTGACGATCGGCGATCAGCGTGTCGTCGACCACGACGGGCTGCACGGCGAAACCTCCAAGGAAGGGTCGACCACCCTCAGCGCCGGCGTGCACCCATTGCGCATCGAGTTCTTCGATAACGGCGGCGGCCAGGTCCTGCGGCTCGAATGGCGCCGCCCGGGTGCGACCAGCTTCGAGCTGGTACCGAACTCCGCGTTGAGCACCGACGCCGACGTCGTACGCGTCACCGCCCCGGGATGGAAGTACTGCGAGGGGGCCACCGACTCGGCCGGCGACGGCCTGCCGCTCGACCGGGTGCACCCGGGCTACACCCTCACCGACCTGCGCCCCGAAGGGCTTCAGCCGCAGGTCACCGGTATGGCGTTCCGGCCCGACGGCGACCTGATGATGTCCACCTGGGGCGGCACCGACAACGCGACTGGCGAGATCTACGTTGTCGAGGGCGTCACTGGACAGACCAGCCCCGAGCAGGTGGCCTACCGTAAGTTCGCGGAGGGGCTGCGCGAGCCCCAAGGCGTCGCGGTCGTCGACGGCACCGTCTACGTCAGCCAGAAGCACGAGCTGACGGCCCTGCGCGACACCGACGGCGACGGCCTCGCAGACGACCGCCGCACGGTCGCCACGTGGCCATGGGGCGGCAACTTCCATGAGTTCGCGTTCGGCCTGCTCTACCGGGACGGGTACTTCTACCTCAACCTCTCGGTCGCCATCGACCTGGGCGGCGCCACCACCGTGCCCCAGCCGGCACCGAACCGCGGAACCTCGATCAAGGTGGACGCCAAGACCGGCGAGATCACCTATGTCGCAGGAGGGCTGCGCACTCCCAACGGGATCGGGTGGGGCCCCCGCGGGGAGGTCCTCGTCACCGACAACCAGGGCGGCTGGCTGCCCGCGTCCAAGCTGGTCCAGATCCAGCAGGGGGCGTTCTACAACCACTACACGACGCCCGCGGGTCCGTTCGACGACAAGGCCGTGACGCGTCCCATCGTCTGGATCCCGCAGAACGAGATCGGTAACTCGCCGTCGACTCCGGTGCTGCTGAAGCAGGGGCCGTACGCGGGGCAACTGGTCGTCGGCGACGTGACCTACGGCGGCCTGCAGCGCGTGTTCCTCGAGAAGATCGAGGGGCAGTACCAGGGCGCGGTGTTCCGGCACACGCAGGGCCTGGAGGCCGGCGTCAACGAGGTCACCCTCGGCCCCGACGGCGCGCTCTACACCGGTGGCCTGGGCGCCGGCGGCAACTGGGGCCAGGAGGGCAAGCTCTCCTACGGCCTGCAGAAGCTCACGCCCAACGGCACCTCGGTCTTCGAGGTCAAACAGATGCGCGCGTCGCGTGTCGGGTTCGAGCTGGAGTACACCGAGCCGCTGTCGGCCGAGACCGCGCAGGAACTCGCCGACGCGTACCAGGTGACGCAGTGGCGCTACGGCGCGACGAGCCAGTACGGCGGTCCGAAGCTCGAGCTGGAGACGCTCAAGGTGGCCAAGGCCGAGCTGTCGACCGACGGCCGCACCGTCAAGCTCAAGATCCCGGGCCTGAAGGAGAACCGCGTGGTGCACGTGCGCTCCCCGCGTCCGTTCTCGTCCGCCGACGGCGAGGAGCTGTGGAACACTGAGGCCTGGTACACGCTCAACGAGATTCCGGGCCGGGTGGTGCAGCCGCAGACCTTCTTCGAGGCCGAGGAGGGCCGTACGGCCGGCGTCGGCATGGCGACCGACCACGCCGCCTACTCCGGTGCCGGCTTCGCCGCCGGGTTCGCCCAGGACGGCTCGTCGACCAGGATCTCTGCCGATGTCCGCGAGGCCGGGACATACGACCTGGCGATGCGCTACAGCAACGGCCCGAATCCGTACTCCGGCGAGAAGCAGCTGAGCCTCTACGTCAACGGTGAACGGGTCGAGCAGACGGTCTTCCCCTCCACCGTGACCTGGGAAGAGTGGGGCACCGTCACCACCACCGCGCGCTTGAACAAGGGTCGCAACGTGGTCGAGTACCGCAAGGAGGCAGCGGACTCCGGGCACCTGAACCTGGACGTGCTCGCCGTCCGGCCACACGGCAAACGCATCACGCTGTTCAACGGCGGCGAGCTCGCCGAGTGGCAGCACACCGACGGGCGCGAACCCTCGTGGTCCGTCGCCGACGGCGCCATGACGGTGCGTAACGGGGACCTGCGCACGGTGGAGGCATTCGGTGACTTCCGGCTGCACGTGGAGTTCAACCTGCCGCTGTATCCGCCGGACGTGACCGGCCAGGCGCGCGCCAACAGTGGGGTGTACCTGCAGGACCGCTACGAGATCCAGGTGCTGGACTCCTTTGGCATCGACCTGCCGCAGAAGAACGACGCCGCGGCCATCTACACCCAGAAGGCCCCCGACGTGAACGCGGCGTTGCCGCCGCAGACCTGGCAGACGTACGACATCGTCTATCGGCAGGCCCGCTACGACGCATCCGGGCAGAAGGTCGCCAACCCTCGCGTCACCGTGGTGTGGAACGGCGTCAAGGTGCACGACGACGTCGAGATCCTCGGCCCGACTGGCGGCAGCCGGCCCGAGGGCCCGGCGACGGGTGCCATCCGACTGCAGGACCACGGCAATCCGGTCCAGTACCGCAACATCTGGATCGAGCCGCTGGACCGGTAGTTTCGCCAGTGGTCAGAACGCGGATGGCCGGGTACCGGTACGCCGGCCCGGCCGTCCGCGGCACAGCCTCTGCCCTACTCAGCAGGGCACGCAGGTGCGGACTTGAGTGCCGTCCTCGTCAGCGAGGGCTACTGCCGAGGTGGTCCAGGCGCCCACCGCACGCCCGCCGCACGCCCACTCCACGAAGACATCCGCGCCCATCGACAAAACCGAGACCTCGATCCCGTCAACAGATGCCCTCTGAGCCGCCGGAACCAGGACGTTTCCTCGCTGACGATCAGCCTGGGCACTGCGGTCGTAAATCAGGCGATGGTCGGCGGATGCTGTCCACGGGGGATGTCGGCCGAGCCGCTTAGCTCCGCCAGGAGGGCGTCTACCGCGGGCCGTTGCGGCGTGCCGCCGAGGGCGCGAGTGACTGCGAAGATGCGTCGCTCGGTGACCGGCTCGACCAGTGGCTCCACGTGCACCCCGGGTGGCACGTGGCGCAGCGCTAGCTCCGGCACGAGCGCGGCGCCCAGCCCGGCCGCGACAAGGTCCAGCGTGAGCGCGAAGTCGACGGCACGGTGCCGGATGTCTGGCTCGAAGCCGGCGAGCCGGCAAGCGTGCAATGTGGACCGTAGGCACGGCGTGTGTTCGGCGCTGGCGATCCATGGCACGTCGCTCAGCTCGGTCAGCCGGCCGGTGTGACGGCGCCATTCGACCGGGGTGATCAGGTGCATCGGGTCGGTGGTGACCGGATGCCGGTCCAGGTCGTCGACCAGCGGCGCGGGCACGTGGTCGTACTCCTGCAGCACCGCCACGTCGAGGGTGCCGGAGCGCAGGTCGAGGCGGCTCTGCTGGTCTTCGGCCTCGATCACCCGCACGTCCAGCTCAGGGTGCTTCGCCCGCAGGCGGGCGGCGGAGGGAGCCACCAGAGCGCCGGCTGCGGACGCGAACGCGCCGACCCGCACCGTACCGCTGACGCCGTGGCGGAGCGCGGCGAGTCCGGCCACCGCCTGCTCCACCGCGCCCAGCACGTCCTTCGCGTGGCTGGCCAGAACCTGGCCGGCCGGGGTGAGGACGATTCCGCGCCCGGCCCGCTCGACAAGCTCGTGCCCGGCCTCTCGGGACAGCTGGACGAGCTGCTGGGAGACCGCCGACGGAGTGACGTGCAGCGCCGCGGCGGCGGCGGTGACGCTGCCGCGCAGCGCGACCTCGTGCAGCACGCGGAGCCGGCGCACGTCAAGATTCATGTAGCCACGCTACAGCAGCAATGAAGAACGTTGAACTGGTCCTTAAGCGTTGCCTCGGGCAGCGTAACCGGCATGAAAGCATCACACCGACTTCTCGCCCTGCTCGTCGCCGCTATCTGGGGCGTCAACTTCGTCGCCATCGAGCTGGGCCTGCGCGACCTGCCGCCGCTCGTGCTGACCGCGCTGCGCTTCGTCGCGGCGGCGGTGCCGCTGGTCTTCCTGGTACCGCGCCCCAGCGCCCGGCTCCGCTACGTGGTCGCCTACGGACTGGTGCTCGGCGTCCTGAAGTTCGGCGCGCTGTTCACGGCGCTCGCGGCTGGCATGTCGGCCGGTCTAGCCTCGCTGGTGCTGCAGGCGCAGGCCCTGATGTCGGTGCTGCTGGCGGCGGCGGTGCTGGGCGAGCGGCCGGCGCGGGCGCAGGTGACCGGCGTGCTGGTCGGATCGGTCGGGATCGGCTTGCTGGCGATCCACAGCGGCGGCCACGCCTCCGTGATCGGCTTCGTGCTGACGCTGTTCGCGGCGGCCAGTTGGGCCCTGGCAAACCTAGTCATGCGGGCCAGCGACGAGACGCGACCGCTCTCGCTGCTGGTCTGGTCGAGCCTGGTGCCGCCGTTGCCGCTGCTCGGCCTGGCCGGCGTTGTCGACGGCGGACAGGCGGTGCTGGATGCGATCACCGGTCTGTCGTGGCGCGGGGTGCTAGCCGTGGCGTACGTCGCGTACGTGTCGACCCTCGTCGGCTTCGGTATCTGGAACCGGCTGATCGCCCAGTACTCGATCGCGAGAGTGGCGCCGTTCAGCCTCCTGGTGCCGGTCTTCGGGCTCAGCGCGGCATGGCTGCTGCTCGACGAGCCCGTCGGCCCGACGGAGCTGGCCGCAGCCGCGACCGTCCTCGCCGGGCTGGCGCTGGTGGTACGGCGTTCCACAGCGGACCGCAACAACGCCACGGATGCGAGCGAGGGTCGCGAGCCCGAGTACGCCCCGGCCGCGACTGCCTAGTCCCGCGGGTACGACACCTCAGCACGCTGGTCGCAATCAAGACGGATACCGGTACGGCGCTCGACCGCAGCGAGCATTCCTGCCACCCACAGACTGGGTAAGCTCGGCCTCTGTGACGACACCCCCACCCGAATTCCCGGTAACCGCAGGAAGAACCCACGATCGTTGAGCCCCAATGGGCAGAGGCGGCCCAGCCGCAGGTCTTGCGGATGAGAAGGCCGCCGAGGAGGGTGGCGGTCTTGAACAACTGGTGGTGGTCGCGAGCAGCTCTTGCTCTCGGGCGGAGTGGTAGGTGGAGCCCTGCCGGTAGGCGATGTCGCCGGCGACGAGGGTGAGCACGTCGAGGATGTTCCCGCCGAGGACGGCGGCGACGGCGGCGACGGCGAGGGTGACCGCGCCGCGGCGCACGGCGGCGGTGACGGTCTCCGGCAGGGCGTTGACCGCTCCCATCAGAACAGGTTGACAGTCGGCCGTTTCCGTCTCGCCAGGGATGGGCTTTGACCAGGTTCAGGTGGGCCATGGAGGCTCGGACGAGCAGCGGTGACTTCGGTTCGCCGCCGGCCAGCCAGTCGATCAGTTCGGAGATCAGAGACGGAATGTCGTCGGCGTCTGGGCCCGTGTAGACGCGTCGGCCGGTGTGCGCCTCGTCGATGTGGATGTCTCCTGGACGGAAGCGGCCCGGCCATTTGCTGAGGTCATGGTGGAGCATCATGAAGTGCGGTGCGTTGAGCAGCATGTGCTGCCAGGTGAACTCGCGTGAGCGGGCGAGTTGTTGCACGTAAGTCAGGGCGCCCTGTAGCCGGTGATGACTTCCCAGGTTTGCGGGTTCGTCGTTGCCCTGTCCAGCGGTGCCTTTCGGCGATCTGATACCGCAGGTTGTCGCGCATCGTGTCCGTGACGCTGTTTAGCTGCCGGCCACGCCGGTACGGCGGGGTACCCGCTATTCGCGGGTGAAGCATCTGGTCCCCCTGGCTTCCCGCAAGTCCCGTGGCGAGGACCGCCGAGTCACATCGACGTAACTCGGCGCCTCACGTGGGTTATCTCTCGGGAGATTGCTTCTTCGTCGCTGACGGAATGCCGACCAAGGCCTTTCGCCGGCACCGGCGTGGATATCTCATGTTGTCGGACCGTTATCGATCATGGACGTCGCTCGGTGGGGAGCCAGCACGCATGGAACAGGTCTTTCGGATGTTATTGGTGCGCAACGCCGAAGCGGCGGATCCCCAGACTGATGCGGTATCGGTGTCGAACACACCGCTGCAGGAGGAACTGGGCAGCGTCACCGGAGACGAGTCACGTAGCGAGGTCATGGAGCGCGCGAGGGCGTTCGTCGGCAGTAGCCGGTTCGTCGACGACGCCGAGCGGGTAGCCGGCGGGCCGAAGCTGCGCGAGCTGCGTACCAGGCTGACGGAGCTGCGGGACCCTACCGAGGAGCAGGTGGAGCAGACCGTACGCGACATGCTTGGTGACGGCTACGCCGAGCAGGTCGGCGCTACGACGTGGCGGGAACGCAAGGAACAGTTGGCCGACAGCGCGCTGGCACTGAAGCTGTTGTCCACCAGCGATCCGGGTGCGATGGCGGAGCTGGTCGGGTTGCTACGCGCGGTGCGCTTCGTCGAAGCCTGGGTAGACCGCAACGGCGCCGACCGGGTGGCGGCCACCCTGCCGATCCTCGACATGCCACTGGTGCTGCCGGTGCTCTCCGGGCTGAAGCTGGCGCCACAGCGGCCGAACACCACCGCGCCTCCGGCACGAGCGGTGCCGCCGCTTGCGGACTTGCAGCAGGTCGGGCGGCAGGGGCAGGTCATCGACAGCGTCGTGCGGGAGCTGACCACTATCGCTCCCCGGTTCTTCCGTACCCAGGACGGCGATCCGCAGGAGCCGGGCGGCGCACGGCTCGACGATGGCGGACGCACGTCGAAAGCTGCCGCGAAGGGCGCTGGCATCAGCATCGCGGGCAGCCAGGACGGTCCCCGCCTCGGGCTCTCCGAGGCCGGCGTCAAGGTGATCAGCGAAGCCAGTCGCCGTTACCTCGGTCAACTGGGGCTGGACCTGTCGCGGGACTCGGTGAGCCAGGTGGTGGCTCGGCTGGACACGGAGAAGGCCGGGTTGGTACGCGACCTGCGCCCCACGGCGGGGAACACCGTACTGGCGTTGGCCGACATGTTCCGTGCCGGCTCGTACGGGCTGGGTGGTGCGTTCCTGTGGCGGTTCCCCGGAGGCGACCGGCAGCCGCTGCCGACCACGCACGGCACGGTACGGCCCATCGGGGAGGGTGAGTTGCTGGTGGTGCGGCAACAGCTCACCGGATACGAGCCTGGCGAGGTCGCCCACATCGAGAACGTGCTGCGGGGTGAGAACAAGCAGCGCACCCACCGGCGGCGCGAGGTCACCGAGGAGATCTTCGTGACCGAGCGCGAGATCGAGCGGGAGGAGGAGCGCGACCTGGAGACCACCGAGCGCTTCGAGCTCAGCCACGAGGCGTCCGAGGTGCTCAAGGAGGAGGCGGAGGTCGAGGGCGGGCTGCGGATCCGCGCCCAGGTCAGCCCCGCCGTGCTGATTGAGGCGAACGCACGGGCGGCGTACACCAACGCCCGCGAGAGTTCCCGGAAGAAGGCCAGCGAGTACGCCCGTGAGGTGGTCGACAAGTCGGTGAACAGGCTCGCCGAGCGAATCCGTACCCAGGAGACGCTGCGGGTGACCCGCGAGGTGGAGGAGATCAACGACCACAGCGTCGACAACGTCGACGGGGACGGCCACGTGGTGGGTGTCTACCAGTGGGTGGACAAGTGGTACGAAGCCCAACTGTTCCGCTATGGCGGCCGCACCATGTACGACTTCGTGATTCCGGAGCCGGCGATGTTCCTCACCGGTGCGCTGGAGGAGGACGCCACCCGGGACGTGGGGCGACCGCGCCCGGAGCCGTTCCAACTCGACGCCAGCCAGCTCACCGAAGCCGACTACCTCTACTGGGCGAACAAGTACCACGCCACCGGCGTCCAGCCGCCGCCGCGTTTCGAGGAGACCCGCTCGGTGACGTTCTCCTCAGGTGGCGGCGGTGAGGCCGGCGACATGTCGCAGCGCCAGGACCTGCCCATCCCCGAGGGGTACAACGCGGTGCAGGCCCACGTCACCGCGGGCTTCTCCGGGTCCCAAATCTACATCTCGGTTGGGCGCAAGGTGTTCCTGTACGAGTCGCACTCCGGTCTGCGGTCGACGAACCTCGACTTGGAGGAAGGCACGATCCCGATCACGATGGTCGCCAACGACACGCCGCTGTTCGCGGTCAGCATCGAGGTGGTCTGCCGGCGCTCGGAGCGGGCGATGCTCGACTGGCAGATCCGTACCCACGCCGAGATCAAGCAGGCGTACCTGGAGCAGCAGGCGCGGTTTGACGAGGCGACGGCCCGTGCGGCGGCCAACCACGGGGTGGTCATCGACGGCCGCAATCCGGGGGCCAACCGGGCGTTGGAGCTCACCGAGCTGAAAAAGGCGTGCATCTCGGTGCTGACGCACCAGCACTTCGACGCCTTCGGCGCGGTGGAGACCGGTGCGATGGGGGTGCCGCAGGTGGACGTGGCCGTGGTCGAGGAACAGGGCAACTACATCCGGTTCTTCGAACACGCCTTCGAGTGGCAGCTGATGAGTTTCCTGTTCTACCCGTACTTCTGGGGCCGGAAGAGCACCTGGCTGGACCGGGTGCGGTACGACAACAATGACCCGGAGTTCGCCGAGTTCGTACGCTCTGGTGCCGCCCGGGTGCTGCTGCCGGTGCGGGAGGGGTTCGAGACCTCGGTGGAGCACTTCATGCGTACCGGGCAGGTGTGGCAGGGCGGGCCGCCACCGGAGATCACCGACCCCGAGTACCTGCCGATCGTCAAGGAGATCCAGGAACGTACCGGCGCCCCGGGCGACGAGGTGCCGGAGGGGGCGCCCTGGCGCGTACGCGTGCCGACCCGACTGGTCCGGCTGCGCCCGGAAGGCGGGCTACCGAGCTGGGTCAAGCATGACGACGGCACCTGGCGGCCGGACGAATCGGACGGTCGGTGACGAGGTCGGCGGCCCGGCTCCAGCATGGACGGTAACGAGGACTTCGGACGGTTCCTGGAACTGCTGCTGGCCGACAGCATCGCCGCCGGCTGGTTCGATCCGGACGCGGCGGGCTCATCGGCGTCACTGACCGGTGAGGTGATCCCGCCGTACCGCGTCACTCTGCCCCCGGCCGGTGAGGACGGCGGCGGTGACCCGCCCGACGGCGGTGGTGCCGACGGCGGGAGCGAGTCGTCTCCGCTGCGGCAGGCGTTGGCGGCGGTGCTCGCCGACGGCGGCACCGCCACGCTGGGGCGCGCCAGCTCACCTACGGTGCGTGCGCTACTGGACCCCGCGGCGCGCGACGAGGTGCGGCGTACGGTGAGCGCTGTCGTCACCGCGACGGACGCGTACCGAAGCGAGCTGGACGTTGCCGTACCAGCCGACGCGCCGCACGACATGGTGCTCGCGGCGCTGCTGTCGCTGCTACACGGACCGGCGTGGGGTGCCGCCTTGACCCGGCTGCACGCGCTGCTCGCCTGGTACGAGCGGACGGTCGCACTCAGCGTGGTGATCACCGTCGAACGGTTGGGCCGCCGCGACTCGGAGCCAGCCATGTTTCGCGACCTGACCAGGGCGGTGCGGCTGGGCCGCAACCGGCTCAGCACCGCAGTACGCGCCCTCGTCGACGCCACCGTCCACGTGCCGCACACCCACCAGGCGCTGGTGGAACGGCAACTCACCATGCTCACTGGCCGGCGGACCGACTGGCAGCGGCGACAACTGGTGGCGCAGTTGGCCGGGGTAGCACCACCGTCGCCGGCCGACCTGGAGGTGTACCAGCGGCTGCGGGCGTTGGCCCGCCGCCGGACCGACTTGGAGGCGGTGCTGAGCGCGGACCGGGCGGAACGGGAGCGGCTGCGCCGGCAAGCCGGCTCCTCTGCGGAGACCCGCGAGACGCGATCCGCTAGCAGGGCCCAGCTGCGGGTGCTCTGGCCCCAAATTCAGGAGCAACAGCAGGAGCTCACGACTATGAGCCGCGAGATCGCCAGCCTCCGCCGGGCGCTCAGCGGCGCGACGATGAGCCGGATCGCGGCCTACCAGGACGCCGAACGCCGCGGGATCCGGGACGACGAGGCCCGCCAGGAACGCGACGCCCTGCTGCAGCGCATGGACCAGGAACTCACGTCGTTGACGAGCCACCGGCTGTCAGTCGCCGACGAGACCGGCCGCTGGCAGCGGTACGAGCTGCTACTGGAGCGGCTGCTGAAGAACAGCCACAACCTCGGGCTGGAGCTGTTCATGGACTCGTTCCTGAAGGTCAGCTCGTCGGCGGAGCGGCGCCGGGACATCGGAATCTCCGCACACATGACCGGCCAGGTGCAGTGGTTGAGCTACCCCGGCCACGGCGACAACGCCGTTGACTGGAACTGTCATGCCGGCCTGCCGCTGGTGCTCTCGGCCCCGCAGGAGTTCCGGCTTCCCGAGCGGTTCCGCGCTACCCCGGACGACGCGGCGGCGTACCGCTTGGCGGGGGGAAGTGCGGTGGTCGAGGCGCGCGCGTCCGACGACATCCAGGACATCTTCGGCAAGATCGCGTACGGCCTGCTCGGCCGGCAGGGATCGCGGGAGACGGAGCTGGGGGCGCTGCTGCGCGCGCACGGCGACGACGAGATCGCCCCGGCCGAGGTGCTCATCCGTTCGTCCAGTGGCAGCGAGGTGTCCCGGCTGCTTACCGGTCTGGTCGCCCGCAATCTCACCCCGATCGACAACGCCGCAGCCTTCGACGCGCTGCGCGCGAGGATCGTCCGGGACCTGGAAGCCGGTGTGGTGCGGGCCCGTGGCCTGCCGGTGGGGACGGTGCTGTTCCGCCCGGATCGGCTGCACGCCGACTCGGGCGCGTTCGGGCTGGGTCGCATCGTCACCCCCCACATCACGGTGGGCGAGCTGCTCTCCTCGGTACGGGAGTTGCTCTCCAGCGACAGCAGCTCCGCGTACGACACCGAACGGCGCAGGTTGGTCAACCGGATCTGGCAGCTGTTGCTGTGGCTGCGCTCGGCTGGCGCCGACGACCACCGGCGCGCCGCCTCGGTGTCGGTGTGCCACACCTACCGCGGCCGCACACCCGACGAGCTGACGGTGACGGTCTACTACTCCCACATGTATGAGATCGCGGTGCGCTCCGGCACTCAGGTCAGTGTCGGCGACCAGCTCGGGCTCACCGGCTCCACCGGCAGCGCCGTCAACTCACACGTACACATCGAGATCTTCCTCTCCCGGGGCGGCAGCCAGCTCGGCGCCTGTCTGCCCCACGAGTTCTTCCCGCTCACATCTTAGCTGGGGCTGACAGCCCAGGCCCACAGGCGGATTGGCTTGCTATCCGCCGATCGGGACGGCGTCGTGAACGCGCAGCACTAGCTGAGCACAACTCGTGTCGATCATCGGATACCGGTATGTCTCATATGTGCGACGTAGACGTAGCGGTGGTCAAGGATGCTTGACCACGCCGAAACCCATCCGACACCGCGCCTGGCGCTACTCTCGGTGACCAGCGCCGGGCGAGCTTCGCGGTGACGGTTATTCGTCATACCGTCACCGGTCATGCCGGTTGTGTTCCAGGAACCAGCCCTTGTTGGTCTCGATGATGCTGAGCGCGTACAGGTCACAGACCCGGGACAGCAGCGCTCGAACCGCAGGGTCGGCGGTGTCTGCCTTGACCATCAGTGACAGGTCGACCTGCGCCAGCATCTCGCTGGCGATGATCGAGTCGCCGACGTCGGAGCTGCCGCCGTACTCGGTGGGGAAGGCCGACGCCATACCGAGCTCGGCGGGGAGTTCGGTGAGCAACCGGGTGATCTGCTCCCGTGCCTGGTCACCGGTCTCGCCGTAGACCGGGAGGAAACGCGCGTCGAGGTGCTCCCGGTGCGCGTTGCGGACTGCGGCCCACGGTCCGTCGAGCACGTCCCGCAGGCGAGCGAGGTCGATCTGATAGGGCAGGGTTCCCCCTCAGCTGACGGGCAATGGTGTCGGCAGTGCCCGATCAAGAATACCGACGCCTCGGTGAGTCGCTAAGGGGAGACCGTGGTAAGAGGGCGCACCGATCACGTAACCCCACGCCTGCCTGATCGCTTGTCACGACGATTTGGGGTGTCGGCTGAATGGAGATGGTGTCTTCGAAGCCGGCCGCAATCGGAAGCTGCGGCACTGCGCCGAAGATCAGATTACGCGATCGACCCACGATGGAATATGACAGTTGTATGACAGTTCTCTATCAACCCCAACAAATTCTGGAACTGCTCTCCCCGGTCGAGCGCCGATCCGCCGGTGGGAGGCGTTCCAGCGGGACGATCGACGCAGGCTGCATCAATCCTGCCCGGTCTGACCGCTGTGGGCGATGGGTTGCGCAACATCCCCCGGACGACCAGTCCGGCACCGGTACTCGCAAATTTTTGTGTGCATATCCACAACCCTGCGGTGCCGACTGGATTTGTGGCGAGACCGTCGGTAGGTTTCGCCGCCGGGCCTATTGACCCGCGGAATGTGATCGATGTTGATATCGACGAAGAGACGCGAAGATGGCGCCGGTGATGCGATACACCAGCCGGTTTCCGTCGAGAGGGGGATCGTGTCCGCGCTCATAGTGCAGTCGCTCTACAAGATTTTCGGCAACCGGGCTGACGAAGCGGTACGACGCCTGGCGGACGGCAAGCCCCGCGCCGAGGCGCTCGCCGGGCTGCCGGCCACGGCCGCGGTTATCGATGCGAACTTCGAGGTACGCCCCGGCGAGATCTTCGTCGTCATGGGCCTCTCCGGTTCCGGAAAGTCGACCCTGATCCGGATGCTCAACGGCCTGCTGCAGCCCACCAGGGGAAGCGTGCGCGTCGATGGGGTCGAGTTGACCACGCTCAAGCCGGCGGCGCTGCGCAAGCTGCGCCGCGAGAAGATCAGCATGGTGTTCCAGCACTTCGCGCTCATGCCGCATCGGACGGTGCTGGAGAACGCCGGGTACGCGCTGGAGGTCGCGGGGCTGCCCAAGGCCGAGCGACGTGAGCGGGCCATGGACGCGCTGCGCATGGTGGGCCTGACGGAGTGGGCGGACAACCTGCCCCACGACCTTTCCGGCGGCATGCGGCAGCGAGTCGGGTTGGCCCGAGCGCTCGCGGCCGGAACCGAGATCCTGCTGATGGACGAGGCGTTCTCGGCGCTGGACCCGCTGATCCGCCGGGAAATTCAGGACCAGCTCCTGGAGCTGCAGGCCGAACTTGGCAAGACGATCATCTTCATCACGCACGACCTGAACGAGGCCATGCGGCTCGGCGACCGTATCGCGGTGATGCGGGACGGTCGGATCGTTCAGATCGGCACCGCCGAGGAGATCCTGACCGACCCGGCCAACGACTACGTGGCGCAGTTCGTCGCCGACGTCGACCGGACCCGGATCCTCACCGCCGCGTCGGTGATGGAGAAGCCCCAGCAGGTGCTGGACGTCAACGCCGGCCCCCGGGTCGCCGCCAAGGCGTTGCGGGAAAGCCAAACCTCGGTGGTCTACGTGACCGGTCCGATGAAAAAGTTCCTCGGCACGGTCACCGAGGACGAGGTGTTGCGGGCGCTCCGCGAGGGCCGCCCCCACCTCGACGGTTACGTGTCGACCGAGCGGGTCCGCACTGTCACCGCGGACACCTCGGTGGCCGACCTCTTCGCCGACTGCGCGGAAAGTCAGCACCCGGTGGCCGTCCTCGACGAGCGCGACCGGCTGATCGGGGTGATCCCCCGGATCACCCTGCTCAGTGCGCTGGCCGCCGCGACCCCGGACGAGCCGACACAGGGCCAGGACCAGGTGGACCTGGTCGGAACGAAGGGAGAGCCGGCATGAGACTGACGCAGTCGCCGCTGGACAGTTGGCTGCCCCGGGTGCCGCTGGGCGCCTGGACCGAGTCCGCCGTCGACTGGGCCACCGGCGCCCTCGGCCCGTTCTTCGACGGTGTCGCCGCCGTGGTCGAGGCGTTGGTGCGACCGCTCAACGACCTGCTCACCGGCATACCGGCCGTGGTGGTCGTTCTGGTGCTCGCCGGGCTCGGCTGGTGGCTGCGCGGGTGGAAGTTCGCCCTCGGTACCGCGGTCGGCCTCGGCCTGGTGGCCGGAATGCCGTACTGGGAGGAGACCATGAGCACGCTCGCGCAGGTGCTCGTGGCCAGCACCCTGGCGTTGCTGATGGCCATCCCGCTGGGTGTGCTCGTCGCCGAGAACAAGCGGGCCTCCGCGGTGGCCCGGCCGGTGCTGGACCTGATGCAGACCATGCCCGCGTTCGTGTACCTCATTCCGGCGATCTTCTTCTTCGGCATCGGCACCGTGCCGGGCGTGCTGGCCACCCTGGTTTTCAGCATGCCGCCCGGCGTCCGCCTGACTGAGTTGGGTCTGCGTCAGGTCGACAAGGAAATCGTCCAGGCCGCCGAGTCCTTCGGTGCGCCGCCGTGGATGGTGCTGCTGCGGACCAAGCTGCCGCTGGCACTGCCCACGATCATGACCGGCGTCAACCAGGTCATCATGCTGGCCCTGTCCATGGTGGTTATCGCCGGCATGGTGGGCGCCGGCGGCCTCGGCGACGTGATCATGTTCGCGTTGTCCCAGGTGGAGGTGGGCAGCGGCTTCGAAGGTGGGATCGCCGTCGTGATCCTCGCCGTGGTACTCGACCGCCTCACCGACTCGGCGGGCGACCGTTTCCCGTCCGCCCGGGCGCAACGCCTCGCGCGGCAGGCCGCCTGACCGTCGCTCTCCGCCGGCAATCCCCTTTCCCGCCTACGCGGGGTCAGCCGGCATACCCGAAAGAGGAAGGACAACCCTTTTGTTCACGACACTGAAGCGCGCTCTCGCGCTCACGGTGACCGCCACCCTGGCTCTCGGTGGTGCTGCCGCCTGCAGTGAGCAGGACGACGCGTCCGACAACGGCAAGAAGATCACCATTGGTTACATGGCCTGGGACGAGGCGATCGCGGCCTCCCACCTGTGGCAGGACATCCTGCAGGACAAGGGCTACGAGGTCGAACTCAAGAACCTGGAGGCCGGTCTCGTCTACGGCGGTCTCGCCAACGGCGACATCGACCTGTTCCTGGACAGCTGGTTACCCCAGACGCACGCCTCCTACCTGGAGAAGTACGGCGACAAGCTGGAAAAGCTCGGCGTCTGGTACGACGACGCCAGCCTGAGCATCGCCGTGCCGAAGTACGTCGAGGGCATCAACTCGCTGGCTGACCTGGCCGGCAAGGCCGCCAGCTTCGACGGGGAAATCATCGGGATCGAGCCGGGTGCAGGTCTGACCAAGGCCACCCAGGAGAAGGTCATCCCCGAGTACGGCCTGGACGGCAAGCTGAAGCTGAAGACCTCCTCCACCCCGGCGATGCTGGCCGCCTTGGACGGCGCGATCGCCGACAAGAAGCCGATCGTTGTCACCCTCTGGCACCCGCACTGGGCCTACGCCAAGTACGAGTTGAAGGACCTCGCCGACCCCAAGGGCACCCTCGGCCAGGCCGAGCAGATCAACACACTCGCCCGCACCGGCTTCGGCAAGGACTTCCCCGAGGCCACCGCAATGCTGAAGAAGTTCAAGATGGACGGTGAGCAGCTCGCGTCCCTGGAGGACCTGATGTTCAACACCCACAAGGGCGACGAGGAGAAGGCCGTCGAGGAGTGGCTGAAGGCCAACCCGGACTTTCCCAACACGCTCTCCTGAAACCGCATGACTCGTGGGGCCCCGCCGGTTCGGCGGGGCCCCTCGTCGTCTCCGCCAGTCGCTCGACGGCCCGTCACGAACGGGCACGGCGAGCCGTCACGAAAGTGGGCAGCAACCGTCATCGTTTCGTCGTCTAGTCCCGGCCGTCCCTTGGGTAGCGAATAAGAATCAGACGCTACGGAAGGAGCAGCTCATGCCACACGATACGACGGCGATTCTGGTCAAGCTCAGTGACTCCGGGCAGACGATCGCGGAGGCCGAGCACGACGTGCGCGGCCGGCGCGTCCTCGACGTCGACGGTGACGACCTGGGCAAGGTTGATGACCTGCTGGTCGATCGCGAGGAGCACAAGGTGCGGTTCCTGCGTGTCGAGCACGGAGGAATTCTCGGCATCGGCGCCACCGCCACCTTCCTCCCCGTCGAGGCGGTCAGCGACGTCACCGACGACACCGTGCGGGTCGACCTGACCCGGGAGAAGATCGAGCAGGCCCCAACGTACGACCCGGAGGTCGTCGAGGAGGCCGGCTACTACGAGGACGTGTACTGGTACTACGGCTACGCCCCGTTCTTCAGCCCGCGTGGGGTTGCTGCGCCGTACCCGGTGCCCCCGACCCGTCGCTGAGTTTCCGGGTGCCCGCGACCGACCGGTGTTTCGGCGGCTGGACACGGCCGCCGAAAAACCGAATCACCTGTGAGGAGACGTCATGACCTACGTCCCCTGGTTTCTGCCCGACGATTTTCCATCGCTGATCCAGGTCCAGCCGGCCTCTCGGGATGCCCAGCTGGCCTGCCGGCTGCTGGAGAGCATGCAGCGCGATCCCCGATTGCGTCACGAACGCATCTGCATCGAAGTGCAGAACCGCGTGGTCATCCTGGACGGTGTGGTCACGTGCGCCGACGTGAGCAGCGAGGCCCACGCCCGCGCCTGGAGCACTGCGGGAGTGCACGACGTCAACAACCGGCTACGCCCGCTGGAGCGGTAACAGTCGGTCCAACGGACGCCGTTGACGGTGGGTGCCCCGGCCGCAGCACATGCCGGTGGCCGCTGGTGAGGGCGGGCCGGTCTGATGACGACTATCGGGCCGGCTGCCCTCAACCTCCCGGCTGCGTGTGGTGGATGTCGTTATTGACGTGTAGCCGCGCTGCGGTACCACTGCACGCCGTTGGCTGCGAGGTCACGTCTGGCCCTCGCGACCCCGGCGATTTGGAAGCCCTGGGGGTCATGCACGGGCGCCATTGATCTGAGCCCAGACCGTCTTGCCGTCACAGCCGCTTGATGTCCGTTGCGCTGGTTCAACCATAGGCAGCCGCCTGCGGCGGAATCTCGGGAAACGCCCTGGTGCGGGGCAAGCCCAGCCGGAAGAGTGGCGAGGTCCGGACGGTTCACCTGGCGCGACGGCCACCGCCTCCGGCCGCGCTGGATGCCGTTGTCGTGCTGGGCCTGATCGCCGCCGTCGGTGAGGCCGCCGAGCGTCCCGGCCACAGCCGTTGCGTTCCGAACGCCGAGAACGGCACCGTCGGCGGGCCGTTATGATCTGCGAGGTCTGTGGAGCGCCGGGAAGTCTGGTCGGCACCGTGTTGAACCCTGCGCCCCGGAGGTTTCCTGTGCTGCTCCTCTGCTTCGCCGCTGTCCTGCTCGCCGCCGTGCTCGTGTCGGCGCTCGCGCACCGGACGATCCTGTCCACGGCGGCGTTGTTCCTGGTCGCCGGGTTCGTCCTTGGCGAGGACACCACCGGGGTGTTGCACCTGCAGGCCGACTCACCGATCGTGGCTCAACTGGCCGAATTGGCGCTGTTCGCGGTGCTGTTCACCGACGGGATGCGCGTGGGCTGGGCGGACCTGCGCAGCGCGTGGCGGCTGCCCGGCCGGGCGTTGGGCTGGGGCCTGCCGCTGACGCTGCTGGTGACCGCAGTACTGGCGCATTACGTGGCTGGGTTGGGCTGGGCGGAAGCCCTCCTGATCGGGGCGATCCTGGCGCCCACGGATCCGGTGTTCGCGGCCGCGTTGGTCGGCAACGACAAGGTGCCCGCGCGGCTGCGGCACCTCCTCAACGTCGAGTCCGGGGTGAACGACGGACTAGCGCTGCCGTTCGTGGTGGTGCTGCTCGCGGTCGCGGCCGGCTCCGACAACCTGCACCTGGGTGAGTTGACCACTGAACTGGCCGTCGGCCTGGCGATCGGGGTGCTGGTGCCGCTGGCGGCGCTCGCGCTGGAGCGAACACGCTTCTTCGCTGCCTCGGCGGCGTACGCGCCGCTGAACGGGGTCGCGATCGGGCTGCTGGTGCTGGCGCTCGGCAAGGCTACCCACGGTAATCTGTTCCTTGCCGCGTTCGCTGCCGGTATCACTGTCGCGACCTTCGGGCCCCGCGAACGTGCGGCGTTTGAGCATTTCGGGGAGAACATCGCCGAATTGCTCAAGCTGGGGGCGCTGCTGGTGTTCGGTGCCCTGATCTCGGTGGAGTTCCTCGGCGACATCTCCTGGACCGGTTGGGTCTTCGCCGTTCTGGCCATCGTGGTCGCCCGTCCGATCGCACTGTGGATCTCGTTCCTGCGCTCAGGGCTGAGCCTGCGGGAGCAGGCGGCCGCCATGTGGTTCGGGCCCAAGGGCTTCGCCTCGGTGGTCTACGGCCTGCTGGTAATCGAGTCTGGCATCGCCGCAGCCGACGAGATCTTCCACCTGGTCGCGCTCACGATCGTCATCTCGATCCTGGCGCACTCCTCGACCGACGTCGTGATCGCTCAGGCCTTTGACGACACCCGCGACACGCCCAACTGGCACGACGCGCTGCGCCGGGTGCGTCGGCGGATAGCGGTCCCGAGTCGGCCTGCCGGCGACCCTGCGGCCGTTGCCGCACCGGACATCGACGGTGAGGCCGAGGACGGTCAGGCAAACGCGAAGTAACGGAGCGGGTGGCGCCGACGGCGATGACGTTGCCACCGAGGCCGACGTCAAGCGCGAGCGCCACCATGGCAGGGGATGACGGCAAGGTCACGGCTCGCACGATGACTCCGGCGCTCTGAGACGCCACCGAGCCGGCGGTCTGCAGGTGGGTGATGCGACGTCTGAGTGCGCCACACCCCTTACCGTGTTTGTGATGGGGCTGGTCAGGCACTCAGGTCACGTCGGCGGTAGCCGACTGTGCCGGCGACCACTCCTGCCGCGGCGATGCCGACCATCACCAACGCTGGTGGCCATGCCGGTGCGGTGCTCGGTACCGCGGCCAGGTGCGCGAACGGGGACAGCGCACGGATCCAGGTGGGCGCGTTGATGCTGTCGGCGATGACCTGCCAGATGAACCCGCCAGCGGCCGGCAGGGCGCCGATCGCCGCGACGGCGCGCGGTGCCCATCCGAGCGCCAGGACAGCAGCTCCCAGACAGAGCAGCACAACTGGCACGACGTTCCAGGCCCCGGCGAGCGCGTCGCCGACCCCAAGGCCGGCCTGAACAGTGGCAGTACCGGCCCACATGGCGATGCCCGCGACCGTGATCAGGACCAGCGCGGCGCAGCCAGCGACGACCGCCTCGGCGCCCAACAGCCGTACCCGGGTCACCGGTGCGGCCAGCAGCAGGGTGAGACGCCGGGCGTTCTCGTCCGCGGCGACGGCGGCGAGCCGCACGGCGACGAACACCCCGACCGGAACGGCCAGCAGCGCGTACAGGGTGGCCGCGTAGCCCTCGACAGTGCCGAGGGCGGGGAAGCCGGCCTGGGCCGCCAGGGTCGCGAACTGGGGGTTGCCGGTCAGGAATTCGGTCATGGACCGGGCGATCAGGCCCAGGAGCAAAAAGTACGCGCCGATCCCGGCCGACCACGCAACCAGCGGCCGCGTGGTGCGCCGTACCGCGAAGGCGCGCACCGAACCGAGCAAGGCGGTACGCGCCGGCCGCCTGCCGGCCGTAGCAAGAATCCCTGCGCCGACGTCACGCCGCGCCGCGAGCCGACTGGCGAGGGCCATTAGCAGCACTGCGGCGCACGTCAGCACCGACACCGGTAGCCCTCGATTGGTGTCGAACGGGCGGGTGAGCGCCAAGAGCCCGATCGGGGACAGCCACCGGAGCCAGGCCAGCGTGGGTACACCGTCGCCGACCATCCGCATGAGGAGCCCGACGACCAGGACGCCGGCCGCGACGCCGTTGGCCGCCGACCGACTGACGAACAGCTGCGCGGTGACGCCCCCGACGGCGACGAAGAAGAGCCCGATGGCAGCGAGCCCGGTTCCGTGCAACAAGGAACCGGGGCCGTCCACTCCCGTAGCGATCATCGCCGCCGCGGTCGCCGCTCCGACGAGGACCGGTACGACGGCCAGGACACCGAGGTGCTGGCGGACAGCCTCGGCGAGGGTGGTGGGGCCGGACAGCAACAGACTCCACCGGCCGGCGTCCTCCTCACCACGGGTGATCCGGGTGGCGGCGAGCATTGCCCACACGCCGAGCAGGACGGCCAGGACGGTGCCTGTGCGCCACACGGTGAACCCGCCTGCCTGGTCGAGTGCGATCGGTTCGCCGAACAGGGTGCGGATCGCGGGGTTGCGGGCCAGCGCCGCCAGGGCGGTCGGATCCAGCGCGTCCGTGCGGTAGCCAGCCACCACCAGGGCGGAGATGCCCGCACATACGGTGGTCACGACCAGGGCGCCGCGGCGTACCTGGCGCGCTGCGAGCCCTCTCAGTGCCCGCTGCGGGTGGGCTGCTGTCGTTGTGGTCGCGGTCATCGGGCGTTCTGCCCGTAGTAGGCGAGGAAGATCTCCTCCAGGCTCTGCTCGCGGACGACGATCGTTGCCACGTCAGCGTCGGCCAGGGCGCGCAGCGCGGCGGCGGGGGAGCCGTTCAGGGTGAACCGCACGGTCGTGGCGCCATCGCTGTGCAGGCCGTCGACGCCGAGGACGCCGGTGAGGTCCGGTGGCGCGCCGGTGAACGTCGCGGCCACCTCGGTGTGGTGCAGTCGACGCAGCTGCGCGACGGACGCCACCTCGACCAGTTCGCCAGCGCGCAGGATGCCGACGCGGTCGCAGACGGCCTCGACCTCGGCGAGCTGGTGGGAGCTGAGGAACACCGTCTGCCCGTTGTCGCGGGCAACCCCGACCGCCTGCCGGAACTGCATTTCCATGAGCGGGTCCAGGCCGCTGGTTGGCTCGTCCAGCACCAGCAGAGGCGCCCGGGTGGCGAACGCCGCGATCAGAGCGACCTTCTGCCGGTTGCCCGTCGAGTAGGTGCCGGCCGGTTTGGACACATCGAGTGCGAATCGTTGGACGAGCTCGTCGCGGTAGGCGGTGTCCGTGCCAGGGCCGATGCGGGCAAGTAGGTCCAGAACCTCGGCGCCGGTCATTCGTGGCCACAGCGCCACATCCGCAGGCACGTAGGCGAGCCTGCGGTGGGCGGCGGCGACGTCCGTGGCGTCGGTGTCGAAGATCCACGCCTGTCCGGAGGTGGGTCGGGCAAGGCCGAGTAACAGCCGGATCGTGGTTGATTTTCCGGCGCCGTTGGGGCCGAGAAACCCGAACACCTCGCCGGCCGCGACGTCGAGGGTGAGGTCATCGAGGGCGAGTAGCCGCCCGTACCGCTTGGACAGATTTTCGGTGCGCAGGGCAGAAACGCCCATCGGAGCCTCCAGGAGCCGCAGCACGACATGACCTGCCGACCAGACTTCCCGGCGCACCTGACCTGAGAGTACTCCCGGCAGCCAAGGCTCGGGGACCGCCCGGCTGCACGGTTACGAACGGCCTTGGCGCCGCAGGGAGCATCGTCAAGGATGGTGCGGGCCCGCACTGGCGGCGTTCGGGCTGTGGTTTCCGATGTCCGGCAACGGCATCAGCGAGTTGTCGGCCGGATGCGGACCTGATGCCGGGCCGGAAAGCCGACGACGATGTGGGCATGACAAGCGACATCGCTCTACTCACCGAGGACCTGACCAAGTTCTATGGTCAGCGTCGCGGTATCGAGGGGCTCAGCCTGGAGGTTCGGGCCGGGGAGGTGGTGGGTTTCCTGGGACCGAACGGAGCGGGGAAGACCACCACGATCCGGCTGCTGTTGGACTTTCTGCGCCCCACTCGTGGGCACGCGTCTGTGCTCGGGCTCGACCCGCGCAGCGACAAGGCCGCGCTGCACCGTCAGATCGGCTATCTGCCCGGTGAGCTCGTGTTTCCCGGGCGGGACAAGGCGGAAGACCTGCTGCGTTTCTTCGCCGCAGCACGCGGCGGCGTGGCCTGGTCGCAGGTGACCGAGCTCGCGGAGCGGCTCGACCTGGACCTCTCGCGCTCGGTACGGACGATGAGTAAGGGCAACAAGCAGAAGGTCGGGTTGGTGCAGGCGTTCATGCACCGGCCGGCGGTGCTGGTCCTGGATGAGCCGACCAGTGGGTTGGATCCACTCATGCAGCAGGAGTTCCTGGCCATGGTCCGCGACGCCAGTGGTGCTGGGCAGACCATCTTCATGTCCTCTCATGTCCTGGCCGAGGTGCAGCAGGTGGCCGACCGGGTCGCCATCGTCCGCGACGGCCAGTTGGTCGCGGTCGAGCGGGTTGAGTCACTGGGGAAGCGGGCGGTCCGCGCCGTCGAGATTCATTTCGATGACCCGGTGGACCCGGCGGAGTTCAGTGTCCTGCCCGGAGTAAGTGACGTGGTGGTGTCCGGCCCGGTGCTGAAATGCACCGTTGACGGCCGCATCGACCCGCTGATCAAGGCAGCGGCGCGTCATGAGGTGGTGGACATGTTGTCGGCCGAGCCCGACCTGGAAGAGACGTTCCTGTCGTTCTACTACCACGGGGAAGGAGCCGGCGATGCTTCCCGCGCTGGTGCGTAAGACCTGGCGTGACGACCGCCTGGCACTGATCGGTTGGGCCGGTGGCGTCGCCGCTTTCACCGCCATCTACACCTCGTTCTACAGCCAGTTCCAGGGAGCCGCGGAGCTGAAGCAGGACGCGCTGCCCCAGGGCATGCTGGACTTCCTCGGCATCGCCGACATGCTGTCACCCGCCGGCTATCTGCAGGCGACCATCTTCAGCCTGGTCGGCCCACTGCTGGTCCTGATGTGCGCCATCACGCTGGCAGCCCGCACGATCGCTCGGCCGGAGGAGGACGGCGGCATGGAGCTGATGCTGGCCAACCCGGTCTCGCGAACCGCCTTCGCCTGGCAACGGGTGGGCGCCGCCGGCAGCGCGCTCACCGGGATCGCCGCCATCCCCGGGATCCTGCTGATGATCATTGTCCCTTGGATCGGCATGGACATCCCCCTGTCCAACGTCGCCGCCGCGTCCGCCGGCCTGGTCGCCCTGGTGTGGAGCTTCGCCGGCGTCGCCTTCCTCGTTGGCGCCGCCACCGGAAAACGTGCTCCGGTCCTCGCGATCACCGGTGGCCTTGCCGTGGCCACCTACATGGCCAACGCCATCGGCGGCATGCTCGACGGGTGGCACTGGGTGCGATGGCTGTCACCGTTTCACTACTTCATCGGCACGGACCCTCTACACACCGGCTGGCACCCGCCCGAGCTTCTCACCCTCGTGCTCCTCGGTGCGGTAACCACGATCGCCGGAGTCATCGTGTTCGACCGCCGCGACATCGGTGTGTAAACCTGAGGCTGGTGGCCTCCGGTTACCGGCGGCCACCAGCACGCCGACAAGGAACAGCCCATGAGCGACGACAATTGGCTGGCAGCCAACTGCCAGGATCTGCTGTACGTCCCAGCCAGTACCCGGCGTCAGGCAGCGGTCAACCTGGGTGCCCGCGCAGCGGACGAAGGGCTGACGCTGCGCGAGCTCGTTACCGGCCTGCTAGATGCCACCACTGCCCACTGGAACGCCACCCCGGTCGCGTCGACCGACACCGCCGTCGCCGTGCATTCCCGCGCCGAGACACTGCTGGACACCGCCCGTGTCCTGCTCACCGACGCCGTGGACGGGTACACCCGGCAAAACCGCGCCGAGCTGGATCGCCACGACAACGAACGCGCCACCTTCGTCAACGACCTACTCACCGGCCGCGCCGACCCGGGCGGACTGGCCGAGCGCGCACACCGATACGGCATCCGCCTGTCGGCCACCCACACCGTCCTCATCGCCCGTGCGGCCGGCCTGACTTCCGGCATCACACACCGCATCGATGCCGTACTTGCCTCCAGATTCGGCGAAGGCAACACCCTCACCACCCTGCGCGACGGCGATTTGGTCTGCATCAGTGCCGGCGGTCTGCGCGGCATCGCGGCCGAACTCGCCCACCTGCTTCTGACCGAACTCGGTACGGGCAACTGGCAGATCGCCGTCGGCCGCACCCAGCCTGGTGTGCACGGCCTGGCCACGTCCCTCGACGAGGCCCGCCAAACCCTCGACTACGCCGTCAGGCTCGGCTTCAGCACGCCCGTACTCAATGCTGCCGACCTGCTGGTTTTTCCCGTGCTGCTGCGTGACCGCGACGCCATCACCGACCTGGTGACCACGGTCCTCGGGCCACTGACCACGGCTCGCGGCGGTGCCGCCCCGTACCTGGAAACCCTGACCGTGCTCTTCGACAACCAGGGCAACCACACCGCGACCGCTCGGCAGATGCACCTGTCTGTCCGCGCGATCACCTACCGCCTCGACCGCATCCGCGACCTGACCGGCTACCACCCCGGCGAAGCCACCCAACGGTTCACCCTGCAAACAGCCGTACTCGGTGCTCGGCTGCTCGGCTGGCCACCGTAGCCGAGCTCAGGACGGCCTTGTCGTGGTCGGCTGTTCCTCGTAGACGTCCGGCACCCCGTCGGCGTCGCTGTCGCGCTCCTCCAGCGCGCAGACACCCTGGTAATGCCGGTTACGAGCGCGGAGGACGACGGTTGCCAGCAGCGCCGACAGCAGCGATCCGAGCAGAACACCGATCTTGGAGTGGTCGTCGCGTTCGGTGCCGGCGCCGAACGCCAGCTCGCCGATCAACAGCGACACCGTGAACCCGACCCCGGCCAGCAGCGCCAACCCCACCATGTCCCACCAGGCGAGCCCTTCCGCGAGCCGGGCCCGGGTGAACCGCTGCACGAGCCAGGTGGCACCGAGGACGCCAGCCGCCTTGCCCACCACCAACCCCACCATCACGCCCAGAGCGACCGAGTCGGTCAGGGTCGCGCCGAGGCCACCCGCCCCGGCAACCGAGACTCCGGCGGCGAAGAACGCGAAAACCGGGACCGCGACCCCGGCTGACAGGGGCCGGATGCGGTGTTCGAAGTGCTCCGCCAGGCCAGGGCCAGGTCCCGGCTTGCGGCGTAGCACCGGAACGGTGAAGGCCAGCGCGACCCCGGCGACGGTGGCATGCACGCCGGAGGCGTGCACCAGCGCCCACGCCGTGACGGCCAGCGGAAGCAGCAGCCACCAGGACCGCACCCGGCGCTGAACCAGCAGACCGAACAGCGCCATCGGGGCCAGCGCGAGCAGCAGCGGCCCGAAGTGCAGTGAACTGGTGTAGAAGACCGCGATGATCACAATGGCAAGCAGGTCGTCGACCACCGCGAGGGTGAGCAGAAACGTGCGCATCGCCGAGGGCAGGCTGGTGTTGATCACGCCGAGCACGGCGAGGGCGAACGCGATGTCCGTGGCGGTCGGGATCGCCCATCCGGTCAACGCCCCGTCGCCGGCCCCGACGTTGAACGCCACGTAGATCAGCGCCGGCAGCGTCATTCCGCCGAGCGCGGCGGCGACGGGCAGCATCGCTCGGCGGGGCTCGCGTAGATCACCGGCGACGAACTCGCGCTTGAGCTCCAGCCCGGCGACGAAGAAGAAGATCGCTAGCAGGCCATCGGCGGCCCACTGCGCCAATGAGAGGTCCAGATGCAGCGCCTCGGGGCCAACGGTGACGTCGGCGAGTGAGCGGTACGCGTCGGACCAGGGCGAGTTCGCCCAGGCGAGAGCGAGCACGGCGGCGACCAGCAGCAGCACCCCACCGACCGTTTCGGTCCGGAGAATATCTCCGATCCGACGTACCTCAGGCCAACTCCTGCGGCTGAGCAGGAGTGGCGTGCCGTTAGCCGGGGGGCGGCTCATCGTGGTCCTCCGGTGGGGTCGGTAACGAAATCGCCGACCAGTCTTCCCGGCACACCGGCTACTACGTTAGCCAAACGACGACCATCAGCCTGTCACCGCGCCTGAGAACAGGAGCGTGTCATCCACGGCTGGGCAGCGTGCAGCCTGACCGGTCATTCGCGCCTTCGATGTGGCTCTGAGCCGGAGTCACCGGTGGCTACGCCGCGGGCCGCTGAGCCGCAGTGTGTTGCAGATGTCGAAGACGCCCGGCACGTCGTAGGCGAGGTCCGCCGCGACCTGCCGCGCGTTCGCGTTACTCACCACGCCGGCGAGGATGACGACTCGGTTCTGCACGGCGACGGTGATCTGTTGGCGCCGCGTGGTCCAGTCGATGCTCAATCGCTGCGCGACCAGCGCCTCAAGTCTCAGGTCCTCGTGGTCCGGCTCGGGCTGGCGCGAGGTGTCGGCGAACCAGTTCTCATCGGGCAACGGCCATGGCATGTACATGGTCAGCTCCTTGATTGTGACGAGGCCGGACGGGATAGGGACGGCGAGCCAGTGACGTCCTCAGGCCGGTCAGAAACCCGATCGGATGGGACTCATGAACTTGAACGGAAACCGGCCTGACCGTGCTTGGGGCTGGCCTTCTGGTGCTGGCGCTGCGTCGCGTCTCCCGTTCAGGGGGAGTCGGATGGGTCGGGCCTGGCGGTGGCCACGACGAGTACAACGCCGATGCCGGCGAGGCCGGCTTGGACGACCAGGTTCAGGAGGTTGAGGGTGCTGGTATCGACACCCGCGAGACGGGCGACAATGCTGCCCGCCAGCGCGGCGACCACCCCGACGGACACTGTCAGCCAGATCGGGGCCTCCTGGCGTCCTGGGACGACGAGCCTGCCGAGCAGGCCGACAGCGACGCCGACGAGGAGCGCGGTGACGAGACCAACGATGCTCATGGGCTCCCTCGATCTCCTTCAAGTACGAGTGCTACGACAATTGAGGGCCGGTTCTCGAGACTCGCCGCGCCATCAGCGGCCATTCGAATGGCCACTGGCTTCTTGTGATCCGATGCCAGGGGTGTCGGTTGTCGCTGCCGGCGGCGAGGATGCCTTCGGTCCGGAGGAGTGAGATCAATAACGGGTGGCGGCGGTGGCGGTTGGCCGTTCCGACACCGACCCCTTGGACAGTTGGGCGAGGGCGTCTTCGCGGCTGTCGAAGATGGGGAAGGCTCCGTCCAGGCGCATCGTGTGCAGGACGGTGCGGATGAACCGCGACGGTGCGGCCAGGCAGAGGGTGGCCCCACGATCTCGGGCTTCGCGGTGGGCGCGGACGAGGTGACCGAGGCCGGTGGAGTCGATGAGGTGTACTCGGCTCAGGTCGACCACGACGTGTCCGCCCATGTCCGCCGCGTGCCGCAGGGCGGTGCGCAGGGTGTCCCCGGTGTCGAGATCGACGTCACCGCCGGCGGCGACAACGGTCACGTCGTCGAGGTGGTCGATGCCGAGGATGCCACCAGGACCATGGTCGCCGCACGACGCGTTGCCGCCACCGGGGAGCGGCAGCAGACTGCAGTGCGGGCAGCGGTGCGGGCCAGTGGCGAACGGGGAACCGCTCCAACCCTGTTCGGACACCAGGGTCCAGACGACCTCGGCATCGGGGAGCACGCACGCGGTGGCCTTGACGCTGTCGCCGCAGGTGTCGCAGATCAGGGTCATCAGATGGTCGTCCGGGACAACGGTCATTCTGCTGGTCCTTCCTGGGGCCATGTCTACCGATGGGGTGGGACACGGCGATCGTGCAGAGCTGATGCGGAGGCCGGCTCTCGAGCGTGATGTTTCCGGCGCTGATAGCCGTTACGCCCGATGGTGGGCAGGGAAGCCCGCTGGGCGGTCGTCAGTGAGCGACTTTTACCGACGCGCGACCATGAGCGACCAGCGTCGGCTGTGTGCGGATGGGTGCCTGCCCGCCGGGCGGCGACGACGGGGCAGTGTCGACGACCGGCAGGATCTGGTCCAGGCGGGCGGCCTGCAGGATGCGCCGGATGCGCGGGTTCGGATCGCGGACGGTGAGCACCCCGTCGGCACGGGCCAACCGCCGGTGCACATCGAGGAGGAGGCCGATGGCAGCGGCGTCAATGTGCCGGCACCCAGACAGGTCGACCACCACCTGTGCGGGATGCAGGGCGAGCAGGCGGTCGAACACGGCTCCGGTCGCCGGCAGGCAGGCAAGGTCGAACTCCGCGACGCGCACCTCGACCAGCGGCAGCGTGCATGGCGTGGTTGCCAGTGGCCCTGTCACAGGCACACCCCTCTCCCTCCGCGGATCCGGTCGCCTGTCACCCTGCCGGGCGGGTTTGGCGGCCACCACGCAGATCTGTGACAGTTCCGTGACAAATCAGCCAACCGGCCGCCACGGTTGGCCTCCGAGCCGGTCGTCTGGGGATGATGCCGGGTATGACGGCCGTACTGGTGATCGAGGACGACGACCGCATCCGCTTGGCGTTGTTGCTCGCACTGGAGGACGAGGGTTACGACGCGGTGGGCGCGGCCACGGCCGAGGAGGGGCTGCGCGCTCAGCGCCGCGACCCCGCCGACTACGTGCTGGTCGACCTGATGCTGCCCGGTCTCGACGGCTTCGAATGCATTCGGCAACTGCGCCGTGACGACGATGTCCCGATCGTGGTGGTCAGCGCCCGCGACGACACCCACGACATTGTCGCCGCCCTGGAGGCCGGCGCCGACGACTACGTCGTCAAGCCGGTGGCGATCAAGGAACTGACCGCTCGGCTGCGCGCCCTGCGTCGCCGGGCCCGTAGCGGCGTCGCTGGGCACACGCCGGAGCCGGTGCCAGTGCTCGTCGTCGGCGAGCTGGAGATCAGCCCTGACGGGGGAGAGGTGCGCAGAGCCGGCCAACCCGTACCGGTCACCCGTACCGAATTCCGGCTGCTGTGCGAGCTGGCCGAACACGCCGGTCGGGTGCTGTCCCGCCAGCAACTGCTCGAACGGGTCTGGGGGTACGACAGCGGCGACGAACGGCTCGTCGACGTGCACGTCGGCCGGTTGCGGCAGAAGATCGAGTCAGACCCGGCGAACCCCCGGCACCTGGTCACCCTGCGGGGCCTGGGCTACAAGCTGCAGCGATGAGACGCCTCGGGCTGCGTACCCGGGTGACCGCCGCGTTCGCGGTCGGCGCGCTCCTGCTCTCGGCGTCGATGGCCCTGATCTCCTACGATCTGACCCGCCGATCCCTGCTCGACGAGCGGGAACGCGCCGCCCTGCGCGCCGCGTACTTCGACGCGACCGTCGTCCGCGCCGGGATCGACACCGAGACCCCCGACGTCGTACAGGTGCTTCGGTCGCTGGACACGGGCGGGAGTCGGCGGCCGGTGCTGCACCTGGACGGCGAGTGGTATGCCCGCACCGCCGACCCCGGCACCACCGCCGCCATCCCTGTCGAGCTGCGCCGGGTCGTCACCGCCGGCAAACCCGCCGTGCAGCGGGTACGCGTCGACGACCAGCCCGCCTTGGTCGTCGGCGTGCCTCTGTCAGCGACGGCGACGTACTTCGAGGTCAACTCGCTGCGCGAGCTGGAACAGACTTTCCAGGTCCTGGCGCTCGCGCTGACCACCGTCGCGATCATGGTCGCCGGCTCCGGCGCGGCCCTGGGCTGGTACGCCACCCGGCACGGGCTGCGCCCGCTGACGGCGGTCGCCGACGCGGCGGAGAAGATCGCCGCCGGTGATTTCACCGCCCGGCTGGACCCGGCCACCGACCCTGACCTGACCCGGTTGTCCTCATCGTTCAACCAGATGGTCGACCAGCTCGCCCGGCGCATCGAGCGGGACCGGCGCTTCGCCGCCGACGTCAGCCACGAGCTGCGCTCGCCGCTGCAGACTCTCGCGGCGGCGGCCAGTGTTCTGGCCCGTCGTCGTGAACAGCAGGACGAGCGAACGGCGATCGCGGCGGGGCTGGTCGCCGACGAGATCGACCGTTTTCAGCGGCTCGTCAACGATCTGATCGACCTGGCTCGTAGCGACCAGCCCGCCCACCGTGCTCCCGTCGATGTCGTGGCGCTGGCCAGAGACGCCTGCCATGCCCTGGACCTGCCCGCGTCAATCGTCCGCCTCGCACCAGAGGTGTCCGCGACGTGGCTGGTCGAGCGGCGGCGTGTCGCGCAGGTGCTGGCGAACCTGTTGGACAACGCCGTCACCTATGGGGGTGGGCCGACGTGTGTCCTGCTCGATCGCGACGGCAGCGCGGGCGTCATCGAGGTCGACGACGACGGTCCGGGTGTGCCCCTCGAGGACCGTGAGGTAATCTTCGACCGTTTCGTTCGAGGGCGAGCCGCCCACACCCGGGGTGCCGGCGACGGCACCGGACTCGGCCTCGCGCTGGTCGCCCAGCACGCCACCGCACACGGCGGACACGTTACGGTCACCGACCGCCCCGGCGGGGGCGCCCGCTTCCGCATCACGCTGCCGGAGAGCCTGACGTGAACCATCGCCGATTTCTCGCCGTGGGGCTCGTCGCGCTGCTGACCGGCTGCGGCATCCCCACCGACAACGCCCCCCGCCCCGTACAACCGCCGCGCGGGCCGTTCCCGACCTCCGACCCCGCCGACACGGCACCGGCCGGCCCGGCCACCGAAACCCTCTGCCTGGTTCGCGACAACCGGATCGTCCCGGTGCTCCGGCGCGTGGACCGCCTACCCACCATCGAGGACCACCTGCGGCACCTGCTCGCCGGACCCACCGAGGGCGAACGCGACACCGACCTGACCAGCGCACTGCCGGGGGCGGTCAACGCCGCCGGTGCGACAGTGACCGGCACCCAGGCGCGCGTCACGGTCGACGAACCCGGCGATGACGCCGGGCGCAGCGACGAAGTCCTCGCCTTCGGGCAGATCGTCTGCACCCTCACCAGCCGCGATGACGTCACCAGCGTGACGTTCCTGCGCGACGGCAGGCCGTTGGGCGTGCCCCGCGCCGACGGTTCACTGTCCGAACAGCCGCTCAGCCGAGCCGACTACGCCCCACTGATCACCCCACGGTGAGCCGGCCCATGTCGGGATGGCGGCCCACGAAAGGAGGTACACCCAGGGCTCATAACTGTGTGCCATCGCTCACCGCTCAGATGCGATGACGATCGAAAGAACCTGGCGTTGCTCCGACCGGCCGGGACGCTTGTCCCGCAAACCATTGGCCGGCAGTGACGATGTCGCCGCCAGTGCCGGCCTGGCCGCACAGGTCTTGCATGGCGACCGTACTTCTCGGCGATGTGCGGGCCCGCTGGCAGACGCTGATTGTCGGCGGGCTACAGGTTGTTGATTCGGGCCAGTAGGTCTGCCTCGGTCAGGTTTTCCAGGACCGCGTCCTGCTTGCGGCCCAGGACCGCCAACAGCTTCTCCTTCTCCAGCTTCTTGGCCGCCGCCTCCTTCGCCGCCTGGTCCTCCGTGAGGCGGACGGCGATGACGTGCTTGACGACCTCCAGCTTGGTCTCCAAGGTTGCCTTGGCCGGATTGGCCTCGGTGGCCACGAACGACTCGGTGTCGACGGCCTTGAGTTCGGCGTTGACCGCCTTGGCCACATCATCGAGGCTGAAGCCGGACCGGGCGGTCAGCGGAAGCTCCCACAGCTGTTCCGTGGTCAGCAGTCCCTTGGCCGACGGATAGCGGAACTTCTCCCGTGTGGCCTTCTCGAAAATGGTCACGGTAGCCTCTCTGGAATATCTGGATAGGGAATCAGAACTGGATGCTGATGAGGCGGCGCCGGCCGCCGGTCATGGTCACCTTGGCGACCACAGAGCTGCGGACCGTGGAGCTGAAGCCGAGGCCGGACAGCTGATCTGGAGACGGCTCGCACTTGGTGCGGTCGCCGAGAACCTCGAACACCTTGCGGTGCGGTTGCAGGTCGCTGCGGAGGAACTCGTTGTAGATCCCCCGCGTCGGCTGGTCGTTCACGCACCCCTTCAGGATGAAGAAGTAGTGCCGGTTGCCGACCTCGTTGTCGTCGAAGTAGTTCGGCGAGTACATGATGGTGGACACCGGTACGAACTGTTCGGTGGTGATGCCCCACAACTCCTTGCCCGCACTGCCCGGATGCACGTCCTTACCCGGCCGGAAAGCGGTGATCACCCCGCCGGCAACAGTCATCCGGCCCACCTCGACGGTCTCCTTGTGGCCGACCGCGCGCTCGTGGCTGTAATGCTCGATCTTCCCGTTGCTCTCTGTCTCGATCACGAAGCCGACCTGGGTGCTGTCCCGCTTGCGGTACTGGTTCACCTCGATCCGGTACTCACCGTCGGCGACACGGTCGGTCCAGGTGACGTTCTCCACCGGCTCGCGGGAGAGCGTCCCACTGGCGTTCATGTCGACGTCCAGCTTGTTGCGCTTCTCCTGGTACCAGATGTGGTCGCCGTTGGGTTCGTACACGTGCAGGTCTAGGTCGTCGTGGTTGAACCAGGACAGGCTCACCCGCAGCTTGCCGGTGACGTTGCCGCCGGCCCGCTTGACCTTCTCCCTGATCGAGTCGGTGACGTTGCCGCCGTACGACCAGCCGAAATCGTTGTCCCACTTGAACAACCGCGGAGCAGCCGGGCGCCGGCCGGTGGTGAGGCTGACGAGGTGCGGCTCGTAGGTGTTGGCGACCCACAGGTCGATCGTGGCGGCGCCGGGCAGGACGTCCTTCATGAAGGAGACCACGGGGATCTCCTCCGGCTTGGCGTCGCGAAGGAGCGCACCTGACGACCGGATGGTGGCCGCCTGCATGAGCAGCCCTTCGATGCCGTCCTTCATCCGTGCCTGGGTGTCGTTGTCGACCCACAGCACGTTGGTGACCGACACGTCGGACAGCTGGGCGAACCGTCGCTGCAACGACTCCTCGATGCCCAGCTCGGCAATGGTCCTCATGGCGGCCTTGACCATGCCCGGGGTGATCAACGCCGTCGGGCGCTGGTAATTCTGCGGCGCCACCTTCGCCTCGAACGACCGGACCGCCTGCTCCAGGTCGACGCCCGCGGCGAGATCCTGGACGAGGGTGCCGATCACCGTGTTGCGGAACCGGGCCGCCGGGTTCATGGCGTTGGCGAAGACGAAGGCACGCCGGTCGGTCGCCTGGGTCCACCGGTTCTGCAGCGAGCGGAACTCGATCACCGCCCGGCGATGCTCCGCGCCGCGGTAGAGGGCGTTGTCGTCGACGAGGTCGACGACGGTGTCCAGAGCGTGCCGGGTCAGCTCGGCCAGGCCACGCTGGAAGACCTGCACCGCGGCTTCAAAGTTGCCCCGTGCCGCGCCGACGTCCTCGATGCGATGCCGCTCGTCCACCCGGCCGTGCAGGTGGTGCCACACCTCGACCTGGCCGTCGCGCAGCGTTCGGGTGGTCTTCGTCCCGTACTGCGCCTGGGTGGACCGGAAGATGGTGGACAACGGGAGCGAAAGAACGAACTCGTCCAGAGCGGCGGCGACGACGGAGAAGACCGGGTCGGATGCCGACACCCCGGACCAGACGGTACGGACCCGCCCGTCGTGGATCTCGACGACGTTGCCGAAGTGCTTGATGAAACCGCGGCAGGTCGAGCAGTCGTACTCGGATCGCTCACGGAACCGCAGATTGGTGCCGGCGGGGAAGGAGTCGAGAAAGGTGAGCCAGAGTGAGTCCCCGTCGAGACCGTCGCCGACGGCGTACAACTCACCCCTGGACATCGTGGACAGCCGCGAGGTCACATCCGCCACGAACTGCTGGAAATTGCCCACCGTTTCATCCCCCTTGATCGCCGGAGATGCTACGCAGCGAACGTCAATCGGAGAAACGCGTTTGCGGCTGTCCGCACGGTCACGGGCGGGCGCCGGTGGCCGGCGGTCAGTCGACCGGAGCGCGTACGGCGGTGGGGTGCCGGGCGCCGACGGTCAACACGACTGCGTGCGACATCGCGGGTGGGCGCGGGAAGTCGGCTAACTTGCATCACCGTCCGAGACGCCATGCCTCGGTGCCGCCGCCTGCAGCGCTGCCATCACGGTGTGCCCTGGGTAGTCGATCAGCGTGGGATAGTGCCGTCGGTGGCAACAGTCCCAGTAGCTGGCGATCCGCCGGCCGGTGAGCGCCACGAAAGCCGGGTTCTCGGCGGCAAATCGCCCGTAGACGGCGTCCGTGGGGCTGTGCGGAACAACCAGCTCCGGCGCGAGAACTCGCCGAATGACCAGCAGAATCTCGCCGCCTCCGCAGCAACGGACGGCTCGTCAAAGTAGATCCGGTATGGAATCAGGACCGGCTCACCATCGACCAGCACACGGAACGGCGGCGTCGGCGCGTTCGGCGCCGGCGGTAGGACTGCCAACGCTTCCCGCACGTCGTCACCGAGACGACGTGGGAAGGCAGCATCCAAGGCTGCGGCCTCACCCAACTCCGAGATCCCGAACTGCACGGCCGATCGTAGCCCTGGCGGCGGCGCAGCCATTACGAGACGTCCCTTAGACGAGAACCTGTCCGTGAGCGCGATCACCCTGGACCGGCGAGGCCATGGCCGCGCTCGACGTGATCCCGACGCCCGGACACACCGCACCGGACCAGTGACCTCCCGGAGCTCTCGGCCGCACCTTGGGGGCGCCAGCTTCAAGACCACGAAGCCGATCACGACCCTCAGGACTTCGCTCGACGTCCGCACCCCTGCGGCGGTCAGGCGGAGGCCCGGCTTCATGAGAATCCGGGCCGCCCGCCGGGCGTACGCCCGTTGACCAAGCCGCTTACTCCGGCAGGCGGATTACCGGTGAAGTCAGGCGAAGAGGTTGCCGGTGATGTCGGCGTAGAAGTCGGCGGGATCGCGGGAGAGGGAGGCCTTGACGTTGGCGGTGGGCTTGTCAGCGATGACTTCGATCTTGCCTGCTTCCAGTCCGTCGAGGGCCTGGGCGACCACCTCGTGGGGCGCGAGCTTGGGGATGTCGACGCCAGCCATCATGTCCGTGTCGGCGATCGCCAGCGCCAGGGCGGTGACCAGAGTCTTCTGGTCGGCCAACTCGAGTCGGATGCCGTTCGTCAGGGACCACTCCGCGGCCTTGGAGGCGGCGTAGCCGTTGCTGCCGGGGCTGAAGGTGTACCAGCTCAGCGCCGAGATGACGTTGAGGATGGCGCCACCGGCCAGCCTGGGCGCGAAGGCGCGGGTGACGTTGAGAGTGCCCCAGAAGTTGGTGTCGAGGTCGCGGCGGATGTTCTCCGTGGAGGGGCCGAGCAGCGGGGCTTCAGTGGAGGTGCCGGCGTTGTTGATGAGGATGTCGAGGTCGCCCACCTTGCCTGCGGCGGCCTCGATGGACGCGGGATCCGTGATGTCCAGCTGGAGCGCGACGGCACCGGGGATGTCGATGCTTTCCAGGCGACGGGCGGTCGCAAAGACGGTGGCGCCCCGGGCGAGGAGGGCCTCGGCGAAGGCCTTGCCGAGGCCGCGGTTAGCTCCGGTCACGAGAGCTGTTGAGCCGTTGATTTGCATATCGCCACGCTAAAACCTCACGTTGACGTCAGGGGCAAACTTGTGCGAGGTGAATCACGCTCGCCCGTGTCGGCGGCGCTCGGCTCCGGGCGACCCGGGTGCGGCCGGTAACGCCCAGCCGAGCTGCCGAGGCACGAAGGGATCGCGCTGCCGGTGAGCGAGCCGTTCGACCGGTGGCCCGACGGTGACTGCACTAGAAGGTGCCCCGGTCCAGGGCATGTGTTCAAATCCGTCACAGCCATTCGTCGATGGCGGCGAGTTGGATGGGGCTTCGTAGCGGACGACCAGCTTGTCGGCACGCCATGGAGGGATGCCGCGTCACTGCATAGCGGTGGCCGGGGGATGATCGATTGATTCGGGGCAGCAGAAGGTGTACAGCGAGTAGCCGCGCCCGATCTGCACGCCGACGGTGTCTGGGGACGCGGTCGGATTCTCCTCGGACGGGCGCCAGCTGCAATGCATGCCGTTCCAGTCGCTGGAGCCGACCGTGAGAATCAAGGTCATCGTGGTGCCGCAGGCAGCACAGTCCATCGGGTACGGATCGGTCAGTGACCAGTTCGCGTACCCGCCGACCTTCCATCCCGGCGCCAGCGACAAGTCGCTCTGATAGTGGGGACGGCTCTCGTCTTCGTCGTCATCCCACTCGTCGAGCCGCTCGCGTAGGTCATCGGGGAGCAGGTCGGCGTATTGGTACTCGCGGACCTGCTCCGGGTGCACCACGCACGGAAGCGGCAGGTACATGTCACTGATCACCGGCGGCTCGGGAGGTGCTTCGAGCAGCGGGCCGACGGCGGAACTGTCGCGCCAGTAGAGAAAGACGCGAGGGCTGTAGTGCCGGTCCGAGTGGTCCACCGGGCACCACAGCACCTGGAGCAGGTCGGTGCCGTCCGGACCGACGTAGTCCGGGATATCTCGTTGGTACAACTGCGCGACCGGAACCAACGGGATGGGAACCTCGATCAGGTCGTCCAGGTCCAGAGCGTCGGCCGCATCGAGCTCGGCCCGCTCCTCCGCAGTCAAGAAGTCTCCGCCCGGCAGCGGCTCCCGAGCTTCTGCGGTCGCGAAGATCTCCCGCCTGCGGTGCAGGGCGGCCGGGGTCGTCAGGTTCCATGGCTCGTGCGCCCTGGCGTCGTCGCAGACCGGCCATACCTCGTCGGCCGGCCATAGCAGCGGTCCGCCGACCGAACTGTCCGTAATGGTCGGAGCGCCGGGTCGGGGATGCAGGCGGGTAGCGGTGATGGAATGTTCCCGCAGTTCGGGGAAGAGTTCGGTGAGGGCTAGGGGACGCGGAGGCGTGGTACGGACCATAGAAGTGAATCCTATGGCCCGAATGTTGGTGCGAGCCCGGTCTAGGGGAGCAGATTGGGAGCAGCGGGGTGCCCTGAACGGCCTTGAAGCGCTCACGGTTTGCGCAGCAGTCGACAAAGCCCTATGCAGGTCACCGAACGCGGCCGCAGGTGAGGAATTGCGCCACTGCCAGCAACAGAGCGATGGTGCCGCCGAACGCGTTGCCACCGGCGGTGATCGCCAAGGGAATCGAGATCCCACCAGCGAAGGACAGCAAGGTGGCGGCGATCCGACTGCTGTGCCGGTGCCGTAGGGCTGGCCAGATCTGTCGGGGTCGGCGGGTCGGATCCAGGTCGTCGAGCTTGCTGACATCGCTGGCGATGCCTGTGCGTTTCTCTCCTCAACACCTGGTCGAGATTCGCGGACCTCAAGCCAAAGGTCCAATGTGGTGGATGTGTTCTGCCCCCATACCTTGTCCGCGTGGCTGGCCTTCGGAAACAAAGGTCCGCGACGCCCGGCCGCGTGGACCGGACGGGTCAACACCGTCACCGCCCGCACGGGCCGGGTGGACGTCGACGCGTAGCTGATCCGGCCCGACGGATGCGTCGCCTGGGCCTTGCCCACCGCGCAGGATCTGGACACCACCGCGCTGGTGCGTGCGCTCGGCACCTGGTTCGGCCACCCGGCCTGATCGGCGCATTAACGGTCGTCTCAGATTCGCCCGGTACGAAGTCGGCATCGGATGAGCGAACTAACCCGTATGGAGGAAGCTAGTGATGGCAGTCAAGGCAGCGCCGCCCGGGGAAGCGCCGGCCGGTCGCTTGGCAGGCCGCTGGGTGCCATGGTTGGTGATCGGGTTGTGGGTGGCGCTGGCGGCGGTGATGGTGCCGCTGAGCGGGAAGTTGAGCTCGGTAACCACCGACAGAGCCGTGGACACCCTGCCGGCCAGCGCCGAGTCCACCAAGGTGGCGGTGCTGGAGGACAGCCTCCCCGGCGGTGAGGACAACACGTTCGTCTTCGTGTATCACCGCGCCGGCGGCATGACCGACGCCGACCGCGCGTCGGTCGAGCGCCACCACAACACCCTTGCCAGGCGGTACCCGCCGAAGGCGACGGCGGCGGGCGGCGAGGACGAGGAGGACCCACCGACGAGACCCTCCACCGACGGCAAGGCGATGATGTTCACCCTCGACGTGAGCACGACCTACGGCGCACCGGAGACCATCGTCGGCCCATTGCGTGAGGCTGCGAAGGACCGCCCCGCGGGCCTGGAACTCGACGTGACCGGACCCGCCGCGGTCGACGGCGACATGGACGCCGTCTTCGACGGCATCGACCTGCAGGTCTTCCTCACCACCGTCGTCGTCGTCACGCTCCTGCTGATCCTCACCTACCGCAGCCCGGTGTTGTGGTTCATCCCGCTCATGGCTGTGGGCGCGGCCGCGCTGACCGCGATGGCGACCGTCTACCTGCTCGTCAAGGGCTTCGGCATCGTGATCAACGACCAGAACTCGGCGCTGCTGACGATCCTGGTATTCGGCGTCGGAACGGACTACGCGCTGTTGCTCATCGCCCGGTACCGGGAGACACTGCATCACCACGAGAACGTCCGGGTCGCGATGGTCCACGCGCTACGCGGCGCGGCGCCGGCCATCGTCGCGTCCGCGGCCACAGTGATCGCTGGCCTGCTCTGCCTGCTCGTCGCCGACCTGAACAGCACCAGCGGGTTGGGCCCGATCGGCGCCGCCGGCATCCTGTGCGCGCTGGTGGCCATGCTGACCCTGTTCCCGGCGGTGCTCGTGGTGCTCGGCAGGCGGATCTTCTGGCCGGCCATCCCGCGGTTCAACACGCCCGGCCAGGAGAAGCCCGGGCTGTGGGGACGGCTCGGCACCGCCATCAGCCGCCGCCGGTGGGTGGCGACGCTCGGCTCGCTCGGAGTCCTCGGCGTGCTCGCCATCGGGCTGGCGGGCAACACCGGCGCCCTGCGGGAGCAGGACCAGTTCCTGTCCGCGCCGGAGTCGGTCACCGGCTTCACCGTCCTCCGCCAGCACTTCCCGGAGCTCGGCGGCCAGCCGATGACGATCTTCACGCGGCCGGCGTACCAGGAGCGGGTGCTCGACATCGTCCAGGGCACTCGCGGTGTGGCCCTGGCCGTCCCGGGGCAGACCAGCGGAGGCTGGGCCGACATCTCCGTGTTCCCGACCGACGCGCCGGACACCGCCGCGGAGTACGACACGATCAAGCGGGTGCGTACCGCCGTGCACGCGGTGAACGGGGCGGAGGCGATCGTCGGCGGGCCGAGCGCGGAGAACCTCGACACCGAGGTCACCACCACCCGCGACGAGAAGCTGGTGATCCCGCTGGTGCTCACCGTCGTCCTGATCGTCCTCGGGCTACTGCTCCGAGCGATCGTGGCCCCGCTGGTCCTGATGGCGACCGTGATCGTCTCATTCGCCGCAGCCTTCGGCGGCAGCGTGTTCGTCTTCGACACGATCCTCGGGTTCAAGGGCGTCGACTATTCGGTGCCGCTGCTGGCATTCCTGTTCCTGGTGGCGCTCGGCATCGACTACAACATTTTCCTGACCAGCCGGGCCCGGGAGGAGACCGTGCGCCTCGGCACCGGAGAGGGCATGCTCAAGGCCCTCTCCGCCACCGGTGGCGTCATCACCTCGGCAGGCCTGGTCCTGGCGGCCACGTTCGCGGTCCTCGCCTCACTTCCGCTGGTGATGCTGATCGAGGTCGGGTTCCTGGTCGCCTTCGGCGTGCTGCTCGACGCCTTGCTGGTGCGGTCGGTCCTGGTGCCCGCCCTCACCCTGCTGATCGGCCGGTGGATGTGGTGGCCGAGCCGGTTGTCCCGACCGGTGGAGCTGCCGGACGATCAACGGCCGCTCGTGGAGGGGCCCGCGCCGCAACGGTGAGCGCGGCGGCACAGTCGAGATCCGGGACGGGCTCCTGCCCGTCCCGGATCTTTGTCATGGCCCGGCGGCCGTCACCGTGTCCGCCGCCCTTGTCCTGCGCCGCCCGCTGCGGCGGGTCCTGGCACCGCGCGCCGTGGCGGTCCCGGCGCCGTGCCGCAGCGGGTCAGCGCGCCACCGTGTCCATCCCCGCGGTGAGCTGCGCGATCCGAGCGGGCGGGGCGGCGGCCGGAAGGATGATCCGCAGCAGCGCGCCACCGCGTGCGGACCGGGCGACGGTGACCCGGCCGGCGTGGGCGTCGACGACCCGCTGCACGATCGACAGGCCCAGACCTGATCCCGGCAGCGCCCGGGCGCTGTCGGCACGGTAGAACCGGTCGAACACCCGCGGTACGTCGGCGGCGTCGATGCCCGGCCCGGCGTCGTCGACCTCGAGGACCGCCGACGCGCCCTCGGCACGGAGCCGGACCTGGACCGGCTGGTCAGCGGGGGACCACTTGCCGGCGTTGTCGATGAGGTTGAGCACCGCCCGCTGGAGCGCAGCGGGACGCCCGCTCACCCACACGGAGGTCACGTCGAGCGCGACCTCGATGTCGGGCACGCGGGAACGAGCCCGGGTCGCGGCGGCCACCACCACGTCGGCGACATTGAGCAGCTCGGTGCTCTCGTCGCTGACGTCGCCGCGCGCCAGGTCGGTCAGCTCGGCGGCAAGGGTGCTCAACTCGGCCACCTGGGCGCCGAGATCGTTGAGCAGCCGGGTCCGGCTCTCCGCCGGCAGTGCGCTGTCCAGGGTGCCGCGCCGATCGAGCCGGATCAGCAGCTCAACGTTGAGGCGCAGGCTGGTGAGCGGAGTCTTGAGTTCGTGGGCGGCGTCATCGGCGAGCAGCCGCTGGGCCCGCCGGGAGTCCCGGAGCGCGGCGAGCATGTCGTTGATTGACTGGATCAGCCGCCGGATCTCCCCGCCGCCCTCGTCCGGGATGTCGGCGTCGAGGTCCCGGGTCTGCGCGACACGAACCGCGGCGGCAGTCAGCCGGTCGATCGGTGCCAGCCCGGTCCGCGCCACGGTCCGCCCAACAAGGGCGCCTCCGGCCACGCACAGCAGTCCGATCAGCAGCATGCCCAACCCGAATCGGTTGATCGGGCTGTCGTCGTTGTTGCGGGCCACCTGGACCGCGCCGTCGCCCGCCCGCAGCGTGTAGATGAGATAACCGTCGTCGTCGCTGTCCTTCGACTCCATCAGGTCGGCCGACGCGCCCTGCGCCACGCGCCCGGCGTGCCCGCTGACGGGGGGCAGCGCGGGTTGGCCGGCCGGCGTCCGGGTCGAACCGTCGGGCAGGATGACCCGCACCAGCCGACCGGATCCGGGATACGGCGGTAGCTGGACCTGCGCCAGGCCGGTGTGCTCCACGGTCGTCGCCAGAATGCGGGAGTCCGCGCGTAGCTGATCCTCGGCGCTGTCCTGCAGCTCCGAGTCCAGCAGCTCGCTGGCCACCTGAAAGGCCACGAACACGCTGACCGCGATGGCCGTCGCCGCGATCACCGTCAGCCTGGTCCGCAGGGACCGCCGGCGCCACCATCGGATCAGCCGACGCGATTCCCGGCCGGCGCGCCTGCTCACGGAGGAGTCTCCCGCAGCGTGTACCCCAAGCCGCGCAGCGTGTAAATCAATCGCGGCTCACCCTCGGCCTCCATCTTGCGGCGCAGATAGCTCACGTACACCTGAAGGTTGTTGGCGGTGGTGCTCATGTCGAAGCCCCAGATCGCCTCGAACAGCGCGTCGCGGGTCAACACCCGGGTCGCGTTGCGCACGAGAACCTGTAGCAGGGAGAACTCGGTCCGGGTCAGATACAGCGGCCGCCCACCCCGCCACGCCTCGAACCTGTCGGGATCGAGCCGGACGTCGGCGAACGACAGGATCTGCGAATCGTCGTCGCCCGGCGCGCGGCGGCGCAGCAGAGCCCGGACCCGGGCCAGCAACTCCTCGGTGGCGAAAGGCTTGGGCAGGTAGTCGTCGGCGCCCGCGTCCAGCCCCGCGACCCGGTCGGAGACCTGATCCCGGGCGGTCAGCATCAGCACTGGCAGATCCCGACCCGCCGCCCGCAACCGCCGGCAGGTCTCCAACCCGCCGAGGCGGGGCATCATCACGTCGAGGATCAGCAGATCCGGCGCCGCGCCACCGATCCCGTCGAGCACGGCGAGACCGTTGGCGGCGGTGCTAGTGCCATAACCCTCGACCTGAAGCACCCGCTCCAGCGACTCACGGATGGCCGCCTCGTCATCGGCGATCATGATCTGCACGCCGGCCCGCCCTCCAGTTGATGCTTTTGCGCTCATCCTCCCCGATCAACCTGAGGGCAGGATTAATACTGCAACGGCAGTAGGCGAATCGAGTTCGGCTCGTGTTCGTTGGTCTGCCTGTGGCGGACGTTGATGTTGATCGGTGGCATGGGGAGTTCGACCGGCTGCATGCCCGGATCCGGCCTCGGTTTCGCAGCAGATTTGCTTTGTGTCGGAGCCAGACGATCGATGCAAACCGTCGCGTTCCAGTCAGGGGCGTGGCCGCACCAGCCCTGCGTCGAACGCCGCGATCACCAGCTGTGCCCGATCGCGAACGGTCAGCTTCGCCATCAGGTGCGTGATGTGCGTTTTCACCGTCTTCACCGATATAGCCAGGGCAGTTGCGATCTCGTCGTTCGACAAGCCGCCGCCGATCAGTGTCAGCACCTCCACCTCGCGGCCAGTCAGCCGCCTCAGTTTCGGCGACGGCCTATCCGGCCGTGGTGCTGCGACGTAATGCGCTACGAGCCGGGTGAGGATCGACGGCGCGAACAGCGATTCACCGCGGTGAGTGCGGCGGATCGCCTCGATCAGTTCCTCGGGATGGGCGTCCTTGAGCAGGAAACCGGACGCGCCCGCGTGCAGTGCCTCGTAGACGTACTCGTCGAGCTCGAACATGCTCAGGACTAGGACGCGGGCGGTGGACAGTGCCGGGTCCGTGCAGATGCGGCGGGTGGCCTTGAGGCCGTCGAGGTGCGGCATCCGTACGTCCATCAGGATGACGTCGGGGCGGGTGCTGCGGGCGCACGGCACGGCATGTGCACCGTCGCCGGCCTCGCCGACGACAGTCAGGCCCGGCTCGTTGTTGATGATCATGGCAAGGCTGTGTCGGAGCAGCGGCTGGTCGTCCACCAGCAGTACGCGGATGTCGCTCACACCGCCTCGTCCGGGATCCTCGCGGTGACGCGGAAGCCCGCGTCAACCCGCTCCGTCGACAGCGTTCCGCCGAGACTGCCCACCCGCTCCCGTAACCCGGCCAGCCCGTGTCCGGCGCCCGGCGATGCCCGCCATTCGTCGACTGGGCCGGTGTCCGCCGCCGTGACCACTACGGATGTTCCGTCCCGATACACCCGCACCCCTACGTCAGTCGGTCCCGCGTACCGCGCCGCGTTGCTGAGCGCCTCCCGCACGGTCTTGCAGACGGCGACTTGCACACCCTGCGATACCGGGCCGAGGGGCTCGATCGTCAGCCGTGGCCGAAGCCCGGCGAGCGACGCCGTGTGCACGATGCCGGGCAGGTCGTCGAGGTTGTCCACGGGCGCACGGCGGCTGGCGGCCGACGGCTCGCGCAGGACCGTGAGCATGCGGCGTAGCTCAGCGGTGGCGTGCCGGCTCGCCTCCTCGATGTCGGTGAGCGCCGCCTCGACCTCCGCAGGCTTGGGTAGGTGTCGGGTGGCCGCCGCGCGGACCGTGATCAAACCCAAGCCATGCGAGACGATGTCGTGCAGGTCGCGGGCAATCCGCAACCGCTCGGCGAGCACCGCCTCGGAGGCCGCCCAGGCGGTCAGCCGTGATTCGTAGGCGGTTCGGTCGGCGCGTGACCGCCGCACAGCCCATAGCGCAGCCGCGACAGCGCCACCGACTATCAGCGGTGGCAGTACGAGCGCGAACGGGCCCTGCGCGCCGACCGTGCACATGGACATCACCAGAACGCTCATCACCGCGGCAGCCGCCGGCACGGCCGTGGACCGCCGGGAGGGGCGCGGATGGGCGTTCACCACCCCGACTGTAGTTCTCAGACCAGGGTCTGACGGTCTGCGGGCCGACCCGGCCGTCGGGATCCGAGAACGGTCCGATGCGCGAGGGCCGGAACCTGCGTTGACTGGGCTTATGATCACGATCGATCGCATCAGCAAGACCAAGAGCAGGACCCAGATCCTGCACGAGGTCACCTTTGACGCCCGACCCGGCCGGGTCACCGGCTTTCTCGGGCCGAACGGCGCCGGGAAGACGTCGACGTTACGTATCCTGCTCGGCCTGGACCGCCCCCAGAGCGGGACCGCGCTGATCTGTGGGCGCCGCTACCAGAAACTGGACCGTCCGCTCCTGACTGTCGGCGCGCTGCTCGACGGCAGCGGTGCGCACCGGGCCCGCACGGCCCGCGCGCACCTGCGCTGGGTAGCCGCCAGTAACGGTCTGCCCGACTCCCGTGCCGACGAGGTCCTTGAGGTCGTGGGCCTGACCGGCGACGCGCGGAAACGCGCCGGCCGCTTCTCCCTCGGCATGAGCCGCCGGCTCGGGCTCGCCACCGCGCTGCTCGGCGATCCCGCGGTGCTGGTTCTCGACGAACCGGTCAACGGCCTCGACCCGGCCGGGATCCGCTGGATGCGTGAATTCCTCCGCGACAGCGCCGCGCAGGGCCGCACGGTCCTACTCTCCAGCCACCTGATGGGCGAGTTGGCCGAGACCGCCGACGACGTCATCGTGATAGACAAGGGCCGGATCGTGATCCAGGGCGGACTCGCCGACGTCATCGGCGATCATCGCACGCTCGAGGACGCCTTCTTCGAGCTGACCGCTACCGAGGCCGGGGGCCCGTGGTGAGCCCGGTCCGCGCCGAACTCCGTAAGCTGCTCGGCCTGCCCACCGCCTGGGTCGGCTTGGTTCTCGGTACGTTGACAGCACCCGTGGTCCTCCTGCTGAACGCGCCCTACACCCGCCGCGCGATCGCCGCCGGCACCCTCACTGACACGTCCGACCTGGGCCTACGCGACCTGGGTATCGGCCTGATCGGTCCGATAGTCCTCGGCGTGATCGTGGTGAGCAGCGAATACACGTCCACCGGCCAGGACGCCCCCGGCGCCCGCCAGCTCACCGCGACGCTCGCCGCAGTCCCCGACCGGCTGCGTCTGCTTGTGGCGAAAGCCACCGCGCTCGTGCTGGTCGTCGCGGCCCAGGCAGCGGTCACCACAGCCGCCACACTCACCCTCACCCAGGTGCTGTACGGCGAACACGCGCCGGCACCCGCCCCGGCCCGAGTCGTGGCCGCGATCCTCTATTGGACGTTGACCGCACTACTGGCGTATGCGATCGCGCTGATTTCCCGCAACGGCATCGTGCCGTTGACGCTGCTGATCATCAACAGCTCCGTCGTGTCAGTGTCGTACCTGCTGACGAAGGTCACCGACCTTGCCTCCTATCTGCCGGACATCGTCGGAGCGCAGATGTTCATCGGCAGCGCGGACTTCCCGGTCGAGATCGCCCCGGTGACCGCCGGCCTGGTGATGACGGCCTGGGTCATCGCGTTACTCGTGGTCGGCGCGGTCCTGTTTGAGCGGCGGGACGTATGAACACCGCCCGCGCTGAACTGCGCAAACTGCTGACCCTGCCGTCGCTGCGCCTGACCGCACTACTGACCTGGACCGCCAACCTGCTGCTGACGTACGTGTACGCATCTGCCGAGTTCCACGGTGAGTCGCTCGGCGAGGTCGCCGCCTTGGCCCCACTCGGCTACACCCAGGCCGGCTTCCTGGTGCTCGGCGTGCTCGCGGCCGCGTCCGAGTACCAGGAGGGCGGCCAAATCAGCACCACGCTGCTCGCGATGCCCCGGCGCCTGCCACTACAGGCGGTGAAGGCCGTCGCGCTGACTGTGGTGGCGCTTCCGGTGGCCGCCGTGACAGCGGCCACCAGCACCCTTGCGGGCGGTGCGGGCACCTGGATGCCGGCCGCGACGGCCTACCTGACGCTCACCACGCTGCTGGGGGCCGCAGTCGCCGGCGTCGTTCGCCGTGCAGTGCCCGCCGTGGTTCTGCTGCTCGGTCTGTATTTCATCGCAGGCCCGCTGCTGCGGGCCCGGAGCTGCACCAACGCCGCCTACCTGCCGGACACGGCCGCCCTCGACCCGACCCGCGGTGCCGCCGCCACGGTCACATGGACACTCTCCGTACTAACGCTTGCCGCTGTCACTTTCCGCCGTCGCGACGCTTAATCGGCCACACCGACCGCCGCGGACCCGCACCACCACCTACATCAAAGCCGACCTGCACGCCGTCGCTACCGCCCTGGCAGCCCTCAGCGGTCAGCGGTCAGCCACACCCACTGACCGTCGAACAGCGAGGGCCTTCACGGCCACCGATGTAGCCCGTCGAGTCACCGATCCAGCCGATGCGATCGGCTCCAGCGTCAGGCGTTCCTGTGTTACAGCCGCGGCTGCTGCTGGAGCCGATGACCTACGCGTCATGCCACGCCGGCGTAGCCGTACCGCAATGCCACGGTACCTGCGCCGGGGCGCGGGCTCTGTGGCACCGGAGGCCCTCGGAGTCGGGTCAGGGCTTCGCGCTGCGGCGGGGTAGCCGCCCGTCCTCGCTCTGGCCGACGGGATTGTGCCGGTGTCGTGCGGACTCGGATCGGTGGATCTCACGGCAGTGTTTCCCGAGCGACTCCGACCACAACCTCGAAGTCACGGGCTGCAGACCCCGACCTTCACTGCCAATTCAACAAGGTCGCAATTTCACCATCGATGTTGGCTACCGGTCGATCCGGCGCGACTGCGCACCAGGGCCCGCCGTTCGGCGGACCCTGGCGCACAACAGAGAAGATCAGCGCAGGGTGTCGATGTCGATGACGAACCGGTACCGCACGTCCGAGGCGAGGACCCGCTCGTATGCGTCGTTTACTGCCTCGGCGCCGATGACCTCGACCTCGGGAGCGATGCCGCGCTCGGCGCAGAAGTCCAGCATCTCCTGCGTCTCGGCGATGCTGCCGATGCTGGAGCCGGCGAACGAACGTCGGTTGCCGAACAACGCGAAGACGGGCACCGGCAGCGGCTCCGCCGGGGCACCCACGCTGACAAGCGTGCCGTCCCGACGCAGCAGACCGAGGTAGCTGGCCATGTCGATCGGTGCGCTGACCGTGTTGATGATCAGGTCGAAGCTGTTCTTGAGCGCCTCGAACGTCGCCGGGTCCTTGGTGGCGTAGTAGTGCTCGGCTCCGAAGCGCAGGCCGTCGTCCTTCTTGGCCAGCGTCTGTGACAGCACGGTCACCTCGGCACCCATCGCCGCAGCGATCTTGACAGCCATGTGGCCCAGGCCACCCAGGCCCACCACGGCGACCTTCTTGCCGGGACCGGCGTTCCAGTGCGCCAACGGCGAGTACGTGGTGATGCCCGCACACAGCATCGGCGCGGCCGCCTCGTACGGGATGCTTTCCGGCACCCGCAGCACGAAGTCCTCGTCCACGACGACGTGGGTCGAGTACCCGCCCTGGGTCACGGTGCCGTCCCGGTCGACGCTGGCGTACGTCTGGGTGTTGCCCTTGAGGCAGTACTGCTCGCTTCCGCTGCGGCAGTTCTCGCACTCGCGACACGAGTTGACCATGCAGCCGACACCGGCACGGTCGCCGACCGCGTGGCGGGTGACCTCGGCGCCGACCTCGGTGATCCGGCCGACGATTTCGTGGCCGACGGTGAGCGGGTAGGGAACGCTGCCCCAGTCGCCGCGCACGGTGTGGATGTCAGAGTGGCAGATGCCGGCGTAGCGGATTTCGATGAGAACATCGCGCGGGCCCAGGTCCCGCCGTTCGATCGTGGTACGCACGAGCGGTTCGGTGGCAGAAGGCGCGGCGATGGCGTTGACGGTGAAGATGATGTCCTCCGGTGACGTGATGCTGACCTACCTGCACCTCACCACAGCCGTGGCGGCGCTGCGAGTCTCTGCCAATGGGTGTACTGCCAGTACCTCTTACAAGCGCGGGGCGCTGCTCCGGCCGATCAGGCCGGCAAGGAACAGTCCGGTACGGCCCTGAAGTTCAGGGCGTGCTGTGTTGCAGGACGCCGTTACCGGTTGTCGCGGCACCCGCTGTTGTCTTTTCCGGGCGGGCCAGCACGAGCAGACCGATCATCGAGAGCGCCGCGCCAGCGACCATGAGCAGTGCCATCGGCACAGCGGTGTGCTCGCCGCCGAGCCCGGCGATCGGGGCGATGATCCCGGCGGCGACCACTGGACGAACCCGAGAATTGCCGAACCGGTACCGGGATGCTCGGGCACCTCCGCGGAGGCGAGCGCACCGCCGTTGGGGCCGATGAGGCCTTGGGCCGCCGGCACGTACCAGCTTCCCCAACCCGGCGTTGCAGGTCGCGGGCGGTGAGATGGGCCCGAGTGGGAACGGCCGCATGCCCGCACCGTCCGAGGACTGCCTGTACCTCAACATCTGGACCCCCGCCGCCGACCGCAAGCGGCGGCCGGTGATGTTCTACAACCACGGCGGCGGCTACATGATCGGCTCGGGCTCGGCCACGGGCCAGGACGGCACCCGTCTCGCGCAGCTCCACGACGTGGTGGTTGTCGAGTCGAACCACCGGCTGGGCCTGCTGGGCTACCTGTTCCTGGGCGATCTCGCCGACGGCGACTACGCCGCGAACCAGGGGATGCTGGACATCCTCGCGGCGCTGCGCTGGACCAGCGACAACATCGACAACTTCGGCGGCGACCCGGACAACATCATGGTCTGGGGCGAGAGCGGCGGCGGCGCCAAGACCGCCGCCGTCTACACCATGCCGAAGGCAGCCCGGCTGTTCCACAAGGCCTCGATCGAAAGCGCCGCCCCGCTGCGCTTTCCCATCCGTGACGGCGCCACCGCACGTGCCGAGCGCACGCTGCACCTGCTGGGGCTGGCCAGGAACGACATCCCGAAGCTCTCCGACATCCCGGCCGCGCGTCTACTTGAGATCCAGGTGTCCGAGGCCGCGAACGGCGTCGCACCCTGGGGCGACCCCGACCCCCTACCCGGGTTCGGCGCCTTTGTCGACGGAGGTGTCACCCCGCGGCACCCCTTCGACGACGGTGCCCCGCCCTGGTCGGGCGGTAAGCCGCTGATGGTCGGCACCTGCCGCGACGAGACGGTGTTCTTCAGCCTCTTCGGGCCGCCCGATGTTTTCCGCATGGACGAGGCCGGCCTGCGTAGCCGACTCAGCGGCACCTACCAGGGCGCCGAACTCGACCGGATCATCGCGACTTTCCGCCGGTCGCGACCGGAAGCGACACCGGCCCAGCTCTACTTCGCGATCACCACATCACCCATCTGGCGCGACGCGATCACGATCGCGGAGGCTAAGGCGGCGCAGCACGCCGCACCGGTCTTCATGTACCAGCTCGCGTACCAGGACCCGACCGTGGTGCCAGGCACCGGCTTCCCACTCGGCTCGCCGCACGCCTCGGACATCCCGATGAAGTTCGCCAACGTCGGCGCGGACCAGTTGCCGGGCAAACGGGCGACCGCCCGGCACATGAGCGCTTTGTGGGCCGGCTTCGCCCACCACGGCCATCCCAGCGCGAGGGGCGTGCCGAGATGGCCCGCCTACACGCCGAAGGACCGGGCCACCATGTGGATCGACGCTGACTGCAGGATCGCCTACGACCCGGACAGAGAGGAACGGCTCTTCTGGCAGCGCCGGGCCTGAACAGCGAGGTGTTGACCGATCGGTGCTCCCTCGCGGGACATCACGCGAGGGAGCACTGAACGCGCGTTCTCTAGTGATCCGCGGTTCCGCTCGGTGGTGCGTGGGCGGTCCGTCACAGCGGTGGCGGCGTCGCCGGCGGTGGATCGTCGTCCGTGCGGTCGGTGTCCGGCAGCCAGAGCACGAACATGCTGCCAGCGCCGGGTCGGGAGAAGACCGCGGCGTGTCCGCCGTGTGACTCGACGATCTCCTGACCATCACCCGTGCCCGCGAGACAGTAAGGGGCACCACCGGCGACAGCGACCAGGACAAGCTGATCCCGCTGACCGTCAACGAGATCAGGCACCTATCCGCCATCCTGAACCTGGCCGCACAACACACCACCAGCCACGTTCTGGCCTGGTCAAAATTCCGGCGACTCAGCAATCACCGCAGCCGAGCCGCCCACTACCGCAACCGACTCGAACGCCCCGGAAGCTACGACCCGCCGTAGCAGTACTAACCTTTGATCCGTAGGCGGCCGTACGCGGCTATGGGACAATGCCGCCAACGGATGAAACTGGTGAGCGGATGTCGTCGACAGCTGAATCGCAAGATCTCCTTGAGCCGCAGGCTTCTCTTGTGCCACAGGGTTTCCTTGGCGTGACGAGGAACCTGGGCCTCAAAGACGTCGGTGACGATTTTACCGCCATCGTGTCCGAGGTTCCCGCGACGTCGGCGGCGGTGTTCACGCGCTCCCGGTTCGCCGGGCCCAGCGTCGAGCTCAGTCGGCAGTCCGCGGCGGCCGGGAGCCTCCGGGGCATGGTCGTGCTCTCCCGCAATGCCAACGTCGCGACCGGGAAGGTCGGCGCCGAGAACGCCGCCGAGATCCAGCGCAGGGTCGCCGAGGTCGCCGGGATCCCCGCCGGCGAGCTCTTGATCGCCTCGACCGGAGTGATCGGGCGGCCCTATCCGATGGCGCAGATCCGGCGGGGGCTCGACGAGCTGTCGTGGCCGTTCCCCGCCGCCGACTTCGACGCCAGTGCGCGCGCGATCATGACGACGGACACCCGCCACAAGGTGGTCCGGCTGCGCTGTGGTGACGCCGTGATCGTCGGCATCGCCAAGGGCGTCGGCATGATCGAGCCGAACATGGCGACGCTGCTGACGTTCTTCTTCACCGATGCGCGGGTCGGCAGGGAAGACCTCGACGCGATCTTCCGCCGGGTTGTCGACAGCACATTCAACGCGCTCAGCATCGACACCGACACCTCGACCAGTGACACCGCCGCGGTGTTCGCGAACGGCGTTGCCGGCCCGGCCGACCTCGGAGAGTTCGAGCAGACGCTGCACCGGGCGGCCCTGCACCTGGTCAGGGAAATTGCCTCCGACGGCGAGGGCGCGAGCAAGCTCATCGAGGTGCGGGTGAGTGGTGCGCGCGACGACGCGCAGGCGAAGCTGGTCGGCAAGAGCGTCGTGAACTCGCCGCTGGTCAAGACCGCCGTGCACGGCGCTGATCCGAACTGGGGCCGGGTCGCGATGGCGATCGGCAAGCTGGAGGACGAGACCGACATCGACCCCGACCGGGTAGCGATCCGCTTCGGCGATCTGCTGATGTTCCCCGAAAGCTCCGCCGAGGACCTCTTGGACCGGGCCGCGGAATACATGCGCGGCAAGGAAGTCACGATCGACATCGACCTCGGGATCGCCGCTGGCTCGTTCACCGTCTACGGCTGCGACCTCACCGATGGCTACATCCGCATCAACGCCGACTACACGACCTGATCAGGCCACGGATCCTGGGCGCACCGTGCGCGACCGGGATCAGCCGTGGAGGGAAAGACCCTGAAGGCGACCGCGAAGCGGCTCCCGAGACGGTGTCCGGCCTGGCGAGCGAGGCTGACCCAGCGGTTGCCCGCGTCGCGGCCGCCGTCGAGAATGGCGTGCCCGGTGGCGATGTGGTCGGCCTGGTTGAGTTCCCCACCGTCCCAGGTGTCGTGGAAGTTGCCAGCGGCAACGCACCCTCGACACGGCCTGGGCGGCGCATCCCGAGCGGTTCACCCGGCGACCCTGACCACGCCGCCTGCCAGACCGGGCGTGGATCAACAAGCCCGACCCCACCGACCAGCCCACCGCCAGCGCTAACGCCAGCTAGAACAAAATCAAGAAATTGTCTCGCTGGGCTTCACAGGTTTCGGTCCGTCATCGGTCAGCGCTGGCGCACGTTCGACGTCCGCCCCTTGCGCAGGGCGGGCTTGTCCACCTTCCCGACGGCGGTATGGGGGATGGTGGCGGCGAGCACGATCTCCGCACGCACACCCAGGTCCTCGAGCACGGCACGGATCGCCGCGCGCACGCGCTCGTCCTCGGCCCCGGCTGCGGGGGTCGCCACCACGAGCGCCCCACCCTCGGTCTCTCCGGGCAGCGGTGCCAGTACGGCGGCTTCGGTGATCGGGCATGCGGCTGTCAGTGCGGCCTCGACGCCAGGGCAGAACACCGGACCGGCCGAGCCGCCGAGCAGGTCGGCGACACGGCCGAGGATCCGGTACTCGCCGTCGAACTCGGCAACATCCCCCGTGTGGTACCAGCCGTCGCGGAACGTGGCGGAGGTCGCCGCCGCGTCATCGAAGTAGCCGACGCTCGTGTGCGTCGAGCGGGCCAGCACCTCACCGATCGACGGCCACGCCGCGTCCAGGGGAGCGAGCCTGATCTCCACCCCGGTGACCGGGGTCATACCGCGAGTGGTCTGCACGGCATCGTCCATGTTCCCCAGCACGATGCCGAACTCGGTCGAGCCGTAGATGCGTCGAATGTGGATACCGAGCACCTCGGCCGCGTCGGCGACGGCCTGGCCGCTCAGGTACGCACCGCCGCAGAGCGGCATCCGCATCGCGGAAAGGTCGACGGACCGGCCGTGTGCCGCCTGCGTCAGCAACTCGTAGTGCCTCGGCAGTGCGCTGGACACGGTGGCGCCGGTCTCCTGCAGCCACAGCAGCAGTTGGTCGGGCGAGGCGGACGGATCGGCCAGCACCAGGAGGGCGCCTGAGAGCAGCGCCGGGAACAGGTGGACGTCGCAGCCGTGTGCGACGTCCAGGGTGTGGCGGTTGAACAGCACGTCGGCGGCGGTCGTCGCGGTGTAAGCGATCCACTGTCGCCGGTCGTGGAGCAGGTCGTCCTGGCGCCAGGTCACGAGCCGGGGTTTCCCGGTGGAGCCGGACGTCTCCAGCAGCCGGAACGCGCCTTCGTGAGCTCCGAACTGCCGCGCGCCGATCAGCTCGGAGCCGGTCGCCAGCTCTGCGGTCGTCACCTGCTCGACGACGACGTCCGGCAGCGGCTCCGCGCTGACGACGAGCGCCGGTTTCGTTCGCTCGACCAGCCAGGCGATGTGCTCCGGCGTCGCCGACCGGCTGATCGGCACGTGGATCGCGCCGCTGCCCGCCAGGGCGAACACCAATGCCACGTAGTCGATTCCGTTGTCCAGCCAGGTCGCCACCACCTGGCCCTCGCCGATGCCGCGGGCCCGCAGCCAGCCGAGGGCACGGTCGACCCGCAGCGACAGCTCCCCGTAGGTCACGCGTTCGCCGTCGGGGACCACCACCGCGAGGGCGTCGGCTCTGCGGGCCACCACGGAACGGAACTCGGTCAGTAGCATCGTTTCTCCTCAGGCGGTCGTCGGCAGAGTGACCTGGCCGCGATAGAGCAGCCGCACCCCGTCGGACCCGATCGCGGTGCGGCCGTGCAGCGTCCGCTGGTTGTCGATCACCAGCAGGTCACCGGTCTGCCAACGATGCTGATAGAGGTAGCGCGGCGAGTGCAGGTGCGCTGACAGCTCCGCGAAGAATGCGGCGGAGTCGTGGGCGTCCATGCCGGCGACGCGCACCTGCCAGCCCTGCGGCACATCCGGCGGGAATCCGAGTGCCAGGTTCAGTGAGCGCACGCGGCCGTAGTCGCGGGTGGTCGGGATCTCGTACCAGTCGGCGGGCACCTGCGGGAAGTAGCCGCGTTCCTCGACGAGGTATTCGAGCCGGCCGTCGGCGAGAACCTTGCCGAGGTGCGCCGGGATCTCGCGCCACGCGGCGAGCTGGTCGCACACCGTGGTCTCGCCGGAACCGGGCTCGTCGGCGAAGTCCTTGGCGTACAGGACGATCAGGTCGACCTGCTCGCCCACCAGCAGTCCGTCGGTGTGCAGCGGGAGGGGGCCGCGGCCGGTGACGACCTTTCCCTCGTCCCTGGAGGCGTTGAGCAGCAGCAGATCGGCCTGGCCTTCGCCGAACTTGTGATCCACGGTCTGGCCGAGGAGGTGGACGAGTCGTTGGAAGGCCTCCTCGGTGAAGTCCAGGCCGCGGGTCAACGCGGCCCCGCTGGTCAGCGCCGCCTCCTGGGACCGCCGGGCCAGCTCTTCGACGGCCTCCCCGGGCGGCGACGTCAACACCGTGCCAAGACCCGAGCCGGTCAGTGTGTTCTCGGTCATCACCATCTCCTCGTTCATCGGATCGCGGCGAGCGCGCGTGCGTAGACCTCGTCGGGGTTCCAGTCGTCGAGGTGTCCTTGACCGGCCAGCGCCAGAAGGTCGGCGAAGCATGCTTGGTAGACGCGGGAGGGGTCGCTCTGCCCGGAGTCCGCAGCGAGCCGCCGCCGCACCCCGTCCTGCAGGTTCCCACCGTGGTGTACGGCGATCTTGCGGCGCCACGCGATGGCGGGGGTGACGTGGGCGGCCATCGCGGTCCGCAGATGGAACTTCTCCCGGCCGTCGCGGACCTTGCACGCGGGAGTGGTCTCCAGCGCGGTGCGCATCACCGGGAGCGTCCAGAACGGGTGGAACGTCTCGACGTCGTACGCCAGCGCCATCCGGTTGGCCAGCTCACCACTGGTTCGGGTTCGCGCGACCGCCTCGATGCCCTGGCCGATCAGCTCGTCCGGGTGCTCGAACGGGGTGAAGAGCCCGGCATTGATGAGGTCGCTGCCGTACCCGGTGAGCAGCACGCGACCCGGTTCGAGGACGCCGGACTGGTAGAACGCCGTGGCCGTGAGCGCGACCTCGACCACCTCCGGCGTGGTCACGCCGAGCCAGCGGACGGCGGCCGGGACGGCACGGATGATGCTGTCCTCGTCGAGCAGCAGCGGATGCAGTTTGAGACCGGCGACCTCGCACAGCTCCGCGGCGTCGGAGAACTCGTCTCCCCAGGGGGTTCCGACACTGTACGGACGCACGTCGAGGTTCCGCGCCGCGGCCAGGTAGGTCACGGTGCCCGAGTCGATCCCGCCGGAGAGCAGCGACGCGTACGTGGCCTCGGGGCGGGCGGCGGAGATGCCGGCGATCACCGCGTCCAGCTCGGCCAGCTGCGCCTGCCCGGCGGCCAGCGGATCGTCCCGAAACGGCGTGCGGAACTGCTCGAGGAAGTCCTCGGCTCGCGGGGCGGTGCTGGTCAGCCAGCCCGAAGCGGTCCGGGCACGGCGCTGCCGGACCGAGTGGTCCAACCGTCGGATCCCGTCGACCAGCGTGGCTTCCGGATCGGTGCCCGCAGGAGCCGAGCGCACGCGGGCGGCGGAGCCCCACGCGGGCAGAATAGCCGCGGCGAGCAGCAGGTCGGTGAAGAAGGCGAAGCCACCGGTCGCGGGGTCCTCGGCGACATAGATGGCGTCCTCGTTGAACACTGAGGTGAACGCGGTCACGGCGTCCTCGGCCACCTGCAGCACGGTCCGCTGCGCCGGTTTCGTGGGCAGCTCCCCGAGCGCGGGCGCCGCCGTCAGCGTACGGACGTCGATGTCGAACGGCGCGGCTGAGGGCAGCCCCGCCGCGAGGCCACGGTGGTAGACGAACAGATCACCGACCTCGACGCACGCACCCATCGGCTCAAGTCCGGTGACGCGCCGGTTGGCGACGACCACCCAGCCGCCGCTCATGCCTTGCCCACGATCCGGCGCATTTCCCGCTGCGGCCGCCCCGAGGCGAATCCTGCCCGATGTGATCTCTTCGCGTTGTCCCGTAGAACGTGCAACCCTTGGATGTAGTCGCGGTTCATCTGCGGCTTCGTGTTGCGCACGGCCGCCGGGTTGTAGTCGGCGAAGGCCGCCGCGCGGGCCAGCGCGGTCGGTAGCACCTCGGCCGCGGGCACCACCCGGTGCAGCAGGCCGTCCCGCAGGGAGGGCTCGGCGGGCCACTCGTCACACGACAGCAGCATGTTCTGCATGACCGAACGCCCGGCCGAGCGTTCCAGCATGAACGCGCCGAAATTGCATGCGATACCGACCTTGAACTCAGGCATGCGCAGGATCGACGAGTCCGCACCGACGCGGTAATCACACGTCAGCAGGAGTTGCAGACCGATACCGATGGCGTAACCCTCGACGGCGGCCACTGTGGGTTTGGTGACTTCGAGGCTGGCGACGTAGAGCTCGGTGATGTTGTCGATCCACTCGTCCACCTCGTCACCGCCCGAGAAGTGGCTGACCTCGTGGAAATCGCCACCCACGGCGAAGGAGTTGCCCTCGCCGCCGTGCAGCACCACGGCGGCGACCGCGTCGTCGGCCTCGAGCTCGCGGAGGATCCCGGTGAGTGCGCGCATCCGGCCGTTGCTCATCGCGTTAGATTGGTGCGAGCCCTCGAACGAAACCTGCGCGACGCCGTCCTTCGTCACCACGGTGAAGGTGTCACGGGGCTGTATGTCGACAGCGTTGTTCATCAAGCTGGTCCTCCATGATTTTCGGGGTAAAGATGGCGCACAATCGCGCATCTCCCCGGGTGAAGCACGATGATTACTCGTCCATAAACACGGTGATCACCCTTCCGCCAACGTTGCCGGAATAGGCCGCACAAACGGGGTTTCACCCCAATACCGTTCGAGTTCTTCGCTGTGGCGCGTACGTTCGGCGCACATCCTTAGCATAGCCATTCATCGATAGAGCCGGTGGCCCGTTCCAGCGCGTCCTGGGTCCTGCAGCACCTCTCCCGCTTCCCGTCGGGCAAATCCGATCGGCGACTTCTGCGCGCCCGCCACGCCGCCACCGTGGCGGCTCCTGCTGCGTCAGGAGGAGCTTGACGTCGGCACCGGGCGGGTCGGTCGACCCGCTCGAGCGGCGAGTCCGGCGGAGACCCGTCCGGTGCCGACCTCCTCGACCGGTCCGGTAAGCCGGACCGCGCCGCCGGCGTCGACGGACACGGTGACGGCACCACCGCGCATCCGGACGTCGACCTCGTCGCCCACCAAACCGAGACGCCGCACCGCAGCTGCCGCCGCGCAGGCCCCGCTCCCCGACGCGAGCACTGGCCCGGCACCGCGTTCCCACACCACGACCTTGAGCGAACTCCGATCGCGCACTACCGCGAACTCCACGTTGACCCGGGTGCGGAACGCAGAGTGCCGGCCGATCAGCGGCCCCAGCTCCCGCGCGGCCGACTCGTCGTCGGCCGGTAGGACGACGACCGCGTGCGGGTTTCCGTTGTGGACGCAGGTCACCCGGAGGGTCCGCCCGGCGACGGGCAACGGATGGTCGACGACCGGGCCGGAACCCCCGACCAGGCCGACGGCGTCCGCGTCGAAATCCGGACGACCCAAGTCGATCGACACCAGCCCTGTGGACCGGTCCAGTACCCGGACACTGGTATGGCCGAACCCCGTGTCCAGCACGAACTCCGTACCGCCGCCTCGGGACAGGTGCAGGGCGAGAATGCGCAGCCCGTTCGCGCTCCGCTCGCACGGGCTCCCGTCCGGGTTGAACAACCGGACCGGCATGGGCTGGCCCGCGCCCGCGGGCGGTCCCCGGAAGACGATTCCGTCCGCGCCGATCCCGAAGTGCCGGTCGCACATCGCGACCGCTGTCGCCGGTGCGGCGGGCAGCGCGTCCTCGGGATCCACGACCAGGTAGTCGTTGCCCATCGCCTGGTACTTCGCGAAGCGCGGAAGGCCTTCCCCTTGCAGCGAGGTCACCTGCGGCTGCCGTCAGCCCACCGCGCGCCGGTCTCGGCGAACCGCTCGTCAAGGTAGCGCGCGGACGAGTTGAGCCGCCACAGGGTCCCGCGTGCGATGCCGATGCGCATGGCCTCGGAGGTCGCCGCCGGCTTCACCACGTTGTGGAACCACCCGGCTGCGTGCTGGGAGTCGACCGTGATGTGCAGCCTGTGGTAGGTGATCCCGACCTCCGGCAGCCCCAGTCGCTCCCATGCGCGCACGACGCACACGAACCGGTCCGGCACCAGCCACTCGGTCATCCCGAGGTAGCCGACCGCCTCGGCGTACCGGCACCGGTAGCGCGACAACATCACCGCGAGGTTCCCGGACAGCAGCGCCGTGCCCGTGAGCTGGTCGGCGACCTCCTCCTCCCGCACGTCGAAGACCTCGAAGATCCGTCTGAAGAGCGTGGTGTGCACCTCGTCCGGCCGGCCGTTGCCCATTTCGTCCCAGTAGTTCGCCGCGATCTCCAGCTTCGCGGCACCGTCGGTACCGACCTGCATGAGGGCGAGCAGGTCGTCGAACCTCGCGTCGATGACCGACTCCTGGATCATGTACCGACGCAGGTCCTCGGAGTCTGCGTGGTTGCTGATGAAATCGGTGTAGTAGGGATGCTTGTACACCCGGTGCTGCTTGGCCAGCGCCTTCAACCAGGAGACGTAAGCGGCCGGTTCGGTCGGCATGCCGTCCAGCAGGCCGGCTTCGATGCGGGCATCCTCTGCGGCGCCGGTGGCGGACTCCACCAGGCGGGCGATCTCGTGAATCACGACCGATCCCTCAGCGCTTGGTTCACCCGGAGCGATCCGCAACCCGAGATCATAGATTCGGGCGAGGAGCTGTTGCTGCTGCAGAAATGCATCCGGGTCACCGGCGGTAGCGCGGTCGTTCAGCTCTCCCACCCGTTCGAGAACCTGTTCCCGCAGCTCACCGCGCACCGCGCGGTCAAGCTGATCCGCTGATATCGACAGCCAATCCGAGATGTCGTCGACGACAGAAGCTGTTCGTTGCACGGTCGTACCCCCATGGAAATAATGTGTCGTCTGATATCAGTCTCGCGCCGCGGAGGGCTGCCATTCCTCGACCTCGACGCGGTTGTCGTGGTACACCGCACCGCCGCCCATGTCGGCGTCCCGCTCGTTCACCGTCGCGTTGACGGTCGAGCCGCCTGTGAGCTTCATCCAATGGCCCTTTGTGGTCGCTACGACTCCGCTGCGGACGTGTGCGGAGGCGTGCGCGGTGGAGACGAATGAACCGCGGTCGTTGAAGACCACGACCGGTGTGCCGTCGGTGAGCCCACGAGCCGCCATGTCGTCCGGGTGCAGCTCGACCCGGGGCGGACCAGCCCGGCGCCGCAGTTCCGGCTTGTTGGCGAAGACCGAGTTGAGGAAAAAGTGCGAGGCACCGGCGATCAGCGAGAGCGGGTACCGCGCGGCCAGTTCCGGGTCGGTCGACTCACGTGGCGGCGTGTATCCCGCCACTGCCTCGAACCCGGCCTCCACGGCTCGCTCGGACCGGAATTCCAGTTTGCCGGACGGTGTCGGGAAGCCGTCGGCGAACGGCACGAAATCGGCCGGATAACTCAGTCTCACCCACCCGTCTCGGCGCAGGGACTCGACATCGATACCGTCCAGCGATGGATGGTCCGAGGCCAGCAACTGGGCCGCCATCTCCTGGTCCGAATCGTAGAGTCTCGGCTCGGACAACCCCATGTGCCTGGCGATTCGGCGGAACGTCTCCGTCGTGGACAGGCAGTCGCCCGGAGGGACCGTCGCCGGCTCGTTCCACGCGAGGTACATGTGGCCGTAGCCGTCGAGGACGTCCAGGTGCTCGGTCTGCATGGTCGCGGGCAGCACGATGTCGGCGTAGTCGGCGGTGTCGGTCTGGAAGTGGTCGACGACCACCGTGAACAGGTCTTCGCGGGCGAGCCCCTGGCGAACGCGCTGCTGATCGGGGTTGCTGACCACCGGGTTGGCCCCGTACACGAACAGCGCCTTGACCGGCGGGGTCAGGTCGAGGAGGTTCTGGCCGAGCCGGGTCATGGAGAGCCGCCGCACCGGCGCCGCGCGCAGGTCGCTGCCGAGGAGTGCCTCCCGGTTCCCGCCGAAGTATCCGTCGGTCGAGTAGGTGAGGCCACCACCGAGCCTGCCCCAGTCACCGGTGACGCCGGGCAGGCAGGCGAGCACGCGGACGGCTGCGCCGCCGCCCGCATGGCGCTGCATCCCGCTGCCGGCGCGGATGCCGGTGGGTCTCGTGGTGGCGATCCGTTCCCCCAGCTGCTCGATCTGCGCGCGGGAAACGCCGGTCAACTCCGCGGTCCGTTCCGGAGGGAACTGCTCGATGCGGGCGTGGAACTCGGGCCACCCCAGTGTGTGGTCGGCCAGGTAGCCACGGTCCGCCCCGCCGGCGGCGACCACCACGTTGAGCAGGCCCAGCGCGAGGGCGGCGTCGGTACCGGGCCGCGGTGCCAGGTGCTCGTCGGCCTGCTGGGCGGTCCTTGTGGCCACTGGGTCGATCGCAACGACGTGCGCGCCCTGCTCGCGCGCCTTGTTGATGAACCGCCACTGGTGATGGCTCGTGGTGAGGGTGTTGACGCCCCACAGCAAGATCAACCGTGAGTGGGCCAGCGACTCCGGATCGATGCCCCGGTGGGTGCCGGTGGCGAGGTCCGCGCCGACCAGCCCAGCCGCCGAACAGATCGTCATGTCGTGCTCGGAGGCGCCGAGCACGTTCCACAACCGTGCGCCGGCCTGGCCCTGGAGCCCTTGGAGGTACCCCAGGTTGCCCGTTCCCTGGTACGGCCAGATCGACTCGCCGCCGTACTCGTGACGAACCCGGTTGAACCGTTCGGCGATCTCGTCGAACGCCGAGTCCAGGCTGATCCTCGTGAACCTGCCGGTGCCCTTCGGGCCGGAGCGACGCAGTGCATGACGGAGACGATCGGGCGACGCCGCGTGGTCGAGGTACTGGTTGACCTTCACGCAGAGAGTGCCGTGGGTGAAGGGGTGCTCGGGGCGACCGCGCAACGTGACGGCGACACCGTCGCGGACGCCCACTATCCAACTGCAGGCGTCCGGGCAGTCCAACGGGCATCCACCCGCAACCTCACGGTCGACCACAGTGACACGTCCACCCGTCGCCTTCATGGCGCCAAGGGTTCGCTGTCGAGCACCGCCTGCTCGTACTCCTCACCGTACTTACCCCGTGACCAGCGCGAGAACGCGGCGATGATGATGTCGCGGTGCCCCTCCTGGCCGGGGGTAGCCGGGTGCAGATCTGTGACGTCGTGTGCGACGGCGCGGTCATCGAGCAGCGCAGCCTGGCCAGGCTGGACGGTGCCACGCCAGAACGGCTCGGAGGAGTCGAGGGCCTTCCACAGCCGCATCTCACCCCCGGCCACATTGTGCCTGTTGAAGACCAGGATCCCGACGTACTCGTGCCCGTCCCTGTGGACGCCCTCCGGGGTGACCAGCCCGGGTTTCGCCTCCGTGGCGCGGCTGCGGTTCTGATGAACGTTCACCTGCCAGCTCTCGGAACGGTCCAGCGGCAGACTGGCGGCCACCGCGTGCACGTAGGGGAGGAAGTCGGCCTGCAAGGGCTCGTACTCGCGCAGGATGCCGCCCGCGACCGTGTTGTGCTGGCGGGACTGGCTGTAGGCGCGGTGCGCGAGCAGCTCGAACGACCAGGCGTCGGAGGTGTGGTCGAGCTTGTACTGCGAGAAGCGCTTGTAGCGCGTCTGGTTTCCCATGTAGACATCGAGCGGGAGATTGTCGTAACTGTCCAGCACCTCCCGCGAGATCGGAGGCAGATCGATGATGTCATAACCGTCGGCGAGTGTTGACATGCAACCTTCCGTTCTGTTCAGCAGTGTTCGGGAGAAGTGCCGATTGACCGAATCGGGGTGGCGGCGAGTTGATTCAGGGGTCGTCGTTGTCAACCTGATTCGTCGCCGACTCGTTCCTCGTCCTATGATGACCTAAGCATCCATATTGGACTATGCGAATAGTATTCATTGGACCTCGTGGGCGTCAAGACCGTCCGTACGAAACTTTGCTTACCGAAAATGTTCAACGGCAAAAGGACGCCCGGAAGCCCGCGATACCGCTAGCATCGAGGACCGCCCGCCGACCTGATCAGAAGTACCTGGTCAGCTCTCCCCGGCGCCGGATGTCGAGAGAACAGCAATGCAGTCCGCCCCCGAGGGAACGGCCGTGCCGGAACCGCACGGGTACCGGCTCCACCCCGGCCTGTTCCAGCTGACGCATTAGGGAAACCTGGGTGGACGGGACGAGCACACGATCCGGGCCGAGCGCCAGGAGGTTCATCCCGACCCAGCGAGAAGCGCGTGGCCAGTCGAAAGCGAAACCGTCATCCTCGATATCGGTGACCCACAGTGTCTTCCAACTCTGCAGCGGGCTCGGTATCATTTCGGGCTTCATTTGAGAGGCATTGGCCAACAGCAAGCCCGGCCGAAGGATGTGCAGTGTCGTGTCCACGTGATCGGCGCAGATGGACATCTCGTGCACCGTGAAATCCGGCCCCAAAGCTCGCTGGAGCCAAGTCGCACCTCGCCGGTTACCGGTGCTGCTGACGTTGAAGAAAATGTCGTACCCGCATCTCAAGAGGTTTGCGGCATCGAACAAGGGTTCATCGTCGGCAACTACGGAGGCATTCGACTCGTAGATGTACGTGGAGTCAGGCAGCCTCGGCTTCGGCGCCGACAGCCATCGAGCTCCGGAATCGAAGTACTCGCGCAGCAGGTCGCGAAACGGGAAGACCTCGAAGTACCGGGACCGCATCGGCATCGGGACCTCGATCAGCATGTCACCGATGACCGACAGGCAGTCTCGCGGCATGAGCGCATGCATCGCGACGGACGCCCAGTTCGGTGACGAATACTGCTGTCCCGGCACCGGGCGTTCGGGGCGTCGAACGGCGACACCGTGCGACTCGAGTACCGCGGTGAGATCGCGAAGGTCCTCTTCCGCTTCGTCGACGACTCGATCCAGCATTGCGCTGGGGATCTTCTCGCGCTCCGCCTCGTCCGGTCGTTCGAAGAAGTGGCGGAGGGAGGGGTCCACGGGCGGGGGGGTGAAGCCGACGGCTGTGCCCAGCACGACCTCCTCCAGCGGGTCCCAGTCGTTACTGCTCCACACAGCGTTCACGGTCATCGGCAATCCCCTCGATCAGGTGGCAGTAGCCGGGCACGTCCACGCCTTTGAGGTCGCGCGCAGTTGGATCAACGCCCACCGGCGTCAGAATTCCGGGGCTGTGTCAGTTCGGGAGCCGGGGTCTCGGGCGAAGACCGCTTCAGCTCACACGGACGCGGTCGCCGAACCGCACCGAGCCCGCACAGATGACTTTCGCGTACACCCCGAAGTTGGTGTTTCTCCCCTTGGCCAGCACCCGGAGGACCTCCTTGTCGCGGGGCACGCCCGGCTGCGGCAGCGTGACCGTCACGCACCGCTCGGTCTGCTCGGTGATCTCAAGTCTCGTGGTCTCCCCGATGGACACCTCGCGGCCGATCCAGTCGTCCTCGAATCCCGGCCCCCACTTCCCGGCGATGACGATATTGGGCCGGAAGCGGGCCACCGGGACCACGGTTCCTCCCGGCACCTCGGCCGCCAGCGCGGTGAGGGACGAACGTGAGATCAGGTGGACCGCGCCGATGTCGAAGTGAGGTGTGCCCGACTCTCGGGCGGCCCGCACCGGCTCACCGGCCAGCGCCGTGAGGGCCGCGTCCAGGTCGGGGTCGCCGGCAGCCAGCACGGCGCCGGTCGGCGTGTGAACCTCGACGCGACCGTGGCGTGTGCGCGCCGCGTAGGCGAGCAGGCCGTCGAGGCGACGGACGTGCTTCCAGGTCTTGCAGCTGCCCACCCGCCCATCCGGGAAGGTGGCGGCCCACTCGCGGTCGCCGGCCATTCCGCGGCCGTCCAGCCGTACGTCATCGACCGTCTCGCCCCGCATGGACTTGAACGGATACCGGTAGAGCGCTTCGACTGTCGCCTCGACAGCGGACACGAGAGACTCCTTCGCGCGAGGCCCGGACGGTTGGCCGGGCCGGGTCATCGGTCGAACAGCACCAGGCTGGCCAGGGCGATGAGGACGGCGCTCGACAGGTAGTTGAGCGCACGCCCCACCCGGGGACGTGTGGCGATCTTGGAGGCCAGGGTGCCTCCGGTCACCCCGACGGTGACGTCGATGGGCAGGGCGGTCAGCGGAACGATCAGGCAAAACCCGATCAGGACCAGCAGGCCCGGATCGTCGAGACTGACGATGATTTGCGGGACCAGGGCGAGGAAGAAGGTGACCGTCTTCGGATTCGTGCCCTCCACCACGAAGCCCTGAAGGTAGCTGCGCAAGCCGGACACCCTGGCCGGTCTCTCGGTTCTTACCGTGAACGGCTGGTCACGGAGCCCCGAGATGCCCAGATAGAGCAGGTACGCGGCACCGGCGAACCGCAGCACCGTGAAGGCCAGCTCGGACGAGGCGATCAGGGCGGACGCGCCGATCGCCGTCAGGAGCGCCCACATCGCACTCCCGCTAGCCAGCCCGAAGGCCGCGAACACTCCGGCGATCCGCCCGTTGACGACGCTGCGCGACATCACGTAGAGGATCGACGGCCCGGGGCTCAGGTTCAGCAGGAACGCACTGAGAGCGAACGAGGCAAGGATGGTGAGCGTCAACTTGCTGGCCTTTTCTGCTCAGGAAAAACGTCGCCGGCGCGACGGAGTCACAGGTACGTCTCGAGTCCGCCGCGCCGGCGGACGTCCAGCGAACAGCAGTGCAGTCCGCCGCCGAACGTGCGGCCGTGCCGGAAGCTGGTGGGGACCGCGGTGATGCCGGCGTTCTCCAGCTGCTTGATCACCCGGGTCTGGTTCGCCGGCACCACGACCGTGTCGGGGCCGAGGGCCAGAATGTTCATGCCGACCCAGACGGACGCGCGCGGCCAGTCGAAGGCATAGCCGTCGTCCTCTGGTGTGTCCACCCAGATGGTCTTCCAGGACCGCAGCGGGCCGGGAATCCGATCCGGGGTGAGGCGTTCCGAGTTGGCCAACAGCAGCCCCGGCCGCAGGATGTGCAACGTCGTTCCGACGTGATCGCTGCAGATGGAGATCTCGTGCACCCGGAAGTCCGAGCCCAGCTGCCGGCGCAGCCAGGCCGCCCCCCGCCGGTTGCCGGTGTTGCTCACGTTGAAGAAGATGTCGGTCCCACACCGGAGCATGTTGGCCGCGTCGAACAACGGCTCATCCTCCGCCACGACCGAGGCACCAGGTTCGTACACGTAGGTCTCGTCGGGCAGCAGGGGCTTCGGCGCCGAGAACCAGGAGGCGCCCGCGTCGAAGTACTCCCGGAGCAGGGACCGGAACGGGGCGGTCTCGAAGTAGCGGGCACGCATCGGCATCGGCGCCTCGATGACGCGGTCGCCGATCACCAGCAGGCAGTCCCGTGGCATCAGCGCGTGCATGGCGACGGATTCCCACTCCGGAGTGGCGTAACGCCGGCCCACGGTGGTCGTGTCCGGACGGCGCACCCGTACACCGGCACTCGTCAACGTCTCGGTCAGCTCGGCGAAGTCCTCCTCGGTCTCGTCCACCACGCGTTGCAGCGTGCCGGCGTCGATCCGCTCGTCCCCGGCGTCCGCCGGGGGCTCGAAGAAGTGCCTCAGCGAAACGTCCACCGGAGGCGGGGTGAGGCCGGCCGCGGAGCCCAGAACGACCTCCTCCAGCGGATCCCAGTCGTTGACACTCCAGACGGTGTGCGTCATCACTGCTCCTTGGGTTGACTCGGGCGGAAGCTGAGGCCGAAGGGCTGATCCGTGGGCATGAGCTCGATGAGACTCACGTTGACTCGCTGAGGCTGGGAGATGCACCACTCCACCGCCTCGGCGATGTCCTGCGGGGTGAGCGGGTCGCTACCGTCGTACAAGGCGTCTGCCCGCTCCTGATCCCCGTCGAACCGGGTCAGAGCGAATTCCGTACGGGCCATGCCGGGGGCGATGCAGCTGACGCGGATGCCGCTGCCCTCCAGATCGGTGCGCATGTTGAGACTGAGCTGGTGGACGAATGCCTTGGTGCCGCCGTAGACGTTCCCACCGAGGTAGGGATACACCGCGGCGATGGAGCCGATGTTCACCACGTGGCCGCGGCCGGCGGCCAGCATGACGGGCAGGGCCGCGCGGACGCAGTGCAGGAGCCCCAGCACATTCGTGTCGACCATCTCGCGCCAGTGGCGCAGCTCGGCGTCCTGGATCGGGCCGAAGCCCTTCGAGAGACCGGCGTTGTTGACGAGGACGCCCACATCGGAGAACGGTGCGGGCAGGTCGCCGAAAGCATGGGCGACGGCGTCTCCGTCCCGAACGTCGACGGTCAGCGGATGCACCAGGTCGTGGCCGAGGCGGTCGGCGAGCTCGGTGAGCCGTTCGGTGCGACGGGCCAGCGCCACGACGGGCCGCCCGGTCTTCACCAGTCGCTCGACGACGGCCCGGCCGAAACCCGACGACGCGCCGGTCACTATCGCAGAAGGCAGGTCGGTCACTGTTCTGTACCCTTTCCCGTAGGCCGACGACCGTCAGATCCAGCGGCGGTAGACGACGGAATTACGCGTGGGATCCAGCTGGCTCACCCAGCGCCGAGGCCCGGCAGCTGGCTCAACCTCAGCGAACCCGTGTCCGAGGAACCACGCGTTGGTCGGGCTGGACGCCGCATACAGTGCACGCGCCGATGACCGGGCCGCCTCCTGGAGGGTCCGGTCGAGCAGAAGGCTCCCGGTCCGGCGGCCCTGGAAGCTGCTGTGGACGCACAGGTTGTCCAGGACCCAGTCACCCCCGAAGCGCTGGACGCCGGCGCAGGCCACTATCCGGCTGTCGTCCTCGACGACCAGGAAGTCGGCGTGACGCCGGGCGAACTCACCGACATCGCGATGACGCAGCCGACCGAGCGCGACGAACGGAGCGGACAGGTCGTGCAGGGCCTCCGCGTCCGCCCGGCGGGCTCGTCGCAGCGACAGGAGGGAAGTCTGACTGACGGAGGTGTTCACCGAGCCCTCTCGTCGAACGTCGCCGACCCGCCCGAGATCGGGCACCGCCACTCCGCCGGCTGCGGCCGCCCCGAGTACTGGGGGGCCTCCGGCTGCTCCCCGAAGTCGGCGAGGTTCGGGTTGATGGACCCCTGAAGCCGCAGCTCGCGGGCCCGGATCTTGTCCTGGAGCGAGGCGTAGAGCCCCTCCTGCTTCAACTGGTCGAACTGGATGTGGGAGTTGAAGACGAGCACCGGGTGCGTGAACCGACGGGAGATCCTCGATGCCTGGGAGTGCAGACCCACGACGAAGAACGGATGTCCGGCGACGCTGTAGGCGAAGTCCAGGGAATGGGGATCACTGGAGACGCCCGGTGCCCATGCGTATTTCTCCCGATCCACCTGACGAAGCATGGCGAGCTGCGCCCAGAGGGTGTGCTCGAACTCCGTCTCGCTCAGCAGCCGCGGATTTTCGAAGATCGCCGCGAAAGAGCTGAACCTGGTCTCGTGCAGCCGGGCCTGGTCGACAAAGTCGACAATTTCCCGGTGCAGTTCCCGAGTGCTGTCGACGTCGAGCATCGACTTCAGTTCGACGCAATATAATTGCTTCTGGCGTACCGACGCGCGCGCACCGAGGCAGGAGAAGGCGGTGCCGGCAATCCAATCCTCGAATGCTGATGTCAGACGTCCAGATTTCTGGACAAACTCATCCTGTCGAGCCATTGAAATACCCCGTAACTTGGTTGCACCACCGTGATATAGGCACATACATGACCCGCCTCCATCTGCCTTGGGTAAGCATGGTCAGTGATGTAGGCTGATTTCTTGACGGCGAGTTGACAGCGGTGTCGACACGGTGAGGTGCGACCTGAGCCGCTGGCTGTCGGGCTTAGGTGATCAACGGGGGCACTGTGGGCTTGATGATTCTTGGGCCGGTGGAAGGTCGATCGCAGGGTCGACCGTCGTCGATGGGAAGACCGCAGCAGTGCACGGTTCTGGCCGCGCTGGCCGTGGAGGTCGGACGGACGGTGCCGGCCGACGTGCTCGTCGAGCGGGTGTGGGGCCAGGAGCCACCCGAGCGGGCGCGGCGCACCTTGCACAGTCACATCACCCGCATCCGGCGGTCGCTGGAGATGATCGACACGAGATCCGGGAATCCGGCCCGCCTGCTGCTGGGCTCCGGGGGCTACCGCCTCGACATGGCGCCCGACGACATCGACCTGCACCGTTTCCGCAGGCTGGTGAAGCGGGCCGACAGACGGTTGTGCTCCGAGGCCGAAGCACGGGCACTGCTCCGGCAAGCCGTCGCCCTGTGGCGCGGCGAGCCACTGGCCGGCCTGACCAGCGCCTGGGCGGAACGCACTCGGGACGCGTGGACTCTGGAGCGGCTGGACGCCGTGGTCGCCTGGGCCCGGACGGAGCTGGCGATCGGGGACCCCCAGGCGGTCATCGCGGAGCTGAACGTGCTGGCCTACGACTATCCGCTGGTGGAAAGCCTGGCGGCGACGCTGATTCAGGCCCAGTACGCTGCTGGGCGCACGAGCGAGGCCCTCGACCGCTACGCGGCCGTGCGCCGGCAGATGGTCGAGGCGCTCGGCATCGAGCCCGGCCCCGAGCTGCAGCAGGTGCAGCAGGCGATCCTGCAGGGCGACCGGATGGGACGGAGCGGCCCGGCGATCAGCCGTGACGCCGTTCTCGCACCGCAGGTCCGGATCCCGCCCCGGCGCCCGACCCATGCCGTCGTCGGGCCCGCACCGCGCCGGCCCCTGGTCGTCCCGGCACAGCTGCCGATCGACGTCCGGGGGTTCGCCGGCCGCGAATCGGAGATGGCCCAGTTGTCGGACATCCTCGAAACCTCCCAGGCGGAGAAGCAGCCCGCGCTGTGCGTGCTCTGGAGTGCCGCTGGATCAGGCAAGACCTCACTGGCGGTGCACTGGGCACACCGGGTGGCGCAGCAGTTCCCGGAGGGGCAGCTCTACGTCAACCTGCGGGGCTTCGAGCCGAGCGGCGTGGTGGTGCGGCCGGAAGAGGTCACCCGCATGTTCCTAGACGCGTTCCAGGTGCCGCCGCAAAGCATCCCGGTCAGCCTGGAGGCACAGGCGGCGTTGTACCGCAGCTGCGTCGCTGGTCGCCGGATGCTCGTGGTTCTGGACAACGCGCGTGACGTCGACCAGGTCAGGCCCCTGTTGCCCGGCACCCCCGACTGCCTGGTCCTGGTCACCAGCCGCCGTGCGCTGCCCAGCCTCGTGGCGACCGAGGGCGCTCATCCCATCGCGGTCGGCCCGTTGCGGTACGACGAGGCCAGGCGGGTGCTCTCCAACCGGCTGGGCGCCGCCCGGGTCACGGCGGACAGCGCGGCCGTCGACCGGCTCATCGCCCGATGCGCCGGGTTGCCGCTCGCCCTGGCCCTCGTCGCCGCACGCGCTGCGACCCACCCTGACCTGGACCTTCGTACGCTCGCCGACGAGCTCGACGCGGCCGTTGGATCGGCCGGGCCGCCGGCCGAGGCCGAAAGGGACGTCCACGTCGTATTCGTGTGGACCTACCGGACGCTGAGCCCGGCCGCGGCGAGACTGTTCCGCCTGCTGGGGCTCTCGCCCGGTCCGGACATCGACGAACTGGCCGTGGCCCACCTCGCGGCGCTGGACCTGCCCGCCACGCGGACGTTGCTCAATGAGCTGAAGGACGCCCAGATGGTCAGCGAGCACAAGCTGACCCGGCTGTCCTTGCACGAGTTGCTCCGGGGCTACGCGATGGACCTGGTCCGCGCGGTGGACAGCGCGGAGGAGCGGTCCGCCGCTGTTCGCCGGCTGCTCACCCACTACGTGACCTTGTCACGCCGCGCCGCCGTACTGCTCGAGCCGCATCTGTCCCAGGACGCTGGGGAGGGCCAGGACGCCGGATTTCCCCGTATCACGACGGCCCGGGAGGCGGTGGAGTGGTTCACCGCCGAGCACGCGTTGCTGCTCGACATCGTTCGCCGGGCCGGGGACGAGGGTCATGACGCGAGCCTGTGCAGCCTCGCTCGATCGCTGATGGAGTACTTCAACCGCCAGGGCCATTGGCGGGACCAGATCAACACGCAGCGGCTCGCCCTGGACGCCGCCCGGCGGCTCGGCGACCGGCGCGCCATGGGTCAGGCGCACCGCGGCACCGGGGTGGCCCATGCCTGGCTGGGCCGGTACGACGACGCTTACACGCACAGCCGGAGGGCGCTCGACCTCTCCTGCGAGGTCGGTTCGACGAGTGATCAGGCCCAGGCGCATCTGGCCCTGGCGCGCGTCTTCGAGCGGCAGGGCCGCCACCGCGAGGCGCTCGACCACGATCAGGCCGCCCTCATGCTGGCCGAGATCGCGAACGACCGGCTGGCGCACGCGGTCTCGCTCAACAATGTCGGCTGGTCGCTGGCCATGTTGGAGCAGTACGAGGCCGCCAAGGACTACTGCGGCCGGGCCCTGGTGGTGCTGCGGGAGTTCGACGACCCGTCTGGGCAGGCGGCGACCTGGGACAGCCTGGGCTACATCAACCACCAGCTGCGCCATCCGGCCGAGGCGATCGAGTGCTACCGCGAGGCGATCAGGTTGAACCGGGACGCCGCGAACCGTTACGCCGAGGCCGACAGCCAGCACCACCTCGGCAACACTCTGATGACGCTGGGCGACTTCGCGGGTGCCAAGGAATGCTGGCAGCAGGCCGTGGTCATCCTCGACGAGCTGAACCACCCCGACGCCGAGACGGTGCGGGAAAGGCTGACCGGTCTCGAGCAGGCGCAATCCGGGATCGGCCCGCGGCGCTGATCGTCCGGCCGGCCAGCGTAGGCCGGTCGGCCGAGCAGGTCACCCGGCGATGGTGTTGACCGCGAAAGCGACGGCGAACCGGCAGCCCATCCGGTTGCCGGCCTCCCGGGCCAGCTGTTCCAAAAACAACTCGTGGTCGAAGTCGGGTTGGCCGAGGCCCTTCAGGCACTCCTCGTGCGCCCGCAACGACGTCAGTCCCTTGTTCAGGGTGTGGGTCACCTCGGCGCCGTGGCGGGCCGCGGGGGAGTAGGCGGCCCATACCTGCCGCACCCCGCTCCCGGCTCCAACCACTGTCCGGAAGTTTGCAGCAGCCCAACGGGGGCCATTGTCGCTGGCTCAGGAATCGTGATTGATGCGGGTCGTCCCTACCCCCAGGGCGACGGGGGCCACTAGGAGGCCTCGCCCTCTCGGTAGTGTGATGACGGCGCCGATAAGCACGGCCGCAGCAGACGCCGAGATGAGCACCGCTGGGTCAACGAGATTCCCGACGGCGGCCAGTGTGAGCCCCGCGAGCGGCATCGGCACAATCAGCAGCATGCCAAAAAGCCCCACAGTCGCCGCGTAGTTCTCCAGTGGCACCCGACGCGCTCTGACGACCCTGATGTACACGCTGAAGAACGAGTCGAGCAGCAGGAACGCACCGAGGCATCCAGCGAAAACCCAAAGCCGGGCCGCCACCGCGACGCCCAACGCGGCCAGGCACATCCCCACCGCGACAGCGACCCCGATCGTCGACAGCGACACACGCGAGGTCAGCCGGTGGAAGACCAACAGGCCGATGATGGCCGGCACGCTGCTCGCCGCGTACATCAGGCCCAGCTCACTGCTGCTTGTCCCGAACGTTCCGAACGCGATCTGGGGCGCAGCCCCGTTGATCAGCGCGAGCACGTAATTCAGGCCCATGGTGACCAGCACGATCCGGCGCAGGACGGGGTCCTCGAGCGCGATGCGTACGGTCGCGCGCAGGGTGCGCTTCGCTGTCGAAGTGGGCGCCGTGCCGCCCGAGGGGACCGATATCGACATCAGCAGCGAGACCCCGAACAGACCCGCCGCCACGAACATCAGCACCGGCGGTGGGAACGACAGCACCACGCCCGCCGCCGCCGGCCCCAGGACCATCGCCGCCTGCTCGAAGGCGGTCAGCTGCGATTGGAATCGCTCCTGTCCCTCGGGGCGGACCAAGTACAGTCCGATCTTCTCGCCCCCGACGAAGGTCAATTCGAAGCAGAGGCCCACGACCATCGCGAATATCATCAGCACCGGCAGCACCGCACCGGGATACACCGCCATTATCAGCCCAGCCACCAGCGCCGTCGCGGTCCTGGTCAGATCCGCCACGACCATCAGGGTCCGCTGCCGTATGTTGTCGAGCCGCAGGATCGCTGCCGACAGTCCCAGGAGCCTCGGTCCCCACTGGAAGAAGACCGCCGCGCCCGACCAGCGCACATCGGCGGTCACGCTGTAGGCGAGCACTGGTACCGCGAACAGGACCAGGTAGTCGCACAGCCAGCTGGCGAACCGCATCGCATAATACTTGGCGATACTCACGACAAATACGCTGCGACTGGTCGCAGTTCCCGGCCCAGTCGCTCGTTGACCGCCAAAGCGGTGTCTGGATCGGAAGCGCGATAGCGGATATAGGCCACGCGCCGAAGGGCCTCATAGGTCGAGGGAATCTGCTCGCCGGCGGGGACCAGCACCTTTTGCTCCACGACATCGGCGTAGCGCGGCACGTCGTCCCATCCCTCGATACGCGTGTAGGCGGTGATGCTGCCGGGGTCCACGAAGCGAATGCCCGCAGCCCCCCCGAATGCCGCGTGTTCGTCGAGGCAGGTCTCCGGGTTCGCGCCGACCGCCATCAACAAGGCGGCGTCCGCCATCGACACACCTGTGGCGTCGGCTACCAGGTGCACGATCTGGTCTCCCGGCAGTCGTGCGGCGATCTCCATGAGTACCGGTCCGTTCGCGGACAAACGCATCTCGCAGTGGAACACGCTGTTTTCCAGCCCGACCGCCCGGACCACCTGGCCGACGTACCGCTCGATCGCGCCCAGATCGTTCGGTCCCAGAGGAGCGGGTGTGATGTGACCGAGCTCGACAAAGGTCGGCTCGGGGCCGAGGAGCTTCCTGGTCACTGCGGCGATGCGCACCTCGCCGCGCCAAACGTATCCGTCGGCGCTGTATTCGTCGCCGGAAACGTATTCCTCGATGACGACCTCGTCACCGAGCGGCCTGCCGAGGTCGATCATGCCATCGGCCTCGATGGCGGCGTACGCCCGCACAGCCTCGGCCGTGTCGCGCGCCTTCAAGACGTGGATGCTGCTTGACGACTCAACCGGTTTGACCACCACCGGGAACGTCAGCGCCGCGCACGCGAGCTCCGCCTCGGCGCGGGAGGCCACCTCCCGGTGCCGGGGCGACCGGACGCCGGCGCGTTGCAGCGCCTCACGCATTTTGGCCTTGTTCCGAACGAGCGCGACATCGGTGGTGGTCAGGCCCGGCAGACCGAGTTTCTCCGCAACTTGGGCCGCGATCTCGACGTGAAACTCCGAACCGGCAACGACACCATCGAGTCCAGCCCCCACAGGCGAGCGACTAACCGCTTCAACGATGGCGTGCACGTCATTCGTATCTACCTGGACGAGGGTGGATGCCAGATCCTTGGTCGCCGCCGTCAGAGTTCGGTCTTCGGCGTCGAAGCTGGCCACCACGGTGTTCCAACCCATGGCCGCGGCTCGGACGACGAGCTCGTTGCCGGAAGATACCGGTTCAACGATGAGTACTGATGTCACCGTTCCTCCGAGTCTTGAACTGCACAACGATCGTCATACGACGACGGCGGCGGCTGGACAGACGGATACAGCCGATCAAGCTACCAGTCTCCACAACAGACACTCGAACCGGCCCGAAGACCTATCCAGTTACGGTGTGGCAACGTATGCCCCATAGCCAGCTGAGCCGAGCACCTGCGCAGTCCGGGCTGCCCGCTCGTCGGCGTCAGGTCATCGCGACGTCCGAACAGGGGGTATGCGGTACGCAGAGCCGAGGGGCAGCCCGCACTCCAGTCGTGCCTCCGCCGCCACCAACTCCGCCTCGATGTAGCCGTCCGCTGCTACCAACGGTGTCAGCCAGCCCGAGGACCAGATCCCGCTGATGAAGTTTCCACGGCAACCCGCCCGCGGTGATCACCTGCACCCGGGCATCCTGCCCGACCATCCACGCGAGATAGCCGCGCAGGGCTACGAGGCCTCGGCGCGTGGATGATGAGCTTCTTCGCCGGCTTCGGACCGAACAAGCCCGGGCGCTGCTTGATGACGCCGACCCGCACTACGCGGTGATGCTGGCCTGCGACCTGCTGGTTGCCGGCGTCAACGGCGACGCCGTGGTGGCGCTCGCGGCCGAGTCAGCGCGGACACTGCCGGCGCACGACGCGAATCGGCGCCTGGCGGCGGTCACCGCCCTGGCCGCGCATCTCGAAGACGGCCTCGGTGGACGGGCCGACAACGACCTACGAACCCGGCTCGCCGCGCTGGCCCGGACCATCCTGAGCCGCCTGACAGCCGGAAATCCGGCTTGAGGCTGCGCTGCCCGAGGGCTTGGGCGACCGCCGACGCGCACGCCTGACGATCACCCACAGTTCGGACCGGACAGCCATCGTGTTACGAGACATCGCTTAGCTGGACGGGCCGCTCACCTCTCCAGACCGACACGTCAGGCACGTCCTGAACCCCGAGATCGGGCAATGCCCTTCATCGCACGTCGGAATTATCCGAGTCGACCAGCTGCCCACTCAGCTAGCCGTTGCATCATCGGTTCGAGCCGCTGCCGGAACTCGTCGCGCATGTGTCTCTCCGTTGCTGGCGGGACTCCCGCCGGAACATCTGCCCAAAACTCCTGAGTGAGACGACATGATTCAGGCCCGAGCGCCTCGACGGTGACTGCCCCCCAGCTAGGACACCAGGAGACAAGGCTACGGGTCACGGCACGACGGCCATGATCGAGCTCGACCACCTCGTGAAGCACACCCACTCGCCCGCCTGCAGCCCGCTCCACGACAGCCTGAATCTCGCCGATTCCCTCCCGACCTGGGAGAGACACGGCTACTTCCGCCTTGTCGAAGAGCTTGAGACAGGATGCCGGATCCCACATGAACGACCACACCGCCTCCGCGCTCTGCGGCAAGTCGACAGCGGCCGACTCTCTTACCTGAACAGGCCTGGTCGTCACTCTGACCATCCGTAGGCGTGATCGCATGCCGCATGCTCTCAGGTTTGAGTAGGCGGGGGGTAAGCGCGGGGCGGAGGTGCTGCGGGCGGCGAGGGAGTCAGTGACCTCCCTCGCTGGCTGGATTGAGCGCCACTGGTGCCACGAGCCTGGGGTTGATTCGTTGTCGCGGATCTCCGCCCGACACGGCCTCTTTCGTACCCACGATGACGTGGGGGCGAATGATGGGACGTGTTGGCGGTCGGCGTGGGCGGGACTGGAGGTGACTCCCGCCGGCCCGCGAGCACGCGCGTCGGCGGATGAAGTGCTGCGGCTGCCATCAGCTCTTGGGTGGCTGACCACCCCCCCGGGGGCTGGCCAGCGACCTCCCGATCCGGTGCTGCCAGAGCGGCCAGGGCCTCGGCACTGCGGCTGCCCGGCTCAGGCGTGCCGACCAACAGTTGCTGACCGGGAGCATCCCGGACGTCAAAGGTCTGGTACGTCAGCTCGACCCGCCCTGCCTCGGGGTGGTGTATGACCTTGAACATGCGGTTCAGGCCCTGCACGGTCTGGTCCGCCCAGAGGGCGCCGAACTCCGGCGAGTCCCGTCGCATGTCAGTTACGAGCGCCCGGATCTGGGGATCTTCCGGGAAGAGGTCGGCGTTGAGTCGTAGGGCGTGTACGACGTTCTCGGTCAGGGCCGGCCAGTCGGGGAAGACGGTGCGGGCCTGCGGATGCTCGAACAGCACCCGGACCATGTTGGTCGGGCCCGTGAACGGAGACAGCAGGGCAGCCGCCACGCTGTTGGTGGCCAGCACTTGGAACGCTGGACTGAGCACGTAGGCGGCGGAGGTGGGAAAGGCGTCCAGCAGCCGCAGCAGGGCGGGGTGGACGGAGTCCCGGGTGTTGTCCGGGCCGAGGCGAGGGTGGAGCCCGGCGAGCCGGAAGAGATGGCCGCGCGCGTCCGGGTCGAGGCGCAGGGCCCGGCCGATCGCGTCGAGCAACTGCGCCGAGGGGTTGCGCTCCCGACCCTGCTCGAGGCGGGCATAGTAGTCGGCGCTCACCCCGGCCAGGACTGCGATCTCCTCGCGGCGCAGCCCCGGTACCCGGCGGTCGCCGCCCCCGTGCAGTCCGGCCTCTTTCGGGTCCACTCGGGCGCGGTTGGCCCGAAGGAATTCCCCGAGCCGGTTTGAATCGGGCATGTCGACCAGCCTAAGACTCCTGGCTGAGATCCCCGGCCAGCTGCCGGCTTTGCTGGCCCGTCCGCTGAATCGCCCGATCCGCAGGTCGAGGCGTACGGGACAGAGCACCCCGACTCGAATGAAACGTACGTGGTGCCGGGGTGTCGCGCACCCAGGAAACCTCACCCTTCCCGGGCCCGCGTATCAGCCGGATCGTTGAGCAGCGGCGCTTGGCCGCAGGCCCGAAGCACAACAGGAGGATCAATGGGAGACAGTTCCGGTTCGAAGATCATTCTCATCACCGGTGCGAGCAGTGGTATCGGTGCGGCAACCGCCCGCCGGCTGGCCGCCGACGGCCATCACGTCGTGCTGGGTGCCCGGCGCGTCGACCGGCTCGCCGCACTCGTCGACGAACTGCGCGCCGCCGGTGGCACCGCCGAGCACCACGAGCTCGACGTCACGAGCCGTGACAGCGTGCTCTCCTTTGTCGAGAGCGCCCACAACCGGCACGGCCGCATCGACGTACTGGTCAACAACGCCGGCGTGATGGCCCTGTCGACCCTCGACGCGCTGCGGGTCGACGAGTGGGACCAGATGGTCGAGGTGAACCTGCGCGGGACCCTGAACGGCATCGCCGCCGCACTGCCGCTGATGCGGGCCCGCGGCGCAGGGCACATCATCAACATCGGCTCTACCGCCGGGTACCGCGTCGACCCGACGGCCGCGGTCTACTGCGCCACCAAGTACGCGGTCCGGGCGCTTACCGAAGGGCTGCGCCAGGAGAGCCGGGACGTCCGGGTAACCCTGGTGAGCCCCGGCTACACCCACTCGGAACTCACTGAGCGGGGAGGCGACCCTCAGGTGCGTACTGCCGCCCACGCGGCGGCCGAGGAGCTGGGAATGCCTGCCTCGGCAGTCGCCGACGCGATCGCCTACGCCATCACCCAGCCCGACAGCGTCGACGTCAACGAGATCATCATGCGGTCCACAGTGCAGGGCTGATCGCACACCACGAGGAGGGCACCCATGAGCGAAGCACTCGAGATGACGACGTTCCGGCTCGTCTCCGGCCTCACCGGCGCCGACTTCGTCAACGCCAACGACGACATCAACGAATACCTGCGACGGCAGCCCGGCTTCCGGTGGCGTCGGATCGTGCAGGACGACGACGGCACGATCACCGACATCGTCGCGTGGGACTCCGCCGCCGACGGCCGGCGCAGCGCCTCGGGGATCATGACCGAGATGGCCGGCTCCCCGGTGCACGCCACCATCGACCACGCCACGGTCGACTTTCGGATCGTCCCGGTGCTGCTACACACCAGCTGACCCCGGTGCCCATACGGTCGCCACACCTGGCCACCCCGATCGTGACCAACGCGAAGAAGGCGGCCGACTCGCTGGACTGGGTCGTGCGCGAGATGGACATGCGCTATGACGAGCCCGCCGCCAACGGGGTCCGGCACATCGACGACTTCAACCCGGCGGCCGCCGAGCGTCCGACAGCGGACAGGTCGGCCATCCCGAGCGGAGATTCCCTCCGAGCGGACCGTCACTCCGGCCAGTCGCTGCGCAGGATGATCTCCACGAAGTCGTCCCGGACGAAGTTCGGGTCGAAGTGGGCGAGCACGTCCGCGTTGACGTTGCCGAACGTCGTCTGCGGGCGGTGCCTGTTGCCCTGGTTGAAGGCGGCCAGGATCTGCCGCTTGAAGTCGGGGCGCGGATGGGCGGCGATGACCTCGGCGATCCGTTCCGGATCAAGGTCGCGGTAACCGATGCCCAGCACGTCGGTCTCCACTCCCGCGGTAACCAGTGCGATCTCCGGGTCGAGGAACTCCGGCACCCCAGGCGTGGTGTGCAACGCGATGGCCAGCCAGACCTTGCGGGCCTGCTGAGCAGGTCGGCCATGGTCGAGCAGGAACCGCTCGGCGGCATGTGCGCCATCGACCTCGAACCGCAGGTCGGTGCTGCCGTACCGCTCGGTCAGGCCGAGATCGTGGAACATGGCACCGACGTACAGCAGTTCGAGGTCGGGGCTCAGACCACGCCGCTCACCCTGGAGCGCGCCGAACAGGAACACCCGGCGGCTGTGCCGGAACAACAGGTCGTTGGTGGCTGCCCGGACGAGGTCCGTCGCGGCAGCCACGAGCGGGGTGTCCGGGATGGTGATCCCGGCGATGGTTTCGGCCATGGTGTGCTCATCCTGTTCCTACGGAGGTTTCTACTGGTGCTGAGGCTCGCCACCGATGCTGCCGGGCTAGACTCGGCCGGACCATGTCCAGAAGGACAGCCATCCCACAGATGCGGACATCAGATCGGCTGGAGGGAGCGGGTCGGATGAGCCGAGGGCGGTCACACCGGGTCGGCGTGCTCGTCTTCGACGGGGTACAGCTACTCGACGTCTCCGGACCGGTGGACGTCTTTACCGGAGCTACCCGGCGCGGTGCCGACTATGCTGTGGCCCTGCTCGGCTGGCGGTCGGATTCGGTGCGTACCGCGTCCGGGGTCCGCTTGTCCGCCGACACCACCGTGGCCGAGTCCACGCCGCTGGACACGCTCGTGCTGACCGGAGCCGACGACCTGACCGCGCTGCCCGACGCCGAGGACCTACATGCCCGGTTGGGTCCACTGATCGGGCCGCCGACCCGGCTCGCCGCGGTCTGTACCGGCGCGTTCGTGCTGGCCCGGACCGGTTGGCTCGCCGGCCACCCGGCCACCACCCACTGGCGGCACGCCGGCCGTCTACAGGCCGAATTCCCGGAGATTGAGGTCCGTCCGGACGCCATCCACGTCCGCTCCGGCCGGTTCGCCACCAGCGCCGGGGTCACCGCCGGGATCGACCTCGCCCTCGCACTGGTCGAGGAGGACCACGGTGCCGACCTGGCCCGCGAGGTCGCCCGGGAACTCGTGGTGTTCATGCAGCGGCCGGGTGGGCAGTCCCAGTTCTCCGTCCGGCAGGACCTGCCGCCGACCCTCGACCAGCGGCTACGCCGGGTTGCCGACCGGGTCGCCACCGACCCGGCCCGGGCGTATCCGATCGAGGCGATGGCGCACGATGCGACGGTGACCCCCCGCCACCTGCGCCGCCTATTCCAACAGGAGTTCGGGCTCACCCCGGCGCGCTACCTGGAACTTGCCCGGGTCGAGGCGGCCCGCGCGCTGCTGGAACGGGGCGGCACAGTCACCGAGGCGGCCCGGCGCAGTGGGTTCGGCAGCGACGAAACGCTGCGGCGGGCCTTCACCGCGTCGTACGGCATCCCGCCGTCGGTCTACCAGCGCCGGTTCCGGACCACAACCACCACCGCCTGGTGATTCCGCAGACTCGGGTCCCGCTGGGTCGGGCCCGATCGGATCGACCCACCGACGACCAGACGCCCGGATGTGCCCACCCCCGGCCCGGCGAGGTTCTGGTCCGGATGACCGCCTGTGCGGAGCGTCCGAAGAGGTAGGGCGATCGGACCGGCACGGGTGGGGCGAGCGGTGCCAGGTCGGGTGGTGTCGGTGACGCCGACGTGGCTGCCGTTGGCCTGCCGCCGGGGGAGGTTCAGCCCGACCAGGCGGGTCGCGGCACTCAGCCGAACTGTCTACCGGAACCGGCGACGGCGGTAGGCAACGACCGCGAGGGCTGCCGCAGTGCCGGTGGCGGCGAGGACTGGCACGGATTTCGTGCGAACCAAGCTGCCGATTTTGGTGGTGGCGGCGCGAGCGGAGGTGATCAGGGTGGACTCGGCCTTGCCGGTGGTCTGCGCGCCGGCTCTCATCGAGCCTCGTATCGTGCCGATGGTGTGCTGTGAATCCTGCTTCACTGACGTGGCGCGCTGGGAGGCCTTCTGGCTCACCGTGTGCGCCAGCTGGGTCGCTCTGGTCTTGGCCGACTGACCGACCTGGGCTACCCGCTGTCGGAGTCCGCCGACGGCGGAGGTCGTCTTGGTGCGCGCACGTGTCTTGACGTCGGTCTTGGCGCTCAATGCGGCTGCGGTTTCGCCGAGCTCGGCACGCGTCTGCTGAATATCACGCCGGGTCTGATCCGGGTTGCTGCTTCCGGATGGCGTGCTCATGGCTGCCTCCGACTCGCTGCGCCGCGTATCGTCTCCGCGTCGGCCAGCACGCTGTCCCTGGTCGCTGTGGGTGTGACCGGCATTGCCGTGCTGACCTGCTTCTTACCGCGTTGCGCCGCGATTGCGGCGGCGAGGGCAAGGATCACCGTGACGATCAGGGTGGCCACGGCGTCGGGCATGATCGCGGCCAGGGTCAGAACGATCGTGGCGACGGCGGTCGCGCCGGCGAAGATTCCGAGCATCACGCCGCCGCCGAGCAGCCCGGCGCCGATGCCCGCGCGTTTGCCCTTGGCAGTCATTTCCGCCCGCGCCATCGTCAGTTCGTCGCGCACCAGCCGGGTGATCTGATCGGTGGCACGCTGCACCAACTCGGCGACCGGCGTGTCAGCAGACGGGGTGCCGGGGTTGCCGCTGGGTCGTTCTGGCATCAGCTTCTCGCGGAGGGGTGATCCGAGGCGCTGCCTGGGTCAGTGCTGCTGCGCGGCGGGCATGCTCTTTGGTCCCTGCGCCGAGGCGTCGATACGCCTGTCAAGCGACGGTGCGAGTGCGTCGTCGAGCTGGCTCGTGACGTCAGTTGCCCGGAAGTCACCATCCTGGCGGCGACCTCGGAGCGTGAGCATGCTCGCCGCTCCGGTCATCGCTCCAGCCGCGAAGGCAAGGATGAGCGTTTGCCGTGCGATGGATTTCCTCTTGCGCGCCATGACAGCCCCCTGAATCCGACGTGACCTCACCGACCTGATTGTCGGACTCGTCGGCGAAGGTCAGGCTTTTATCGGCGGATTTGCATGGAGGTGAACGGTGCTTCCGTCGTGATTGCTGTGAGCTGACGTTTGCTCCTGCGAGACGCGGTTTTGAGTGAGACTGGAACCGTGCGGCTTGGGTCTGTCGCACCCCGAATGGGTCGTGTGCCTGCCCGCTCGCGCTGCTGGCAGACCCCTAACCTGAACTGGCGGTCGTACAGGGAGTGGCGAGAGTGAGTAATGTAGATCTTGGCGCCCGTAGTGACCGTGGCAGTGCGTACGCCGAGCTGTCTCGCCTGGTCCGAGGCGCGGGTTTCCTCGATCGGCAGCCCGGCCGGTACGCGGCCCGGGTGACGGTTCTGCTGGGTTGTCTCGTGCTGATGGGCGTGGTGTTCGTCCGGCTCGGGTCTTCGTGGTGGCAGACGGCTACCGCGGTCGGGGTCGCGGTGCTGCTCGCGCAACTGGCGTTTCTCGGTCACGACGCCGGGCATCGACAGATTTTCCGATCCCGCCGGGCGAACGACGTGCTTGGCATGGTCTGTGCAAACCTGATGACCGGGATCAGCTACGGGTGGTGGGTCGACAAGCACAACCGCCACCACGCCCACCCGAACACCGAAGGCCGCGACCCCGACATTGTCGTGGCTCCACTGTCATTCACCCCGGGCCAGGTCGCGACGCAGCGCGGCCTGCGGGCGTTGTTCGTCCGACACCAAGCGGCGCTGTTCTTTCCCCTGCTGATGCTGGAGGGTCTGCATCTGCACGCCGCCGGCGTCCGGGCGGTCGTCAGTCGCGGCGGACTCAGGCACCGACCTGCGGAGGCCGGCCTGCTCGTCCTGCACTTCGCCGGCTACCTCGCAGCCGTATTCCTTGTCCTGAGCGTTCCGCAGGCGATCGTGTTCATCCTGGTCAACCAGGCACTCTTCGGCCTCTACCTGGGTAGCTCCTTCGCCCCGAACCACAAGGGGATGCCCATCCTGAGCGAGGCCGACGACCTCGACTACCTACGCCGGCAGGTCCTCACCTCCCGCAATGTGCGCGGCGGCCGGATCCTCGACGTACTACTCGGCGGGCTCAATTACCAGATCGAACATCACCTGTTCCCCAGCATGCCTCGACCGAACTTGCGCCACGCCCAGCCACTGATCCGCCAATTCTGCGCCGACTATGGCATCGCCTACCACGAGACCACTCTGATCCAGTCTTGGTCGCAGGGGCTGGCGCACCTGCGCGTGATCGGGACCGGAGCGACCCGCCGGGACAACGACTGAGTCTGGGCCTCGCAGGCCCTGGTCACCGACCAAGGCCCCGTCCGCCGGGGACTCGGCCACCGCGTGACCATGATGAGCAGTATGACCGCGAGGAGTAGCTAGCCCCGTGGGGCCGACAGCGCGGTTGACGTGGACGCCGGAGTGGGCTCAGGCCGACGCCGATGAGCACCGCCCGAGGTGACAGGCAGCCGACGGATCAGTGCCGCCAGTCGCCTAGGGCGAGGGGAAGGCCGCCCGGCTCGCGGGCCCGACGAGCGGCAGTCCGGAAGACGACGGATACTCGCCTGATGACTGGACCGGATCTCGACCCCGAACAGTATCCGCCCATCGACCCGCGTGAACCGGTGCCCGACGACGCGGGCGTCCTTCTGCCTGGCGCGCCGGACGAGCTGCCCGAAGCCCCGGCCGAACCGATGCCAGACGACGGTGGCAACGCCGGCGGCGTGCGCGAGCCGGCATAGATCGGTCCGCGATCGAGCGCGACACCAGCCCGACCGCCGATGCCGGCGCCGACGGCGCGCAAGACGTCGGGGCGCCGCCTACCGAATCCGCATACGCGCTGCAGACCGATGTGGAGCGTTGCGGGTGAGCCTCGCTGGGGTCTGCCGCAGCTCCGTCATTCGAGACACCGATCCCACGGGCAGCGTCCTGAGCGAGCGAGACTCCAACTCCACCAGGTGTGGCTGGAGATAAGAACTCCTAACGGTCGCTGTGGTGGCTGCCGGTGGAGCGGAGTGACCGGCGAGCGCCTTCCTGATCCGGCTCGTTGTCCGCCACCGGATTGCCCAGCCGGGTCACCCAGTCGACGAACTCCGCATCCTGCCTCGGCAGCGGCTCGCCGTCGGCCGGGGTGCCCGCGCCGTCCCCGTCGGCCCGGGACTTGTTGCGTCGGAACAGGCCCAGCCGCCCGCTTGCCCGTCCCGCCTCGACGACGGATGCCGGGTCGGCTGGCGCGGGGACCGGGTCGGTCCCGGCGGGGCGGGCCGGCACGGCATCGGTCGTGGGCGGGGGCCCGGCGCGCCGGGCGGTCGCGAGGGCGTCCCAGTTCGCGGCCCGGCTCAGGTTGGGCAGGGGCGGCCGGTGCCGAGGTGGGGGCGCCGGTTCGGGCCTCTCTTGCGTGCCGGCTGACTGGGTCGCCTCGCCGCCGGGAGCGGGCTCGGCCGAGGGCGGCACCCGCCGCGCCGGAACGACCGGCCAGGTCGCCTGAACCCGCGTCCGGTCGGTCTTCGGCGGTTGGTACATCCGGAGGGTCCCCGGGGCGACGAGCGCCCCGTCGGGCGGCATCCCTTCGGGTTCGGTGTTGTCGACCGGGGCCTCCGCCGTCCCGGAGCTGTCCCCGCCAGGTCCCGCGGGAAGGTGGGCCGCCGTCGCGGGGGCCGGTTCCGATGTCTCCGGGGTGTCGTCGAGGTCGGTCGGTGTGGCGAGGTCGGCGGGTGCGGCCGATGCGGCGGTAACAGCCGGTGCACCGAGGCTCAGTGGTTCGGCTGCGGTCGGGAGCTTCGCTGCGGTCGCGCCGGCTACCGGCCCCGTGCCGGCCAGGTCGACGGGCTCCGGCTCGTCGGTCGTACCACCAACGGCCGGCCTCATGGCCTGCCGCACGGCGGGACCGGCGGCCAGTGGACGGAGGATGTCGGTTGACTCGGCGACCCGTGCTTCGGCGGTGCGCGGCAGGAGCGGCCAGCGGAACGACGCGGCGGCGGCCGAGCCGAGCACACCGGCGGCGACGGCGAGCAGCGCCGCGTAGTACGGCGTGATCTGGTACCGGTCGACGGCGTCGCCGGGACCGGCGGTCAGATAGGTGAACGCGACCAGCACGGTGCCGACCGCGCCGGTCACGCCGTTGACCAGCGGCGGATGTCCGCGCCAGCGGGCCAGCCCGCCGGTCGCCGCGCCGATGAGCAGGGCCACCGACGGCAGAGTCAGGATCGCCAGCCGGTGTGCCGCGTCGGCGTCGAGCCCGGCCGGCTCCAGCACACCGAGCCGTACGGCGGGCAACGGCCCGGCGGTTGCGAGCGACGGGACGACCGAGACGAGCGCCAGCAACCAAACCACGCCGCCCACTGCCGCCATGTTCCAACCCAGCGGCGGCTTCACCAGTACGGCGATCGCGGCACCCGCGCCAACCAGCGCGCCGAGGGTCGCGCAGATGCCGACGGCCCAGATCGGGTCCACAGAGAAGCGCTCGGCGGCCTGGGCTGGCCGGATGCAGAGCGGCGCCACGACGGTCGCGCCCAGCGCGGCGGCGGCGGCGACGGCCACCAATCTGCCCGTGCTCCCCAATACCCCGTACCGGCGGGCCAGGCGCGCGGCGACGACGGTGCCGGCTACGGCGGCGTGTGCCGCGAACCAGCCCACCCAAACGAGCTGGGCAGGCCACTGGTTGACGGCGGCGCCGGTGGAGGCGCCGGCGAGCTGGACGATGCCGAAGCTGAACGCGATGCCGAGTTGACCGGCACCGGCGAGCATGCCCATCCCGAGCGCTGTGAGCAACAGGTTACGCCATGTGCGAGAGACCATGTCCGGCACGTTACGCACCTTAATGCGGTGGTTTTTCCGGAATGCCGGTTTTAGTGTCCGACTACCGTGCCAGCGGTTACTTCAGTTCGACCAGGCGCGGCATGTACCTGGTGCTGCCCACATTGCTGAGCATGTGGACGGTGTCCGCGTCGCGATAGATGAGCCGACGGTGGGTACGTCGGCGTCGACGCGGGTGCCTCCACGGCCTGCACCACGTTCTTCGCGTCCTGGATCGCCACCACCGGGTACGGGTGGCCGTGCCGGGCAGCGGCTGCCGCTCACCCGGCTCCAGCCGGCGTACGGCGCAGCGGTGGGTGGGAGCCGGCCCCCACCCACCGCTGCGCGTCGATGGTGCGACCAAGCGATCGGGCTCAGCAGCGCGGTGCCACTCGTTGTGGCAGGGTCACGCGGAGTTGCGCCACTTGCGGCCGTGCCCGCCGATGAGCCGGTCGGCATCGATCGGGCCCCAGGAGGCGGCCTCGTAGGTGGGGATCGGCGAGTTGTCCTTCGCCCAGTTGTCGATGATCGGGTCGACGATCCGCCAGCACTGCTGCACCTCGTCGCTGCGGATGAACAGCGACGCGTCACCGATCAGCGCGTCCAGGAGCAGACGCTCGTACGCCTCCGGGGACTCCTCCACGAACGTCTGGTCGTAGGAGAACTCCATCGTGGCGGTGCGGACCCGGAAGGAGTGGCCCGGCACTTTGGCACCGAAGCGCAGCGAGATGCCCTCGTTAGGCTGGATCCGCAGGATCAGCGCGTCAGCATCGAGGCCGGTGAGCTGGTCGGTCGGGATCGGCAGGTGCGGCGGCCTCTGGAACTGCAGTGCCACCTCGGTGAGCCGGGCCGGCAGGCGCTTGCCGGTGCGTACGTAGAACGGCACCCCGGCCCAGCGCCAGTTGTCCACGTTGAGCCGCATCGCGGCGTAGGTCTCTGTCCGCGACAGGGGGTCGACGCCGGCCTCCTCGCGGTAGCCGGCCATCAGCTCCTCCCGCGTGCCGCCCCGGGTGTACTGTCCCCGGACCGCGGCCTCGGCGATGTCCCGGTCGGTGGGGAGCCGGATCGCCTGCAGCAGCTTCACCTTCTCGTTGCGCAGGCCCTCAGCCTCGAATGAGGCCGGTGGCTCCATCAGTGCCAGCGCGAGGACCTGAAGCACGTGGTTCTGCACGATGTCCCGCATCGCGCCGGCGTCCTCATAGAAGCCGCCGCGGCTGCCGACGCCGAGCGTCTCGGCGACGGTGATCTGCACGTGGTCGACCCAGGAGCGGTCCCAGATGGGCTGGAAGATCGAGTTCGCGAAGCGCAGCGCCAGCACGTTCTGGACGGTGTCCTTGCCCAGATAGTGATCGATACGAAAGACCTGGTGCTCCTCGAACGCGCTGTGTACGACGCCGTCGAGCTCGCGGGCCGTGACCAGGTCGCGCCCGTACGGCTTCTCAATGACCAGGCGGGAGAAGGAGCCGTCGCGTGGGTGGTTGAGCCCGACACCGGCCAGTCCGTTGATCACCGGCTCGAAGGCCCCGGCCGGGGTGGACAGGTAGAAGAGCCGGTTGCCGGACGTGCCCCGCTGTGCGTCCAACTCGTCGAGGGTCTCCACGAGCCGCTTGTAGGTCTCCGGGTCGTCGTAGCCGCCGGCCACGTACCGCACGCCGCCCTGGAGCTGTCGCTTGCTGGCGAGGGTGCGTTCGCCGAGGGCGCTCTCGGCGAACTGCTCGTCGGTCATCGACGTGCGCGCGACGCCGACCAACGCGAACTGGTCCGGGAGCCGCTCGTGCCGAGCCAGGCTCTCGATTGCGGGCAGCAGCTTACGCCGGGTCAGGTCACCGGAGGCACCGAAGATCACCAGCGTAGCCGGCGGGGCACTCCGCTCCTGGATGAGCTGAGATGCGTGGTCCATGGTCTGCGTTCCTCCGGGCACAAGGGGTGTGGGGTTGGGGGATGTCGTTCTGTCATGCCAGGAACTGCGTGGGCTTGGGCGGTAGTGGCCGGGGGCCACGCGGCGTGGCCCGCTGGTCGCGGAGCTTGAGCGTCGCATGCCGAGCTGACGGGTAGGCGACTCGGTGGCGATTCGAGCACCAGGCCGTATCACGTAGTCCTCCACGATGGTCCGCTCACGTAACACACGCTGCCACCACCACACCAGGCGCTGGGGTTCTCGTGCTCGGCGCTACGGGGTTCAGGTGCACGTCGGGAGTCTCCCAGCACTCGTGCGCCTTTGTTTCCTTGGATGCTGCGTCGAGGTCACCGAAGAGCAGCAAAACTCACCGTCATCGGATCATCCAATAGGGCGTGCGGTTCCTAAGTCGACAGCCGACGCCCGCTCAATCCCATGCCCACGAACAAGTCCTCCCGACAAGTCTGGTCGCCTCTCGTTGCGGAAGCGCCCTGCTGTCGGCGGGGCACGATACCGCCGCCTGCTTCGGCGGTGAGAAACAACCAGGGCCATCCGTGCTTCACGCATGTGGCCAGAGCATCGCGCCCGGCAGGCCGGTGCAGACTGCGGATGGGGGAGCGAGTCGGAAGCAACAGGGTGCCCTGAACGGCCGTGAACTGCGCCCAACGGCGCTTACTGCATCCACCCCGCCTGTGGCTCCACGTTTCCCTAGGTCCCGTCCTCTGCAATGACCTCCTCGGCGTGTCCGAACGGGTTGTCCGCGCCCTCGGTCTCAGCCAACCGGTCGGCCGGCGCCTGCGCTACCGGGTGACCGGTGTCGTCGACCAGCCCCGGCGCCATGCTGCCACCGTGGGCGTCCTGTACCGCCCGGGTGTCGCGGGCCGCCTCGTCCTGCGGCACTCCGGTCTGCTCTCCGTCACGCTGCTCCCACTCGGCCATGGGCGTCCCTTCCTCGGTCCTGACCAGCGGCGGTACCCGCACGAGTGGCCGGGAAACCGATCAATGACCAGTCCTTCGTCCAGTTCGCCACGGGAACGCCTGAGGCTAACGGTCGCTGGCCAGGCGTCGGTGTCCGCAAGGGACGCTCGGCTCAGCAGTCACATCCGTGTAGAGCGACCACACCGTCATAGGGTGACTTGCCGGCGGGCGGCCATTCTGCTGACCGCGACGTTGATGGCGAAAATTCCGACCACGGCTTCGAGGAGCACATTTCGCGGGTTCGAGTTCCAACCGTAGAGCGTCCAATTGGTCGGCTGATAGGCCAGCATAGGCAGCATTAGCGTCAGAAGAACCGCGCTGGCCGCGATCGATACCCGCACATCAAGCGCCGCGCCGACGAGGGCTGCCACCAGCCCGGCGGCCATGATGACCGGTAGGGTCAAACCGTCTGCCCAGCCATTGAGCGGATTGGGCGTTATGGCCGCTATGGTCATCGTGGCACCGAGAAGCCAGGTCCATGGTCGAGTGGCCCGTGGTTGGCGCGCTCGAAGTAGTGGCACCATTGTCAACAGGGCCAACAAGCATACCCACGTAGAAATTTGCATGATCAGGTAGAGACCTGTCCGGAGCCCCAAAGCATCGTCGTACCTTGCCCATGGCTCTACCGCGTACCTCAGGTCATTCGCTGCGGAGTACCAGATCTCCCAGCCGAAGGCGCCAATGGTTATGGGGAGGGCGAGGCGGTAGCGAGCCCAGACTGCGGCGGCCAGCGCGAGAAGCAGCAATGCGGGCGTGACCGAGCTTCGCTCATACAAGAAGCTGGCAGAATTACCAGGCAATAGCAGCCATAAGCGCCACGTGAGGGGCAGGGCTGTAAGGGCAACGCCGCACACGAGCAGGGACAGTGCGGTCGATCGCAGGGCGGAGTATCGCAAGGCGTCCCGGGAGCGGAGTTGGGCTACACCGGAGCGGACCCGCAGGCCACCCACCACGAGTGCGATGGACTCCCGAAGCCTCGGGTGCCTCCGGTCCGTCTCGCCTGCGACCAGCAGCGTTTCCAGCATCTCGTCGGCGCGGTACTGCCGGTAGGCCCGAGGGTACGCGCGCAGCAGCCACCGGTAGCGGCGCTCAAGGCCGGTCATGCCGGCGCCGTCCGAACCGTCGCCGCCGTCGACCGTACGGAGCGGTCTCGAACGACCCGAGCCGCAGCGATCAGCCGCGCCGCCTCCTCGTGCAGTGCGGACAACCCACGCTCGGTCAGCTCGTACGTGCGACGGGCGCGACCGTTGACCACCGTCTCCTCGGCCACCCGCACCATCTCCTCACCGTTGAGCCGGTCCAGCGCGGCGTACAGCGTGCCGGTCGTCAACCGCACTCGCCCGTCGGACAACTCCTGCGCGCGCTTGACGATGGCGTAGCCGTGCAGCGGTTCGTCCTGCAACGCGGCGAGGATGAAATATGTGGGTTCGCGCATCGGCGTGGAGGGCCTAGTCATGTCATCAACATAAGCAGATGGTCGACCTATCGGTCAAGCTCGAGTTCTCCGCTTCGCGGGCGCGGCGAGCGACGCCGGACTCCGCACGGTGAGGCGCGTCGTGCCTCGACCGAGTACTCGACAGCGCCGTGGCAAGCTGCTCGCTCGTCACTGGCTACCAGCCGCGATCCGCGTACGCGCGGGTCTGCCGCTGACACAGCGTGGCGATTGTGGGCGTGCTTCACGATCGACCGATGCGGCTACGGGAGCCAACGCCGGTGCCAACCAAGGCGCTCAGCCGGCAGCTCACGATCTTCGGCGGCCCGGTGCGAGCCCGGCGAATCCGAAGGCGTCAGCGTTGGCGTTGGCGGAGGCAGTAGCGCGACGTCCGCACATGCCGGTGAGTAGATGTTTTCTTGGCGGGGGCCTGGATACTTTCCGCGCATGTTTGACGGTTTCGAGGACGAGCGGGTCGATGTCGGGGAGGTGGAGCTCCGGGTCCGGTATGCGGGGCACGGGCCCGCGGTCCTCCTCATCCACGGACATCCGCGTACGGGGTCGACGTGGCATCGCGTCGCGCCGCAGCTGGTTGATCGGGGGTTCACCGTCTTCTGTCCCGACATGCGCGGCTATGGGCAGTCCGGCAAGGCGCAGATCCTCGCGGATCACTCGCAGCAGTCCAAGCGGGTGGTTGCGGCGGATCTGGTCCAGCTGATGGAGAAACTGGGCCACCCGACGTTCGCGACGGTCGGACATGACCGTGGGTCGTACGTGGCGTTGCGCCTGGCGCTTGATCATCCCGACACGGTCAGTCAGTTGGTGGTCATCGACGGTGTTCCCATCAGTGAGGCTCTTGCCAGGTGCGATGCGAAGTTCGCCCATGACTGGTACCACTGGTTCTTCTTTGCTCAGCCGGACAAGCCAGAGCGAGCCATCGCGGCCGACCCCGATGCTTGGTACGCCAGTAAGGCCCGGCCCGAGAGCATGGGAGCCGCGAATTACCAGGAGTTCCTGCGGGCCATCCACGATGCGGCCACCGTTCGGGCCATGCTGGAGGACTACCGGGCGGGCCTCGGCGTTGACCGGGCGCACGAGGAAGCCGACCGGCGTGACGGTCGTACTGTCCGCTGCCCGACTCTCGTGCTGTGGTCGACACGGGACGACATGGAAGACCTGTACGGCGACCCGCTAGCCGTTTGGCGCCCGTGGGCTCCCGATCTGCGCGGGCACTCGATTGAGTCCGGCCACCACGTCGCCGAGGAGAACCCGGACGACTTGACCGCAGCCCTGCATCGCTTCCTGTCCTGAGCCTCCGGCACCACACGACACCACCCGGGCCTTATCCACGGGTCTTCTCCCATGATCAGGTGCGCGCATCTGCCGCCGTCTCGCTGATCGACGACGCCGTCCAGATCACTCGCGATCGCCTTGAGGGCCTACGCGTACCAAACGGGCTCTTCGCGAGTGAAGGTGTAGCGGTGGGGTGAGTTACGGGGCCGAGGCGACATGCCGGTGCCATGACCTGATGTGGGGTGGTCGTTCTCCTCGATCGAGTTGTCTGTGCGGCGGTCGTTGACCCGTCTGAGCAGCTTCAGCGGGGCGGAAGCGGCAACAGGGTGCAGCTCCGCGTGACGTTTGGTGGCGATCGACCTGTGGAGTCATCCCGCCTGGGCGGGGACTGCCTCCGGGTCACCGGCGGCGTCGTGAGCGGTCATGGTCTCCTGCCGGCGGGGTTCCTCGCCCAGGATCGCGGCGTGCAGCCACGAGTCCGGGATGGCGAAACCGTCGACGAGCGTCCGCATGTGCGGGCGTAGCTCTTTGAGTAATCCGTTCACGACGCCGGTGATCGCCTTCGAGCGAGCCGGTGTGAGCCGGCCGTGCTCCAGGAACCAGCCCTTGTTGGCCTCGATGACGCTGAGCGCGTACAGGTCACAAACGCGGGAGAGTAGCGCCCGGACCGCGGTGTCGGCGGTGTCTTCGATGCCGGCGACGAACGCCTCCAGGGTGATCCGGTCGATGTGCGCGGCGGCGACGGCGAGGACGTGGTCCTGGACGTCGTTGAAGATGTCGAAGGGCCGGTTCTTCTTGGTGGCCGCGCCGTTGCGCAGGCGGCGGACCGCGCCGTCGAGGAGGTGCCTCTCGCGGTCCTCGAAAATCTTGAGCTGCCAGCCTCGGTCGGTGACGGCGACCTCGTCGTCGCGACCGGGTACGGCGCTGATCAGCCGCTCAATGAGCGACCGCGCGGCGGTGCGTTCGAGCACCATCTCGCGGACCTGCTCGGCGACGAAGGAGGCGCGCCCCCAGCCGTCCAGCGAGCCGAACTCGTCCCGGTAGCCGGTGAGCAGCCCCTTGGCCACCAGCTGCAACAGCACCGTGTTGTCGCCCTCGAAGGTGGTGAAGACGTCGGTGTCGGCCTTGAGGCTGGGTAGCCGGTTCTCGGCCAGGTAGCCGGCGCCGCCGCACGCCTCGCGGCACATCTGGATGGTGCGGGTCGCATGCCAGGTCTGCGCGGCCTTGAGACCGGCGGCCCGGGACTCCAGCTCCCGTTGCCGGTGTTCGTCGACCGGCCCGTCGCCGCCCTGCACCTCACTGAGGGCGGCGACCAGCTCGGTCTGGGCGAAGTGCAGCGCGTACGTGGTGGCCAGGGCGGGCAGCAGCTTGCGCTGGTGGGCCAGGTAGTCGTTGAGCAGCACCTCCCGGTCGGCGTCGGGTGTGCCGAACTGGCGGCGGATGTCGCCGTAGCGCACCGCGATCGTCAGCGCCGACTTGGTGGCCGCCGACGCGGCGCCGCCGACGCTCACCCGGCCGCGGACCAGGGTGCCGAGCATGGTGAAGAAGCGTCGGGAGTCGTTCTCGATCGGGCTGGAGTACGTCCCGTCCGGTGCGACCTGACCGTAGCGGTCCAGCAGCATGTCCCTCGGCACCTGTACGTGGTCGAAGGTGAGCCGCCCGTTGTCCACGCCGAGCAGGCCGGCCTTGGGCCCGGCGTCGCCGATGCGCACGCCGGGCAGCGGGTTGCCCTGCGCGTCGCGGATCGGCACCAACCACGCGTGTACGCCGTGCCGCCGGCCGTTCGTGATCAGCTGCGCGAAGACCACCGCCATCCGCCCGTCCCGGGCGGCATTGCCGATGTAGTCCTTGCGGGCCGCCTCGTGCGGGGTGTGCAGGTCGAAAGTCTGCGTCTGCGGGTCGTACGTGCAGGTGGTGCGCAGCTGCTGGACGTCGGAGCCGTGCCCGGTCTCGGTCATGGCGAAGCAGCCGAAGATTGTGCCCGAGACGATGTCCCGGAGATAGGCGTCATGGTGGCGGCGGGTGCCGAGGGCCGCGACCGCGCCGCCGAAGAGGCCCCACTGCACTCCGGCCTTGACCATCAGTGACAGGTCCACCTGCGCCAGCATCTCGCTGGCGATGATCGAGCCGCCGACGTCGGAGCTGCCGCCGTACTCGGTGGGGAAGGCCGACGCCATACCGAGCTCGGCGGGGAGTTCGGTGAGCAACCGGGTGATCCGCTCCCGTGCCTGGTCACCGGTCTCGCCGTAGACCGGGAGGAAACGCGCGTCGAGGTGCTCCCGGTGCGCGTTGCGGACTGCGGCCCACGGTCCGTCGAGCACGTCCCGCAGGCGAGCGAGGTCGATCTGATCGGGCACGGTTCCCCCTCAGCTAGCGGACATATGCGTACAGGTCGTACTCGATCAAGGATAGCGGCGCCAGTGAGCACCGACGGCGACCGTGCCACCGTCGCCGCGCCACCCCTCCGGCGTTGGTGATCTGCTAGCCGCACCCCCGCCGTCTGGGACGGACGGGCACGGCCAGCGTCACGAAAGTGGGCAGCAACCGTCATCGTTTCGGCGTCTAGTCCGGGACGTCCTTTGGGTAGCGCAAGGGGAACAGACGATATGAAAGGAGCAGCTCATGCCACGCGACACGTCAGCGATTCTGGTCAAGCTCGGTGGCTCCGGCCAGACGATCGCGGCTGCCGAGCAGGACGCTCCGCCGTACCCCGTGGCCCCGACCCGACGCTGAGTCCCGGTCACCCCCGCCCGACCGGTGTTTGCAGCGCGAACGCAGGAAACACCGAAGCGCCTGTGAGGAGGCAGCATGACCTACGTCCCCTGGTTCTTTCCCGACGACCCTCCATCGCTGTTCCAGACCGGGCCAGCCTCTGATGATGATGCCCGTCTGGCCTGCCAGCTGCTTGAGCGCATGCAGCGGGATCCCCGGTTGCGTCACGAACGCATCTGCATCGAAGTGCAGAACCGCGTTGTCATTTTGGAGGGCGTGGTCACGTGCGCTGATGTCCGCACGGAGGCCCACGCCCGCGCCTGGGGCACTCCGGGAGTGCACGACGTCAACAATCGGCTGCGCCCGTTGGAGCGGTGAACAGCGGTTGCCACGGCGATCCGCTCAGGCACACAGGTCACGGCGGTAGCCGAATGTACCGGCGACCATGCCGGCCGCGGCGGTGCCGGCGGCGACGGCGGCGAGCCGCGCGGCGACGAACACCCCGACCGGAACGGCCAGCAGCGCGTACAGGATGGACACGCGACTGTGCTCGGACTCGACCCGCGCAGGGACAAGGCCGTACTGCACCGTCAGATCGGTTATCTGGCCGGCGAGCGCCGCAGCGGGGGAGCCGTTCAGGGTGAACCGCACGGTCGTCGTCGCGCCGTCGGTGTGTAGGCCGGCAAGATCCGTGGCCGTCTACAACCAGGCCTCTATGAGCGGCGGGGTGAGGTCCTCGCTAGGCGGTCTTCACCGATGTACGGAATCGGTTCCGTCAGCAGTAGCCACCTATCTGGACGGATGTGTTGCTTGGCGGGAACAGCGCGCCGCTCTTCGCGGTAGCTCGCTGGGCGTCGCGCAGGCTGACCGTCGGTTGCTCAGAGGCCGCTGACCCAGGTGCCGCAGGCCGCGCGGACATGCGAATCGGCGGTGACCGTCCGGGTGAGGGTCACGGCCGATTGCGTGGTCGAACCGGTCAGCCGGCCGAGCAGGCGGTGTCCAGCTCCTTGATGGCGGCTTCCAGGGCCTTCTTGCTGGGCTTGGCCTTGGCGGACTTGTTGTACGCGTCGCTCAGGCCCATCATCTCGTTCTGGATTTTTTCGGAGGCGGCGGTGACTGCCTCGTTGGCGCCTATCGAGTGCGCCAGGATCGCGACCGAGCCGGCGGCCCACTGGGCACTGACCGCGAAGTGCCCGGCTGGCGGGCCGATCTTCTCGGCCTCGGTGACCTTGGTCGCGTTGTCCTTGATGTCCTTCCTGATGTCGGCGCAGGCCTTCACTGTGGCCGCGTCGTTGGCTGCGGTGCTGGTCGCTGTGGTGGCCGCGCCGCCGGTCGGGGCGGCGCTTGAGGCCGCCGGGGACGGCGAGGTTGCGGTGCCCTCAGGTTTGGGCTGCGGATCGCAGCCGGACATCGCGATCGCCGCCGCAACGGCCAAGCCAGTCAGGACGAGTCGAGTTCGGTTCATCGATGTTCCCCCATGATCTTCATGTTCGGCGCACGCTACCAGCCGCGTTCGAACGGGTGGGATCAGTTATTGGGCCGACGAGCACCGAGCCCCAGGTGTGGAGCTTGACGCGAGGCGCGTCGTGAGCGTGGACGACGGGTGCGTGCAGTGCTCGCAGGTGTCGGCCTGCGGGCGACGAAGATTGGTCTGCGTCGAGAACGTGCCCGACCGCGGCCCCGTGATGGGCTGCGAAGGCGGCGGCCTACCAGGTGTCGATCGGGTTGGTGCGGACGTGTTGTCGGCATCCGGCCACCGTCCTGTCGTCGTCATTCCCGGCGGATGGTGAAGTTCCTACACTTGTGAGCCAACACCACCTCCGATACATAATGGGCAGTGCACTGAGCGCCGCTTCAGCGACCAATGTGATTCGCCGACCCGATGGAGGCCCGTCCATGGCGTTGACCCCGGCGACTGGGGGCGGTTGCGGCGAGTCGACGCCACGCTCGCCGATTCAGTCGCCGAGGCCGGTCAATTCCGACGTCGAGTGGGACAGCTTCGACCCGCAGGCATATGTCCGGCACAACTACGCGGATCTGCGGTCCGACGATCGGGAGATCCTCTGCCGCATCCGAGACTTCTTCGCCGAGGCGAAGCTCTCCGACGCGCGGTGCGTCGACGTGGGGTCCGGAGCGAATCTGTATCCGGCGCTGTCGCTTCTGCCGTTCGCGAAGGCCGTCGACCTGTGTGAATGGTCGACGGCGAACGTGAACTGGCTGCGCATGCAGGTCGACAGCTACGACGAGCTCTGGGACCCGTACTGGCAGGTGTGCGCGGAGCACCCGGCGTACGCGGCACTGGCGGACCCGCGCCGGCGCCTGGCGCAGGTGGGCCGGGTGGTGCGGGCCAGCGTCTTCACCCTGCCGAGGCACGCCTGGAGCGCCGGCACGATGTTCTTCGTGGCCTGCTCCATCTCGGCCGACCGGGCCGAGGCCGAGCACGCGATCGGTCGGTTTCTGGACGCGCTGCGGCCCGGGTCGCCCTTCGCCGTGACGGTCATGCTCGGGTCCCTCGGCTACAGCGTCGGTCCGCGGATGTTCCCGGCGGTGTCACTGCAGCGCGCCGACGTGGTGGCCAGCATCGCGGCGGGCGCGTACGACCTGGACGTCCACGAGGTGCGGCCCAAGCCGCCGCTGCGGGACGGGTATCTGAGCATGCTGCTGGCCACCGGCCGTACCCGCGGATAGCGCCGAGGCGTGCCTGTGGGATGCGCCGACGTCGTGCTCTCGGTGCAGCGTGGCGGCGGGGCATTCCATCGTGCCCGATTGGCCGGAGTGCCGACACGCGGCCATCGAAGCCTTTCAAGGGGCACTCGACTGGCCCGCTACCATGACGCTGTACGTCATCGTGGACCATTGTGGGCACGGCAATACCAGAGGTTTCGAGTCGACGACTACAACAGACGGCGGTGGATCATGCGGATGCAGCCGCGCCAGGAGATCCTCGACATCTGGCGGGCTACGGTTCGCAGTTGCTGGGCGAACGGTGAATGGCACTGGGGTAGCCGAAGTGGTAGCAACTCGATCAGCGACGCAGAGCAACTGCTGACCCTGTTGCTCCCCGCGGCCAAGGTCCCCGTGTTGTCACTGGACGACCCGGACCGCGCCGACGAAGAGGTGATCGAGGCGCTCAGCCCGATCGGCGGCGCGATCGAGATTCCCCGCCGGCTGGTCAGCGTGATGATCGACTATTTCCGGCGGTACACCGACGACGCCGGCGCTCCGATCTTCGGTGGGGGCAGTTACCTCACCCCGCTGGAGGGCGGTCCGGAGCTCACCGACGAGCAGCGTTCCCTGGACATCGTCGACTCGTTCGCGGTGTCGGTCACACTCACGCTGGCGACGATCGGTTTCGTCAAGGTCTACCGGGACTCCACCCAGCGGCGCGACCTGTTGGCGCAACTGGACGAACTGGAGGCGATGGCGGGCGCGCGCCTCACGGCGGCGATGGTCGGTCTGCTCCGCAGCTTCAGCACCTTCGTCTTCACCTCCACCGACGAGTACGGCACTCGTCTGTGCGACATGGTCAACCAGGACGAGCTGCCGCGCCGCGAGCTGGTGGCGGCGCTGCGCGAGCAGTTGCGGGACACGATGGCGAGCCTGCGTAGCGTGATCATCGGGTCGGGCCGGGTGACCGAGGACCTGGACAACAGCGAGATGCTGTTCGAGTGCGGCTGGTCGTGGGGGATCATCTCCGGGGCCGAGGAGGTCCCGACCACCGAACCGATCGGCCTGCAGCGTGAGGGCTCCGCGGAGAATGCGCCCTACCTCTACTTCACGGTGATCGCGATGGACGCCATCGACGACCTGAACTCCGAACGCACCCGGCTGCTCGGGTTGCTCAACGAGGAGCAGCAGCGGCTGTCCCGAGCGCTGCAACTGCGCTGGGAGCTCACCCGGACGTACTGGGCGACGGTGGCGACCTTCGGCAACCGACGGCGGTGGCCCATCGAGGACATCCCCTGGCGGACGACCGACGGTGACCGGACCGACTACTACACCCTCCAGGCCACGTCGCTGGCGGTGAAGGGCCTGATCGCCGTCGGGCGCGGCGGTGACGAGGAGCTCGGGCGGATCGCCTCGGTGCTGGTGGAGCTGGCGCAGCGGGCGCGGATCACCCGGCGGGCGTCGCCCGGCGAGCCGGCGCTGTTCGTGCACGCGCCAGGCAAGCGGGTGACCCTGAACGACGACACGTCAAAGCCGATCATGACGTGGAACGTGAACGAATTCTCCACGGTGCTGCTACAGCGGGCGACCACCGTCGCCGGTCTGCTGAGCAACGCCCGACGGCGCAGTGAACTGCTCGAGCTGGCCGACGAGGTGTGGGACCACCTGCTGCTGCGGCGCATCCCGGACGGCCGGCACCAGGGGCTGTGGGACCACGCCGGTGGTGCTTTTCCCGGCCTGGCGCCGAAGCCGGACGCACCCTCCTGGTATCTGACCGAGCGGGTGGTGCAGGCTCTGGTCACCTCCGGTCAGCTGCTGTGGGAGCGGCCGTTCCCACGAGCCGGCCGGCTGGCCGACTACGCGCAGGATCTCGTCGACGAGGCCGAATACCTCTTCGACCGGGAGTTGATGCGAGGCACCTTCGACGGTGAGGCGATGCAGCGCAGCATGCGCAGCATCCGAGCCAGCCTGGGCCGGGCGCAGCTGCTGGTCGACGAGCGTCCCGGCACGGCGGCCGCGCTGGTGAACACTGTCCTGTTGCTGCTCAACGACGTCGCCACCGGGCAGCAGAAGGCCAGCGAGGGGATCTGAATGCTGGTCTTCGTCACGTCGCACAAGGGCGGCACCGGGCGGTCGGTGACCGCGGCGAACATCGCCTACCGCAGCGCGTTGTCCGGTCGCCCCACCTGCTACCTGGACTACGACTTCGGCTCGCCGACCGCCGGCATCACGTTCCAGATTCCGCAGGCCGTCAATGGCGTGGAGGGCGCCGGGCCCAACGGTGGCGGCCTGCACCGATATTTGCGCGGGGAGATCCCGTCTCCGGAGCAGTTGGACGTGTGGGGCACCTCCGAACGTGCCAGCCTGCGTCAGAGGCCCATCGGGTCCGGTCCGCTGGTGCTCTTGCCGGGGCAACGCAACGGTAGCGAGTTCGGTTTCACCAACGACATCGCCAAGCGCTGCGCCGAGCTCTTCCTCCGGCTGGAGGAGGAGTTCGACCTGACCCTGGTGGACCTCAGCGCCGGCCGGTCGTACGCCAGTCAGATCGCGCTGGCCGCCACCGCGACCTCGACCCTGCGCAAGGTCGCCGTGCGCTGGTTGGTCTTCCACCGGTGGACTCCCCAGCACGTCACCGCAGCGGCGGACCTGGCCTTCGAGGCGGGTGGGATCGTGGCCATGGGCAAGGAGTACGGCCACGAGCCGGACAGGCTACGGGAGTCGCTGCGCTTCATCCGTACGGCGGTGATCGACTCACGCGGCCCGGAGGTCGGCCACCTCGGCCTCGCCCAGCAGGCGTTCCTGCGTAAGTGCGACACGGAGCTGTCGGAGCTGGCCCGACGACGAGGTGTCGGGCGTACGACGCTGCTCGGCGAGGTGCCGTTGGATCCTCTGCTGCAGTGGCGGGAGCAGCTGATCTCCGATCACGACGTGCAATCCAAAATTGCCAACGTCAAGACGGTGGACGCCTTCGTTGACCTGACCGAGAAGCTTTTCGACGAGACGGCATGGGACACCGCGTGATCGGCATGGATGTCAGGTTCCAGGAGGCAGCTGCGGTGCGTCGTACAGAGAGCGTGGCGTACTCGCATCTGTCCGTGGAGCTGGGGCACTTCTACGCGGAGGACTTCGGCGACGGGTGTGAGGAGCTGAGGCGCAAGTTCGAGCGGATCGCGGACTGGTCGGCCGCGATCCCGGCTCTGGCCCGACGAGGGCTGCCCGCACACCGGGAGCCGCGGATCAGCACCTGCTTCATGTTGGACGACTACTTCCACCGCTTCGGTACCCCACGCGAGGTCATCCCGCAGGTGCAGAGCGCCGCGGCGGAGCACGGCCTGATCTTGGACTACGTGGCCCGGGAGTCCAGCTTCGCTCGGCACGACGGAGCCGAACTGGCCCGGTTGGTGGTCGACACACTGGTGGTGGAACCACCTCGGCACACCACCGGGAGTCGTCCACCGTTGAGCGAGTCGGGCTGGTTGTCCAACGGTAAACGGTCCCCCGGGCACGCCGACGCGCCGGCGATGACCCTGCCACGTCCGTGGTCTCCGCCGTTACAGTCCGGCGATCCCCGGCACTCCATCTTCGTCGACATCGAGCTCTGGTCCGACGAGCCGGACGCCCGGGTGTGGGCCTGCGCCCTGCTCGCCTCGGTCTGGCAGATGACCCGACTCGGCGTGCTACGGCATCGGGGCGAGACGATGACGCAGCCGTGTCAGCTCACCGGCGAGCTGCCGACGGACTGGGACGAACTGCCGGCGATCGTCCAGCTGAACCCGGCGGCCGCGCCGTTCTGCGCGTATCGCACGCTGACCCTGATGGGCACCCAGTACCTGCCGGTGGAGTTGGCCGTACGGACCATCCTCGGCCAGGTGGCGGTGCCGCCGGCGGTCGCGCAGCAGGTCGCCAAACGGGCCGGCGGCGAGGGCCTGCACCTGCCCAGCGAGCTGGTCGACCGGCTGAGCTACGTGTTCATCAGCGACTGAGCGTGCTCAGCGTCGGCACGGCTCGTCGACGGCCACCCGGCCGGCCAGGTCGCGTAGCAGAGCCATGTTGCTCACGCTGATCTGATCCCGGATCCAGTTGACCGACGAGTTCCACTGACGGCTGAACCCGGGTACCTGCTCCAACTGGTCCCAGATCGGCCGCAGCCGCGGGTGCACCCGCGCGCCGGGCAGCCACAGGTGCAGCAGGTGCTCCAGCACCGGCCGCAGCCGCTCGACGTGCTCCTGCCCGGAGGCCGAGCGGGTGACCGCGGACTCCACCAGCGAGGACAGCATGGTCAGCAGCCAGTCGTGCAACGCGAGATCTTCGCAGAGCCCGGCCACGGCGGCCGGCACGTCCTGCGGGTCGAGCACGAGTTCGACCGTACGCAGGGTGGGCGAGTCCACGGTGACCACCGCCGAGACCTCCCGGTTCGGACGCTCGTCGGCCTGTGCGGTCCAGCGCAGCCGTGTGCGGGCGGTGCGCAGTGGCGGGCGCCGGTCCAGTAGGTCTGACATCTGCACACCGTCGAGCACCCTGCCGGTGATCGCCTCCAGGTTCAGCACGTCGGCGTTGTTGCCGTGCAGGAAGCCCGCGCTCAGGTCGGCGACGTCCAGCTTGCCGACCGTCTCCAGGACGCCGGGGTTGGCCAGATAGTGCGACCACGGCTGGCGGCGCTCGCCGGCGACGACGTGGATGACCGAGGAGGCCTGCACGATCCGGCCGCCGGTGATGATGGCCCGGGTGACGACGGCTCCCACGCCACGTAACTGGCGCTTCTTGGCGCTCGGGAGCCAGCAGTCGACACCGGTCCGCACATCGGGTGACACCGCGTACAGCGATGGACGCCGGGAGGTCAGCACGGCCTCGCCCTCGATCAGGCCGAGCACTTCGGCGCTCTGCTCCTGGGCCAACGCCGTGCTGTGCTGCAGAAGGCTGGTGTGCACCTCACCGACCGTGAGCATGGCTTCCTCCGCAACGCTGCAACCGACCCGCGCTCATCCCGCGGTTTGCGGCTCATACTGATTGACGTACACCCCTGGTGACCGGCACTGACACGGATCCGCGTCGGACAACCAAAACTCCGCGAGTGCGAGATTCGACCTCGGATCCGTATCTGTTGATGGCCATCATAAGCCCGGGGTCGGCGGGAATCCCATGTACGGCGGGCGTTCGGAGTGTTCGCGGGTCGGACGGACGTGACAGCGGCTGATATTTTCAATGGTGCGGTCGCCAGCCACCCCCTGGAGTTTGCCGTTCATGAAGGTCTACATTTCGGCCACACAAAAGGACCTGCTGGAATACCGCGCTGCCGTGCACGCCGTGGCTCGCCGTCTCGAGATCGACGACGTGGCCATGGAGGCGTACGGCGCCGACATCCGGCCGCCGCTGGAACGCTGCCTCGCCGACGTCCGCCGGTGCGACCTCTACGTGGGGCTGTTCGCCTGGCGGTACGGGTTCCGGCCGCCCGGCCAGGAGTCCTCCATCACCGAGTTGGAGTACCGGGAGGCGCTCGCGGCGGGAAAGCCCTGCCTGGTCTTCCTGCTCGCGGAGGACACTCCCTGGCCGGTCGACATGATCGACCGCGATGCCGACTGGCAGCAGATCGTCGCGTTGCGCCGTGAGCTCAAGGAGCGCCACCTCTGCGCCTTCTTCTCCGGCGTGGACGACCTCACCGCCAAGGTGACCGCCGCACTGGCCGACGTACGCAGTGGCAGGTCCCCGGCGCGCGAGCCCGCCGACCCGGACACCCACCTGCCGACGGCCGTTCGCAACCAGTACTACAAGCAGTTGTCGCTGAGATACCAGGCCGTCTCGGTGGACGCGGTCTCACCGCGTCCCACCATCGGCTACCTCACCGTCGGGCTGCCCAAGGTGTTCGTGGAGCCCCGCGTCCACGAGGACGCGCGACCGGAGATGCCGCTGGCGTGGTGGCGCTGGGCCGGGTCCACGCCGGGCGACGACGTCGGAGGGCTGCCCGGGGTGGTCAACCCGGAGGAGGTGGAGCGGCTCTGGGAGGAGTACGCGGCCAAGGACGAGCTGTCGTTGTTCGATGTGGTGTCCGACCCGGGCCGGCGCACGATCGTGCTGCTCGGCGACCCCGGCTCCGGCAAGTCCGCAGCCGCGCGGTACCTGGCGCTGACGCTGGCCGAGGTCTGCGTCGAGCCTCGACTGCGTGCGTTGGACCGGTACCTACCCGTCCTGATCGAGCTGCGCTCCTACGCCACCCATCATGGGGACGGCCGGTGCGACGGCTTGCTCGACTACGTCGGCCACCGCCACCAGCAGGGGCTGGCCGGTATAGACCAGGACGTGCTGGAGTCGTACCTGCGCCAGGGCGGCCAGGCGCTGTTCCTGTTCGACGGCCTGGACGAGGTGTTCGACCCGGCGCAGCGGGAAGAGGTGGCCGCACAGATCGCCACGTTCGCCAACGAGTACCCGGGGGTGCTGACCGTGGTCACCTCGCGGGCGGCCGGCTACCAGCGGCACACCTTTGCCAACGCAGGCTTCGACCACTTCACCCTGGAGGATCTCGACGACGAGCAGATCGCGAGGTTCCTCGGCAACTGGTACCGCTACGTGATGCCCACGTCGGCTGCGGAGGCAGAGCGGCAGCGGCGGCAGATCCTCGACGTGGTGGGCAGTTCTCGAGCGATGCGCGAGATCGCCGGCAACCCCCTGCTGCTGATGCTCATGGCGATCGTCGGCCGGGGTCACCCGCTGCCCCGCAACCGACGCCGGCTCTACGCGCACGTGACCGACGTACTGATCTCCGAGTGGGATGTGACCAAGCAACTGCGCGAGAGCCACGGCGACGTCCCGTCGCTGGACCTGCAGGCGAAGCGTCGGCTGCTGCGTCACCTGGCGTATTGGATGCAGTTCCGCGAGTCCGGCCCTGCCGGAAACTACATTGAATCCGACGAATTGGCGCGCATCTTCCGGGACCACCTCGTCGCGTTCTACGGTTTTGAGAATGAGCGGGCGCTCGCCATGGCCTACTCGATGATCGACAAATTGCGGCAGCGCAGCTTCATCCTGGAACGTTACGGACTGCGACTGTTCGGGTTCGTGCACCGCGCGTTCCTGGAGTTCTTCTGTGCCGAAGAGATCGTGGACAGATGCGAGCACGATCCGACCTGGGGCCCTGATCGTCTGCGTTCGCTGTTTCGCGAGCGCTGGGCCGATCCGTCGTGGCGGGAGGTGCTTCGACTGGTTGCCAGCGCCCTGCCCGCCCAGACCGCCAACGAGCTGGTCACCGTGCTCGCCACCGAGGCCACTCAACCGTGGCCGCCGCTGAACCTGACCGGGCCGCCGTGGAACCTGGTGCTGGCGGCGCAGTGCGTGGCTGAGGCGCCGCAGCCCGCCGAACTGGCCGGCGCGGGCGACGCCGTGCTGCGTCAGGTCGTGCGTCTCATCGAGCATGGCATCTCCGCCGACGACCCGAACCTGGTGGATCTCACCGAGCAGGAGCTGCTGTCCTCGATCCGGGCGCTCGGCCCGAGTTGGCCCGGCCGGGAGATCTTCCTGCACTGGTACCGCCGCCGTGGGGTCCGGACCAGTTGGCGATCCGGCTCTCCCTTCGCCACCCGGATCGCGGCGGTGCTGTCCACCGCCGAGGAGCAGATGGAGGACCTGCTCGTCCGGGAGCTGGGGCAGGGCCGCGAGCGGCAGGCCCACCTCACCCTGGTCGCCGGGCTGGCCGAGGCTGCCGGCCGCCTCGACGCCACCGGCGGCAGCAGTCACCGATGCCGGGACATCCTGCTCGCCCAGGCGCAGGCCGAGGTCTCCACCGCAGTGCGGCAGGCCGCCGTACGCGCACTGGTCGCCCACTTCGGCGCCGACCTTGACCTCGTGGACGTGCTGCGCGACCTCGCCAGCTCTCCCGATCTCGCGGTGCGGGCGCTGGCCGTGCAGTCCCTCGGCACCCGGCCCGAACTCTCCGACGACGTCCGCCAGGTGTTGGCCAGAGCCACCGGGGACACCGCCGTCGCGGTGCGGCGAGCCGCCGCCGGAGTGCTCACGGCGCGTTGCGCCGACCTGCCGGACGCACCCGAGACGATGCAGCGACTGCTGGCCACCGACACCGACCCCGGTGTGGTGCAGTGCGTGCTGAAGGGTCTGCTGGTTCTGCCGGAGTATGCCGAGACCGCACGAACCACGGCGTTGCAGCGGGTCACCGGCGATTCCCCGGACGAGGTCCGACGCTGCATTCTGACCGAGCTGCTGCCCGAGCGCCCCAGCCCGGAGAGCACCGAGCTGTTGCTGAAGCTGGCCGGCTCGGACACGTCCGCGCGGGTCCGCGTGGTCGCCGTGCAGCGGTTGGCGCTCGTACCCGACCCGGAGGGCCGCTGCCGGGCCCGGCTGATCGATCAGATCGAGCAGGACGAGGAGTCCTCCGTGCGGGCCGCCGCGGTCACCGCTCTGATCGACCGGGACCGTGCCGACGACACCGGGTGGACCGTGGTGGCCCGCTCGGCTCACGTCGACGAGGACGCGACGGTACGCCTCGCCGCGGTGCGCGCGCTTGCCGAGGCCTACCCCGACCACCGCACCGGGGAACTGCTGCTGGAGAGCGCTCGACGCGATCCGACCGCGAGCGTCCGGCTCGCCGCGGTCGACCTGCTCACCGGGCGACCGCTGTTCGGCCACGCGACCCGAGATCTGCTCATCAGCCGCGCCTCCCAGGAGCGGGACCCGATCGTCCGGCTGCGGGTCACCCGTAGCCTGGCCCGTCTCGCCGACCCGGCGGACCTTGAGGTGCGGGAGTGCCTTGCCGAGCAGGTCAGTCGGGACCCCGACCCGAACGTGCTGTGCGCCGCCGCCCAGGCGCTCGCCCGCCACGGCGACGCCCCGGGCCTGATGGAAACACTGTGCCGGCGGGCCCGCCGAGACAGCTACGTCGGCATCCGGTTGGCCGCCGTACAGACCCTCTGCGCGTACGGGAGCCCGGAACTGGCGACCGACGTGCTGCTGGAATGCGTCGAGTCCGACACCGACCCGACCGTGTTCGATGCGGCCGTGCGCTGTCTGACCGAGCAGGGCTCGGCATCCATGGCGGTGACGCTGCGGCTCATGCGCCGCCTGTCGGACCAGGACCCGGCGATCCGCGCCCGCATCGCCGCCGCGCTCGGCGAGCACTTCGGCGCCGACCCGGAGGTTCAGGTGCTGCTGGTCGGGCTGGTCCGCGACGATCCGGCCCTGGAGGTTCGCCGCCGCGCCGTGGAGCAGTTGGGCGCCGGCCTGGCCGGCCGCACGGGGGTGCGGGACCTGCTGCTGCGGCTGGCTGACGACGATGACTGGGAGATCCGCCGGACCGCGCTGCTCGCGTTGACCCGTCACTACGACAGGGATACCCGGACCCGGGAGGTGCTCGTGCGGCTCGCGCATCAGGAGGATGACGGCGCGGTGCGGCGGCTGGCCGGGCAACTGCTGGCCACGCTGCCCGACACCCGACCCGACGACTTTCCGTGATCGATCCGGAGCCGTAGGTGCACACGCATGCGCGTCGAGCGGCGATCCGATCGACCTCGTCAAATACCATGAGCTCATGACGGATCCGGTCGCCGGCTCGTCCCGCTCGGCCGGCTGGAGTCTGCGAGTCCTCTTCGGAGTGATCGGGCTGTCCGCTCTCGTCCTCGGCTATGTCGGCTTCGAGCGCCTGCTCCAGGCCCGACCGGACGTCGCCCACGATCCGTACGACGTGCTCTACTACGACCTGCAGCTCTTCGTCTTCGGTGCCGAACCCTTCCAGGACGCCGGCCCCTACCCGTGGCAGCTGCAGGTCGCCCGGTTCGCTGCCCCGCTGTTCACGCTCCTCGCCGTGGCCGAGGCCAGCCGGCTGCTGCTGGCCGCCGAGAGTCGCCGTCTGCGCGCCCGGCGGGCACGTGGTCACGTCCTGGTCTGCGGCGACTCCCAGTTCGCCCACATGCTCGCCGACCGGCTCTTCGCCGACGGTGAACGTGTGGTGGTGGTGCGCTCCGAACCGTTCGGGCCGCTGGAGTACCGGTGGCGCCGGTACCTCGGCGTGGTCGGCGACCCGACCAGCCCCGAGGTGTTACGCGGCGCCGGCCTGCCGCGAGCCCACACCATCTACGCCTGCAGCGAGGACGACGACCGCAACCACGCGATCGCCAACACCGCCAACCGGCTCATCCAGGACCGACGGCAACCACCGCGGGTCTACATCCTGGTTCGCGACTCGGAGATGTGTCTGTCCCTGCAGGCCCGACGACTCGGTGCCGCCGGGTCCAGCCGGCTGCGGCTGGACTACTTCCACGTCGACGACGTCGCCGCACGCGCACTGCACCGGCACCACCCGCTGCCCAGCGGGGGAGACCAACCAACCAGGATCCTCATCGCGGGCACCGGCACCTTCCGCCGGGCTCTCCTGGTGGAGACCGCCCGGCACTGGCGCGCATCCCTCGCCGACACCCCCGGGGGCAGCGTCGTGCCACCCCTGCGGGTGGACGTCGTCGCACCGGATGCCGGCACCGAGATCGCTCTAGCGTCGTCGCGTTACCCGTTCCTGGCCACCGTCTGCCAGTTGACCGCGTACGACCTGGATCTCGACGGTGTCGTCGGTCTCGGTCGCGACCGCTACGACCGCATCTACGTCTGCGCACCGGACGAGATCAGCGGCCTGCAGTTCGTGCTGGACACGCCCGCCCTGTGGCAGGGCGCCGAGAGTGCCGTGTTCGTGCCGGTCTACCGGCAGGCGGCGCTCGCCGCGGCCTTCCACGGCGACTCCCGTCACGACCTGCTCGACGAGGTACACGGCAAGCTCCGCCTCTATCCGGTGCTCACCCACGCCTGCGACGCCCGGCTGATCGCCGAGGACCTCACCGAGCGGCTGGCCCGGCTGATCCACGAGCGGTACCTCCAGGCCCAGCAGCGCGCCGGGGTACGACTCGGCGATGCCCCGGCGATGGTGGACTGGTCACGACTACCCGAGTCGTTGCGGCGGGCCAACCGGGCCCACGTGCAGGACATCGCCGCCAAGCTGTTGGATCTCGGTTGCGTCGTGGCGCCCCGGCACGGTGGCACCGGTGACGCCTCGGCCGCCGGGCAGGCCATTGACGACCGGATCGAGGAACTCGCCCGCCTGGAGCACGATCGGTGGTGCCGGGAACGGCGCGGTGACGGCTGGACGTACGGCGACCCGCGTGATGACGTCCAGCGGCGGCATCCCGCGCTGCGGCCGTGGGAGGAGCTGCCGTCCGACGTGCAGGAGCAGAATCGCGAGGGGATCCGGGCACTGCCCGACGTGCTGTCCGACAGCGGGTTCGAGCTGATCCGGCTGGCGCCCCCGGTGCCCGCGCAGCGGAGAGGCCCGAGGGATGCCGCCTGACCTCGGCCCGGTCCGCGTCGGCGTGACCGGGCACATCAACCTGACCAGCGACACCGAGCTGCTCGTCGCCGAGGCTCTCCGCGTCGAGTTGGGCCGGATCAGCGACCGGCCCGTGCACGGCGTGACCTGCCTGGCGGCCGGCGCGGACCAGGTCTTCGCGCGTACGATCCTCGATCTGGGCGGCACCTACGAGGTGATCCTGCCGGCCCGCGACTACCGGGTCGCGGTGATCAGCCCGGAGAATCGGCTGGCCTTCGACGAGCTGCTCGACCGGGCGGCAGCTGTCGTCCACACCGGCTACGACCGCTCGGACACCGCCGCCTACGTGGTTGCCAACCGGGAGCTGGTCCGACGGGTGCAGCGACTCGTGGCGGTATGGGACGGCAAACCTGGCCGTCACCCCGCGTCGACGGACCGGACCATCGACTGGGCGAGGCGCCACGGCGTCCCGACCACGATCCTCTGGCCCGTCGGTGCCCGCCGAACGCCCATCGAGGGCTGACGGGCCGGTCCTGCGTTCGGTGGGGAAGCACCGGCCAGGGCGCCTGATGGCGTCGTCGTCTGATTTGCTGCCACAGAGGCGGCCGCTGCTCCTTTGGTGGCGAAGTGACGAACTGCGGTCTCCTTTCCTGCGTCGCTGACAAATGCTGAGTTCGTGTGGGTGACGTGCGAGACATCGACATGCCTGGACGCAGATACCCCCCGGGGGTATCTTGAGGGTGAGGAGGCGATGAGGATGTCGCACGAGGACGAGCACCACACGATGCAGACCCCCGCCGAGACGGCGGACCGACACGGCCACGGTGATCACCGCAGCAGCCGAGAGGGCCTGCACGGACAGCCGGTACAGCCCGGCACCCACGACGGCCATGCCGGGCACGGTGGGCACGACGGCCATGACAAGCACGCCGGGCACGACCCGGAGATGTTCCGCCGTAAGTTCTGGCTGAGCCTGGTCTTGACGGTGCCAATCGTGGTGACCAGCCACATGGTGATGGAGTGGTTCGGCTATCGGCTGGACTTCCCGGGTGTCGACTGGGTGGGCCCGGTGCTGGGAACGGTGGTGTTCGTCTACGGCGGGTGGCCGTTCCTGCAGGGCGCGGTGCGGGAGGTCCGTGACCGGGCGCCGGGGATGATGCTGCTGATCGCGATGGCCATCACCGTCGCGTACGTGGCCTCGGCGGCGACCGCGCTCGGCGCGTTCGACCTGGACTTCTGGTGGGAGCTGGCGGCTCTGGTCACGATCATGCTGCTCGGGCACTGGCAGGAGATGAAGGCCATTGGCCAGGCCCAGGGCGCACTGTCGGCCCTGGCCGCGCTGCTCCCGGACGACGCCGAACGCCTCGACGGTGACGGTCAACCCGAACGGGTCCGGGTCAGCGACTTGGGTGTCGGCGACCTGGTCCTGGTGCGCCCAGGTGGGCGGGTTCCAGCCGACGGGCGCATCACCGACGGCCGCGCGGAGTTGGACGAGTCGATGATCACCGGCGAGTCCCGGCCGGTCGGCCGCGACCGCGGCGACCGGGTGGTGGCCGGCACGGTCGCCACCGACGCGGCCATCCGGGTGCGCGTCGAGGCCGTCGGCGAGGACACCGCCCTGGCCGGCATCCAACGCCTGGTCGCGCAGGCCCAGCAGTCCAGCGGCAGGGCACAGGTCCTCGCTGACCGGTTTGCGGCCTGGTTGTTCTATATCGCCACCACCGCCGCCGCGGCGACGCTGCTGATCTGGACCCTGATCGGCAACCTCGACGAGGCAGTCGTCCGCACCGTCACGGTGCTGGTGATCGCCTGCCCGCACGCACTGGGCCTGGCCATCCCGCTGGTGATCGCCCTGTCGACCGCCGTGGCCGCGAAGGGCGGCATCCTGGTCAAGGACCGCCTGGCCCTGGAGCGGATGCGCACCATCGACACGGTGCTGTTCGACAAGACCGGCACCCTGACCCGGGGCGAGCACGTCGTCGTCGGTGTCGCCGCCACCGGCGGCGTCAGCGAGACCGACGTGCTGGCCGTCGCGGCGGCGGTGGAGGCCGACAGCGAACACCCCCTAGCACGGGCCATCGTCACCGCCGCCGCCCAGCAAGGCGCCCGACGCACCGCGACCGGTTTCCAGTCGCTGACCGGCCGTGGGGTGCGCGCCGACGTTGACGGCGTCAGTTACGCCGTGGGCGGACCCGCTCTGTTGCGCGAACTCGACGCCACGGCACCCGGCGACCTCGACGAGCACCGGGCCGAGTGGTCCCGGCGGGGAGCCGCGGTACTGCACCTGCTGCGCCTCGACGGCGAGCAGGCAAGTGTCATCGGCGCCCTCGCCCTCGAGGACCAGATCCGCCCCGAGGCGCGCCAGGCCATCACCGACCTACGCCAGCAGGGCATCCGCAAGATCGTCATGATTACCGGGGACGCCCGGCCGGTGGCCGAGGCGGTCGCCGCCGACCTGGGCTTCAGACCCGACGAGGACGAGGTGTTCGCCGAGGTGCTGCCCGCCGACAAGGACGAGGCGGTCGGTGCGCTGCAACGCCGGGGCCTGCGGGTGGCGATGGTCGGTGACGGCGTGAACGACGCTCCCGCGCTGGCACGCGCCGACGTCGGCATCGCCATCGGCGCCGGCACCGACGTCGCGATCGAATCCGCGGGCGTCGTGCTCGCCTCCTCCGACCCGCGCGGGGTCACCGGAGTCATCAGGCTCTCGCGCGCCTCCTACCGCAAGATGATCCAAAATCTGGCCTGGGCCGCCGGCTACAACGTCGTCGCCCTGCCCCTGGCCGCCGGTGCCCTGGCGTGGGCCGGAGTGAGCCTGAGTCCCGCGGTCGCCGCGGTGCTGATGTCCGCCTCCACCATCGTCGTCGCGCTCAACGCCCAACTGCTGCGCCGCGTGCAGTTACGCCACCCGGATGATTCAGCTGCGGATCGCGGGTCCGCCCGGAAGGATCCGGCGCCGGCCCAATAACGTGATGCGCATTCGGCATGGGGCGGCAGGTGACATCGCAGCCGGACGGCCTGATGGGGGACTCACCCCCGCCGTTCGGGGGCGCTACGAGGTCGATGCGACCGGCTGGCTTGCCGGACCGAAGATCGACGACAGTCGACATGGCCCGGGCGGTGAGCAGGCGGGCCATATGCCATACATCGGGGCGCATCGCACGGAAGTGAGGCGGGTGAAGCGGCACGGCAGGCAGCTATGACATAGATGGGATTACATGTCTTGCATGATCTCAGGTATGAAGGCCGAAGGCACGTCTCGGTGCTGATTCCTGAGAAGGAGCGACAGATGAAACATGCCCTGCGCCGCCTACGAACGGGGGCGGTCGCGCTCGCTGCCTGCACACTCGGGCTGAGCCTACTGTCGGTACCCGCCGCCGAGGCGTACTCGGTTGCCCCTCTCGCGCCACAATCCGAGCGGGCACCGGAATCGAACCAGTTCTCGGCAGAGGGTGTGACCACGATCGGTGAGCTCCGCACCGTCGACAGCTCCCTGTCCTACGCCCCCAACGGCGGGACACAGATCATTCAGCATCCCGGTGCCACCTACGTCAAGGTGCACTTCAGCTCACTGCGACTGGCCCAAGGCGACTACGTCACCGTGTCGAGCCGCGACGGTAAGGAGAGCTACCGCTACGACCGCCACCTGAACCGGGCAACCGGTTCGGACTACACCACCGACGGACAGCCGGGTTTCTGGGCGATGTCGGTGGAGGGCGACACCGCCGTGGTGACACTGCACAGCAGCCGCCCCTCACGTGGCAACGCCGCCACCATTGACCGGTTCTGGCGCGGATACGACCGCACGGAAATCGCCGCGCACAACTTCTCCACCCAGTCCGTGTGCAGCACCGACGCCCGCCGGGACGTGGTCTGCTACCAGAACAGCCACCCCACCGAGTACGCCCGCGGCAGGGCGGTGGCGCGGCTGCTGATCAGCGGCGGTGGACTGTGCACCACCTGGCGGGTCGGCAACACCAACCGGATGCTGACGAACAAGCACTGCTTCTCGACGCAGTCCGCAGTGAGCGGCAGCGAGATGCAGTTCAACTACCAGTGCGCCACCTGCGGCGGCGCGAATCCCGGCGCCGGCACCAAGGTCAGCGGTGCCACCCTCTACAGGGTGAGCAGCGGCGGCTCCAGCCAGCTGGATTACACCCTGTACTCGGTCAACAACTTCGCCGCCATCCAGGGATTCGGCACGCTGTACCTGGCAACTACCGCCACCAGCAACGGCACCCGGATCTATGTCCCCGGGCACGGCGACGGCAGCGCGAAGCGGCTGTCGATCTACGAGGACACCCAGAACGGCGCGACCTGCGCCGTCCGGAACGCGAACTACAACACCTGGAACATCAGTTACAGCTGTGACACCTCCGGCGGCAACTCGGGTTCACCCGTGCTGAACGCCAGCCACCGTGTGGTCGCCCTGCACCACCTCGGCGGTTGTCCGTCGAACCAGGGCGCGAAGGCGCACCTGATCTACAACGAGATCGCCAGCCTGATCGACAACGGCTGAGACGGTGGGCCGCCAATGCGCGCTCTGCGCCTTGGCGGCCCATCGGCATCCTCGCTACAGCGGCTCGGCTGGTCAGCACAACGACCTCGAAGAGCCCCGTCGGACGGCCATGGAGGGGCGCGGCCGAAACCCTCGGCAAGGATTTCGAGATCGAGGACGACAAGCAACTCCCCACGGTACGGGTCGTGCTGCTCGTGCGCCGAACACCGCAGTGAAAGGAGCGGGTCGCTCAGGTCACCAGGCCCCGGCGGTACGCGTACACCACGGCCTGCACCCGGTCGCGCAGGTCGAGCTTGGTGAGGATGCGGGACACGTACGTCTTGACCGTCTCCTGGCTGATCACCAGGGCCGCGGCGATCTCGCTGTTGGAGAGCCCCTCCGCGATGAGCCGGAGCACCTCCAGCTCGCGTGGGGTCAGCGCGCCGCCGTCCGGGTCCCCCTCGGCCGGGCGGATGCGGGCCGCGTACCTGCCCACCAGCTGCCGGGTCACCTCCGGGGCAAGCAGCGCGGCGCCCGTCGCCACCGTGCGGATGCCGTGGAGCAACTGCGCCGGTGGGGCGTCCTTGAGCAGGAAGCCGCTGGCGCCCGCGCGCAGCGCCTCGTAGACGTACTCGTCGAGGTTGAACGTCGTCACCACGAGGACCTTCACCGGCACGGGGACCCCCGCGCCGGCCAGCAGGCGGGTCGCCTCGATGCCGTCGAGCACCGGCATCCGGATGTCCATCACCACCACGTCCGGCCGAAGCCGACGGGCCAGGTCGACTGCCGCGCGCCCGTCACCGCACTCGCCGACGATCTCCATGTCGGGCTGGGCGTCGATGATTGTCGCGAATCCGGCGCGGATCAGCTCCTGATCGTCGCAGACGAGCACCCGGACCGGCGCGGTCACGACGGGTTTCCAGCCGGGATCCGGGCCCGCACGAGGAAGCCGCCGGAAGCCTGCGCACCCGCGCTGAAGTCGCCACCGAGGACGGTGACCCGCTCGCGGAGCCCGGCGAGGCCGCGCCCGCTGCCGCCCGGGGACGCGCTGTCAGATCCGGAGCCGTCGGTGCTGATCTCCACGGTCGTCTCTCCTTTCCCGTGGTGAACGCGAACCCGGGTTCGGCTGCCGTGCGCGTACTTCAGCGCGTTCGTCAGCGCCTCCTGCACCACCCGGTACGCCACCACCTCGGCGCTGCCGGTGGCCGCCGCCGGCGTGCCCTCCCGGACGAACTCAACCGGCTGCCCGGCCTGCCGGGAATGCTCGACGAGGGCGTCCAGGTCGCCGACGGAGGGCGTACGCGGATCGCCTGTGCTGTTGTGATCCGGGTTGAGCAGGTCGAGCAGCTGCCGCAGGTCGCCGACGGCCCGGCGGCCGGTCCCGGTGATCGCGGTCAAGGTCTGGTCCAACTTGTCCGGGGCGCCCGTCAGGTAGCGCGCCGCCTCGGCCTGCACGACCATCGCCGTCACGTGGTGGGTGACGACGTCGTGCAGCTCCCGGGCGATGCGCGTGCGCTCCGCAGTACGGGTGGCCTCCTCGGCATGGCGGCGGCGTTCCGCCTCGGTGGCCCGGTTCTGGCGCAGCCACGCCCCGATGCCCCACGCGAGCGCCAGCAGCAGGTAGAAGGTGCTGAACCCCGCGACGCCCTCACCCGACCCGAGCCGGTCGAGGGAGATCGCCAGGGGCACGTACGCCGCCGTGGCGAGACCCGCGACGGTCCAGCGGCGCCGTTCCAGGTGGGTGCCGGCGCTGATGAGCGCGATGGCCAGTCCCGTACCGGCGATGGTGTGGTAGCCGCGGAGCTGGTCGATCGCGAAGCCGAGCGACACCAGCGCGAGGCAGACGGCCGGCCACCGACGCCTTACGGCGAGCGGCAGGCACTCCAGGGCGACGACACCGATGGTCAGCGCATCGTACGGGCGGTCCGGGAGGTCGCCGAGCTGCGTGCCCTGTCGCTCCAGGGCCGGGACCACCGTCGCGAGGGCGAGGGCCAGGGCGATCGGGAGATCCCGGACCGTGATCGGCCACTGCCGCCACAGATCCGGGAGCCTCCGGAGCTTGATCACTGGGTGACTGTAGCGGTTGCCGGGGCCTGCGCCGTGCGGTGGCGGCGAGGGATGATGTGCCCGCGGCGCTTGGCCAGCCACAGGAATACCGCGGTCAGCACCACGCCGGCCAGCACCGCGTACAGGCTGCCCTCCGGCCCGAAGTCGCCACCGCTCAGCGCGACCGGCCCCGTTGTCGAGGCCTCGATCAGCCCCTTTGACTCGCCGTTGCCTGAGACCACGACGCTGAAGATGCCGCCGGCGGCGAAGTTCCAGCCGAAGTGCAGGCCGATCGGGACCCACAGGTTCCGGGTGGCGGCGTAGCAGGCGGCCAGCATGAACCCGGCCTCGATCGCGATGGCGGTCGCCCCCCACACTGTGGCGTGCGGGTTCATCAGGTGGATCGCGCCGAACACCACGCCGGTCAGGGCGAGAGCGATCCAGGTGCCCGTGCGCTCCTCGATGATGCGGAACAGCACCCCCCGGAAGATCAGCTCCTCGGTGACGGCGGCGGCCGCCATGAACCCGAGCAGACCCAGCGCTCCCGTCGGCGAACCCCAGGCCTCGACGTGGTAACCGCCGAGGAACGCGATGTTGGCGATGACGGCCGCGAACATGGCGAAGCCGATGAGCGTCCCGCGGCCCAGCTTCCGGCCCCAGCCGTCCAGGCCGAGCTCGGTCGGCTCACGGCGCTCGGTGCGCCGCACGACCCACCGGTAGACGACCACGCCCAGCACTGCCGTCGCAGCGCCGATCACCAAGGTGAGGAAGAAGCTGCCCTCGACGGCGGCGACGCTCTGCCAGCCGACGAGGGCGGCGACGGTGACGGCGAGAAACTGTTTGACGAATCGCATGGCGACTCCTTCGTAGACCACGGCCGGAGCGCCGCGGACACGAAGAAACCTATGATCTTCCGCCGCCCACAATCGTCACCGTGCAGTGGACACTTGCGGGTAGCTCGCACGGGGGACAAGAAACCGCTCGGGAGCCCAGACAACCTCGGCGTCAACCGGAACACCGTGGTGAAGGCGTACGCCACGTTGCGCGAGATGGGGATGATCGACCACCATTTTGAGATGCCGTGGTGAGCGCATGAAACGCCGAACGGCGGCCCGCTGAATCAGTCGGGCCGCCGTTCGCAGAGTGTGAAATCAGAGCGGGCGGATGTTCTCCGCCTGCGGGCCCTTCTGGCCCTGGGTGACGTCGAACTCCACCTTCTGGTTCTCGTCGAGGCTGCGGAAGCCGCTCGCCGAGATCGCGGAGAAGTGGGCAAAGACGTCGGCGCCGCCGTCGTCCGGGCTGATGAAGCCGAAGCCCTTGTCGGCGTTGAACCACTTCACGGTACCTGTAGTCATGTCTGCTCCTCGCAGGCTGTCAGAGACCGCACTGTGCGGACCCTTACGCCGCCGCGTTGATCACCCGCGTCGAAACGACACGAAAAACGAAAAGCGCCTGGAGGGGTTTCTGATGCCCCATCAGGCGCTGGTAAACGTCTACGGAAATCAAAACTGCAACTCGGTTACCGTAGCACATGATGCCTCGTCGATCCCGTCGAGGTGAGTGGACGTCCCGGCGGCCGACCACACCTGAACCCGGGCGCGCTGCACGCCTCGCTGGCCGGCGACGAGGCGAAGGCGACCTCACCGACGACCCGGTGAGGTGCCATCCGACGATTCCACTCGACCGGACAGTTCGGTGGCTTATGGTGAAAGGCCGGCGCTTCCGGCGCCGTGCGACGTCCGGATCCGGACCACAGACCTTCACGTTGTCCAGCCGAAGGGCGGATCCATGACCGAGAAGACGTCGCGGTGCCGCGTGCCGACCGGCGCCGCCGACGCCCGCGGCGTCCAGCACGGCTGAGATGGACTGGGCCGGATGGGCGTTGTTCGGGTTGGTCGCCACCGCCGTGCTGACCGCCGCGCTGATCACCGCTCAACTGGCCGGCCTCACCCGCCTCGACTTTCCCCTGGTGCTCGGGACCCTGGTCACCGAGGACCCCGACCGGGCCCGAGTCGTCGGTTTCTTCATCCACCTCTGCGCCGGTCAGGGCTTCGCTCTCGGCTACGCGGCCACGTTCGCCCTGCTGCACCGCGCCACCTGGTGGATCGGTGCCCTGCTCGGAACCGTCCACGTCGGAATCGCCCTGACGGTCCTCCTGCCGCTGCTTCCGGGGGTCCACCCGCGCATGGCCTCCCAACGGGCAGGTCCGGCCAGCACGGCCGTGCTGGAGCCGCCCGGCCTGTTCGGCGTCAACTACGGCATCCAGACTCCAGCGGTCGTGGCTGTCGTGCACGTCTTCTACGGGGTGGTCCTCGGGCTGCTCCTTCGAGCCCACTGACCCGCGTCCCGCGACTCGTCAGGAAGCGATCACCATGACCGGTGGACACGACAGGACGCGTCCCCGGCCCCTGGCGCCGATCAGCGACTACGGGCTGCTGGGTGACACCCGCACCGCGGCTCTCGTCGACGGTGACGGCGGGATCGACTGGCTCTGCGTGCCCCGCTTCGACGGCGAGCCCCTGTTCGGCCGGCTGGTCGGGGGTCCCGACGCGGGGACGTTCCGGCTCGGTCCGGCCCGACCGGCCACGGTCGTCGAACGGCGCTACCGGCGGCACACCGCCACCCTGGAGACGACGTGGGAGGTACGCGGCGGGCGGCTCACCCTCACCGAGGGGATGGTGGCCGAGGTCAGCGGTCGCCTGCTGCCCACGACACTGGTCGTGCGGCGCCTGTCGACCGATGATTCGGCGGTCGACGCCGTCGTCGAGTTCGACCCCCGCTTCGGTGTACGGCACCGCCGGCCACGAGCCCAGCACCGCCGCCAGGCGCTGGTGTGTCAGTGGGGGTCGCTCGCGGTCTCCCTGGGCAGCGCGCCGCGGCTCTCCATCGAGCCAGGCCGCCCCACCTCGATCACGGTCAGCCCGGGCCGTCCGGTCACCCTCGTGCTTGCCGTGGCGCACCGCGAACCGCTGATCCACGTCGACCCGGCAGCGGCCTGGGACCTCCTGACCGAGGACGAGGACCGCTGGCGGGACTGGACGGCGGAGATCGACCCGTCACTGCCTTTCCGGGAACACGTCGTTCGAAGCCTGCTGACCCTGCGGCTACTGACCTACTCGCCGTCACGAGCCCCGGTGGCCGCACCCACCACCTCTCTGCCGGAGGATCCCGGCGGGGTACGGAACTGGGACTACCGCTATGTCTGGCCCCGAGACGCCAGCATCGGCGTCAGCGCCTTCCTCAGCGTCGGCAAGCCCGACGAGGCACAGGGTTTCCTCGCCTGGCTGTTGCACGCCAGCCGGCTACAGCGGCCACGCCTACCGGCGCTGCTCACCCTTCACGGCCGCCGGGTGCCCGCCGAACGGGAACTGCCCGGCTGGCCGGGCTATCTCGGCAGCGTCCCGGTACGGGTCGGCAACGGCGCCGCCGGGCAGCACCAACTCGACGGCTACGGCTGGGTGATCGACGCCGCCTGGGCGTTCGTGCAGGCCGGGCACCGTCTCTACACCGAGACATGGCGGGCGATACGCGGCTTCGCCGACATCGTCGCCCGTTACTGGCAGGAGCCCGACGCCGGCATCTGGGAGGTTCGCGAACCTGCCCAACACGTGCATTCCAAGCTCATGGGGTGGCTCGCCCTGGATCGAGCCCTGCGCATCGCCGACACCCACCCCCTGTCCGGCCGCCGACGTCGACGTTGGCAGGAGGCACGAGATGCCATCGCCGCCGAGGTACGGACATCCGGCTTCAACCCGACGGCGGGCAGTTACGTCCGCAGCTACGGCTCCGATGCCCTCGACGCGGCCCTGCTCGTCCTGCCGCTGCTGGACATGGACAGCGTCGAGTCGTCCCGGGTGCAGGGCACCATCAACGCCATTCGGGAGCGGCTCTCCGCCGGCGGTCCGCTGCTCTACCGCTATCCGCCGGGAAGTGACGGCTTCCACGGCGCCGAGGGCGCGTTCCTGCCGTGCTCGTTCTGGCTGGTGCAGGCCCTCGCCCGCACCGGGCGCCGCACCGAGGCGGTCGAACTGTTCCAGTCCATGCTCGACCACGCCAGCCCACTCGGGCTCTACGCCGAAGAGTTGGACCCGGCGACCGGCGCTCACCTCGGCAACTACCCCCAGACACTGACCCACGCCGCGCTCGTCCAGGCCGCGCTCGCCATTCGCGACGCCGCCGCTGGCTAGGGTGCCAGACCCCCGGCTAGGAGTCGGGGCGCTCCAGCGAGATCTCGACGAGGCCGTCGGCGGCGTAGCCGAGCCGTATCCGCACCCCCTGTACGACGAACTCGTCGGAAGCTGCCTGCGCCGGGTCGCCCAGGATCGCCCACGCTTGCTCGCGATCGCTGCCCACTGTCAGTCCGGCGATCAGCGCGGCGGGACGCGGATATGCGCCGTCGCCGACGAGGCGAAACGTCATGCTGCTCACGCCAACAGGACCGACCGCGATCAGCGCTGTGCCGGCGGCAAGGCTGTGCGAGATCTCGACCTGCTCGCTGTCAGCCGGCTCACCCAGCGCATCGATGTGCCACCAGAGCTCGCCCGCGAACCGTGGAGGGATCAGGCGCTCCCGGCACGAGAACCACCTCGCTGGTCGCCACGCCGCGCCGCTCGGGTGGAAGAGGCGCAGGTCGTCATGCTGGCCCCGCCAGCACTCGCCTTGGAACTGCCAGAGTGCCTCGCTGTCGATCAGCGCTGTGGCGTACCGCTCGTCGAAGTAGCCCGTCGGGGGCGCAGCGCGACGATCACGCCCAGTGCCCGAGCTCGGCGTCGATGCGGGGGTCGGAGCGCACCCACACTTCGCCGCTGCCGGATCCAGCCGGGGCGTCGACGCGCTCGAGCCCGAGGGCCTGGATCAGACTCAGCAGCTCGTCACGAGCCTCGCCCGCCTCCTCAAGCGTGTGGCAATCGAAGAAGACGTAGTGCACACCCCAGGGATCGTTGTAGCCCGAGTCGGCCCAGATGCGACAGAACCGGTCAACGGCATCCCGGTCGAGCGGCGCGGTCAGTGACAGCTCGCCGCTCAGCGCCGCAGCCGCGGCGAAGCCGCGCGCGATGGCATCGTCGCTCCACCATGGCGCTGCCTGCGCGACTGCGGCAGGCGTGAAGTCCTCCAACGCGAGCAAGCGCTCCAGCAGCCTGCCGACCTGGGCATCCTCGACGCCCAGCTGGTCTTCCTGCAACCGCACCAGCAAGCCTTCGGACATCATGCAGGGGCCCGAATACGTGAAGATGCCGGTGGCTGCCACGAGCATGCCGCCGTTCGGATGTGCGCTGGTGCGGACGGTGCCCGGCTGCGGCATGTGCCGCACCAGCGCGAGCAGGTCAGGCGGCACGCCGTCGTACAGCGCGGCCCGCGCATGGGCGTCGTCGATGGAGGCCAGAGGGCTCCCGCGGTCAAACGTGACCACCAGGCCGCGAGCGCCGGCGGCGAACCACCCGTCGACGGAGTCACCACTGCCGTCGCCGAACCCGTAGTGCGTAAAGCCCGCGACCGTCGTCGGCTCGCGCCCGTCGATGTAGGTCAGGACGGCCAGTCGACGGCACAGCTCGCGCGGGTGGGTCCGTCGGAGCACCGACCTGTCGAAATCGAGTCGGAGCTGTGTACGCATGGCGCTGGGCACGTCCGGCCACCATGGGCCATACCGGCCGAGCTTGACGAAGCCGCCGCGGATGAACATGAACGCGAGCTTGCGAAAGTCGCCGGCGTTGACGAGGCGGAACTCTGTGCGCGAATCCTGCCCCCCGGTGACCCGTGCGACGATCCCGTGGTCGAGCCAGAGGATCAGTCCCTCGTCGCGCTCATCAGTGATGCAGAACGACGCGTTGTCGTCAGCACGATGCTCATCGATGAACTCCAGGAACGCGCCGAGCGCGTCTGTCGGGTCGCCAGGGACCCACTCCCGCTCGTTGTCCTTGTCGTCGCTGAAGGTCAGGGATCGCATGCCATCCTCGGTGCTTCGGGCCTCATACGCTTACTGCCAAGGCCAGACGTTGAAGCGGAACTCTCCCACGTCGCCGTCCGCCATGATGCCTGTCGTGCCTTGCGCATGCCCCCGGTCAGCGGGTGTCGGTGGTGCAGCACCCGTCGGTGGATCCGTTGGCGTCGCTGCGGTCGGCGGGGGAGCGCAGGGCGGCGCCGGGGACGCAGCAGGTGTCGCCACGCCATGCTTCGCGGCCTTCCTTGACCGCGACCGCGGCGATGATCAGAGCGGCGCTGGGGTCGGCCCACCACCAGCCGAACAGCGAGTTGACCGCGAGCCCGACCAGCAGCACCGCCGAGAGGTACGTGCACAGCAGGGTCTGCTTGGAGTCCGCGACGGCCGACGCTGACCCGAGTTCGCGGCCTGCGCGGCGCTGTGCGGCCGACAGGACCGGCATCACCGCCAGCGATACCGCGGCCAGGACCAGACCGATCGTGGAGTGTTCTGCGCGGTCGACGCCGACGAGCGCGCGCACCGATTCGACGGACACGTAGGCGGCGAGGACGAAGAACGACAACGCGATGATCCGCAGCGCGGCGCGTTCCCGGCGTTCATGGTCGGGGCCGGAGAACTGCCAGGCCACGGCGGCGGCGGAGGCCACCTCGATGACGGAGTCCAGCCCGAACCCGATCAGCGCGGTCGAGGAGGCGACCCTGCCGGCGCTGATGGCGATGACCGCCTCGATCACGTTGTAGGTGATCGTCGCGGCGACGAACAGGCGAACCCGTCGGATCAGGATCGAGCGCCGGGCCGGTGAGGGGCCAACCGACATCAGCGGAAGTGGCGTGTTCATCAGGAGCACGCCTCGGATTCGGCGGCCGGGCAGGCGGCTGGGTCGACGGCCAGGACCAGACCGAGCAGGTCTCCGAGGGCGTGCGTGAGCCGGGCGTCGGCGAGTTCGTAGCGGCTGCGGCGACCTTCGGGCACGGCGACGACGAGGCCGCAGCCGCGCAGGCATGCCAGGTGGTTGGAGAGGTTCTGCCGGCTGGTGCCCAGCAGGTCGGCGAGCTCTGCCGGATAACCGGGCCCGTCGCGTAGCGCGAGCAGGAGCCGGGCGCGAACCGGGTCTGACAGGGCATGACCGAAACGGGCCAGGACCTGCCCATGCGTCAGCGTCTCCATCCGACGACCGTACATCAGTCTGTGAATTAATTTGACGCTGAACTGTGCGCGCCACCGTGGCGCCCACGACTGAACATTGGGCTCGATCTGATCGGCCAGCGCGACGCTGATGGCGCGACGAACGCGGGCCAGCGCGAATCAACCACCGAAAGACTTTCGAAACTGATGACTGGCCGACATGGGGTCGGGCGTCTCCCCTGTGAAAGGCCACGATGTCGGTGCGACTACTGCGGAAGCGTGCGGGGGCGACGGTTTCACGGTCGATGTAGCTAGCCAATTTGACGCCTTGCCGAAAAGGTTTCCGTACGGCAGGGTGGGCCAAGGCATCGAAGAATGTAACTGCCGAGAGTGGCTGGGTTCGTGCCGACGGCGTTGCCGGCCTGACCGCACCCATCAGGTCGCGCTCGCCGAGGAACGGGCCGGCCGGACATCCATAACCGACTCATGTCTACTGAAAGGAGTGTGAAATGACCTGGAATCGACGGGTCTCGGCATCGTTGGCGGCCCTGGCCCTGTGCACCTCCAACCTGCTGGTGGCCACTGCGGCGCAAGCCGCTCCCGGGGACAACCTGGCGTGGAACGCCACCGCGACGGCCTCCTACACCTCGTCCTGGGAAAGCCTGGCGGCGGTCAAGGACGGAGTTGATCCGCCCCGTTCCAACGACACCACCAACCCCCGGTGGGGCACCTGGCCGCAGACCGGCACCCACTGGGTCGAGCTGACCTGGCCCACCGCCCAGACGATCCGCGCGGTGGACGCGTACTTTTTCGACGACCAGGGCGGTGTTCGGCTGCCGTCGGCCTGGCGGGTGCAGTCCTGGTCCGGCAGCGCCTTCGCCGACGTTCCTGGCGCCAGCGGCTACCCGGTGGCCGCCGACAGGTACAACCGGGTGTCCTTCACCGCAGTCAACACCACCCGCCTGCGGATTCAACTGACCTCCAACGGCACCTCCTCGGTGGGCCTGTTGGAGGTCAAGGCGCACACCAACCCGCCCACGGCCCCGCCGTCGCCGGGTTGGAACCCGCCGGCCAACCTGGTGAGTCCGCTCGGTCAGGTGTGGACGCATCAGGAGCAGACCTACAACAACCTGTATGGGTTCCGGAACTACGGTTGGGATCAGGTCTTCGCGAACCGGGGGTACCTCAACGTCTGTGTGCGGTGGGACTCCAGCGCAACGGTGAGCGCCGCGCAGCGTGATCAGGTGCATGCGGCATTGACTCGGCAGTACAAGAAGTGGTTCGACCTGATGGTCGGGCACAACGCCTGGCCGTACAGCGAGGTGCCGGTGCGGGTCGTCGGGTGGGCGGTTCGGGACCGGGCGCAGTTGCAGTGGTCGGACACGTCGGTGGACATCTACGTCAACAACATTCGGGAGAACGCGCCGCAGTGCGCCGAGCCGTGCGGGCGGTTCTTCAACCAGAGTGGGCAGTACCCGAACTGCCCGGGTGGTGCGTCCCGGCACTATGACCAGTCGTTGTGGTTGACCGACGGGTTCGGCGGCGGCGCAGGGGGTGACTGGGGTCAACGGATGGGCCGTGAGTACTTCATGAACAACCTCAATGCCGCGAACATGCACATTCTGCTGCACGAGATCGGTCACACCTTCGGCCTCGACGACTTCTACGACTGGACTCCCAGTGGTGTCGGCGGGTTTCTGATGAAGGCCGGTAGCGCCAGCACGATCACCGAGTTCGACACCTGGATGTTCCGCGACTGGTGGCGACACCTGAAGGACCGCTACGGCTACTGACCGCAGGCAAGACGGCGGCTGACCACCACCGCGGCGAATGGCCCGCGGATGCAGCCCGCCCTCATCGGACCGACGCCGCGATCGCTGGCGGGCTTCATGGCCCGTACACAAGTCGTGGTGCCAGTCACCGGTGCCGCCCCGGGTCCGGCCTGCGCCGGACCCGGGGCGTCGGCATCTTGCCGAAACCCTTTTCGGCGGCCATTCTCGGTGCCCGGACCGTGGATTGACTGAAGCCGAGGAGAGTGGGTTGTGGTCAAGGTGAACGCCCCCGAGACGGTGGACGACCCATGGTCGGACGCCTCCACCCGACCGGCCGGGTGGCCCGGACGACCCATCATGCGTGACGTCGCCGAGCTGGCGGGGGTGTCCACCCAGACGGTTTCCCGGGTCATCAACCGGCACCCACACGTCACGGCCGCGACCCGGCAGCGGGTTGTCGACGCGATGCGAAAGTTGGACTACCGGCGGAATCCCGCCGCTCGCGCGCTGGTCACGCGGCGCTCCGGCACCTTGGGGATCATCGGTTACGAGAGTCCGTTGTTCGGGCCGACCTCGATGTTGTATGCGATCGAGGGCGCGGCCCGGGCGGCGGGTTACTTCGTGAGCGTTGCCAGTGTTCGTCATCTGGATCGCGGGTCGGTGCTCGACGCGGTCGACTGGTTGTCTCAGCAGTCGGTCGAGGGGGTGATCGCTATCGCGCCGAAGTCGGCGATGGCTGGCGCGTTGGCGGAGGCGTCGCCGGGGATCGCCTGTGTGACCGTGGGTGGGGGCAGTATCGATGCGGTGCCGAGTGCGCGGATCGACAACGTCGCCGGGGCGCGGTTGGCCACCCGGCACTTGCTGGACCTGGGGCACCGCACCGTTCACCACGTGGCGGGTCCGGGCGACTGGCCGGAGGCCAGCGAGCGGTTGCGGGGTTGGCGTGCGGTGTTGCGAGAGGCGGGTCGGCCGGTCCCCGCCGTGGTGTCTGGGGACTGGAGTGCCCGGGCGGGGTATGAGCAGGGCCAGCGGCTGGCGGCCGATTTGTGCGTGACGGCCGTGTTCTGCGCGAGTGACCAGTTGGCTCTGGGCGTGCTGCGGGCCCTGCACGAGGCCGGTCGGCGGGTTCCGGAGGACGTCAGTGTGGTGGGGTTCGACGGCGCCCTTGACGGAGCGCACTATCTGCCGCCGCTGACCACGGTGCGCCAGGACTTCTCCGAGCTCGGCCGGCTCAGCCTGGGGCTCCTGCTGTCCCAACTTGAGCAGGTCGAGGGCGCCCTGACACAGACACGACAGCTGCTCGTGCCTGAGCTGGTGGTCAGGCGTAGTACCGCAGTGCCCTCCCGCCCCCTGGGGTCGCCGAACGCCTCGCCATTCACCGCGGCGCCGTCGCCCTGCTGAGGCGCGGCTACCGGGGGAGCGCGGGTCCGGTGGATTCGCGCACGACGAGACGGCCGTGCTGGCGGATGACGCCGGAGTTGGCGTTGCCGTCGAGGGCCGCGAGGAGATGATTGACCGCGGTGGCGCCGAGTTGTTCGAGGTTGAGGTCGACAGTGGTGAGAGGCGGGCGGCACTCGGCCGCGAAGTCCTCCCAGTTGTCGTAGCCGACGATCGCCACGTCCTCGGGGATCCGTCGACCCAGGTCGCGGAGGGCGTCGGCGACCCCGGCGGCGACCTGGTCATTGCCGCAGAAGATCGCGTCGACGTCGGGGCAGGCGGCCACCAGCAGACGCGCCGCGTGTCGGCCCCACCGCTGCGACCACTCGCCGAACAGGGGATCGTTGGCGGGCGAGAGGCCAGCATCGTCGAGGACCGCCCGAAGTCCGGCCGCCCGGTCCCGGGCGGCGCGGTAGCTGTCCGGTCCGGTGATGTGCCCGATTCTGCGTCGACCATGCAGGACCAGGTATTCCGCTGCGAGCCGGGCGCCACCCTCGTCGTCCGCGATGATCGACAGATCTCGTGGGTCGACTGACTCGGCATAGGCGTAGACCACCGGGACGGGGATGTCCTGGGTCAGTGACGGGCTGACGTCGTTGCTGTCTCCGACGACGATGAACCCGTCGACCTGACGTGCCAACAGGGTGCGTATGTAGTGCTGGCGGCGGATGGCGTCACCGCGGGCGTCGCAGAGCAGGACTGACATCTGGCCGTTGCCGAGGGCATTCTCCGCGCCGAGCAGGATCGGGATCGAGAACCGCCCGCCGAGTTCGTCGGTGAGCAGCCCGACTGTGCGGGTGCGCCCGGAGATCAGCCCGGATGCCAGCACGTTCGGTTGGAAGCGTAGATCGGCGGCCGCACGTATCACCCGCTCTCGGGTGTCCGCAGCGACCTCGGCGCGGCCGTTCAGCGCCTTCGATGCGGTGGCGACGGAGACGCCGGCGCGATTCGCCACATCGCTAAGCGTCACCGACTGTGATCGTCGTCGCCCCACCGAAATCCTTTCGCAAGGTTTTAGGGCCGCCCACCGGGGGTGGCTCCCGCTCGTTTTGTGAGTAAGCGTAGAGCTTAGAGCGGTTGCGGGGAAGCGGCGGGCGGTGCCGAAAGGTGTTTCGGATTTACCCGCGTGACACCTTGCCGAAATCGATTTCGTGCGCCACGCTAGCGGCGAAAAAGTGACACGCATGACTCGGACGCCGCGGTGACGACGTGGCGGGCGAGCGGTGCCGGCGGGAGGCGAGGGCGCGATGGGGACATCCGGGCAGCCCGCACGGGATCGCCGGCTTACGGAGGCCATGCAACGGCTTCCTCGGAACGATGGACCCAAGGGAGACAGATCATGAGGAGAGCCCTGGGCAGGCGAACTGCCCTACGTTCGCTGGCCGGAGCGCTGGTGGCGACGCTGACTCTCGGTGTGGCGGCCTGCACCGGCGACGACCCGACCGGCCCGAGCGCCGCCGAGGCTGGGCCCAACGGCGTCGACGACGGCACCGAACTCACCATGTGGACCCGCGCGCCTCTGGAAAAGCAGGCGAAACTCCTGGTGGAGGCGTACAACGCCGGCCACCAGAACAAGGTCAAGCTGACCGTCGTTCCCAACGACGACTACGTCGCGAAGGTCGGTGCTGCGTCCGGCTCGGGTGCCCTTCCGGACCTCTTCGCCGCCGACATCGTCTACGTGAAGAACTGGGTAAACCAGGGGCTGTTCCAGGACATCAGCGCGAACATCAACGGCCTCAGCTTCAAGGACTCGATCAACAAGGGGCACCTGTCGGCCGGCAAGCTTGACGGCAAGGAGCACGTCCTGCCCTTCGTGCTGGACCTGTCGATGCTGTTCTGGAACAAGCAACTGTTCAAGGACGCCGGGCTGGACCCGGAGAAGGCCCCGGCGACACTCGACGATTACGCCGCTGCGGCCAAGGCGGTCCAGGCGACGAAGAAGAACGGCGTCTACGGCACGGCGGCCGGGCTGAACTGCGGCGGCTGTCTGGTCTTCACCTGGTTCCCGTCGGTCTGGGCCAGCGGAGGTCAGGTGTTGAGCGCGGAGGGTACCGAATCCAAACTCGCCGACGAGACCGCCCAGAAGGTCTACCGCACCTGGCACGACCTGTGGAAGTCCGGCGCGGTGCTGCCCGCCTCGGCGGGGGAGACGGGCCCGACCTGGACCGCCGCGTTCACCGAGGGCAAGGTCGGGCTGATGTTCTACCCGGCGACGTTGCTTTCGTCGACGCCGTTCGAGGTCGGTGTTGCTGCCATCCCCGGCCCCAACGGTGGCGGCTCCACCTTCGTCGGTGGGGACGGGATCGGCGTCTCGAAGGACTCGAAGAAGGCGCCGCAGGCATGGAGCTTCCTGAGCTGGATGATGTCCGAGGACGCCCAGGTCGAGGTGCTGGCGAAGAACAAGGACGTGGTGGCGCGGGCCGACCTCGCCAACAACAAGTACGCCGTGGCGGACCCGCGACTGGTCACCATCAACGAGGCGGCCGGCAAGGGTGACACGCCCGTGGCGCTGAACTTCCAGCAGGCGTTCAACGCGCCAGGCAGCCCGTGGCTGACCCTCGTCCGCAACCAGGTGCTCAACGGTAGCGGCGACATCCAGAAGGACAACGCCGAGATCACCGCCGTGCTCAAGCAGTAGCCGATCCCGACAGGCGGGTGCCGAATGTGCTGTCGGCCGGCACCCGCCTGCGGTAGCACCCGTCCGTTGGCTCTCACCTGAAGGACAAAGGGGCTCCGATGAGCGTCACCGCACCCTTCCGCCCGCCCCCCGAACCGGCGATACGCGGCCGCGCCCGCCCGCGCGCCCGGCAGGCCCTGCTCGGTTGGATCTATGCGACGCCGACCGCGGTCTTCGTCGTGCTGCTGTTCGCTGTGCCGCTGTTGCTGGTCATCAAGATGTCGGTGTCGAGGTGGCCGCTGCTGACCGGCGACCAGGGCATCAATGCGCCGGACAACTTCGTGAAGGCGATCAACCACCGCTTCTTCACCGACTCGGTGGTGTTCACCGTCAAGTACACGGTGCTTGCGACCGTGCTGCTGCTCGCGCTCGGCCTGGGACTGGCCCTGCTCGTGCAGGAGTCGAGCCGGTGGAACAACCTGCTCCGAGCCTCGCTCCTGATTCCCAGCGCCCTGGGGCTGGCGTCGGCGTCCCTGCTGTTCTACGTCCTCTACTCGCCGTACGCGAGCCCGCTGGCGCCGCTGATGGACCAGTTGGGCTTTACGTTCCTCGGCTCACCGAACTCGGCGCTGCTGTCGACCACCTTCCTCATCGTCTGGCGCTACGCCGGCTTCTACATGGTTCTCATGCTCGTCGGCTTGCAGGGCATACCGGCCGACGTGTTCGAGGCCGCCCGCTCGGACGGCGCCAGTCGCTGGCAGACCTTCCGAATGATCACGCTGCCATTGCTGCGCCCGACGCTGGCGCTGACCACCGTGCTCTGTGTCACCGGCTCGCTGCTCGCCTTCGAGCAGTTCTACATCCTGACGAAGGGTGGCCCGGACAACAGCACGATCACCGTTGTCCAACTCATCTACATGGTGGCCTTCCAGGGGCAGAACGACCTTGGCGTGGCGGCGGCCCTGTCCGTCATCGTGCTGCTGGCCCTGATTCTCGTCAACGCGCTGCAACTGCGCGTCTTCCGGTCTGAGGAGAGCTGAGCCGATGGCCGTCCTTTCCCGATCCAGCTCCGCATCGGCCGGGGCGCCGTCGTCTCCCGGTCGGAGACCGGCCGGTCGGTCCAGATCAGCTGGCGTCACGGTCGCCGGCATCGCGCTGCGAACGCCTTACTGGGTCTTTACCGGCGCGCTCGCGTTGATCTTCCTGGCGCCGCTGGCCTGGACGGCGGTGGCATCAGTCGCCCCGCACGCGGGCACCAACCAGGTGAACGGCTGGGGGTTCGGCAACTACGAGACGCTGGCCAACTATCAGGCCGGCATCTGGCGCTACCTCGGCAACTCGGCGATCGTCTCACTTCTCACGGTCGTCCTGACGCTGCTGACCTCGATGCTCGGCGGGTACGCGTTCGCCCGGTTCCGGTTCCCGGGCCGCAACATCCTGTTCCTGCTCACGCTCGCAATTCTGATGGTCCCGTACGCGACGCTGCTGATTCCGCTCTACGTGCTGCTCAACCAGGTGGGGTTGCAGAACTCCCTGATCGGGGTGGCCCTGGTGCTCACCATGTTCCAGCTGCCGTTTTCCACGTTCCTGATGCGCATCTCCTTCGAAGCGGTGCCACGCCAACTCGACGAGGCCGCGATGGTGGACGGCTGTTCGCCGTTCGGTGCGTTGTGGCGCGTACTGCTGCCGGCGGTGAAGCCGGGCCTCATCACCGTCGGGCTGTTCGCCTTCCTCACCGCCTGGAACGATTTCATGGCTCCGCTGATCCTCATCAACGACACAGAGCGCATGACGCTCCCGCTCGCGGTGTCGAATCTGCGCGGCCAGGTCCAAGGTGTCGTCGACTACGGAGCGACCGAGGCGGGCGTCGTCGTCCTCGCCCTGCCGTGCGTCGTCCTGTTCCTGCTACTCCAACGACACTATGTGCGGGGCTTCATGTCCGGCGCGCTGAAGGGATGAGAATGAGCGGCATCGCACCTACCGCCGCCCCTGTCCTGCCGATCCGCGGTCGGTTCCGCCCGCTCGGGTTACCCGAGGTGCGCGTCACGGGTGGATTCTGGGCCGAGCGTCAATCGATCAACGCTGCGGCAACCCTGCCGCACATCGAGCACTGGCTTGAGCGGGCGGGCTGGCTCCGCAACTTCGACCTCGCCGTGCACGGCGACCTTGCCCGCGACCGCCGCGGACGCGAGTTCTCCGACTCGGAGGTCTACAAGTTTCTGGAGGCGGCCGCGTGGGAGATCGGCCGGAGCGGGAACGCGGACCTCGAGTCGAGATTTCGCGCCGTGGTGCGACGGGTGGCCGCGGCACAGCAGCCCGACGGCTACCTCAACACCAGGTTCGGGGGGCCGGGACAGGCACCGCGCTGGTCCGACCTGGAGTGGGGCCATGAGCTCTACTGCGTTGGCCACCTCCTGCAGGCCGCTGTCGCCCGCTCCCGGACCCGGCCAGGCGCTGACGACGGGCTGCTCGACATCGCGCGCCGCGCGGCCGACAACGTGTGTGAGACGTTCGGACCGGACGGCCTGGACGGCCTCTGCGGGCACCCGGAAATCGAGCCGGCGCTTGTCGAGTTCGCGCGGGTCACCGGCGACGACCGTTACCTGGCCCAAGCTGCTCTCTTCGTTGACCGGCGGGGCCACGGCCGGCTCAGCGATGTGGAGTTCGGCCGGGAGTACTTCCAGGACGAGCTTCCCGTCCGGCAGGCGACGGTGCTGCGGGGACATGCGGTTCGGGCAAACTACCTAGCCGCAGGGGCCGTCGACGTCGCAGTGGAGCTGAAGGAGACCAGCCTGCTGGATGCGATCCGCATCCAGTGGAGGAACGCGGTGGCCCGGCGCACCTACCTCACCGGCGGGCAGGGTTCTCGGCACCAGGACGAGGCGTTCGGTGGGGACTGGGTGCTGCCGCCCGATCGCGCCTACTCTGAGACCTGCTCCGGTGTCGGGTCGGTGATGCTCGCGTGGCGGCTGCTGCTCGCCGACGGCGATCCAGAGTATGCCGATCTCATCGAGCGGACCCTGTTCAACGTGGTCGCCACCTCGCCATCGGCTGATGGGCGCAGCTTCTTCTACACCAACACCCTGCACCGCCGGGAACTCGGCACCCAACCGGACGCAGACCGACCGAGCCTGCGCGCTGCGGCATCGTTGCGGGCGCCCTGGTTCGAGGTTTCCTGCTGCCCGACCAACGTCGCCCGCACCATGGCCAGTTTGACCGCGTACGTGGCCACCGCCGACGACGACGGACTGCAGCTGCACCAGTACCTGTCGGGCACCGTCGCGCACCGCCTCGCCGACGGGCGTGAGTTGTGCGTGACCATCACCACCGATTACCCGCACGACGGGCGGATCCGGGTGCGAATCGACAGCGATGACGACCGCCCGTGGTCGCTGTCGGTGCGGGTGCCCGGCTGGGCGACCCGGGGGGCGACGGTGACCCTCTGCGGCGACACCCGACCGGTCGGCCCGGGGGTCGTCACCGAGCGACGGACCTGGCGACGCGGCGACGAGATGGTGCTGACCCTGCCGATGACGCCTCGGTTCACCTACCCGGACGCCCGGATCGACTCGATCCGCGGGTGTGTGGCAGTCGAACGTGGCCCCCTCGTGTTCGCCTTGGAATCCGTGGACGTCCCGGGCGTGGAGACCGTCGACGAACTCCGCGTCGATACCCGCCGACCGCCCCGCCTGGTCGACGGCAGGGTCACCGTGACGTGCCGGCGGGTGCGGGCCCGGGAGCACGGATGGCCCTACCGGGCTGACGAGGCCGGGGCAGCGCCGGTGCCCGGCGACGAGCTCGACGAGGTGTCGCTGGTGGAGTACCACGCCTGGGCCAATCGGGGGCCTTCGACGATGCGCGTCTGGCTCGCCGAAGCCGCCGAGTAGCGGAGAGTCGGGCACCTGTCCGCAGCAGTGTTAGCGCGATCGCCGCCGTGCCGGTGGCTGACGAGTTGATCCGACCCGCACGGGCCGGGCGACGACCGGGCGGCCGGACTGTCCGTACGTACCCCACAGGAAGGACGATCCCAAGTGGCGCAATCCAACCCGCTTCCGGTCAGTCGACGCCGCCTACTCCAGGCGTCCGCCATCGGTGCCGCCGCGACGGTCGCCGCCGGCACCCTCCCGGCGACCTCCGCGCAGGCCGGCGCGACAACCGGCCGGACCCTCACTGGTGTGGATCCGAACGAGCTGGGCCCCGGGGCCACCGCCCCGGTGCGACCGTTCCGGTTGCGTGACGTGACGCTGGGCGACAGCCTGTTCCAGGAGAAGCGCGACCGCGTGAAGAACTACCTTCGGCAGCTCGACGAGCGGCGTTTCCTGGTGTTGTTCAACAACCAGGCCGGTCGGCCCAACCCACCCGGGGTGTCCGTGCCCGGCGGCTGGGAGGACGGGGGGCTGCTCAGCGGCCACTGGGCCGGCCACCTCATGACGGCCCTGGCTCAGGGGTACGCCGACCAGGGAGAGCCGATCTTCAAGAGCAAGCTCGACTGGATGGTCGACGAACTCGCGGCGTGCCAGGCGGCGATCACCGCGCGGCTGGGTAGCGGCGGCCCGGGAGAAGACCCCGAACCGGAGGAGCCGCCGATCGGGCGGGTGCCGGGCCGATTCGGCAGCGGCCTACGCCTGAACGGCCCCAGCCGCGCCCAGCACGTGACCCTTCCCCAGGAAGCGATCAGCCAGCTCGCCGACTTCACCATCGCCACCTGGGTGAATCTCGCCTCGACCCAGAGCTGGAGCCGGCTGTTCGACTTCGGCCAGAACACCACTGTCAACATGTTCCTGACCCCGCGCGCCGGAGTCACCGGCAACGTGCCGCGATTTGCGATCACGATCAGCGGTAGCGGTGGCGAGCAGCGGATCGATGGCAGCGCCGCGTTGCCGACGAACCAGTGGGTGCACCTGGCCGTCACCCTCACCCAGCACACCGGCACGCTGTACGTGAACGGTCAGCAGGCGGGCCAGAACACGACCATGACTCTCAGCCCGGCAAGCCTCGGGAACCCCGGCAACCGGTGGATCGGGCGTTCGCAGTACGGCGACGCGTACCTGGACGCGACCGTCGACGAGTTCCACATCTTCGATCGGGCGCTGACCGGGCCGGAGATCCAGTCGCTGCTGGACTCGGCGGCCGGAAGCACCGGCGGCGGGTCGATCGCCTGGTACCGGTTCGAGGAGGAGGGCGGTTCGACGGTCAGGGACTCCTCGCCCAATGGCCGGGACGGCGGCATCGTGGCGAGCCAGAGCGGCGGGAGCGCACTCTGGATCCCGACGCACCCGGGCTACCTGGGCGCGATTCCGGAAGATGCGGTCCTCCGCCTCGGCCCGCCGCGGTGGGCCGTCTACGGCGGTGACCTGACCACCAACACCTGGGCGCCGTGGTACACGCAACACAAGATCATGCGTGGCCTGCTCGATGCCTACGAGCACACCGGCAACCAGAAGGCCCGGGACGTGGTGGTCAAGATGGCGGACTGGGCGCATCTCGCACTGACCGTCGGTGACAAGAACCACCCCGCGTACTCGGGTCCGATCACCCGGGACAACCTGAACTACATGTGGGACCTCTACATCGCCGGGGAGACCGGGGGCGCGAACGAGGTGTTCCCCGAGATCTACGCGTTCACCGGCGACGACAGGCACCTGGAGACCGCGAAGTGCTTCGACAACCGCGAATCACTCTTCGACGCCTGCGTCGAGAACCGCGACATCCTCGTCACGACGCCGCAGACCAGGCCCGGCCGCCGCCGTCCGGACCGTCTGCACGCCAACTCACACGTGCCACAGTTCGTCGGCTACCTGCGCGTCTACGAGCACAGCGGTGACCGTGAGTACTTCCAGGCCGCCAGCAACTTCTTCGGCATGGTCGTGCCGGAGAGGATGTACGCCAACGGGGGGACCGGCGGCAACTACCCAGGTTCCAACAACAACACCGAGTTGTTCCAGAACCGGGGCAACATCGCGAACTCGATCGCCCAGGGCGGCGCCGAGACGTGTACTACCTACAACCTGCTCAAACTGGCGCGGAACCTGTTCTTCCACGAGCACGACCCGGCGTACCTGGACTACTACGAGCGAGGCCTGCTGAACCAGATCCTCGGCTCGCGCGCCGACAACGCGGACGTCAGCAGCCCGCAGGTCACCTATTTCCAGCCGCTGACACCGGGGGCCACCCGCAGCTACGGCAACATCGGCACCTGCTGCGGCGGGACGGGTCTGGAGAACCACACCAAGTACCAGGAAACCATCTACTTCAAGTCCGCAGACGGCGGGACGCTCTGGGTGAACCTGTACGTAGCGTCCACGCTGACCTGGGCCGAAAAGGGCTTCACCATTACCCAGGACACCAGCTACCCGCGCGCCGACCACACCATGCTGACCGTCGACGGCAGCGGCCAGCTCGACATCAAACTGCGAGTGCCGGGCTGGGTGCGTAAGGGCTTCCTCGTCACGATCAACGGCGCTCCCCAGAGCGTCGACGCCCGGCCCGGTAGCTACCTGACGCTGAGCCGGACCTGGCGGCCGGGCGACACCGTCGAGATCCGGATGCCCTTCAGCATCCGGATCGAGAGGGCACCGGATCGCCCCGACACGCAATCGATCTTCTGGGGGCCAATCCTGCTGCAGATCCTGGGCAACCCCGGCGTCGGCAACTACCGCGAACTGTCCCTGTACCGCCACCTCAAGCGCGACGGGGACTACTCGCACGGGGCGATCACCCGCGCGAGCACCACGGCAACGGGTGACCCGCTCTTCACCACGCATGGCCTCACCCTGCGTCCGTACCACATTGCTGACACGCAGGCCGCCTCGTCGTACTTCCGGCGGGTCGAGCCGACGATCGTGTTCGGCTCCATCGACACCGGCGTGCCCAACCGCAAGCGCAACGACGGCCTTCCGCACTACGACATCCCGGTGACAGGCGTGCCCTCGCCCGGCACCGATGGCCCGACCTTCCTTGATCTGGTCTGGGACCAGGCGCCCTTCGCCACACACGGTGCGTTCGTGTCGACGGTCACCCGAACCGCCGAGACGTTCGTCGAAGCGGGCGTCTTCACCAGGGCGGAGAAGGATCGCATCGTTGGTTACGCGGCCCAGTCGAACAGGGAACTCCAGCCGGCGCCGCGGTGGGAGGTCGAGGTCCAGGCCCGCACGCAGCGCATCGGCAGCAACGCATACGTCTCCGTCACCGCCCGCAATGCCGACACCGTGCCGCTGACCATCGAGCTGGTCACGCCGTACGGCTCGCGGACGGTCCCCGGCGTCGCTCCGGGGGCGGCCGCCTACCAGGCATTTCCCACCCGTAAAGCCGCGATCGCGGCCGGCACCGCGATCGTGCGGATCACCGGAACCGTCGACGGCGCCGAGGTGACCACGCAGATCGACACCGGCTACTTCGCAGTCGGCAGTTAGCTCCCGGTTGGTGGCGGCGCCCCGTCCGGCGCCGTCACCCTGGCGTGGCGGCGTCCGCTTTCGAGGCGTTTCGAACGGTGGTTCGGTAGCGGACTTCCCAGCACGAGCCGACGTGACGCTTCCCTGTAGTGTTCCAGGTTGGGCGGCAGGTACAAGGAGGTTCTGCCGGGCCGCGAGGGGCGGGAAACCGCGCCGAAACCGGTTTTCGAAAGCTGCCCGTGCAGGGGTGCTCGTCGAAGATCCGCCGAGGCGCCCTGTCGCCGCGCACCACACCTGTGCCTGGTCGCTGGGAGGAGCAAGCACGCCATGACCACGGAGCCTGAGATCCACGCCAACCGGACACCCACGCTCACCGACGTCGCCAAGCTTGCCGGCGTGTCGGTCGCGACCGCGTCGAAGGCCATCAACGGGCGCAGTGAGGTCAGAGCGACCACCAGGGTCCGGGTGCTGGAGGCTGCGGAGTTGCTGTCCTTCGCGCCGAACGCCCTCGCCCGTGGCCTGCTCAGTGGTCGGACCGGGACCGTCGGTCTGCTGACCAGCGATCTGGAGGGGCGCTTCTCGATTCCCATCCTGATGGGCGCGGAGGACGCCTTCGGCGCTGGCCAGGTCTCGGTCTTCCTGTGCGACGCGCGTGGCGACGCGATCAGGGAGCAGCATCACGTACGGGCGCTGTTGTCGCGGCGCGTCGATGGGCTGATCGTCGTCGGCTCCCGGACCGACCCTCGCCCGCCGCTGGCCGGCAACATCCCGGTACCGGTCGTCTACGTGTACGCCCCCTCCGCGGACCCGAGCGATGTCTCGATCACCGTCGACAACGTGGGCGGTGGGCGACTCGCCATCGACCACCTGCTCTCCTGCGGGCGGCGCAACATCGCCCACATCACCGGTGAAATCGGCTTCCAGGCGGCACGGGACCGCGCCGAGGGAGCGGCGGCGGCACTCGCCGACGCCGGCCTGAGCCTGGTCGGCGATCGACCCTACTTCGGGTCGTGGGACGAGTCCTGGGGGCGGGCCGCCGCGCACATGGTCGTCGAACGGCACGCCGAGGTCGACGCCATCTTCTGCGGCAGCGACCAGATCGCCCGAGGCGTCCTGGACGCGCTGCGTGATCTGGGACGGGACGTGCCAGGGGCGCTCTCCGTGATCGGCTTCGACAACTGGGAGGCCATCTCGGCGGACTCCCGCCCGCGCCTGACCAGCATCGACATGAACCTCCAGCGCCTTGGCGCCGTAGCTGGTCAGCGGCTCTTCGAGGCCATCAGCGGCGCTGAGTCCCGGTCGGAGGAGTTCTCCGGTCGCCTCGTCATGCGCGAGTCGACCCTGCCGCAGCGTTGAGTGGCCGGTCTTTGCGGCCACGTCGAGCAGGCCGACGCTGAGGCTGGTCCGGCCGCGGTGGGCCGGACCAGCCAATGGGGTTCGAAGTTCAGGACAGGAAACTGGCGTACGGACCGGACAGGATCCGGCTCTTCTGCGCCTGGCTGAAGTGTGTGTTCGGGTAGTTGTAGAACGAGGCGGACATCGGGGTGCCGTCGGTGGAGGTCGAGTCCGGCAGCCCGAGAGCGTGTCCGAGTTCATGGACCATGCCGCCGTACCAGCGGTTCATCGGGCCGTTGACGCCGGCGGCGCCGTCGGCGTCGTGCTGGCAGAGGATCACCCAGCCGTTCCCGCCGCCACCACCGGCGCCCGGGCCCTCGGCACTGATCTCGCCCACGTTGAGCCAACGGTTGTCGGGGTTACGTAGGTTGAGCTTGCGGATGAGTTCCTGTTGCATGTTGAACACCGACCACCAGTAGCGGTCCGGACCGTTGGGGGTGTTCTCGTACCAGGACTTGACGTGGTCGCCGTTGACGACCTCCACCACCGGGCTGTTGAGAGTGAACGTCTTGCCCAGTTCCTGGCGGTAGTACCGTTGTGCCTCGCGCATCACGGTGGCGATGCCGTCCGGCCACCGCTGGTCGAACGCCACATCGGACGGCTTGAGCCAGTAGACCCGGACTGTGCGGGGCAGCGGTGCCACGGTGGGAGCCACAGTCGGGGGCGGGGTCGTCGGACCGGCGGTGGGCGTCGGCGTCGTGCTGCCGGTGCAGGTGACGCCATTGAGGGTGAAGCTGCCCGGCACCGGGTTGCCGGCGTCGTTCGAGCTGCCGTTGAACCCGAATGAGGCGCTGCCGCCGGTGGCCAGGCTGCCGTTGTAGGAGGCGTTCGTCGCGGTCACGGTCACGCCGTTCTGGGTCACCGTGGCGTTCCATGCCTGGGTGACCGTCTGACCGGAGTCGAACGCCCAGCGCAGCGTCCAGCCAGTCAGCGGATCGCCCAGGTTGGTGACCCGCACGTTCGCACCGAACCCACCCGCCCACTGGGAACTGACTGTGTATGCGACCCGGCAGCCCGTCGCAGCCGCATGGCCGGTGCCGGCGGTCAGGACAGCCGCCCAGGTGAGACTCATCGCAAGAGCTGCGGCCGCGAGCCGGAACAGAGTTCGTGGTTGATGTGCCATCAGCCATCTCCTTGTCTGTGTCGTAGTAGCCGAACCGGCAGTCGGCAGTAGCGGGTTGTACGCCCGGTGGTCGCGCCCTCCAGTGCCATCCGCTGCGCGGCCCGCCGAATGTTCGGGCAGCGGGCAGGCGTCGATGTTGGAACTGTCCGGAAAGGCAGAGCCATCCATTGCTGCCGATGCGTTCAGTGGTTACCCTGAGACCCGAAAAGGGTTTCGTCAAGGTGTTGGCCGTTGCGTGGAGATTCCGAGATTCGCAGGGGTGGCGAAGCGTCGGCGGTGGCCAGCGCTCACGGTGACCTTTTACGGGGTGTGCCTGCTGGCCCTTGTCGTCGGTCTTGACCTGCGCCGCTGGCGCTCGACCTGGTTGGCGGGTGCGACCACGACACCGTGATTGCCGAAAAGGTTTTCGTAAGGAAGGCTGGCGGGCGCATCGCTGATTCCGGAACCGTCCCCACCGGAGGTCGCAACACATGAAGCGTTCCCGCAAGTCCGCCCTGTTCGCAGTGCCGATCCTGGTCGCGGCCATGCTGATCGTCCCGCAGCACGCCGCAGCCGCGATTGCCGCCTTCGCCACCACGCTGGTCAACTCCAACGGTGGTAACTGTCTGGCCCTGCCTGGCGGCGACACCGCCAACGCGGTGCAACTCACCCAGCAGGTCTGCAGCACCGCCGCGTACCAGCGAGTCACCTTCACCCCGGTGTCCGGCACCACCGACACCTACACCGTCGCGACGTCGACCGCGGGCAAGTGCGTCGACGTCAACGGCGCCTCGACAGCCGACAATGCCGCGATCATCCAATGGACCTGCCACAGCAATCCCAACCAGCGCTGGCGGCTCGTACCGGTCGCGGTCAGTGGCACCGACAAGACGTTCAACGTCGTGTCGGTCGGCTCTGGCAAGTGCCTCGTGCCCGCTGGTGGTTCTTCCTCCGCCAACTCCGGCCTGGTACAGCTGGCCTGTAGCACCGCCACCAGCCGGATCTGGCGTCTGGCCGGCTTCGTGACCGGCGGCGGCACGGCCAACACGTTCACCAATCCGATCAAGGCGCAGGGTCCGGACCCGTGGCTGACCTACTACAACGGCTACTACTACCTGGCCACGACGACCTGGAACCGCACCATCACGATGCGCAAGGCCACCACGCTGCGTGGGCTGGCCACCGCCACCGACCTGGTGATTTTCAACCTGACCAATCCGAACGGCGCAGGCACCATGTGGGCACCCGAATTCTTCCTGCTCAACGGGCCGAACGGGCCACGGTGGTACTTCTACTACACCGCTGGCCGCGAACCCTTCAACTTGGGCACCCAACGCATCCACGTGCTCGAGAGCGCCGGTACGGACCCGATGGGCCCGTACACGTTCAAAGCCTCCATGCTCGACCCGACCGCGGACAACACCTGGGAGCTTGACGCGAGCATCCTGCAGCTCAACGGGCAGCTGTATTTGTTGGGTACGTTCTACAACGGTTCGCAGCCGATGTTCATCCGCCCGCTGAGCAACCCGTGGACGGCCAGCGGCACCCGGCGCATCCTGTCCACGCCGACCTACAGCTGGGAGACCGTCGGGGGCGGCGTGAACGAGGGCGCGGAGGTCCTGCAGCGCAATGGAAAGACCTTCATTGTCTACTCGGCGAGCCATTGCTCCACGCCCGACTACAAGCTGGGCATGCTCACCTACAACGGCACGGGCGATCCATTGTTGTCCTCGTCCTGGACGAAGTCACCCAACCCGGTGTTCCAGCGCTCGAACGCCAACGGTGTCTACGGGCCGGGCCACAACGGGTTCTTCAAGTCGCCGGACGGCACGGAGGACTGGATGGTCTATCACGCCAACAGTTCGGCGTCGGCCGGCTGTGACATCAACCGCTCCACCCGCGCCCAGAAGTTCACCTGGAACGCCGACGGCACGCCGAACTTCGGCGTGCCGGTCGCGACCGGAGTCACGCTGACCGCCCCCTCGGGCGAGCCTGTCTCCTGACCAGCGGCGCCCGCTCTCGCCTGGGCGAGAGCGGGCGCCCAGTCGTGCCGGGGGTTGGCCTGCCGCGGTCGGCAGGCCAACCCGGATCCGAGACTGCATGCCAGGCGGTAGCCATTACCCCTTGTCGGTGGCCGGGGGCGACTGACAGCCGCCCCGGCCACCGGGTCGACGAGCGAGGCGCCGGGTTGGCGGAACCGGACGTCGGCACGACCGTCAGCTGAAGGCCTTGACCTCCAGCAAGCCGGTGGAGAGGTTCGGCACGCTCTGCAGGAGGACGCGCAGCCGGGTGGTGCTGACCGGGGGGAAGGTGACGGTGTTGTACTGGTTGGCCACGGTCGGATACCCGGTCGCGCCCGGCACGTCGACGTAGGCGCTGCCGTTCCAGAACTGCAGCCGCCAGGAGGCCGGCAGGCCGACGCCGTCGCCGTCGGCGAAGAAGTACACCTGCGATCGACTGATCGTCTGAGCCGACGGCCACGTCAGCTCAGCCCACTGCTGGCCCTGCTGTGGCCAGGTTCCCCAGCGGTTTCCCTGATTCGGGGCGCCGGTATTGGAACTTGCCGGATCGCCCCCGGTGTTGATCGCCGCACAGCTCTCCCAGGATGACGTGAAGGAGCACGACGGGCTGGCGTTGAGGGCGAGGTTTCCACTGCCGTTGCCGTTGCCGACCGTGAACTGGAACGTACGGGTCACCGGCGCGCTCTGGCTGTCGTAGTCGCGCAGTTCCACTGTGAACGCGTATGTTCCGGCCGTGCTCGGAGTTCCGCTCAGCGTGCCGGTGAAGCGGTCGAGAGTGAGACCGGCCGGCAGCGCGCCCCCGGTGACCCGCCAGTCGTAGAACGGCACGCCGCCCTTGGCCGTCAGCTTGTGCTGGTATGCCTGGCCGGTCGGTGCGTTGGGCAGACTGGTCGTCACGATCGAGGGGGTCAGGAACGGGGTGAGGTTGCGGTTCAGCGGCCAGCCGGCGTTCTCGGCGACGAGCAGCGCCAGTTTGGTCAGCATCCACCGTCGGGTCGGGAACAGGTGGTTCCAGCCGCCGCTCTGGCCGCTGAGCCGGTCCCAGTACGGGGACGTGGCCGGGATGTGGTAGCTGCTGTCCAGCGCCACGGCGCGGCCCTGATACGCGGTGACCTCCGCGTCGTTGACGCCGCCGGTGCTGACGAAGTTGCGCATGCCGGCCCAGTCGCTGTGGTAGGCGATGGCGTGCCCGTACTCGTGCATGACCAGTCCGTGCACGTCGAGCACCGATCCAGCGATCTCGGTCCTGTACCAGTCCTCGTCCGCCAGCGAGGTGAACAGTTGTTTGCCGGCCTCGTCGTACTCGAAGATCATCGCGGTGGAACGATGGATCGGGCCGGGCAGTTGCTGGCCGTTGCGGGTGTGGTAGCGGCCGTTGTTGGCGGGGTAGCCGGTGGAGTAGGGGGTCTGGATTCCCCGGAAGTACACCCACATGCCGTTGTAGGCGGCGTTGTTGGTGACGTTGATGCTGTTCTGCCAGTCGTTGCCGGGCAGGTGGTTGGTCTCCGCCCCGACGGCCACCGTGTCGAACGGCTGCAGGTTGAAGAACCGGTACCAGTCCTTGACGCCTTCCTCGGCGGCGGTACGGAATGCCGGGTTGGTGAAGTACCCGGTGATGTTGTCGTAGCGGTAGTCGAAGTTGATCGGGATGGTCGGCTCGATGGCGGTCTTCTGGTCCTGCTGCACCCGGATCGGCATGGTCTGGGTGTAGGTCGTGTTGTTGTCGGCCCGCACGCTGAGCCGCAGGGTGTGGAGCTCGTCCTGGCCTGCGGCGCGTTTGGAATGGATCGCCAACTTGAAGGTCTTCTGCTCGGACGAGTTGGCGAAGGTCAACCGTTTCGTCGCGCCGGTGGCGGTCAGTTGGCTGGGCAGGTCCATCATCAGCCGGGAGGTACCCTCGGCCTTGAGGTCGATGGTCACCGGGAACGGGACGTCCGTCGGGGGTCGCACGGTCAGTTCGATGTACGGGTTGGCCAGGTAACCTTCCCAGTCGACAAGTTGGACGCCGTAGCCGTTGATGGTCCTGCCGAACCGGTCGAGGACCGTCGCGGTGCCGGCGGCCCGTGCCGGGGCGGCGGTGAGCAGGGAGGCGAGCAGCGCGAGCACTACCGCGGTGGTGAAGCGTTTCACGTCGTTACCTCAGTTCTTGATGCCGGTGACACCTTCGATGAAGTAGCGCTGCGGGAAGAGTCGCAGCGTGGGGGTGGACCAGCCATGCGGCTGACCACCCCCACGTCCAGGGCGGACTACCCGAAGGCCTTGACCTCCAGCAGCCCGACGGAGTTGGTCCCGCTGGTGAGCGCGACCCGGAGCCGCGTGGTGTTGATCGCCGGGAAGGTGACGGTGTTGTACTGGTTGATCACGGTCGGATATCCGCTTGCGCCGGGCACGTCGACGTAGGCGCTGCCGTTCCAGTACTGCAGCTTCCAGGACGCGGGCAGCCGTACACCGTCGTTGTCGTCGAAGAAGTAGACCTGTGCCGACCGGAGTGTCTGGGCTGCCGACCACCCCAGCTCACCCCACTGCTGGCCGGTGTTGGGCCAGGTGCCCCAGCGGGGGTTGACGGTGTCGTTGGACGACGGCGGATCGACGCCGTCGTTGAGGGCGTTGACACTTTCCCAGCCCGAGGTGTAGGACGCCGACGGCGTCGCCGTGAGGGCGAGGTTACCGCCCGGTCCCGGATCCGGCGGCACGGTGCCGCCGCGGTTGTAGATCTTCACCTCGGTGAGTCCGGTCTTGAACCCGGACGCGTGGGTGACCTGGATGCGCAGCCGTTGGGTGTTGACCGCGGTGAAGTTGACCCGGTTGTAGTTCGCCTGCGGAGCCGCCGGCGATTTGACCTGCGCGGCCGCGTTGATCCAGGCGCTGCCGTTCCAGTACTGCACGGCGTAGGACGTCGGCGCCCGGTACCGGTTGGTCGCCCGGTCGTTGCGGAAGTACACCCGGGCTTCGTCGACCGCCCGGTTCTGGCCGAAGTTGACCTCGTACCAGTCGGTGGCGTTGGGCGATCCGTAGCTGCCCCACAGTGGTTCGTTGATGGGGAAGCCGTCGACCGCCGCCCCGGTGGAGGTGCCGCTCGCGGTGTACGACGCCGACACCGCCGCGCCCTGGGCCAGGTTGGCGGTGGTGCTGGTCAGGTCGGCGCCCGCCTTGGCGAACATGTCGACGATGCGCGGGCTGTTCTGCACGACGTTCTGTGGCAGCTGTGGGCCAGTCAGCGCGACGTTGTGGTTCACCACGCCTGATCCGCTCGGGAAGGTCACCGCTCCGGTGGCCGGGTTGTAGAGCACCCGGGTGAGCCGGTCGACGGTGAAGGCCCTGGTCCCGTTGACGTAGACCGAGTAGCCCTGCGGCACCCCGCTGTAGCGGGTCACCCCGTCGGCCGGGTCGTCCCAGACCACGCTCAGGTCGGTGTTGCGGTAGCGCAGGTTGTTGACCGCGAAGTGGGTCCAGTTGATGTTGATCGGGGACAACTCGATCTGGGCGTCGTTGCGTGGCCGCAGTCCGGCTACGTCTTCGATGACGGTCCAGTTGCTGCTGCCCAGGATGTTGTGGTGGATCCAGGACCGGTAGTCGATGTTCTTGGTGCCGTTGTTCCAGTCGGCCCAGAACTCGTTGGCGTCCGGCCACTGTGTGTTACCGCCGATGTACTGCGCCCAGGCGTTCCAGTAGAGCAGCTTCTTGTAGTCCTCGTTGTTCATCCACTGGTTCGGGTAGTTGCGCAGCACCGAGGAGTAGAGCCGAAACTGGACGGTCGAGTTGATGGTGGAGAAGTTGTTGCTGCCCGGTTGGCCGGCTGCGGCGGCTGCGGCCTTGTCCCGCTGGTTGGCGGTGAAGAACGGGAAGATGGGGTACTCGGCCGGGTCGGCGTACAGGCGCAGAGCCTCCCGGTACTGGGCGGTGTTCGGCATCAGGCCCACCGAGTACGGGTAGTAGTTGTTGATCTCTTTCCAGGGCACGTGGGTGTTGGTGGAGACGTGCTTGTGCTCCAGCAACTGCCGGGACGGGTTCCACAGCGTGTTGATCACGCCGTTGCGGATCTTGTCGGCGAGCGCCTGCATCTCGTTGGCCTTGGCCGTGTTGCCCAACATGGTGTAGGCCTGCACCGCCGCCATCGCGCCGCTGTAGACATAGGCCGATTCGGCCCGGTCGAGGTTGCCAGAGCGCCAGTGGAACGACACCGCATCGGCGTCGTTGCCGGTCATCGCGCCCCAGTTGTATTCGATGACCCCGTTGTTGTTGGTGTCGTAGGTGGCCAACTGACCCTTGACGTCGCCTTCGGCGTACTTGGCGAGGTTGCCGGCGATCACCGGTTGTCCGCCGTGGATCTGATACGACCGCCACGCCGCCTCGGAGATGTACTGGGTGTAGCTGTTGGACCAGTTCTCCGGGTCACCGGGGTTGTCCATGAAGCGGCCGCCCTTCGACGACTGCCCGACCGACAGCCACGGCCCGTAGGAGTAGACCGGGTTGCGCAGGTACTTCAGGTCGTCGATGTGCATCGGCTGGGTCAACGCGATCGCGTTGTTGTAGCCGGTCACTCCCTCGATCGAGACCGGGAACTGGAAGTCCTGTCCGGGGATGTCGACGTCGAGGTAGTTGTAGCGCATCAGCCACCAGCGGTAGTAGATGTTCTTCTTGATCGCGGCGTCCGGCACGTCGATGTAGGGGATGTTCTCGGCCCACCAGCGGTTGTATTCGCGTACGTGGGTGCCGAACGCCGTCGCCGGCGAGTAACCCTTGTAGGCGTTGTACTCGGTCAGCGACTCCGGGATCTCGTTGGTGACGAAGCCCATCACCACCTTGGTCGCGACGGTCTGCCCGGCCGCGACGGTCACCGATCGGTTCAGCCCACCGCTGCTGACGGTGAACCCGTCTCCGGAGAGCCGCGGGTAGATCGTGGTGAGGTTGTTCTTCACCTGCCGGCTGCCGGTCAGTTCGTTGCCGCTGCCGCTGGTCGCGTACGGGGAGGTGGCCCTCAGCTGCAACGTGGTCGCCGAACTGCCGTTGTTGACGATCGACAGGTTGGTGACCGCGACATTGTTGTGCGTGATGAACTTCTGCATGTCGACCCGGACCGAGCCGCTGGTGTAGACGCCCTTCCAGTGGCTGGGGCTCTGCCAGCGGCCGCTGACCTGCTCGGCGAACGTACCGGGGGTGATGGCGACCGAGTAGGCGCTCTGGCTGCTGATGTTGTCCCAGTAGGCGACCTGGCCGCCGAAGCCGATCACCGAGGGGGTGTGCGTGGTCATGAACAGCCCTCGGCCGCGGGTCATCAGCCAGGTGCCGGCCGGGTCGTTGCCGGGCCGGCCGAGCAGGCGGTCCATCCAGAAATCGGTGCCGGCGCTCTCGGCGTTGTAGATGGACTGCATGGTGTTGCCGGTGCTGTAGCCGACCGGCGGCGTCGGAATCGACGGTCCGTTGAAGCTCGGGTAGCCGATGGGCTGCGCGGCCGTGGCGGGTGCCTCGGCCAGCACCAACAGGCTGCCGGTGGTCAGCAGGGCCGCGACGGCTGTCGCCAGCGGTCTGCGCCGGGGTAGGAGGGAGAGTCGCATCGTTCATCTCCTGGGGGTCGGGACGGACGGGGGTGGGGGTCGTGCGGACCTGGGGCTCAGGTCGTCACGTTGATGGGGCCCGCGGGGGTGGTCAGAGGCCGGTGGTGTGCAGGTTGGCCACCTCGGCCGCGGTCAGCGCCCGAGCGTGGATACGGGCGCTGTCGACGGCCGCGTCCAGGGTCGGGTCGCCGGCATACTGCGACCGGCCGATCCGGTTGACGGTGGTGGCGCCGAGCGCCGATGGGCGCAGCGTCAGGCTGCTGTTGCGGGCGACCTCGGCGCCGTTGACGTAGAGCACGCCGAGGTTGCCGGCCTGGGTGACCGCGAGGTGGGTCCAGGCGCCCACCGGCAGTGTGGTTGGACCGTCGATGCGCTGCTCGCCGCCGGCGCCAGTGGTGGTGATGGCGAACCTCGGCAGGCCGGCGCCGTTGCGGGCGGCAAGGAACATGTTCACCCCGGTTCCGGAACCGAAGTCGAACACTCGGGCCCAGTTGGTCGCGGTGTCGATCCGGACCCAACAGGCTGTGTTGGCCTGAAAAGGTCCGGCGAGCAGGCTCACCGCGGCCAGTGGGAACGGATAGACCGACACGCCCGTGTCGGGTCGGACGGCTTGCACGCCGTGCGCGGGAATCGCGCCGACGGCCATCCCGGTCGCGACCGCGCCGCTGGCCTTCAGCACCGTGCGTCGCGAGACTGGGACTTTCGACATGCCATCACCTCTTCTGGGGGCGGCGGAGACCGAACATGTGCGTGCGTACGTGACGCTCCAGCCAGCAGCCACCGGTGAACCAGACCCCGCCGCGCCCGAGTCGGCGCAGCGCGGTGCAGGTCGACACGATCGGGCGTCCGCCGGACTGGTCAACGGGCGACGCGAGTGCTCTCACAGGCCTCCTCCGAGATCAGGCTGGGGTGAGCTGGATCACTCCGGGATGCTCCGTACACGATGGATGCCGAAAAGGTTTTCGGCAAGAGTCGCGATGCGCCGTGGCTCCTGACAGGTAAGCCGTTTCTGCTGCATGACCCGCTCTGCCTGCAACCGGCGAGCGAAGCCGGAAGCGTGTCACGCTGCAGCCAGCAGAAACCTCGGAACGATCTCGGTGGGTAGGCGTCTGCATCCGGTGACCCTCGGAGACGTGGCAGAGCTGGCTCCCTGGGTCGCATGTGCACACGCAGCCCTCTCGGTTCATATCGCCCGAGTTGAGGCCAGTGCGGCGGCGATGAGTCGCCGGATGTCCCTCCGAAGGTTTTGGAGAATCTTTCTGGCCGGCGGGGCATCTGCACCGGTGCATCAAGGACTGGGCGGGAGCTGATCCGCAGGGCCCGAAGGCCGGTGACGGCGTCTACCTGTTCCATTACGCGGCCGGCACGGGCTGGCGATTCCACGACCAGGGCACCGGATGGGACTGCACGGACCTCGGCCTGACCGAGCCGGCGTCGTTCTGCACCACCCGAAGATCACGGAGTCAGCCCGGTGGGCCTTTGTGACCACTCAGGGCGCGCGTCATCCGCTCACTGACGGCTTTCCCTTATCTTCGGCAACAGCGTCCCGTCGTCACACCGCGCCTTGATCTCGCTTCTGTTGCCTGCGGACAGCAGGACCACCTGGATCTCCGTGACGGGCCCGGCGTTGTAGTCCTTGAGGCGGTAGCCGGCGGCAGGAGCGACGTCGACAACGCGAGCCTGATCGCCGGTGCAGAGCACAGTCACCACACCACCGAGTGCCCGAAGGGGTGTACCTGGCTTGGGGGAGGTCGGCGCGGGCGGGGCACTGGACGGCCCCGTCAGCTGTTCGGCACTGGGTGACGTTGTAGGGCCAGGGCCGGCCGAAAAACTGGCTCTGGCGGTCGGCTCAGCCGGCCCAGCCGGAGCGGTCACCGTGCGGCTTGGTCGTGAGACTGGCGTGGGTTCCGCGGACGCCTGCCCGGGGGCAGGTGCCTCAGTGGCAGACACATCGAAGGCGGCGTCGGGCGGGGTGGCACCGTCACGTGTCGCGACCCCGTCCGATCTGCCATCGGAAGGTATGAACTGGGGGAGCAGGAGCGAAATGGTCCCCGCCGTCACGATGAGGACGGGGATCAATACGGCGTTTGGGACGCGGCGACGCCGACCGGGAGGGGGACCGGCGGTGGCCGGGGCCGACACGGTCGAGACGGGTGCTGGCTGCGCCGCCTGTTTCGCCCGCCGCTCGGCGTCATCGGTCAAACCGTGCAGGGCCGTGGCCACCTCCGCGGCGTCCGGCCGATCAGCCGGATCCCTGGCGAGGCAACGGTCGAGGAGGTGGTGGACCTCGGGGGACACTCCCTCGATGTCTGGCAGCGGTGCCGGATCGACGTACACGTGAGCGGCCAACATCTGCGTGGGGGTCTCCGCCGACCAAGGCAGCTCGTTGGTCAGCGTTCGGTACAGCAACAGTCCGAGCGCGTAGACGTCGGAGGCAGGCAGGACATTGCCACCGGCGAGTCGTTCGGGCGCGAGGTAGGCCGCGGTGCCCAACAGCCGTCCGTCCGCCTCCAGCTCCGGCCGACCGACAGTGGTGGCGATACCGAAATCGACCACCTTCACACCGGCCGGTGTCAGCATCACATTGGACGGCTTGATGTCCCGGTGCACCAGCTGACGTTCATGCGCGGCGGCGAGCGCCTCGGCGACCTGCGCGCACGTCCGCATCGCGGCGGCCGGCGGCAGCGGACCGGCGGCAAGTCGCTGGGACAGGGTCTGGCCAGGCAGCAGTTCCATCACCACATACGAGACCCGGCGGCCGGCGGCATCGGTGTGCTCGCCATAGTCGTACACACTCGTCACGTGCGGGTGCCAGAGGCCGGCTGCGGCCCGGGCCTCTGCCTGGATGCGTTGTCGTGCGCCTCGGGCGGTAGCTTGCGCGCCGGCCAGGACCTTGACGGCCACCGCGCGTTCGAGGACCCGGTCCCACGCCCGCCAGACGGCCGACATGCCACCAGTGCCGAGACGGCTCTCGACCTGATACCTGTCGTCCAACAGATCACCGACCATCACTGGGACAGCTTGCCAGAATGGACTCGCAGCGGCATGGCGGTCTACTCCGATGCTGGTCACCGGCCGTCCCCTCGGCTCGACCCGCCTCATCGTCCGGCGCACCCGAGCACTGCTTCGCTGGTCCCCGCACCTGCTCGAAGCTTTCGTCGAGGCCATCGAGGCGGGCGCCGGCCGGTAAAATCGTTGGCGTTCAGAAGGCTCGGTCTGAGCACCGATGGATGCTCCGGCAGGGCCGACAGCAGAACGATTGGGGCGGCGTGACCGGTTCGCAGCGGACGACTCGACTCGTCGCCCTGGTTGTCGGCACGCTGTGCGGGCTCACCGCGTGCACCGGGGATCCCGACTCGCCGCCGGCCTCTACGACGCCGGGGCCATCCGCCTCGACAATAGCCAGCCCGACCTGGCCGCCGCCGCGCCCGACCATCAGAACAGGTGAGGAGGCGTGCGGCGGCTCGACCTTCGACCCCCGAGCGGTGCGTCCCTACAATCCGGACGGTCCCGCCTACGCCGGGGCTCCCGTCCACCTGGCAGCGCTCTTCGTCATGCATTCGTACGCGCCCGGGGAGTTGGAGTCCGAGCTGCCTGTCGAATGGCAGTCGCAGCGGCACCCGGGGATGTACCCGCAGCAGTACACCCAGCTCGTCGTCTGCGAGTACTTCGACGACGACTACCCGAGCAAGAAAGTCGACACCTGCACCTACAACACCAGCACCGGCGACAAGCAGACCGCCGAGCTGCGGTCGGCGCGCTTCACCTACCGGATATTCGAGGCCAAAACCGGGAAGCAAGTCAGCCGCTTCTCGTTGCCGGGCACGGTGAACTCCTGTCGGGCAGTCGTCTACGGAGCGGCGGGTGGGACCTACTACCGACTGGTGCTCAACGACGAGCTCACGGCCAGGCTCCGTCCCCTCGTCATGGCCCGCCGACCGGGTTAGTACTGAAACGGCAGCGGCTGAGAGCGGCGGTAAGGGCCGGCCGTGCTCGGCCGGCACTTCGGTGCGCGTTGGGGGAGAATCGAACCATGTTTGTCATCAAGGAGCGGTTCTTCTCGATCGGCGACGACTTCGACGTGCTCGACGAGCACGGCACAAAGGTCTTCCATGTCGACGGCAAGGTGCTCAGCGTCCGCAACAAGGTCGTCATCGAGGACGCGTCCGGCCATGAGGTCGCCACGCTGCACCGGCACCTCGTGGCGTTGCGTCCCACGTACGAGATCCGGATCGGCGGCGAGAAGGCCGCAGAGGTCCGCAAGAAGCTGCTCACGCCGTTCCGCGACAAGTTCACCATCGACGTGCCGGGGCCCGACGACCTGGAGATGAAGGGTGACCTGCTCGACCACGAGTACGTGATCGAACGCGGCGGCACCGAGGTGGCCTCGGTCTCCAAGCGGTGGCTGACGATCCGGGACACCTACGCCGTGCAGGTCACCGCCGGCGTCGACCCGCTGCTCATCATCGGCAGCGTCCTCGCGCTCGACCTGGCCATGAACCGCGACAAGAAGAAGAGCGACGACGACTGACCCCCTGCGGCAGCCGCATTGCTAATGCTCGTGGCCGGGACGATCTGACGCGTTCCCACGCCGCGAACAGCCCGTAACCAGGCTGGGCAGGAGCAGCAGGCTGCGTTACTGGCTGTGGGGCCGGATGTTGTGGTTGAGGTGGAACACGTTGTGCGGGTCCCAGATCGTCTTCAGCGCGGTGAGCCTGGCGAGCTTGGCGGCCGGGTATGCGCGGCGTACCCCGCGTTGCCCCTCGTCGGCAGCGAGCGAGTTGACGTAGACGCCGTCGGCGTACGGGTCGAGCGCGGCTGCGGCACTGCGAGCCGCTGCCATCCGGATGTCGTCTTCGGATGGCTCGGTCCAGCGGGAGCCGGCGCCGAACTCGAACATGGTGCCGCGGTGGCTGAACGCGGCGTCGGCATCCGCGACGTCGGCGATGGCGCCGCCGTGCGCCTGTAGGCCGACGTTGGCCAGGTGGGCGCCGGTGTGCAGGTCCGACTCGCCGCGCAGCAGGAACGCCTCGATCGCGGCGGTGGGGAACTGCCGCAGGTAGTGCGCACTGGAGTACCGGCGGTAGGCGTGGCCGCCGACGGTGTCGTCGCGTTGTTGCAGTTCCAGGTACGACGGCGTGCTGACCCGTTCGGCGACCGGGCGGCCGAGCGCGCGCAGTGCCGGCAGCAACCGGTGACCCTGTGCCGGGTCGCCGACCCATACGAAGCCGACGGTGGCGATAGGCCCCCTGGCCGTGCTGTTGACGTCGGCGGTGAAGGTCGCCTGCCGCGGTGCGACGGCATTAAGGTCCCGCCAGCCTTCGAGCACCGGTACGGCGTCCTCGGCGCGGAAGTCGAATTCGGCGACCAGGGTCCGCGTTCCGGTGCGGTGCAGTTGGAAATCAAAGTCGGTGACGATGCCGAAGTTGCCGCCCCCGCCGCGCAGGCCCCAGTAGAGGTCGGGGTTCTCGGTTCGGCTCGCGGTCACCACCTCCCCGTCCGCGGTGACCATCGTGTAGGAGACGACGTTGTCGCAGGCCAACCCGTGTTGGCGGGCGAGCCAGCCCATGCCGCCGCCGAGGGTCAGGCCGCCGACCCCGGTGTGCGAGACGTTGCCGGCGGTCGTGGCGAGGCCGTATGGCTGCGACGCCCGGTCGAGTGCGCCGAGCAGCGCGCCGCCCTGGACCCGGGCGCGTCGCCGGATCGGGTCGACCCGAACGCCGTTCAACGGGGTCAGGTCGATCATCAGGCCGTTCGCGGGGACGGCGAGGCCGGCCACGTTGTGCCCGCCGCAGCGCACCCCGATCTCCAGGTCGAGTTCGCGGGCCAGGCGCACCGCGGCCACCACGTCGGTGATGCTCGCGACCTGCACGATCATCCGCGGGCGCCGGTCAATCATGGCGTTCCAGACGGTGCGGGCCGCGTCGTATCCCGGATCACCCTGGGTGAGGAGGTGGCCGTCGAAGCGGGGACTGGTCGTCGTCATACGTCTGAGCCTGGCGGAAAGCGGTACACCCGGTAAGGTCCGATTTCATGGGCCGTACCAGGACCAATTCGAGCACGGCGGAAGACCTGCTCATCCATGTCGACCGGTCGGCTGCCGAACCGCTGCATCGGCAGATTGCGGCCTCGATCCGGGGCAGCATCCGGGCCGGCCGATTGCGTCTCGGGACGTCCCTGCCGCCCACCCGCACCATCGCAGTCGATCTGGGAGTCTCACGCGGCGTCGTGGTCGAGGCCTACCAGCAACTCGTCGCCGAGGGCTACCTCACCAGTCGGGCGGGCGGCTACACCAAGGTCGCGGTCGAGCCGGTTCCTCCGTCGGCGGGTCGGCGCGGCGGGGACCGGCCGGCGGCCCGGATCGACTTCGGGTACGGCCGCACCGACGTGGCGTCATTCCCGCGGGCCGCCTGGCTGCGTTCGGTGCGAACGGTCCTCACCACCACGCCGAACGAACGCTTCGCCTACCTCGACGGGCGTGGCGTACCCGAACTGCACGCAGCCCTGATCGACTACCTCAGCCGGGTCCGCGGCACATCGGCCCGCCCGGAGAACGTCGTGATCTGCAGTGGCTACGGCCAAGGCGTCGCGCTGATACTCCAGGTGCTCGCGGCGCGCGGCGCCCGCCGGGTGGCCGTCGAGGACCCGTCCGCGGACGACGACGCCCGCCTCGTCGCGGCCGTCCTCGGCCTGGACGTGATCGGCGTCCCGGTCGGGCCAGACGGCATCCTCGTCGAGAAGCTCGAACGGACCGACGCGGACACCGTCGTGCTGACGCCCTCGCACCAGTGGCCCACCGGCGGCGTCCTGTCGGCCACGGCGCGGGCCCGGGTCATCGGCTGGGCGCAGCGTCGCGGCGCCGTGGTGATCGAGGACGACTACGACGCGGAGTACCGCTACGACCGCTCGCCGGTCGGCGCCATGCAGGGGCTGGCACCCGACTCCGTCGTCTACTGCGGCACAGCGAGCAAGACCCTGGCGCCAGGGCTGCGTCTCGGGTGGCTGCTTGCGCCGTCACACCTGGTCGACGACATCACGGCGGCCAAGGTACGGGCTGACCGCGGCTCTCCCGTCATCGACCAGCTGACCTTCGCCGACTTCCTCACCCGCGGCGAGTTCGACCGGCACCTACGGCGCATGCGCCCGGTCTACCGTCGCCGCCGCGACGCACTCCTGGCCGCGCTGCGCGCACGCCTGCCCGATCTGGAACCGGTCGGTGTCGCGGCGGGCCAACACGTCGTCACCTGGCTCCCGCACGACCTCGACGAGGCTCCGGTCGTGGCCGCCGCCGCCCGTCGCGGACTGATCGTGCAGGGCGTCTCCCGGTACCGGCTGAACCCGGCCGGACCCGGCGGGCTGATCTTCGGCTACGCGACCCTCACCGAACGCCTGATCACCGACGGAGTGGAAGCCCTCGCCGAGGCGGTCGCAGAGGTCCGTGCGCACATCTGCCGCTGACGGTGCCCATGGTCCAAGGGTGCGGCTGGAGGCCTGAGCAACCTGGTCATCTCGCCGCGGCGGTTGGCTGCCAACTGATCCGTTCATAGCAGACCAGGGCGATCAAGATGATGGCGACCAGAGCGAGGGCGGCGAGGGCAGGAAGGTTTCGGGCGACGGGCAGCAGCGCGACGATGCTGCCGGTAGCGACGATCGGGGCGAGTGGGATATGCCGCACGGTGAGTTGAAGAAACAGGGCCCGACCAATGAGGTAGAGCGCCGGGCCGCCGAACAGAACCGCGGTCGAGGTCCAGCCCAGCGGGGTCCCAGCGGGGTGCTGGAGTGGGTCGTGGGTCATGTGGGCGAGGACCACCTCGATGCCGAGGGCCAAGTAGATGATCCCGGCGATGAGCACGAAGTGAGTCAGGCTGTAGGCGATGCTGCCGGTCCGAGTCCGGTCCGGAACGGGGATCCGAGACAGGGCTTGTCCGGCAGGTGCGGCGGCGTTTTCGAAGTACAGCCACCACAGGGCCAGCGCCGTGGCCAGGGCGAGCAGTGCGGCGATCAGGACCGGCCAATGAGTGACCGCCGAGCCGGCGCCGACGCCCACCGAGATCAGCGACTCACCCAGAGCAATGATGACGATCAGTCCGTGCCGCTCGGCGAAATGGCTGGGGCTGGGCAACGGAGCGCGTCCGGCCGACACCGCGATGAACAGTCCGCCGACGCAGTCGATGAGGAACGCTGCGGCCCACAACAGCGTCTGCGTTGTGCCGCCGAGCACCGCGCCGAGCAGCAGCGCAGGCAAGCCCACCGAGATCGGGATGACCCGGAGGCGCAGTGAAGCGCGTAACCGCGCGTTACCGGCCGATATGTGCCAGACAAGGGCTAGATATACCGCCCGGATGACGATGTAGACGACGGCCAAAGTCATGGGCGCGGCCAGTGACTGGTTGTCGTACCGCCACGCCTCGGGAAGTACCAAGGCGGCCACGAACATCGCGGCCATCACAGCGGCGTTTCCGGCGCGGATCAGGCCCACGTCGGCACGGACCTGGTTGGCCAGCCAAGCGTAGTTGGTGAACGGCCACCACAGCAGTAGCAGGAGCACAAGGCTATGGAGCAGCCCGAGTGGCGTCGGCGACTGTGCCGTGAACGTCGCCACCCGGATGAAGGCGAACACGAACACCAGGTCGAAGAACACCTCGAACGGCGTTGTCCGATGGGTCGCCTCGGTCCGCGGGGGCGGCCCGGCTCGGAATATATGCCTCATGGACCAATCTTGTTCGCCCGACATCCGGCGGGACCTGGGTTCAACACTTAAACCCGGCAGCCGCCGCTTGCAATGATGGATGGGCTTCGTCACGCCTGTCGCTTCGTACCGGTCGATTTCATTTCGGCGAGCGGTTGCTGCTGAGGCGAGGGTTGGTCGAGTGGGGCGGACCGGCGCGCATTCCGTGGATGATCTCGCCGCGAGCTATACGCTTCCTGAGTCAGGTAGGCCCGCCGGGTCAGACCGGGCACCTACTCGTGGAACGGCTCCCGCCCAGTGCCCTTGCCGTTGTGACCTAGAGGAAGTCGTCTCTTGGATACCAGGATCCAGAACGTCCGACTGGACGCCACGTCGAACGAGCAGCTCATGGCCCTGGCGAACGCCGGGGCCGCGGCTTTCGGCCATACCGCCAAACTTCAGGTGGACCAGGCCCTGGCCCAGCTTCTGCGGCTACGCGTCGCGCAGATCAACAATTGCAGCTACTGCCTTCTGGTGCACCACGCCGCTGCCCGTACCGCCGAAATTCCGCCGTCCAAGGTCGAGACCCTCACCGCGTGGTGGGAGACGCACCTGTTCACCGAGGAGGAGCGAGCCGCGCTGGCGTACACCGAGGCCTTGACCCGAGCCGCTGACGCCACTGTCAACAACCGGGTCCAGGAGGCGCACGACAGGATGACCACGCACTTCACGGCGGAGGAGATCCTGGAAATCGTGGCCGTAGTGATCAATATGAACATCTGGACGCGGCTCAAGCTCGCCGAGGGTGCCATGCCCACGATGGCGCCGTCCGTGTGAGTTGATACCCGGCAATGTCATTTGATGTCGTTCCGAATCGACGAGTTCGTCAGCGCCGCGCGTCGTTCCCTGCCATCGCGTGGTCCGGTCAGACGCCACGATAGGGGAGCGAACGCCCTGGCCGAGAAGAAGAGGACAGGGTGAGCCTGGGAGGCCAGAACCGCCGATGGGTAGTTTCCGGACATTGGGAGCCGCGCAGCACCCGACGTAGGTTGGCGACCGTTCGCGCTCGGTTGCAGGGTCGACCGCGCGGAGCGTAGTCGAAGCACGATCCGCCCCGTACCGCCTTTCAGCAAACAATTCCTGAGGTTCGTCCGCCCAACTAACGTGAGTGTCATCCATTCCAGTCAGGCCGGCCGGCACGGACAGCTAGGACCTGGATGCACCGAAACGGAGGCGGCATGGACAACTGGTTCATCTCAGAGGCGGTGTCACGCAGTGCGGAATCCGAAACGGATCGGCGAAGGCTCGCGGCTTTGGTGGATCCAGGGGTGTGCAGTGCCGACCCGGCGGGTGGTGGCTCGCCGAGCGACGCGGCTATCCTCAACTTCGCGCTCAATCTCGAATATCTCGAAGCAGAATTCTATCTCCGCGCGACGACGGGATCCGGGCTTCCCGACGAGATGACTACCGGCACCGGGGTGCGCGGCGAGGTGTCCGGTGGACGTTCAGTCAACTTCAGCAGCAACTTCGTGCAGAGGTTCGCGAAGGAGATCGCCTCCGACGAGATGCAGCACGTGGCCTTCTTGCGATCCGCGCTCGGCGATGCCGCCGTTGCTCGTCCCGCGATTTCGTTGGACGCGAGCTTCACTGCGGCGGCAACTGCCGCTGGTCTGGTCAAACAAGGCGAGAGCTTTGACCCGTACGCGAACGACCTCAACTTTCTGTTCGCGGCGTTTCTCTTCGAAGACGTCGGAGTGTCGGCGTTCAAAGGTTCCGCGTCACTGCTGTCGAACAAAACGTATCTTGATGCGGCAGCCGGCCTGCTGGCCACCGAGGCATACCACGCGGGGATTGTCCGGTCCGCGCTCTACAGCGCCGGGCTCGCCAACGACACAGTATTTGACTCGGTACAGAAGATCTCCGAAGCGCGCAACAGTCTTGATGGTCCGGCGGATGACGACCAGGGTGTCGGAACGGCGGCGGACCCCAATTTCATCCCGACGGATGAAAATGGGATGTGCTACGGCCGATCGGCCCAGTCCGTCTTGAACATCGTGTACCTGAGCCCCACCTCGGCGGCTTCGGGTGGCTTCTACCCAGCCGGCGTGAACGGCGAAATCGCGGTGAGCGCCGGAACGGCCTGAGTGTCCATTTGCTCAGGGCTCCTCCCTTGAGGAAGCCCACAGTGTCTCCGGTCTGACGGTGGGCTTTTGTGCCTGGCGCCGAATGCCCGACGGCCGCTCGCCGTGCTCGGCGAGCGGCCGTCGGTACCTTCGCTCCAGTTGCCGTTCAGCAGCGGCCGAGGTCCTCCCACTGCTGGGTCCAGCCTGGCTCGGATCCCTGCGTCCAGTGCCGTGCCCGCCACAGGTGCTTGCCGTCACCAGACGACGGACCGCTCGGGTCGCCGTACTTGCTCTTCTCGTGCTTCACGGTCTGGCCGCCGGTGTAGACGGTGCCGAAGGCCCACTCCGGTGCCGTGGAGCAGTTGCCGGCTGGCGGCGGCGTGGTGGGCGGCGTGGTGGGCGGGGTCGTCGGCGGCGTGGTCGGTGGGTTCGTCGGGTTTGAGCAGGTGCCCGTCGTGGCAACCGTGTCCGCGAACGCGCTGCCCGCCGACCGGTACGCCGTCGTCTTCGACGTCACCTGGGCAGGGCTCAGGACCTGGTTCTTCGCGAACAACACCCAGTCAACCTGCTGGATGTAGGTGCTCAGCCCGCCGGTGTGGGCCGCCGTGTCGATGAACCAGAGGTTCCAGTTGATCGTCATGGTCTGCCGCGGGTAGAACTTGCCCGAGTGGTCGCCCACCTGGACGCCGTCGATGTAGTAGATGACGTGTCCGTTCGCGACGGTCGCCACCAGGTCGTGCCAGCCGTTGAGACTGCTGCGCTGCTCCGAGTGCATGTTGTCCGCGTACCAGGGGTCGTTGCGATAGGTGTACCAGGTGGTCTGGTAGTTGATCGGGCCGGTCTCGCCCCACCCGCCGTTGGGCAGGTACTCGGAGATGTCCAGCTCGCTGTAGGTCGGGTCGAGGTCACCGTTCAACGGACTGATCGTGAAGAACGTCTGGTTGATGTGGTCGCCGTCGTTCCCACTGGTGGGGGTGTCGGTGAAGCGCACCCGGCTGGCGTACGTGCCCTCGAGGTAGCGCTTCTGGGTGCTGTAGAGCTCGGCCTGGTTGGTGCCGGCGCCGGTGCCGTCGGTCGAGGCGGTGAGCTGCATGACCTTCTGGCCGCTGACGGTGGGGAAGGTGATGCTGTTCGGTGACCAGGTCGCCCCGGGCACGCCCGGACCACCGGAGTAGCTGCGCGGGGTCCAGCCGTGCGCGGTCAGGGAGCTGTCGCTCGACGATGTGTAGGAGAAGTCGTCGAACAGGTAGCCGCACTCGGCGGCGGAGGCACTCGGTGCGCTGGCGAAAACCGCCAGCGTGCCGAGCAGGGCCGCTACTCCCGCGAACCCTATTGATCTACGTCTGTCGATGTGCATGAGCCGGGTCCTCCGATGGGTGGGGGTGGAAAGGGGACCTACTTGACCGCGCCGGCGGTCATACCCGCGCGGATGTGCCGTTGGAACGCGACGTAGGCGACGAGCACCGGCAGCATGGCGATGGTCAAACCGGCGAACAGGCCGCTCCAGTCGCTGCGATACCCCTGGCTGACCGACAGGGCGGCCAGACCCTGTGCCAGGACGTACCGGTCCGGGTCGGGGTTGAGAACCAGTGGCAGCAGGTACTGGTTCCAGAGCCCGAGGAAATTGAAGATGCCGACCGCCACCAGGCCCGGCCGGGCCATCGGCAGCATCACGCGGAAGAACACCCCGCCGTGCGAGCAACCGTCGATGAATGCCGCCTCCGCCACCTCGCCGGGCAGCGTGCGGAAGAACGCGTGCAGGAAGAAGACCGTGAAGGGTACGGCGTACGCCGCGTAGACCAGGATCAGACCGTGGTACGTGCCCAGCAGGCCCAGCTGCTGGACGACGAAGAACAGCGGCACCAGCGCCAGGAACACGGGGAAGAACATCGCCGCGACGAAGGTGTAGTAGATGAACCGGTTGCCGCGGAACTCGTAGCGCGCCAGGGCATAGGCGACCAGCGAGCCCAACAGCATGGTCAGCACGAGCGCGCCACCCACGACGACGACGCTGTTGAGGAAGTAGCGACCGATGCTGGCCTGGGTCCATGCCCGGGACCAGTTGTCGAACTGCGGTGTGGCGGGCAGTGACCACGGTTCGTTGAGGATCTCGTCGTCGGTCTTGAAGGAACTGACCACTGCCCAGAGCAGCGGGAGCGCGGTGACGACGGCCCAGGCCAGCATGGCGAGGTGCACCGGGAAAGCGGTTCCGGGGCGCCGGCCGCGACGTACCGGGGCGGGCCGGGCCGCGACCGCCGCCGCTCGCTCACGTGTCACGGTCATGCCAGCTCCAGCCTCTCCTTGCGGCCCGACCGCAGTGCCAGCACGGCCAGGGTCAGCGTGGCGAAGAACAGGGCGACTCCCATGGCTGAGGCGTAGCCGAACTTCCCGTACTGGAAGGCGTTGCGGTAGAGCGACAGCCCGATCACCTCGGTCGCGCCGTCCGGTCCGCCGGGCCCGACGGTCATCACCTGGACGACGGCGAAGGCGTCCAGTGCGGCTATGCCCAGGTACACGAACGCGACGTGCACGCTCTCTCGCATCAGCGGAAACGTCACAGTGCGGAAGGTCGCCCAGCCGCCGGCCCCGTCGAGCAACGCAGCTTCGAACAGCTCGCGCGGAATGCTGTCGATCGCCGCACTGAACAGCACCACGTAGAAGCCCACCGATGACCAGACCAGGACCGCCATCACCGCGATCAGCGCCAGGGACGGCGACGCGAGCCAGCTCCGGGTCAATCCCTCCAGGCCGACCGACCGCAGCGCCCCGTTGAGCAGCCCGTTGTTGGGGTTGTAGACGAACCCCCACAGCACCGCGATGACCACCAGGGACAACAACTGCGGAAAGAAATAGACGATCTGGTACGCGCCAGAGCCCGCGATTCCCCGTCGTCCACCGCGGCCACCGAGGTGCATCATGCTCGCCAGGAACAACCCGATGCCGATGGTCACGAGTGGCACCACGACCAGCATCACCGCGTTGTTTCGGACCGCGTGCAGGAAGAGGGAGTCGCCGCCGAGGCGGGCGTAGTTGCCCGCCCCGACGAAACGCGCCTCGCCGGCGACGCCGGTCCAGTCGGTCAGCGACAGGTAAAAGGCCTGCGCGTACGGCGACAGCACGAACACGGCGTGCAGCACCAGCGCGGGCACCAGCGCGCCGGCCAGAAACCGCCACCGACCGTGTCTCATCAGCGGGTGTACTTCTTCACCGTGGAGTCCCTGGCCAGCCCGTCGGCCGCCTTCTGGATCCGGTCGGACCACTGCCTGGCGGTGATCCGCCTGTTCACCAGCTCGCCGGTGGCGTCGTCTACGGCCTTGGCCAGCGGGGCGTACCAGGTGCGGAAGCGGTAGGTGAAGGTCTCGGTGCCGGCCGCCTGGACCACGTCGCGCACCGAGCCGAGGCCGCTGCTCAGCGTGAGGCCGTCGGTGGCCCCGGCCACGGCGGGCAGGGTCCCGGCGGTCTCGGCGAAAGCCTTCGCTGACTGCTTGGAGAACAGGATCCGTAGATACTCCATGCCACCGGCGGGATTCTTGGCCTTCGCCGGCACCAGGAACGACTCGCTGCTCGCCGCCTGGACCGCTGTGTGCTTCAGGGCGTCCGCCGTCGTCCGTGCGGGCACCGGGGCCATGACCATGTCGAAATTCGCGGGCGTGACACCCTTCTGCTCACTCTCCAGCCAGGACCCGCAGGGGATGATCGCTGCCTTGCCCTGCGACCAGGCGGCCTGCGCTTCGGTGTGCGACAGCGCCTCGGAGCCGGACATGAGGTAACCCTTGCCGGCCAGCTCGGCGAACGCCTCGGCGGCGCCGATCAGCCCCGGCGCCTTCCACGCGTTCGGCTCCAGGTTGTCGACGGCCTTGATCAGCGCCGGTCCGCCGGTCTTGGCGGCCATGCTGAGCAGCGGGTCGTTGATGTACTCCGGGTACTTGCCCTGGTAGGTCCAGGGCGCGACGCCGGCCGCCTTGATGGTCGCGCAGAGCGCGAGCATGTCGTCCCAGGTCGTCGGGAAGGTCCAGCCCTTCGCCGCGAAGAGCGGCTTCGAATACCAGAGACCCCAGACGGTGTACGTGAAGTTGAGCGTCAGCGGGACCGCGTCGAACGTGCCGTCGTCGACCACGCCGGGCAGCAGCGTGTCGCGCACCGTCCTGCCCGGGTCGTCGAAGGCGGGAGCGTCAAGCAGTTCGCTGAGATCAGTGACCTGCTTGGCGGAGACCAGCGTCGCGATATCGAGGCGGCTGGCACCGGTGTTGTCCACGACGTCCGGCGGGGTGTTCGCGACGAATCGAGGCTGCAACGCCTCGCCGATCTTCTGGATGCCCTGATGGTCGATCTTCGCGCCCGCATACTTCTGGGTGTAGAGCGTCTCGGCGCGCTTGGCGTACTCGTCGCCGTACCCGCCCTTGAAGATCACGACCTCGAGCGGCGCGTCCGCCTTGACGCCCAGCGGGTTGCCGGCGCTCTTGGCCCCGGTGTTTCCGGCGGCTCGGTCCTGGTCCTCGCTACCACCGGTCACGCAGGCGCTCAGCAGGGGCAGTGTGACACCGGCTGTCACCGCCGCGCGCAGCACGGTTCGTCTTGTGGGGTACGGTCCGGACAGGGGTGAACGGTTCATCAGCTGGGCCTTTTCCCTATGCGGTACGCCGGATGCGCCCGGCGTACCGCGCTTCGATGAGTTTGTTGTGCTCCCGCCCGCCCGGCACGTTGTCGGACAGATAGACCGGCGGGGTGACGTTGAGTGCCAACAGCCGTGCCACCACCTCGGTGACGATCTGCTGGGCCAGCAGTGCCGCGGTGATCGACGAGACGGCCCCGACCGCGCCATCGCCGTAGTCGAGGGACGCGTCGCCGTACGGTGCGCCGTTGTCGAGCACGACGTCGGCGAGGTCGGCGAGCTTGAGCCCGCTGTCGTGCCGCGACTCGACCCGGGCGGAGTGCTCGACCGAGGTGATTGCGATCAGCGGGTGTCCCCGCTGTTTCACCAGGTGTGCCATCTCCACCACCGCGCCGTTGACGCCGGAGTTCGAGGCGATGACGAACGCGTCGTCGGGCTTGATCGGGGCGAGCGCGTAGAGGCGGTGGGCGACATCGGGCGTGCGCTCGAGTTGCGGGTCACCGAGCACGCTCGTCGGCTCGCCGCCGTACAGGACGATGTCGCGTAGGGCGATCTTGTTGGTGGGCACCAGGCCGCCGGCCCGACCGGCGATCTCCATGGCGAGTGCCTCGGAGTGTCCACAGCCGAACGCCTGGATCACCCCGCCGGCCTGCAGTGTCGCGGTCAGTAGATCGGCGGCCCGCGCCACCCGGTCGCCCTGGGTGGTCCCGACACGTTCGATGGCCTTGGTGATGACCTCGACATAGTCCGCGCTTGTGATCGTCACAGCGGCCTTTCCTTCCGTGCTCGCTTGCGGTTCGCATTGGTGTCCGGCATCCGGTGTGCGTCGACGGCCCGCACTGTGAGTTCGAGAGCTTCGGTGGTGCGCTCGTAGGTGCGCTGTGCGACGGCGACGTAGATGAGGTCGAGGATCAGCAGCTGCGAGTGCAGCGCGGAGAGCGCTGCGAGCCGGAACGTGGTCTCGTGCACCGAGGTGGTGAAGACGACGTCGGCGACCTCGGCCAGTGGTGAACGGGCGTACGAGGTGACCGCCACGGTCAGCGCTCCATGATCGGCGGCCTCGGCCAGCATCTCGATCGCCTCTCGGGTCCGACCGGAGTGCGACAGGCTGATCGCGACGTCGCCCGGCCCGAGCAGTGCGGCGTTGGTGAGGGCGGTGTGCGTGTCGGCGCGGTACCGCACCGGGACGCGGATGCGTTCGAGCCGGAACGCCATCTCGCTGCCGGCGGTGCCGCTGCTGCCGAGCCCGAAGATCTCCACTCGGCCGGCGGTGGCGATCGCGGCCGCCACTCGTTCGACCGCGGTGGTGTCCAGGCCGGACGCGGTTGCCTGGATGGCCCGGGTGTCCGCGGCGGTGATCACGTCGAGGACACCGCCGATCGGGTCCTCCGGCGCGATGTCCCCGGAGATGTCGGTCTCCCAGCGTGCCTGCTCGGCGCGCCCGGTCTCGGTCGCGACGGCCACGCGCAGGTTGGCGTACCCCTTGAAGCCGAGTGCCCGGCTGAAGCGGGTGACCGTCGCGGTGGAGGTCCCGGATCGTTCGGCCAGGTCGACGATGCTGGCGTGCGCCGCCGTCTCCGGATCGTCGAGGATGGCCTCGGCGATCTTCGCCAGGGCCTCCGGCATGGTCGGCCCCTCCATCCGGAGCCGCACCAGCAGCCCACCACTCTCACCCGTCACTGCTGATCATCCTTTTCATCGATTAACTATGAGCATGAAAATTACGACCACATCGATGCCTAGTCAATAGAAAATTTCTATGCTTCGATTTCGGGCATGGTTCTGGTACTGGGTGTTGACGCCGGAGGCACGGCGTCCCGGGCGGTAGTGGCCACCCGGGACGGCACCGTGGTGGGGCGCGGCGCGGCGGGTCCGGGCAATCCGACGGCCGCGGGGACGGCAGCCGCTCGCTCGATCGGCGCGGCGGTGCGTGAGGCCCTGGGGGAGCACGACCCAGCATCCGTCTGCAGCGGCGTCGCAGGCATCGCCGGCGCGGGCGTCATGGCGGATCCGGAGATCACAGCCGCCTTCACCGTCGAGTGGGCCCAATGCGGGCTGACCTGCCCCGTCACCCTGGTCGGCGACGCGGTGACGGCCTTCGCGGCAGGCACGTCGGCGCCCTCGGGAGCCGTGCTCATCGCTGGCACCGGCGCGGTCGCCGCCCGGATCGACGACTGGCGCGTCAGCCGCACCGTCGACGGCCTCGGTTGGCTGCTGGGGGATGAAGGCTCGGGCATGTGGCTGGGCCTGCAGGCGGTACGTTCGATCGCCCGGGCCTGGTCAGGTCCCACAGTGGACGCCGGGCTGGCGGCCACGATCGCGGCGCGGGCCGGCGTGACAACCTGCGACGAGCTCGTGCAGTGGGCCGGCCGCCAGCGACCCGCGGCATTCGCCGCGCTGGCACCCCTGGTCTGCGCCGGCGCGACGGCCGGCGATGCCCTCGCCGAGCGGTTGACCACCGAGGCCGCTGCTCGACTGGTCGCCACTCTCGACGAGTTGGGCCCACCGGACGGCCCTGTCGTGCTCGCCGGCAGCCTCCTGACCAACACCACGCCCGTACGAACGGCGGTCCTGGCCACCCTTGCCGGCCCGGCCGGGACCGCCGGGGACCCGGCGATCGGGGCCGCCTGGCTCGCACTACGTCAGATCACCGACCAGGAGGAGGCGCCGCGCCTGCACCACCGCATGCTTCGACCCGATCGTGAAGCGTCCCTGGCCAGACACTGACCTGCCGAGAGTTGCCAGCGACCGTGCGGCGCGGGACTGCGCTTGATCGGCATCGGCACGACCACCTGATCTTGGCGTGGAGTCGGGCCGACGAGGAGGGTTGGTTGCGGCACAATGATTGCGATGATCTCGTGGCGTGCTGGGCCGTGGTGGGTGGTGGTCGGTCCGGCAGCCGGGGTGGCGCTGGGCGCCGTCGACTCGATCGTCAATCATGTGCCGGTGCTGCTGGGCGAGGTCGGCACCGCGCGTGCTGAGCGCGGCGGCTGGTCACAGGCCGCGGAGTTCGCCAGTTTCATCCTCGACGCCGGATGGGCCTGGGCGGCGATGGCCGTGCTGGCGGGCTGGCTGGTGAGTCGGAGCGTACGACTGGCGGCGGGGATGCTGCGCGGCGCTTTGGCGGGCGGCTGCACGCTGATCTTCGCCACCAGCGCGTACTACGGCGTGGACGTGATTTTCGACGGCGACATCTGGTGGGGCGGGACGACGCAGTACTGGCTGTCCGTGAGCGTGTGTCTCGGCCCTCTGCTCGGGGCTGTCGGGGCGTTGATCCAGCGGTCTGGTCCGGTCGGAACGCTCGCCGTCCTACTTGTTCCCGCCGGTGCGGCGCTGCAGATGGTGCTGCTGCCCCCGCCGCCGGAGAGCGCGATGGCCTGGCCGGTGCGGTTGAGCGTCTGGGCGGCGGCCGCGGTCGCCGCCGTACTGATCGTGAGGGTCTCATGCAGGCGTTGATTCGGAGTGGTCGTGCTGGCCTACGCTCCGGCCGGGGAGGAGTTCGCCGGGTGGGGTCAGGAGCCTGGGGCCCCAAGCGGTGGAGGGTGAGAGCGCGGCAGCACCGCACTCTCGTCCAGCACATGCGCGATATTACTGAGCACCATGAAGGGGATGACAGTGAACGACGACGTCACCGAGTACATCAACAAGACGCAACCGTGGCAGATCGACGTATGCGAAAAACTACGTGCGATGATCGACGAAACTGTTCCGGGTGTCGAGGAGCGGCTTCAGTACGGCAAGCCGCACTACTTAAAGAACGGCCATTACGCCGCCGTCATCGCGGTAGCAAAGTCCAAGGTTTCGTTCATGGTCTTCAACGCGACGGACATCCCCGAGGTCAAGGGATTCCTGCGGTCGATGGGCAACGGTGAACGCAAAACTGTCGACATCACGGAAGGGCAAGACGTCGACTATGGCCAACTCGCCAGTTTCCTGAGCAAGACCACGGCGGCCTTGTAGGCGCAGCCCGCCCAACGCGGCCACGGCTGTGGCCGGGACGGGCGGTCGAGAGCCAGGGGCCCGGGGTGCCGCTGCGCCCCGGACCCCTCCGGCCTACTCCGCCGGTGTGGAGTAGGGATCTCTCAGCTCACCCGCAGCGTTGACCGTTGAGGTTGAAGGCGGTGGGCGCCGGATTGGTGCCGCTCCACGTGCCGTTGAAGCCGGTGCTGGTGGACGCGCCGGGGGCGAGTTTGCCGTTCCAACTCATGCTGTCCGCGGTGACGCTCGTTCCGTTCTGTTTCCAGGTGGCCGACCAGCCCTGGCCGACCTTCTGGCCGGTGGTGGGGAAGTCGAAGGCGAGCTTCCAGCCGTCGATCGCGGTGGTGCCGGTGTTCTTGACCGTCACGGTCGCTGTGAAGCCACCCGGCCAACTGTTCGCCGTGTAGCTGACCGTGCAACCGCCGGTCGGCGCGGTGGGCGTGGTCCGTACGGTCAGGCCGGGGGAGGCCGCCGAGACGTTGCCCGCCGCGTCGCGGGCGGTCACCACGAAGGTGTACGGGGTGTCCGGCGTCAGCCCGGTCACGGTGTACGTGGTGCCGGTGGCGTTGCCCACCTTCACGGTGCCGGTGGTGTCGACCCGGTGCACGTCGTAGCCGGTGACGGCGGTGTCGTCGGTGGACGGCGTCCAGGCCAGCGCGACGCTGTCGCCGGTGATCGTGCCGGCGGTCGGCCTGCCCGGGGCGGTCGGCGCCTGGGTGTCGCCGGGCGTGGTGTCGCGCGGCAGCACCAGGTGGGTGATCGAGTTGGCCGGGAAGGTGGCCGTGAGGCCGCCGGCGGTCACCGGCTGGTCGGCCTCCCGGACGACGCCGGCGAGGTCCGCCCCGCTGTAGCGGTAGACCTGAGCGGTGCTGGCGGAGGCGCCGGTGAGGGCGACCGGGCTGGTCAGGTCCTCGCCGGTCTTGTTGATGACGACCACTGTGAGCGCCTTGTCCGCGCTCCGCTCGGCGGCGTACACGGCCAGTTTGCCCTGGTCGGCGCTTGTCGCCTGGACGGAGGTTTCGCCGAACGAGCCGCCCTTGCCGTCGTAGTTGCGGTAGACGCGGAAGGCGTTGGCCACCGGCTGGTCGGCCGCGGGTGCGGTCCAGAGGGTGGCCAGGTCGAGCCCTTCGCGGCCGAAGATGCCGAGGACGTCGGCCTGGGCGAGCGCGCCGTTGAGCGACCCGTGGGCGCCCCAGTTGTACTCGGTCATTGCGATCTTCGTGCCCGGGTAGTGCTGGTCGACCAGCTCGCGTAGGCGCGGGATGTACCGGACCGGACTGTTGATCCAGCTCTCGTCCACGTAGGTCGGGTCCCAGAGTTGGCGGGTCGAGCGCAGTCGCAGCGCCTGGGTGTCGGCGTCGCCGGCCGCTTCGCCCAGTACGCCGGACTGCTGCGGGTAGAGGTGGACGTCGAAGTAGTCCAGGATGCGTGTGCCGTGCTGCTGCTCGTACTCACGCATCCGGTCCAGGTACCACGGGCCGAGGTCCTGGCCGCCGTGCGCGGCCTTGTCCGGCGGGTTCGACCAGCAGCCGGTGCGCGAGCAGGTGTCCTGGTCGAGGCCCGAATAGAGGATCGAGTTCAGGCCCCAGCCGACGGGACCGAGCGTCTTCGCGCCGGGGTCGGCAGCCTTGATCGCGGCGGCGTACTCGTAGGTGCGGTCGCGTAGCTCGTCGTAGCCCAGCCCGGTCGGACGGACGTCACGGTGGGTGGAGTGCCACAGATCCGGCTCGTTGTCCAGGTTGTAGAACTGGACTCCGCCGTCGGCGGCGGCGCCGAACTGCCCCTTGAGGTGGTTGACGAAGTCGGTGGCGTACTCCGGACCGACGGCGACGCTGGTGTCCTCCGGATCGTTGCCGGTGACCGGTGAGCCGTCCGGCTTGATGCCGTTGCCGCAGTCCGGTGCCCACGTGTCGGTGGACTGCTGCGGGCCGTACTTGGCGACGCTGAAGCCACACGCCCGCGACCGGTCCTTGGCGATCCAGCCGAGCATCGGCATTGTCATGACAGTGGCGGCTCCGGTGGCCTTGTTCTGCTGCACGAACCGGTCGCTCTCGGAGCCCTTCGGGAGGTCGGCCGGGCTCGGGTTGTCGTTGGGGATGTTCTCGAAGTACCAGTCCGACGCGCGGTTGGTGGTGTCGGCTCGGAAGTTGTAGCGGGTGGTGGCGTTGCCGCCGTAGCGGTGCACCGGCAGCCGCAGGTCGCGGGCGAGGGCCTCGTCGGCGAAGTTCATGCCGTAGACGTACGGGCTGATCTGGTGCCGAGCGGCGGTGGTGTTCACGGCCAGCGCCGGGCCGGCGGCGGCCAGGGCGGGCTCCGGCAGGGCCAGACCGCCGAGGGCCGTGGCGAGCACGACCGGGAGTAGAGCGGTGGTGGGACGCACGAGCATTCCTTTCGCATAGGAGCTCGACGATGGGAGCGCTTCCACAGCGTTACGCTTTCCTGGCTCGGAGTCAACGCCGCGGGGCGGTCCACTGCCGGCCGACCGAAGCCAAGCCCTTCACATATGATGGCGTCCATCAATGTGGCTGTAGCTGATGCGGCGTGCCGGAATAGCTCGGATCGCCGCAGCGCGGAGGCAACCGCGCCGCAACGGGGCAGGCGGGAGCACCCAGCGTCGCACGGCTGGACAGTTCCTGCTGGCCCGGCCCCTGTGGTCGGGGACCAGCCGTCTTGGAGGATGACAATGCGCAGTTTTCTGGCGGTGTTCAGCGCCGCCTTGATCCTCGGCACCGCAGTCGGCAGCGTTCCGGCCGGCGCAGCGGGGGCCTCCCCGCCCTCGTGCCCCCGTGGCCTGCTCTTCTGTGAGGACTTCGAGCGACTGCCTCTCGGGGGGCCCAGCACGTTGAACTGGGGCGTCGACACCCGCCACGGCACGCTCACCGTCGAACGTGCCCGTCGTGGCAACCAGGTGTTGCACATCCAGACCGTTGACAACGGACGCGCCTTCCTGCGCGTCGACGACTTCGCCGCCCCGGGCAACCGCTTCTACGCCCGGATGCGTCTGCGCGTCGATGCCTTCCCCACGGCCCCGGACTGGGCGCACTTCACGCTGGTGGAAGCGACCGGCACCGGCAGCGCTGAGGTCGTCCGCCCGGTCGGCGGGCAGTACGCGCCCACGGTCCCCGGAACCTTCTGGGGAGTCGGCGCCGACGGGGGTCCGACCGGCGACTGGACCAACTGGCGGGAGTCCGCCCCGGTCGTCGAGGACACCTGGCAGTGCTTCGAGTGGAAGTTCGACGCGGCGGACAACCGCGTCGCGGTGTGGATCGATGGCGTGGCGAACCCGGAGCTGACAGCCTCCACGAGCGACCACGGTGGCAACGACGTTCCCTTCGTCCTGCCGACCGTCGACACGGTGAAGATTGGCTGGCAGCTCTACCAGGGCGGCACGACGCCGGGCGAGTTCGACCTCTGGATCGACGACATCGCCCTTTCGAGCAAACGGCTCGGCTGCTGATCCGGGACCAGTCCCGATGAACGTCCCCGCCGGGGTGTGGCTTTGCTGCCGCACCCCGGCGGCGGACCGACCTCCATGGCGATCATCGATATCTGCCGCTACGATCCGACATCGACAGACTACTGAGCGTCGATGTGCGCTGTCCGCACGTCCTGGACGTTGGCAGTCCGGCGCCGCACGAACCTGGTGCCGGCCCGAGGATCACGCCGTCTCGACGAAGGGAACCCGGATGACGGAGAGCGCGCAGACCACCGATAGCCGAACCGTTCCGCCGGCCCGGTCGTACCCGTTCAGTGTGCCCGACCGCCTCGTCGTCGACCCGACCTACGGCGAGCTGCGCGAGAACGAGCCGATGACCCGGGTGAAGCTTCCCTACGGCGAGGAGGCGTGGCTCGCCACCCGGTACGAGGACGTCCGCACGGTCCTCGGCGACGTGCGGTTCGGCCGCGCCCCGGCCGTCCAGCGCGACGAGCCCCGGCTCACCCCGCGCCAGCAGTACAGCGGCATGCTGACCCTGGACCCGCCCGATCACACTCGCCTGCGCCGCCTGGTGGCGAAGGCGTTCACGGCACGTCGGGTAGAGGCGCTGCGACCCCGAACCCAGGAGATCGCCAACGCACTGGTCGACGACATGGTCCGGCTCGGTCCTCCGGCCGACCTGGTGGAGCACGTCGCCACGCCGCTGCCGATCCAGGTGATCTGCGAGCTGCTCGGGGTCCCGTACGCCGACCGCGACCGCTTCCACATCTGGTCCGAGGCGATCGTCTCGACCACCTCGCTGCCCATGGAAACGATCCAGGAGTACCTGAACAACCTCTGGGGCTACATCGGTGGTCTGGTCGCCGAGCGCCGCCGCGAGCCGGAGATCGACGACCTGCTCGGCGCGTTGGTGCGGGCCCGCGACGAGAATCAGGATCGGCTCAGCGAGACCGAGCTGGTGGAGCTGGCCGGAGGTCTGCTCGCGGCCGGCCACGAGACGACGGTGACCCAGATCCCCAACTTCGTCTACGTCCTGCTGCACAATCCGGACCAACTCGCTCGGCTACGCGCCGACCCGTCGCTGGTGCCGGCCGCGGTCGAGGAACTGCTGCGGTATGTGCCGCTCGGCGTCGGCTCCTCCTTCGCTCGGTACGCCAAGGAGGACGTCGAGGTCGGCGGGGTGCTGGTCCGGGCAGGTGAGCCGGTTCTCGGCTCACTGTCATCGGCGAACCGGGACGCTACCGTCTTCGCCGACCCGGACCGGCTGGATTTCGAGCGTGAGCAGAACCCGCACCTGGGCTTCGGGCACGGTGTGCACCACTGCGTCGGCGCGCAGTTGGCCCGCATGGAGTTGCAGGTCGCCGTCGCCACCCTCGTGACTCGCCTGCCCGGACTGCGGCTCGCCGTACCGGAAGCCGAGCTGGAGTGGAAGCGCGGCATGTTGGTGCGGGGCCTGCTCGGCATGCCGGTGGCCTGGTGAGCACCGCCTGGCGGATCGGGGTGGACTCGAGCCGGTGCATCGGCACGAGCATCTGCGCCGGCACCGCGCCCGAGCACTTCCGCCTGGTCGACGGCCTGTCCGCGCCGCTGGCCGACGTCGTCGCCCCGGCCGACGTCATCCTCGACGCCGCCGACTCGTGCCCGGTGGAGGCGATCACGGTCCACGACGTCACCGACGACCGGCTGATCGCGCCGCAGGAGTGACCGAAATTGGCAGCGCAACATCGAGCGGGCGAAGGAGACGAGCCTGCGTCAGCTCGGAATATCCATTGTCATCCGATTGGCACAGCGCCTACCTTGAATGAGCAAGGCAGTCCCGACCAACCCAAGGAGTTCCACGTGTTGCAGTACGCCTACGCCGAAACCATGCGGTTCATACCGCGCGGCGGTGTCGTGCTGCCCTCGATGGGGCGAGCCCACGATCTGTGCGCGAGCGAGCAGAACTGGAAGCCGGGGTGGCGGCGCGAATAGCGCCAGCGCAAGCTGCGAAGCCGCCCACCCCGAACAGGGGCAGGGCGGCTTTCTCGTTACTGGACCAACTTGAGCGAGGCGTAGCTCAACTGGTAGAGCAGCGGCCTCCAAAACCGAAGATTGCAGGTTCGAGTCCTGCCGCCCCTGCTTTTTCGTCCCGGCCGCGGCCGGCGGCGTCGCAGATTTTAAACTCCACAATGGATACACGAGCAACACCCCGGCCGGCGCCTGTATGGGCCGAGCCGAGGCAGACACATCCGGGACGAGGGAGACGGCTGACCCGCTCGCTTTGGGAGCGAGAGACACGGGGTTCGACACCCCGGTCCCGGACCATGCTGGCGTAGCTCAGCGGCTTGAGCACCTCGTTGTCAGCGAGGCGGTCGCGGGTTCGAGTCCCGCCGTCAGCGCCATGGAGAGGTCGCCTAGTCCGGCCGATGGCACCGCGGTGCTAACGCGGAGCGGGTAACACCGCGAGGGTTCGAATCCCTCTCTCTCCGCCATGTCGTCGTGGCCAAGCTGGTTAAGGCACTGCGCTGATAACGCAGAGATCGTGGGTTCAACTCCCTCCGACGACACCATGCCCCCGTGGCTCAGCGGATAGAGCACCAGATTACGGATCTGGGGGTCGCGCGTTCGAATCGCGCCGGGGGCACAGATCGGGATGTAGCGCAGTCGGTAGCGATTTCCTCCGCGGGCGCTTCTGCCTGGTCGTGTGCTCGAGTGCTATCGCTCGGGGTGCGGGTGCTGTCCCGGAAAGACCCGGCCCCGCCACCGGCCGTACCGGCAGTGCCCGCTGCCGATCAGTCAGACGGGAAGGCGGATCTTGGACAGTGCGATGCAGGTGGGCTCCTCTGATCCGCAGGATGCCAGGTAGCTCCCGGTCGCGCCGGCGTCAGACAGCCGCCGTCGCCGGCTGTCGGACGATCGGAGATGCTCATGACCACCCCGATGGGCTCGCGCCGGCACCGCCCCAGCGACGACGTCCGGCGGCTGCACACCGCGCTGCTGCGGATGCCCGCCGACATCGCCACCGACGAACTGGTCGACGCCCGGTACGGGCCGACCACCCGGCGCGGGGTGGCCGAGTTCCAACGGGCGCACAAGCTGCCGGTGACCGGCACTGTGGACGGGGCGACCCGGGACGCGGTGCAGATGGTGCTGGCCGAGCCGCCGTCTGGGTTCGTTGTGGTGGGTCGGGTGCGTTGGGTCGACGGGCAGCCGGCGAATGCTCTGACGGTCGGCGCGTTCGACCGCGACCTGCGGCACGCCGAACAGCTCGGCGAGGCGACCACCGGGGACGACGGGCTGTATCGCGTCGACTATTCGCGGGACCGGTTCACCCGCTCCGAGAAGCAGTCCGCTGACCTGTTCGTCCGGGTCTCCGCTGGTGATCGACTCCTGTCCGACCCGCCGCTGAGCGCGGTGCTGTTCAACGCCCCCGAGCTGGCCGTGCTCACAGTGGATCTGTCCGGCGGCGGGGACCGGGAACGCAGTGAGTACGAGCGGATCCTCGCCACGATTGTCCCGCTGCTCGGCCAGGTCCCGCTGTACGAGCTGCGGCAGGACGACGAGGCCGAGGACGTGACGTTCCTGGCCGCCGAGACCGGACTGCCCGCGACGGCGTTGGCGCACTTCGGTGTGGCGCAGACACTGGCCGCGTCCTACAAGCTGCCGGCGGTGTTCGGTTACGCGCTGTTCGCCGAGCGGACACTGTTGACCACGAGCCGCACCGGCGCCGCACTCGCCCGGTTCGACGTCGACCTGAACACCGAGCTGCGGCCGCTGTACTACGACATCGCCCTGCTCGACGAGCACGCCGTCCGGAACGCCGTCGCCGACGCCGTGCGCCACCGGTTCGTCCCCGAGGACCTGCTCGGCGAGCTGGACCGGATCCTCGACATGCTGGCCCGGGTACGGCCGGAGGCCCAGGAGTACGTCGCGCAGGAACGACCGAAGGTGTTGTACGGGCGGGTGGAGCGGTTCCTCGCCGACGGCGCGCACGAGCGGGTCCAGAGTCTCCTCGCCGCCGACGCCGCCGGTGACCTGCCCGGGCTGATCGCTCGGCTGGCTGACGCGGCGGCGTTTCCCGACCGGTCAGCCGCCGAGGCGGCCGGCGCGGCGAGCGTGCTGGCCGACGTGCTGGGCTACGACGAGACGATTGTCGACCGGGTCCGCGACCGCGAGGGGATCGAGGGGGCGGCCGACGTCCGCCGGTTGGCCCGGCTGGCGCCGGCGGACTGGCGGCGGGTGTTGCGGGACAGCACCACGGATGTCCGGGTCGCCGGTCAGCCGGTCCGGCCGGAGCTGATCGACCTGCACGCCGGCGCGCTGGCCCGCAAGCTGGAGAGGCGCTATCCCACCACGGCCTTCACGGCGCAGCTCGAACGCGACGCGGGCGCCGACGCCGACGCCGCAGCCGAAGCCGACACCGGAGGCGAACGAGCCGACGGGAGCGGCGATCGGCCCGGCCCCGGTCGACGGGCTGGAACCGACGAACAGCGCGGCAACGACGAGCGGGCCAGCGCCGCCGAGCGCGCCTTCGGCGGGCACCGGGACGCGGTGCTCGAACTGCTCACCGCGAATCCGGACTTCGACCTCGCGACCGGCAACGTGGAGCGGCTGCTGCGGGACCACCCGGAGCGGCTGCGGACCGGCCGACCGGCGCTCAAGGCCGCGCAGCGGATCTTCAAGCTGGCGCCGACCTATCGGCAGACGACGGCGTTGCTGGCTGCCGAAGTACCGTCGGCGGCACGGATCCACGCCCTCGGCGAGACGCGGTTCGTGGCCACCGCCGTGAACACCGGCCGGTTCACCGACGAGCAGGCCCGGTCGGTGTATCGCCGGGCCGTGGACGTGCACGTGGCGAGCGGGCTGCTGGCCGGCGAGCTCCAGAGTGCGGCACGGGCGCTGCCGGTCCGGGCCCTGGGCGGCTCGGCGGCCCCGGACCTCACCCCCGTCAGCGTCGACTTTCCCAACCTGAGCAGCCTGTTCCAGCTTGCCGACTCCAGCTACTGCGAGCCGTGCCGCAGCGTGCACAGCGCCGCAGCGTACCTGGTGGACGTCCTTCAGTTCCTCGGCAACCGGCTGGTCACCGACGCCGACACACCGGGTCCGGCCACCAAGGTCGCCCGGGACGTCCTGTACGGTCGCCGGCCGGACCTCGGTGACCTGGATCTGAGCTGCGAGAACACTGACCTTCCGCTGCCCTACCTGGACCTGGTGTGCGAGCTGCTGGAGGAGGCGGTGGCGCCGGACGCGGGCCTGGCGTTCGGCGGCCCGCTGAGCGGCGGAGTCGATCCGGTGGAGGCGCCGTCGGCCGGGCTGCTGAGCCTGTTGCAGGGCCAGGGATGGCCGTTCACCGACCGTTCCCTGGTGTACGAGCCGGACCTGGCTGGGGCCCGCGTGGTACGGGACGTCGGCGTGGTGGCCAAGGCGACCCCGGACGGGGCCGGCGGGTGGTTCGTGCGCCGACTGCGCCAGACCACCGGCACCGCGCTCGAGTTGGCGGCCGCGCCGCAGTACGTGAATGCCGCCGCCTACACCCTGCTGGCGGGCAGCCGGTACGCGTTCGCCCTGCCGTTCGACCTGGCGCACGAGGAGACCCGCAGCTACTTCGCCCAGTTCGACATCGCGCGGGCCGACGTGATGCGGGCGCTGCGCCGGTCGGCGGGCCCGAACGGCGAGGCCATCGCGGCCGAGGAACTGGGGATCAGCGACGCGCAGCGGCAGTTGGTGGTCACAGCCGACCCGGCCGCTCAGGACGACATCTGGAACACCGCGCCGCTCGGCGCTCTGGGCGGCATCGCCCGGGTGGACAACTTCCTCGCCCGGGCGCGACTGGACTATCGGGAGTTGACCGAGCTGCTGGCGCTGGCCTGGGTCAATCCCGGGAACGCCACGTTCGTCAAGCACCTGGACACCGGGTCCGACCTCAGCGCAAAGCGGATCCAGCAGCTCACCGACGCGCGCCTGGACCGGATCCACCGGTTCCTGCGTCTGCTGCGCGCGCCGGCCTGCACCGGTTGGACGCCGCCGTTGCTGGACCGGGCGATCCGAGCCGACGCGCTGGGCGGCGGCGCCCTGGACGACGACCTCCTGGTCACTGTGGCGGCACTGCACCGGCTGACGGCGCGGCTCAACCTGCCGTTGCCCGAGGTGGTCGACCTGTTCGCCCCGCTGGACGAGGCGCGGTACGCCGAGGTGTTCCGCAACTCGGCGAACGGCCCGGTCCTCGAAGCGTTCGAGCCGGCCAACGTTCTCGCCAACGAGCAGGCGGAGCTGACCACACCCGGCTCGGGTGCCCAGCTGTCGGCGCACGAGGCGTACCTGGCGACCTGCCTGGGGGCCACGACGGCGGACACCGCCCTGTTGGTGGCCGACCTTCCGGCCCCGGCGATCGTCAGCAACGTCGGCCTGCACACGGTGTACGCCGGGACGCTACTGGCCCGGGCGCTCGGACTCACCGTCACCGAGTACCTGATCATGAAGGATCTGATCGGGTCGGATCCGCTCACCGCACCGGCCACCGCGCTGGCCTTCGTCGACCTGCTCGACGCCGCCCGGGCCGGCACCGGCATCCCCCCGGCGGACCTGCGCTACCTGCTCCGACACGTTGCCGACGACCTGGCCGCGCGGGACCTGCCGGACGAGACGCTGACCGCGGTGCTCACCGGGTTGCAGGCCGGCTACCAGAGCGGGTACGCGGCGACCCGACCCGCTGTCGACCCGGCAGCGCCCCCGGAGGAGAACCTGCCGGGCATGCGTGCCCTGCTGGCCACAGTGCCCGGGATGACCGAGGCGGACCTGGCCGGCTTCGCCTCGATCGTGGACGGTGGCTGGACCGACGCGGTGACCACCCCGGCGCAGTTCGTCGACGCGAAGCTCGCCGCCCTGGTGGACACCACACCGATAACAGCGGCGATCGTGGCCAACCCCACCGAGGCCCAGCAGACCACGCTGCTGCTGGCCATCACCACTGCCCTGTCCAGCTACGCGTACACCCGTACCAAGCAGGAGCTGGCGGTGGCGACGGTGGCCGACACCTTCGGGTTCTCGGCGGACGCCGCCGCCACCGTGCTGGCCGGCGCGGAGCTGACCCGGCCGCTGCTCGCGGTGCTCACCGACGACGCGTTGGTGGACCTGGGAAACGAGCCGCCGGTGCCGCCGGCGGTCACCCCGGCCGGGTTCGACGAGCAGTACCGGGCACTGCGCCTGCTGCACGTGCTGAGCCGGCTCGTCGACCACCTGACGGTGCCCGACGCGGACCTCGGCTGGCTGCTGGCGAACGCCGGGTCGCTCGGCTGGCTCGCCCCGGACCGGGTTCCGTACCAGACCGGCCGACCGCCGGCTTCGTTGGCCGACTGGATCCGGTTGGCCGCCGGGGTCGAGCTGGCCCGCACCTACCCGCCCGTGGCGAACCCGCTGGACGCGGCCGCGCCGTGGACGGTGTACGGGCTGTTCGACCTGGTGCTGGCGGCCGGCACCACCGCCACGCAGGTCCACACCCACCTGGCGCAGCTCGGTGGCTGGGACGCCACAGTGCTGGCCGACCTGGACACCCACCTCGAACTGTCGGCGGTGGACCTCACCGCGTACCGGTCGCCGGCGACGATCCAGCGGCTGGCCGACGCGCTCAGCCTGCTGCGCCGGCTGGGCCTACCGGTCACCACGGCGGTGCCGCTGGGCCAGCCGGTCACCACGGCGGCGGGGGCGGCCACCATGCGCCAGGCACTGAAGGCGCGGTACGCCGAGGCCGAGTGGTTCGGGGTGCTCCAAGGGGTGCAGGACCGGCTGCGGGTGGCCAAGCGGGACGCGCTGGTCGCGTACCTGTTGGCCGAGAACCCGGGGCTGCGCGACACCAACGACCTGTACGACCACTTCCTCATCGATGTCGAGATGGGCGCCTGCATGGCGACGTCGCGCATCGTGCAGGCGCACGCCACCGTCCAGTTGTTCGTGCAGCGCTGCCTGCTCGGCCTGGAACCGGACAGCGTCGCGGCGGTCACCGAGGATCCGGGTTGGGACCAGTGGAACTGGATGGCCAACTACCGGGTGTGGGAGGCCAACCGGAAGATCTTCCTGTATCCGGAGAACTGGATCCTGCCGGAGTTGCGCGACGACAAGTCGGAGCTGTTCACCGAGCTGGACGACCAGTTGCAGCAGGACGAGCTGACCGACCTGGCGGTGGAGAACGCCACCATCGCGTACCTGGAGAAGCTGGACGACCTGGCGCACCTGGACGTGATGGCCTGCTACTACCAGCACGACAGGCATCTCATGCACGTGTTCGCCCGCACCCGGGGCGGCGACCCGACGGTGTACTACCACAGACAGTTCGAGCGGGAGCGGTACTGGACGCCGTGGCGGCGGGTGCCGCTGGACATCGCGGGCGACCACCTGCTCGCCTTCGACCGCAACAGCCGGCTCACACTGGCCTGGCCGGTCTTCACCGAGGAGACAGACACGGCGCAGACCTCCCAGATTCCGGACCCGGACGGCATCCCGCCGGGCGGCACGGAGACGGAGCGGCCGCGCCGGCGGTGGCGGATCCAGCTGGCCATCGGCGAGCGGACGCAGGACCGCTGGCAGCCGAAGAAGATCTCCAAGGACGCGCTGTACTACCCCGCCAGCGGCTACCGGGAGGACCTCCCCGCGGCGGACGAGTTCACCTGCTTCGCGTACGCGGCCGGAGCGGCCGGCCAGGCGATCAGCGTGCTCACCGGCACCGAGTTCGTCGGCTCGTTCGCGTTGACCGGCTGCCGGGGCTATCCGGAGCCGGTGCCGGGCGGCGGTTCCGGCAACCTGCTGCTGTCGCCGGTGTTCAAGGACACCGAGCTGCTGGCCGAACGGTTCACCGAACTGGTCTTCCGGGAACAGAACGACCTGGCGATCAGCACCCCGCTGATGGGCGCGTTCCAGACCCTGGTGGCGCAGACGCCCGGCCGGTTCCGGGTGACGTACCCCATGCAGATGTCGTTGCTCGACTGGATCATCATGCTGCTGGGGCTGGCGCAGAGCGTCCGAGGCACCCACGACCGCCGGCCGGTGCTGCCACTGGGCACCCTGATGCCGTACTTCTACGGCGACTACGACCGTGGTTACGTGATCATCCCGGGCTTCTACGACCGGCGCGCTGAGGACCCGGCGGACCGGATCGAGAAGACGTACAGCGACGTGGACCAGTTCGCCAACGACGTGCTGGCGCTGCTCACCGAGTACCTGCGCCGATACGCCGAGGACCCGGCGCACGACCTCGCGGCCGCCGTGCAGGCGATGACCGAGGACGCCGAGTACCACCGGTTGGTCGCCGAGTTCGAGGTCTACGGCACCCTGTCGTACGGGGTGAGGTTCGCGAACTTCTACCACCCGCTGCTGTGTTTCCTACGGGCCACCGTCTACCGGTCGGGCGTGCCGGCGTTGCTGAGTCGGACCACCCAGCTCACCAACACCGGGTTCGACTTCGCCGCCACCTACCAGCCGGCGCCGGTGGTCGTGTCGCCGTACCCGGTGGAGGACCTGGACTTCGCCGCCGACGGCGCGTACGCGGGCTACAACTGGGAGCTGTTCTACCACCTCCCGTTCGACATCGCGCTGCGGCTCAACCGGGACCAGCGGTTCGCCGAGGCGCGCAACTGGTTCCACCACATCTTCAACCCGGTCGGCACCGCCGACGGTGCCTCCGCCCCGCAGAAGTACTGGGTCACCAAGCCGTTCTTCCAGACCGGAGTGCCCGAGCTGCTCAACCAGCGGATCGGCGACATCCTCACGGCGATCGCCGCCGACCCGTCGGGGGCCAGCATCACCGACCTGAAGTTCGCTGTGGAGCAGTGGCGGGCGAAGCCGTTCAACCCGCACGTGGTGGCCCGCAGCCGGCCGGTCGCCTACCAGCTCGCCGTGGTGGTCAGCTACATCAAGAACCTGGTCGACTGGGGTGACCAGTTGTTCCGGCAGTTCACCCGGGAGTCCGTCACCCAGGCCACCCAGCTCTACATCCTGGCCGACAAACTGCTCGGGCCGAAGCCGAGCGTGGTGCCGCCGCTGGTCAGTCCGGCTCCGGCCACCGTCAACCAGCTCCAGGCGAAGGTGGACCTGTTCGGCAACGCGCTGCTGGACCTGGAGAACCTGATCCCCGACCTGGACCTGCTGCCGCACGGCGGGGCGGAACTGCCCAGCCCGCTGAGCTACTCGGCGCTGTACTTCTGCGTCCCGCCCAACGAGGAGATGCTCCGGCTGTGGGACCTGATCGCCGACCGGCTGTTCAAGATCCGCAACTGCCAGAACATCGACGGGGTGGAGAGCATGCTCGCCCTGTTCTCGCCGCCGATCGACCCGGGGGCGCTGGTCCGGGCCGCCGCCGCCGGCATGTCCGTCTCGTCGTTCCTGGCCGGGCTCGGCGCGCCGCTGCCGAACTACCGGTTCCGGGTGCTGGCCCAGAAGGCCACCGAACTCGTCGGGTACGTCGGTGAGCTGGGCGGCGGGCTGCTCGCGGCCATGGAGAAGCGGGACGCCGAGCAACTCGCCCGGCTGCGCGCCGGCCAGGAGATCGCTCTGCTCGACGCGGTACGGGCGGTCAAGCTCGCCACCATCGCGGAGGCCGAGGGCAACGTCGCGGCGCTGGAACTGAGCCGCAAGGTGGTGGAGGAGCGGCAACGCTACTACGCCGGCCGGCCGTACATGAACGCCTGGGAGATCACCGCCACCGCGTTGTCCGGGGTGTCGCTGCTCGGAGAGACCGCGATCATGGTGGGCTACATCCTGTCCGGCGGGCTGAAGCTGATTCCCAACTTCACCGCCGGCGGCGCCGGCTTCGGTGGCTCACCCACTGTGACCCTCACCCTCGGCGGCGACAAGGTCGGTGCCGCCGCCGACTCGGCGGTGATGACCCTGGAGGCGATCGCCCGGGCCCTGGACAAAGCCGCCGGGATGGCAGCCAACCAGGGCGGCTACCGCCGCCGGATGGACGACTGGGAGCACCAGGCGGCGCTGGCCGGTCTCGAACTGACCCAACTCGACCAGCAGCTCCTCACCGGGCGGCTGCACGTGGCCATGCTCACCGACGAGCTGGCGGCGCACGACCGGGAAGCCGACAACGCCCGGGCCACCGAGGAGTACCTGCGCGGCAAGTACACGAACACCGAGCTGTACCAGTGGATGGTGAGCCGGGCCAGCTCCGTCTACTTCGGGGCGTACCAGCTCGCCTTCGACGTGGCGAAGAAGGCCGAGCGGTGCTTCGCCCACGAGCTGGGCAGCGATGCCACGTTCCTGCAACCCGGCTACTGGGACAGCCTGCGCAAGGGGCTGACAGTGGCGGACGCGCTGCGCCACGACCTGAAGCGGATGGAGGTGGCCTACCTCGATCAGCACAGCCGCGAGCGCGAGCTGACCCGGCACGTCTCGCTGGCACAGCTCGACCCGGCGGCGTTGATCGAGCTGCGGGCCACCGGCAGTTGCGTGGTCAACGTGCCGGAGGCGCTGTTCGACCTGGACCACCCCGGGCACTACTTCCGCCGGCTCCGCACTGTCAGCCTGTCCATCCCGTGCGTGGCCGGCCCGTACACCCCGGTCACCGCGAAGCTCTCCCTGATCGGCAACCGGTACCGGACCGCCACCGCGGCCCGGCAGGGCGCCACCAGCGCCAAGGACAAGTACACCGAGGTGCCCGGCGATGAGCGGTTCGCTTACAACGTGGGCGGGATCGAGTCCATCGCGACCAGCAGCGGCCTCAGCGACAGCGGCATGTTCGAGCTGAACTTCGCCGACGACCGCTACCTGCCGTTCGAGGGCAAGGGCGCGATCGGCACCTGGCGGCTGGAACTGCCGACGGCAGTCCGCCAGTTCGACTACGACAGCATCAGCGACATCATCCTGCACCTGCGGTACACGGCCCGCGACGGCGGCTCGACGCTGCGCGGCCTGGTCGAGGACTCCCTGCGGGAAGTGCTCAACGAGATGCTGGTCGACGCCGGCCGGACGGGGCTGTACCAGGCCTACAGCCTGCGCCACCACTTCCCGGACGAGTGGTGGCAGCTCACCCAGCAGCAGAGCACCGAGCTGACCATCGGGTCGGAGCACCTGCCGTACCTCGCCCGCGACCACCAGCCGGTGGTGGACCAGGTGACCTGGTACGCCCGGGTGGACGGTGATCCCGGGACGTACGACCTCACGGTGGCCGGTGACCCGGTGACGTTGAACCGGGACGCCGACCTGCGGCAGTGCGTTGGTCAGTCCGATCCGCTGGTTCTCGGCACCCCGGTCACGCTGGCGGCCGACCCGGACGGCCTGACCGACCTGGTCGTCCTGCTGCACTACCGGCTCGACGGCTGAGGGGGAGCGGTGACGACCAGCTACCCGGTCGGCGGCGGATCGTGGGGGCCGGGGCCCGGCTCCCGGTGGCGCGGCTCCGCCGACCCGACCGGCGCCGGCGCTCCCGGCGGAGCGGGTGGGGCGTTCGGACCGGGCGGGCCGCCGACCGACGCGACCGGTGCCGGGACGCCGCCGGCCGGTCGGGGTGCGACCGGGCCGGGACTCGGCGGACCGGCGATCAGCCTGCCCACCGGCGGCGGCGCGATCCGGGCCATCGGCGAGACGTTCGCCGCCCACCCGGTCACCGGGACCGGCGGCATGTCCGTTCCCGTCCCGGTCAGCGGCGGCCGGTCCGGGTTCCAACCCGACCTGACGCTCAGCTACGACTCGGGAGCTGGGAACGGCCCGTTCGGCCTCGGCTGGCAGCTGCCCGTACCGGCCATCAGCCGGCGCACCGACCGTGGCCTGCCCCGCTACGACGACACCGACACCTTCCTGCTGTCCGGGGAGGACGACCTGATCCCGGTGCCCGGCGGCACTCCGGTCGCCGGGCACACGGTGCAGCGGTTCCGGCCACGGACGGAGGGGGCGTTCGCCCGCATCGAGCGGTGGACCCGGGACTCCGACGGTGACGTGCACTGGCGCACCCTGTCCGGGTCGAACCTGCTGGCCGTGTACGGCCGCGACGGCAGCTCCCGCATCGGCCTGGGCGGACGGGTGCACACCTGGCTGCTCTGCGAGACCCGCGACGATCGGGGCAACGCGGTCACCTACACCTACAAGGCCGAGGACGCCGCCGGCCTGGACCTGGACCGGCCGCACGAACGGCACCGCACCGACCGGAACGTCAACCGCTACCTCAAGTCGGTGCGTTACGGCAACACGGTGCCGCTGCTCGACCCCGACGGCCGACGCCCGGTGGACCTGACACCGGCCCAGATCGCCGACGCCGGCTGGCTGTTCGAGGTGGTCCTCGACTACGGCGAGCACCACCCGGACACCCCGCTACCCGCTGACACCGGGGACTGGACCTGCCGGCCGGACCCGTTCTCCACCTACCGCGCGGGATTCGAGGTCCGCACCTACCGGCTGTGCCGCCGGATCCTGATGTTCCACCACTTCCCGGACGAGCCGGAGGTGGGCGCGGACTGCCTGGTCCGCGCGGTGGAGCTGGGATACGCCGCCGGGCCGGTGCTGTCCACCCTGGTCGAGGTGACCCAGCGCGGCTACGCCCCGGCCGCCGGCGGCGGGCACACCAGCGCCGCACTGCCCCCGGTGACCTTCGAATACACACCGGCCACCATCGCGGCGACCACCCGGGAACTGGAGCGGGGCAGCCTGGAGAACCTGCCTGCCGGCGTGGACGGGCGGACCGAGCTGTGGGTGGACCTGGACGGGGAAGGGCTCGCCGGGGTGCTGACCGGGCACGAGGGTGCCCTCTACTACCGGCCGAACCTCGGCGCCGGCCGGATCGGCCCGGTCGCCGCGCTGCCCACAGTGCCGTCGCTGACCGACCTGGCCGGCGGACGCCAGCAACTGGTCGACGTGAACGGTGACGGGCGGATCGAGCTGGTCCAGCTCGGCACCGTACCGGCGGGTTTCGTCCGCCGCACCGACGACGCCGGCTGGTCCGGCTTCCAACCGTTTCGCGAGCTGCCCGCCGTCGACTGGACCAGCCCCGACCTGCTGCTGCTGGACCTCACCGGAGACGGCCGGGCCGACCTGCTGATCGCCGGTGACACAGTGCTGGCCTGGCACGAGTCGTTGGCCGAGGCGGGGTACGGCCCGGCGCGACCCGCACTCTGGCCCGCCGACGAGGACCGTGGGCCGCGGCTGCTGCGCTCGGATGACCGGCAGAGCATCTTCCTCGCCGACATGTCCGGCGACGGGCTCACCGACCTGGTCCGGGTCCGCGACGGATCCGTCTGCTACTGGCCCAACGTCGGCTACGGACGATTCGGCGCGAAGGTCGAGATGGACGACGCGCCGTGGTTCACCGGGTTGGACGAGTTCGACCCGGCCCGGGTGCTCCTCACCGACGTGGACGGCACCGGCGCGATGGACCTGTGCTACCTGGGCCGACGCGAGATCCGGCTCTGGTACAACCAGTCCGGCAACGGCTGGTCGGCCCCCGCCGAGCTGCCCGACCTGCCGCATGTCACCCCCGACTCGACGGTGACGGTGACCGACCTGCTGGGTGCCGGCACCGGTTGCCTGGTGTGGTCGTCGCCGTTGCCCGGCGACGCCGCCGGTCCGGTGCGGTACCTGGACCTGGCCGCCGACGGCAAGCCGCACCTGCTCACCCGGGTGGTGAACAACCTGGGCGGCGAGACCACCATCCGGTACGCCGCCTCCACCGCCTTCCAGCTGGCCGACCGGCGAGCCGGCCAGCCGTGGGTGACCAGGCTGCCGTTCCCGGTGCAGGTCGTCGAGCGGGTGGAACAGGTGGACCGGATCGCCGGGACCCGGCTGGTCACCGGCTACCGCTACCACCATGGGCACTACGACGGCGTCGAGCGGGAGTTCGCCGGCTTCGGCATGGTCGAGCAGATCGACGGCGAGTCGTTCGTGGACCACGTGTTGGGCGTCGAGGCGGTCGACGGGAACCAGGACACCTCGCCCGAGCTGTACCAGCCACCGGTCACGACGAAGACCTGGTACCACACCGGCGCCCCGGTCGACCTTTCCGCCGAGTGGTACGCCGGTCGGCACCTGCCCACCGCGGAGCTGCCGGCCGGAGTCTCCGCCGCGGAGCTGCGGGGGAGCCGGCGAGCGTTGCGTGGCCTGCCGCTGCGGCAGGAGGTGTACTCGTACGACGGGAGTGCCGCGCAGGAGCACCCGTACGGGGTGGTCGAGCAGACGTACCAGGTGCAGCGGCTGGACGCGCACGTGTTCGTCGCCGTCGAGCGGGAGGCGGTCAGCCTCTCCTACGACCGGGAGCCGGACGAGCCCCGGATCAGCCACCGACTCAACCTGGTCCTCGGCCCGTACGGCACCGTGGTCGAGGCCGCCGCGGTGGTCTACGGCCGCACCACGCCCGACCCGGAGCTGCCCGCCGAGGTGACCGCCGAACAGCGGCGCCGTCACGTCACGTACGGCGAGCAGCGGTACACCCCGGACATCGACGAGACGCTGCCGGTGCCGGCGTACCGGATCCGCGCCGCGTACGAGGCCCTCGGGTACGAACTGACCGGGCTGGCCCCGGCCGGCCCACTGTTCACCCGCGCCGAACTGCTCGCCGGGTTCGCCGCGGCCACCCCGATCGGGTACGAAGTGGTGGCCGACGAGGTCAGCGCGCAGCGGCGGTTGCTGTCCCGGTCACAGGTACGGTTCCGGGACAACGCGCTGACGCCGCTGCCGGCCGGGCAGTGGGACAGCCTGGGGCTGGGGCACCAGACGTACCAGCTCGCGTTCACCCCGGCCGCGCTGGCCGCCGGCTACGGCACGGCGGTGACCGACGCGGACCTGGCCGCCGCCGGCTACGTGCACCTCGACGGCGGCCCGGACTGGTGGATCCCCTCCGGCGAGATGCGCTATCCCGCCGATCCGGCCGCGCACTTCTACCTGTCCGACGGGGCCCGGGACGCGCTGGGCATGGCGACGGCGGTCACCTTCGACGCCTACCACCTGCTCACCGAGCGGGTGACCATCGACCAGGCGACCTGGTCGGTCACCACCGCTGTCAACGACTACCTGGTGCTCGGCCCGAGCCTCGTCACCGACCCGAACGGGCAGCGCCGCGCGGTGCGCTACGACGAGTTGGGCAGGGTGGTGGCCTCGGCGCTGCTCGGCCGGCCCGGCGCCGGGGACGGCGACACGCTCGACGATCCGACGTTGACGTTCACCTACGACCCGTTCAACTGGCTGGTCAACGGTCAGCCCGCGTACAGCCGGGGCCGGCACCGGGAACGGCACGGCCCAACCAACTCGCGCTGGCTGGAGAGCTACGAGTACAGCACCGGCACCGGTGGGGTGGCGATCACCAAGTCGCGGGTGCATCCGGGCAGGGCCCTGGAGGTGGGTGAGGACGGGGTGGCCGTCGAGGTGGACGCCGACCCGCGATGGGTCGGCACCGGCCGCACGGTGGTCAACAACAAGGGCAACCCGGTGAAGCGGTACCAGCCCTACTTCAGCACCACCCACGAGTACGAGGACGCGGCGGCGCTGCGCGAGATCGGTGCCACAGCGATCCGCTACTACGACCCGCTGGGCCGGGCCGTCCTGACCCGCTATCCGGACGGCACCCTCAGCCGGGTCGAGTCCACTGCCTGGTCGCACCGGTTGTTCGACGCCAACGACACGGTGCTCGACAGCCAGTGGTACGCCGAACGGGGCAGCCCAGCCGTGTCCGACCCGGAACCGGCCGACCCGGCCACCCGCGCCGCGTGGCTCGCCGCCGGACACGCCGACACGCCCTCCGTGATCCACTTCGACAGCCTCGGCCGGGCCGTCTACACGGAGGCCGACCGGGGCGCCGGCCAGCGGTTCGGCGTACGCACCAGGGGAGACCTGACCGGCCGGTCCTCGGACGGGTACGACGCGCTGGGCCGGCACATCGCCAACGCGGCCACCGCCATGCACGGCGCGGGAGTGCGGTCGTGGAGCGCCGAGAAGGGCGAGCGGTGGGTGTTCCAGGACGTGCTCGGCGGGGTGCGCCGGATCTGGGACGAACACGGCCGGACCTTCCGCACCACGTACGACGCCCTGCACCGGCCCGTCGGCCTGTACGTCAGCGAGTCCGCCGGCGCGGAGCGCTGCGTGCAGTACGTGGTCTTCGGCGACCGCCATCCGGACGCGGCGACGCTGGGCCTGCACGGCGTGCCGTACCTGGTGTTCGACCCGGCGGGCCAGGTGCGGGTGCCCGAGGTGGACTTCAAGGGCAACCCGCGCCGCGCCGAACGGAGACTCGCCACCGACCACGTCGACGGCCCGGACTGGTCGCCGGTGGCCGCCGCGCCCGACCACGCCGCGCTGCTTGCCGCCGCGGCGCCACTGCTGGAGAGCGAGGTCTTCGGCACCGCCGCCGAGTACGACGCGGTGAACCGCCCGACAGTGGTCACCCTGCCCGACGCCACCGAGCTACGACCGACCTACCTCGAGGGCGGCATGCTGGGCCGGCTCACCGCGCGGCCGCGCGGCCAGGGCGCGGAGGTGGAGTTCCTGTCCGAGCAGGACTACGACGCGCTGGGTCGGCGGCGGTTCGCCCGGCACGGCAACGGGCTGGTCACCGAGTACTTCTACGACCCGACGACGTTCCGGTTGGAACGCCTGCTCACCGCCGGGGTGCGCGACCTGCGCTACACGTACGACCCGGTGGGCAACCTGACCCGGGTGGCCGAACCGGGCGCGCCCACCTTCTTCGGCAACGCGGCGGTGCCGGCCGCCAGCGACTACGCGTACGACCCGCTCTACCAGTTGGTCCGGGCGAGCGGGCGGGAGCTGGCCGGGGCGCCGAACGACGCGATCCGTGACCACACCGACGTGCCGCCGGCCGGGAGCCTCACCGATCCCGGCGCGGTACGTGCCTACACCGAGGAGTACGAGTACGACCCGCTGGGCAACCTCACAGTGCTCCGGCACCGGTTCCGGACGCAGGCCGGCGTAGGTGCCGGCTGGACCCGGCACCACCGGTACGCGTACCAGGACGACCCGGCCGACGCCACGAACCGGCTGGCCTCCACGAGCGTCCCCGGCGACGCCGACGGCGGCCCCTACTCGGCCCTGTACGCGCACGACGCCGTCGGCAACCTGACCGTCATGCCGCACCTGCCGGCCCTGGAGTGGAACGTCCACGACCAGCTCCGCCGGGTCGACCTCGGCGGCGGTGGCGAAGCCCGGTTCGTCTACGCCGCGAGCGGTCAGCGGCTGCGCAAAATCGTGGACCGGCCGGGCAGCGTCCAACTTGAATGGATCTTCCTGGGCGCGGTCACCGTGTTCCGGCGGCGCAACCGGGTGACCGGCACCCTCCAGCACGAACGGTGGACCACCACGATCGCCGACGACACCGGCCCGGTCGCCCAGGTGGACGTCAAGACCGTCGACGTCGGCGGCTTCGACCCGGCCAACCCGCTCGGCGTTCCGCTGATCCGTTACCAGCTCACCAACCACCTCGGCTCGGCCACGCTGGAGACCGACGCGGCCGGGGTGCTCATCTCCTACGAGGAGTACCACCCGTACGGCACTACCGCGTACCGGTACGGCCGGCCGGGCGCCGACCTCAGCCTGAAGCGGTACCGCTTCGGCGGGCACGAGGTGGACGACGAGACCGGCTTCTGCTACGCCGGGGCCCGGTACTACGTGCCGTGGCTGGGCAGGTGGGCGAGCAGCGACCCGGGCGGCTTCGCCGACGGGGGCAACCTGTTCCGGTACTGCCGCAACAATCCGGTGGGAATGGTCGACCCGTCCGGGTTCAAGCCCACCACTGTCAAGGGGCCGGAAACCCACGACATCTCCATCACGGAGTCCCACTTCACCGGGTCCGAGAACCCCACGGTGGAGGACTTCCGCCGCTATCTCAGCAGCCACGGCGCGACCCTCGATCCACGGATCAACAACAAGAACTCGGTCATCTACTACCAGGCCAACGTCACCCTCAACCTGGAGGGAGGCAACTGGTCCGAGCATCCGGGCGGCACCTGGGTGCTGCACGCCGTACTGCCGCCTCCGGCACCGCCGAAGCCGAAACCGGCGCCGCCTCCGCCGCCACCGGAGCCGCCACCGGCCGAGCCGCCGCCACCCGCCCCGGTCCCGCCACCCGAACCGCCGCCGGCCGACTCCGGCGGCAAGGCGCCGGCCGCACCCGGCGCCGTCGGCGGGGCCGCCGCGCACACAGCGCCCGCCGCCGAGAAGTTCATCTGGAACTTCAAGTTCAAGGGCGGCCGGGGGACGTTCCGCGGCAACATCCTCGAATGGCTGTACGGCATGCCGTGGCGCGACAACACGCCGAACTTCGACCTGGAGACCAGCACCGCGGTCAAGCAGATCAAGTCGACCGACGTATACGGCAAGGCCGGCGACATCGCCCGGTCGGCGACCCGGGACGCCAACCGGGCGATCCAGGCCAACCCGACCATGGCCGGCAAGCGATCCCAGGCCGTCATCATCACCGAGACCGACGCGCCGGCCAGCGCGGGAAACGCGATCCGTACGGCGACCAACCCGGGACGCGGGCGGAAGATCCCAGCCAGTGCCACGGCACCCGAGCACGTGCGCGGACTGCCGGGCCGGACCGGCATGCTCGGCAAGGGGCTCGGTGTCGTCGGATTCGGCCTGTCGGCGTTCGCCCTGTGGGGCGACTACCAGCACGGCGACTGGGAGATGGGCGTCGGTGACGCGCTCGGCGCGGTGGGCGGTGGCCTGGAGCTGTACGCCATCGCCGTGCCCGGTGCCACTGTCGCCACCGTCAGCGCGATGACCGCCGGACTGGTGATCGGTGGCATCGGTCTGGCCGCCGTCTCGTACGTCAGCATGAACCGGGCCGCCGAGGCCGGCGACACGCCAGGGGTGGTGGCCGGCGGCGTCGGCATCGGGGCGGGTCTGGCCATCGCCGCGGGTGCCATCGGCATCGCGGCCGGCAGCGTGGTGGTCGCTCCGGTCGTGCTCGTGGTCGGCATCGTCGCCGCCATCGGAGTGGGGATCTTCCACGCGGGCCGCTACTTCGACTGGTGGTGAGCCAGGTCTACCGGGGCCACGTCGGCGATACTGTCGGCGTGGAGTACGTGTCCAGAGTGCCGCGACCGCCGCTGGACGGGCTGATCGACGACCTTTACTACCTGGAGGGCGCGCCGCCGTACGCCCGGCTGACGCTGCCGGCAAGTCCGGCGGCGTTCCTCATCGTCAACCTCGGGGCACCGTTCCGCATTCGTGCCGGCGCCAACGTCGAGACGGCCGAGTACGCCGACGGCTGCGTGGTCACCACGCCCACCCGCGCGTTCGAGTTCGGCTACCCACTCCGGACCCGGTCCGTCGGCGTGCACTTCAAGCCGTGGGGGCTGGCACCGTTCCTGCCGATGCCCGCAGCGGAGCTGTGTGACCGGCCGGCGACGATAGAGCAGGTGTGGGGCCGGCCCGCCACTGCTGAGCTGCGAGACCGGCTGGCCACGGCCGAGGGACCTCACGAGATGCTGACGCTGCTCGAGGAGGAGCTGACGCGACGGCTGGGCGAGGCGGCCGGCCTGGGACTGGTCCGCCACACGAGCCGCATCATCGCCGCCACCAGCGGGGCGGTGGCGATCGACGACCTGAGGGTTTCCGCCGGTGTCAGCAGCACTCACCTGGCACAGCGGTTCAAGGAGTTCATCGGCGTCACGCCGAAGCGGTTCGCCCGCACCTACCGCTTCGCCGCCACCGTGCTCTCGATCAACCCCGCCGAACCGATCGACTGGGCCGACCTCGCCGGCGGCGCCGGCTACTTTGACCAGGCCCACTTCGGCCACGAGTTCCGGGCCTTCACCGGGCTCACACCGACCCGGTACGTCGACGTCAGGCGGCGGTTCCTGCGCGAACACCCCGGCCACGTTCTGGACGGCTGGCCGCTACCGATCGATTGATTCCTTACAAGAGCGACAGCGCACGAAACTCTAGCCTGAGGGCATCCCCAAGCAGAGGAGCGCGCCCATGGGCGAAGTAGTCCTGTACAGCTCGGTGTCGGTGGACGGCTTCATCGCGGACGAGAACGACCATCCCGGACCGCTGTTCGACTGGTTGACCAGCGGTGACGTCCCGCTGGACGACAGTGGTGTGTTGAAGGTGTCACAAGCGTCCTACGACCACACCCGGCCGTACTGGGACCAGATCGGGGTGACAATCGCCGGCCGCCGCGTCTTCGACATGACGGACGGCTGGGACGGGAAGCCTCCGAGCGGAATCGACCATGTGGTCGTCGTGACGCACCGTCCGAAGCCCGAGGGCTGGGACCCTGAGGCGCCGTTTCACTTCGTCGACGGCGTCAAGGCAGCAGTGGCCAAGGCGCAGGAGCTCGCAGGTGACCGCATCGTCGAGGTCGCCGCTGGCGACGTCGGCGGCCAGGTGCTAGCCGCGGGCCTGGTCGACGAGGTGCGCATGGACGTGGTACCCGTGGTGTTCGGGTCTGGCAAGCGCTACTTCGGGTCGGTCCACGCGCAACACCTGTTGGAGGATCCTGACGTGGTGGTTCAGGGCAACCGGGTGCTTCACCTGCGCTATCGGGTGCGCCGTTGACCGGTCTGGGCGGGCTGGCGGGTCGCGCGGCGGGGGAGAGTCGAAGTCACGCTCCTACCTTCTCCTGCCCCGACCTGACCACCCAACCCGCCTGGACGGCCTCGGCCTGAAGGTCGCGGGCCGGCTGATCGAGTCTGATGGGCGCTGTGCCAAGCGTCCGTCAGCCGCGGGTGCGCCGTGTGATGCGGGTCTGGGCGGCGAGGCTGATGAGCGTGAGGAGGACCGTCAACGCGTAGCGATGCCGGATAACGACCATCAACGGCACGGAGCGACCAGTACCACCCTGGCGTGCCGCTAATCCGGGCATCCAGCCGACCTCCGGACTGGACTTGGCGCAGGTGGTTGACGCCGGGTTCGTGTGAGCATGGTGGTTGACCAACTGGCTACGACGGCCAGATCGTCGAAGGGTGGTGGCCTTACGGGCCGCCCAGGCCCAGGATTCGGTTGGAGACGCGACGGGCCTCCGCGGTGCGGAACTGCGCCTCGTAGAGCGTCAGCGCATGCTGCCAGGCGAAGCCCGCACGCTGGTCGTCGCCCGCGGCGGCGTGGGCGTCACCGAGATGTTCGACCATGGCGGCTTCGAGGTACGGGTTGGCCCCGCCGTCCGCGAGCGCGCGCGAGTAGTGCTCGATCGCCTCGTCCGGCTGCTCCAGCAGGCGGGCGATGTGGCCCAGGTTGTCGAGGGTGGCCGCGGAACCGGCCGGGTCGCTGTTCCGCTCGTGCAGGGCGAGAGCCTGCTGGGCGGCCGTTCGAGCCGCCTGATGATCGCCTAGTTCGGCGAGCTGGCGGGCCGCCCGGTTCAGCGCGTGGGCCTCGCCGACCGGGTCGCCGCAGTCGCGGTAGAGGCGCAACGCCTCGCGGGCGTGGCGCAGGGCGGCATCGTGCTCGCCGACGAGTGACGACAGGCGCGCCAGGTCGTGCCGGGTGTGCGCTACGGCGAGCGTGTCGTCACGGTCGTCGGCGGCCTGCAGAGCCAGGTTCAGGTGACGGCGCGCGTCGTCGTAACGCTGTGCGTGGGTGAGCGCCCGGCCGAGCTGCCGCTCCGCCAGGGAGATCGCATACCGGTCGGCCAGGGCGTGGGCGGCGGCGACGCCCCGGCGTGAGGTGTCCACATTGTCGCGCAGCAGCGCCCAGCGGTGCTGGTAGGTGTCGAGCAGGCGAGCCAGTAGCCAGACGTGGCGCCACCAGCCGAGCTGTTCGGCGTGCCGGTGGAGAGCGAGCAGTTGGTCGTACTCGGTGCTGAACCAGGCCAGGGCTGCGGACTCGTCGGTGAGCAGCGCCGTGCTGACCCCGGGTGCCGGATGGTCCAGCGTCACCAGCGTGCGGTAGGGGAACAGCAGCCGGTCCGCCTGGTAGGCGGTGCCCAAGTAGGAGTCGGTCAGTCGTCGCACGGCGGCGACGCGGTCCGCCGTCGGTTCGTCCTCCTCGGCGAGTTCCCCCGCGTGCCGCCGCAGCAGGGCGTGCATCAGATAGCGGCGCGGGGTGGGCTCCTCCAGCAGGTTCGCTCTCTCCAGTTCGTTCAGCAGCACCGTGGCCCGCCGCGGCGCAAGACCTAGCAGGCTCGCCGCCGCGTGCTGCCCGAGCGGGGCGACCGGCGCCGTGCCGACGAGCCGGAATGCCCGGGCCTGCGGCGGAGTGAGGCGGGAGGTCGACCAGGAGAAGACGGACTGTAGGCGCATGGATTCGGTGCCCGCGTCGAAGCCGCTCAGGTGCGCCTCCGCCGCACCGAGTTCGTCAATCATGGTGGACAGAGGATGCCCGGGATGCCGGGATGCCCGGGCGGCGACAATCGACAGGGCCAGCGGCAGCCCGCCGCAGTGGTCGATCAGGACGTTGAGGGCGGCCGGTTCGACGCCAGCCGCTGACTCGCCGAGGTTCTCGGTGAGCAGCGCGGCCGATCCGGCCCGGTCCAGGACACCGAGCCGGATCCGGCGGACCCGTCCGGCGCCCAGGCCAGCTAGGTGTTGACGGCTGGTCACGACGACCGCGGCGGGCGCTGCCGCGGGCAGCAACGGAACGACCTGCGCCGCGACGGCGGCGTTGTCGAGGACGATGAGGATACGTCTGCCGGCGAGCAGGCTGCGGAACAGCGCCGATGCCGCACCGGTGTCGGTGGGGACCGCGCTGGCCGGAACGCCGAGGGCGGCCAGGAAGCCGCGGAGCACCGTGAGCGGCGGCGGTCCCGGCTCGCCCTTGCCGAAACCACCGAGGTCGGCGAAAAGTTGCCCGTCCGGGAAACGGTCCAGGTGCCGATATGCCCACTCCAGCACGAGCGTGGTCTTCCCGATGCCCCCGGGACCGTCGATCGCCGCGACGAAGAGATCACCTGTGCGGATGGCTTCGTCCAGTGCGGCGGCCTCGTCGTCCCGGCCGACCAGCAGCCACGGCCGGGCCGGTAGCTGACGAGGGAGCGGCAGCGGCTGCTCGGGCGACGCCTTGATGTGGACTCCGCCGCGTACGCTACCTGCCTGAACGACGATGTGGGCGGTGCCGTCCATGAAGTTATCGGTGGACCCGGTCATCGGCAGCCCCCGATACGATGAGTTGTCGATACATTCTCCTTCAGCAAGCCCGGTGGCGGAACCGGCCATCGCGGTCAGTGGCATGTTCTGCGCGTGCAAAGGGGCCGACGTGGATGCGGAGAACGCGGGGAAGCTGATACGAGTGGCGGTCGCCGGAGTGACGGCCGGTATACCGGTGCTGGGCATGGCCGCGCCGCCCGCGCTAGTCCGGATCGAGCCGTCCGGCGCGGATGTACAGGTGCGGATCGACGCGACGGCGGGCGGCGGGCGAATGCTGGCCCGCTGTCTGCGCGACGGGGTGGCGGCGGAGATCGCCGCGCTGCTCGATCCTGGGCGGCCGGAGGACTGCACGGTGCTCGTGCTCCCTCGGGACTCGTCCGCCGGGCAGCACGAGTTGCTCGCTGCTCTGCGGACGCTGGCCCGCCGCGCCGCGGTCACTCTCGACAGTGACCGGTTCGCCGCCGAGGTGATCCGCGGCGATCGGCACACCCGTGCCCGTACGGTGCTCGCCGCGATGCACGGCGCCGGCGCGACGGCGGAACGCCGGCGGCAGGTGCACGCCCGCCTGCGCCGGTTGCGGGTGCCGCGGCCTGCCGATGTGGCCGGCCTGTTGACGGTCCGCATCGAAGACCCCGCCGTTCTGGCGTCCGCCGTGCAGCGCTCCGACCGGGTGCTGGCGAGCTGGCCCCGGACGGTGGACCTCGCCCGGCAGGCGCCGGCTGCGACGCCGGCCGTGCGGGGCAGGGTCGTCGCCGTTCCCGGGCGCGGTAACCCTGCCGAAGACCGCACCCGCCACGACGTGGTCGATCGGCTCGCGCAGCTGCTCGCCGACCGGACCGCAGCAATCCGGGTCGCGCTGGTGGCCGGCTCCGGGATGGGCAAGAGTTCCCTCGCGGTACGGATGTGTCGACACCTGGCGGACGGCTACACCGTCGTCGGCTGGCTATCCGCGACAAACTCCACGACTTGGCGTTCCTCGATCGCCCTGCTCACCGAACGCCTAGGCATCGACGGCGCCAATCCGGACGACCTCTGGGAGGCGCTCGGCGAACGACGGCCGGCTCTGATCGTGGTGGATGACGCCCCGGAGCCGACGGCGTTCGCGGCCGCGCTGCCGTCGATGTCCGGTGTCCACGTGCTCGTCACCTCACCGTCGGTCCGCTGGCGCGCCGAAGCCGCCACGGTCGAACTGGAGCCGCTGTCCGAGTCGGACGGCATCGAGTTCCTGCTGGCCCGTACCGGCGCCGAAGACGAGCGGCTGGCCGCCGAGGTCACCCGCCGGCTCGGCGGCTTCCCGCTGGCGCTCGAGCAGGCGGCGGCCGCTGTCGTCGACGGGCTATCACTGCGCGGTTGGCTGGACCGTCACGTCGACGCGCCCGTCGCCGGGGCGGCTGCTCTCGAACAGGCCTGGCGGATCCGCCTGGCGGCTCTGCGCGTCAGTCATCCGGATGCGCTGGCGCTGCTAGGCATCCTGTCCTGCGCCCAGCCCGCCCCGGTCTCCGGCGAACTGCTGTCCGGACTGGGCCGGGACTACGGCGACAACCCCGCCGTCGCAGTGTGCGCCGACACCGAACGTCGTGACGCCGCCGTCACCGAACTGCGGGCCCAGTCATTGATCCGGACCGGCGCCGACGAGGAGACTTTTCTGGTCCATCCACTGCTGGCCGGTGCGGTCCGCGATGAGGCCGGTCCGGACACCGCCCAGGTCGCACTGATGGTTGCCGCCGTCGCCGGGCGGCTGCTGGACGACGAGGACGTCAACGACGCCGATCTGTGGTCGCGCACCATGGCGTTGTCCGCGGTCGCCGTGGCGGCCTGTCACCTTGTCCTCGACGGATCCCGGCAACGCCCGGGCAATGTCGCGCCCGACCGGTTGCGTGGTCTGGCAAATCACGCGCTCTGGCTGCCCCGGGCGTACCTGCACGAGCGTGGCGCGGCCCGTGGTGCCTACCGGGTCGCCCTACTGGCGCTGGCGATGCACGGCGACGAGGTCGCCGCAGCGGCCGTGCCCGGAGTGTCCGCCGAGGTGGTCGACGCGTTCGACGACCTCGACCCGGCCATGGTGGTGCCCGCAGACCGGCTCGGCGACGTCGCGGGCGCCGATGCGCGGACATCGGCCGCGCGGTGGCTCAACGAGACCGACTCGCTGCTCACGGACGTGGATCTGGCCGAGGCCGAGGCGTACGCCCGCAGGGCTTTGACGCTCCTTCCCCGTCGAGCCCGCGGAGCCGTCGACGCGGACGCCGTCCCCAGGTCGGCGATGATCCGGTTGGAAATCGGGGACAACCTCGGCTTCATCCTCCAACTGCGGGAGAGGTTCCCGGAGTCCGCGAAGGTGTACGACGCGGCGATCCGTCACCTGCTGTCCTTCCCCGGCGGTGGCGCCGAGAGCAAGTACGCCGAACTGCTCAACGACCGCGCGCTGCTGCTGCTCGACACCGGCCGATACGAGCAGGGCGTGGCGGAGTTCAGCGCCGCCGCGGACCTGGCACGGAAGAAGTCGCAGGGTGCCGGGGTACTTAACAACATCGACAACAATTTGGCGCGTACCGAGCATCTGACCTGGCGGCTACGGTCCGCACGCGACCGGCTGAACGGCGGGCTGCACTGGCTGCTGGACCGCTCGGCGGCGCAGAGCACGGACGTTGCAATCGCCCAGTGCAACCTTGGGCTGGTGACCTACGACCTCGGCGACACCGACGAGGGGTTCGCCCTGGTTCAGGGTTCCTGGCAGACCCTGCGGGACCGGCTCGGACACGAGGACCGGGAGACCCTGATCCGGCGGCTGGCCCTGGCCGAGTTGCAGCTGGCCCGGGGTGACCGGCGGGCCGCCCACCAAGCCGTCCTCCTCGATCTGGCAGCTTGCCGGGCAGAGAACGGGTCCGACTCCGTCTGGGCCATCGTCCACCGGCTGAGGGCGGCGTGGCTCACCGGCCTCGCGGCACAGCCGCCGGAGACGATCCGAGAGTTGGCCGCGGCGGTGGAACGGCTCTTCGGCCCAGACACCGCTTATGCCGCGATGGCCCGGGACGCCCTCGCTGCCTGGCGCCTGGCCGACCCCGACACCGTCGAGCCGGGCGACATCGCATCCGCAGCGAAGGCCGTCCGTTACTCCGCCCGGTCTCTCGGCTCCGGTCACCCACTGACGTTGTTGTCCAGTGCCCGCCTCGTATTGCTGCGCCGGGACGCCGCCCGCCGCCCACGCCCGCTACGGACCGCCGCCGGGCGTGTCCTGCTGACCATGCTGGACTCTCTGTCCCGGCCGGGGGGCGGGGGGTTTGCCGAGGATCTCCGGCAGCACGGTCAGCCACCGGTGGATTCGGCCCGGCCGGGCTGGGAGGCAGACCGTCTGCGGCACCTGCTCGCGGACGATGTCGTCGAACCCTCCGCTGGCGAGGAGATCTGCTGGCGGACAAACATCGGCCGGCTCGCGGCCCTGGCCGGGGCCATCGACGCCGGTGTCCTGCTCCGGGAGGCGGCGGACAGCAGCGCGGCGCTCTACGGGCCGGACCATCCGTGGACGCTGTCGCGGGCCGCGGCGGCGGCTGTCGCCGACGACGACCCGGAAGCCCTGCGCGCCGTCGTGACCACGCCGATCTGGCGATGAGCACGATGCCGCACCGGGTCTTCATTGTGTGGGCGCACCGCGACCGGCGCTGGAGCGCCCAGAAACAGGCCCGCTACCGGGCGGCGGTGCTCGCCTTCGCCCACACGCTCGACCGAGTCGAAGGTATCGAGGTGGAGATCGACCTCTTCCACAGCGAGGACCGGACGATCGACTTCACCCGCTGGGGACCGGACCGAGTGTCCTGGGCGGACACCGTCATCATGATCAGCAGCGTGCCCCTGTGGGACCGCTGGTCGGGCCGCAACCCGGCGAACGAGGGCGCGGGGTCGGTTCGCGAGTGCGATGCGCTGCACGGCCTGTTCGACACTGACCAGGCCGCTTTCCAGCGCAAGGTGCTCATCGTGGTGCTGCCCGACGGCATGGACGCGCCGGTCCCGGCTGATCTGTCCCGCATCCAGCGCCGCCCCGTGAACGATCCCCACGCGACGCTCGTGCTGCGCTGGCTGCTGAACAAACCCCGGTACCCGCGTGGGACCCGGAAGACGCGGGTGGACCTTCCCCCGATCCCCGAGGCGCCCTTCCCCGGCATGCCGCCCCGCCGGGCAGATCACCTCGCCGCCGAGCGCGCCCGCCGCCAGCAGCCGCTACCCGTCTCTGACCGTCAACAGTCTCCGTCGGGATCAGCAGAGGCACCGGAGGTGTCGATAGAACCGATCACGGCCGGCATAGTCGCGGCCACCGTGGTTCCGCTGGCGAGCGGCGCTGCTGACGAAGCCGGCAAACAGGCATGGGCGTCCCTGTCCGCCTTCGTGCGAGATCGCTTCGGTCGCGAATCGGAGCCGGGCGCCGCCGTCCAAGCCCTCGCTGACCAGCCGCATAGCCCGGCTGTCGGCGAGGTGCTCGGCCGGCTCCTCGAGGACGCGGCCGCCTCCGACGACCACACGGCGGCCTGGTTGCGCAGCTGGCTCGAACACGCCGGACCTATGGTCGGGTAGCTGCCGAGACCGGCTCATCCGGCGTGGCTCCGTGCGCTGAGTCGTTGAAGATCGGCTTCGGCTCGTGGCCGTTCGGCCTGGGTTGGGGTAATCCAGCCGGCGACAAGTGCGGGATCTGCGCCGTGTCGAGGGCGGCCCGGTGCTGGGCGAGCTTTGCGTCACGGGCCGCGATCGTGGTGTGTGCTGCAGAGAGTGCGTCTGCGTCTCGGCGATGAGGTGCGGTTAACCGATATCCCAGGACGCGAGGTGAGTACCGCAGTGCAGGCATTGGAACAGATACGCGGTGGGCTCACCGTTGCGGTCGAGCCGGTGCAGGAACTCGTCGGTCTCCTCGGATGACCAGCCGAGTTGCCGGTGGCTCGCGCGAAGCATGTTCAGGGCGTCCGGATGAGGTTCGACATCGCAGTAGCCGGCCCGGCCGAGAAAGGCCGCGCCATCGCCGCAGTGGTAGAGCCATGACTCTTGCTGCCAACCGGTGAAGCCGGGGGTTCTGCGAGTGACCTCCTCGATGACGTGATGCGGCACGTCATCAGGCACGTCGACCGCGTCGCTGAGCTCGGCAGGCATCTCCAGGGTTTCGCTGCCATCCGTGGCGACGGCAACGACGCCGAGTGCCTTGGAGGCCGCCCCGGAGTAGATGCAGTGCAAGCAAAGACTCTCGGGCTGTCTGCCGTGGACCGGTCCCCGGTAGCGGACTTGCCGAAGTTGACCGCAGACGCTGCATTCGTGCTGAACCCGCACCGCCGAGCCCGTGGCCAAAGGATCAGGGTGGTATCGAAACACCGGCTCGGTCACCAGCCCATCATGCCGTTGTGACCGGGGCGGGTTGCGTCGCCGTAACCCACCCCGGATCAGATCAGAGCTCCCGGTAGTAGATTGCGACCGGCAGCGGCGTGCAGCCCAGTGCTTCGTACAGGGCTCGGGCGGGCGCATGGAATCCGTCCCCGCCCGTGCCGATCGTGACGACCTCGGCGCCGAGGTCCCGCATCGCGGCGAACGCGTGCTCGCACAGCACGGTGCCCGTGCCGAGCCGGCGATGCTCGGCGGACACGGCGAGGATAGTGACGCTGGCATTTCGGCGCTCAGGCTCTACCGCCCAGGCCACGTAGCCGGCGATGGCACCGTTGGTCTCGGCGACCGCGACATACCGGTGCTCGGCGGGGTCGTGGAGCCCGGCGACCTGCTTGACGTAGTCGTCGCGCCACTTGCCGTGCTGGTTGGCGAAAACGGTCTCGCCCATGAGAGGGCGGAAGGAGTCTTCGTAGAACGGTCCGAACGTCTCGATGGTCAGTTCGGTGAGCTGGGCCAGGTCATGCTGAAGAAACGAGCGGATGCGCATGTGAGTGTGCCTCTCGAGCTGAGGTTCTGAAAGCCAACGAAGCGGGCATCAGATGGCCAGCCAGCGGCCGGAACGGCGGCAAGCCGACCCTCAGTGGCGAGTACGCCAAGCAGCGAAGCAACTCATGACAGGAATCCTACGGGGCGCTGCAACCGCATTCGTGGCACAGAGCGTCCACCAAGGCCAACGGTCGTGCAGTGTAGCCACGGCTTTTCCACCAGGTCGGTGTGCGTGACTGCCGGCGAGTCTGCGGCGGATGAACCAGGCTCGTCCCGCAGGTGCCGCCGGCCGTCCTCGCCGACCGCCGGCCGGCGACCTTCTGGCGGCTGCACCGCCCGAGCATCGAGGCGGCTGTCCGCCGCTTCGCACCCGCGGTGGAAGTCGCCGATGAGGGCTGAGGGTTCGTCGCCAAGCCCACGGCTGCCTTGATGCGGGCGTTGATGCAGTAGCCGACGATCCGAGGGTGGTCCAGTGCGGACCGGGGAGCAGGCCAGCAGAACCTGGTCCCAGATAAGCTGCCCTGGTGCAGATCGACTTGGTTGCCCTGATTGTCGACGAGTACGACCCCGCGATCGCGTTCTTCACCGACGTGCTCGGCTTCGACCTCGTCGAGGACTCCCCATCACTGACCAATGACGGTCGAGCCAAGCGGTGGGTGGTCGTTCGGCCGCCGGGCGCCCAGACCGGGATCCTGCTCGCTCGCGCCGACGGAGAACACCAACGCGCCGCAATCGGTAACCAGGTAGCCGGCCGAGTCGGGTTCTTCTTCCGCGTCGACGACTTCGACGCCGCCTATCGGCGGATGGTCGCGGCCGACGTCACCTTCGTCCGGGAGCCGCGGACCGAGCCCTATGGCCGGGTCGCGGTCTTCCTCGACATCGCCGGCAACCGGTGGGACCTGCTCGGGGCCAATTGACGTTGCGTAATTGTCAGCTGAGCCGCCAACCACCGTGTCCGTAATCCAGGCGGCCGACATCCGCTGATGCCGCGATTCGCTCATCACACAGGGGCACGGCCCTTCCCGGCTCGTGGTACGAATCGGCCGACGATGTCGCCTGGTCTTGCCCGGTCAGGCTGGGCCGTTGACCAGCGGGTCGTGGACCCGGCCGAGGAACAGCGGCACGCCGGTGAGCCGGTCGTGGATGACGTACAGGAATGGCCGGTTGACGAAGAACTGCGGCCCTTGCGGAATCGACGGCGGCCGGACGATGACGGCCGACGCGGCTGCGGCCTCGGTGCCCTTCTCGTCCACAGCGATGAACGTCTCGTGCACCACGTCGTCGATACACAGGGTCGGTTCGGTGCTCATGCCGGTGAAATCGGCCTGTGACGTGAATGCCGTGGGCATGCCGAGGCTGCCCAGCGCGGCACCCAGCTCGGCCGGCAGGCGGAACGTCCACCGGGGCAGGCGCAGTTCGACGTCGGTGATCCGGAACCCGTTCAGCAAGGCGCCCAGCCAGGTCGCATCGAGGCTCGCCTCGACCGCGGCGAGATCGTCCCGGGTCGGCATGACGATGGCCATGGCAAGCCCGTCGCCCGCGTACGGCACGTCGACTGCGTGCCACCCGTCGCCCTCGAGGTAGCCCATCCTGTCGAACGGTCCGCGCATGACCGGGACGTCGACGACGCTCCCGTCATCCCTGGTGAACTGTCCCACCGACGTGGCCGTAGCGGTGAACGGGTACTTCCAGGCCGCCTTGAGATAGATCGTGTTGGTCAGCATCAGGCTGGTGTCGGGGCCCACGGCGTCGGACTGCAGCAGCTCCGGAATCTTCGCGTTGGTCCGATCGGACACCCAGGTGTTGATCTCCTGGCGGGCCACCTCCGGCGCACCACGGAAGTCGACCGGTCGCGGCGCGGCGCCGTAATAGCCGGCCAGGGTGTCCCGGAACCCGGGTCGCAGACACAGGTCGAGTCGTGTCCACAGCGCATTGGCCGTGGTCAGCCGAGGCTGCTTGACTCCGTCACCGTCCTGGTAGCGGCCGGCGAGCGTCTGCTCAACGGTGTTGAGCCCGCTGTCGAGCGAGCGGGGGCGCGGATGCGGCGCGTGGAGCACCGTGTCCATCTCGTCCGCCGTGGTCGACCCGGCGCCCGCCCTGGTCATCGCGAGCGCGAGCCCGACCGAGTACGGCGCGCACACCACATTGCTGCCTGCCCGGGTCGATGCCACCGTGCGGTAGAGGTCGGCCGTGAAGCCGCGAACTGCGGTAGCGGCGGCCTGCATCGTGGCCGGGTCGGGTGGTACGCGGTCCACTGCCGTCGAGGTGGACGGCGGACCGAGCCAACGGGGAGCACCTGGGGCGGCGGTAAGGGCAGCGGCTGCAAGGGGGACCGCCCGCAATACGGATCGACGCGAGACCATGTGTCGAGGTTAGAGCAGTCCCACGGAAACTCACCAGACACAAGCTTGAATTCATTGAGATCCAGCAATGTCTGTCAGTCGTTCGTGGAAGAGCGCGAGACACCCCAACGATCGCTGTGCGGCTTGCTACTCGTACCGGTACTTCAGCGATTCTGCCTCGGCCTTTTCGATGTCACCGATCGTCAGCTCGGGCATTCGTAGCTGGGCCAGCGTCACCTCGGCCGAGGTCGGCTGGGCGTCCGCCGGCAGCCACTGCTCGGGCTTCCAGGCCCCGCTGCGCAGCAGCGCCTTGGGGCAGTGCGGGTAGACCTCATCGATCCCCAGCACCAACGCACTGGCCGGCGGCTTGCCCACGGCGGTCAGCTGCGACAGCAGTTCGGGGCGAGTGGAGACGCAGGCCCGGCCATTCACCCTGAGCGTCGTGGGGCGCCCTGGGATGATGAACAGCAGCCCGGCTCGCCCGGTGGCGACGACGTTCTGCAGGGTGTCCAGGCGCTTGTTGCCGGTGGCATCCGGTATTGCCACCGTCCGTGCGTCCAGGACGGCGACGAAGCCGGCCGGGCCGCCGCGCGGGGAGACGTCGCAGTTGCCCTTGGCATCCACGGTGGCGACCAGGACCAGCGACGAGCAGCCGATCAACCGCCGGGTCTGTTCGGTGAGCTCGGTCATCTGCTTTCGCACGGCCGCGTCACTGGGGAGTTCGTAGGCCCGGCGCAGCGACTCCTGGTCGGGCACGGCGTCGAGGCGCAGTGAGTCGAAGGCACTGGCGGCAAAGACTGGCGTCATGCATCGACACTAATCCACCCCCGCCGGGCGGCTTGGCGGGCCGCGGCGTGGCATGCCGGCGGCCTTGCCCAAATCATCTTAGTCGTTAAGATAACCGTGTGAGCATATCGACGAACTTCTCGGTGGCGATCGCCGGCGCCGGCCTCTCCGGCCTCTGCCTCGCCCAGTACCTGATGCGCGCCGGCGTCGACGTGCACGTCTACGAGCGGGACTCGGGCCCCTTCGTCCGGCGGCAGGGCTACCGGATCATTCTCGACCGGTATGGCATCGAGGCGCTGCGCGAGAGCCTGCCGCGCTCGCTGTACAACCTGGCGCTGACCACCGGCGACGAGCCCGGCGGGCACCTACGCTTCACCGACAGCCGGCTGCGGGACGCATTCACCATCACCTTCAAGGACGAGCCGCACGCGACCCGCCAGGTCGACCGGCTGACCCTGCGGTCGATCCTGCAGTCCGGGCTGGACGGGCGCATCCACTACGGCAAGGACGCCGTCGCGGTGGACAGCGGCGACCCGGCGCGGCCGCGGCTGCTGTTCTCCGACGGCGGGGGCGCGGCGGCAAGCGTCGTCGTGGGCGCGGACGGCGTCGGCTCGGCGCTGCGCGCGCAGATCATGCCGGACGCGAACCCGGCGAACACCCCGATGGCGGGCATCTACGGCCGGTCGCCCCTTTGCCGCAACGGCGAAAGCATCATCCCGGACGCGCTGCGTACCAGCGGGGTCCTGGCCATCGCCGACCGGCCGGGCCGGGCCTTCTTCTTCACCTCCATGCGGTTCGGCGAGAGCCCGCCGGAGGCGTTCGCGCGCCTGGCCCCGGGCAGCTATGCGCCCACCGGCGACGACTACGTCATGTGGGGACTGCTGCTCCGGCAGGAGGAGGTGCCCATGGGCATCCGGGGCGACCTGCTGGCGCTGTGGAGACTGGCCTCCGGGATGAGCATGGACTTCCACCCGGTCATCCGGCGGCTGGTCGGCACGGCCGAGCTGGACGCCACAGTGCTCAACCTCTTCGCCACCGGCCAGCGCCCGCGCCGGTGGGCGGTGCCCCGGGCGACGATGATGGGCGACGCCGTGCACGTCATGCCGCCGTTCGGCGCGCACGGCGGCAACACCGCGCTGCGCGACGCTGCCCTGCTCGGCCACAAGCTGGTCGAGGCCCGGGCCAGTGGCACGCCGGTGGAGGAGGCGATCGCCAGCTACCAGGACGAGATGACGCCCTACGCCTTTCGCGCCGTCGACACCGCCGCCAGGCTGATGCGCCGCCTCACCGGGGGAGCGGCCGCACCGCACTGGGTGCTGACCCGCGTGTTACCTCGGCTGCACCGGGTCACCGTGCCGCAGGGATGATTGCCGGCATGTCCCACGAGCCGGCCCGTGCGTCCGCGATCACCGACCTCATGCGCGCCGGGCGGGAGACGTCGCGGCTGTCCATGGTGTTCCGGTACGCCATCGCGGAGCGGCTGGGCCTCACCGTGAGCGACCTGGAGTGCCTGGACTACCTGGCGGACGTCGGATCCGCCACCGCGGGGCAGGTCGCCGAGCGGACCAACCTCACCACCGGGGCGGTGACCAGCATGCTCCGCCGGCTCCAGCAGGCGGGCTACGTGACGGCCGAGCGCGATCCGGCGGACCGGCGGCGGGTGATCGTCGCCCTGCGGCCGGAGCGGTCCGCCGAGTTGAAGCGACAGTACGAGCGGTTCGCCGAAGGGGCCGAGCAGCTCATCGAGGGCTACAGCGTCGAGGAGGTCATGCTGCTGGTCCGGCACTACGACCGCATGCAGGCGATGTACCTCGCCGAGTTGGACCGCCTGCGCGGCGGCGAGACCGCGCAGCGGTCTGCCTGAGCTGTCGTCGGCCTGGCGGGGCATTACTTGGCCGGGCGGCTTCACCGCGACCGTGACGCCGGACTGCCGGTACGCTGAGGTGGTGATCGACTTTCGTGCGGCGGTCGAAGCACGCGACCCCGATGCCCTTGAGGCGACCCTCGCCGACAACGTGCTGTTTCGCAGCCCGGTGGCGTTCAAGCCCTATCCGGGCAAGGCAATCACCGCAGCGATCCTGCGGGGTGTGCTGCGGGTGTTCGAGGACTTCCGGTACGTCCGGGAGCTGAGCGGCGAGGGCGGTCGCGATCACGCGCTGGTATTCGAGGCGCGGATAGGCGGTGTCGCCGTCGAGGGTTGCGATTTCCTGCACCTCGATGAGAGCGGCTTGATCGATGAGTTCACGGTCATGGTTCGTCCGCTGTCCGCCGCGCAGGCCCTGGCCGCCGCGATGGCAGATCAATTCGAGCAGATCCAGCGTGAGGCGGCCGTCGGCTAGCGGGAGTCAGGGCGTTCACGTCTCACCTGTCCCGCCGGCGACCGGCGGTCGCCAGTGAAGAGGATTGAGCCCGCACGTTGTACCACGTCACCTACGGTTCTCCGCCGCCCGCTGGCGCCGGGACGGCTGGGACGGCCAGCTTCAACCGGGGGCGGTCGGCGTCCGGGTGGCGCAGCTCGTCGAAGACCGTCAGCGCCTCTCGCCACGCCCGACGCGCGGCGTCGAGGTCACCGGCGGCCTGCAGGCTGTCGCCCAGGTTGTCCAGCACCTCCGCCTCGTCGTACCGGTCGCCGAGTTCCCGGTGCAGCGCCAGCGCCCGCCGGTAGCAGTCCGCCGCCCGATCCTGGCCGCCGAGGCCGTGCCGGACGTAACCGAGGCTGTCCCAGGTCAGCGCCGCGCCGTGCCGGTCGCCGGTTTCCTCGTGCAGCCGTGCGGATATCAACGCCGGCAATGGTCAGGTGCTGCTGACAGCGGTCAACATCACCGGGGGTAACACCGTGCGGTTGCGAGCGGACGAGGACGCCGACGGCTTCGCCGGCTGGTGGAGCCTCAACGGGTACGGCATCTGCGGGAGCTGATCCGGGGCCGGAGCCGCCGCTGGCGGCCCCGGCCGATTGTCAGCGGAAGGCGTCGATGTTGCGCGTGGCCCAGGCGGCGAAGGGGCGTGGTGATCGGCCCAGGACCTCGGAAACGTCCGGGCTGATCCGCTGTTCGGCTTCGGTCGGCGTACCGAGGATCGCCAGCGTCCTCTCGACAACCGGCGGCGGCATGAACCGCAGCATCTGCTCGCGGGCTTCGTCGGGCGTCTGGTCCACGAAGTGGATCGGCTCGCCGAGCGCGGCGGCGAGATCGGCGACCCGTTCGCGTGGCGTGCGCAGGACCGGGCCGGTCAGTTCGTAGGTACGGCCATCGTGCGAGCGGTCGAGGAGCACGGCGGCCGCCACTTCGGCGATGTCGGCCGGGTCGACCACGGGCAGACCGACGTCGCCGAACGGTGCGGCCACGGTCCGCCTGCCCCGGATCGGTTCGGTCCAGGCAAAGGAGTTGGAGGCGAAGCCGCCGGGGCGAAGGATCGTCCAGTCGAATTCGGATCGACGGACGAGATCCTCGATGGCGCGCAGCGGCGCGTGTGACGGCGAGTCCGGTCGTGTGGCGACCGCCTGCGAGGACTGGAGCACAACGCGCTTCACGCCGCCGGCCGCGGCGACCCGCAGGATTTCGCGCATCTCGACGTGGGCTCCGGCGCCCTCCACGAGCAGGTACAGCGCCTCGGCGCCGGCGAGCACCGGGCGCAGGCTCTCCGGCTGCTCGAGGTCCGCGCGATGGTGGCGGATGCCCTCTGGTACGGCGCCCGGACGTCGCCCCCGGGACACCGCCGTCACCGCGGCACCCGAGGCCGCGAGGGTTGACGCGAGCGTACGGCCGACGTTTCCGGTTGCTCCTACCACGACAAACATGTCTGGGTCTCCAGTCCGACCGTGTCGTTCGCACGGCCGAAGAAGACGCTAATAGCGTCGATATAGTAGGTACCTAGAGGATAGTAATGCGTTTGTGACGGGGGACACATGAAGCAGTCGGCAGATCCCGAGTTGGCCTGCCCGGTCGCGCCGGTTGTCGACATCGTCTTCAGCCGGTGGACCACACCGATCCTGTGGGCGCTGAACGAGTACGGTCGGCAGCGCTTTGTCGAGTTGGAGCGCCGACTGACGAGCATCACGCCGAAGGTGCTCACGCAGCGGCTTCGCCAACTCGAGCGTGACGGGCTCGTGTCACGCACCTACCACGCCGAGGTGCCTCCCAGAGTCGAGTACGAGATCACCGAGTTGGGCGCCAGCCTGGGCCCGCTCTTCGCGCACCTGACCACGTGGGCCGATGCCAGCCTCGGAGAGGTCGAACGCGCACGGCGCGCGTACGACGCCCAGCGATGAGGCCGCGGAGGACATGCTGCGGGCCGGCCGCTCCGAGGCCGTCGCGCAGGGCATGCTCGACATGGCCGTGGCCATGACGCTCTTCCGTTCGGCGTGCCATGCGGGCGGCCCGCGTCCGGCTTCGCCTGATGGCCGTCGCTCGGAGCGCGGGCCGAGGGTACGCACCCGGGCGGTCACCTCCTCCGTCGGTATCGGGCCGGTCCTGACGTTCGTTCGCGCGTCAGGAGCGACCTCGCGCGGACCGCGGCCTGATGCAGCCACGGGCGGGGCCAGCGATGCTCTCGCCCCAACGGCGGCCGACGACCCGAGGACCTGCCGGTGTGGCCCGTCACGGGGATCGGGTGCGCATGCTGGCCCGGGAAGCCGGCGCCGTAGGCGACCAGGGGTCTGTTGTGGACGATTCCGCCGTCGGCCGTGATGCGGAACGGCCGGTCGCCGATTCCGGAATCGCAGTGGACGCAGCCGAGTGCGAGCAGGGGAAGCCCGGTGTGCCCGGCGGGCCAGGGCAGCGCGGTATGTGGACGCGTAGACATGATCTCTCCAAAGACCTGACGGAAGGCATGGGAACGAACCGACGGCGACGTCGGCAACCCAGGCGCGGGGAACGTGTCAGGTCTATAGAGCAGGCGGTGTCACGCGGGTGAGGTCCTCTCGTGGATGCGTCGGAGATGGATACCTCGTTGCACGGTAGGTCGGATCGGGTCGGCGAGGCCATTCATTTCGGTGCGGTGCCGGTGCAGTCGCCGGACACCACCAAAGCCGTGATCCGGGAAGTCGGTGAGGGGAAATCGGCGAAACGTCGGCATTGGCGCGTGGTGAACGACGGGTATCCCGGGCGGGGGTCCTACGTCGATCATTGCCGGGAGATAGATGTGAGTCACTCTCACCTCCTGGCGGATCGCCCGGGCGCGGAGGGCGAGACGTCGGCACCGGCAGCCGGGCGTGACCGAACGGCCCGACTCCGCGTCCCCGGAGGATCGCCATGCCCCGTCCCGCTCTCCGTAACCGGCTCGCGGCGTTCACCGCCGCCGTCCTGACCGCGAGCGTCCTGACGGTGACCCCGCCGTCACCGGCGCTGGCCGCCACAACGTTCGCCGCCAACGACTACTGCCTCGGCCAGTGCGCCGACATCCTGCCCCCCGGGCAGAACGGCAACGCCACGCTGGTCGCCATCCTGGCGCACCAGGCGCTCGGCACCCGCCCGGCGCACTCCAGCGACCAGCTCGACGAGTACGCGAACCTGGTCTACAACTACGCCGGGCTGACCGACGAACAGATCGCCCACTTCTACAACGACGCCTCGTTCGGTGTCCCGGCCGCACAGGTGGAGAGCACCGTCTCACCGCGCGCGGACGTCACCATCGTGCGGGACAAGGCCACCGGCGTCCCGCACGTCACAGGCACCACCCGCGCCGGCACCATGTTCGGCGCCGGCTACGCCGGGGCACAGGACCGGCTCTGGGTGATGGACCTGCTGCGGCACGTCGGCCGCGGCAACGTCACCTCGTTCGCCGGCGGCGCCCCTGGCAACCGTGAGCTGGAGCAGAGCGTCTGGGCCAACTCGCCGTACACCGAGGCGGACCTCCAGGCCCAGGTGGACGCGCTGCGCACCAAGGGCGCCCGGGGCCAGCAGCTCTACACCGACGTGGTCGACTACATCGCTGGCATCAACGCCTACATCGACAGGTCGATCGCCGAGGACAACTACCCGGGCGAGTACGTGCTCGCCGGCGCCGGTAAGCCGAAGCACTTCACCATGACCGATCTGATCGCCACCGCCGGCGTGATCGGCGGACTCTTCGGCGGGGGCGGCGGCAGAGAGATCCAGTCCGCGCTGGTCCGGGTGGCCGCCCGCGCCAAGTACGGCGCGACCGAGGGCGACCGGGTGTGGGCGGCCTTCCGCTCGCAGAACGACCCGGAGACCGTGCTCACCCTGCACGACGGGCAGAGCTTCCCGTACGGGGCGACGCCGCCCGGCGCGACCAGCGCGGTGCTCCCCGACGCCGGCTCGGTGGTCGCCGAACCCCTGGCCTACGACGCCACCGGCGGGGCCGCCGCCCGCACCGGCGCCAGCACCGCCACCAAGGAACTGCTCGGCGGCCTGGCCAACCTGCGCGCTCACGGCATGTCCAACGCGGTGGTGGTCTCCGGACGGCACACCACCACCGGCAACCCGGTGGCCGTGTTCGGGCCGCAGACCGGTTACTTCGCGCCGCAGTTGCTGATGCTCCAGGAGTTGCAGGGCCCGGGCATCAGCGCTCGGGGCGCCGCGTTCGCCGGGCTCAACCTCTACGTGCTGCTCGGCCGGGGCCAGGACTACGCGTGGAGCGCTACCTCCGCCTCCCAGGACCTCACCGACACGTACGCGGTGCCGCTGTGCACCACCGACGGCAGCGCCCCGACGCTGCGCACCAACCGCTACCTCTACCACGGGCAGTGCCTCGCCATGGAGGCGCTGGAGCAGCGCAACTCCTGGTCACCGACGTTGGCCGACTCCACCCCGGCCGGCTCGTACACCCTGCGCGCGCTGCGCACCAAGTACGGGCTGGTGACCCACCGGGGCCTGGTGAACGGGCAGCCGACCGCGTTCACCAAACTGCGCTCGACCTACCAGCACGAGGCTGACTCGGCGATCGGCTTCCAGGCCTTCAACGACCCGGCCGCGATGGGCAGCGCCGCGGCCTTCCAGGCGTCCGCGGCCGACGTCGGGTACGCGTTCAACTGGTTCTACGTCAACTCGACCGAGGCGGCGTACTACAACTCCGGCTCGAACCCGGTCCGTCCGGCCACCGCCGACCCGAACCTGCCCACCAAGGCCGAAGCGGCGTACGAGTGGGCCGGCTGGAACCCGGACACCAACGACGCCACCTACACCCCGGCGTCGGCGCATCCGCAGTCGGTCAACCAGGACTACTACGTCAGCTGGAACAACAAGCAGGCGCGGGACTTCGGGGCCGCCGACGGCAACTTCAGCTTCGGCTCCGTACACCGGGCTCAGTTGCTCGACGGCCCGGTGCGCGCCGCGATCGCCCAGCGCAAGCTCGGCCGCGCCGACGTCGTCACGATCATGGCGGATGCGGCGGTGACCGACCTGCGCGGCCAGCAGGTTCTCGGTGACCTGCTGCGGGTGCTGGACAGCACACCGGTCACGGATCCGGCGCTGGTCGACGCGGTGGGCAAGCTGCGGGCCTGGCAGCAGGCCGGGGCCCGCCGGGTGGAGACGTCCTCCGGCTCCAAGGTCTACCAGCACGCCGACGCCATCCGGATCTTCGACGCCTGGTGGCCGCTGCTGGCCTCGGCGCAGTTCCGCCCCGGCCTCGGGTCGGACCTCTACGCCGCGCTGGTCGACGCCATCGAGGTGAACGAGGCGCCGTCGGGCGGCCAGAACGGCGGACGCGACGGCGCCGCGAGTTGGGCGTTGCAGGGGCAGGCGCACAAGGGCTCGTCGTTCCAGTACGGCTGGTGGGGCTACGTCGACAAGGACCTGCGGGCCGTACTCGGCGACCCGGTGGCGGGTGGGCTGGGCCGCGCGTACTGCGGCAACGGCAACCTCGGCGCGTGCCGGCAGGCACTGCTCGACGCGCTCGGCCAGGCCGCTGCGGTGCCGGCCACCACCGTCTACCCCGGAGACAAGTCCTGCGGGGCTGGCGACCAGTGGTGTGCCGACTCGATCGCCCAGTCCGGGCTCGGCGGCATCACCCATCCGGTGATCGCCTGGCAGAACCGCCCCACCTACCAGCAGGTCGTCTCGTTCCCGGCGCGCCGGGGCGACGATGTCACCAACCTGGCGCAGGGCCGTCCGACCACCGCGTCGAGCACCCAGTTTCTGACCAGCCACACACCGGACAAGGCGGTCGACGGCAGCCTCGGCAGCCGGTGGGCCAGCAGTTACAACGACAACCAGTGGCTCAGGGTCGACCTCGGGGCGGCCCGCAGCGTCAGCAGGGTCGTGCTGCGCTGGGAGGCCGCGCACGGCACCTCGTACCGGATCGAGGTGTCCGGCGACGGCACCTCATGGACGCCGGTGTTCACCACCGCCACCGGCAACGGCGGCGTCGACAACGCCACCTTCGCCCCCGTCACCGCCCGCTACGTGCGGGTGTACGGGGTCAAGCGGGCCACCTCGTACGGGTTCTCGCTCTACGAATTCGAGGTTTACGGAAAGTGACCTCGCCCGGAGGGGTCGGCGGGAATCACTCGCCGGCCCCTCCGGAGGCGCGCCCTCGATGCGTGTTGCCGGTCCCAGCGGGTAATGGCCCCCAGCAGGCCGAGCGTCGACGCGGCGAACAGGAGCGAGCGATGGGCACAGGACACTCGTACGCCGATGGCCTCGCCTCGGTGGGCTTCTCAGTCCTGCGCTGCGCGTTGGCGACGAACATCTTGTGGATCGGTGCGCTCAAGTTCAAGCCGTACGAGGTGGAGAACGACGAGCCCCTGGTTACCTCGAGTCCGCTGTTCTCGCGGCTCCGCGCGAGGCTGGGCGCAGAAAAGCTCAACCGACTCATCGGGGTCACGGAGATCGCTCTGGGTTCCCTGATCGTCGCCAAGCCCTTTGCGCCCAGAGCCTCAGCGATCGGTAGCTTCGGTGCGACGGGGATGTTCGTTACCACGCTCAGTTTCCTGGCCACGACGCCTGAGGCCCGGCAGGAAGGGCAGGGGATATTGAGCCTTTCTCAGCTGGGACAATTCCTGCTCAAAGACACAGTGCTTCTCGGCGCCGCCCTCCTGACAGCTGCCGAGTCGCTGCGCGCGGCGACCCTGCTGACCGGCCCGCGAGCGCGATGAATCAGGAGCATGGCCCGGACCGACGGGCCGACGGGCGTGCCGTCGTGTCAACGCAACGCGTCTAATGACGAATCGGTGGTGCGTCGTGGCCGAGGCGGGCGCGGGCTCGGGCCATGCGAATGGCCGCGGTCAAGGCCGTGATGTCGTAGGCGCCGTAGTGGCGGCGGCCGTTGATGAAGAACGTCGGGGTGCCGGACACTCCGCTGTTGTCGGCGGAGTCGATGTCACTGTCGATGCGGGCGGCGTGGGCCTGGTTGGTCAGATCGTCGTGGAATCGTCTCTGATCCAGACCGAGGTCGTCGGCGTACTCGATCAGAGTGGTGATGTCCAGTTCGCCCTGGTGGTCGAGCAACAGGTCATGCATCTGCCAGAATTTTCCCTGAGCGGCGGCTGCTTCGGCGCCCTCGGCTGCCAGTCGGGCCTGCGGATGCACGTCTGACAGAGGCAGGTGACGCCACACGAAGCGCAGGTCGGCGTCGCCCAGCAGCTGCCGGACGACTGGTTCGGCCTTCCCGCAGTACGGGCACTGGAAGTCGCCGTATTGCACCAGCGTTACCGATGCACCGGCTGGGCCGCGGACGTGGTCCTGCTTCTCGTCGACCGCTGGGGTGAGATCGATCAGCTCCGTCATGTCGCCGAAGAGCGCACGGACGCGCTTGTCCTGGGGAAACGTGTTGGTGACGCGGAACGCGACCCAGGTCAGTGCTGAGGATACGATCGCGGCGCTGAGCACCCCGACCTTGGCCTCGGCCAGTTGGTCGCCGGTGAAGGCCAGGCTCGCGACCAGCAGTGACACCGTGAAGCTGACACCGGCGATCGTGCCGCTGCCGAGCACGCCCGCCCAGCCCACGGCCGGACGGATACGCCCGTGGGAGAGCCAGGTGAGCCCGGCCGAGGTGCCGATCACGGCGAGCGGCTTGCCGACGACATACCCGAGCAGCACGCCCCAGGTGACAGGCGACGCGAACGCCTGGGCCAGGAACGGACGGTCGATGCTGATTCCGGCGTTGGCCAGGCCGAACAGCGGCACGATGACGTAGCTGGACCATGGGTGGTAGATGCGCTGAAGGCGGTCGTTGGGCGACAGCGTGTTCGCCAAGCCGATCGAGGCCGTACGCGCGAGCGTGGGCGTCGGCTGCTCACGGAACGACCGGAACAGCCCGGTGACCTTTTCGAGGTCAGATCGGCCGGGGGAGTAGGCAAACGCGGTCAATCCGATGGCCAGGCCGGTCACCACAGGGTCGACTCCGCTGACCAGCAACGCGCCCCACATCACGACGGCGACCGGCACGTACGCCCAGCCCCGTCGGACGCCGCCTGCGTGGATGGCCAACATGACCGCGAATGCGACAACGGCCACCACGATGGGCAGAACCCTGATGTCCTCGCTGTAGACCAGGGCGATGACGATGAGTGCGATCACATCGTCGACCACGAACACGGTGAGCAGGAAGATCCGGACCCGGTCGGGCACACCTCGGCCGAGCAGTGCCAGCAGACCCAACGCAAGGGCCGTGTCGGTCGACATGGCCACGCCCCAACCATGCGCACCCGGCCCACCGTGGTTGATCCCCAGGAAGATCAGTACCGGGATCAGCATGCCAATCAGGCCGGCCACGCTGGGCAGCACGAAACGTCGCCGGTCGCGGAGGTCGCCGAGGTCGAACTCGCGCCGCGCCTCAAGGCCGACGACAAGGAAGAACAGCGTCATCAAGCCACTGTTGATCCAGGTCTGCAGGTCGCGGGAGAGTTCGAGGTGCCCGAGGCGCAGGGACAACTGGGTGCGCCATACGGCTTCGTAGGAGCCAAGGTCGATATTGGCCCAGAACAGTGCGGCGACGATGGCGGCCACGAGTATGCCGGCGCTGCCGGACTCGATTCGTAAGAATGCCCACAGCGGTGACGCCAGGTTCCGCTTCCAGATCGTTCGGCCGCTCTTGGTTTCGGTCACACGTCACCCTTCGACGTGCTGGCCGGGCCAGCACGGATAGCTAGACCACGTGGCGCAATGAGACGCGCGACCCCCCGGACCCGGCGCTGCTGGCCGCCACTCAGCCGCACCAGGCGTCCGGTTCGGGTACTGATCGCGCCGCCCCAGCGGTCGCGGTCGACGGAAACACTGTCGCCGCTGGGGCGCAATGGCAACCGTCTGCTGCACGGCCGTGATCGCCGAGCAGCAGACGGTCTGTTCTCAGCGCGGCCCGACGAACGCGGTCCGCACGCTCCATGCGAACTGAATCAGCAGGGTCACCGGGGACCTCTCGGCAATGTCGTGCATCACCTTCAGGTCGTCAGGGTCGGGCTCCTCGCTGAGCGTGATCGTGCGCTGCAGGTAGCGCTCTGCGCCTTCCTGCTCGGGTTCGTGGTAGTCGATCTCGACGGTGATGTCGCCGGCGGTGTCGTACTTGTAGTCGACGTACTGCCGCAGCGTCTGAGCAGTGCACGACGCGAGCGCCATCAACAGGTACTCCGTCGGCGTCGGGCCGTCACCGAGTGCGCCGCTGTGCGGTTCATCGGCGATGAACGTGAAGCCGCGGGTCGTCATGTCCGTGCGCCGGCGCTCTGTGGCCGGAAGGACAACTCGGGCCGATGCGACGACATGATCCTGATCGGTTTCCATCAGCCGCGCCTTCCTGTGGATCCAGTGGTGAGGGTCCAGGGATACGGACCCAGCAACAGCCGAGCCGAAGTCCGAGCGGAGGCTGTGGCCGGGCGCATCACCCTGGGCCGGTACCTCCGCAGGCTAGCCTGCGTGGACTGGATAGTCCAAACGACTGTTCGCTGGCCGAACCCTGCGCCCTTGGTGATCCTGGACGGTGTGATGGCGCAGACTGCACCGAGGGGCGGCTAGGTCCAACACTCCCGGACTGGGCCCGATCGGATCCAAGTCGTAAAATGGACCAAATGGTCCCTTGCGCTGGCGCGTCGGCCCGGGAAGTCGATGCGGATGTGAGCAGCGTTGCTCGAATTAACGGGTCGGCTCACCGGACGGCTGCGTGAGGAACGATTTGATATGTTCCAGCGCCATGTCCAGAGCGACTTCCATGGGTGCGATGTCGTGCGAGGCGTTCGCCAGCAAGTAGCCGCCCTGCAATGCGGCCATCAAGCCAGTGGCCAACTTCTCCGGGTCGGCGTCATGGCGCAGCAGACCGCTGTCCTGCATCCGGTGCAGGCCATCACTGATCAGCTTTTCCCATGCCGCGAACGTCTCCGACAGAGACGATCGAGCCTGCTCATCTTGATCGGACAGTTCGAGAGCCATCGACCCGAGGCCGCACCCGTATTTGCCGTTGTTCAGCGAGTTGGCCTGGACCAGGGCGTTGCGCCACCGGACCAGCCCTGAGAATGATCTCAGTCGTTCGAGCCCTGCACGCTCACGCTGAAGCACAAGCGCGCCTCGATATTTGACCAAGGCGCGCACAAGTTCCTGCTTGTCGGCGAAGTGGTGGTAGAGCTGAGACTTGCTCGTCTGGCTTGCCTCGCGGATGTCGTCAAGGGTCGTCGCGTTCACTCCGCGCACGAGCATCAGCCGGTTCGCGGCCTCGAGGATCCGTTCTCGCGTCGCGATGCCCCGTTGACTGATCCTCCGCCTATTCGTCGGCGCAGCCACCTGCTCGTCGCTCATCTGTCAAGTGTATCCAGCGCGCCAGATAATCTAGGGAAAACGGGACCTTGGAGTCCATCCGATGCCATGTCGCATTCACGCGGCGGTGAAGGGCGCGCCTGCGCGTCGTTGGCTCGATGAACGGGGCCGACATCGCCAGGTCATCGTCGGCAGGAGCTGTATTGGACTATTCGGTCCGCCTCGGCCCGGACCGGCGCGCGGACCCGGGGTCCGCGCGCCGGAGGTGTCAGGCCGTCGCCCGCTTCGGAAGCTTCCATCCGGGGCGGGGGAAGTGGCAGGTGTATCCGTTGGGGTAGGTCTGTAGGTAGTTCTGGTGCTCAGGCTCGGCTTCCCAGAAGTCGCCTGCCGCGGTGACCTCGGTGACGACCTTGCCGGGCCACAGACCCGAGGCGTCGACGTCGGCGATGGTGTCCTCCGCGACCCGCTTCTGCTCATCGCTGGTGTAGAAGATCGCCGAGCGGTAGCTGATGCCGATGTCGTTACCCTGGCGGTTCTTCGTCGAAGGGTCGTGGATCTGGAAGAAGAACTCGAGCAGCGCGCGGAAGTCGGTCCTGTCGGTGTCGTAGACGACCTCGATGGACTCCGCGTGGGTGCCGTGGTTGCGGTAGGTGGCGTTCGGGACGTCGCCGCCGCTGTAGCCGACGCGCGTGGACACGATGCCGGGCTGGCGGCGGAACAACTCCTCCATGCCCCAGAAGCAGCCGCCGGCGAGGATTGCCTTTTCGGTGTTCACGTCGTCTCCTTGTGTGTCGTCGTGCCGGTGTCGGTGGCACTCGTGAACAGAATGCGGTATTCGCCGTACCCTGCGTCCTGCAGGTCGTCGAGGTGGATGAACCGCAGCGATGCCGAGTTGATGCAGTAACGCAGTCCACCCTTTTCTGGCGGGCCGTCGTTGAAGACGTGACCCAGGTGGCTGTCCCCGTGCAGCGAGCGGGCCTCAGTCCGGATCATTCCGTGGCTGGAGTCTTTGCGCTCGACAACGTTCGTCTTGGCGATCGGCTTGGTGAAGCTCGGCCAGCCGGAGTTGCTGTCGTACTTGTCGACCGATGCGAACAATGGCTCGCCGGACACCACATCGACGTAGATGCCGGGCTCGTGATTGTCCCAGTAGGCATTGGTGAACGGTCGCTCGGTGCCGTCCTGCTGGGTCACGCGGTACTGCTCCGGGTTGAGCCCCGAAACGGTCTCCGGGTTCTTGCGGTACTGGGTCTGCTGGGCCACAGCTCTCCCTTCACGGCCTTGCCACGCACGGTTGCGGAGCCAGGTGGAGTGCACCTGGACGCGCAAGTACAGACGCTCTCCGGGGCGGTGGTATTCCCGCAGCCTCCACACTCCCTGGACCCCTAGGTCCGAAAGACGGGCCCGGCCGGCGCCAAACCGTCCGTATGCATAGGGCTTGAGCTGGCACTTCTCGTAGTCACATCAACAACCACGTGGCCCAATAGTGGACTTGACAGACCAGTTTTGCCGCGACTAGGTTCGGGACGTCCGACGGGCGCCTCCGGGCAGCGACGAGCTGCCCGACTTGCCCGCCGACGTCGGGTTCGGCAGACATCCCCGCCACTTACGGCGAATCCTCGCGCCCCACCCGCGCCCGATCACCGTGGCGTGGCGTGGCGTGGTGCGGCGCCGAGGCGTGGCGCCGTCATTGCTGGGAAACGGAACGGTGCTCCTCGTGGCAGTGCAGACGGGGGCTGAATACAAGGAGGTACCTGATGAAGGCGATTGTGGTGACGGACGAGGCTGCGGGAACGGCCGGGATGACGCTGGCAGAGCGGCCTGAGCCCGAACCGGCCCTCAATGACGTCGTCGTTCAGGTTCATGCGTCGGGGTTCGTCCCGACCGAGATGGCATGGCCCTCGACCTGGACCGATCGCCTCGGCCGTGACCGGACTCCGTCGATTCCCGGGCACGAACTGGCCGGAGTGGTCAGCGCTCTCGGGTATGGCACGACGGGACTGTCGGTGGGACAGCGGGTGTTCGGCCTGACGGACTGGACCCGCGACGGCACTCTGGCGGAGTATGTGGCCGTCGAGGCGCGTAACCTCGCGCCGCTGCCCGGCGACGTCGACTTCACGGTGGGCGCGAGCCTGCCGATCTCTGGCCTGACCGCCTGGCAGGGATTATTCGAGCACGGCCGCCTTCAGGCGGGGCAGAGCGTCCTCGTGCACGGTGCGGCCGGCGCGGTCGGTTCGATGGTGACGCAGCTCGCACGCGAGTTCGGCGCCTATGTCATCGGCACCGGGCGCGCTGCCGACCGTGAAAGGGCGCTCGACTTCGGCACACACGAGTTCGTCGACCTCGGCAACGAGGCCCTGGAGGACGTCGGCGGAGTCGATCTGGTTTTCGACGTCATCGGCGGTGACATCGGGAAGCGGTCGGCAGGCCTGATTCGAGCCGGAGGAACACTGGTCTCCGTTGTCGGGCCGACCGAGGCGCGGCCCGCGGACGGCCTGGCGATCGACTTCGTCGTGACGTCTGATCGTGGACAACTGGGGGAAATCGTCCGGCGGGTACGGGACGGGCGACTGCGGACGAACATCGGCAATGTCGCGGACCTCGACGACGCCGTCGCCGCTCTCAACCCGACCGAGCGGGTCACCGGGAAGACGATCATCCGCGCTCACTCGTAAGGATTCGGGGACAGCGAGCGGGGCTGCGGACGTGCCCACGCGTTCGCAGCCCGCGACCGCTGGGCGCACCCTCGGCGAAAGCGCGATTCATGCGATTGTCCGCCGGCCGTTGGACACTTGAGCCTCTCCGGCGGCCGGCCCGCGTTCAGGGCCCGACGACCCGTGTTCAATGCCCCTTGGCTGGGTCCGACCGAGGGAATGCCAGGTCCAGCACGTCGGCGTACTCCGGATGAGCACCGACGAATGCTGCCGCGAACGGACACGTCACGGTAGCGGTCTTCCCTTGCATGCGCAGCTCGTCGAGGACGCCGCCGATGAGCCTGCTCGCTACTCCCTTCCCCCGGAACTCGGGGAACACGGATGTCGCCGACAGGATGACGCGGCTTCCGACCATGCTGTAGACCAACCCTGCGGCTGTCCGGCCCCCTATCGCAGCCTCGTAGATGCCGCTCGCGGTGTTGTTGGTGATGACGAAGTCTTCCGCGCCGGCCGGGGTGGCTACCGACAGGTTCGAGCCACCCGAGTCCTGCTCGGCGCTGGTCAGCGTGATCATGTCTTCGGTGTTGTTCGCCAATTTTTCCTCCTGATTGTCACTCCGCCCCGATTGTTGCGGATTCCTTGGTGCTCAGGTGATCGGCACCGGAATGCTGACGACGAGGGACCCACGCAGGTCGACCAGGGCCCGATACGCCGTGCGCACCAGGCGCATGACAACGTCCTCGCAGCCGGGACATCGGGCGACGAGGCCCGGCGCTCGGTCGAACACGCGCATCGCGGCCAGCGGACGGGTCATCCGGCAGCCGGCGCAGGTGAGCTCGGCAACGGTGAGGTCAGTCCCCATGATCTCACCGAGCGGTCCGGCGAGGGCGTTACCGTCCACCCAGGGTGGATCGTCTGCTCCGACGTTGGTGGTCGGCACGGTCATCCTCCGGTGGGTCCGAAACGCTCGGTGCGGATGTTCGCGGGGTTGTGGCCGATTTCGACGAGAAGGTCGGCCACGGTTTCGACGAATCCGGTGGGCCCGCAGACGAACGCGACAATGTCGGCATCGCGGGGCCAGGCGACGCGGGCAAGGATGTCCGCGTCCAGTCGTCGAGGTGGGGCCGGCCAGCCGTGGGGCGCGACCCTGGTATAGACGTGGGTGACGGCGACAGGAGTATTGCCTGTGGCTTGTGCAGTCGCAAGATCCGCCGTGAACAGCGCATCCGACGGGGATCGGGTCGAGTAGAGCAGCCTGGTGGGATTCGTCGCCGCACGCACCATCGACATCAGGGGCGCCACGCCGGAGCCGCCGCCGATCAGCAACGCCGGGCGCGGGTCGGAGGGTCGGCGTACGAACCAGCCCCCGAGCGGCCCTCGGATCTCGAGGTGGTCACCCGGCTCCGCAACCTCGACGAGGTGTGGCGACACCTCGCCGTCGATCACCGCCTGGACGGTCACCTCGAGTCGGTCGGGCCCCGGGGCGGACGAGATCGAGTAGCTGCGGTGCGCCATGTAGCCGTCGGGAGCCGTCAACCGGACGTCGACGTGCTGGCCCGGCACGTGACCTGTCCAGCCGTCGACGTCGAGGACCAGGGTCCGCGCCGTCGCAGTCTCCGCGCGGGTGGCCGCGACGGTCGCCGGCTGCCAGGTCAGTCCTCCAGGTACCGCTGCTCGCGCCATGGGTCACCGTCGTTGTGGTAGCCGGCCGTCTCCCAGAACCCGGGCTCGTCGTCGAGACGGAGTTCCAGAGCGCGCAGCCATTTCGCGCTCTTCCAGAAGTACAGGTGAGGGACGAGGAGGCGGGCCGGCCCGCCGTGCACAGGAGCCAGCGGCGCGCCGTCAAACTCGTACGCCACCCAGGCCTGGCCGTCGAGAAGGCCCTCGAGCGGGATGTTCGTGGTGTAGCCGCCGTAGGAGTGGGCGACCACGTACTCGGCCGCAGTGTCGACGTCGGCCAGCAGCGTGTCCACGGAGACGCCTCGCCAGCTCGTGCCGAACTTCGACCAGCGCGTGACGCAATGGATGTCCACAGTCGGCTCGTCGGCAGGGAGGGCGGTGAACTCCGCCCATGACCACGTGCTCCGCTCGCCGGTCTCGGTGACGACGGCGAGCTCCCACTCGTCGAGGCCGATGCGCGGTGTCGGTCCCGCCGACAGTACCGGGAAGTCGTCGGTGCGGTACTGGCCAGGCGGGAGGTCGGCGTCGTCGCGTCTGCGGCCACCGAAACCGCGTGTGATCACCGCCATGCGCCCCGCCCTGGGTTGAGGGCGGATGCCCGCACTCTGGCGTAAATTAACTGGACCATATCGTCCAGGTTACGCTGATGTGGCGGCTGTCGGCAAACCTCGCTGGCTATCGGTGGCGTAAGCCTCAGTGCTCTTGGCGTAGGTGCCAGGAGTGGCCTTCAGCGGTGTGTCAGTCGACGGTTGCGGGCGTCGTGGTCAGAGCCTCCCCGGCGATCCTTTCCGAGGAGGCTCTGACCACTGTTGGCGGATAGGTCTGGCTACCTCAGAGGCGCGGGTCCTGCTGGACCTTCAGGGCGTTGAGAATCGGGTCGCTCTCGCCCTTCTCGCGGAGAAGCTCGACCTTCAGATCGCCACCGGTGTGCTCGACGGTGACCGCGTTCATGTCCGCGGTCAGCGCACCCACCTTCGCCTGCACGTCGTGGTCGTAGAGCACGACCTTGCCGTCGACCAGCACATCGAAGGCACGCTTGCCGACCTTGACCTTCTCGATCTCGGCGAAGTCGAGGCCGATCCGGTACTTACCGGCGGGGGCGTTCTTGAACACGTAGCTGAACGTCTCGCCGGTCCGCTGGGTGCGGAACAGCGCGTCGGCCTCGGTGCCGGCGATGTCGGCCTTGGTGGCGCGCGTCTTGCCGCCGACGTAGCCCCACGGCCGCGAGCCGAGCTGCTGGTCGGGCGACCAGACGAAGCCGTCGGCACCGACGTGTCCGGATCCGCCCACGTCGACACCCTCCCAGTAGGCCGAGGTCGCCAGGCGGACCGGCTTGAGCTGGGCTTCGCCCTTGCCGGCGTTCGACGTCACCAGCACGTCTCCGACGAGCACGCCGGGCTGGACCCCGGCGTTGTCGGCCGTCGCCGTGACCGTGGTGGATTCGCCGGCCGCGAGCGTGACCGTGCCGGTCGCGGCCGGGCCCGTGAGGGTCAGCCAGGCAAGGTCGGCAGCCTCGTGCCCACCGTCGCTGGTGCGCTTCTGCTCGCTGATCCGCACCTCAAGCGGGGCGGAGCCGCTGTTGGTCACTGTCACGTCGGCCGTCGCCTTCTGGGCCTTGTCGAGGAGCCAGTCGAAGTCACCTCCGGTGACGGTGGCGACGCCGGTCGTCAACGCCGTGTCGACCACCTCGGCCTGATCCTTCTTGGCGATGGTCACCGGGTGGCTGGCGGTGACGTAGTTCGGCGCCTCGACCTGCACGGTGTTCTCGCCGACCAGCGCCTGAGCCTTCCACCGGCCCTTTGCGTCGGTGGTGATGACGCGTTCACCGGCCGGCCCCTTGAGCGTGACGATCGCGCCCTCGATCGGCTTGCCGTCGTTCTTGTCGGTGACCGTACCCTCAATCGTGCCCGCGGCCGGGAGGGTGTACTCCAACCCCAGACCGGCCCTCAGGACGGGCTGGTCGAAGGAGTACTGGCTCGCGGGGCTGCGCGTCAGACTCTCCACGCCGACCGTCGCCGACGACCCGCGGGTGAGGGGGTTGTCGCCGCCGACGCCGTCGCCGTACCCGATCTGGATCCGTCCGTCCGCGATCAGGGTGACGGAGAAGCTCACCCGAGCCGCCCGGTCACTGTAGAAGGCGACGTTGCGCCATTCGATGACCTGCGCCGCCAGCCCGTCCACCTCGGTCGTGCCGAAGTAGATGCCCGCCTCGTCGTCGACGATGAGGTCGTCCCAGAGCGGGTAGATCGCGTCGATCGGGTACGGCGACGGCAGCGCCGTGTTGCTCCCCTGCGTGCTGGCGCGGTCGAAGGTCAGCGCGCCGTTCGTCGTCACACACACGCCGTCCCAGGCCGTGTCGTAGAACGGAGCCAGGAAGCTGGAGTCGAACCACAGCACGCCGCAGAGGTCGTCGCCGTGCCATCCGGACTCCTGCGTGCCCTGGCGGTAGAGGCCGTCGGTCACCTTCATCGAGTACGAGCGACCGGCGGGGGCCACCGGCACGGGGCCCGGCTCCGGCTGCTCGGGCTGGGGCTCGGGCTCCGCCGTGTCTGCCCGCGGGTCGAGCGTCACCCGCAACGCGGCGATGGTCGGCGGCTTCAGGCCCTTCGAGCCCCGCAGCTCCACGGTCAGCGGACCGCCCTCGTGCTTCACCACGGCGGTGCGCCAGTCGGCGGCGTTCGGCCCCACGGCCGCGGCCGGGTCGTACGCGTACTCCGTCAGCGTTCCGTCCACGAGGACGTCGAACACCCGCTTGCCCTTGGCCACCTTCTCGATCTCGGCGAACCCGAAATCGATCGCGTAGGTGCCCTTGGGCGCGTCGGGGAAGCGGTAGAACAACTGCTTGTCCGGCGTGGTGCGCTGCGACTGGAACAGGCTGTCGTCCGTCGTGCCGGCGATCCCGGCCTTCGTGGAGGCGTCCTTGGTCTTCCCCTCGTAACCCCACGTCGTTCTGCTGGCGGCCTGGTCGGCGGACCAGGTGTAGCCGGAGCCGTCGGTGAACCTGGGGCCGCCGGCGTTGACGCCGACCTGGTACTTCGTGGTCGTGAGAGTCACCGGGACGTAGGTCTTGGACTGGCGTCCGGAGTCGGACCGCACCACGATGTTCGCGCCGAGGGCCCCTGGCCTGGTGCCCTTCGAGGAGATCGAGACCTTGACGGTCGTGGACTGACCTGGGGCGAGGGTGCCGCCGGTCGAGGAGAGCGACAGCCACGGCAGGTCGGTGAGCAGGTCGTCCTCGACGTCGACCAGCACGACGTCGTCGGCGACCTGGTCCGCCGCCCACAGCGCACCGGTCGAGTCGGTCTCGAGGCCGCCGCCCTGGCCCGCCTTCTGGCCCGGGAACCACCACGCGTTCACCAGTGAGCAGTCGTCGGGGTCGACCTGCAGCAGGCGGGTGGGCCGGTTCGAGGTGAGGTCGGTGTACCAGATGGTGTCGGACGCCTGGTTGTAGGCCAGGCCCATCACCTCGGGCAGCGGCGGGGCGCAGAAGGACAGCAGCGCACCCGGGTTGTCGTGCGACGTCCCGGCGACGGTGCCGATCATGCCGTTCGCCCGGCCGCCGACGTAGAACACGTCCTCGGTGGGGTTGTAGGCGAGGCCGGTCAGCTGCAGCGTGGACCAGGCACCCTTGATCTGCCGGGTCTCCTTCCCGGTCTGCCGGTCGAAGCAGTGGATGAAGCTGGCCGGGCTGTCCTCCATCTGGCACATGTCACCGGTCTTGGCGTCGAGCGCCATGTCGAACGCCCGGTACGCGGGGTTCCACGACGCGTCGAAGACCTTCCCGGTCGGCTTGCCCGTCACCGTCCAGGCGGTGTTGGTCCGCGCGTTGTAGTCGTGGACCCAGACGTCGCCGTCGTACCCGACGCCGGACGGCTCCTTCTCCGCGATCGTGCCCGGGATGGCGATCCGGGTGATGACGTCACCGCCGGAGGTCGTACCGACCTTGGCGGCCGCCTGCGCTTCCGCGGCGCTCGCCGTCGCGGCCTTGCCGTCGACGTTCGACGGCTTCATGCCGCTCGCACCGGCCTTCCAGGCGGTGAGGTCGATCGTGCTGGCCGCACCCTTCCCGGTGCGCGCGGTGGCGTCGGCGGCGTCAAGCTCGGGGTGGCGCGCGGCCTCGCCCAGGTTGTACGTGAGCGGGGCGGAACCGTTGTTGGTCAGCGTCAGCGTGCCCGCGCCGTTCTGGTCGGTACCCAACAGCGCGTCGAGGCCGTCGGCCTTCAGGCCGGCGGCACCCGTGGTCAGCCGCGCGTCGATCTTGGCACTGGCGTAGAGCTTGTCCAGGGAGAAGGGGTACGCCGCGGTCGTGTAGTTCGGCGCGTCGACAGTCATGGTGTAGTCGCCGACCGGAAGCTGGCGATGCACCATGCCCGTCCCGTTGGTCGTGACGGTCTCGACGAGCCCCAGCTTGTCCGTGAACGAGACCTTGGCCCCGGCCACCGGCAGCCCGTCGTTCTGGTCGACGACTGTCGCGTCCAGGTACCCGAAGTCAGGCATGTCGTAGGTGACGATCATCCCGTCGCGCAGCACCGGGGCGCTGTCGGAGAACCGGATGCCGTCGACACCGGCCCAGCCCTGAATGCCCGTGGTGGCGTGCACGCCGGCGGTCACCGGGTCGTCGGACCCGACGCCGTCGCCGTACCCGAAGATCACCGTGCCGGAGCGGGTGAGGGTGGCCGAGAAGCTGACCGGCTCCGTGTACTCCGACCGGATCGGATAGGCCCAGAGCTTGGCCCTGCGGTACTCGACGACGAACGCATCCTCGCCGTTGACCTTGGTGGCTGCCGTGAAGACACCCCCGCCGGGGGCGAACTCGACGGGACTCTGGACGGAGAACGGGAAGATGCCCGCGCCGCCGCTGCCGGGGCCGGTGCTGGTGTCCGGGGAGATCACACCGCGCAGGCCGATGCCGAGGGTGTCGTGGCTGCCGTTGTAGAGCGCGATCGGGAACGGCAGCTTCACCGTCGCCCACACGCCACTGGTGAACGCGACCGGGTCGGTGCCGCGCAGGTACGCGCCGTCGGAGACGGCACAGCTGTAGCCGCCCTTGTCGACGACGAGCCCGACTTGGATCTCGCGCGGCTCGTTCTGCGCGCCGACGGTCAGCGGGACAGACGTGGGGGAGAAGCAGGCGTTGGGCTTGACGCCCAGGGTGTACCCGCCCTCGGGGACAGCGGTGATCGTGAACGCGCCGTTGGCGTCCGTGCGTACCGGCTTCAGCGGCGTGTCCTTGACGGACACGTCGGCGTTCGGGACGGGCCGCTTCTTGTCATCGACGACAGTGCCGCTGATGTCGTGCCGCACGGCGGCCGTGAGTGGCAGCTTGACGGAGGTGTCCTGGCCGAGGGTGATCGTGACGTTGGCGGTCGCGGTCAGGTAGCCGAAGACCTTGGTGCTGAGTTGGTAGTCGCCGACCGGAAGGTTCGTCGTGAACCGGCCGTCCTTGTCGGTTCCGATCGACCGGCTGAACGGTCCGCTGATCGTCACCTCGGCAGCGGGGACCGGGGCGCCGTTGGCGGTGACGACACCGGTGAGGGTGCCGCCCTGTCGGGGCGCGAGCTCGAGCAGGCGGACGAGGTCGAGCCGGCCCTCGCCGTACTTGTTGTTGACCTCGGCGGTGCCGCCGCACTCGGTGTCATCGACGTCGACGGCCGACTCGGCGAGCAGCCGGCGGGTTGCCTCGACCTGCCCGATGAGGGTCGGGTCGTAGCTCCACAGCGCTGCGACGGCGCCGGCGACGTGGGGTGCCGCCATCGAGGTGCCGGACATCTCGGTGTAGCTGTTGTTCGGGTACGACGAACGGACGGCGTCGCCCGGAGCGGAGATCTCGGGCTTGATCCGGCCACCTTCACCCTCGCCCTTGCGGGAGAACGACGCGAGCGTGCCGTCCGATGAGTACGCGCCGACGGAGTAGGCGCTCTCGGCGGAGCCGGGCGAGGAGACGGTGTCGCAGGCCGCGTACGGCGTGGTGTTGCCCGACGACCAGACGCTGAAGATGCCCGCGGCGCTCCAGGCCTCGTCGATGGCCTGGAAGAAGTCGTCGAAGCTGTGCTCGACGGTCTGGCCCCACGAGTTGTTGACGACGTGGGGGCGCTTGGACGGGTCGGGGTTGTTCCCCTGGACGTCGGTCGGGGCGAGCAGCCACCAGCCGGACCGCAGCAGCGACTCGACGCCGGTGCTGTCGCAGCAGCCGTTCGTCGCGATCCACTGCGCGTCCGGGGCGACGCCGACGTGGTTGGTGCCGTCGTCGCCGACCATGGTGCCCATGGTGTGCGTGCCGTGTCCGTTGTCGTCGCACGGTGTGCCAGTGCACGTGCCCCGGGCGGCCATCCAGTTGTAGTTGTGGTCGACGGTGCCGTCGGGCTTCGTGCCCCGATACTGGTGAGCCAGGGCGGGGTGGTCGAACTGAACGCCCGAGTCGAGGTTGGACACGGTGATGCCCGCACCGGTGGCGCCCATGGCCCACGCCTGCGGCGCGTGGATGGCGTCCAGACCCCACGAGACGGTGCCCGCCTCGGCGGTGGTCTTCGGGGCGGTGGGGCGGGCAGCCTGGTCAGTGGGGATCTTCTCGTCCACGGGCTCGACCAGCGCGACCTGCGGCGTCGCGTGGATCTCGGCGACCTGCACCTTGGAGGCCACGGTGAGGGCCAGCTTCTCGGTGCCCCCCTTGACGAGCACGGCGTTGGCGATCGGGTAGGAGGTGTACTTGACGCCCGCCCGGTCGAGGTCGGTGGAGACGGATGCCAGGGAGTCCTTCGTCGCTGCGGTCAGCGCGTCGTAGACGAACTGGCCACGAGCGGTCCAATCGGTGAGCTTCTTCGCTGGCCCGAGGTCGGCAGCGGTCTCGAACCTGATCCAGAAGTCGGAAGCCGGAGACGTGCGGAAGCGGTCCTTCAGGCTCGGAGCGATCTTGTTGACGGCGGCGCCGGGATCCGGCTCAGCGGCAGACGCCGGTGGAGCCTGGATCATGCTCAGGCCGACCGCTGCGGCAAGCGAAGCCGCGAGGGCTTTGAGTCTCATGAGAGTCCTTCGACCTACAGGGGTTGGTAGGGGTCGTGGTTCTTGTGGTCGTCGGCACCGTCAACGTCACAGGCATCGGGGGCGCTGACGTCCGGCTCGCGGGACAGCTCGGGTGGCGGCGGGTGCTCGACGGCGGCGTCGTCACCCGCGACAGGTCGCTCAGGCATGCATTGCCCAACGGCTATGAATCATCCAGTCATGCTCGGCGGGACGAGTGACAGTCGCTATCCAGCGGATACGTCAATTTTCACGACGCGTCGTGGAGGGAGTCCTCTTCTGCGAACACTCCGGCCTCCACCGCCTTGACCGCGAGCGCGGTCCGGGAGCTCACCTTCAACTTGCGCATCGCGGCACGCAGCTGCTGATCCACTGTGGCCGGCGACTTGGCCAGGATCCGACTGATCTCCCGGTTCGTCTTGCCGGCGACGACCAGTTGGACCACGTCGAGCTCGCGGGGGGAGAGCTGGTCGCCGTACCCGCGTCGGCCGCCGCGCCACAGTCGCGGGACCTCGGCGCCCTGTTCGCGAAGCCGCTGTGCGACCCGGTCGGCATCGCCGCGGGCCCCGAGCCTGAACAGCTGCTCGTACTGTGCCGCCAGCAACTCTCGGCCCTGCTCGACCTGGCCCTGCGCGATGAGCGCCTCGGCTTGACGCTCACGGGCGAGCATGGCGTCGTACGGTCGTGGCAACGCGCTCCAGGCGCTTGCCGCCCGACCGTATGCCGTAGCCGCGCGGGCGTGGTCTCCGGCTGCGGCGAGCAGCAGGGCACGGCAGACGGTGAGCGCGGCGCGAGGCGCAGGCGCCGTACGGCCACGCAGCCCTCTGGCGAACTGGTCGCCCAGACGGGTCGCGGCCTTCAGATCCCCCGCGGCGAGGTGCGCCTCGATCCGGGCGGGAACGAGGTCCGTCGCCCAGACCCAGATGCCCTTCCTCCGGACGGTGTCCATCGGCTCATTCGTGATCTGCAGTGCCCGGCCGCTGTTTCCGTCCGTCAGCCACAGCCTGGCCAACGCGGCGGCGGCCTCCATCGTGTCGTCGGCTGCGCCAAGGCGGGCAGACTCCTCGAGGACCAGCCGGAACTGCTCCTCGGCCGCGCGCCGCCGTCCGGCTGCGGCTGCCAGCCGGGCAGCGAGGCGAATGCTGCCGAGGTAGTGCGCCGGCCGGTCCCGGTCGGCATCGGCGAGTGCCGTGCTTCGCTCCGCGAGACCCTCCCACCGGCCGGTGAGCCACGCCAGGTTGGCCTGTTCGAGTCCGACGTTGTGGTGCAACCGGGACGCCTGCTCGGCCTCGGCAAGGCGCATCGCCACGGCGAGGTGTTCCTCCGCGTCGGCGTACCGACCCCAGATCAGTGCGCCGGTCCCGACGTTTGCGTGGATGCGGGCCACGTCGAGACGCTCCGCCGGCGTCGCCCCGTCGACGGGCAGGTCGGCGACGACGTCCCAGGCCTCCTCTTCGCCGAGCATGAGCAACGCCGCGGCTCGGTTGCCGGCCAGGTTCAGCCGCTCCGCGGGAGAATCGAAGTCGGCGGTGAGTTCAGCGGCGCGATCCAGCCAACGCCGATGGGTCGACGCCGGCCACGGTCCCGCATAGGCCCAGCCAAGGTAGGTCATTGCCCGAGCCGCCTCGACCGGGTCATGGTCGAGGTTGGCCACCGCCTGCTCCAGCTCGCTGAGTGCTGCCTGCGCCTCACCCCCGGTGATCAGGAGCCGACCCAGGGGGTTGCGGATCTCGGCCTGCTGGCGGGCGGAGAGACCGGGGGTCTCCAGCACCGAGCGCAAGGTACGGATCACGCGGTGGTAGACCTCGTCGACCGGTTCACGACGACCCAGTGCGGCGACTCCGGCGATGCGCGCGACCCGTGCCCGGTCCACCGGCGCCAGCACGGCCCACGTCAACAGGTCGACCAGCAGGTCGACGGCCTTGGTGTGGTCGCCCGAGGCCATGGCCAGCTCGGCACTCTGCTCGGCGTACCGTGCCCAGGACTGCGTCTCGCCCGCCTCGCGAAAGTGGTGGGCAAGCTGTGCCACCGGCGGTGGATGGATGTGCTCCACGGCCCGGCCGGCCCGCAGGTGGAAGTGCCTGCGGTCGGTCAACGGGATCGCTTCGTAGACAGCCGTGGCGGCCAGCACATGACGGAATCGCCACCGGCCGCGGTCGTCTCCGTCCAGGACACCGGCGCCGGCCGCCTCCGCGACAGCGCCTCGGCACGCGGCTGGTGACAGACCGGCGGTCATCGCGATCGTTTCCACCGATGACCGCTCAGCCAACGTCGCCGCGGCCCGCAACACCTGCTGCGCCGTCGGCGACAGACGGCCCACCCGCTCCCGGGTGGAGTCGCGCACCGTTGGCGGCACCTGTAGCTCGCGCAACTTCAGCCGGACCCACTGCCCGTCGCGGAAGACGAGGTCGGCGCGGTCGCACATGAGGCGAACCGACTCCTCCACGGCCAGCGGAACACCGCCGGTCCGCTCGTGCATGAAGGTCGTGAACTCCTGGGATATCGGGTTGCCGTCTAGCATCGAGGACACCAGCGCTGCCGTGTCGTCGGGTCGCATCGGCGCCAGGGCGATCCTCAGCTGGGTCACGCCAGCAGGCAACCGGGACGTCAGCCGCAGCAACAGCGAACCGTCGTCCACCTCCTCCGGCCGATAGGAGATCACGAGGCTGGGCCCCTGCGACTGCTGTCGGGAGGTGACGAACAGCAGGAACTCCAGGGTCACCTCGTCGGCCCAGTGCGCGTCCTCGAGCACGAGAACATCGACATGCAGAGCCCGCAGCAGCTCCTCCAGGGCGCGGAACAGGCGATGCCGCGCCGCCTTCGCATCGCCCAGGGGCTGCAATGCGGGCGGCAGGTCCGTGGACCACTCAGGGAACAGGGGCCGTAACGCACCCGCAAGCTCGGTGAGCCGCAATCGCGACACCGGACGGTCGATCCCACGGAACGCGTCGACGATCGGCCCCAACGTCAGCGACTCGCGAAGCGGTGGGCACACCGACACCAAGGCGGTGCGCTGGCCCGGTGCGGCCAGCCACTCTCGCAGCAGTCGGCTCTTCCCGATCCCCGCCTCGCCCTCGACCAGCACGATCGCCGGTGGCCGGGCCAGGGCGCCCCGAAGCGCCGCCAGCTCCCGATCACGACCCACGAAGTGCGGAGTGGAGACGGTCGGTGAGGTCCCGTCGTCCTCGGTCGAGGGGTCGAGCATGCGTGATGATCTCGCTTTTCGCTGCTCGGACACAAGTACCCTCGCGTCACGGGATCCTTCTCGCAGCACGGCCGACCCCGATCGGCGAGGGGCTGCTGCAATAGTCTTCGCCCAGGGCGTTGCGTCCGGACCAGTTCTATGACCACGTCGTACGAGTGCAGGGTCCTCGGTACTGCTCCAGGAAAGCGACCGTCGGGCGACTGACGCAGCTGTGGTCAACGGTTGTTCGCCGATGTTGGCCGCCTGCCACTGGACGGGGTGGCACCCTGAGCACGTGGACAGGGCAGTGAGCCGGGGGAAGCTGGCATCGGGATTACGGTGAACGGCCTCTGATGCGTACCGCGTTGATCGTAGTAGCCGCGCTGGCGACGGCGGTGGTCGTGGACCTGATCACTGGCATGGTCGTCCGCCGCATAGCCCGTGGCCGTTACCGCTGGCTGCTGGAGCCGCTGCGGCATGCCTGCCGCCGCCCGGCGGCAGCGGTCCTGCTGGCCGGGGCGCTGTACTACGCGCTGCCTCTGGGACCGGTCGGGTGGCAGCCTCAGCTGCGGCACGTCGCCCGGGTGGCGCTGGTGATATCCGGGGCATGGTTGGTGAACAAGGCGTTGCACGTCGCCGAGGCGGTCGCGTTCAGTCGACTGCCTGGCGACGCGGTCGCCAGCCGGCGGGTCCGGCGGGCCCGGACGCAGATTCGCCCCGTGCGGCGGCTCACCGTCGCCGTGGTCACCATCGTCGCGATCGGCCTGATCCTGATCACCTTTCGGCCGGTACGCCTCTTCGGCGTCTCCGTGTTGACGTCGGCGGGGGTGGTCGGCGCGTTGATCGGCCTGTCGGCCCGTACCGCGCTCGGCAACGCGTTCGCCGGTGTCCAGGTCGCGTTCGCCGACGGCCTGCACGTCGGCGACGTGCTGGTGGTGGACGGCGAATGGGGCCGGGTTGAGGAGGTGAAGCTGACCAACGTGGTGATCCGGCTCTGGGACGAGCGGATGCTCATCCTGCCGACCACGTACTTCACCGAGCGGCCGTTTCAGAACTGGACCCGGAACGAGTCCAGGGTTGTCGGCAAGATCCAGATTCATGTCGACCACACCGCCGACCTGGACGACCTACGACGGGAAACGCGCCGGCTGGTCGAGTCCTCACCGCTGTGGGATCGCCACCAGTGGGTGCTCCAGATGGTCGACTCCACCCCCCAGACAGCGGTCATCCAGGTTCAGGCCTCGGCCGCCGACGGCGCCAGCGCCTGGGACCTGCGCTGCGACCTGCGCGAGGGACTGGTGCGCTACCTGCGCGACCGCCATCCCCAGTGGCTTCCCCGCACCCGCAGTCAGTATCAGCCTTGAATGGGCGGGGCCTGAGCTCAAATCCGCTCGATGGCGACCCCGTTCAGCCCGCATCTCTTGAGGGCAACCCGTCAATGGCGCCACTGCGGCGGGGCCTCCTCTCTCCGTTGGGAGTCCAGCGGGCGTCTTGGGGCCGGGTACCTGCTCCAGCCCGACTTCTGGAACCGCACACTGGAGAACTGGCAGTCGGAACTACTGGCCATCTCCCGATGGTCGTTCTTTCGATCTACCTGCGACAGCGAGGGTCCTCACAATCCAAGCCGGTCGGCGTGGCGCACACCGCCACCGGAATGGAGGGCTGAGACCTCTCCACGATTCCAGGATATTCACAACCTGATCCGGTAATCGCTTCCGGTTTTTCCTACGTGATCTGCTTCAGCTGGAACGCTGACCAGGTGGAGCAGCAATCGGGACGACCGGCGCGGGGACGGCTCCTGTCGGTCAGGCGTGCCCTGTGGTCGTTAGCCGTCGGTGTCGTGGCAGGGACCGCCATCGCGTTGGTCGGGGCACCGGAGTTGACGCCGCTGGTGATCTGGACGATCGCGGCGGGCACGGTCCTCGTCTGGGTGTGGCGGGCCTGCTGGCCGGCGAGCCCACGGCGCACCGAGCAGCTTGCCGAGGCGGAGCAGCAGTCCCGTTCCACCGATGCGGCGGTCCTGATCGCGTCCGTCATCAGCCTCGTCGCCGTGGCCGAGGCGCTCATCCGCGCCTCGAACCAGCAGGACGTGGTGGCTGTCACGCTGGTGATCCTCAGCGTCGTCGCGGTGGTCCTGGCGTGGGCGCTGGTGAATACGGTCTTCGCACTCAAGTACGCGCGGCTGTACTACCGCCACGATGGCGGCATCGATTTCAAGCGGGAAGATCCACCGGCCTACGCCGACTTCGCGTACGTCGCCTTCACCGTCGGCATGTCCTACGCCCCGGGCGAGAACGAACCCACAAGCAACCGCATGCGCCGGATCGCGCTCGGGCATGCCCTGCTCTCCTACACCTTCGGAACTGGCATCCTGGCCGTCGCCGTCAACCTGGTCACCAACCTGGGCCAATCATGACCCCCGCGGAGCATGCAGTGGCGTGACCTGGCCCGCTGCCATGTCGCCACCACGGTGGACGTCGATCAGCCCGGCGGCTGCTGCCCCTGCGGTCCTGCTAGCCGCGTCGTGACCTGCCTCAGTGGCTGACTACTGTGGACGGTCCTCTTCATCCGTCGCCACGCCGCTCGGGCCGGAGACCCGCCCAGCACGCTGCCGAGACCCTCCACACCGCCGCCAGCCGTCGTTCCGCTGGTCTGAGCCAGTTGCTGGGTGGACTGCCCGAGCTGCTGGGCGGCCTGCCCGAGTTGTTGACCGACCTGCTGGGTGGCCTGCTGCAGCGTCTGCGACAGCGGACCATTGGGCCCCAGCGCCTCCTGCGCTGTCTGCCCCACCTGGTCCACGGCCTTGTCCACCGTCTTCACCACCGACTCGATGATCTGAGGGTTGCGCTCGATCGTGCGGAGGGCGCTGTCGAGAATTCCCCGTACCTCGTCGAGCCGAACCTCGAGCATCGCCTCGGCCTCGACGCCCTTGATATCGATCTTCACCGTGCCGAGACGCGCCTGAACGCCCACGTCGAGCTGGAGCAGGCTACCCAGCCGGGCTCGCAGAGAAACAGAGGCGTCCAGATCGTCGACCTCGACGTAGATCTGTTCGACCTTGACCTGCGGAATCTGGAGGACGACGTCCGGGTCTGACATGGTCTTGCTGCTGTGCCCACCAGCCGGCTGGGGAAGGCCGTGCTCACCACTCGTCGGGGCGGGCAACTCTCGTGCGCCCGTGTCCCGGCTCTCCGGTTCGGTCATCCCGCACTCCTCGGGCCTCGCCTGACATCCGGACCGAATGGAGCCCACCTATCGGTGTGGCCTAGGTGCCGATCCGGCGAGGCTGGAGCTGTCCAGAGCCAGGCCCGGTCAACTGCCAGAACTCCTGCGGCAACTGGTCGACGAAGTCTCCGTACTCCTTCGCGCTGGCAGCCTCACGCAGGGTATCCATCACGGCCCGCGCTCCCTCCGTGGCCATCTCGCGATCGACCCCTGCCCGGGACTGCACCCGTTCCAGGAATTCGGTGAGACCGAACCGTTCCGGATCTTCGGTGGGCCTGGACACCAGGCCTCGTAGCTCCTCGGGGAGCTGGGAGGCGAGGTCCCTTGCCTGGCCACCAGTGATCCGTTTTGCCACAGTCTCGAGCGTGGCGCGGGTAATCGGTTCCGCCTGCCCCGGTGAAACCTTGGGTCGTGCTGCCACAGACTGAATGAACTCGCTGTAGTTCACCTCGGGTCCCCTCTCGAAACGGATTGCGGCGGGTTCCCACCCACGCCCGGGTGAAACGGCGGTTCGCCCGCCCTCAGGATGGTGGCGAAGGGTGGTGGGTGATACGCCGGGTCACCCGCAACTGGTACAGGCCGGCGCTGGTGAGGGCATAGAAGACGGGTAGGAAGGGAAAGATGACCAAGCCGATCAAGGGTGCCACCAGGTAGCCGATCACCCCCGCGAGGAGGTACAGGACGACCCCGGCAAGGGCCCGGAACCGCTCGCCGTGAAAGAAACCGCCCTTGACCTGCTCCTTCAGCAGATCAGGGTGCCTGGCCAGGTAGTGGTAAAATGCCAGCCACGTCGCGCACAAGAACGCGCCGATGAGCGCATAGAAGGCGATGGCCACACGCTGGTCCGCGTTGTTGTGCTCCTGCAGCGCATGCGACACGACAATCGTTGGAAACGGCAGCAGCGCCGTGCTGAACAGTACGAGCAGGTTCATCCAGTGCAGCCCACGATCGACCTGCCGAATCCGGTTGAACGCCGCCTTGTGGTTGAGCCAGACGACGGCCACGTACGAGTAGGACGCGAGATAGGCGACGTACGACGGCCACTGACTGAGCAAACCGGACAGGAGACGACCAGGCGGGACGTCCGGTATCCCGAGGTCCAGGACGAGCAGCGTGATGATGATGGCGAAGATCGCATCGCTGAACGCCACGGCACGGCTGGTGTCCGATCGGGTGCCGAGGTCTGTGTCTGGCCCGCTCACCGACCGCGCCTACCCAGGGTCGTCTGCGGCAAACAGCTGGGCAGCTCGGTGGCGAATGCAGGGCCGCCCGCAGATCCGCGCCTGTGGACAGACAACGCATCCGGCCACCGAGCGTGCTGCGGTGGCCGGATGCGTGGGTGATGGTGGTCAGGGCTTGAGGACGACCTTCTCGCAGTTGTCCTGCTTGTTCTTGAAGATCTCGAAGCCGCGTTCTGCCTGGTCGAGCGGCAGGGTGTGGGTGATGACCCGGGTCGGATCGATCTCCCCGCGTTCGATGCGCTGCAGCAGCGGCTTCATGTAGCGCTGCACGTGGCACTGGCCGGTACGCAGGGTCAGCGCCCGGTTCATCCATGCCCCGGCCGGGAACTTGTCGAGGAAGCCCCCGTACACGCCGATCACCGACACGATGCCACCGCTGCGGCACGACAGGATCGCCTGCCGGAGCGCGTGCGGTCGCTCGGTCTCCGAGCGGACGGCCTGCTTGATCCGGTCATACGCGTGCACGTGCGCGCTGCCGTGGCTGGACTCCATGCCGACGGCGTCGATGCACTTGTCCGGTCCCCGCCCACCGGTCAGTTCCAGCAGCCGCGACCGCACATCGACATCCTCGAAGTTCACCGGCGTGTGGCCCGCCCGTTCGGCCATCTGCAGGCGGTACGGCTCCTTGTCGATGGCGATGACCTTCGCGGCGCCGAGTGCCCGGGCACTGTCCATAGCGAACTGGCCGACCGGACCCGCCCCCCACACCGCCACCACGTCGGTGGACTGGATGTCGCACATTTCGGCACCCATGTAGCCGGTGGGCAGGATGTCGGAGAGGAACAGGACCTGCTCGTCGGTCAGGTCCGACTCGATCTTCAGCGGGCCGACGTCGGCGAACGGCACCCGCGCGTACTGCGCCTGACCGCCCGCGAAGCCGCCGGTCAGATGCGAATAGCCGAAAATTCCGGCGACCGGGTGGCCGAACATCTTCTCCGCGATGCCGGCGTTGGGGTTGGAGTTTTCGCAGCAGGAGTACAGCTCGGAGGCGCAGGCGCCGCACGCGCCGCACGCGATGGGGAACGGCACGACAACCCGGTCCCCGACGCGCAGCCGGCCCGGATCAACGCCCCGACCGACCTCGATCACCTCGCCCATGAACTCGTGGCCCATGACGTCGCCGTCCTGCATGGTGGGCACATACCCATCGAGCAGGTGCAGGTCCGAGCCGCAGATCGCCGTCGAAGTGATCCTTACGATGGCATCGCGCTCGTTCAGGATCTTCGGGTCCGGCACGTCACGAACCTTGACCTTGTTGCGACCCGCCCAGGTGTTCGCCCTCACGAATCGGCCCCCTTCGCCAGCTCGGAATCCGACAGCGGTTGCGCCGGACGCTGCGGGAACTCCTTGCGTGCCCGCTTGCCCCACGGGGCGCCCTCGGATCGGACCACCTGGCCGGTCTCCAGCACCTGCTTGAGCCGGCGCAGGTCGTCGTCGAGCTGCTGGTGCGGTTCCTCGCCGAAGTACTTGGCGACCGCCTTGCCGACCGCGCCGCCCGGGATGTCGTACGACAGAACGACGTGCACCTCGGTGCTCACCCCGTCCGGGGCGGGCACGAACCGGACCGTGCCGGCGTTCGGCACGTCGGCGTTCCCGGTCGACCGCCAGGCGATCTTCTCGCCGGGTGCCTCGTCGACGATCTCCGCGTCCCACTCGACGTTAGTGCCGAACGGAGCGCTGGCGGACCAGTGGCTCGTACGGTCGCCGGTGGTGCGGATCTGCTCGAGGTGGGCCATGAACGTCGGGAGGTTGCCCAGGTCGCGCCAGAACGCGTAGACCTTGGGCGGGGGTTTGCGGATGGTCGTCGTGGCTGTCAGCTCCATGGGTCCTCCTTCGCGTGAGCCTCGTGCCGTCGGCGCTGAGCCGATCTTCTTCGCCCGGGTGGCCTGCACGGCGGTCAGCAGATCCACCACCGTGATCCCGACGACGGCGCCAGTGACAGCGACGAGGCGACGCCGGCGGCGCCCGCTGCGGTGGGCGATGGCCACCCCGAGGGAGGCCAGGTCCATCGCGTCACCCACGACCCGGGTCCACGCCCAAACGCTCTTTCGCCGGCTCGTCAGGAGCCCGGCCGCGTGTACCAACTCCCGCGCCCCGACCAGCGGCACCACCGCCCGGGTCGTCGGGGAGTCGTCCACTCCGCTGATCCGGCGCACCGTGTCCGGTGCCGCCAGCTGTGCCACGCCCAGGCCGAGACTCACCCAGCCGAGCCGGCGCCCTCGCCGCTGCACGTCCTCTTGCCTGGCCTTCGCTGCCTCTCGGGTTGCTAGTTGAGTCACGGGTAGCCTCCGTATCCGGTCGCACCCGGCCGCGCCTATCGGTTCACGACGGTCCGGGGCACGACCCGTATGGGCCCGGATACCCCTCGGAAACCACCTCAACCCGCCCATCGGCCGCAGTAAGGAGGCGATCCCTGTCTCGCTGCTCAGCCCGACGGAGGCCGGCCCGCTGTGAGCGCCGGCTGACCGTCGCTCTGGACGGGTCCAACAGTCGCTGTTCGGCGGGAGCGGCGGTGTTTCGCGCGTCCGGAAAGCCGTCGCCACGGGCTCAGGACCGGCCTGATGGTCCCGGCCCTGAGCCCTATCGGTCAGGCCGTCGCCATCTGGCGGACGTCTTCGCCCTGGGCGAACTCCTCGACCATCTTGGCGCAGAAGGCCGGAAGGTCGCTGGGGCTGCGGCTGGTGACGAGACCGTTGTCGACCTGCACCTGCTGGTCGACCCAGTTCCCGCCCGCGTTGCGGATGTCGGTGCGCAGGCTGGGGAACGAGGTGAGGGTCCTCCCGTTGACCATGCCGGTCTCCACCAACGACCACGGGCCGTGGCAGATCGCCGCCACCGGCTTGTGCTGTTGGAAGAACGCCCGGACGAAGTTCATCGCCTCCGCGTTCATCCGGAGCCGGTCGGGGTTGACCGTCCCGCCCGGCAGCAACAGGGCGTCGTAGTCAGCCGCATCGACGTCGTTCACGGTCCGATCCACCCGGTAGCGGTTGGCAGGGTTGATGTCCTGGTTCATCGACTGGATCTCGCCGGACTGCAACGAGATCAGGTGAACCTCGGCTCCCGCCTGCTCCGCGGCGGCTCGGGACTGGGTGTATTCCACGTCCTCCACTCCGTCGGCGGCGAGGCAAGCGACTCGCTTGCCGGTCAGTGGCTGCTGGCTCTGCGCCATCTCGGTGGCCTCCCCTTCGCGGCGCCGCCCGGTCGGCGGCGCGTCGCTGGATTGCGGTCGCCTTCCCGGTGCGGGGGACGGGCAAACAGGCCAGCGAAGCCCGCCCGATGGCGGACGGTTCTCCCCACCTGCGTGCAGCGCAACCAGTGCCGGTGGGAGCGGGCGCGCCGTGCGCGTGTGCTGCCTGTCGCAACGGGTAAGGCAGACACCCAACTGGTACCCGGGAAAGGTCGACATGACCCTCGCCAGCGATGCGATCGAGATGCCGTCCGGCCAGACGATGCCCGTGCTCGGGCAGGGAACGTGGTACCTCGGCGAGCACCCTGCACGGCGGCAGGACGAGCTGGCCGCCCTGCGTACCGGACTCGACCTGGGCATGACCATGATCGACACTGCGGAGATGTACGGTGACGGCGCTTCCGAGGAACTCGTCGGCGAGGCGATCGTCGGCCGACGCGCCGACGTCTTTCTGGTCGACAAGGTGCTGCCCTCAAACGCCAGCCGACGGGGAACCGTGCAGGCCTGCCGCCGCAGCCTGCAACGACTCGGCGTCGACCATATCGACCTCTACCTGCTGCACTGGCGCGGCACGCATCCACTAGCGGAGACGATCGAGGCGTTCGCCGAACTTGTCGACGCCGGTGACATCGGACAGTGGGGCGTGAGCAACTTTGATCTTTCGGACATGACCGACCTCCTCGGGGCCGGCGGAAGCGCCTGCGCGACGAATCAGATTCTGTACAACCTCACCCGCCGTGGTCCCGAGTACGACCTCCTACCGTGGCTACGTGAGCATCGGATTCCTGTGATGGCGTACTCGCCGATCGAGCAGGGTCGACTGCTCGGCCACCCCCAGGTCGCGGAGGCCGCGGCCCGGCACGAGGCCACGCCCGCTCAGGTCGCGCTGGCCTGGCTGCTACGGCAGGAGATGGTCGCGGCCATCCCCCGATCATCCAAGGCGGAACACACCCGGGAGAACGCGGAAGCGCGCGACGTGCAGCTGACCGAGGAGGACGTGGCGGCACTCGACACGGCGTTCCCGCCACCGGCAGGCCCGCAACCGCTGGAGATGTTGTAGGGCCAGCGGCCGTTCCGGCGGGAGACACCTGACCGGCAGGAGCTCGTTCAGTGCCAGAACCGCCGTGACGAGGTCGCCCTTTATGAAAGGGTTTGCTCCGAAGGTTGCCAGTAATTGACGGCGCCCGCACGAGCAGACCAAGCGACAGGGGTGGACATGAGGTGGCTGATCGGCGGAGCGGTCGTGGTTGCCGGCGGGATGGTCGTGCGGCGTCTGCTCGGCGGGACCGACCAGGGTGACGGTCACCGGCAACGGGGCCAGGCACGGCGGAGCGGGCCGCGGTGGCACGTGGCGACGGTGAACCGGCCAGCGGGCGACGTCGCCCCGGGCGGGCAGCTCCCCGAACCGCTGGCCGGGCTTAGGGACGCCGTCGAGGTCCAGATCCGGCCTGCCCCCGGCGACCAGGGGACGGAGATCGCCGTACGGCTGCGCGACGGCTCCCGACTACCTGTCGCCGCCGCCGCTCGACGAGCCACCGGCCGGGATCCGGAGCAGGCGATCCGGGCTGCGCTGCGAGAGTCGAAGCAGCTGATCGAGAACAGTGAGGTCCTCCACCCCGACTATCCACCCACCACCGAGCCGACTCCGATGAACAAGCCACTGCGGATGGCCACCCAACAGGGTCGGCGGGAGGGACGACTGTGAAGGCACTGGTCTGGGAGGGAGCCAACGAGCTCGCGGTGCGGCAGGTTCCGGACCCGCAACTCCGCAACGAGCAGGACGCCATTGTCCGGGTCCGTCGGACGGTGACCTGCGGTTCGGACCTGCACCTGCTCGGCGGGTACATCCCGTTCATGGAACGCGGCGATGTCCTCGGGCACGAGTTCCTTGGCGAGATCGTCGAGGTCGGTCCGCAGGTACGCAACCACAAAGTGGGCGACCGCGTCGTCGTCTGTTCGTTCGTCTCCTGCGGCAAGTGCTGGTACTGCCAGCAACAACAGTTCTCGTTGTGCGACAACGGCAACACGAACCCGATGATCACCGAGAACGTCTGGGGTTCCGCGCCCGGCGGCTGCTACGGCTACTCGCACGCGCTCGGGGGCTTCGCCGGCAGCCACGCCGAGTACATCCGCGTCCCGTACGCCGACCAGGGCGCCTTCACCGTCCCGGACGGGGTGAGCGACGAGCGCGCGCTGTTCGCCTCCGACGCCGCGCCGACCGGCTGGATGGGCGCCGACCTCGCCGGAGTCAAACCGGGTGATGTCGTGGCGGTCTGGGGCGCCGGTGGGGTGGGGCAGATGGCCGCCCGGGCGTCCGTGCTGCTCGGTGCCGATCGGGTGATCGTGATCGACCGACTCGACAACCGGCTCGAGATGGCCCGGACGCATCTTGGCGTCGAGACGCTGAACTACGAGCGGCAGGACGTCAGCGGCGAGTTGCTTGAGCGCAGTGGCGGCCGAGGCCCGGACGTATGCATCGAGGCCGTCGGTATGGAGTCGCACAGCAGCGGCCCGCAATTCTGGTACGACCAGGTCAAGCAGCAGTTGCGGATCGAGTCCGACCGTCCGATCGCGGCGCGGGAGGCGATCTACAACTGCCGCAAGGGTGGCAGTGTGTTCGTGCTGGGCGTGTTCGCCGGGCTGGTGGACAAGTTTCCGCTGGGGGCGGTCATGAACAAGGGGCTGACGCTGCGCGGCGCACAGCAGCACGGGCAGCGCTACATCCCCATGCTGCTGGAGCGAATGGCCCGCGGCGAGTTGGTCACGGAGCATCTCGCGACGCACACCATGCCGTTGGACGAAGCGCCGCGCGGCTACGAGATGTTCAAACAGAAACTCGACGGATGCGTACGTGCCGTCTTCCAGCCAACCAGCTGACCGTCGCGACCGGGGACCACTCCCGCTTAACTCCCGCCGTGGGACTGTCCGCTCTTCTCGTCCCGCCAGCCATCGGGGTGGGGATGATAGCCGTAAGCGGCAGCCCGTACCGTTTCCTCGTTTTCCAGCCCGGAACCGATCGCGCCGCCGACGGTGGCCAGCGAGCTGGTGATCCACGCGAGCGTCAGATAGTCGGTGAGGTCGACCGGCCGCTGCAAGGTCTGTTCCAGCACGGATGTGTCGATCAGCAGCGCCGCGACGAGCACCGTTCCCACGAACAACACCACGTAGGACAGCACCGTGGCCAGAGTGAGGGTGAGGATCGTACCCAGGTTGAACAGCCGTGCCAGCTCGGTCGGCGTCTCGCGGCTCGGTTTCTCCCACAGGTCGTGCGCGACGATCAACCAGGCCACCAACGCTGTCAGCCCGAGCACCATGATCACGGCGAGCCGCAGTCCGCCGAGCGCAGCGCCCATCTGCCAGATGGTGTCCGTGGTGAGCGCGAACGCGGCCGTGCCGAACGCGCCGACCAGCAGCTTCGACAGGCCCAGCAGGGCTCGCCCCGGACGGTTGGCGCGAACCATGCCGATCAACAGCCGTAACCGGCCGATGAGCCGCGAGGCGACGTAGCGCCGCTCACCGGTGTCGGCCTCGCCGACCACCCGGTGGACGGCGGGAACCCGGCTTGCCGTCTCGGCCGGTGCCCGGCCGGCCGGCGGTACCCGCTGGTCGGAAGCCTCGTTCAGTAGCCGGCTCACCAGGTCCGGAACGGCTGCGCGGGCCGCACGTAGCTGGTGCAGTCCCAGCGCGGGCAGGGACAGCACAGCGACTCGACGCCGAGCGGAGGTCTGCGCGACCAGCGGCACCCGATCGGCATGCAGCGGCAGATCGGTCAGGCAGACGGCGACGTCCCACTGGTCGTCGGCACGCCGTTGGGCGAGATCATCGAGTAGGGCCTCAACGCCGCCGTCGCGGCGCGGTGCCACTTCGCCCCAACCTTCCCGGACGACCCACCGCACGTCCGCGTTCACCCGCTCGGCGAGCCCGCTGGTCAGCTCGGTGGTGAGCCGCGCGGCCACCCGGGCCGGATGGTCCGGCGGGGTTGCCACCAGTCCGACGACGATCTCCGGGCGGTCCTGTTCACTCTGCGTCATCGGTGCTCCTCACCGGTAGCCAGGCTCGGCCGCTGCCGGCGAACAAACCGGGGCCTCGGGCGCCGTCGCGGCAACTCCCCGTGTCGACTGAGGTGGCGGTACTGCCAGGCCGCCGAGAGGAGCACCCCGACCAGCCCGTACAGCGCCACCGCGAACCGCACTCGTCGAACCGGGCGCCCCGCCCACGCAGCCTAAGAGACCACCCCGATCGGTGCAGCGGATTCAGTGGAAGGGCTGTTGAGTAGGACGATTCGTCCGAAGACCTCGCCACCGTCCATCTTCTGGTGCGCCACCATCGCCTGCTCCAGCGGCAGAACCTCGTGCACCACGGTGTGGAGTTCCCCACGATCGGCGGCGGCGAACTGCTCCATTCGCACGGCTTGTCGAGCGGCCGCCGTCACCGTCGCAGCGCTGAAGGTGGCGAACGACATCGACTTCTGGAACGAGGCCATCAACCTCGTCCCGAAGTCCGCCGGCGGTTGGCCGCCGACCGCGCCGACGGCGATCAGCCGGCCGTTGGGGTTGAGTCGGTCGAGAAACGCGGGCATGTCCGGGCCTGCGACGACGTCGATGATGACGTCGTAGCCGGTGGGATCGTCCGGACCCCCTGCCCCGGAGCGGTCCAGCACGTGGGTCGCACCAAGGCTGCGGAGCCGACGGCCGCGCTCAGGCGACGAGGTCGTGACCGCGACGGCACTGGCGCCACCGCTGACCGCGAGCTGCACCGCCATGATCCCGATACTGCCGGCCGCGCCACGGACCAGGACCGTTTCGCCTGGCGAGAAGTGGGCGTGAGCGAGGCCGAAGTGAGCCACGACCCCGGAGCTGCCGAGCGTCACGGCGTCGACTGCGGAGAGGCCCGCCGGCAGGGACAGGACCTCCCCGATCGGGGCCACCGCCTGCTCGGCGTAGCCACCGCCCGTACCGGTGAAGGCCCAGACGCGTTGCCCGACCCACGCGGGGTCGACGCCGTCGCCCACGGCCGTGACCGTTCCGGCAACCTCGCCGCCCGGGATGTGGCCCTCGCGGAAGCCGTACGCGGCGAGAGCACCGCTTCGGATCAGGACGTCGGCGCCAGCCACGCCGACCGCCTCGGTGGTGATCAACGCCTCCCCCGGAGCGGGCACCGGGACAGGAAGGTCGACCACCGCCAGCCCGCGGGGATCGCCGAACTCCCTGATCATTACTGCCTTCACTGTTCGTCACCTTCCCGAGCCAGTCCTGCTGACGCCCGAACGGTAGTGGACGGGTGCGTCCGTTTAGCTAGAGTGAGAGAGTGGGCGGCCCTTTGACTCGGAACCTGCGCTCGGACGCATTGGACAACCGTGAGCGGATCCTCGACACCGCCCGGGCGGTCTTCGCCGCCGAAGGCATGGACGTGCCGATGCGTGAGATAGCCCGGCGCGCCGGAGTCGGCCCCGCCACCCTCTACCGCCGATTCCCCACCAAGCAGGCGTTGGCCACGGAGGCGTTCGCGGATCAGATGAACGCGTGCGTCGCCGTGGTCGACGAAGGGCTCACCGACCCGGACCCCTGGCACGGCCTGTGCCTCGTGATCGAGCAACTCTGTGTGCTGCAAGCCCAAAGCCGAGGCTTTACCGCGGCGTTCACCTCGGCATTTCCCCACGCCGTGGATCTCGCCGCGAAGCGCGAAGCCGCCCTCGCCTCGCTCGCCGAACTGATGCGCCGGGCCAAGGGCACCGGCCGCCTGCGGCCTGACGTGGTCCTGGACGACCTCGTCCTCATGCTGATGGCCAACGGTGGCCTGTACGCCACCTCGGCGAACGCCCGGCTTGCTGCCTCTCGACGCTTCGCCGCGCTCACTATCGAGGCGTTTCGCACCTGATCGGCACCCAGTCGGCAGTAGGCGGACAATGGGGCGATGAAGCGAGACGTGAGCCTGATGCGGTTGACCGGTACGCGCGCCAACGGCGCGGTGGCGACGGGCGCGGCGGCCACCGGGGCGCGGGCCGCGGGGGCAGCTTCGATCGGCGCCCTCGCCGTGGGGGCGCTGGCGATCGGGGCCGTGGCCGTCGGCGCGCTGGTCATCGGGCGGCTGGCGATCCGTCGGGCGGTGGTGCGGGAGTTGCGCGTCGGCCGGTTGGAGATCGACGAGTTGGTGGTGCACAGCCGACCCACTGCTGAGGGATGACTCTACGGCCGGGGTGGACAGCCGGTCGGTCTGCCCACCCCTGCCATCGGGTCAGTAGCGACGCAGGACGCGCTTGTCCGCGTCCAGGTGGCGGTCGAGTTTGATCACGATGAACTCGTTGTTGTCCGCCTGGCCGGCCATCCGGCCCGCCGACGACGGGAAGTTGTTGTCGTTCAGGACGGCAAGCGTGCGGTCGTCGAGGATCACCACGTCCTCAATCGTCTGGAACGGGAACGTGAACGGGTCACCGAACCCACCGACGTGCCGAGGGTTGGCGATTGCCATCAGGTCGGCGACCAGCGTCTTGTCGAGCAATCCGTCGCGGTTCCGGTCAGCTTGTCGGCGAGATAGATCTTCTTGACCTTTGCCGTCTCGCCCTGGCCGTTGTCCCGCTCGATGATCAGGAAGCGGTCGCGATCGACCATGATGGCGTCACCGATCGCGTGCGCAGGAGAGTCGAGCGCGTAGGCCCAGCGCCGGCCGGTGTAGGTGTTGGTCCCGGTGTCGAACTCGTTCAACCGGAGGGTGCCGGCCGGATCCCCAGTGGTCGTGCCCTCGAGCAGCGGGTAGAGCGTACGACCGTCTGGCGACTGGGCCATGCCCTCGAAGCCCTTGCTGCTGGCGAGGTTGGCCGGGGTCGCACCGCGGCCCGGGTTCTCGGGGGCGAACACCCCGGGCAGCGGCACCGGCGCCTGTAGCAAGCGGCCCGCCCGGTCGAAGTGCAGCAGGTACGGACCGAACTCGTCACCGAGCCAGTACGTGCCATCCGCCGTCCGGGTGATCGACTCGACGTCGAAGTCGGCTCCGGTGAGCACGCGGTCGGCACGAGTGAGCGGGAATGGCACCTTGCCATACGGGTCGGTCAGGTTGATGCCACCGAGCACGTCCACGGCGCCGCTGCCAAAGTCGGGCGCGACCCGCTGAACGCGCAGCACGAAGTCGGCACTGTTGGCCTTGTTGCCGAAGCCGTTGTCGGACAGCACGTCGAAGGTGCCGTCGGTGTTGCGCAGGACGCCGCTGAACCCCTGGATCGGTTGGTCGGCGAACGGCGGGGTGATCCCATTGATGGGGGCACTGCCGAGCGACGAGCCGGACGGTTCGCTGCCGGGAACGAAGGTCGCCGCTGGCAGCGCGGCGAACGTCATCAACTCGGCCTGGTCCCACGTGTTCCGCTCGGCTGCGGCCGCTGTCGCGGCGCCCGGCAGCGTCAGGGTCAGGGCGACCACCGCAGCGGTCAGGCCCACCCGCTTGCTTACTGCCATCAATCCTCATCTCTCCAGGTACGAGCAGGGCGTTCTCGGTCCGCTGGCACCGTAGAGCGACGCGGTGAATTCGAACTGGCCACAGGGGAATGCACACTCGAACGTGCGGTCACTGTGCCGGCGGATGCCGCACGGCTGTCAGTCGCGCCGGGGGTAGCGGCGAACGGTGAGTACCCCGGCGGTCGCCAACAGCGTCCCGGCCAACAGGTACGTCCAGCGGTCGTGGCCGCGCCCCAACCGTCGCCCACGCCGACGAGTAGCGCCACCGGGGCCGGCAGTAGCGCCACCACCGTCATCCCGAGCAGCAGCACCGGTGCGGCGAGCGGACTGCCGATCCCGCGCGGCGAACGTCGCCAGCCGATTGCCGACGCGAGGAACGCGACCGCCGCGGCGGTCGCGGCCTCACGGGTCAGGTCCGCGTACGGCAGCGAGGCGGTCTCCTGCCCGGACCGAGTCACGATCAGCGCTGCCGTCCAGCACGCACCGCCGACGACAGCGGCGGAGACCGCTCGTACCAGCGCGCCGAGCCAGGCCGGAACCGGCAGGGTCTCCGCGGTCGGCTTGGCCGGGTCGTCGAGTACGAACGTGACGCCGAGGCCGACGCAGGCCATCACCGGACGACCGAGTGCGATTCCGGTTGTGCCGACCATGCGAAGCGCCGGGCCCACCGCCTGCCGGAAAGACCGGCTGGCGGTAGGCCCGGCGCCGTCACCCGTCAGCGGCCCTGCAGGCGCTTCACGTTGTCGCCGAAGGTCCAGCCCTTCGACCCGTCCCAGTTCGCCGACCAGGTCATCAGGCCCTTGAGGCCGGGCACGGAGTTCCAGGCCTGCGTGACCAACGACGTCGACATGTAGCCGCCGCCCGCCCCGTTCTGCGCCGGCAGGCCCGGGACCTGCTTGTCGTACGGCACCCGGATGGTGGTGCCCTGGATGGTGAGCCCGTTGTTCAGGCACTGCGTCTGCACCGTGAAGCCCTGCACGGTGCCCGCCGGGTACGAGTCGCCGGCGCAGCCGTACATGCTGCCGTTGTAGTACTGCATGTTCAGCCACCAGAGCCGGCCGTTGTCCACGTACTTCTTGATGATCGGCAGGTACGAGCCCCAGATCGAGCCGTAGACCACACTGCCGCCGGTGACGTAGGCCGTCTCCGGTGCCATGGTCAGGCCGAAGTTCGACGGCATCCGGGCCAGCACGCCGTCGATGATCCGGATCAGGTTGGCCTGCGACGTGGACAGGGTGTTGATGTTGCCGCTGCCGGTCAGGCCGGTCTCGATGTCGATGTCGATGCCGTCGAAGTGGTACGCCGTCAGGATCGGCACGATCGTCGCGATGAACCGGTCGGCGACAGCGGCGGAACTCAGGTCGATGCCCGCGGCGGCTCCGCCGATCGACATCAGGATGGTGGCGCCGGCCGCTTTGGCCTGGCACATCTCGGCCGGGGTGGCCACCTTCACGCCGGCGTCCATGCCGTTCTCCCAGAGGACCGTGCCGTCCGAGCGGATCACCGGGAACGCCGCGTTGATCACGTTGTATCCGTGCTGGTTGAGCCGGTTGTCGGTGATCGGGATCCAGCCGAGGCCGGGATGTACGCCGTTGGAGGCCCCGTCCCAGTTCTCCCAGTAGCCCTGCAACACCTTGCCGGTGGGCCGCGACTTCACCGCGCAGGTCCCACCGGTTGGCGGCGGCGTGGTGGGGGGAGGTGTGGTCGGTGGTGGCGTGGTGGGCGGCGGCGTCGTGGGGGGCGGTGTGGTGGGCGGCGGCGTGGTTCCCGAGCACGCTCCGAGGTCACGCCAGAGCGATGGGGTCGAGGCGGGGTTCCAGCCGGCGCCGGGGTGCGCGGTGTGGGTGACCAGTGCCTGGTAGAGCCGGCCGCTGTAGGTGACCTGGGCGCCCGCCTGGTAGGTCGGGCCCTCGGTCCAGGTGGGGGCGGTGCAGGCGACCATCGGGACGGCGTTGGCCGAGGGCACGGCCGCCATGCTGCTGGGGACGAAGGCGACGGCGGCCGTGACGGTCATCGCCGCCCCGGCTACCACTGCGAAAATCCGACGGCTTCTCATGGCTCACTCCCCAGGCTTCGGCGACCCGCGACCTCCACATATTGACGTTCGTGACGTTTAATATCAAGGGTTGTTTACAGATTCCGGGAAGTTGGGGAGTGGCCGGGTCGGACAGCGGCGGCGAACCCGGGGACGCCCGTTTTCAGCTCGCGGGGGAAGGCTTCTCGGGCGGCTGGTGGGCCGCGCGGCGGGCGTCGGCGACAGCGACACCGAGCAGCACGAACGCGGCCACGACGGAGGCGGTCAGCGGCGGGGCGTGATACAGCGGTACGGCAGCCGCCGCCAGTGCGGCAATGGCGACGACCCGGCGGATCGACAGCCGGTTGAACACGATCCGTTCCAGCCGGATGCGGCCGTAGAGGAACAGGGCCGGACCGCCAAGGATCATCGCGAGCCAGACCGGTTCCGGCCGGTCCGCGGGGTGTTCGAGGACGATCTCGTAGCCCACGGCGGTGGTGACGATGCCAACGACCATGACGACATGGGCGATGCCGGTGGCGCGGCCGGCAGCAAGCCGGTCCCGGGCGGCGGCGACCGCCTCGGCGAGGACCTGCCCGGACCGGTAGAAGTAGATCCGCCACAGCAGCACTGTCGACAGGTACGCCACCACCAGCGTCGCCCAGGTGGACGTGGTGGCCGGTAGGTCGGTGAAGGTGATACCCACGGCCAGGACGGTCTCGCCGAGGGCGATCATCAGCAACTGCTGGTAGCGCTCCGGCAGGTGGTGGCCGCTGTCCATGGCCCAGGCGCTGACCGGTGGTCGGGCCCGGCCGTAGACCGGCCATCGCAGTTGAGCGGCCACGATGTCCACGGTAACGGCGATTGCCCAGAGGGCGGCTCTGGCGTTTCCACTGACCAACGCGCCGGCCACCCAGATGCCCGCGCCGGCCGTGCACCACGCCACCGATCTCGCGTAGAGATCGCGGAGGGCGTGCCCGTGCAGGCTGGGCAGCAGAATCAGTGGACGGACGCAGTGCAGGACCACGTAGGGAAGGACGAACGACCAGCCCTTGCCGGTGAACGCATAGGGCAGGGACGAGGCCATGACCAGCAGGCCGAAGGCGCTGGCCAGCACCACCCATTGGATCTTGCGGCGGCGGGGGTCGAACCAGCTGGTGATGTGCGCGGTGGTGATCCACAACCAGATCAACGGCAGGGCGAGCACCAGCAGGTAAGCCAGCGAACGCCACTGCACGACGCGATCGACTGCCGTGGCGTCCCGTGCCACCCGGGTCACCACTCCGGAGAGGGCGAAGACCAGCACCAGGTCGACGAAGAGTTCCAGGAAGTTCGCCTGTCGCACGTCCTCGCGGCGTTCCAGGAGATCCCGTCCGCCACCTCCCGGAAACCCCATGCCGCCCATGCTGGCTCCCGCGGCACTGCCTCGACGTCAGGTCGGCCGTCCATCACACGGTCGAAGCGGGGGTCGGGCTGGCACGGTTTCGTCGGCCGGGACCGGGTACGTCACCGGTGTAACCCAACCACCAACGGCCACCTCCGACGCCCCGTCAATCTTCGCCGACCTGGTAACTCGCGCCGCCGCCACGGCGGGGTAGGTCCGGCCGGCGCTGTGGTAGCACACGGCGGAGAAGGGGAATACCCGAACGCGGGGCGGCGCCCCGAAAACGCGGAAGCTGGTCTTCAGCCCACCTAGCCTGCTGAAGACGACACGATCCTGGCGAAGGAGTGGTTGATGCAACGGCGCCCGAGCCCGGTACGACCGCCGGGAGAGTCGACGAGCCTGTGGCACCAGGGGTTGTCGCTCGGCTCCAAAGCCCTTCAGGAGACGACGCCGCTGAAGGGCTTCGATGCCTACGTTGTCGGGTTCCACCCCGCCAAGGACGACCCGTCGATGCAGATGGAGGCGCATCACTACTGCCGTCAGGTCAACGACGACTTCCTGCAGTGCGTGCTGTTCGACGGCAATACCGCCGAGGCCAACCTCATCGGTGTCGAGTACATCGTCTCCGAACGGTTGTACGGGACGCTGCCCGAGGGCGAGGGCAGGTACTGGCACCCGCACAACTTCGAGGTGCTCGGCGGCTCGCTGATCGCCCCGGGCCTGCCGGAGCCCGCCGAGCGGGCGCTGATGGCGATGTTGATGAACAGCTACGGCAAGACCTGGCACACCTGGCACACCGGTCGCCTCGACACCGGCCCAGGGGACACGCTGCCGTTGGGCGAGCCGATGCTGATGTGGTCGTTCAACCGCGATGGGCAGTGTGATCCGGCCCTGGAGCAGCACCGCAATCAGGCCATGGACGTCGACCGCGCCAAGAAGCGCGCCTCCCGGTCTGAGCTGGTTGAGCACGCACAGCCCCAGGACGGGGTGGCGCTGCTCGACGACGCATTCCCGGACAGCACCCCGCTCCCCGGCGCGGTGGACCGGAGCACCGGACGGTAGTCCACTGCTCGACCTGTTCGCGTCCGCAACGCCCGACAAACCGCCTGGCAGGTGCCGGCTGAGGCAGTTTGCGCTCCCAACCGACGGGAAGGCGATGGGCGACGGGGGCGCGGAGCCGCCTGCGCCACGACACCACGGGGAGGGTGACATGGGTGACCGGGATAAGCTGCACGATCTTCGCCAACAGGCCCACGACGCGGGCATCGAGGGTAACTCCAAGATGACCGAGGACCAGTTGCGTGATGCCCTGCGCAAGGTCGGCAAGGGCGAGCGGCCCCAGATGGCCAAACACGACGCCAAGCGATGACGAATGCGGCGGTGCCGGCACCCTCTCGGGTGCCGGCACCGCACGCGTTCGTAGCATGCTGGCTGGTGAATCCCGGCGGGTCGGCGCGGCTACGAGTCGATGGTCACCCTTCGGCGGAGGCCGTCTGTTCCGCGTGACGTGCTGTCTGCCGAACCTGCCGATTCGCCTCGTCCGCCGAGCAGCCGGTTGCCCTGAGCAGATCACTGGCCGTCACCCGGACTTGCGTGGCGGTGGTGACACCGAAGTTCTGCAAACCGGTGGCCATGGCCCGGCCGGCTTCGTCCGCGGCCCGCAGGGCATGGTGTCGAGTGCGCTCGTGGGGCTTGTCGGCCCGTGTCTCCCGGTGCAACTGGCGAACGGCCTCGGCCAGGGCGGCGACGGCGTCGGGAAGGTGGCCGGGCAGCTTTTCCTGATACTGGATCATCGTGGCTGACCGTCGGGCCAGCGCTCTGCTGTCGTCGATGACCCGAACCAGGTAGTTGACACCTCGGTCGTAGTGTTCGACGTGGCGCCGCCAGTGCCACCGGGCCGGTGCGACAGTCACCACCTCTTCGGCGCCGCTGAGGGCTTCGCGGAGTCGTTCCACATCCGGTCCCATGGCGCGGAGTCCGTTCAGTGCCTGTCTCGCGCGGTTCCGGTCGCTGGTGCGCATCGCCGTCTCGATGTCACACAGGTACGCGGCAAGCGCGTCGAAGACCGGCGCGGCCGCCCGGTGCATGACGCGCATGGGGTTCAGGGGCAGCAGCAACGCCACCACGACCAGGCCCACCACGCTGCCGGTGACTGCGTCGACGACCCGGGGTAGTTCCAGATTCCGTTGGCTGGAGGAGAGCGTGGCGATCAGCACGGCCGTACCGCCCACCTGACTGACCACGGTGCCGCCTCGGCCCACGAGGCCGAGGGCGATGGCGATGGCGAAGGCGACGATGATGCCTGTCTGCCATGCTCCGGTGCCGATGAGCCGGACCAGTCCGTCGCCGATGGCGATGCCGAGCCCCACTCCGACAAGCAGTTCGACGGTGCGCCTTGTCCGCTGGCCGATCGCCGCCGCGATGGTGCCCACCGCCGCTGTCGGTGCGAAGACGGGGTTCGGATTACCCAACAGGTCGTGCGCCAGCCACCAGGCGAGTGCCGCCGCGAGTCCTGCCTGCACCGCGATCAGCCCGATGATCTCCATTTGGCGCCGCCGCAGCCGCCCCACCCGACTTCCCCGACGTCGGGTACCGGCGGTCAGGCTCCGGATGCGGCCACCCACCGCGTCGAGCGGTGCCTGATCAACGGATTCGGATCGGGAAGCGGCCACGTGGCGGACTACCCGTCACGCCGTCTCTCGAACCAGGCCACCGGCCGTCGGGAGGTGCTGCGCTCACCGCCGGCGATCAGGGGGTGGGCATGCCACCGGTGGCACTGAGCGTCTCCCCGATGACGTAACTGGCCTCCTGGCTGGCGAGGAACACGAATGCCGGGGCCATTTCCGCCGGCTGCGCGGGACGTCCCAGTGGGGTCTGTGCACCGAACTGCTTCAGCGCGGAGGCCGGTTGGCCACCGACGACCTGCAGTGGAGTCCACACCGGACCGGGTGCCACGGCATTGACCCGGATGCCCTTCGGTGCGACCTGTCGGGCCAGGGATTTCGTGAAGGTGTTGATGGCCGACTTCGCTGCGGCGTAGTCCAGCAGGATGGGTGCCGGCTCGTACGCCTCGACCGAGGTGGTGTTGATGATGGCACTACCGGCCGGCATCTGCGGCACCGCCGCCCGGCAGAGCCAGAACAGAGAGTAGACGTCCGTCTTGAACGTCTCGTCGAACTGCTCGGTGGTGAGGTCCGCGATGTCCGGGACCTCCTGTTGCTTGCCCGCGATGTTGGCCAGCACGTCCACCCCGCCGAACTCGCGTCGCGCCGTCTCGATCAGTTCGGTGCAGTACGCCTCGTCGGTGACGTCGCCCGGCATGGTCACCGCCCGCTGCCCGGCGTCCTCGATCAGCTGGACCACCTGCTGAGCGTCCGGTTCCTCCTCAGGTAGGTAGGACAGAACGACGTCGGCGCCCTCGCGGGCGAAGGCGATGGCCACGGCTCGGCCGATACCGCTGTCGGCGCCGGTGACCACGGCCTTGCGCCCGGTCAGCCGGCCGGTGCCCCGATAGCTGTGCTCACCGGCGTCCGGCTGCGGCCCCATCTGCTGTTGCAGGCCCGGCCCCGGCTGCTGTTGGCTGAACTCCGGCCCGGACTTGGGGTACTGGGTGGTCGGGTCGCGCATGACGTATTGATCGGGCATGTGTGCCGCCTCTCGGGTCATCGGCGTCCGAGTCCGCCGATTACCCGGGCGGCAGTCCGCCACACGCACACCGGGAGGCGAGCAGGCGCACGCCGGATACGCGCTCCCTCCTGGTGAGGCCGACGTCAGGTGCGCAGAGTGTGGCTAGGACTGCACCCGTAGGCGGCGCGGTAGTCGGTGCTGAAGCGTCCGAGGTGGGTGAAGCCCCATCGGGTGGCGATCATGGCGACGGTGACACCGGTGGTCGGGCTGCCGGCCCGCAGGTCGCAATGCGCCCGTTCCAGGCGGACCTGGCGGACGTACCGCATCGGCGTGGTGTCGTGGTGGCGGCGGAACGCGAGTTGCAGCGCGCGGGGGCGTACGCCGGCTGCGGCGGCGACCTGGTCGAGCGTGATCGGTTGGTCCGCGTGGTCGTCGACGTAGGTAACGGCTCGGCGTAACGCCCGGGGAGTGACCTCGCCGGCGGCCCGCAGGGCAGGACCGTGGGCGGTGTTGGGAAACACGGCAAGGGCCGTCGCCGCGAGCAGGTGGCGGGTGTTCCCGACGACCAGCGGGTTGGCCATGAGCGCGGGGTCGCACAGCACGCTGCGGGTCAGGTGGGAGAGGGTCTGGGTCCAGTGGCGGCCGAGCGCCGCCGAGATCGGCCGAGAGCTGTCGAAGCGCAGGTCGGCGCCGTTGATGCCGGTCTGCGCGTGGGCGACCTCCTCCAGCAGGGCGCGGGGCAGGCGGGTGATGAACGCGTCGATGTCGTCGAAATCGGCTTCCTGGGGCTGATCCGGCAGCATCAGCACCACGTCGCCGGACCGTAAGCGGTGCTCGTCCTTGTTCCTGGCTACGGTGAAGCGGCCGCTCATCATGTGGGTGACGTTCAGGTCCCCGTCCGGTGCCGTCTGTACCTGGGTGCGCGCCGAATAGTGCAGCCGGGTCACGCCGATGTCGGCGAGGCTGGTGGTGATGGTGCGCAGGCCGGCTCCGTCGCGGCTCTCGCCAGCGAACCGCACCTTGACGTCCAGGAAGGCTCGCCGGATGTAGTCGTGCGCCTCATCGGTCTCAGCGGTGGCGTAGCGCTGCCAGTGCGAGCCGGAGTAGACGGTGCCGTCCATCATGCCTCCGTCTCTCCTGCGCAGGACCCGGGTGACCGTTCTATCCACAATACGCATTGGTTTCGCGGCAGGCGTAGCGCGCCGTCGGTCCTCATGGCGTGAGGGCCCCGGATACCGGTATGCAGCAGGTAGATCGCCGCTCGGGCCGTTGCCAGGGTGATCCGGCGGGTGCCCTCGGTCAAGCAGTCGGGCAAGGGCACCCGCGTCCAACCATTCGCCGTTCGACCACCGCGGCGCAGAATTCCGTCACCTCGGCGGCGGCCTCGTGGTCGAGCTGGATGCCGGTGCGATGCGCGCTCTCGACGAAGCGGGGCGGCAGCTCGGCGGTCTGCGACCGGCGACATTACGGTCGGTATTCTGCACCGGTCATCCGACAACCTTCCCCTGCGTGTTCGTTCTGGTGACCTGAGCGCACAGGGATGCGGCCATTGAGAGGACCCGGCGATGAGCCTGTCGTTCCCGTTGCACCAGAATCCGAGCCCGGCGAGCGCGCAGCGGCGAGCCGAGATCATGGCGAATCCGGGGTTCGGCACGTACTTCACCGACCACATGGCACGGGCGGTGTGGAGACCGGACGGCGGCTGGCAGGACTCCGAGATCATCCCCTTCGGTCCGATCCTCATGCACCCGGCGGCGGCCGTACTGCACTACGCCCAGGAGATCTTCGAGGGGATGAAGGCGTACCGGCACAGTGACGGCTCCATCTGGTCGTTCCGGCCGCAGGCCAACGGCGAGCGCTTCGCCCGGTCCGCCCGGCGGCTGGCACTGCCCGAACTGCCGGTGCCGGACTTCATGGCCTCGGTCGAGGGACTGGTCCGTGCCGATCAGGTGTGGGTGCCGGACGAGGACGAATACAGCGTCTATCTGCGGCCGTTCATGTTCGCGTCCGAGCCGTTCCTGGGGGTCCGCCCGGCGAAGGAGATCACCTACATGGTGATCGCCTGCCCAGTCGGCGCGTACTTCTCCGGTGGCGTCAAGCCGGTCTCCATCTGGCTGTCCACCGAGTACACCCGGGCGGCGCGGGGCGGCACGGGCGAGGCGAAGTGCGGTGGCAACTACGCCTCCAGCCTCGCGCCGATGGTCGAGGCCGCCGAGCACGGCTGTGAGCAGGTCTGTTTCCTGGACGCCGCCGAGGGCCGCTACGTGGAGGAGCTCGGCGGAATGAACGTCTACTTCATCACGGCGGACGGCCGGATCATCACCCCGGAACTCGGCACGATCCTCGAGGGCGTCACCCGGGGGTCGATCCTCATCCTTGCCAAGGATCTCGGCCTGGAGGTCGAGGAGCGCCCGGTGGAGATCCGGGAATGGCAGGAGGGCGTGGCCTCCGGCGCGATCACCGAGGTCTTCGCGTGTGGCACCGGCGCGGTGGTCACGCCGGTCGGACGCCTGGTCTGGGAGGGCGGCGAGGTGACGGCCCCGAAGGCCGGCGCCGAGGACTCGGTGACCATGCGGCTGCGCCGCCACCTGCTCGACATCCAGTACGGCCGAGCCGCCGACCCGTACGGCTGGATGACCCGCCTCGTGTGACGAGGACCGTCCAGCCGCGCGGCTGCCGGTGGTGGTACCACGGGCACCGGCGGCGTCACGGCGTGCGGTAGTCGCCGCTGAGCCGGCCGAGCTTCATGGCCAGGTGCAGGCACAGCCGTTCGTTACCGTCCTTGAGGTCGGTCCCGGCGAGCTGTTCCACCCGTTGCAGCCGGTAGTAGAGGGTCGTCCGGTGCAGTCGGAGCTTCTCGGCGGTCGCGTGTGCGTTGCCCGCCAGGTCGAGGTAGGCCTCCAGGGTCTCCAGCAGCACCTGGTGAGCGTCGTCGCGCAGCAGCCGCTCCAACCCGGGATGGACACCGGCGACGTCGAGGTGCTGACTGTCCAGCTGGGACAGCACCCGGTAGATGCCGAGGCTGGCCCAGGAGACGACCCCGCCCAGCGCGGGCAGTTGCGTGCCGACCCGGGCGGCCTGCGCGGCCTCCTGGTAGGACTCCACAGCGCTGGACAGCCCGGCGCGGGGCTGGCCGATCCCGGTCACCGTCCGGTCCACCGAGGCCAGGCCCCGGGTCGCGGTGCCCAGCGCGTCGTTGAGGTGCCCGGCGGAGGCTTCCGGCGAGGGCCGGCCGGCGACCCGGTCGCCGCAGACCAGCAGTACGCCGTGGTCGTGCCAGACCAGGTGCAGCGTCTCCCGTACGCCGATCCACCGGCGGGTGGTGACCAGGGCCTGTTCCAGGGCGATCCGGGCCACCTCGTCGGGCTGCCGCCCGGCGGCCGGCACGAGCTGGGCGACGAGCGCGACCGTCGACCCGTCGGCGACCACCACGCCCTCCTCCAACAGCGCCCGCGCCGCGTGCTCGCGCGCCTGCCGGCTCTCCACCAGCAGGGTGCGGGTGGCCTCGGTCTCCCGCTGTGAGGCGAGCTCACCGAGCAGGTTCTCCCGGTACAGGGCCAGCGACAGGTCGGTGAAGGGGCCGGTCGCGGTGGCGATGTCGGCGTCGGTCATCGAACCGTCCGCGTCGATGAACCAGACGAACCCGAGCAGCAGGTCGTCGTGCCGGATCGGCACGCAGACCCTCGCCAGCAGGTCCAGCTCGGCGCACGCGGGGGTGCGGACCGGCACGTGCGCCGTGAGCACCCCCATGCCCCGGAACCAGGCGATCACCTCCGGCGTCGTCTGCCGGCGCAGGATCGACGTCCGGCGGACGTCGTCCATCGGGCCGTCGTGCTCGCTGTAGGCGACCACTCGCTGTCGCCGGTCCTCGATGAGGGCGGGTCGCCCCACCCGGGCGGCGACGGCGTCGACGATTCGCTGGAGCTCACCGTGCATGTAACTCCGTTACCTCTCAGTGCGCTTTAGTGAGCGCACGATCAGTAGTCCCGCCTTGCGATGGGACGGTCCCGGTCTTACCGGCGGGTGCCGTGCCGGGTTCACGCTTCTCGGCCACCTGCCCGCGTGCGCGGGTCTTACGGTCGGCTCCACGTGCTGCCACCGGGCCACTCCCGGCGGTTGTCGTCTGTGCCGCGAGGGCGGCCAGGTTGCGGGCGGCGTTGAGGTCCCGGTTCAGGGTCAGGCCACATGTGCCGCATTCGTATTCGCGCTCGGACAGGGCAAGCTTGGTTTTCACCGTGCCGCAGCCTGAGCAGGTTTTCGAGGACGGATACCAGCGGTCGGCGGTGATGAGCTTTCCGCCGTTGGGGGTGGTCTTGTAGGCGAGTTGGCGGCGGATCTCCGCGAACCCGGCATCGGCGATGTGTCGGGCCAGTCGCCGGTTGGTCAGCATCCCGGCCACGTTCAGGTCTTCCACGACGACCGTGCCGTGGGTGGTGGCCAGGCGGGTGGTGAGTTTGTGCAGGCCGTCGCGGCGCAGGTTCGCCACCCGGGCGTGCGCCCGGCTGAGGCGGGTGCACGCCCGTCGCCAACGCCTCGACGGGCGTTGCCCGGTGCGCCGGTCCGGGCCGGTCTTGCGCGACACCGCCCGTGCGAGAGTGCGCAGGCGGCGCTGGGCGTCGGTGAGGTGACGCGGGTGGGCCACGCGGGCGGCCCCGGCATGCGCGTACACCGCCCGTTCCTGCGCCGGATTCAGGTCGAGGGCGAAACGGTACGCCTGGATCGTCTTCACGCCAGAGCCTCCGCGTCAGTGATGGCCTCGACTCCGCGGCGGGCGCGGTTCGCGGCGCCACGGCGGTCGTATAGCCGGGCAAACAGTGGTGTCAGCATCTCGGTGACGTCACGCGCCATCGTCGTCCACCTCCACCGACGGGGTGCTCCACCAGGACCAACCCACCAACCCGCCGAGCGGGCACGGGCAGCTCACCCTCCCGGAACCAGCGATACGCCGTAACCGGATGAACACCCTTCCGCTTGGCCCACTCCTTTAAGTTCACCATTGCCCTCTATTGCGTACTAGCTCGCTTGCAGTCAGTAGCCCTTGTTGTGCTGCGTGACAGGGATCGCGCGACCGCCAGTCCTTACCCTCCGGTGCGGGTGGGTCATCGCGCAAGGTCCACTGTCGAAGTCACGACAAAAAGACGGGCGGCGTCGCGACGGTTCCGGCATCTGTCCGAAGACCGGGACGACAGACGTTCCTAGGGTTCCGGTACGGATCGCACCAGCGCCGCCGCGCACGGTCCGGGCGGGATGACGGGCGGCGCCGGTGGGGAGGGGATTGCCGAGTGGGAACTGGTAGGCCCTGGCGGGGCGTGCTGGTCGCCATCACCACGCCGTTTCGCGCCGACCTGTCGGTCGACTTCGACAAGCTCCAGGAACACGTCCGTTGGCTCGCCGCCGAGGGGTGCCACGGGGTCGCGCCCTGCGCGTCGATGGGGGAGTACCGGGCCCTCTCCGACGACGAGCGGGCCGCCGTGGTGAGGGCGACGGTGCAGGCCGCGCCGTCCGGCTGCGCGGTGGTGCCCGGCGTCGGCGGTTACGGCAGCAGGCAGGCCCGCCGGTGGGCGGAGCAGGCCGCCGAGGCCGGCGCCAACGGCGTGCTCGCACGGCCACCCGACTGGCCCGCCGCCCGCGCCGCCGACGTGGTCGCCCACTACCGGGAGGTGGCGGCGGTCGGTCTGCCGGTGATCGCCCACAACGACCCGTACGACACCCGGTTGGACCTCACGCCGGACCTGCTGGCGACCGTCGCCGAGATCGACGGGATCGTCGCGGTCAAGGAGGTCACCGGCGACGTACGCAGGTTGCACCGCCTGCGCGACCTCTGCCCGCACGTCGACGTGCTGGTCGGCGCCGACGACGTGGTGCTCGAACTGGTGCTGTGCGGCGCCACGGGATGGGTCGCCACCCTGCCCAACGCGCTGCCCCGCCAGGCCGTGCGCCTGTACGAGCTGTGCGTGGCCCGCGACCTGGGCCGGGCGCTGCCGCTCTACTCGGAGCTGCACCCGATCCTCGGCTGGGCCTCCCGGCCGGAAGCCGTGCAGGCCGTCAAGCTCGCCATGGAGTGCGCCGGACGGTTCGGTGGGCGGTGCCGCCCACCACGCGGACCCCTGTCCGGGACTGCCGCCGACCGGGTGCGCCGGGACGTGCTGCGGGCCCTCGGGGCAACGGCCGATCCGGCTTCCGGGGCCGGCCCTGGCTGATCCGCCGGTGGGCGCCGGTCATTCAGGTGTCGGAAGTCGCCGGCCCACCTGCCGACATCTGCACAGTGACCGGCACCGGCCCGTACTCCTAGATTCGCTGCGCGGCCTGCTGACAGATGTTCCGCGGCACCCCCACCGGGACGCCAGCGCCGCGTTCCCTCCGACGAGAGGTGGTTCCGTGCACCGTGCTACCCCCCACCGCACCCGACTGAGGCGGGCCGTGCTGGCCGCAGCCGTGGTGACCACGCTCGTGGCGACCGGCGCGGCGCAGGCCGCCGCGGCACCGGCCAACCCGGCCGGCGGTACCGCGCCGTTCCAGGTCCTCGACCCGCAGGCCTGGCAGAACCCGGACACCATGACCTGGAACGACTACAAGGCCGTGCCCGGCAAGAACTGGGCCGACCCGAGCGTGTCCGGCTCGGTCCGCAACTTCAAGATCGCCCTGGTGGCGCTCGACTATCCTGACGAGACGTTCGCGGTCTCCCAGCGGGCCCGCTCGACGGTCTTCGGCAACCCCCAGTCCGTCGCGACCAACATTCCCCGGGCCGACGTGCCGAAGTTCTACCAGGACTTCCTGAACACCCCGAACACCCTCAACAAGGGTCACACCCTGCACGAGTACTGGATGCAGGACTCCAACGGTCGCTACGGCGTCGACCTCACCGGGTTCGGGCCGTACCAGATGCCGTCCAAGTCCCACCAGTACGGGCTGGACAACGGGTTCAACCCGGGCGCCTGCCCGAGCGGGGACGTGTGCGGCAAGAACATCCGCACCGACGGCCTGGGCGCCTGGCGGGCCGCCGTCGGCGAGGAGGTCGCCAACCAGTACGAGCTGGTGTTCATCCTCAGCGCCGGCCAGGACGAGTCGTCGACCTGGCAGGAGTTCGGGCAGATGATCTTCCAGAACAAGGAGGACGTGCCGGACGCCTGGGGCCCGCCGGACCCCAACCTGCCGAACTGGGCGAAGACCCGCTACGTGGACTGGACCTCGTGGAAGGCGGCGGCGACACTGTGGCCGAACGCCGGCGGAGGTTCCTCGACGCAGGGGGAGAGCTCCGGCATGGGCGTCTACGCCCACGAGTTGACCCATCTGCTGGGCATCGGCGACAACTACAACAACCCGTACGGCGAGCCGCTGCGCAGGGCGTACACCGGGATCTGGAGCATGATGTCGCGCGGGTCGTTCAACGGCCCGGGTGGTCCGCACACCCGCTGGCAGATTCCGCCGACCAACGGCGGCTCGATGGGCTCGCTGCACACCGTGCGGGACAAGCTCAAGATCGGGCTGCTCGGTGAGGAGCACGTGCTGCGGCTGTCACGGGAGTCGCTGGCCTCCTCGGGCCTCGTGGTCGCCCAGGTCACGGCGCGGGCGGTCGACGCCGGCCAGAAGGGCCTGAGCGGCGTCAACATCGCGCTGAACAAGGACCTGTCGCCGACGTGTGGTGTCACCACCGACCCGTTGTGCGACGGTGGCAACTTCAACAACTACACGGTCGAGGTCGTCGACCGGATGGGCGCGGACTCCTTCACCCCGGACAGCGGCGTGCTGGTCAGCAAGACGAAGAACGCCGACAGCGCGCCGTTCCAGTGGGTGGTGGACGCCAACCCGCAGGACATCGACATGATCGACTTCTACCGCCCGGACGGCACCCCGCAGAAGATCACCATGGGTGACTACCGGCAGCTCTCGGACGCGCTGTTCCACGCTGGCGCGGACACCGGCAGCCAGTACGAGTACGTCGACGAGGCGAACCGACTGCACTTCTACATCATCGACCTCAAGCGGGACTCGGCCGGCTCGCTCTCCTACACCGTGGCGGTGCGTTCGCTCGACGGCACCGGCGGGCCGAGCACGCACGGCGTGCTGCTCGGCAAGGGCGAGGTGAACGGCGGCGGCAAGCCGACCAACCGCGGGGTGACCTGCTCGTTCGAGCTGACCAACACCGGTTCCTACTCGGCCGGCGGGCAGCAGCACCCGGAGGACGTCAGCGCGTACCTGAAGTCGGACGTCTACCGACTGTCGGCGGAGGTGGCCGGCAAGGGCTGGCGGACCTGGCTGCCCAACCAGCTCGCCACCGCGCAGTTCGGCAAGGCCACCACGGTCAAGGTGTCGGTGGGTGCCACCGCCGCCGCCGCGAACACCGGCTTCGTGAAGCTCACCGCGACCTCGGAGAGCGACCCGACGAAGACGGTGACCAAGCAGTGCCGGGTCGAGAAGTCCTGACCGACGCCCGAGGTTGACCCCGTTCCTGCCGGGTCCGCGGCGGTAGGCCGCCACGGACCCGGCAGGCGGACGGAAGGAGGATGACGTGCGGCGAAGCATCACGACTCTGCTGCCCCTGCTGCTGGCCGGCGCGACCGGCTGCGGCACCGTCGGCGCCGCCCAGGAGGCGGTCGATCCGACGACCGTCCGGGTCCTGGTTCGCGACATCAACATCCGGGCCGCAGGCGTGGACTGCGCCGGCACCGGTCCGTACCAGCACTTCCACAACCGGGCGCCGTTCCGCGTGCTCGACCCGGACGGAGCGGCACTGGCCAGCGGGCAGCTGCCGGCGGGGACCGCGGTGGCCGCCTTCGCCGAGGATCTGGGGGTCGAGCGCCTGCCCACCTACTGCGAGTTCGCCGTCGGAGTGCGCGTGCCGCAGCGGACCTCCTATCGGCTGGAGGTGGACGGCCGCCCGGCGCTCGACCTGACGCCGGACAGCAGCGAGGGCCCTGCGCTGGTGGCGGTGGTCCCGTCATGAGGCGGGCACTCCTGCCACTGTTGCTGGCTGCGGCGCTGCTGGGCGGATGCAGCACGCCCGAGCCCGAGCCCGCGCCGGCGCCCGCCGGAGGGGCGGCGGCGCTACCCGGGCCGGTCCCCGCCGACCTGGCGCTGCGCCCGGCGCCCGGCACCGCCCCGGCCGCCCCGGCGTTCACCGGCGCGCTGACCGACGGCACACCGTTCGCCGCCGCCGAGCTGTGGGCGCAGCGTCCCGTCGTGCTCACCTTCTTCAGCTCCTGGTGCACCACGTGCGCCAGCAGCCAGGCCGCGCTCAGCGAGCTGGCGCGCAGCTATCGGGACCGGGTGGTCTTCGTCGGCGTGGCCGGCGCGGACCAGGCCGACGAGGTCCAGGACTACCTCCGGGCTCACCGGGTGGAGTACCCGGTCGTCCTGGACGACCAGCAGACGATCTGGCGTTCGTACGCGGTGCGGGAACCCCCGGCCGTCGTGCTGGTGGCCAAGGGTGGCGCCCTGCTCCGCGGCTGGCCGGGTGGGCTGGACGCCCCGACACTCGACCGGCGGCTGCGGGAGCTGGTGCTGGCCGACCAGCAGTAGTCCCGTCGCGCAGGCACCTCGGTGCGGCCCGCGTCGAACCACACCCGGTGAAGTTCCTACACGTGCAGATGGTGGTGCAGGCCACCGGCTCGTAGCGTACGCAGCCTCGGACACATCAAGGAGACTGCATGCCTACAGTGGGAACGCGCTGGCGCACAGGCGTGGCCGTACTGTCCGCGACTGTGCTCGCCGCCCTCGGCGCGGCGCCGCAGGCGTCGGCTGCGGACGGCCCGCCGTCGATCGTCGTCCAGGACGGCGTCACCCAGCCGGTGTTCGGCTACGCCGACGCCATCAGGGAACGCCTGTTCATCGACTCCACCTTCGACAGCGACAACGACGGTCTGCGCGACATCATCGCGTTCGACCTGATGCGACCGGCGGCCACCGCGCAGGGGCTCAAGGCCCCCGTGGTGATGGACGCCAGCCCCTACTACTCGACGGTCTGCCGGGGCAACGAGTCCGAATGCAAGGCGGACCTCGACGGCGACGGGCTGCTCGACAAGTGGCCGCTGTTCTACGACAACTACTTCGTGCCGCGCGGCTACGCGGTCATCCTGCTGGACATGGTCGGCACCAACAACTCCACCGGCTGCCCGACCACAAACGCCAACCAGGACAACCTGAGCGCCAAGCAGGCCATCAACTGGCTCAACGGCCGGGCCACCGCCCGCAACGCCGCCGGTGAGGTCGTCAAGGCGGACTGGCACAACGGCAGGACGGGGATGATCGGCAAGTCGTACGACGGCTCGCTGGCAATGGCCACGGCGGTGACCGGCGTGAAGGGCCTGACCACTGTCGTGCCCATCAGCGGACCGACCGAGTACTACGACTACGTGCGCAGCAACGGCGTGGTCACCCGTGGCAACAGCTACGTGTCCTCGCTGGCCAACACGGTCACCAACCCGGAGCGCCGGGAGTACTGCAAGCCGGTGCGCGACGCGATAGGCGCCGCCGATGGCGACGAGCACGGCGACTACACGGCCTTCTGGAACGAGCGCAGCTACGTCAAGAAGGTCCCCAACGTCACCGCCAGCGTGCTGCTCTACCACGGCCTCAACGACGACAACGTCCGGCCGGACCACTTCAGCAAGTTCTGGTACGCCCTGGCGGAGAACAACGTGCCGCGCAAGCTGTGGCTGTCGCAGGAGGGCCACGTCGACCCGTTCGACTCGCGCCGCGCGGTGTGGGTGTCGACGCTGCACCGGTGGTTCGACTTCTGGCTGCAGAACGTCGCCAACGGCATCATGGACGAGCCGCGGGTTGACCTGGAGCGGTCCGCCGACGTGTGGGAGACCCACGCCGACTGGCCGATCCCCGGCAAGGCGGACACGGAGGTGTTCCTGCAGCCCGGCACCACCGGCGCGGGCGGTCTCGGGCTGGTGCCCACCGCGAAGCCGGCGACCGGGGCGTTCCAGGACAGCCGCACGCAGAGCCAGAACACCATGATCCTCAACCCGGACGTGGTGCAGCCCAACCGGCTGGCCTTCCTCTCCGCGCCACTCTCCGCGCCGCTGCACATCTCCGGCACACCCACAGTGCAACTGCGGGCCTCCGCCGACCAGACCGACACCAACCTCGGGGCGATCCTGGTCGACTACGGCACCGACGAGCGGGTCGCGCACCGGGCCTCCGGCGAGGGGATCATCACCCTGACCACTGAGGACTGCTGGGGCCAGAGCAGCCCGACCGACGACGGCTGCTACAAGCAGACCACGAAGCGGGTGGCCACTGCCGACTACGAGCTGGTCACCAAGGGCATCATAGACGCCCAGAACCGGCAGTCGATCCGCGTCGCCGTGCCGCTGGTGCAGGGGGAGTCGTACAACTTCAGCTTCCCGCTGCTGCCGGAGGACTATGTCTTCAAGCCCGGCCACCGGATCGGCGTGATCATCGTGGCCAGCTACCCGCAGTACTCCAGCCAGGCGGACACCACCGCCGCGAACCTGCAGGTCGCGCTGAAGAGCAGCAACATCGTCCTACCCGTGGTCGGCGGTACCGCCGCCGCACACGCCGCCGGCCTCTGACCGGCTGACCGGCGGGCCGCCACGCGCGGCTCGTCACCGGGACGGCCCGGCGATCAACCCTCCGCGGAGGGCCGACGATCGTCGGGCCGTCTCGCTGCCGACACCTGGCCAATCTCGCCGGGGAAGCCACCACCAGCCGCCGCGAGCCGGTGCGCGCAGGTGTGAGCTGTCGGACCTACCGTCGCATGGCGGGTCGCCTGCTATGGGTCCACCCGCGCAACGCCCATTCGAACGGGCCGTACCGGAACCGCCGCATCCACCAGTAACTGGCAGCCACCTGGGCCACAAAGATTGTCAGTGCGATGAGCAGCGTCTGCGCCGGCGAGGTGTGGCCGGCCAGGCCCAGCCCGACGCCGGTGAAGACGAGCACGCAGATGAGCGACTGGCCCAGATAGTTCGTCAGCGCCATGCGTCCCGCAGGCGCCAACGCGTCCGCGACGCGCGGACGCCGTGTGAACAGGCGCAGTAGAGTCGCGGCGTAGGCCGCCGCGAGGAACGGCGCGGTGAGGATGCTGACCATCAGTCCGGTCATGTTCGCCGTGCCGCCGCCGATCGCGAACACTGTGGCGCCGGCCAGACCAACCGGATAGCCGACCCGCTCGCATCGGCGCAGCAAGTTCTCGTGGGTGTGCGCGGCGGCGAGCATCCGGTGCTTGCCAGCGGCCAGACCGACGAGGAACGCGGCGAAGGCCAACGGCCCTTGCACGGCGAGTGCGCCGAGCATTGCCGGCAACGAGCGCAGGTGCTCCAGGACGACATCACCGAGCCCTCCGCGTAGGGCCTCCGTCGAACGCGCACCGGCGGTGACCGCGGCGGCCTGGTCCGGTACCACCGCGGCACCAAGAACCGCGGCCAGACCGACCAGGAACGCGACAACGCCCACGATGATCGCCGCCGCAGTCAGGGCGGAGCGCGGCTCGATCCGCCGAACGGCGAGCAGCACGAGACCGAGCAAGGCGTACGTGGTGAGGATGTCGCCGTGGAACAGCAGCACCGCGTGTAGCGCGCCGAGTACGAACAACCCGGTCAGCCGGCGCAGGAACGACCGGCCGAAGACCGCCCCGCGCCGGGCCGCCGAGTCGAGTTGCAGGGTGAAGCTGTAGCCGAACAGGAATGAGAACAGCAGGTACGCCTTCATCGCGAACAGCAGTTCAACCGCACCTGCGACCAGCCGGTCAAGTGCGCCGTACGACGGATCACTGACCAGTTGGAACGCATACCCGGAGCTGAAGTACCACACATTGACCAGCAGGATGAGCAGCAGCGCAACCCCGCGCAACGCGTCCACGACGTTGATCCGGGCGTCGTCGATGTTCTCGGCGGACACGTCCAGGGCATGGCCCTGCTGGCCAGGTCGGAGCGCAGTCATGACATCGCTCCTCGGGAGGCCACGGTGTCGGCGTACGTGACGTTGTGGGGCGCGGTCACCGGGCCGTGGTAGGTCTTGCGAAGCGACTTCAGAGGCACGAAATCAGTCATGTCGTACAGCGTATGAGTGCACTAGCAACCGGCAATAGTGAGGCTGGCACCCGTATTCATCCACGGGGTACCGTGACTGCACTAGTGCACGGGAGGCTGCTGTGGAGGAACCGCCGTACCGCCGGATCGCCGCCGATCTCGCGGACCGGATCGCCTCGGGCGAGCTGGCGCCCGGGGCGAGGATCCCGTCGACCCGGCAGCTCATGGCCGAGTACGGGATCGCGATGGCGACCGCGACGAAGGTCCTGGCGACGCTGCGCGAACGGGGTCTCGTTGAACCCGTGCGGGGCGTCGGCACCGTGGTCGCCGCCGCTGGTGCGGGTAGAGCACCCGACCCCGACCGCGAGCAGGTGGTCGCCGCCGCCGTGGCCATCGCCGACGCCGAGGGGCTGCACGGCCTGTCGATGCGCCGGCTCGCCGGCCAGCTCGACATTCCGACGATGGCGATCTACCGGTACGTGGCCGACCGGGAAGAGCTGGTGCTGTTCATGATCGACAAGGTCATGGCCGACAACCCGCCCCCGGCCCTCACCCCGGACCACGACGGCTGGCGGGTCTGCCTGGAGGCCTTCGCCCAGTTGCAGTGGGCGATGTACCGTCGGCACACCTGGCTGGCCCAGGCACTCTCCTTCACCCGGCCACTGCCGGCCCCGCACGCCATGGCCCACACCGAGTGGGCGATGCGGGCCTTGGACGGGCGCGGGATCGACCTGAACGCACAGTTCACGGCGGCGGTGACGGTGGCCAACTACGTGCGCGGCACGGCGGTGAACCTGGCCGAGGAGGCGCAGGCCGAGCAGGACAGCGGCCTGACCGACGCCCAGTGGATGGCGGCCCACGGAGAACGGATCGGTGCGGTCCTGGCCGACGGGCGGCTCCCGCTGATGGCCCGCTTCATCACCGCCGACGACATGGTCTGGAGCCTGGACACGCTCTTCGAGTTCGGCCTCCAGCGGCTCCTCGACGGCCTCGCCCCGCTCCTGCGATGACGGAATCCGCCTCGCGCGCGGCCACGACGACCACCGGCACTGCGGGCTCAGCCTCGCCGCGAGAGTGCTGGCCCTTGACCGCGCCGGCAGCAACGGAAACCGCCACCGCCGGCGCGGCCCGACGTCAGAGCCGGGAGGTGAAGGTGGCCAGGAAGCGGTGCGGGGTGACGACGCCGGCGTTGTCGAAGCAGATGACGTCGACGTCGGCGTTTGTGGTGTAGGTCCAGGGTTGGGTGAGGTGGCAGTAGTTGCTACCCGTGCCCTGCGCCACCACCTGGGCGTGCGTCTCCTTGAGGCCGACCTGCGGGAAGGTCGCCAGGTAGCGGCCGGCGGGCGCCAGCGGTGCCACCGTGTTCGCACCGACGCCGAGCACCGAGTTGTCGTTGGTCGGCCCGCCGACGGCGGTACCCAGGTAACCGAAGTACGAGGGCGGGCCGAGGGAGCCGATCACCGGCCGCCGACGGTGGTACGAGAGGACGAAGTCGGTGTTGATGAACGCGCCGGCCTGGTCGTAGCAGAAGACGTACACCTGCACACCGGTGCCGACCGCGCTCCAGGAGTTGACCTTGCAGCGGCGGGGACCGGCGTTCGGCTGCACTGCGGTGACCTGCACGTTGCCGGCGAGCAGCCCGGCCAATCCCACCCCGGGTAGCCGCACCAGGTACTGCCCGACGCCCACCGGCCCGGCAGTGTTCACCACGCCGGTGGAGTTGTACGTCTGCGCCACCAGGCCGCTGGTCCACTGCACGTACGCGTGGGCGGTAGCGGCCGGCAGCACGCCCGAGCTGGTCGTCCAGAGCACTGTGAACGGAGTGTCATCGCGCGTGCCGCCCGGCTTGTGGCACTGCACGTCCACGATCTCGTCGGCGCCCGACTGGAACCAGCGGACCACCTCGCAGTAGTGACCGGTCCGGTTCACCGGGGTCACGTGCGGCACACCCCGTGAGCTGGCACCTATCTGCGGGAAGCGGACCTGGAACCGGCCGGGCGCGAGCTTGATGCCGTCGGCCCAGGCGGCCGGGAAGGCGGTCTTCCAGCTACCCCATTGCCGGCTGGTGTCCAGCACGGTCCAGGCCGGCACGGTGGGGTCCTTGACGTACGCGAAGCCCCAGCGGTCGGCGGTGGCCGCCGCGGCCGGTGCCGGCGGCGCGAGCGCGCCGGCGGCCAGGACGGCGGCCAGTGCTGTGGTGACGAACGATCGGAGACGCATCTGTTCCTCCAGTCGACGGGAACATGTCGGAGAGGAGTGTGCACGTAGTGATCTGATGGTCACAGTCGGCTACATCGTGCTCTGGTGTCGGCTGTCCGCTACCCGTAACCCAACTTCTGAGCAGTGCGAGCACATCGCGGCGCTTCGGGTCTGCGCCGGCGTTCTTGGCTTATCGACTCGACGACCTGCCCGGCGTGGTACCAATACCCAGACAGGCGAAGCCGGCAGGAATGGGCGGCCCATGTCGACAAGGGCAGCAGCGCTGCTTCGAAAGCCTGGGCAACCGCAACGACCGAGCCTTCTGGAACTCTTCTTCGACCTGGTCTTCATCTTTGCCCTCAACCGGGTTTCGCAGCGGCTGGTCGAGGAGCTCACCGAGCAGCGAGTCGTCCTCATCGAGGCTGGCGAGACGCTGTTGTTGCTGCTGGCCTTCATGGTGCTGTGGTTCGTCACGGCGTGGGTCACCGACCTCTATGATCCGCAGCGGCCGCAGCTTCAGGTGCTGGTCTACACCGCCATGCTCGGGGCGCTGGTGATGGCAGTCGCGGTGCCGCAGGCGTTCGGGGACAGAAGTCTGGCCTTCGCCGGCGCGTACGTCGCCGTCCACATCGTTCGTGGGCTGGTCATCGTGCCGATACTGCGTGGCCACGAAGCCCAGCGCCGAGCGGCTGGAGTGTTCTTCTGGTTCACGTTGTCGGCCGTGCCCTGGATCGCCGGCGCGATCGTGACGGATTGGGCCCGCAGCCTGTTGTGGACGCTCGCGATCGCCATCGACGGCGCGGCACTGCTGCTGTTCTACCCTGCGCCGTGGTCCCGCCCCACCCAACGGCGGTGGCCCGTCCTGGCCGAATACCTGTCTGAGCGCTACCGACAATTCTTCATCATTGCGCTGGGCGAACTGATTTTGACGACCGGCTCGGCCTACAGCGACACATCGTTCCGGCAGGGCGGAGCCGCAGCGGCCTTCGCGGTTTCATTCATCACCACTGTGCTGCTGTTTCGCGTCTACGTCTTCAGGGCGGGTCAGTTGTTGCCCGAAGCCATCAGAGCCGCCGCTGAGCCGGCGCACCTCATCCGGGAAGCTTTCCTCGCGCACGTACTCATGGTTGCCGGGATTGTCGCCGTTGCCGTCGGATACGAAATCGTGATCGAACATCCGTTCGGGCACACCGAGGCCGCGTGGATCCTCGTTGTCCTCGGCGGACCGATGCTTTTCCTGATCGGGCGAGCCTTGGTGGAACATGCCGTCTTCGCCCGGGTGTCCCACTCCCGGATCATCGGCGCTCTGGCGCTTGCCGGCGCCTCGCCGTTCATGATCCTTCTGCCGCCGCTGGCCGTGGCCGTCACCGCCGTCATCGTCCTCGCCGGCATCGCCGCTTCCGACGCCGCCCACGCCAGGGGGAAACCGCCCGAACGGCCGCACCCGGCCAACTCCAGGCAGTGAGCGGCGGACGCGCCCTAGTTTCGAGGTAGCACGGTGATGGCCACGACGGCGCTGTTGACGACGGTGGCCGTCACGGTGCGGGTCACGGCCGCCGCCGCGGCGTCGGCACCCCAGTTGCCCCGCTCGAGTTCCCTGGCTCGGCTGATCACCGGTGACGTCCACGGGATCTCGCGGTGGAACTGCGGGAGCGTTCCGCTCGCCGAGAGCAACGCCGCGAGCGCGGCGACACGGGCCTGCGGCTCCGCGCCGTCCACGAGGACCCGACGAACGTCGGCGAGCAGGCGGGCCCGTCGTTCGGTCCTGCCCTCCCGCAGGGCCGTCGTCCGGAACAGGCCGAGCACCTTACGGGGCTCCTGGTCGATGTCGCCTCGCGCGATGAGCCGCTCCAACACCGGCTTGCGCAGGGCGGGACCGATCGCGGCCAGGGCCGTCTGCACCCCCCTCGGTTTCTCGGCGAGGTAGTCCCACGCCGGGCGCAGGAGACCATCCGATGGTGGGTGACCCGACACGCTCCTGAGCCGCTCCCGGTCCGTCGTGGTCAGGTGATCGCCGAGGGCGAGGTCTGCGAGGACGGCGCCGCCGAGGACGTAGAAGAGGGTGTTCTCTCCCGCGATGGTCCCGGACCGGGGTTGGAACAGGAGCAGCAGGAGATCTTCCACCACTGTCGGCGCGTCCGACCGGGCTTCGGTGGTCATCGGCGGGGCTCCCAGCGGAAGAGTCGGCTGGCCAGGGCGACGGCGACGACGACCCAGCCGAGCGTGGGCGCGAGCAGGAGCAGGGAGTCGGTCACGGCGACGCCGCCGTTCCAGGCGTTCATGGTCAGTTCGGTGGCCGCGCCACCGGGCAGCAGCCGCTTGAGCCAGGCCAGGTTCTCGGTGCCGGAGATTCCCACCCAGCTGGCCATGGCGATCACGCCGAGGGTAACGGGCAGGGTGGTGACCTGGGCGTGTTCGGGAGAGTTGGTCAGCCCGGCCGTGGCCAGCGCCAGGCCGATCATCATGGCCACGGTCGCGAGGACCGCCACCACCAGGAGGGCGACGTTCGCCGGTCCGCCGGCGACCACGGCCAGAGCGGTCAGGATCGCGGTCACCTGCACCACGGCGAGAAGAAGTACGGGCAGCAGCAGGCCGGCGAGGATGCCGGCGTCGCCTTCGGCGGTGGAGCGCAGCCGCTTGAGGAAGAGATTCTGCCGCCGGGACGCCAGGGTGGTGACGGCCGTGGCGTAGAGCCCGAACGCGGCCACCGTGAACACGACGATCGCGGCGATGTAGCCGAGGCTCCCGATGGCGGCGTAGGTCTCGTGCTGACGGACGAAGAACGCACAGACCGCGAACGGGATGATGAGGCTGGTGATCAGCACCAGCCGGTTGCGGAAGATCTGGATGAGTTCGCTGGACGCGATGGACAACACGGTGAGGCTCCTCGCGGAAGATCGAATCAACTGTTGATGGCGCGGAACACGTCGTCGAGCCGGGTCGGCCCTGCCGCCAGGTCCCGCAGTTCCACGGCGTGGTCCTGGGCCCAGCCGAGCAGGAGGTGCAGGTCCTTCTGCAGCTCGAAGGTCTCGACCGTGACCTTCCCGTCCGCGTCGACGGCGGCCCGCACCGGCAGCGCCGGCACCGGTGCCGGGAGCGAGAAGCGGATGACCGCGGGCAGGGTGCGGGTCAGCTCGGATACGGTGCCTTCCCGGTGGAAGGCGCCCTCGTGCATCAGCCCGATCCGGTCCGCGCGCTGTTGTGCCTCCTCCAGGTAGTGCGTGGTGAGGACGATGGTCGCGCCGTTCTCCCGGAGCCGGTCCACCGTCGTCCAGACGGCGTCGCGGGACTGAATGTCGAGGCCGGTGGTCGGCTCGTCCAGGAAGATCAGCTCCGGGGTGCCGTAGACCGCGGTGGCGAAGTCCAGCCGCCGCTTCTCCCCGCCGGACAGCTGCGACACCTTGCGGCCGGCTCGGCCGGTGAGGTCGACAAGGTCGAGCACCCGGTCGACGTCGTCGGTGCGCCGGGTGAGCCGACCGACCAGACCGACGGACTCACGGACGGTGAGGTCCGGGGAGAATCCGCTCTCCTGGAGCATGACACCCATTCGGGGACGTACCGCTCGTCGGTCGTCGGGGCGGTGCCCGAAGACGCGTACCGTGCCCGAGGTTGGCCTCCGGTGTCCCTCGACAACCTCCAGGGTCGAGGTCTTTCCGGCTCCGTTGGTGCCCAGCAGTGCGTAGAGCTCTCCGGGTCGTACCTCGAAGGAGAGGTCCTTGACGGCGTGGAAGTCGCCGTAGGTGAGGTTCAGCCGTTCGACTTCGATGACGGGTGTGGTGGACATGCACCTATGACAGCGCGGGCGCGGCCGACCCGTCAGTGGCACCACGTCATCACCGCATGTGACGTGGTGTCACTGGTCGTGGCCCCTGGCTGCCGGATACTGAGGTGGTGACCGGGAGATCGCCGCGCTTCACCGAGTCGACGCAGGGAAGACTGCGGCGGCTCAACCTGGCCACGTCACTGCCGCCGGTGGTGTTCGCCGCGGTGGTCCTGCTCTACACCGATGCGCGTACCTGGTGGCACGTCGTCGTCCTGGCGCCGGGGGCCGTGGCGGCCGTGGTGGCCTTCGAACGGTGGACGGCCAACGACCTCGCCCGGGTCGCGCTGCCCTGCCTGGTCGTAGCGGCGGCGGTCTGGCCGCTCGGGGTTCTGGTGACCGGCAGCCCCAACGCCTACTGGGGTGTCTGCGCCGTAGGTTCGCTTGCCCTGCGCGAGGTGCGACGACGCCGGAAGCTGGTGGTGGCCGGGCTGTTCACCTACGTCGCCGCCGTCGGCGCGGCACGGCTGCTGGTGCAGCGGGACGACATCGGTCACGTCCTGGTCACCTACGTTCTCATCCCGACCGCCCTCACCGTCATCGTGACGGTCTTCACAGTGGTGGGCGAGCGCTTCTACGACCTCATCCGGGAGCTCGAACAGACCCGGGAACGCGAGGCGGAGCTGGCAGTGGTCCGGGAGCGCGTGCGGTTCGCCAGCGACCTGCACGACATCCAGGGCCACACCCTGCACGTGGTCAAGCTGAAGATCGCCCTGGCCCAGCGACTGCTGCTCCGCGACACCGCTCGGGCGGAGAAGGAGCTGCGGGAGACGTACACGCTGGTCAGCGACACCATCGCGCAGACGAAGGAACTCGCCTACGCGCAACGGCGGCTCAACCTCACCGCCGAGATGGAGAACGCTAAGAACCTGTTCGAGGCCGCCGGCATCCGGGTCCGGGTGACCCGGGAGGCCGAAGTCGATGCCCGCGCCACCGAACTGCTCGGGCAGGTGCTGCGGGAGACGACCACGAACATCCTGCGGCACGCGCAGGCCACCCAGGTGCAGATCACGCTCGCCGCGTCGGGCATCACCATCGTCAACGACGGCGTGACCGCCACCACGGCCCTCGAACTCAGGGGACTTGCGGCGCTGAGGCAACGGGTGGCGGGGGACGGGGGTGAGCTGACCGTGGAACAGAAGGACGGGCGGTTCCTGACCGCCGCGGTCTTCCCACCCGCTCGGGCCGACGCGGCCCCGACGGTCAGCGGGGAGGACGGCCGATGACCACCATCGTGCTCGCCGACGACGAGGCGCTGCTGCGCACGGCCCTGGCCGCGCTGCTGCCGATGGAGGGCGACATCACCGTTCTCGCCGAGGCGCAGGACGGCCGGACGGCGATCGCCGCCACCCTGCGGCACCGGCCCGACGTGCTGGTCATCGACCTGGAGATGCCGGGCGTGGACGGCCTGGGCGCGGTCGCCGAGATCCGCCGCGAGCGACCGGAGCAGGTGATCCTCATGCTGACCCGGCATGCCCGCCCCGGCGTGCTGCGCAAGGCGCTGAAGCTCGGTGTCCAGGGCTTCGTCAGCAAGTCCGCCGAGCCAGCCCACATCACCTCGGTCATCGCCACTCTGCACTCGGGAAAGCGCTGGATCGACCCGGACGTGTCAGTGCTCGCCGTCACCGAGGACTGCCCCCTCACCGACCGTGAAGCCGACGTCCTGCGGGTCACCGGCGAGGGCTACTCGGTCGCCGACATCGCCGCTCGGCTCCACCTCGCTCCGGGCACCGTCCGCAACTACCTCTCCAACGCGATGCGCAAGACCCAGACCCGGACCCGCCACGAAGCGGCCCGCTACGCCCGCGAACACGACTGGCTGTAGACGCGTCCACCGTCGCGGACCCGCGACCGTGAGGTCTTCGCGATCGACCGGTTCACCGACTCCGGTGACGCGTCCCTGCTGATCCTCGGCGCCGTCAACGCCGCCATGGTGGTGCTGGTCTGGCTGCACGAGCGGCGGGCCCGGGCCGCACGAGCGGGTTAACCGGCCCGATCGATCAAACCGTCAGTAGTCGGTGAAGGCATTGACCCAGGCTGGCAGCTGTTCGGACGGGAGGAAAGCCTGGAGGTCGCCGACTGTCTGGGTCGCCGTGCCCCACACCTCGTACGGGCTCCCGGTGCTGATCGGGGTGCGGTCGTGCAGCAGTCCGTGGAGCAGCTCCAGGGTGATGGCATCCACCCGGCCGTGGAGCCGGGCGGTGTGCATCAACGCGAGCAGGCTCTGCCGGCGGGTCTCCGGATTCGGCGAGCGTAACCCGCGGGCGACCCTGGGCAGGACCGCGTCGGTGTTGGGGTTGTTGTAGACCAGAGCGATGAGTGCGGCCCCGACGTGCTCTTCCCCGCGGTCGAAGGCCGCGTCGATGTCTGCGGGCTCCTGGCAGCGGTTGAGGTTGCTGGCCCGCTCCCAGTCAAGGTCGACGGGCTCGGCGTCGTCGCCCTCCGGTGCACTGTCGCCCGCTGCCGCATAGATCACCGGCCGAGTGTCCGCCAAGGCGGGCAGGACATCCAGCAGGGCGGCGGCGATTCCGGGTGACGTCGGGTACGCCATCGACGGTCTACGTTGGACGTAAGCACCGCAGCCGTGTATGCCGAGCGACCGCTGCGGGACGAACGTGCTGGCGGGAGAGCCGTCTCCCGAAGCGGTCCTGACGTGACAGCGACATCACCTACACCGACCAGGTCGCCGAGGGCCGTACGGTGGCGCTCTTCTACGAGGCGCAGGTCGGCGCCGTGCGTCTCTACGAAGCCCAGCGACTGCGCCTGGGCGCCGACGGCCTGATCAGTGACATCACCCTCTACGTCCGGCCCTTGCCGGCGCTCACCCTGCTGATGGCTCGCCTCGGGCCCGACCTGGCCCGACGCAACGGACAGCCGGGCCTGGCCCGGCTGATCCCGCTCGCCAGCGGCGCGATGCACTCGATGGCCGCCACCGGCGAACGGAGAACCATGCCGAGAGTGGCACCCCGGTAGCAGCATCTGCTGTCAGCAGTCGCCGCCCGACCACCGGATCGGCGACCGCGGAGCGGACCTTCTGAGGGTGACGCGGCCCGCGAGTCGAGCTGCGCCTGTATGGCGTTCGCCGTGCTGGCCGAACCCGCCAGTCGGTTCACCAGTGCCTGAAGGCCGTCCTGAACCTCGGCTCGTGCGCGCGCTTTCGCTCGATCGATAGAACAGTCGTCCGTTCAGCCCGCCGGTGGTGCGGGCGGTGACTGGCGGCCGGACGGATGACTCCTTTTGGTCCCTTTTGGAGCACTGACCGCTGCATTTCCGGTTCGCGCAGAACTGTCGAAGTCTTGGTCAGCTGAACGGCCAGCGGCCGGCCGGTGGAGGCAGCCGGCAATTCTGATGATTTCGCTGACGGAGTTGACGAGGCATTTCGCCAGCGCTATGTTCCCTGACGCTGTACAGGCTGTTCCTTGCTGATATACAGCGCATGTCGTCCATGACGGCCGCGACAGCACACCTGCACAGCTGGACCATCCGGCCTGTCAAGGCTCCGGAAGGTAACCACCACGACCGAGAGGCAAGCGAATGTCGAACCAGAGCCCCGCGCCGGGTTACGTGCCTGCGCCGCCCCCGCAGAAGAAGAGGATGTCGACTGGGCTGAAGATCTTCCTGATCATCGCTGGCCTGTCGGTCATCCTGTGCGGCGGCGGCTTCGTCGCTTGCACCGCCCTGGTCGGCAAGGCGGCGAGCGACGTCAGCAAGGATCAGGAGGCCAAGGCCGGGCACGTCGTGCTGAAAACGTGCGAGATCGACTCGGCGGACAGCGACCTCCTGCCGAACGTGAAGTTTGACCTGGAGGTGAACAACTCCAGCGAGAACCAGAACACCTACGTCATCGACGTCTTCGTGTACGACGCCAAGGGCACCCGGGTCGGCAACACCAGCAGCATCGTGTCCGACGTGCGGCCGGGCCAGAAGGCCGTCGAGGAGGGCTCGATCCTGCTGAGCCAGAAGGTCACGGGCAAGATCACTTGCAAGGTCGACAAGGTGTCCTGATACGGCTGCACCGGATCGCGCCGATCGCGCTCGCCGGGCTTGCGCTCGGGCGGGTGCGCTCGGCGGCGGTGACGCGAGACAGGCGTTGCGCCGATGTCCACCGACTCGTCTCGGTCCAAGGGCGCGGCCGAAGTCCGGGTGCACCACCCGAGGGCAGCAGTTCGAGCAGACGCCCGGTCCTCATGCTCAAGCTGGCGCATCTCGTAGGCATGCCGCTCGGCGGTGCGACTTCGCGGCGTTCACGGAAGCCGAGGCCCGTGTCCGCTTGTCGCCGCTCGCCAGCCGCGCGCCCACCGAACGGCCCCTCAGCAGGCTGCTGGGGGCCGTTCGGCATTTCTGCTACGCGGTGCCGGGATGGCCCTCGGTGCGCTGAGACGTCGGGCCGTGCCTCGGTGCGCTGTCGGCCACGAGTCCGTCGAGGACCGGGGTGTTTTCATCCTCAGGCACCTCGATCGGGTCAGCCAGGGGATCCCCAGCCGGGAGGTCGCCGGGCTGAGCCGGCCCCTGCCCCGGCTCACCTCCGCCGATGCCCTCCTGCGGCTGGCCGGTCGACCCGTCATCTACCGGCTCGTCCGGCCCGGTGGGCTCGACTACCGGGTCCATCGGCCGGCCCGGCTCGTCGCCAGCCCCATTGCCAGGGGCCTCACCGGGTACGTCTGCACCGGGCGTCTCGTCGCCGGGCGCGCTGCCGGGAAACTGGCCACCGGGCTCACTGTCGGTCGGCGGCTGGCCAACCGGCGCCTCGTCCCCGGTACCGGTCGTCGGCGGTGGAGTTGGTCCGGTGGCGGGCGGGGACGCTGGAGGGGGAGCGGGCATCGGTGGCGGCTCGGCGGGAATCGTCGGCGGTGGAGTTGGTCCGGTGGCGGGCGGGGACGCTGGAGGGGGAGCGGGCATCGGTGGCGGCTCGGCCGGAGTCACCGGAGGAGGCGGAATTACCCCGGGCACCGGACCTTCCTGGATTGGCGCGAGCACCTCCTCAGCCCCGCCCGGACCCGGCGTGACGTCGACCGGGGTCGTCGCAGGGATCGGCAGCGACTCATCGCCCACGAGAATCCGAGCCGCCGCCTTGCGAATCATCTCGTCCACGTGGGCCATCTCGCGGGCGTTCGACTCCGCCCGGCGTGGGGCGGGCAGCAGCCCCATCTTGAAGGCCACCTCGGAGATATCCGCCGGCAGGACGACGTCCTCGCTCAGCCGTTCGGCCCACTGCTGTAGCCGGTTCCGATCGCTGCCGTACATGAGCCACCGGTCGCCGACGGCGAGGTCTGGCAGCAAAGCCTTGTCCGTTGGGCTCGTCTTGATCCACGCCTGCACGCCACCCTCGGAGGCGAAGACCTTGAGGGTGTTGCGGTGCTGCAGACCGGTCTTGGCGTCCCGGTAGGTGAAGATGAAGGTCAAGGAGTTCGGCCCAACCCACGCCTCGGCGTGCATCACTGTGCCGTCCGGCGTGGTGCAGGTAGCCACCAGGTCGGAGTTGTCGGTGCCCTGGCAGTCCCAAGCGGACCCGACCTCCATCCGACTGAACACGGGGTTCTGCCAGGCTTCGGCGGCGGCCACGGGCGTCGACCCCGCGCCCTGGACGAGCGGCACGACGACCACCCCCAGGGCGGCCGCCGCGGCCATCGACGTCAGCTGCATGCCGGCACGGCCGACCCTGCTGGCGGCGTGCCGGCCGCTCTTGGCCCGACGCTCCCGCCGGTTTGGTTGAGGGACGGCGAGGGGAGTCGTGGAGGGCATCGCGGCCTCGATCCAGTGCCCGACGGCGTCGGGATGGACCTGGGGCAGTGCTGTTCGAATGACCTCTGCCATGCCCTCACGGGTCAGGACTGGATCGACAAAAATGACCTGCTCATCGGGCAGGGTCACACATGTCGAGCCGGTCTTCAACCGGACGATCTTCAAGGTGCAACCTCGGGGAGGGGGGATGGGACGGGGCGGTGCCGGTGAGCCTTACTTCCTGGACCGCAGGTACGCCTGAACAACGGTTGCTACCGCGTCCAGCTCGTGTGGCTCCAGATCTTCGATGTTCGCGATGATCATTTGTTTGGTCGGGTCGTCCGGTAGCGCCCGCTCCCAGACGTGGTAGCCGCACGCTGACTGGGCTGCTCGGGTCACAATCGCCAGGTCCAGGTCCAAGCCGCGGGCCAGGCCCTCCAGCGTGCCCGCCTCGGGCATCGCCTTCAGCGGCTTGGTCGCGAGGTTGTAGACCGTCATGTGACTTTTCAGGCCACCGCTCTCGGCGATTGCCCGATAGCTCGGATTGCTCAGCTGCCTTCGGCGTTCTTCGATGAGGTTCGCGAGCGCCATGCCGGCGACCGTCTGATCTGGCATCAAGACCTCTTCGCAGGTGGATGGACGATCGGGCTGAGGGTCGGTACCGGCGTTGCGGCACGGGCAGTGAATTGTTCTTCGGGACTGTACAAGATAATCCGAAAGTCTCCACTCTGCGCCCTTATACGGTGCGCTCGCGAGGCCGGTGACCCCGCTGGTGCGGTCGCCGCTCTGAGGCCTGATGTCACTGAGGTCTCGCCGATCACCGGAGTTGACACTCCCGGACCTCGCTCTTCAGGGGGAGTGAAACCCGCCCAGGGCGGGAGGCGTCACGGTGCTGCCTCGGCGAGAGTGCTGGTATGCCCGCTCGCACAGGCCGTCGCTGGGCGTACGGCGCCTTGGCATGGTTGATCTTCTTCCTGGTGTCCCACGTGATCCTGGTGTTCTTCCCTGGGCCCGATCCAACCGGTGATGGACCGTGGGGCATGAGGGCCTACGTGATCTTCAACGTGGTGCTCATCTCGATGTCGGCCATCGGAGCAGCCGTCGTTCTGGCCACGGTCCGCCCGCCGGCTCGACGTCTTCCCCGGTGGCTACTTCTGACGCCACTGTTGTTCGGCAGCATCCTGCTCGTCATCCGGGGTGTTCCAGGGATGGTGGAGAATCTTCTCATGGTCAGCGGTATCCGTCGCGGTGGCTTCGTGGGGGTGGCGGACATCTCCACTGGCGAGTTCTGGACCGGTATCGGAATCAACACCTACTTCTTCGCAGGAGCAGTGCTGCTGGTTGGGACAACCGTTTCCTACGGCCGACGATCAGCGAACCCGTCTCGGTGAGGCGTACCGTCGTCCGCGCGGGCGATCTCCTGCCGCAACAGCGCCGCCTCGTCGTCGCGGTCGCAGAGCAGCAGCACCGCGAACTCTGGCTGGCCGAACGGGCTGGCCCAGTGATGTACGGCCTGCGACAGGATCCGGAACAGCGTGCGCCGATCCTCGGCACTGCTCGACAGCATCCGGGGCGCGTTCTCGACGACGATGAGATACCCGTCCGCGGGCAACCAGTGCAGATCGCGGAGACAGTCGGACAGCGCATCCCAGTTCCAGCCGAAGTAGCCCGGAAAGAACAGCGCGTCGGAGAACTCGTAGAAGGCGTGGTCCGCGTCCGTCATCCTCGTTCCGTCGAGCCGGGCGACGACGAACCTGCCCGCTGCCGGTAACACCGCCGCCAACTCGACCAGTGCACTGCGCGAGCAGACCACGACCTGATCGGTGGAGCCGTTCCACCGGCTGCTCATCGCACGATGACCAGGTTGGCCATGTCGACGACCGGCCGGTAGCCGAGGGCGGCGTAGATCTTGTTCGACGTCGGGTTGGCCTGGTCGGTGAACAGGCAGACCCGCGCGCCCTCGGCCCGGATTCGGCGGGAAACCTCGGCGACCGCGTTGCTGGCCCAACCGCGCCCGCGCTGGGCCGGCGGTGTGTACACCGGGCCCAAGCGGGCCACCCCGAACGACGGTGGGTTGGCACCGGTGAGGTGCATCGGTTCCCCGGTCTCGTCGACCCAGAACCACAGCCGTCCGGCGTGGAGCCGACGCAGCACCTCCGCGTGGTCGGGCGCTTCGTGCGCACTCGTACCGCGCGGGCGGCCCGCCTGTTCGTCGGCGTCGCCCACGAACGCGGCGAGCCACTCCGTGACCAGTCCCGCGTCGTCCTCGGTCGCGGCCACCAAGCCGCCAGGCACCGGTGGCGGCCACGCCAGTTCGCCGAGCTCGTGCAGCCGTGTGTGCTGGGAGACCTGGACTTCACCCCCGCCGAGCCGGGCCAGCGCGGTGGCGCACAGGTCGACCGTGGGCAGGGCCCCGTTGACCGCGAGGACCTCCTCCCCGCGATCGTGCAACGCGTGGGCCAGCGCAACGGCCGCCTCGTCGGGCATGGGCAGCAGGAATGGTGGATAGGGGGCATACGGCGCCGAGCGCATCCCGGCACCGACCACGGTGCCGGAGTCGTCGCTGACCACCAGCCACCAGTTGCGGTCGGGCTGCGGGATCCCCTCGGCCCGCTGCGACAACAGCCGGTGCGCGATGGTGGTCACGACCGTGCTGATGACCGGATCGGCGCCCAGGTAGTCGCCCGCAGCGGCCAGGAACTCGCCCGGATCGCTGAGGAACCGCAGCCGCAGTCCGGTTCTCGGGACAATGCTCATCCGCGTACGCTAGCCACCGCCTACCAGACCGACACGGGAATTTTGTGCTGCCGAGGACCTGTAAGCGCCGAAACAACCATGAGGCGGGCCCACGGTTGGTCCCGGTCGGGCGGGGTACACCGCCGCGAGTGGCGCGGGGGCTGGGTTCACCCGGCTTGGCCACCGAAGGTGCTTCGGAGGGGCCGATGTCGGGTGCGTCAGCGCGGTCAAGCGGGCCCGGGATGTCCGATGACGTGGTGGAGCTGCGGGTACACGGGGCCGCCAGCGCAAGCGCCGCCCAGGTGTTGAACGTGGCGCAGGTCGAGCAGGTCGCGGGCGACCGCAGTGGGGGCTTCTACCGACCCCACCGCCCCTGTTCGTGCGGCAGCGGCGAACGGGTGACGGAGGCGTACCACTGGGGTGACCTGCCCGCCGGAAGCGTGGTCCGAACACTGACGCTGGTGTTCCTCCTGCCGTTCATGCTGGCCAACCTTGCGATCTGGATGCGACCGGCGAGCCCTGGCTCCGACGCGATGGTCAGATCCCTGTGCCGGTTGCTGGCGCTCACTCTCACAGTGCTGTATGTCCTTGCCTTCGCCGGCGTCACGCTGGACCTGATCGCGTGGAAGTGCATGGGCTCGCCACGTTGCCTGGCCGGGCGCTCCTGGTTGTCCTGGTTGGGTGGGCAGCCCGTGGGCCTGCGCCTCGCGGTACTCGCTGTGGTTCCGGCCGCCGCCATCGGCCTGCTCTGGCGGGCCAGCACCCGGCCGCGAAAGATGTTCGACGCGTTCCGCGCTCCCGCGGACGAGGTCTCCGAGCATCGACTCAGCGGGATCGGTCAGTGGGATGCGGGGCCGCTGGTGGGTCGGCTGCGTTCGATTCACGTCGCGGCGGCGTTCGCGACACTGGACGTCGCTCTGCTCGCCGCCCGAGCCGCGAACGGCGCCTCGGCCAGCACGATCGCGTTGGCCGTGGCCACCGGGACGGTGCTGGCCAGCTGCGTGGTCCTGCTCTGCATGCCTCCGCTGCTCGACCGGGCTGCCTCGGATCAGCGACTGGACCGGATCACCCGCACGGTGCGGACGGTAGCCGTGGCCCTGACCATCGTGGTGACGGTCCACGCTCTCGCCAGCCCAGCGCCGTGGCACGAGGGGGGCGGCCTACCCGGCTACGGCGCAATTCTCACCTCGTTGTTCGTTGCCCAGACGACCCTGCTGACCGCCCTCGGCGCTGTGCTGCTCTGGCGCCGGGTTCGGCGGCGGGACGCCATCCCGTTGCTCGGGCTGGGCGCGCTGGTGATGGCGGCCAGCGCGGTCAGTCTGGCGGTGGCAGTGTCCGCCGAGCTGGTCTACCGGGTGGCGGATTTCCTGGATCGCGACGCGCCGACCGGAGCGGGCCTGGCCTCCGGTCTGCCGCCGGCGTTCACCTGGGCGATCTTCGGCTTTCTCCGGACAGTGCTGTTCACGCTGGTGGTAGCGGTTCCGGTCATCCTCATCTCTCGACGCCGTCGACTTCGTGCCGCTGCGGCGATTGTCGCCTGCGACTACCCGGACCGCCCGCCCGCAGCCGCGACCCGACTGCGGCAGGTGCAGAAGGCGATAGCCAGGGCCCGCTTCACGGAAAGACTGATTCCGTTGGCGGTGGTCTACGCCTGCCTGGCCGGGATCGGCACGGCCACGACCACCCTCGGTCTGCTGGAGTTGATGCCGAGCGAGTCTGTGCAGCGGTACGCACGGGTGCCCGGCGACCTGATCACCTTCTCCATCGCGTTCGGAAGCTGGGGGATCGCCGCGATCATCCTCGGCCTGGCCCTCGGCGGAATCTTCGCCTACCGGACAGCCGAATTCAGGCGCCACGTTGGTGTCCTGTGGGACCTGGGCACGTTCTGGCCCCGCGCCGCCCACCCGTTCGCGCCACCCTGCTACGCCGAACGAGCCGTGCCGGAGTTGACCCGACGAATCACGTACCTGGTCGGACGCGGCAACCTCGTGCTGCTCACCGCACACAGCCACGGTTCGGTCCTGGCCGCCGCGACCGTGCTCCAGTTACCGCCGCAGGTCAGCAGTCGAGTCGCTCTGCTCACCCATGGGTCACCACTGAGCCGCCTCTACGCGCGACTGTTCCCCGCCTTCGTCGACGACGAGGTGCTGCACGAGATCGGCGCTCGCGTCGACTGGCGGTGGGTGAACCTGTGGCGCGACACCGACTCGGTTGGCGGCTGGGTATTCACCGCCCACCGGACAGCCGCGCCGGTAACCCTCGACGGGACCGCGGCAACGGTGGACCGCCGGCTACGGGATCCCGCCGACGTGGTGCCGCTACCTGGCGACAGCGTCCCGCCGCCGATCCAGGGACACCGGCCCCGCGGATCGGAGCAGCGGTACGCCGACGCGGCCCGCGAGCTGATCGAGCGCCTTCGCCAGCCCGTGGACTCAGGGCCGCTTCCGGACGACCCGCCGACCGGGCAGTGACGGATCCCCGGCAGTGCCTCGGGCGCGCCCGAAATACATGAGCTCCCAGATTGCGTCCTCGGCGAACTCCTCGACCACGTGCCCGCCCTTGTGGTGTTCGATCGTGAGCAGGCCGGCGAAGCGGAGGTAGGCGCCGTCGAACCGGATCAACCGCGCCGCCGTCCGCTTCAGCCAGGGCAGGTCCTTCGTGAGGGGGTTGCGGACCAGGTCGCGCTCGCGGTCGAAGGTCACCACGTACGTGTCGTCGTCCACGTACGTGTAGCGGACGATGCTCGCCACTGGCTTGCCGGTCTTCGCGTCGGTGTAGACCCCGTCTCGCTCGAACGTCATCTTGGCTGGATCGTCGCCGATGATCCGGCCGTCGCGGGCCAGCATGAAAATGGGGATCTCGGCGAAGCCGTACCTCTCGGCGCCAGTGATGAACGACGCGATGACCGTGTACGGTCCGGCGTGCCCCCGCCCCCAGTACCAGTCATTGAGGATTTTCGGCAGCCCGACGTTGCCCCAGTTGTGGTCGTGGTAGCCGACGCCGGTCGTCTCGTGCCGTACCCCGCCGATCGTGTACGAGCCCCGCACGGCTCCTTGGGGCACCGAGGGCAGCCAGTTGAACTCGAGGTCGCGCTCCGGGCCGAACAGCATGTGCCCAGTGGCCGGACGCCAGGCCGGGACCTCGGACGTCAGTGTGAAGTCGACCCGCAACCCTCCGGCGGTCGCCTGGATCCGGTACTCGCGCAGGTTCTCGCCCTGGAAGCGGTTGCCCGGCCCCATCCGGACGTCGGTACGCCCGCTCGCCGCCGACCACTCGGCCGCGGGGATCGAGATCGTGTTGTTGGACATCGTCCCGTCAGGCAGTTCCAGGTTGACCCGCAGCTGCGGAGACAGCGGCCTACCCGCCGCGCCGAGGTCCTTGTTCATGAACACCACGACCACCTTCGCGCCGTCGTCGAGGTGGGCGTCGAAGTACCACCACTCGTACGACCCGGCGCGATTGTCGGTGCGGGCGCCGTCCTCCCATTCGCGTACGACATCGCGCTCCAGCCCGTAGCGGGCATAGTCGTCGCTCAGCGCGGCCAGTTCGGGTTGATCCGACATGACTCTTCGTCTCCGTTGCTTCTACAAGATCAAGATGTGCGGACGGCTCACAGGGTGACGAATCCCTGCCGCCAGGACGGATAGGTCGGGTTCCAGCCGAGGTGCGTGCGGGCGTAGTGGTTGCTCGCTCCCCGCGCCCAGCCATGCCGTTCGCCCTCGGTCGCCGCTGGCGCTGGCACGTTGGCCGCCGCGCAGAACGCGGGCACCCACTGCGAGGCGGCGGCTGGCTCGTCGTCGCAGACGTTGACGACGCCGACGGGCCACTCCAGAGCCGCGACCGCGGCGTCGACGGCGTCGTCGATGTGCAGCAGGCTGCTCACGTCCGCGTCGGCGGGGATCTTGCCGGCGGCGGCGAACTGGGCCATCAGACCGTCGCGGGCGTACCAGGTGCCCGGGCCGTAGAGGGTGCCGTACCTCAGCACGACCCACTCGGGCGCCTCTTGGACGGCGGATTCGAGCGCGGCGGCACCACCCACACTGGTCTGGCGTGGCTCGGGGGCGCCGAGGTCGAGCGGTGTCTCCTCGGTCGCGGGCTCGGCGCCCGGCTCGTACGCCCAGGCGATGCTCTGTGCCACGATGCGGCGTACCCCGGCGGCGAGCGCCGCGTCGACCAGGTTGCGGGTCCCGGTCCGACGCAGTCGCGCATTGGCGGCGAAGTCGCCCGTGCTCAGGCTGGTCAACTGGTGCATCACCACGTCAGGCCGGGCGTCGCGGACGGCGGCCGCCACCGCGTCCCGGTCGAGCACGTCGACGGCGACCGGGCCGTTACGGGCCAACCCGATGACCTCATGCCCCTGAGCGGTCAGGATCGGCTCGAGACGGCGGCCTATGACGCCGGTCGAACCGGCGAGAACGATTCGCATGACGTGCCTCTCCGTCAGTTCGGTCGGTTTGAGCGGCGGTTCTTACGCTGTTCGAGCTCCTCGGGACTCACCAGCACCAGCATTTCCTGGCCGGGCGCGCACACCATCACGACCAGGAATTTGGTCACCCGATCGGACAGGTTGTTTGCGGACCGGTAGTGGATGACGTCGCCGCCAGGCTCCCAGAACGCCTCGCCGGCCTTGATCACCCGTTCGGGCTCGCCCTCCAGCTCGAAGATCATCTCGCCCTCGAGCAGGTAGCCGAAGACAGGGCCGGAGTGCCGGTGTGGCGGCGTGCCCGGGTCGCCCGGTGGCAGTTCGATCGTCGCTGTCATCACATGGGAGCCCTCCGGCAACTCCGGCGGCATGGCCGTGCCCAGCAGCACGATTTCGTTGTTTCCGATCTTCATGGTCTGCATGAATCGAACGTATCCCCGACCGGACCAGCCGGATGGACCAGTTGGTGACCGGTCTGATGGACCAGTTGGCAGAGTCCGGACAGCGCCTCCTGCCAGGCATGAGCCGGTGGCGCCGCATATCCGAGGACCAGGGCTGCCGACTGCCGCTCATCCGCGGGGTCGTGCCAGTAGCCGTTGCTGTGCAGGCCGATCAGGTGCAGCCCCTCGCGGCGCCCGGCCTGGATCAGCCAGCGCTCCTCCGCCACGGACGCCAGCGGTAGCAGCGCGTGCACGCCGGCAGCGATGCCCTCCAACGCAGTGGTGGTCACCTCGGCCAGGCGGCCGGCCAGCTCGGTCCGGCGACGCCGGTAGGTCAGGCGCATGCGGCGGATGTGCCGGTCGTAGTCGCCGTGCGTGAGCAGGTCGGCCATGGTGAGCTGGTCGATCGCGGAGACTGCCGCGCCGGCCTCCACGATCGTCGTCGTCAGTTCGCGACGCAGTGGCTCGGGTACGACGAACCAGCCGAGGCGGACGCCCGGCGCCAGCGACTTGCTCGTGCTGCCGGCGTACACGATCCGCTCTGGTGCCAGCGCCTGCATGGCGCCCACCGGCCGCTGGTCGTAGCGGAACTCGCCGTCGTAGTCGTCCTCGATCAGAAACGCGTCGTGCTTGCGTGCCCACGCGATGAGCCGGTAGCGGTGCCCCGGGGCGAGCACCACTCCGGTCGGATGCTGGTGCGCCGGGGTGAGTAGCGCGGCCTGACCCGCCGCGTCATCCGGGTCGGCCCCACCGGGGCCGACGGTGAGCGGGGTGACTGTCAGGCCCGCGGCACGCAGCACCATGCGGTGATGGGCCAGACCGGGGTTCTCGGTGGCGATGGCGCGGACGCCGCGCCGGTGCAACGTCCGCGCCAGAAGGGAGAGGCCCTGGGTGAAGCCCGCCGTGATCACCACCGCATCCGGGTCGCAGAGCACTCCACGAGTGCGCGCGAGATAGCCGGCCACCGCCGCGCGCAGTGCGGGTAGCCCGGTCGGCTCGGAGTAGTCCAGCATGCCGCGTGAAGCCGTTGTCAACGCCCGGCGGACACTGTCCGCCCAGGCCGTTCGGGGAAAAGACGCGAGGTCGGGAATCCCCGGCCGCAACTCGATCAACGGTCCGGCCGGGGGTGACGGCTGCGGTCGCCTGCGCGAGTCGGGCGGATCATGGAGTACGTCCGCGACCCGGGTGCCCGAGCCGGGTGCCGCCAGCAGCCACCCTTCCGCCACCAGTTGCGCGTACGCCTGCACCACAGTGCCCCGGGCCAAGCCCAGGTCGGCGGCCAGGCTCCGGCTCCCGGGTAGGCGCGACCCGGCTCGCAGCCGACCTGTCCGAATGCTCTCCCGTAATGCGCTCTCCAGCGAGCGACCCGGGAAACCCGCACTCCGATCGAACTCCAGATGCAGGTCAAGCGACTTCGTCACTCAGCAACGATCCCATTCGTGTGAGCAGCGCCGGCAGGTTCGGCGACGACTCAGGCGCCAGACCATCGACCTCGACGTACGTGCCGTCGACGAACCAGGCGCCGGTGCCGATGGTCACCGCTGGAACTGGGCTAGTTTCTGCGGGTTGAGGATGATCAACACTCGTTCGATCCCGGCGGGTGAGGCGTCGATGGTGACCAGAGCGACAGTTGTCCCGGGCCGCGAGACGAGGATCGCGGCTTGGCCGTTGGATTCGACGATCTCCGGCGAGAGGTCGCGGCCGAACTTCCGGATCAGTCCCAGGACGTAACGCGCAACGTTGTCCCGTCCGACGACGGGTAGCTGGGCGGCCCGGACGGCGCCACCGCCGTCGGCGTAGGAGATGGCTGTCTCGGCGAGCAGTTCCTCGAGCTGGGTCAGCTCACCGGATCGGGCTGCGGCAAGAAAGGCATGCAGCAGGCGGTCGCGGTCGGCGTGGCCGACCGGCTCGCGCCGCTGCCGGGCCAGGTGCGTGCGGGCGCGGTGGCCGAGCTGTCGTGCGTATGCCTCGCTGACGTCGAGTACCTCGCCGATCCGCCGGAACGGGTAGTCGAACGCCTCCCGCAGCACGTACACCGCCCGCTCGACCGGGGTGAGCCGTTCCAACAGGAGTAGCACGGCGAGTTCGAGTGACTCGTTGCGTTCGGCCTGGAGTGTCGGGTCGGCGGAGGTGTCGACGGGCTCGGGTAGCCACGGTCCGGGATACAGTTCGCGGCGGGCGCGAGCCGACGTCGCGGCGTTCAGAGCGAGCCGAGACGTCGTCGTGACCAGGAACCCGATCGGGTCCCGTACCCGGCTGCGTTCGGTCTGCTGCCACCGGACCCAGGCTTCCTGGACGATGTCCTCCGCCTCCGCGACGCTGCCGAGCATCCGGTAGGCGATGCCGAAGAGCCGCGGACGGACCGCGTCGAACACCGCTAACGCGTCGACAAGTGCCCCGTCTTTTCCTCGCCCTACCATGGCCGCCGCCTCGTCGCTTCCATCCCTGAATGTGCAGGTGAGTTGGAACTACCGCCGATATCGCTGCTGTCTGTCGAGCGCCAGCCACACAGGTACCCCTGCGGGGCCGTACTACAGCACGTGACCGGCGGTATGCCCAGCCGTTTGGGTCGGCGACGATTCGAGCAGACCGATACAGATCTGCACGAGCATGCCGACGAGCCAGGTAAAGGGACTGTCGAGGCCATCCTGTTTGTCGTCCGGCATCGTGTACCAGACGGTGTACGTCGCTTGTACCGCGTGTTCGGCGGCGTCGACTGAACCGAGCAGGTGGTACGCGAGGTTCTTGAGGAGGCGTCGTTCGGCGACGACGACGCAGAACGCGCTGGGTAGCGCGTTTGACCGAAGTGGCCGGAGGGGTTCGGGAACCATCGGCTCTCCCAGTGGTTGACGCAGCAGCTTCAGTGGGCGGCCCGAGCCGAGGCGAGGTCGCGCCGAGCCGCCGAACGATCGCGTAGCGCCGTCAGCAAGATGATCACCAGGCCGATGAGCGCCACGGCCGCGTTTGCGGTGGTGAGGAGGATCGCCTCACCCACGGTCGCCCCCTGCATGTTCGTGAGGTGATAGAAGAAGTGGGGCAGCGCGAAGACCGAATAGGCAGCCGCGGCCGGGATGACGAAGTGGGCCTTGGGTTTGACCGCCGCGATGCCCAGCAGCAGGGCGATCGCCAGTGATGTCGTACCGAAGTCCCGCGCATAGTGCTCGCTGAACGGTGGCGTGAGATCCACTGTCGGGAAGTTCGCGTAGAAGCTGGCCGGCCAGATCGCGTTCCAGGCTCCGACCACGAAATTGTCGAGAAACAAGATCGCCAGTGCGATGCGGATGATGGCGTTCATGATCGTCGCTCCTTGCGCTGTACCGGCTCGGCGTCCGCGATGTCGTCCTTGGCACGCCAGCCGACGTGGCTGGACATCTCAGGAGCCCGCCGGTGGTGGGCGAGTGTCACCAGGTACGGACCGGGCAGGTCTCCGATTCGTGACACTCGGCCCCGGCCGCGACCTCTGCTGTCACGAATCGGGGGGCCGCTCGGTCCAGTTCGTAGACGCCGCGCGGTCGCTCGCGGCAGAGGGAGCACGCCATGAAGAGAAGCGTTGCGGCGCGCGTGACCGGCGAGTCAGACACCGGTCGGGCGCCTCGCATTGGTCGTAGCGTCAGATTGATCGTCACGGTCGCGCTTGCTGCCGGTTTCCCGCTGACGGTCACGCCCGCGCCCGCGTTCGCGCACGGCGCGACGCATTCGATCACGCCGACCGCCGGTGCCGCGCTCGCGAAGGCCCCCCAACGGGTCGAGGTGGTGTTCGCCGCCGAGATCACGTCGGACAGCAGTGTCACAGTGACGGACCACACGGGGACGGACTGGGCAGGCGGTCGGCCGGTTGTCCACGGAGCGACGCTGCGCCATCAGGTGAGAGCGGATATGCCTGACGGCTGGTACGAGATCAGTTGGCGAGCCACCTTCACCGACGGACACCCGGTGACCGGCACGGCGGAGTTCACTGTGGGAGCGGAAGCCGCGGCGGCTGCCGCGGCGAATCCGTTTCGGGCCCGTCTCACGCACGGCGGAGTCGTCGCGTTGTACGCCGCCTCAGGTGTAGCCGTAATCGCTCTCCTGCTCGCGATCATGACGCTCTCACGCGGTGTCTACGCCGCCAACAAGCGCACCGATGCAGATGACGGTTCCACCCTTTAGGGCTGTCTGCGCAGTCTATTACTGGACGAGAAGTCTCGGAGAGGTAGAACCAACAGTGACATCACAGCGGTTTATCCCCCCTTCACCCCGGCCCCCGGTCCGGGCTACGCGCCATCGCGGCGTTACGGCGAACACGAATCGGGAGGTAGCTCAGTGCGTATCGCGGTAGCTGGCGGGACCGGCGGGGTTGGACGTCTCGTCGTCAACGCCGTACGGGCTGTCGGCCATGAGCCGGTCGTCCTCGCCCGTTCCACGGGCGTAGACCTGATCCGCGGTTCCGGGCTGGACGAGGCGCTGACCGGCGTACCGGTCGTGATCGACGTCAGCAACGTGTCGACGATCAACCGGAAGAAATCGGAGAACTTCTTTGGCACGGCGACAACCAACCTGCTCGCCGCAGGCCGGCGCGTCGGGGTGCGGCACCACGTCGCGCTGTCGGTCGTCGGCGCCGATCGGGTGAATTGGGGTTACTACGCAGGCAAACGACGCCAGGAGAAGCTCGTCCTGGACGGTGCGGTTCCCGCGACGGTGCTCCGCTCGACGCAGTTCTACGAGTTGGCCGCGCAGATGCTCGCCACCATTCCCGGTCCGATCGCAGTGGTGCCCCAGATGCTCATGCAGCCGATCGCGGCCCACGAGGTCGCCAACTGTCTCGTCGACCTCGCCCTGGCAGATCCGACCGGCCGGGCGCCCGACATCGCCGGCCCGCAACAGTTGCGCATGTCTGACATGGCCCGCCGCCTGCTACGCACCCGCGGGAGTCACCGCCTTGTCCTGCCCGTCCGCCTTCCGGGAGCGACCGGTCGAGCCATGGCCGGACACGGCCTGCTGCCCACCGGCCCCGGTCCGCGGGGCACACAGACCTTCGACCAGTGGCTGGCCAGCCCGGCAGCGCAGAACGACGCCGGGCGGACCCGATGAACGAAGGCCGGTCACCCACTCCCGCCGCACCGTGGGCAACGTCAACAGACGGGCGGGACACCGCGCTGACCGCGTTGATCCGGATCGCCCTGGCCGTCCTCTTCCTCGACGAACTCGTTGTCGGGTTCTGGAACCAGGTCTTCCCCGCAAGCTTCTACAACAACTTCCCGACCGTCACCCTCACCCCGCCGTTCAGCGAGCACTACGCGCGAGACTTCGGCGGAGCCACCCTCGGCCTGGCCGTCGTCCTCGGCATAGCGCTTGTCGCACCTCGAGCCGCATTCACGATCCCCGCCGCGGCGGCATTCTCCACCTTCGCCATACCCCACTTCTTCTTCCACCTGACCCACCTCCACCACGCCACCCGTGGCGAGAAGGTTTTCCTCACAACCGCCAATGCCGTCGTCGCCCTGCTCGGCCTTCTCGTCATCGCACTGACGCTCGTCCGAGACGCCAGGCGTCGCCGCCCTCCGGCCACGTGATGCGGGCGGACCCGGCGCGATGCCGGGTCCGCCCGTTTGAGGCGTGCTGGACCTCGCCCTGCCGCTGGTCGACCTGACACCCTCGAACGGGTGCTGCGCGGAGTCGGCAATGATCAACGTGCGAGGGCGGCGAGCCTGAACTGCTGGTTGGTTTGTCCGTGGCAGTCGTAGAGCTGGATCTGGGCTCCGTTGGTGGTGCTCCAGGCGTCGAGGCACCGTCCGGACTGGACGTTGCTGATGGTGCCGTTGGAGTTGACGTTCCACTGTTGGTTGGTCTGGTTGTGGCAGCTGTAGATCTGCACTGCCGCGCCGTTGGCGGTGCCTGCCGCGTCGAGGCACATGGTGCCGTACACCTGCAGTTGTTTGGTTGAGGTGTAGGTCCATGCCTGGTTGGTTTGTTTGTTGCAGCCGTAGAGCTGGACCCGGGTGCCGTTGTTACGTGAGGCGTTGGGTACGTCGACGCACCTGCCGGACTGGGTGCCGACGATCTCGTTGGCGGAGCCGGGCGGAACGGTCGGCGGATCGGTGGGGGTCGGCGGGTCGGTCGGGGTCGAGGGCAGCAACGGGCAGGTGCTGCGGTAGGTGACCACGCCGCTGGAGTCGAGCAGTGGGCAGAGGAACTGGCTGTACCGGGTGTCGTTGTCGATGAACATCTTGACGAACGGCAGCATGGTCCGGACCATCACCGGGTTCGACCGTCCGACCATGAAGCCATGATCCGCGCCGGCGACCTCCAGATAGACGCTCTCCGTCGTGGCCGGGAGGCTGTTGTACAGGCCGGTGGCGTAGGACGGGGTGACCACCGTGTCCGCCTGCCCAGAGAAGATCATGGTGGGCACCCGGTCGTTGGCCAGGTTCGACGACGGCGAGTACGGCGCGATGCCGACCACTGCCTTCAACGACGGGCGTCGGGTGGCTGCGCTCAGCGCGCCGCCGCCACCCATGGAGTGGCCTGCGACCGCCAACCGGTTGGGGTCGACCCGGTCGCGTACGGGGCTCTGCTGCGTGAGGTAGTCCAGTGCGGCGAGCAACTGGGTACCTCGGGCCGTGTCGAAGTCGTTGCGGCTGTTGGTCTCGATGCCGATCACGACGAAGCCGTGGGACGCCAGCCACGGTCCCATCCAGGCCAGTTCGGCGGAGAACAACGCGGTGTAACCCGGCGAGATCGCGATGGCACCGAAGGTGCCCTGGCTGGTGTCGGTCGGGTAGTAGATCCTGCCGCCGTTGAAGCCGTACCCGGTCGGGACGCTGACCGACGTGTTGGCGAAGGGGCCGTTCACGGCGGTGACGCTGGTCCGGGTGGGATCCGGGCCCCGCTGGTACGGGTTGTCGGCAGCCGACGCCGACCCGGTCGCCACGGTGATGGTGAACAACCCGACCGCGACGGCTATCCCGGCCGCGGCCAGCTTGAACAGGCGTCCCCGCAAACGGGGCGCCACTCGGTCGGTGTGGGTCTTCCCCGAGGGTGGGGGGTGGTGTCTGTGTCCTCGCACTATCGCTACCTCCTGGTGGTGGATGGGTGCGGGGCGGACGGGCCCGGTGTGGTGCCGAACCTGCCCGCCCCGGCGTTGTCCGTCGTCAGCGTTGCAGCGTCAGCAGACCCGGCCGGTACGGCAGCAGGCCGTAGTCGCCGCCGGAGCTGGGGGAGCGCCCCTGGTAGAGCAGCTGCAGGTTGCAGGCGTCAACGGTCATGGTCTGATCGGCGTTGCTGCGGATCAGTTCGCCGTGACTGATGTCGTTGGTCCAGGTGGCGCCGCTGTTGGCCTTGCCGGCGAAGGGGTTGCTCTCGGACGTCGCTTGCGGCGTCCACGTACCACCGAGGCTGGTGGCCGTGAACGAACGGAAGTACCGGCCCTGCGAACCGATCGCCTCGACGATCATCAGGTACTTGTTCAGGCCCTGGAGCTTGTAGACCTGAACAGCCTCGAAGAGGTTGTTCGTCGAGTCGGTCATGATCGTCGTGTAGTTCGACCCGAAGCTGCCCGGGAAGCTCCCGATAGGCATGCTGGCCCGGTAGATCCTGCCGTTGTCCCCGGCGAAGAACAGGTACATGTTCTGGTCGTCACCGATGATCGCCTGGTCGATCGGGCCCGTGCTGGAGTTGGAGATGCTGCCGCTGAACAGCGTCTGGGGCGACGACCACCCGTTCGGGTTGGTCGGGTCGCTGGAGGTCCGGTACGAGAAGGCCGGGCCGCCCCACTGGTAGGCCAGCACCCAGATGTTGCGCGGCGCAAAGTAGAACAGCGACGGTGCGACGGTCGCCGAGTTCATCGCGTTCTGGCTGGCCGAGCCCATCTGCGAGTAGTTGCTGAAGAGGCCAAAGTTCATCGAGCCCCACGTTGTGCCGGTGTCGTGGGTGGTGGCGTAGACGAGCTGCTGGCCGTTGTACGGCGCGACGGTGAAGTCCTTCAGCGACACCCACCCCGACCTCGGCTGTGCCAGCGCACCCGACGACGACCAGCGGTACGACGAGGGAAGGTCACACGTGCCGCCGGTCGGCGGCGGCGTCGTCGGGGTCGGCGTCGGGGTCGAGCCGCCGCCCAGGGCGGCGAGTCGGAACTGCTGGTTGGTTTGTCCGTGACAGTCGTAGAGCTGGATCTGGGCTCCGTTGGTGGTGCTCCAGGCGTCCAGGCATCGTCCGGACTGCACATTGCTGATGGTGCCGTTGGAGTTGACGTTCCACTGCTGGTTGGTCTGGCTGTGACAGCTGTAGATCTGCACCGCCGCACCGTTGCCGGTCCCGGCGGCGTCGAGGCACATGTTCCCGTACACCTGTAGCTGTTTGCCCGAGGTGTAGGTCCAGGCCTGGTTGGTCTGCTTGTTGCAGTCGTAGAGCTGCACCCGGGTGCCGTTGCTGGTCGAGGCGTTGGGCACATCGACACACCGGCCCGACTGCGTGCCGACGATCTCGCTGGCGGAGCCGGGCGGGTCGGTGGGTGGGTCGGTGGGCGGGTTGGTGGGGCCGGCGCTGTTCAGCGCCTCGAGGGTGGCCGTGTAGGCGGCCTTCTTGTTGCCGTTGCACTCGAAGAGCAGCGGAGTGCCGCTGGAGCGCCACGAGTCGCAGTCCCGCACACCCCACACGGTCAGCCCGTTGCAGCGAGCCACGGCAAGACAGTCGTTGACCACACTGCGGTAGGTGTTGGCCTGCGTCGTGCCGGATCCCTCGATGTCCAACTCGGTGATCTGCACGTCCACCCCGAGGGCGGCGAAGCTGGACAGCGTGGTGCGGTAGTTGCTGTTGTACGGCGAGTTGGCGTTGAAGTGCGACTGGAAGCCGACGCAGTCGATCGGCACCCCACGAGACTTGAAGTCGCGCACCATGTTGTACACGGCCTGCGTCTTGGCCCAGGTCCAGTTGTCGGTGTTGTAGTCGTTGTAGCAGAGCTTCGCGTTCGGGTCGGCCGCGTCGGCGGCACGGAACGCCGCCTCGATCCAGTCGTTGCCGGTGCGCTGCAGGTTCGAGTTGCGGCGGGCGCCGCTGTTGCCGTCCTCGAACGCCTCGTTCACCACGTCCCACGAGTAGATCTTGCCGCGGTAGTAGGTGGCCACTCGGGTGACGTGGTTCAGCATCGCGTTGCGCAGCGCGGTGCCCTCCATGCTCTGCATCCAGCCCGGCTGCTGCGAGTACCAGGCCAGGGTGTGGCCTCGGACCTTCCAACCCCGGGAGATGGCGTGGTTCACGATCCGGTCCGCATTGCTGAAGGTGAAGTTGTTCTGCTGCGGCTCGGTCGCGTCGATCTTCATTTCGTTCTCGGGAGTGATGGCGTTGAACTCGCGGTTCAGGATCGTCGTGTAGGCGCTGTCGTTGAGTTTGTTGGCGGCGACGGCGGCACCGAAGTACCGGCCGGACTGGGCTGCGGCGGCACCGAGGGTCGTCTCGGCGGCTTGGGCCAGGTTGGGCAGCAGCGACACAACCAGGGTCAGAATTATCGCGGCTGTTCCGGAAAGAGTGAGCGTTCGCAGTCGGGTGCGCCTGATGGGACGGGTCCGGGGAACCATGCTGATCCTCCTGTGGTGGGGGTGAGAGATTCCTGTCGCTGTTCCGTTGGGAGGCCGCGCTCGGATGCGGCGGGCACGATGTCGAGTCCGCCCGAGCGGGCCGGGCATCACGTCGGGCACCAGCCCAGATGCGAGTCGTTCGGGCTATCTGGCCAGCGGGTGGAGGGCGGTGACAGGTGGCCCGGTCGCCCGTCGGGGGGTGGTTGCGGGCGTTGGGCTCTTTCGGTGGTGGATGTGGTCACCTGGCAGGTGGGTGGGCCCGACGGTCGCGTGAAGCGCCTCCAGTGCTAAGGGATCTTGTTAACGTTCACACTTGTCGATGGCTCTCAGGCTGGCAGAAAATTCCAGAGTTTTCAACCGGTAGTTTCGGACCTGTTACGGATCAGAGCGGTGGTGTTGGACTCTCCGCGCACCGTGGCTGGTCGACCCGCGTTACGCGATGGACCAGCTCGGCAGCGACAAGCTGGACGTACGCATCGGCGGGCTCCACGCGCTGTGGCGAATCGCGGAACGTTCCGTGTACGCGGCGCAGGGCGCGAGTCGACGAACCGTTGGGCTTACGGCTGCTCGTCGGCCTCGGGGGTGAGCTGCCGCATCAGCACCGCGAACCCTTGCCCCGACTCCACAAAGCCCAGTTTCCGGTAGAGCGCCAGAGCGGGGTGGTTGCTGTCGGTGACCTTGAGTCGTAGTTGTCTGACGCCAGCTGAGCGCGCACGGTGCAGGACCCGCGAGATCATCGCTGTGGCCAGGCCACTGCGGCGCCAGGGTGCTCGGGTGCCCAGACAGTGCAGAACCACCGTCGGTGTGTCGGTGCTGCCGTCGGCGAGCGCGAAGAGGAAGGCGGCCACCGGGTTGTCGCTTCGGTCGACCTCGGCCAGCACCAGGCAGGAGAGGTCGGGCAGGAACCGCGGATGTCCGGTCGCGTGCTGGGGCCAGGTGCGCTGGTCTGGTCGAACCGCTGTCGGGCTGTCGGCGTAGGCCTCATTGTGGGCCAGCCGGGCCAGTTCGTCGTAGCGCTCGTCGACAGGTGCCAGCACCAGACCGGGCGGCAGCGCGGGAGCCGGCGGCTCGTCAGGCACCGCCAGGACGAGGTCCCGTTCGTGTCGGGCCAGCGCGAAGCCGCCACGGATCAGCAGCTCGCGGCCGGCCCGGTCGTTCTCGGCACAACGGATGCCGAGGACGGCCCGTGCCGATCCTCGGTTATCGCGCAACTGCTTCGCCTGGTCGATGAGCCAATGGTGCAGCTCTGCACGGACGTCGTCGGCAATGTCGGGATGGAACACGTTGGTCAGGCGGATCCGGAGCACGTCGTCCGCTGTTCCCATGTCGGCGACCTCACCGTATGCGGCGACGCTGCCGGTGTCATCGCGGCCAACCCGGGTGCGTCCGGCACTGTCCGGCCCGAGAGTGGCCAGTCGATTCCGGACGTCCTCAGCGCGCTGCTCCATGCCGACAGGGGCGACCGCCTCGGCGCGCTGGAAGAGTGCTGCCAGCGCTGCTGCCTCGGCTGGCGTGGCGCGACTCCAACCCGCGATCCTCATCGATGGTCATCCTATGGAACCGGTTCGATGAAGGTCAATCGCACGCCGGATCGCCGGAGAGCGTCGACCATCCAGATTTCTGAGCTGCCCGCGGCTTTCGGTCAGCTTCCACGTCGACGACCTAACCTCCTAGGATGCTCTACGGGTTGTGCCTCCACCCACCGAGTCGCCCCTGCGGCGCAGAGCCCGGTTCTGCGCGGAAAATTCGCCCCGAGATTCGGTAACCAAATCGGCGCGTCAACCCGTCAGGTCAGTGACGGATCGCCACTGCGGGCGGTCGGCCGAGGAGGGGTAGGGACATGGGCGACGTGCGTGGGCGTTTCAGGGACGACCTGGCCCAACATCCCGCCCCGCCGTTGGGTGACCTGGTCCAGCAGTCGGTGGTGCAGGGCCGCCGGCTGCGCCGCCGGCGCCGCCTGGCGCAGTTCGGTGCCGGCGGATCGGCGTTGGCGATGCTGCTCGTGATCGGCCTGGCCGCCGGGCCGCTCGGCGTCGGTGCGGATGACGCTGGCCAGCCTGGCGGGCTGAACGTCGGTTCGCCGGGTGGGTCGGTCGACACCGCCACGCCGTCCCCGAGTGGGTCCTCCGATGGTGCCCCGGGCGGGTTGGAGCCGGGCACCGGCGGGGACCCCCGTCGGCCAGCGCCGCCGGCTCGCTCGACCACGGTGATTGACACCCTGAGGATGGGGGCGGGGCCGGACGGTGAACTGCTGACCACCACACCGCAGGGCGCACTGGAACTGCTGACCCGGTTGCTGCCCAAGGGGAAGACCAGCGGTTATGCGAGTCTGCAGAGCAGCGGGGTGGGCCCCGGCATGCCGTACGTCCAGCTCTACCTGGACCGAGGCGATGGACCGGGCATGGTGCGGCTCTCCATCTACCGGGACAACCTGGGTGGCGACCCGGTCCCGGGGACGGTGGAGCTGACCGAAATACCCGACAACTGCGTGCAGAACCAGATGGTCACCGTGCATCACCGCGGCGGCCTCCAGGTCGATCTGATGATCTCCACCTGTCTGGTCTGGGACGCCAAGGGAACCGTGCCGGCACCGCCCGTCCTCTCCGTGAAGGAGGCGACCGAGATCGCCGGCAACCCGATCTGGGGGACGGAACTGCCGGCGGAGTTCGTCCTCAACGGTGCCAAGCGGTTCCCGACGCTGGACCGGTCGAATGGCTGACGAAGACTTCGTGGAGTTCGCGCAGGCGACCGCTGGCCGGCTGCGTGACGCCGCGTTCCTCATGTGCCGCGACTGGCATCTCGCCCAGGACCTCACCCAGACGACGCTGGCCAAGGTGTACGCCAACTGGAGGCGGGTCCGTCGGGCCGATGACCCCCACGCGTACGCCCGCAAGATACTGCTGCGCTGCATGATCGACCAGCAGCGACGTCGCTCCAGTCGCGAGTTGGCGATGTCGGCGCCGCCGGAGCGGAGCGAGGAACATCCGGCCGAGCTGCGCATGACATTGCTGGACGCGGTCGCCACCCTGCCGTTGCGGGACCGGGCGATCATCGTCCTGCGCTACTGGGACGACCTGAGCGTGGAGACAACCGCCGAGGTTGTGGGCGTCTCCACCGCCGTCGTCAAGAGCCAGAGCATGCGCTCCCTCAACCGCCTGCGCGAGTTGCTCGGCGAGACCCGTTCCGAGCTGTTCGCCGAGGAACGCCATTGACCGGTCTCGTCTGCCGCCGGGGTGCGGCGGGTCCCGGTGGTGTGGGACCGCCGGCCGGCAACCGCCGCGTCGGTGCTGCGGCGGCGACGAATGTGCCGCCACGCGTCGTCGGCTGAAGCGCCACCTGCGGTGGCAAGTATCTGCGTCTGGGGGAGGTTTTCGGTGTCCGTGTCGAGCAGCAGGACGAGCCGAGGCCGGATTCGCGGCAGAGGCCGAGGTTCGATCGCCGTCGTGCCGGCGGTCCTGTCGGCGTTGTTGGTGATGGCCGCAGGGTGCCATCGGGGGGAGTCCGGTGTCGGCCCCGACGAGCGACACACCGCGAACGCGGAACGGGGCGATCCGAGCCCGCTGCTGGGGGCGGGCGAGCTGGGAGCGGACTGGCATGCGGACGATGCGCGAACCGGTCTGGCGTCCTGGCCGTGGGAACAGGACAGCTGCCCCAACTACAAGAGCAGCGACTACCCGGCCAAGTCGCATCGGCGCGCTGCCGTGGAGCGCTACTACCGGCTGTCTGACGGCTCGTCGTCGGCCCACCACGTCGTGGAGACGTACGAGCCTGGATGGGCCGAGCGGAATGTCGATGACGTCCGTCGGGTCCTCCTACGGTGCGCGACCTACCCGGTCCTCGGATCGCAGGTCTCTTTCGATGTCGTCGATCCGCAATATCTGGAGGGCACCGCCATGCTCGTTCGAGGTCGCATCGCGCGTGCGGACACCCCGAACACCGTCACGTACTTCGTGATGGTGAAACGAGGCGAGACGGTCTCGACGGTCCGCCTGCCCGATCCGGGCAGCCGGGCTGTGGTGGACGAGATCGCGGCGCGGGCGGTGGCCCGCCTTGGCTGAGCGGAAAGGTCGGCAGCTGCCGCGACGCTGGGTTCTCTCCGCGGCCACCATGTCGCTGGCCGGCGTCGCGACGGCCGCCTTCGGTGCCACGCGCGGTCGCGACGGCGAGGGAGCCGGGCCCTCGCACGGTTCTTCCCCTGCCAGTCCGATTCCCACGACGCCGGCCGTCGACCGGATCGACCAGGCGAGAACGCGCATCAATGCCTACGTGCAACGGTACGACGGCCACCTGGCGGTCGCGGCACTGGATCGACAAGGAACGGCTGCGGTGACGGTCGGTGCCAAACGGTTCGAGACCGCCAGCATCGTCAAGGTCAACATCCTCGCGGCTCTTCTGCTGGGCCAGAACCCGCCCGGCAAGGCCCTGGGTTCTGACACCCGGCGGTTGGCCGAGGCCATGATCGTGTCCAGTGACAACGATGCGGCGGTGGCCCTGTGGCAGCGGATCGAGGGCTCGCGCGGCCTCAAGGCCGCGAACCGCGCGCTCGGTCTGCGTGAGACGAAGCCCAACTCGCACTGGGGACTCACCACGACCACGGTCGCCGACCAGCTCCGTCTGCTGACCGGGCTGACGTCACCGACGGGACCGCTGACCCCGCAGGACCGTACCTTCATCATGGGTCTCATGAAGAAGGTGATTCCCGAGCAGCGATGGGGGGTCACCGCCGCGCGGGAGCCGGGCAGTCGTTCCGAGTACGTCAAGAACGGCTGGGACACCGCTGATGTCGACGGCGGCCGCTGGCTGGTCAACAGCATCGGACGGATCGTCGAGGCTCGTCATGACTGGCTGATCGCCGTGCTCTCCGACCATCACGTGAGTCAGAAAGAGGGCATCCGCGTCGTCGAGAAGGCCGCCACGTATGTGCTCAAGGAGCTACGCGCCGCCACTGCGGGCGACGGTCCTCCGCAGGGGTAGGCCCCGGCGCCGGGCAGGCCGACAGTGGGTGCGGACGAAAAGGGATTGCCCCGGAGTCAGAGCTCACGTTGGCTGGTCAGCATGGCTGAACTACGTACGGATCGCCTCGTCCTGCGCCGATGGCGTGACTCCGACCTTGAACCGTGGGCGGCCATGAATGCCGATCCCGAGGTTCGGGAGCACTTGGGCGACCTGCTCACCCGCGAACAGAGCGATGCCTCCGTCTCGCGGTTCCAGGCCGATTTCGACAAGCGAGGCTACGGGTGGTGGGCGGTCGAGGTGCAGGTCACGGGCGAGTTCATCGGGTTCGCGGGCTTGGATGACGTGGACGAGGACATGCCGTTCACAGGAGTGGAGATCGGCTGGCGGCTCGCCCGCTCGGCCTGGGGTCAGGGCTACGCCACCGAGGGGGCGCTGAGGGTCCTGGCCCACGGCTTCGACGCTCTTGCTCTTCCCGAGATCCTCGCTGTCACAACGGCCACCAACCTTCGTTCCCAGGCCGTGATGCGCCGGATCGGCATGACCCGGAACCCGGCCGACGACTTCGACGATCCCACCGAACCCGAAGGGGCACTGCGTTCGAACGTGCTGTACCGCATCTCCCGCAGTGCGCGGACCTGAGGGTCTCCGATTCGGCGCCCCGATTCGTCGAGCACTGCCAGAGTGGTTCATGCCCTTGAGTACGTACCACCTCAGAGCCTCGGTCGCCGTGTCCGACATTCAGAAGGCCGTGGCCTTCTACGAAGGGGTGCTAGGTCTGCGGGCGCTGCGGTCCGGCCCCAGCGCCACCATCGCCGACGGCAGCCGCGTCTATGGCTCCGGTGGCGGTCCGGCGCTGAACGTGTACCAGTCGGTCACCGCCGGGAAGACCTCGGCGACGGTGGCGACGTGGTACGTCGAGGACATCGACCAGGTCGTCGACGAGCTCACCTCGTCCGGCGTCGAGTTCGTTCGCTACGAGCAGTTCGAGCACGACGACAAGGGGATCACCGCGCGGGCCGGAGGTGGACGTATCGCATGGTTCCAGGACCCGGACGGCAACACCTTCGCCCTCGAAGCCGACGCGTGACCTCCGACGGAAGGAGCAATCCGGCTCAGGGCGTCAACGCCCTGAGCCGGATCAGTGTCGCAGTTGTTGGTACCGCCGATCAGGTGACGTTGATGTCGCTGCACCACATGTAGGTCTGGTCCAGGTGCGACGCCCTCCAGAGCACGAACAGGATGTGGTTTCCGCTGCGCGCCGGGAGCGAGACGTTGAACGAGATGTTCTGCGCCGGCGCGTAGCGCCCGGTCGTCGTGATCAGGTCGAGGTTGCCCCACCCGAGCTTCTGGGTGGATGGGTTGAACCCCTGCTTGGTGACGTAGACCTGGAAGTAGTCAGCGCCGTGGCTGGCCTGGTCGTACAGCTGAACCGTGAGGTTGCGGCTGACGGTGGTCGTCTTCCACGCCCCGGGCTGGTTCACGCTGTCGTTCCTGGACAGGGCGTTGCTGCACAGTTGCCCGTCCGGGGTGCGAGCCTGGTACTGGCCGCCGAGGCCGTCCCGCAACTGGCTCATCCAGTTCCACATGGTGTCGGGGTTTGCCTGGAACGCCCGCCAACACATGGGGTCTTGCTGCTGCATGGCGGGGTTCATGTGCTGACTTCCCCAGGTCTTCCAGCACTGGTAGGCGCGGCTCATCGGGTTGATGATGGTGCCGTGCGCCTGGGCTGCCCCGGTGAAGGGCAGCATGCCGGCCACGATGGCGAACACCATGACGAACGCTCGCAGGGACCGACGGACTGGTGACCGGGATCGTCCGCCGGATCGATCGGACTTGAGTGAACGCACTGTTCATCCTCCGCTCTTCGGGTACAGATCAGAATGGGAACGCTCCCAAACCAACTGTTGCATCTATCGGCCTAGATATCAATGTTTATCGATCTATGGTCGGATGTGGATCGAGCTGACCGGGGTGTCCGCAGCCGCCCGGTTCGGATCCGGGTGTGGACAACGACCGCCCCACCTGCCGCCGACGTGGTCAGAGGTCGGCTGCGGCGTCGTACCGGCGGCGCTGGTCGGCCATCTCCGACTCGGTCAGCGCTTCCTTGAGCGCCAGCTCCGCGTACTTGGGCGGGAGCATCTGCCGCACCCGGTCGGTGAACATGACCTCGGCGGTCGCCTCGACCACCTGGATGCCTGGAGGCTCGGTGGACATGTCCATGATCACGGGACCGGCCAGTTTGACCGCCACGTCCCAGGGGCGCTTCTGTTCGGCGACCCCGCAGAGGTGGAAGCCGTAGACCGTTCGCACGTCGGCGAGCGCGGTGGCCTCGGTCGGCTCGTAGCCGTAGACGCGGACCCCGCAGATCACTGCCGGCTTCGCGGTGCTGGCCGCCTGCTGGGCCCCGTGTCCGGCGTGATTGTGCTGTCCCGGGTCCGCCTGTTCGAGCGTGGTACGCATCCGGGCGATGATCTGCGATTGCAGATCCGCCGGCTTCGCCTCCGGGCCGGCCCGGTTGACCAGTACGACCGCGCCGGCCGACGCCACCAGCACGATCACCGCCACCCACACGAAGCGGTTCCGGTACCAACCCGCGAAGTTCTCTCGGGAAATCATGATTGCTTCTCACCTCGTCGCCGGTTCTGGTGCTGGCAGGCCGAATCGGACGCCCCCGGCGGGTCAGGCGTCGAGCGCGTCAGCCGTCGGGGACACGTGCCGGGGTTACCTACGGCGGGCGAGAATGACTGCCCGGCAAGGCGCCCGTCGTCGTAGAGATGGCCCGGCGATCCGCCAGGCGAGCGTCCGCCAAGGCGGCGCGCCGGCGGCGCTGCGATGCTCCCGTGCTGGCCGTTCCCAGCGCGGTTGCCCCCGCGCTGCGGCGATATGAGCCATTCCAACACGTCTGGATCGGCTTTGGCAACATCGACAAGCATCAGCGGGAATTCGGCCCGGTCACCCGCACCTTCGTCGTGTGCGGGTGCTCATCGCCGCACCGCCGCCGGCCCCCGGAACAGATCTGCGGCGAGCGCAACCGGGATTGGATATGGTCTGTTGCACCCGATTTGCCGCTTGTAAGGGGAAACATGAGTCGCTTGCCGTACGTGAACCCGGCCGAGGCCCCGGCACCGGTCCGCGAGGCGCTGCAGGCCGCGCTTCCCCTGAGCTTCTTCCGCGTCATGGCCCACGCTGAGACGGCGTTTCCGGACTGGATGCGCTGGGGTGGCACGCTGCTCAAGGGCCTGGCCCTCGACCCACTGCTCCGCGAAATCGCGATCCTGCGAGTTGCCCAGTTGAGCGACGTGACATATGAGTGGGCCCAGCACGAGCCCATCGCCCGCTCCGTCGGCGCCACGGACGAGATGATCCACGCGCTCGGCCGCGACGAGATCGGGGACGACTGTTTCACGTCAGACCAGCAGATCGTCCTGCGTTTCACCACCGAAGTCGTCCGCGACGTCCGCCCGCCCGACGACACCACCGCCGCACTGACCGGGCTGCTCTCCCCGCGCGAGGTGGTCGAACTCCTGATGGTGATCGGGCAGTACATGATGATCGCCCGGGTCGCCGCGGTAACGGACCTGGAAGTCGACAAGCCGATGGGCGCCGCCGTCTACGGTGCACGGCCCTGACTAATGTCATGAGTACCTGTGCACCACGCATCGAACGTCGTGACTAAGCGCACTGGAGCCCACCACGTCCCGTCGATGAGACTCGATTCAACGCCGGAACACCAGCCGGCCGAGTTCGAGGGGCGGCGAGACGGTGGACGAACGCTACGACAGCTACTGCGCCGCGGATCGGCTGTTCTACGACTCGCTCGGCAGCGCCGTCGCACAGCCCGTCTTCCCGGCCGCCGACCGGCCGACGCCGACCGGCTGGCGCCGTGAGCCGCTCGACGACTGGCTGATCTACGCGCCCGACGGCGGCTCGCTGCCGCAGCAGGGCTGGAAGATTCATGTGTCGGCCGGTCTGGGGAACGCCGAGCGGGTGCTGGACGCGGTCTGGAACTACTGCGTCCCCCGCGGGCTGTCCTTCAAGTTCCTGCGCGGGCCGCGCACGCTGCTGCTGCGCAATTCCAAGTACGCCGCCCGGGCCGCCAGCGGAAAGTTCATCACTGTCTATCCGCGCGACGACGCGGAGCTGGAGCTGGCCTGCAAGGAGCTCGACGAACTGCTGACCGGCGAGACCGGGCCGTACATCCTCAGTGACCTCCGCTACGGCACCGGTCCGGTCTACGTGCGCTACGGCGGCTTCGCCGCCCGCTACTGCCACTCGCCCGACGGTCAGGTCGTGCCGGCGATCGAGGACGACGGCGGCACGCTGGTGCCGGACCGCCGGGAGCCCGTCTTTCACGTACCGTCCTGGGTCACAGTGCCCGACTTCCTCGGCCCGCACCTGGCCGCCCGGAGCGGCACCAGCACGGACCAGGTGCCGTACCGGATCGAGCGGGTGATCCACTTCTCGAACGGCGGCGGCCTGTACGTGGGCAGGGACCTGCGTACCGACACCGCTGTGGTGCTGAAGGAGGCCCGACCGCACGCCGGCCTGGACGCCGACGGCACCGATGCCGTCGCCCGGCTGGCCCGCGAGGCGCAGGCCCTACGACAACTCGCCGACCTGCCGCAGGTGCCCCGGGTGCACGACGAGTTCGTCCTCGGCGAGCACCGGTTCCTCGCGCTCGAGTTCATCGAGGGCCGACCGCTGAACAAGGTGCTGGTCGACCGGTACCCGCTGATCGACGCCGACGCGACCGACGACGACCGGGCGGCGTACGCCCGGTGGGCCCGCCAGACCTACGAGCAGGTCGAATCCGTCGTGGCGGCGATCCACGAGCGCGGCCTGGTCTACGGGGACCTGCACCTGTTCAACATCATGATCCGGCCGGACGACCGGGTCGCCCTGGTCGACTTCGAAGTGGCCGCCCCGATCGCCGGGCACCGCCGACCCGGGCTGCGCAATCAGGGCTTCGCGGCACCGAGGGACCGCAGCGGGCCGGCGGTCGACCGGTACGCCCTGGCGTGCCTGCGGTTGGCGCTGTTCCTGCCACTGACCCAGCTGGTCCGGCTCGCTCCGGAGAAGGTCACTCACCTGGCCGACATCATTGCCGCGAACTTCCCGGTGCCGAGGTCCTTCCTCGATCCGGCGGTCGAGGAGATCACCGGTGAGCCGCACGTCGCAGCGGAACCGCGAGGGAATCTCGACGCGGATGACTGGCGCACCATGCGGGCCCGGCTGACGACGGCGATCGTGGCCAGCGCCACCCCCGAGCGCGACGACCGGCTCTTTCCCGGTGACATCGAGCAGTTCCGTAGCGGCGGCCTCAACCTCGCTCACGGGGCGGCGGGGGTGCTGTACGCGCTCGACAAGAGCGGTGCCGGGCGGTGGCCCGAGCACGAAGACTGGCTGGTGCGGCGGGCGACAGCGCCCCCGTCCGGTACCCGCTGCGGCTTCTATGACGGGCTGCATGGCGTCGCGTACGCACTCGTTCACCTCGGACGCCGGCAGGACGCGCTGGACGTTCTCGACATCTGCCTGCGGGAACCCCTGGACGGGCTCGACCACAGCCTGGCCAGCGGACTGTCCGGGATCGCGCTCAACCTGGCCGAGTTGGCCGCGCGCACCGGGGAGGTGTCGTTGCGCGACGCCGCGTGGCGGGCCGCCGAGCGTGTGATCGGGCAGCTGGCCGACGACCCGGGCCCGGACGTCAGCGGCGGACGTAACCCGTACGCCGGGCTGTTGCGGGGCCGGACCGGACCGGCGCTGATGCTGTTGCGGCTCTACGAGCTCAGCGGCGACGACGAGCTGTTGGGGCACGCCGCCACGGCGCTGCGTCAGGATCTGCGCCGGTGTGTGCTGCGCCCGGATGGTGCCCTGGAGGTCAACGAGGGCTGGCGCACCATGCCCTACCTGGCGCACGGCAGTGTCGGTATCGGGCTGGTCCTCGACCAGTACCTGCGCCACCGGGCCGACGACCGGTTCGCCGAGGCGAGCGCGGGGATCCGCCGCGCGGCACGCTCACCGTTCTACGCACAGTCCGGGCTGTTCGCCGGCCGGGCCGGCATCATCGCCTACCTCGCCGCCTCGACCGACGACGCCGACCGCCGCGACCTTCGCGCGCAGCTGGATCGGCTGGCCTGGCACGCACTGCCGTACCAGGAGGGGACCGCATTCCCCGGTGAGCAGTTGCTGCGGCTCTCGATGGACTTCGGCACCGGCACCGCCGGCGTGCTGTACGCGCTGGCCAGCGCGCAGCACGACCAGCCGCCGGCGCTGCCCTTTCTCGCGCCCCTGCCGGGCGCGGACAGACTCCCCCGCGACAGCGGGGGCGACCTGATCGGCGAACGGAAGGAAGGGAGGTGAACGACATGGCACTTCTGGACCTCCAGGGCCTGGAGATGGCTCCGGCCGACCGCACCGGTGGCGGTAGCCGGGCGAGCCTGCTGCTCTGCGGCGACAGCTCGCTCTCCGTCACGACCTGCAACTGATCCACGCACACGTGGGGCCCTGGGTGGGTAGACGTACCCGCCCAGGGCAACCGCGTACCAACGGGAGGACCGATGCCGACGTTCGCCGTGGGGGACAGGCTGCTGCGGCAGACGGTCCTGGCGGGCGGCGGCTGGACCGCCGGACTCGCGGCGGTCGCGCTGCTCGGCGCGGCCGCCGAACTGTTGCTCCCCGCGGCCCTCGGCCGCGCCGTCGACGCCGCCCTCGACGGCGGCTCCGCCTGGTGGGCGGTGTCCGCCTGCGCCCTGGTCGTCGTCCTCATCTGCGTCGACACCCTGACCGACCTGGCCAGCGGGTTCGGTGCGGCGCGCGCCACCGCCGCGCTGCGCCAGCGCCTACTGCGTCACCTGTTCGCCGTGGACGTCCGCGCCACCCGCCGGCACCCGGTCGGTGATCTCGTCGGCCGGTTGGTCGGCCAGGCCGCCGACGCGGGACAGGCCGGCAACGCCGTGGTCCTGGCCATCGTGGCGGTGCTTCCGCCGCTGGGCAGCGTCGTCGCGCTCGCCATCATGGAACCGGTTCTCGGTCTCACCCTGCTCGCCGGTCTCGGCGTGCTCGCCGTCCTCATGCGCGCCTTCGTGGCCGACGCCTCGGCCGCGACCGCCGGGTACCAGCGGGTGCTCGGCAGCATCGCCGGCCGACTGTTGGAGTCGTTGACCGGTGCCCGGACCATCGCCGCCGCCGGCACCACCCGCCGCGAGGAGGACCGGGTGCTGGCGGACCTACCGGAGCTGGACCGGCACGGCCGGCGTACCTGGGGGCTGCTGGCCCGGGCGAGTGCGCGCACCTCCGCCGTGGCGCCGCTGCTGAACCTGAGCGTCATCGCGGTCGGCGGGTACGCCCTGACCGCAGGCTGGCTCACACCGGGCGAACTGGTCGCCGCGGTCCGGTACGCGGCCATGGGCGCCGGGCTCGGCGCGGTGCTCGCCACCCTGAACCACCTGGTCCGTAGCCGCGCCGGAGCACACCGGGTCGCCGAGCTGCTGACGCAGCCCGCCACGCCGGCGGGCGAGCGGCCCCTTCCACCCGGCGGCGGCGCCCTGCGACTGCGCGGGGTGTGCGTGCACGCCGACGACGGCCGGCCCATCCTGGACGGCGTCGACCTGGACGTGCCGGCCGGCGCGACAGTGGCCGTCGTCGGAGCGTCCGGTGCCGGCAAGTCGACCCTGGCGGCCGTGGCGGGACGGTTGTACGACCCCGACCGCGGTGAGGTGCGACTGGACGGGGTGCCGCTGCGGGACCTCGACGCGGCGGCGCTGCGCCGGGCCGTCGGCTACGCCTTCGACCGGCCGGTGCTGATCGGCGCGACCGTCCACGACGCGATCGGCTTGGCGCTGCCGGTCGACGCGGCGGCGCCGCCGGCCGATCGGAGCCCGGCCACCCCGGCGGTTCTGCGAGCGGCCCGGATGGCGGCGGTCGCCGACGTGATCGACCGTCTGCCCGGCGGTTACCGCACCCCGCTGGTGGACACACCGCTCTCCGGGGGCGAGACCCAACGCCTCGGCCTGGCCCGCGCGTTCGCCGCTGAACGGCTGCTCATCCTGGACGACGCGACGTCCAGCCTCGACACCGCCACCGAACACCGGATCACCGAGGCGGTTCTCGGGCGCGCCGGGGGGCGTACCCGACTGGTGGTCACCCACCGGACCGCGGCGGCCGCTGCGGCCGACCTCGTCGCCTGGCTGGACGGCGGTCGGCTGCGCGGCCTCGCACCGCACCGGCAACTGTGGGCCGACCCGGACTACCGTGCCGTTTTCCAGCCGGCCGGCGGTGGGTCGTGAGCCGTCCCGGCGTACGCCGGGTGACCTGGCGGGCGCTACGGGCCCGTCGGCGGGAACTCGCCGGGCTCGGCGGCTGGTCGCTTGTCGAGTCGCTGCCCGCGCTGCTCGCCGGCTACCTGGTCGCCCGTGCCGTCGACGAGGGATTTCTGGCCGGACGTCTGCTCAACGGCCTGGCCTGGTTGGGGGTCCTCGCCGTGGCCGTACTGGTCGGCGCGGCGGCCACCGGTCGGACGTACCGGAGCCTCGGCGCCGTGGTTGAGCCGTTCCGCGACGAGGTGGCCGCTCAGGTGATCCGGGGCGCGCTACGCGACGCCACCAGGGCGGGTGGTCGTCCGGACAGCGCCGCCGTGACCCGGCTGACCCACCAGATGGAGATCGTCCGCGACACCTTCGCCGGTCTGCTGATGGTGACCCGCGGTTTCCTCTTCTCCGCTGGCGCGGCCCTGCTCGGCCTGCTCGCCCTGGCGCCGGTGGTGGCGTTGCTGGCGGTCGCGCCGTTGGTCGCCGGTCTGGTCGTGTTTCTCGCCGCGCTGCCGGCGATGGTCACGCACCAGCGCGCCTACGTCCGGGCCGGTGAGCAGCTCGGCCAGTCGGCGGCGACCGCGCTGGCCGGTCACCGCGACGTGCTGGCCTGCGGCGCACAGGCACGCGTGACGGCGGAGGTGGCACGTTGGGTGTCGGCGCAGGCCGCCGCCGAACGCATGCTCGCCCGGATGGCGGCGATCCGCAGCCTCAGCCTCGGCATCGGCGGCTGGCTGCCACTGCTGGTGCTGATGGTGACCGCCCCGTGGCTGGTCGAGCGTGGTCTCACCGCCGGCGCGGTGCTGGGCGCGCTGATCTACGTCTCCACCGGGCTGCAACCGACCCTGCACACCCTGGTGCAGGGTCTCGGCGGCGGCGGGCTCCGCTACGCGGTCACCCTGGAGAACATCCTGCGCACCTATCCGGTCCCCGACGACCAGCCGTCAGCCCTCGCCGCCGCGATGCCCCGCTGCCGACCGCCCACCGGTCCCGCCGGCCCTCCGCCAGCCGTCGAGGTCCGGGACCTGACCTTCGGCTACGGCCCGCGCGCCCGGCCGGTCCTGCAGAACTTCTCGCTGACACTGGCCGACCGGGACCATCTCGCCGTGGTGGGCCCGAGCGGTGCGGGCAAGTCCACACTGGCCGCTCTGATGGCCGGTCTGGTGCCGCCGCAGGCAGGGGCGGTCCACCTGGCCGGCACGAGGGTCGCCGAGGTGGAGCCGGCCGTTCTCGCCCGGATGCGAGTGCTGGTGCCCCAGGAGGCGTACGTCTTCACCGGCAGTCTCGCCGACAACCTCCGCTACCTCCGGCCGGACGCCGACGATGACACGCTGGAGGTCGCCCTCGACGCGCTCGGCGCGCGTCCCCTGGCGACCCGCCTGGGCGGCCTGGGCGCGCCGGTCGCGCCGGCCCTGCTCTCCGCCGGCGAGCGGCAGCTCATCGCGGCGGTCCGGGCCTGGCTGGCACCCGCCCCGCTGGTGGTCCTCGACGAGGCGACCTGCCACCTGGACCCGGTGCTGGAAGCGAGGGTCGAGGCCGCCTTCGCCCGGCGGCCCGGCACCCTCGTGGTGATCGCGCACCGGATCAGTTCCGCGCTGCGGGCCGGACGGGTGCTGGTCCTCGACGGCGACGAGCCCGTGGTGGGGACGCACGAACAGTTGTTGGCCCGCTCGGCCACCTACCGGGTGCTCGTCGGCTGCTGGGACGACTCGGTGCTGCCGTCCCCGGCGGCGTCGGCGCGGCAGGGCTGAACCCCGCCCATTCGCCCCCACGACGCCCGTCAGATCCAGCCCGCCTCGCCGGCCATCCGCACGGCCTCCACCCGGGTACGCGCGCCCACCTTGCGGGCGATCCGCCCGAGATGGTTGCGGACGGTGCCACGGGTGAGCCCGAGCGTCACCGCCACCTCCGCGACCGGCGCACCCGCCGCCGTCAGCCTCAACACCTCCGTCTCGCGGCTCGTCAGTGGGCCGTCCGAGTGCAGCGCCGCGACGACGAGATCCGCGTCGAGCACGGGCTCCCGGCGGGCGAGCCGGCGGATCCCGTCGATGACCCGCTGGGGGGCGGCGTCACTGCGCAGGATGCCGACCGCCCTGGTCGGGCAGAGCATGCCTCGCAGCCGCCGGGCCCGATGCGGGTGGGCCAGCACCAGGACGGGGCACCGGCCGAGGCGGTCGGGATCGACCTGCTCGACGAGATCGAGGTCGGCCACCACCACGTCGGGGCGTTGAGCGTGGACGGCCGCGGAGACCGCGTCGCCGCGATCCACCTCCGCCACGACACGGATGTCCTCCTCGGCGGCGAGGACGAACGACAGCGCGCCCAGAACCAGGGCACCGTCCAAGGCGAGCAGGGTACGGATCACGATGAACCTTCCCGCACTCCGATGGCGATCACACAACGTCAACATTCAAACACGCGTCCGGTGGGGCCGCACGGTGACGGGGGCGGGTCCGGAAACTTCACCGGACCCGCCCCGACGGCTAAAGCCAGCCGTTACGCCGCGCGCGCGACACCGCCTCCAACCGGTTGCGGGCCCCGGTCTTGCGCAGAATCACCGACAGGTGATTGCGCACCGTCCCGTGTGCCAGGTAAAGGCGGACGGCGATCTCCTTCAGGGGCAGACCCTCGGCTGCCATCCGCAGCACGTCCATCTCCCGAGGCGTCAACGGCATCTCCGGGGGACTCAGCACCGCGATCGCCGCGGCCGGGTCGATCGCTCTCTCCCCGGCCGCGAGCGCGCGGATCGCGCGCACCAACTCGGCCAGCGAACAGTCCTTCCCGACCAGGCCGCGCGCGCCGGCTGCCAGCGCCGCCTCCACCAACGCCGGACTCCACCGCGGGCTCATCGCCAGCACGGCGGCGTGCGGCGCCTCGACGTCGATCCGGGCGACCACCTCCACCGGGTCGGGCAGCTCCGGTGTCAGTGCCAGCACCACCACCTGTGGTCGGCACCGCCGGACCACCGTCAACAGTTCACCGACACCCTCGACGTCGGCGACCACCTCCATGTCCTCCTCGCGTGACAGCGCGGCGCAGAGCGCCCCGCGGAGCAAACCCATGTCCTCGGCGACAACAACGTGGATCACCACGTTCTCTCCGATCTCCGGTACGCGCCACGACGGCCACCGATCCCGGAACGTCCACGGGTTGGTCAGGGCGGTCGTGCGCTACAGACGGGTGGGCATCGGCCCGCGGCACCGTCACGGCGGACGGGCGCGGGCACTGATCGACCGACCAGCGGGTGGGACAGGCCGGCCGCTCGGGCCAGCCACCGGGGTCGGTCGACCCGCCTCAGCCTGGGCGGGCGATCGCAGATGGAGTTCGGCTCTCGACCAGAAGCGGCACGAGATCGCAGGGTTGCCCGGCACCGAGGTGCGACTGCCGGTCGAGCGGCCGGACCAGCCCCGGTGCAGGCGTCGATCGATTATCGACGCCGGCGGCGTCCTGGTCGGCGGGTGCGACTGGCTCACCAGAAAGCAAACCCGGCGCGGCCACCGGTGCCGGGCGTGCGGCGACGTGCCCCGTCGGGGCCGTGGCCCGCGTGGGGACGACGACGGACATCGGCGGTGGCGCGGCCGGGGCCGGCGGCGCTGCGGCGCGTACGAGGGCCAGCGTCGGACCCGCCGGTGGCATCGGAACTGTCAGTACGGGAGCCGGCTCGGTCACCGGCACGGCGGTCGGCACGAGCGCCGGGGGAGCGGGCAGTCGAGGTGCCGCCCCCGGAACGATCACGGGGCAGAGAGGGGGTGGTAGAACGGCATCGGTGACCCGGAGGAGCCCCATGACGACGGGCCTGATCGGCACGGTGCTCACGATGTCGACGACGTACGGCAGGGGAGCGGTGATCAGGCCGACCACTGTTGACTCGGCCGGCGTACGCACCGCCAACGGATCGGGTGCGGCGGTGGCCGGCTGCCGCGGTGCAGGGGCGGCCGGCCGCGGCAGGTCGACACGCTGAGCCGCGCGGGCCACGGAGGCCGGTCGGAGCCTTTCGCGCTCCGTCGCGCCGGGTGGGACGGATGCGCCGAACCTCGACGCACCCGCCGACCGTCGAGGCTCCGTCGCGGGTGGATCCTCGCGGGGGGTGGCCACCCCACCGGTGGGCGCCATCAGCGGGGCACGGGGCCTGTCGTGGCGGCGGTCGCCGGCAGCCGCGGCTCGTTGACGGTCCTGGTTGGGGCGCTCGGCGATCGTGAGCCGCGCAACCGATTCGACCAGACCGCCGATCCTCCGATGAGGCTCGTCACCGGACCCGCTGCGCATCCCGTCGGCGGCGGCCGGCCCCTGCAACAGGGCGGCCATGACGAAACCGGCCCCGACGGCGGCTGCGAGCAGCACCAGCCGCCGGGCGAGCCGGCGCAGCCGGCCGGCCGCAAGCGGCGCGGACCGGTCCGGCGCAGACGCCGGCGCGGTTCCGCTGACGGGACTTCGCACGCGGGCACGATCCCTTCCCTCTGGACTGCTGACCCATCGTAGCGGTGCGCTCACGCAATCGCATCCGGTGAATGCGCGCTCGTCGGCAGGATGCGGGCGCACTCCATCCGATGGGGAGGCCGGCTGCCCGTCACCCGGCTGGTCCCTGATCGGCGAACGCCCCGGACCGGGGATGACCGCCTACGCGGGTGGCGGCGCGGTCGACTCCCGGATCCGCAGTGATGGGCTGATGACGATCCGGTGGGTCGGGCGGTCGGGGTCGGCGAGCCGGTCGGCGACGAGACGCACGGCGGCTCGTCCGATCGAGCGTCGCGGCGGTCGGACCGCGGTCAGCGGCGGGCTGAAGAGCCCGGCGACCTCGTCGTCGTACGCCACGATGGAGAGGTCGCCGGGTACCGACAGGTGCCGCTCCTCGCAGCGCTGCACCAGCGCGATCGCCTCGGCGTCGGCGTGCACCAGCAGCGCGGTCGTCCGGGTCGCCTGGCACTGGTCGAGGATGCCGTTGAGCACGACGTCTCGCTCGGGTGACCGCGCGTCGGGTACGACAGCCACCACCGTCGCGTCCGAGTCGAGGCCGCACTCGGTCGCGGCGTCGAGCCAGCCGCGCCGCACGTGCTGGCTGGTGGGGCTGTTGGCGTCGAGCACCAGGCCGACCTTGCGGTGTCCGAGCGACGTGAGGTGGCGCACCGCCATGGCTGCACCGAGCGCGTGGTCGGTGACCACCGACTCCATGACAGCGTGGTGGCTGCCTAGCGTGGCGGTGCGTTCCAGCAGGACGACCGGGACGCCGACCTGGTCGAGCCACTCGATGGTGCGCTCGGCGGTCGGTGCGTCCATGCTCGGCGCGATGATCAGCGCGTCGACGCCCATCCGCCCCACCAGGCGGGCCAGTTGCGGCTGGTCGTCCTCACTGTCGTAGGAGGAGCCGCGCAGGACCACACGCATGTCCAGCTCGCGGGCGGCCCCCTCGACGCCGCGAGCCACGTCCGGCCAGTAGTAGTCCAAGGAGGGCACGAGCATGCCGAGGGCGCGCCCGACCAGCGGGTCCAGGCCTGTGGCGGGTGGCTCGTCGACTGCCGGGACGTCGTCCGGCAGGATCAGGGCGACCCCACCGTGGACCCGGCGAACCAACCCTTCGGCGGCGAGCTCCGCGATGTCGCGCCGGATGGTGACCGGCGCGGCACCGAGCGCATGGGACAGGTCAGAGATGCGCATCGAGCCGTCGCGTTGCAGGGCTGCCAACAGTTGCTGGCGGCGGGCGACCTGAAGCGGCCCCCGGGGGGCCTCCGCCGTGGCGACGACGGGGCTGTCCTTGGTCATGGGGGACCTCCGAGGAACGCTTCGTGCGGCGAAAGCTCTTGCATGGTACGGACGACCTCGCCGGCCGGGCCGATCCCGGTGACGTCGACCGCGGGCAGTGCCGCCGCCAGAGGGCCCGCGAAGCGGTCTGCGCCGGTCATGGCTCCTCGGACTGATAGAGCGACTGTGAACGATTCTGATCGTATCAGAGCACTTGGCGTGTCAAGACCGTGTTGTGTGCTCTCTTGATCGAGTGTGTCCACATCGGTTTGGGAACGGCATTGACTTGCTCCTTTGTGAGCGTTTTACTTCGGAAACCTTGCGGATGCCTGCGCGTCACATTCATGGGCAACGCCCCGCTCGCCACATTCGACGGAGACGGATCGATGCGACAGGACCACGGATGACGTTCGGGACGACCGGCCAGGTGGCACCGGCGACGGACTCGGATGTCGCTACCGCCGCGACCTGGAGCCGGGATGACTGGTTGGCCCTCGCCGACCGGATGCTCGCCGCCGCCCGACCGTTCGCGTCGCCCGGACACGCCCTTGTCACCTTCCCCGGGCCGGAGGGCGGTTACGGGCGGTCCGTCGACGGACTGGAGGGCTTCGCCCGCACCTTCCTGCTGGCTGGGTTCCGCATCGCGGGTGCACGAGGAGCGGGCTTGGACGAACTCGTGGACCGGTACACGGCAGGTATCACCGCTGGCACCGACCCGAGCTCTCCAGACCGTTGGGTGCGCTTGGACGAGCACCCCCAGGCGAAGGTGGAGGCCGCCTCCATCGCGCTGGTCCTGGACATGACCCGCCCGTGGATCTGGGATCGACTGCCGTCCGTGGTGCGCGAGCGGGTAGTGGACTATCTGCTCCCGGCCGTCGGCGACGACACGTACCCACGGATCAACTGGGTCTGGTTCCGGCTGGTCGTGCAGACGTTCCTGCGGTCGGTGGGCGGGCCGCACTCGCTCGACGAGATGAACGAGGACCTGACCACCCATGACGGCTTCGTCCGCGGGGACGGCTGGATGTCCGACGGGCCGCACCGCGCCTACGACCACTACGTGGGCTGGGCCCTGCACCTCTACCCGACACTGTGGGCCCGGATGGCCGGCGCAGCGGACCTGGCCGAGCAGCGCCGCGAACGGGACCTGGCCGGCCTCGACCGCTTCCTGAGCGACGCGGTCGCGCTCGTGGGCGCCAACGGATCACCGTTGATCCAGGGGCGAAGCCTGACCTACCGCTTCGCCGCGGCGGCGCCGTTCTGGGTTGGCGCCATCGCCGGCGTGCCCTCGGTCAGCCTCGGCCGGTTGCGCGGCGCGGCCACCCGCATCGTGCGTCACTTCGTCGCCAACGGCGCCCTGGACGAACGAGGCCTGCTCACAGTCGGCTGGCACGGGCCGTGGCCGCGACTGGCGCAGTCGTACTCCGGGCCCGGCTCGCCGTACTGGGCCAGCAAGGGCCTGCTCGGCATCGCGCTGCCCGCCGACCATCCGGTCTGGACGACGCCCGAGGAGCCGCTGCCGGTCGAGGAACGGGACGAGGTGCGGGCGATACACGCGCCCGGCTGGCTGGTCTCCAGCACCCGTGCCGACGGCATTGTCCGCGTCGTCAACCACGGCACCGACCACGCCGTCGAGGGTGCCACCGTCGCAGATTCCCCGCTCTACGCCCGACTGGGTTACTCCACCGCCACCACCCCGGTCCTCGACGACAGCGGCTGGGCCAGCCCGCTCGACCAGTCCGTCACTCTCGTCGACGACGCGGGCCGGGTCACCCACCGCGCCGGTATGCGCCTGCTGACCATTCACGTCGACACCGACGGCGTGGGCGTGGCCGGGTCACGTGCCCTCGCGCACTGGGTCGACCCGGATCCGGGTCAGCGCGATCACGGCGGCGGCCGCGTGGGCCGGTCCCGACCGGCCGGGCACCTCACTGTGTATTCGCTGGTCCGCGGCCCCTGGGAGCTACGTCTGACCCGCGTCGACGGCCTCGCCGACGGCGTCGAGGCGGCTGCGCTGCGCTTACGGATCGGCGGCTGGGCCGTTGCCGGGGACGCGACGGCCACCGCCGCCGGCGGTGTGGCGGTCGTGACCGGAGCCGACCTGACCAGCTGGCTCGAAAGCGTGCACGGCGGCGCAACGGCCGGCGTCACCGACTTTCCGCACGGCGGGCCCCTGGCCGGCGGGCTGGTCGTGCCATGGCTGGACCACCCCGTCCGGCCGGGCGCATGGGCCGCCACCTTCACCGAGCTGTCCAGGGTGCCGGTGGCCACGGCCGGGCAGGCCTGCCAGGCCGTGGTCGACGAGGACGGCCGCGGCCTCCACCTGGGAATCGACTGGCCCGACGGGATCAGCACGTCGACCCGTCTGGACACGGAGCATGCCGGGCCCACCCAGGCGTCCTGGTAGCAGTGCGGGCCCATCCGGGCCCCTTGACCTAAGGAGAGAGGGATGAAGCGTGCGATACCGGCCGTCATCAGCGCTGCGACGGCCCTGACGCTTGTCCTCGCCGGTTGCGGCGGCGGAGACGAGCCAGTCGACCCCAATGCCCCGGTGACCATCACCCTGGCCGGCTGGACCCTGTCGTCCACGCCCGAATTCAAAACGCTTGCCGACGGCTTCAAGGCGACCCACCCGAACGTGACGGTGGAGCTCAAGGAGTACGCCCCAGGCAACGACTACGACACCCAGATGATCACGGACCTGGCCGCCGGCACCGCCCCGGACGTCTACGTCATGAAGAACCTCAAGAACTTCTACACGTACCAGAGCGGTGGTCAGCTGCTCGACGTCTCCGACGCCACCTCCGGTCTCGGCTCGAGCCCGGCGCTCGCGTCCTACCAGGTGGATGGCAAGGCGTACGCGGTGCCGTACCGGCAGGACTCCTGGGTGTTGTTCTACAACAAGGATCTGTTCGCGAAGGCGAAGGTGGCGCCGCCGGACGGCAGTTGGACCTGGGACGACTACACCGACGCGACGAAGCGACTGCACACCGGGCTGAAGGGGGCCGGCTCGAACGCGACCGGCGCGTACCAGCACACCTTCCAGTCGACAGTGCAGGGGTTCGCGCTCGCCCAGACCCCCAACGCGGACCTGCTCTCCGGAGACTTCGGCTACCTGAAGCCGTACTACGAGCGGTCACTGGACCTGCAGGCGGCCGGCGCGCAGCCGACCTTCGGCACCGCGAAGACAAACAAACTCACCTACCAGGCGCAGTTCGGCAAGCAGCAGTCGGCAATGGTGCTGATGGGCACCTGGTACGTGGCCACGCTGCTCAACCAGCGACAGAGCGGTGACGCCGACAAGTTTCAGTGGGGGATCGCCCCGGCGCCGCAGTTCGACAAGTCCACCACCGGCACCTCCGCCACACCTGTCACCTTCGGTGACCCGACCGGCTTGGGGATCAACCCGAAGATCAGCAAGTCCAAGACCGCCGCGGCCAAGGCCTTCCTCCAGTACGCGGCCGGCCCGGATGCCGCCAAGGCGCTGGCCGGGATCGGCATCACCCCGGCCCAGGTCACCGACGCGGTCACCGCGACGCTGTTCGGGCTGGACGGCGTACCGCAGGACGACCTGTCGAAGTTCGCCTACGCCAAGCACACCATCAAGCCGGAAAACCCGGTGTCGAAGCACACCGCAGGCCTGCAGAACCTCCTCAACGAGACGCACTCGGCGATCCTCTCCGACAGCAAGGGCGTCGACGCGGAGCTGAGCAAGGCGCAGGCCCGCGCCAAGAACGAGGTCCTCAACCAGTGAGCTGATGGCGGGTCCGGCGCGCCTGAGCCGCACGCCGGCCCCGCCACCATGCCGAACGCTCCCGGAGACTCCCTATGGCAACATTGCCGCGCACGAGACCCAGGAACCGGCGGCTGGTGTCGCGCAACACGGTCGCCGGCTGGTCGTTCATCCTGCCCAACTTCGTCGGCTTCGCCGTGCTCACCCTCCTGCCCGTCGCGGTGCTGTTCTACGTGGCCTTCACCAGCTGGAACGTCTTCGGGGTGGCCGAGTGGACCGGCACCGCCAACTTCCGGCGGATGTGGGGTGACGCGAGCTTCTGGACCGCTTTGCGCAACACCGTCTACTACACCGTCTTCCACATCCCGCTGACCCTCGCGGCGTCACTCGGGCTGGCGCTGCTGCTCAACCGCAAACTGCGCGGCGTGCGGTTCTTCCGCACCGTCGCGTTCTTCCCCTACATCACCTCGATCGTGGCGATCGCGATCGTGTGGAACCAGCTGTTCAGCCCGGAGTACGGCCCGATCAACGCTCTCCTCGGCGCCGTCGGGGTGGACAATGCGCCGGGCTGGACCACGTCGTCGACCTGGTCGATGCCGGCGGTCATCATCGTCGGCACCTGGCGGTACATGGGCTACTACATGCTGCTGTTCCTGGCCGGCCTGCAAACCATCCCGGCCCAGCTCTACGAGGCGGCCGAGACCGACGGGGCCTCACCGTGGCAGCGGTTCGTGCACGTGACCCTCCCCGGGTTGCGGCACACCACCTTCTTCGTCACGGTGCTGCTCACCATCGAGAGCTTCAAGGTCTTCGACCTCATCCTCGTGATGACCGGCGGCGGACCGGGCCAGTCGACCCTGGTGCTCTCGCAGTACATCTACCAGAAGGGCTTCGAGGAGAACCAGTTCGGCTACGCCTCGGCGGTCTCCGTCGTCCTGTTCGCCATCTGTTTCAGCATCACGGTCATCCAGTTCATGGTCAACAAGCGGAGGAACAGCTGATGACCGCTACCGACCTCTCGCTGCCCGCCCCGGCCGTCGCCGCGCCCGGCAACCGCAGCGCGCCCGGCCGACCGGTCCGGTCCCGGGGCTGGCGACTCGTCGGGTACGCCGCCCTCGTGCTCGCGGCGGCGGGGCTGCTGCTGCCGTTCTACTGGATGGTGGTGGCGTCGTTGAAGACCAACAGCGACGTCTTCACCGTCCCGATCACCTGGCTCCCCGACCCCGTGGTGTGGCGGAACTACCTCGACATCTGGCAGCGCTCGGACATGACGACGTGGTTGTGGAACACGCTGCTGCTGTCGGTGGTCGTCACCCTTCTGCAGGTGGTGACCGGGAGTTTCGCCGCCTACGGCTTCGCCCGGGTCCGCTTTCCCGGCCGCAACGCGCTCTTCCTGGCGTACATCGGGACGATCGCGGTGCCCTGGCAGTCGTACATGATTCCGCAGTTCATCCTCATGTCGAAGTTGCAGTTGTCGAACACGCTGTGGTCGATCGTCGCGTTGCAGGCGTTCGGCGCGTTCGGCGTGTTCCTGATGAAGCAGTTCTACGAGACGATCCCCGAGGAGCTGAGCGAGTCGGCGCGGGTGGACGGCCTGAGCGAGTTCGGCATCTACCGACGGATCATGCTGCCGCTGTCCCGGCCGGCGCTGGCCAGCCTGGCCCTGCTGACGTTCGTGACCACCTGGAACGACTACCTCGGCCCGCTGATCTACCTGCGCAGTCCGGAGCTGCGCACCATCCAGTTGGGGCTGAACACCTTCATCTCCCAGTACAACGCCGAGTACGCGCTGATCATGACGGGCTCCGTGCTGTCCGTGCTGCCGGTAGCTGTCATCTTCCTGCTCGGCCAGCGCCACTTCATCGAGGGCATCGCCACGACGGGACTGAAGGGTTGAGGTCCATGCGTTCGCGCCACAACACCATCGCTGCCATCTTCGACGGGGTCTACGTCGCGCTCGTCACCAACCTGCTGCTGGTGCTCGGTTGCCTGCCTCTGGTGACGCTCGTGTTCACCACCGAGGCGGCGCGCTCGTGGCCGCTGTACGCGCTGACCGCCCCGCTCTGCGCGCCCGGGCTCTGCGCGGTCTTCGCGGTCATGTCCGCCTACTCTGCCGGCGACTCCGGCGGCGTGCTGCGCACCTACGGCCGCGCCTGGCGAGCCACTGCCCGGCCGGCGATGCTCTGGGCGGCGGCAGCCATGGCCGCCCTGGTCGTGCTCGCCGTCGACGCCCGCGCCGCGTGGGGCCACCGGGTCGGGGCACTCGCCCTGCCGGTCCTCGCGACCCTGATCGTTCTCACCGTCGCTACCACGCTGCTCGGGCTGGTGACCATCGCCGACCGACCCGCCGCGCGGTTGCGTGACGTGGCCCGTGCCTGCGTGTATCTGGCGGTGCGCCGCTGGTACCTCACCGCCGTGTCTCTGCTCGTCCTCGTGCTGCTCGCCCAGATCCTGGCGGCCCGCCCCGCGATCGCGCTCGGCCTCGCCGCCGCGCCACTGCTCTACGTCGTATGGGCCAACAGCCGCTTCACAGTGCGCGCCGCCCTCGACCCACCGACGACCGCACCCCAGAGCACCTGACCACCACGTTTCGGCCACCGAGCCGGGACGCCGATGACACACCTGCCCGGCACCGGACCGGACACACGAGGGAGAACAGCACCCATGACGGCGACCGACGTCCGTCCCAGCTCCGACGCAGAAGCCACGGCGGCCGCTGTGGCAGCCGCGATACGTACCGTCGACGCGAACATCGCCACCTTCGGCGACCGGTACCCCGCGGACACCACCGACGCCGACCGCTACCCGCTCCGGCCACCGAGCGCAGGCCAGCCCGAGGGCGCCAACGTCGGCTGGACCACAAGCTTCTGGCCCGGCATGCTCTGGCTGGCACACGATCTGACCGGCGATGAGCGCCACCTGCGGGCAGCGCTCTCCCACGTGGACAGCTTCGCGGCCCGGGTGACCCACGGCGTCGACCTGGACACCCACGACCTGGGGTTCCTCTACACCCTCGCCTGTGTCACCCCGGCCCGCCGTACCGGTGACCCACAGGCCCGGGACGCGGCTCTCGCCGCCGCCGACCACCTGATGACGCGCGTCCTCGAACCCGCCGGAATCATCCAGGCCTGGGGCGACCTGAACGACCCCCGCCAACGCGGGCGCACGATCATCGACAGCCTCATGAACACGCCGCTGCTCTTCTGGGCCAGCCAGACCACCGGCGACGACCGCTACGCCGCCGCGGCCCGCCGACACACCGCACAGCTGCGCCAGCACATCCTGCGTCCGGACGGCACCACCTTCCACACCTTCTACTGGGACCCGGACAGCGGTGCGCCGCTACGCGGCGAGACCGAGCAGGGTCACTCCGACCACTCCTGCTGGGCGCGTGGGCAGGCATGGGGCATCTACGGGTTCAGTCTCAACCACCGGCACATCGGCGACCCGGCGCTGCTCGCCGCCGCGAGGACCTGCGCCGACCGTTTCCTCGCCCACCTGCCCGACGACCACGTCGCGTACTGGGACCTGGAATTCGGCGACGGCAGCGGCCAGGAGCGGGACAGCTCGGCCGCGGCCATCGCCGCCTGCGGCCTTGTCGAACTGGCAGACGGCCTCACCGACACGGCCAGCGCCGACCGGTACCGGAAAGCAGCCGCCGAGATCCTGCGCTCGCTCATCGGCCACTACTCCACCGACGGCCATCCGGTCTCGAACGCGCTGATCCTGCACGGCGTCTACGACAAGCCCAAGAGCGTCGGCGTCGACGAGGGAACCCTGTGGGGCGACTACTTCTACCTGGAAGCCCTCACCCGCGCCACCATTGCGGGCTGGACCAGCCCCTGGTGACCACCGCGCACCGACCCGCTCCGCCCCGCATTTCGAAAGGTGATCATGGACTACCGCTACCACTGCTCCGTTCCCGCCGCCGACGGCCGGAACACGCTGCCCTTCAATCCCTGCCGGCTGCTGGACTTCACACTGCTGCGGTTGTCGGCCGGCGAGTCCTGGACCGGCGAGTCCGGTGACCGGGAGATCCTGGCCGTCATCCTCGGTGGCACGGCCAGCTTCACCGTCGCCGACAGCCACTTCCCGCAGGTCGGCCAACGTCCGGACGTCTTCTCCGGCAAGCCGCACTCCGTCTACATCCCGGCCGGCTCCGCGGTGACCGTCGAGGCGGTCACCGCCGTGGAGATAGCCCTACCCAGCGCACCCAGCGAGTTGGCCACCGACCCCTATGTCATCGCACCGGAGCAGGTCGTGAGCGGCCGCTGGGGAGCGGCCAACTTCGGCCGTACCTATCACCAGATCCTCACCGAAGTCTCCCAGCCGGACCTGCCCGCCCGCCGGCTCATCGTCGGCGAGACCTACACGCCCTCGGGCAACTGGAGCACCTACCCGCCCCACCGGCACAAGGTCGACGACCTGCCCGCCGAGGCCGCACACGAGGAGATGTACTACTACCGCGTCAACCCGGCGAACGGGTTCGGCATCAGCCGGGTCTACACCGACGACGGGTACGAGGAGAACGTCACCATCCGTGACCACGTGATGCAGATGATGCCCGAGGGGTACCACACAGTGGTCAGCGCACCCGGCTACACCACCTATTTCCTGTGGTTCCTGGCCGGCACCCAACGCACCCAGGGTGCTCGCGAGGACGCCGACCTCGCCTGGGTGGGCCAGACCGTACCCACCCTGCGGGGCCTGGGCCTGTAGTGACATCGGAGGGACCCGGCGCAACGTCGACGGTAGTCGTCCGAGATTCCACGACGCGAGGTGACGTCATTCGCTAGCGAACAGACCTTCGATGGCCCTATTGTGCTAGGCAACTAGTGAAATGGGGTGCCGAGGTGATCGAGTTCCACCTGGACGCACGGTCCGGGGTCGCGCCGTACATGCAGCTCATCCGACAGGTACGGCACGCGCTCCGGCTCGGAGTCCTGAACGAAGGCGACAAGCTGCCCACCGTGAAGGAGGTCGTGGCCCGGGTCGCGATCAACCCGAACACGGTGTCCAAGGCGTACCGCGAGTTGGAGTACGAGGGCCTGGTCACGGCCCGGCCCGGGCTGGGCACGTTCGTCACCCGCACGCTGGTCGGCGACTCGCTGAGCAAGCACGAGCCGCTGCGGCAGGGCCTGGCCCGCTGGCTGACCGAGGCACGGGAGGCCGGCCTGGACGACGAGAGCATCGAGGCACTCTTCCTCAGCAGCTTTCGGGCATTTTCGGAGGCCCGAGGATGACTAGCGCCCTGATCGCGGACGGTCTGACCAAGCGCTACGGACGGCGCTCCGCACTGAATGACTGCACTCTGGACATTCCGGCCGGCCACGTCGTGGGCCTGGTCGGGCCGAACGGCGCCGGTAAGTCCACGCTGCTGCAACTGGCCTGTGGGCTGCTCGATCCGACCGCGGGGCGGATCGAGGTGCTCGGCGCGCGGCCGGTCAGCGGGTCGCCGCAGGTCGGGTTCGTCGCACAGGACACCCCGGTCTACGCCGGCCTGACCGTCGCCGACCACCTGCGGATGGGCGCGCACCTCAACCCGTCCTGGGACGCTGCGCTCGCCAAGCGGCGGATCGCCCAGGTCGGCCTGGACCCGGCACAGAAGGCGGGCAAGCTCTCCGGAGGCCAGCGCGCCCAACTGGCCCTGACCGTCGCCGCGGCGAAGCGCCCCAATCTGCTGCTGCTCGACGAGCCGGTGGCGGCACTCGACCCGCTCGCCCGGCGCAACTTCCTACAGGGGCTGATGGAGCTGACCGCAGAGCAGGGCATGAGCATCGTGATGTCCTCGCACCTGGTCGCCGACCTGGAACGGGTCTGCGACCACCTGATCGTGCTGGTCGCCTCTCGGGTGCGGGTGGCCGGCGATGTGGACGACCTGCTCGCCACCCACCACCGTCTGGTCGGGCGGCGGCGCGACACCGCCGACCTGGGTGCCGGGCGAGCCCTGGTCGAGCAGAGTCACACCGAGGTGCAGTCGACCCTGGTGGTGCGCAGCACCGCGCCGATCGTCGACCCGTCCTGGCAGGTCGACCGGCTGGACCTGGAGGACATCGTGCTGGCGTACATGAGCGGTGCCGCCGGCGACGGGCCGGATCGGGTTCTGGAGGGACAGCGATGATCTGGATGACGTGGCGGCCGTTCCGGACCCCGGCTTTGGCCACCGGCACCCTGTTGCTGGCGCTGCTGGGCGGTCTGGCGCTGACCTGGTCGGAGGTGACGCAGTTGGCCAGAGAGACCGGATACACCGGCTGCCAGGGCGATGCCTGCCGTGCCGCCGGCGAGGCGTTCCTCCAGGCGCTGCAACCGGGTTGGGCCAGTGAGTTCCACATCGCCGCCATCGGCGCCCTGTACCTGCTGCCCGCCCTGGTGGGCATCTTCTGGGGCGCGCCGCTGGTGGCCCGGGAGTTGGAGTCCGGCACGTACCGCATGGTCTTCAGTCAGTCCGTCAGCCGCGGCCGCTGGCTGCTGGTCAAACTGGCGGCCGGCTGCGGTGCCGCCGCGCTCGGTGCCGGCCTGCTCAGCCTGGTGCTTACCGAGTGGGCGCAGCCGATCGACGGGGCCTCGGCGGACCGGATGAACCCGCTGGTGTTCGCGGCCCGGGGGATTGTGCCGATTGGCTACGCGACGCTGGCCTTCGTGGTGGGTGTCGCCACCGGGCTGCTGCTGCGGCGAACTCTCGCCGCGATGGCGGTGACCCTGCTGGTGGTGATCAGCCTGCAGATCGCCGCGCCGTTCGTGGTGCGCCCCTGGCTGGCTCAGCCGGTCACCACGGTCAGCCCCCTACAGTTCGACGGTGATTACGGGATCTCGATGAGCCCCGACACCGGGCGGATGACGGTCCAGGTCCAGCCCGACCGCAGGGGTGACTGGATCGTGTCGAGCACCACGATCACCTCGACCGGAGCGGAGTTCACCGGTCCGGCCGATATGACGCAGTGCGGGCCGAGGGCGTCCGGTGGGCGCGAGGCGTGCCAGAGCTGGCTGGGGAAGCAGAACCTCAGCCTGAAGGTGAGCTACGTGCCGGGCTCGAAGTTCTGGGACCTGCAATGGCGGGAGTTCGGCGCGCTGTTCGCGTTGACCGTCGCGCTGTCCCTGTTCTCCCTCTGGTGGGTCCGCCGCCGACTGGTCTGACGGCAGCGCCGGTGGGGGCAGGCCGAGCGCCTGGCCCCCACCTGTGTGTCGAACCGTAGCTACCCGGCCAGCGGGCTTGGGGGAGTGTCAGAAGCTACTGACCAGCTTCACGAACGCCTCGTCGATCTTGGCAGGGTCGGTGGCGTCGAAGGCCTTGCCCGACGACGCCTTCGCGATCCGGTCCAGCGTGGCGAAGTCCGACTCCCGGTCGAAGGCGATGCAGAAGACCTTCACCGGACGCCGCGGGTCCAGGGCGACCTCGGCGAGCAACCGGGCCAGGTCGTTGTCCTTGCTGTACTCGTTCTTACCGTCGGTCAGCACCACTATCGCGTTGATCCGCTGCGGGTCGTACCGGTCGAGCAGTTCTCGGTGTGCGGCCCGGATCGTCGCGTAGAGCGCGGTGCTGCCCGCGACCTCCAGGCCGGCGATCTTGCTGTTGATCCGCTTCTGATCGAACCCGCCGAGCGGGACCTCCTGCCGATAGGGGCTCTTCGGCTGCTGCTGCGTCTCCGAGGAGAACGACCAGAGCCCCACCCGGTCTTCGGTGTTGAGCAGGGCGAGGCCCTTGCCCGCCGCCGCCGAGGCCACCTGGAAACGGGTACGGGTGCCGACCTTCGCCAGCATGGACCCCGAGGTGTCCAGGGCGATCAGGATGTTCGCCTTCTTGCGGAGCGTGCGCCAGCCGTCCAGCATCGCGCCGACCACCTCCGGGTCTGGCGGCTCGAAGTAGTTCAGGCCGTCGGTGGGCTCGGCGCCGACGCTGGCAAGCAACTCCGCAGAGGCGCGGCGCTCATGGTCCCGGAAGCCGAGGCGGGCGAAGCTCTCCTGCTGGGTGTCCTCGGTCAGGAACTTCTGAAAGTCGGCCGCCGCCGCGCGCTGCCGCTCATCGGCGGAGGGCAGCACGACGAACGGGTGGTCCAGGTTGAACGTGCCCTCCTTGGGATGGACGGCGACCAGCGGGACGTTCGGCCGGCGGCCCCGCTCCTGCCCGTCCTGCCGAGGGCTCAGCGCGCCGGTGTTGTAGAGGTCCACCAGCTCCTCCTGCAGGACGATGGCACTCATGTCGTCCGTGCTGCCCGCCCCGCCGGTCAGGTCCGCCTCGGCGAGGCTGCGCAGCAGGTCGACCGAGTCGTCGCTGTAGTGCGACACGTTGGCCTCAATGCGGCGGACGAACTGGGTGACCGCCGGGTCTGCCAGGTCGGACCGGGTCAGGTCACTGGCCCGTTGCACCGCCGCGTAGTAGGTGGCGATGGTCGCCGCCAGCCCGGAGGTGGACAGGTTCGGGTTGTCCTTGCCGAAGGTGAAGCGGCCCCACTCCGGCTTGCCGAAGCTCGCCCATCCGTCCCGCCCGGACAGGCCCAGGATCTCTCCCCAGCCCAGCGGTCCCTGCTTGCGTACCAGTTCGGCCTTGGGCTGCGGCATTGCGATCACCAGCGGGCTGTTGGCGATCGACGGGTAGTGGTCCGGAGTCTGCAACTCCCGCCCGGCGGCTTCGTCGAGCAGCCGGAGCTGGCCGGTCCACAGACTCGACGTCGGCAGCCAGACCTGTGGTTGCGGCAGGCCGGTGTGGGTCCAGCCGGTGGCCAGCGCCTCGGTGGCCTTGCCCGAGTTCAACGCGCTGACGTGCACCTGGGCGCAGCCACCGCCCTTGATCGACCTGTCGCTGCGGTTGTAAGCCTCGGCCAGGTCGACCAGCAGCGCCGCCTTCTCCGTGGAGGAGTTGACCTGGAGGATGGTGGCGCAGTCTTTGCCCGCTTCGCGCTGCCGGACAAACAAGAACGCCCCGGCGATGACCACCAGCCCGGCGGTGACGGCGGCGGTGTACGGCAACCACTGCCGCGTACGCGTAGCGGGTGGGGCCATCGGGACGTCCTCCTCGGCGGGCGGCTGATGGCAGTCAACCTATCGATGCGCCGCCAGTCGGCGACCTCGACCCCAGCGCGCCGGTCACCCGCGGTCGGACCGTCTCCCGAGGGCCGTCGCGACCAGCAGTCGAACCAGGTAGACCACGACGAAGGCGACCGCACCGACCGCGGCGGCCGGGCCGACAGCGCTCGACGCGACGTAGCCGGCGGCGGCGCCAACCGAACCGAGGAAGAGCGCGGTCGAGATGCCCCAGGCGTCAAAGGCCTCACTACGCAGTGACGCGCCGCCTTCTTCAGCACGAACGCCGGGCTCCGTCGCCGGCAGGTGCGCCGGCTGGGTCTGCACCGGCAGGTGCGCCGGCTGAGCCGGTCGGGCCTGGGTCGGCACCGTCGGCCGGGCCGGAACCTGCGACTGCGTCGCGCCCGGTGGCGGTGTCGTCGGCGTGATCTGGGGGAGCGGTTGGTCCGGCGTCGGCGCGCCCGCGGTCTCGTTGCCGACCTCGAGCAGGCTCTCCCGACGTAGCGGCTCGGTGACCCTGCCGTCCTGCCGAAGCAGCCGCACCAGCACGCGCTCGGCAGTCGGCCGGTCCGCCGGATCCTTGGCCAGGCACTCCCGGATCAGCTCGTCCAGAACGGGAGGCATCGCCGGCAGGTCGGGCGGATCGTGCAGCACCCGGTGCATCACGGCGAAGAGCGAATCGCTGCCGAAAGGTGGTCGACCACCGGCGGCGAAGGCGATAGTGGCCGCCCAGGCGAAGACGTCGCACTGTGGACCGATCGCGTCGTTGCGGAACCGCTCCGGCGCCATGTATGCGGTAGTCCCCATGACCCTGCTGGAAGCCGTCTCGGTGTTGCCCAACGCCCGGGCGATACCGAAGTCGATCACCCGGGGACCGTCCTGGCCCAGCACCACGTTGTCCGGCTTCAGATCGCAGTGCACCACCCCGGCACTGTGGATCGCCGCGAGCGCCGTGACGGTGCCGACCGCGAGCCGGTGCAGGGCGTTACCGGTCACCGGACCACGCTCGCGGACGTGCCGGTGCAGGGTCAGGCCCTCGATGAACTCACTGACCACGTAGGGCCGCTCGCCATCCACCTCCGCGAAGAGCACCTGCGCGGTGCAGAACGGAGCGACCCGGCGGGCGGCGGCGATCTCCTTGACGAACTGCGACCGCGCCCGTGGATCACTCAGATCGACGTTGACCATCTTGACCGCGACCCGGTCACCGGCGTCGTCCTCGCCGAGATAGACAACGCCCTGCCCACCCGCGCCCAACCGCCCGACCAGGCGATACGGGCCGGCGGTGACCGGGTCGTGCGTCCACAGTTTCGCCAACCCTGGCACCGGCGGGCCGGCCAGCTCCGACATCCCGACTCCATCAGCGTCGTGCCCGGCCACCGGCGGCGCAGGACACGGCCATCGTGCCATGTCGGCCGCCGACGACCGAGGACCGTCAACCATGGATCGAGGTAGAAGAGCGCCCACTCGCCGGGGACGTTGCCGACCTAGTTCCTTGTGCGGCCGGCGACTCGGCGGAGGGCCAGATAGGCGACCCCTGCGGCCAACACCCACGGCGCGGCGACGAGGACCGGGTCGAGCGGGTGGTGTACGCGATCGACCCGCTTGCCGCCCAGCCGTGACGGGAGCCCGTGGTGGGTGAATTCGCTCAGGACGCCGGTCTCGGTGATCGGATTGTCAGGATGGCGGGTCAGGAACGAAGCGAAGGTGGCCTCGACCACGTCCACGCGGTCGGCGGCGAGCAGGAGCAGCCAGTGGGCGGCGCGTCCCTCGCTGTACCTGCGGTAGGAGTACCGGCGGATCATCCCGGACAGCCCTCTGGGCGGGCACGAGGTACCGAAGACCGGGGTGAGGAACCTGTGCTCGATCGACCTCTCCCTCGGCCACTTCTCAGGCTGCCGCTCGGGGAACTCCCAGTGCGCACCGTTGAGGGTCGGGTCGAACCGCTCCTGCGGCACCGAGGGTCGGTCCTTCGGATCAAGGTCGACACCCCAGCCGGGGATTCGGGCACGCAACTCGTCGCTGGACTCAGCCAGTTTCGGCTTGTCTGCTGTGTAGGCCATGTCGGGCTCCCGATCGGGTCAGGCGGGGTTCGGAACGATCAGCGGCTTGATGCAGCCGTCGAGCTTGGCGGAGAAGATGTGGTACGCCTCGGCGATGTGCTCCAGCGGAATCCGATGGGTCACGATGTCGCTGGGCTTGAGGTAGCCGTTGCGGATGTGCTCGAACAGGCGCGGCCACTGCCGCTTCACCGGGCACTGGTTCATCCGCAGGGTCAGGCCCTTGTTCAGCGCGTCACCGAACTTGACCGCGCTGAACATCGGCCCGTACGCGCCCATCACCGAGACGTTGCCGCCCTTGCGTACCGAGTCGATCGCCCAGTTGAGGGCGACCGGCGAACCGCCCTGCAACTTCAGCTTCGCGGCGGTGACGTGCTGGAGGAGGTTGCCGTCCGCCTCCGCGCCGACGGCGTCGATGGCCACGTCGGCACCCAGGTGGTCGGTGATCTTTTTCAGGTGTACGACGATGTCGTCGTACTCCCCGAAGTTGTAGGTCTCGGCGTGGGCGAACGACGCCGCCTTCTCCAGCCGGTAATCGAGGTGGTCGATGACGATGACCCGGCCGGCGCCCATCAACCAGGCCGACTTCGCGGCGTACAGGCCCACGGGTCCGGCACCGAAGACCACGACCACGTCACCCTCGACGATGTCGCCGAGCTGCGCGCCGAAGTAACCGGTGGCGAGCGCGTCGGTGAGCAGGACGGCGTCGTCGTCGTCCATCCACTCGGGGATCAGACTCGGGCCGATGTCGGCGAACGGCACCCGGACGTACTCGGCCTGACCGCCGTCGTAGCCGCCGCAGGTGTGTGAGTAGCCGTAGATGCCGCCGACGGCTGTGGCGTTGGGGTTGACGTTGTGGCAGTTGCTGAACAGCCCTCGGGCGCAGAAGAAGCACGACCCGCAGTAGACGTTGAAGGGGACCATGACCCGGTCACCCGGCTGGACGTTCCGCACCGACGGACCCACCTCGTCGACCACGCCGACGAACTCGTGACCGAAGGTCATCCCGACCCGGGTGTCGGGCATCATTCCGTGATAGAGGTGCAGGTCGGACCCGCAGATCGCCGCACGCGTCACCTTGATGATCGCGTCGTTGGGATGCTCGATGGGGGGACGGTCCTTCTCCTCCACCCGCAGGCGGTACGGACCGCGGTAGACCATTGCTCGCATTGACTGCCTCCCGGAGCAGAGGGCTGGCGGATGTGTCGCCCCGGGCCCGTCCGAAGCGCCGCGAATTCGGTACCCGTGTCTTTTGCCGACAAACCGGAGCTTGGTTGAGCGGCGACTCAGCCTGTCGGGGTGGAGCGACACCCACCGCAGCCCGCGTGCCGGCGCTGCGGTTTCGTGTCGGCGCCGGGCGGCCGGCGCGGTTGCGGTCCACTGGCAGAACTTCACCGGCCGTTCTAGGCTCTTGTCTGGGTCAAGCCACGTGCCCGACACGATCCCGAGTCTCGGGAGGTCCGCACGTGACCCGACGAGCCAGCAACCGCAGCGGCCGTGAAGGCCCACCTGATGCCCATTTGATGCAGGTTTGCGGACGGCTGGCGACCCGCCCGGTCTGAGCACGACGCGACCTCCCCACGCGGGGGTCGCGACGACGCCCACACCGGACAGCGGAGGAACCATGACCATCACTTCGACAGGCCGGCCCGCACCGACGAACAGCCTGGCTGACCGCAGCACCACGCCTGAGTCGCCGGCCAGCCACCTTCTCGCCGTGATGGTCGCGCTGCCGGCTGGCCACCCGTCCAGGCCCGCCGCCCGCGCCCGGGCCATCGAGGCATGGCTCCCGCTGGCCCATCACCTCGCCCGGCGTTACAACGGCCGTGGCGAGCCGAACGAGGACCTGACGCAGACGGCGGCACTGGGGCTGATCAACGCGATCGACAGGTTCGACCCGTCGCGTGGGATCGAATTCGTCAGCTTCGCGGTCCCCACCATCGTGGGGGAGATCAAGCGCCACTTCCGTGACCGCACCTGGGACGTCCGCGTTCCCCGGCGGTTGCAGGAGCGGCGGATGGCCATCGGCGAGGCCAACCACAGCCTCACCCAGCTGCTGGGTCGTTCGCCGACCGTCGCGGACATCGCCCGGCATCTGGACCTCACGGAGGAGGAGATCCTCGAAGGGCTGGAAGGCGCCCGCGCCTACAACGCGGTCTCACTGTCCACCCCGTTCGGCGATGGCACCACCTCCAGGGAACTGGGCGACACTCTCGGCGGCGACGACAACGAACTCGCGCTGGCCGAGCTGAGGGTGGCTCTCACGTCGGCGCTGGCGATCCTTGACGACCGGGAGCGGAGGGTCGTCGCACTGCGCTTTCACGGCAACCTGACCCAGCAGGGCATCGCCGAGCAGATCGGGGTGTCACAGATGCACGTCTCCCGGCTGCTGACCCGCGCGCTGGCCAAGCTGAGGGTGCAGCTCACTGCCATCCCTTGAGGGTGACCTGCGGCGGTCGGTGGATCCGGCCGCCGCAGGGCCGGCGGTGCCCTCGCCGTACTACCGGAACGGCAGGGTCGCGCCGATGAGGGTGTGATCTTGGCAGCTGGCCCAGCGCCCTAGGTTCCGGGTATGGGCCTGTCATCGTGGTGTCTGGTGGAGGCCGCGGTCTCGATGAGCGATCTACCGGTCTCGGCCGCCTTGACCCGCAGTATCAGGTAGGCCTCCTCGGCTGTGCTGCGCCGCTGGTGCATGATCATGCCGAGGGCCTGCTGGATCACGGCACGCACGGCGAAGGCCTCGATGAGTCCGCTGATGAGTTCCTCGGTGCCCGGGTCCGACGACGGCGGATCCGAGGCTCCGGTGCGGGTGCGCTCCGGGTCGTACACCGTCCAGACCCGGTCGGTCAGCGGTGCCATCATGTCGGGATCATGGCCGTAGAGGTTGAGCGCGGCGACGGGCACGCCGGCACCGGCGAACAGCGGGATGGACAGCGATGCCCGCAGACCCAGGCCCAGCGCCGCCTCGCGGAACCGAGGCCAGGCCATGGTCGCCGCGATGTCCGGCACGGCGACGGGCACACCGACGTCGAGCGCGTCCAGGCACGGCCCGGTCTGGTCGGCGTACTGGGCACTGTCGACAGCGAGTGCGATCTCGCTGCTCATGGCGACCGTTGTCGGCGCGCCGTCGCGCGTCCGGGTGACCGACGCATAGCTCACCGGGGCCACGAGGTCAGCGGTCAGCTGCACGATCCGCTGCAACAGATCATCGATCAACGAGGCGTCACTCGGGGTTTCGGCGAGACCGACCAGAGCATCCGCGAGCGCGCCGCGTACTTCCCGTCGGGATCCCGGCGGTGAATACGGTGACTTCGGCATCGAGAAAGCTCCTTCGGTAGTCGTTGGTCCAGTGCCCGAGGAGGGCCAACCTACGCATCATCCGAGCAACCGGCTGAGCCCAGTGGTCCGCAGGAATCGCCGGACGCGCTCCTGCCCGCGGAGATCGGGACCCGCCCGTACGACCGTGTCAGTCGAGGGTTCGGTTGCAGGCGTTGACCGATCCGGCAACGGCGCGATTGCCGTCGGTTATCGCAGTACATCCGAATCAGCTGCCCCAGCGGATTGATCCGGTGGTGGTTGGCGGCGGATGACCAGCAGGGCGATGTCGTCGGTAGGGTGCTCCTCCGCGGTGGTGGTCATGATGTGGTCGCACAACGCCTCGGCTGGCCCGGACCGCACGGCGTCGGCGAGGCGCTCGATGCCGGTGTCGATCAGCTCGTTGCGACGTTCGACCAGTCCGTCGGTGTAGAAGACGAGCGCCGCGCCCGGTGGTAGGTCCAGGACGGTGGTGCGGCGACTGGTTGAAGGTCGGCCCACGCCGAGGGGTCGGTCCACCGTCAGGTTGACAGGCTGGGTGGGGTGGCCGGGGACAGCCAGCAGCGGTGGCAGATGGCCTGCGGAGGAGAGGTGCACCTTCGTGCGGTCGGGTGCGATCAGGGCGTAGACGGCGGTGGTGAGAGTGCCCGCCTCGAAGTGGTGGATCTTGCGGTCGAGGGAGGTCAGCGCCGAGGCGGGATCGTCGGAATCGAGCGCGTAGGCGCGTAGCGCGCTGCGGATGCGTCCCATGACGACGGCGGAGGGCAGACCGTGGCCGGAGACATCACCGATGACGGCGCCCAACCAGCCCGAGGGCAACGTGAACACGTCGTACCAGTCGCCGCCGATGCCCAGGTCGTGGCCGGGCACGTACCGGGCGGCCAGGTCCAGGCCGGGGATGTCGGGTAGTCGGCCGGGTAGCAGGCTGTGTTGCAGGGCCAGCGCCGCCTGCCGGTCGAGGACCTGCGCTCGAGCCTGACCTGCGAGGCTGGCACGGTCGGCAACGAGCTGCAACAGCTTCACGTCTTCAGGGCCGAACCGCCGCAGGGCCAGGGAGCCGACGTGCAGCACGCCGACGAGGTTGCCGTTGGCGAGCATGGGCACACCCAGCAGGGCACGTACGCCCGTGGCGAGCAGGACGGGATTGACCACATCGTCGGGCGTGACGTCATGGATCGTGACCGGCGCGCGTGTCGCCGCCACTCGTCCGGCGAAGCCGCGTCCGACCCGGACGCGGAACCCGCGGCGCACTTCCTCCTCCAGGCCCTTGGCCGCTGTCGCGACGAGCTCGCCGGTGTGGTCGTCCAGCAGGAGGATGGTGGCGGTGTCGACCTTGAGCAGGTCCCGGACCCGTTCAAGTAGCTCGTCGAGCAACTCGGCGACGTTCAGCCCCGACAGGGCAGCATCGGTGATCGCCTCGATACGTCGCAGACGTTCCTCGTTCGTCACCACCTCGGCATCAGCCACTCAGGCAGCCTAGACGCCGGCACGCCGCCGACGGCACGTCAGGAGCGAGATCAACAGTGTCGTGCCTCCGACGTGGGGTACCTTCCCATGTCACATTGATGCAATGGTCGACTGGTGCACCCGTTCCGGGAAGCTGTCCAGCCCAATGCCACCGGCAAGGTCACCGGCGTCACGTCCGACAGGGAGGGGAATCAATGGTGAACCCGCCGCTCGACCACCATGCCCCCACCGCCAGGAAACCCCTGCTCTCGACGTCATTCACCCTCGCCGACCTCAATCGCGTCCGACACGAGGTTGAGGCCGTCAGTCGCCGTTGCGGCCTCGACCACGACGAGATCGAGAACTGGGTCATCGCGGTCAACGAGCTGATGATCAACGTGGTTCGGCACGGGGGCGGCAGAGGTGACCTACGCCTGCTCCTGGCCCGCCGGCTCACCTGTGAGGTCAGCGACCAGGGGCGGGGGTTCAACACCGCTCGCTACGTCCCGCCCACGCAGCGGCCGCCCCTGTCCGACACGGGAGGAATGGGCCTGTGGGTGGTCGGGCAGATGGCCGACTACCTCCTCGTCGACAGCGGACCCGCAGGCACCACCATCCGCATCGCGGCGCGAGCCCGCGGCACTCTCGGGTAGCCGTCACCGACGCGGTCCTGGTAACCGAGAAGATCGGCCAGGGAGGTGTGCCCCAGCGAGGGCGACCGTACGGACAGCTGATCGACCTGCGGGCCTGCGGCGGGGGACCCCGCGGAAGAACTGCTCGTAACGGTCTCGTCGGGGCTGGCACGGCGCGGCGACCTGCCGTACGTCGAGGTCAGCAGTCGAAATAGAGGGCGAACTCGTGTGGGGTCGGCCGTAGCGCCATGGGCTCGACCTCGTTGGCGCGCTTCCAGTCGACCCAGGTGGAGATCAGATCCGGGGAGAAGACGCCGCCCGCGAGCAGGTAGTCGTGGTCGTGAGCCAGGGAGTCCAACGCCTGCGCGAAGGAGCCGGGGACCTGCTTGACGTCGCCCCACTCCTCCGGCGGGAGGTCGTAGAGGTCCTTGTCGATCGGCGTCGGCGGTTCGATCTTGCTCTTGATGCCGTCGAGGCCGGCCATCATCATGGCGGAGAAGGCCAGGTAGACGTTGGCCGACGGGTCGGGGACGCGGAACTCGACGCGCTTGGCCTTGGGGTTCGCGCCGGTGACCGGGATGCGGGTGCAGGCCGAGCGGTTGCGCTGGGAGTAGACCAGGTTGACCGGCGCTTCGAAGCCGGGCACCAGACGACGGTAGGAGTTGATCGTGGGGTTGGTGAAGGCCAGCAGCGACGGGGCGTGGTGCAGCAGGCCGCCGATGTACCAGCGGGCCATGTCGGACAGGCCGGCGTAGCCGGTCTCGTCGTAGAACAGTGGTTCGCCGTTGAGCCAGAGGCTCTGGTGGGTGTGCATGCCGGAGCCGTTGTCGCCGAAGAGCGGCTTGGGCATGAACGTGGCGGTTTTGCCGTTGGCCCAGGCCTCGTTCTTCACGATGTACTTGAAGAGCTGGAGCTGGTCGCCGGCGTGCAGCAGGGTGGAGAACCGGTAGTTGATCTCGGACTGGCCGGCGGTGCCGACCTCGTGGTGTGAGCGCTCGACGTTGAAGCCGGTGTCGACGAGGCGACGCACGATCGAGTCACGCAGGTCGGCGTAGTGGTCGACCGGCGGGACGGGGAAGTAGCCGCCCTTGTACGCGGTCTTGTAGCCGCGGTTGCCGCCGGGCTCTTCGCGGCCGGTGTTCCAGGCGCCCTCGATCGAGTCGATGTAGTAGAACGACTGGTGCGCCGAGGTTTCGTGGCGGATCGAGTCGAAGATGTAGAACTCCGCCTCGGCGCCGAAGTAGGCGGTGTCGGCGATGCCGCTCGCGGCGAGGTACGCCTCGGCCTTCTTCGCCACGTTACCCGGGTCGCGGCTGTAGGCCTCGCGGGTGAACGGGTCGTGGATGAAGAAGTTCAGCGCGAGTGTCTTCTGCGCGCGGAACGGGTCGATGAACGCGGTGGCGACATCCGGGAGCAGGAGCATGTCCGACTCGTGGATCGCCTGGAAACCGCGGATCGACGAACCGTCGAACGCGAGGCCGTCGGTGAAGAGGTCGTCGTTGACGGACTCGACCGGCAGATTGAAGTGCTGCATCACGCCGGGCAGGTCACAGAAACGAACGTCGACGAACTTCACGTCCTCGTTCTTGAGGTATCGCAGCAGTTCCTCGGAATTGGCGAACATCAGTCCCCCGGAAGGCGTGATCCGATCATGGCCCGGTGCGGTGGGCGTGCCCGACCCGATCGGCACACCCCGCCTCGACCGTAAACGGCGGCGGCGGCGCGCGCCGCCGTTTGTCCGGCTTGCCGGTTGGCGTCCCGTGAGCGGGAGTCGGCGGCCCGTATTCAGGGTGCCGCCCGGCCCGATCTTCAGATCACTGGTCTCCGTGGTTGCCCTCCCAGTGGCCACCCCCTGGGGGAGTGTCGGTCTGGATGGCGAACCGGTTGCCGTCGAGGTCGTTCTCCACGACACGGCAGTTGACGCAGTCACCCCGATCGGTGATCAGGATTCCGTGGGTCTGGGTGTGGGACCTGGTGTCGCGGATCAGGTTGCCCCGGATCGTGACCGAGTCGGCGACGGCATTGATCATGATGCCGGCCCGGCTGGTGGGAGCGGCCGGCAGTTCGTACGGTGTTCCGGGCGGCGGTGTGTCGGCGCTCCAACTGTTGGCGCTGCCGGGACGGATCGGGGTGAGGGTGAGGGTGGTGGCGTCGTTGGCGGCCACGACGGCGTACCGGTGGCCGACGCGGAGCACCTTGCCGCGGTGGCCGTCGGCAGGCCAGCTCACACGCTGGTCGACCAGGGTGTTCTGGCTGTAGCGGACCGATTCGCCACCGCCTTCGGCGGCCTCGGCGCACTGGCGGCCGTTGTTACGGATCCGATTGTTGATAATGACGGCGTCGGTCAGTGGGCGGTCGAAGCGGATCCCGTCGAGACTGTTGCCCCAGATGTCGTTGCTCTCGATGACGATCTCCTCGGCGGCGGCCTGATCGCCCTCACCGAGGTCCTGGTGGTGGTAGCCGTAGCGGCCGTTACCGGTGATCCGGTTGCCCCGCACCGTGTAGGGGCCGGCGGTGTTACCGATGCTGACTCCGTCACGCAGATTGCCGTCGAGGACGCAGTCGGTGAGCAGGCCGCCCTTGCCCGGGATGCCGGTGGTGCCCTTCGCCGACACCTGGAAGCCAGCCTCGAGGTTTCCGGTCATCGTGCACCCGGTGACGATGAGACCGTCGGCACCCCAGTCCGAGATGCCGAACCGGTTCGCCTCGGCGTGGCAGCCGACGATCCTGATCCCGCGCGGCTGGGGTCGATCGGGGTGCTGCATCTCCAGGAAGATCCCGTTGGTCGCGTTGCCGACCGTGACGCAGTTGGCGATGGTCAGCCTCTCCATCGCCCCCCATCCGCCGATGCCGACACCGATGCCCGCGCCGCCCATCTCCATGCCGTTGTCCATCCGGCCGCACTCGAGCACCCGGACCGCCTGGATCAGGGTGTCCTGGAGGAAGTCGCAGCCGAAGCCGGTGGCGGCGGTGTGGTGGATGAAAAGGTTTCGAAACAGGCCACCGGTCACGTACTGCAACCCGAGCCCCTTGGCCAGCGGGTCGTACGCCGCCTGCGCCACTCCCGACCCGTCGATCTCGAAGTCCGCGAAGGTGCAGTAGGCAAGATGACGGTCCGGACTCGCCCCGTGCAGCTGCGCGGTGTAGAACGCCAGCGGTACCGCCTGGGACCGGTTGCCCTCGTTGCTCAGGACGAACCGGGTGGCGCCGGGCCCCGCGCCCATCAGCGACACCCCGCTGCGCCACACCGTGGCGGCGTCGCGGATGGCGTACACCCCGGGTGGGCAGTAGATCACCCGCGCCCGCCCGTCCGCGGCGAACGCGTCACCCAGTTGATCAACGAGCGCGGCGAGCGCGGGCTGGTCGTTGGTCGTACCGTTGCCGGTCAGGCCATGATCCTGAGCATTGCAGAGCAGCGGGGCCCCGGCCACGGGATACGGACGTACCCCCGGGCTGGCCGGGGTCACCTGGCTCGGCACTGAAATCTCTCCCCTCGTGACCGCCTGTGGGCGACCGGTCCCTCAGCCTCGATGCGGCACCCGATCCTGTCCTCCCGGACGAAGACCGACGCCGGCGTTACTCGAGAGCGTCCTTGACCTTCTTCACGACGTTGGTGAGGCCCTGCTGGTGGGCGCCAGCGGCGTTGCCCGGCTTGCCCGGCCCCTGCGAGCCGTCGTAGGTGACGAACAGCTTCGGGTCCGGTGGTGGCGGCAGCGGAGTGTCGTCGGTCAGTGCGACCGGTTCGGCCAGGCAGTCCAGGTCCGGTCCGCCGATGAGGCTGGGGCCCTGCGCCCACCGGCCTTCGCAGGCGCGACTGTCGGTGCCGAAGCTCCAGAAGGGCGGATTCATGCCGCCGATGACGGCCGCAAGCACCGGATTGGCGGCCACGGGCTTCTCGGGCTTGGCTTGGAACTGCAGATGCTGGTCGTGGCGGAACACAGCGTTCTCCGATCGTGGCCAGCGCCGCCCTGCGCGGTGCTGGCCTTCCTGTTCCCAGCCCGGCGGCCCCCTGGTGCCGCGTCGTGGCCCCACCGGGTCATCGACCGCCACCGCCCTGCGCGCCCGGGATCAACCCCCGCCGGGCTACCAAGATCCGACCGTCAGCCCCACCGCTCGGTCTCGGTCCCGCACAGGTCGGTCACGACGAACCGGCTGCGGGGCAGCGTGGGGATTCGACGCAGCGAGATCGTCAGGTCCTGCTCGGGCACCCTGTAGTCCAGCCGTGCCAACCAGCCGGCGAAGGCCGCGAGCAGGGCCACTGTGACGTCCTCACCCGGGCAGCGGTGCCCGGTGCTCGGATCGGCCCCGCCCTGAGGGATGAGTTCGTACGGATCGGGAGTGCGCCCGACGAATCGCTGTGGGTCGAAGCGGTACGGGTCGGGCCACAGTCCCGGGTCGTGGTTCTGACCGTAGATGTCGAGCAGGACGAGCGCCCCGGCGGGAACGCGCTGGCCCTGCCAGGTCAGGTCGGTCGCCGCCCGGCCACCGACGAACGGGGCGAACGGGTAGAAACGGCGTACCTCGTGGGCGAAAGCGACAGCGTAGCCGGTGTCGCCGGCGCGCAAATGGTCGCGGTGTTCGGGCCAGCGGTGCAGCGCGTGTGCCGTGAACGCCACGAACCAGGACACCGCGACGGTGGGACGGATGATGTTGAGCAGCTCGACCGCGGCGAGCTTGGCGTCCACCAGCTGACCGTCCCGGTGGCGGTGCCCGGCGACCGCTTCCAGTACGGATCCGGCAGGTGCGGTGACCACGCCCGCACGGACCTGCTGGACGAGTTCGGCCAGCCATTCCTCCCGCCGCCCACGGGCGCGCCGTGCCCGCCAGTGTCGCGGGCCGAGCGTGGCGAAGCCGTCGACCAGGGCGGTCAGGTCGCGGGCCACGGGCCCGACAGCGGCATGGTCGAGTGGGATTCCAGCCCAGTCGCAGACGCCCTTGGTGATCGCGTGGCTCGCCTCGTCGAAGAGCACGACCTGCCGCCCGTCACCGCTCGTCGCGATCGCCTCGTTCCAGGCCGCGCCCACCTGGTCGACCAGTGCGGCAACCCGCCTCGGATCGGTGAGCAGGGACAGGAACATCGCCTTGCGGTGACGATGGTCCGCACCGTCGAGGGTGTGCACAGCCCGGTGACCGAACAACGTTCCCTGTACCGGTTCCGGGATGGCCGCACGCCGGCACACGTGCCGTTCGTCGTAGAAGAACCGCACCGCTTCGGGCCCACGGAGCGCCAGTGCGCGTTGACCCAGCACCCGGATCTGCACACTGGATGCGCCTCCACGTCTCAACAGCCCGGGCAGCCAGGCGTAGCCGTTGAGCAGCGCCCCGAGGGCGTCGTCCAGGTGTGGTCCGCGTTGGTCGGTCATGAGCGGGCAGTGCCCACAACGCCCGGCGCGAAACCCGCTCGACCGAGCCGAAGCGACAGTGTGAGCAGCAACCTGGAGGTCGGCGGCGGCGAGTTCCGGGCAGCGGTGTCCATCGCCCCAAGTGGCGTCGTTCGGCGGTCCATCATGGAGGTGAGGCGGGTGTACCGTCGCCGCATGACGGTGCTGCAGGAGTTTGTCGCCGCTCTTTCCAGCGGCCGGATCCAGGTTGTCGACCTCACCGCTCCGCTCTCGGACCAGACCCCGATCCTGGGTCTGCCCGAGCAGTTCGGCCAGACCTGGCCGTTCCAGCTCAGCGAGATCAGCCGGTACGACGACCGGGGTCCAGCTTGGTACTGGAACAACTTCTCCACCGGCGAGCACACCGGCACCCACTTCGACGCCCCGGTGCACTGGGTCACCGGTCAACAGGGTGCCGACGTGTCGCAGGTCCCGGTGAGCCAGTTGATCGCCCCGGCAGTGGTGATCGACCACGCCGCCGACGCCGCCGACAACCCGGACTTCCTGCTGGAGGTCGAGCACGTCAAAGCATGGGAGGCGGAACATGGCGCCCTGCCCACCGGTGGCTGGCTGCTCTACCGCACCGGTTGGGACGCGTACGGCGACGACCCGGAGCGGTACGCCAACGCCGGGCGTACCCCGGGCATCTCCGTGGAGTGCGCCCGCTGGCTGGCCGAGGAGTCGCCGATCCAGGGCGTCGGGGTGGAGACGGTCGGGACCGACGCGGGGGCCGCGCACTCGTTCGACCCGCCGTTCCCGTGCCACTCGTTCCTGCTCGGCCAGGACAAGTACGGCCTGACCCAGCTGCGTAACCTGGCGCAGTTGCCGGCGACCGGCGCGGTGGTGATCGCCGGGCCGCTGCCCATCGTCTCCGGGTCCGGCAGCCCGTGCCGGGTCCTCGCGCTTGTCGAACGGTAGGCCGGGCCACCGATGCGGGTAGCCGAGGTGGTCGGGCGGGTCCTGTACGGACACGGCGCGCGGCACGTCTTCGGGGTGGTCGGCAGCGGCAACTTCCAGGTCACGAACGCGCTCGTCGCGGCCGGCGCCCGGTTCGTGGCGGCGGCCCACGAGGGCGGCGCGGCGAGCATGGCCGACGGGTACGCCCGCACCGCCGGGACGGTGGGACTGCTCTCGGTGCACCAGGGTCCAGGCGTCACCAACGCGCTGACCGGCCTCACCGAGGCCGCGAAGAGCCGTACCCCCATGGTTGTCCTGGCTCCGGAGGCGACAGCGCCGCGGTCGAACTTCTTCATCGACCTGCCGGCACTCGCCGCCGCGGTCGGGGCCGACTTCCACCGGGTACGCGCGACGCACGCGGCCGAGGACACGGGCGCGGCGTACCGGGCCGCCGCCCGGGGCGCGACGGTGGTGCTGGGCCTCCCGTTGGAGGTGCAGCAAGCGGTGACCGGAGCGTGGTTCGGCCCGGTCCCGGCGGTCGCGCCGACCCCGGTCATCGCCCCGCAGGTCGAGCCGTTGCTGGCCGCGCTCCAGGCCGCCCGTCGACCGGTCTTCATCGCCGGTCGGGGCGCCCGGGCGGCCCGGGAACCGCTGACCCGGCTCGCCGACGCCTGCGGCGCGCTGCTCGCGGTCTCCGCCGCGGCGAAGGGACTGTTCGCGGGGAACCCGTGGAACCTCGACGTGACCGGTGGCTTCGCCACCCCGCTCACCGCCGAGCTGATCGGCACGGCTGATCTGGTCGTCGCGTGGGGCAGCACGTTGAACATGTGGACCACGCGGCACGGCGAACTGATCCCGCCCTCCGCCCTCGTCGTGCAGATCGACCACGACCCGGCCGCGTTCGGAGTGAACCGCCCGGTCGACCTGACGGTGGCCGGCGAGGTGACGGCGGTCGCCGAGGCGCTGCTCGCCCGGCTCAGCGTCGGCTCCACCGGGCCTGGGGACGCCACCACCGGCGGGTGGCGTACGCCGGAGCTGGCACAACGGATCCGCGACCACGGCCGGTGGCGGACTGTTCCGTACCAGGATGAGGGCGGCGGTGCCCCGGCGACGATCGACCCGAGGACGCTCTCGACCGCCCTTGACGACCTGCTGCCGGCCGACCGGACGGTGGTGGTCGACTCGGGCAACTTTATGGGCTACCCGTCGATGTGGCTCGACGTGCCGGACGTGACTGGATTCTGTTTCACCCAGGCGTTCCAGTCGGTCGGGCTCGGTCTGGCCAGTGCTCTCGGCGCGGCGGTCGCCCGCCCGGACCGGCTCACCGTCGCCGCGGTGGGCGACGGTGGCTTCGTCATGTCCGCGACCGAACTGGTCACCGCCGTCCGGCTGGCGCTACCCCTGCTCGTGGTGATCTACGACGACGCGGCGTACGGCGCAGAGGTGCACCACTTCGGCCCGGACGGGCACCCGTTGGAGACGGTCACCTTCCCCGAGACCGACCTGGCCGCGATCGCCAGAGGTTACGGCTGTGACGGATTGACCGTCCGGACCGTCGACGATCTCGCACCGGTACGCCACTGGCTCGCCGGTCCCCGTACCCGCCCGCTGGTGATCGACGCCAAGGTCAGCGCCGCGCGCGGCTCCTGGTGGTTGGAGGAGGCGTTCCGTGGCCACTAGGCCACCGCCGTAGGTATTGGCAGGGCCAGCCTCCCGCGCTCCCGGGTGTCAGCCGGGCGACGCCCGATCAGGGCGGTGACAGGGTGTCACAGCTGACGTAGGTTGGCGCGGTGGCCACTCATTGGACCCTGGGATGCGATGCCGACGATCCCCAGCAGATCGCTGCTTTCTGGGCGTTGGCCCTCGGCTATGTCAAGGAGCCCGGTTTCGACGAGCCCGACAACGCGTCCATAGTCGATCCGGACGGTCGGGGTCCTGCCATCAGCTTCCTCAAGGTTCCCGAGGGAAAGTCCGCCAAGAACCGGATGCACATCGACATCCGGGTGGCAGGTCCCGGCTCCGGGGACATGACCGAGCGCGCCCGGTTGATCCGGCAGAAGGTGCCCGAACTGGTTGCCGCCGGCGCGACTGTGGTCCGCGAGGAGTGGTACGGCGATGTCCTCGGGCACGTCGTCATGCAGGACCCCGAGGGCAACGAGTTCTGCGTCGCCTGAAGCCACGATCAGGATCGATGTCGGGGCTGCGAGGGAGAGGAGGTTGAGCGACTACTGTCCGGCGGTTTCGGCGGTGCGCTCCGCCATGGCTTGAGCGACCTCGTGGACGGTGCGGTTGGTTGTTCGATGACAGGCCGCTACTTGGCGATGCGAGGGCGGCACGCCGCCACCGCGGGACGTGGATCGCAGCCGACGTTCCGGTACGGGTAGGCTGAAATTCTGTGGCACGGCGCCTTCGATGGGCGTCGTCGAGACCGGCGTCAAGAAGCGGCGCGGATCCCGGACTCCGCCTGAAGAGTCCTGCAGCGATCCGCGCACCCCACCCCAGGCACCTGGTGGTGATACGCGCCCTCGTTAAGGACGCTTTGATGACGCACGTCGAACCCATGGACCCGCACGAGGCGTTCGCCGAGCTCGGCCGTATTCGACTCGCCGACGTTGACATCGACGCCCTGCTGGAAAGATCGCGCTACTGGCCAAGCGCACGATCCCCGGGGCCAGTGAGGTCAGTGTCACCCTGCTGCACGGCAACAAGCCGCAGACCGCCGCATTCACCGGCGAGCTCGCCCGCGCCCTGGACGAGAAGCAGTACGAACGTGGCTACGGTCCGTGCCTGCAGGCCGCTGAGAGCACCTCCAGTCTGATCGTGCCGGACACCGGCACCGAGCAGCGGTGGCCCGGCTGGGCCCAGACCGCCGCCCAGGCCGGTGCGCACAGCTCCCTGTCGGTCGGGTTGCCCGTGCACGAGCACGTCACCGGTGCGCTGAACATCTACGCCACCACACCGGACGCCTTCGACGACGACGCGATCGCGATCGCTCAGACGTTCGCCGGGTTCGCCGCCGTCGGCCTGGCCAACGCCCACCTGTACGAAACTCAGGCCACCCTGGCCGGGCACATGCAGAAGGCGATGGAGAACCGCGCCGTCATCGAACAGGCCAAAGGCATCATCATGGGTGAGCGTCGTTGCACCCCCGAGCAGGCATTCGCCATCCTGAGCAAGATGTCGCAGGACAGCAACCGCAAAGTACGCGACGTCGCCTCGGCGATGGTCGAGAACACACGCCGCCCACAGCCGTAGCAGACCGGCCCACCGTTCGGCAGGCCAACGCGCCGCAGCACCGGCGGGACCGTTTGCTGTTGGAGCCGGAGGGTAGGTGGGAATTCATGACTACGCCTGAGCAGAGTCAGCAGGAAAGAGCCCTCGAGACCGGCGCTGTGTATCAGGACGCCGAGGGGCGCCGAACGACCGATCCCGGCTCCGGGGCCGCGAACGCCGACAGTGAGGCCGACCGCAACGCGGAGCACCTGAGACGGGGAGAGGTCGGGCCGCGCGTCCCGGAGGAGTAGCGGGCCGGGGTGTGTGGAAACCACCTGGGGGTAGCGGTAGGGGGCGAGCAAAACCCCCGAGGAGGACGAGATGACCGATCCCAGGTACGTACCGGTCGGACTGGCCGCCGCCGGACGGCTGATCGACGACGACGGCGCGGACGCCGGCCCCGCCGGGGAGATCGTCGGCGCTGACGACGCGAAGGCGGACGCCGCCCGGGCCGGTGCAGACGTGGACCTGTCCCACGCGGCCCGCGACGGCGACGGCACCCCGACCGGCGCGGCGGATGCCGAAGCCGACCGTGACAGAGCCGCTGGCGGCGAGTGACCCGACGAGGCGCCGGTTGGCCCGCCCCGCCGCCTCTCGGCGGCGGGGCGGCTCGCGTTCCCGATCAACCGGCAGCCCTCGCCGTGGGTACCGGCTCACTGCCCGCACCGGTCCCCGGGACAGGTCAGCGGCGGGCGAGTTCCGGGGCGGCGGTGTCCAGGGGCACGGCGGCGTCGGGCACCAGGCCGAGTTGCACGCTCGGCCGGGATCCGACGGCGGCGAAGAGCCAGTCGGCGGCGGTGCGGGCGCGATTGGCGGGCAGGGACAGCAGGTGGTAGCCGCGCGCCATGGCGCGGGCCGGTAGCCCGGACAGAGGTACGTGCAGAGGGTTCGCGGTGGCCTGCCACCCGCCGAGGTCCACCACGAAACCCAGGTCACGGTGCCGGTACGGGCGGCGTCGGCCGACCCCGTACGAGGCGGCGATGTTGTCGGCGGCCAGCCGGCCCTGCCGCACGGCATGCTGGGCGGTCATCGGGGTGATCTCACCGGGTCGGGCGGGGTCGGGTACGGCGGCGGCGTCGCCGCAGGCCAGGATCTCCGGGTGGCCGGGCACGGTCAGGTACTCGTCGACGGTGACCCGCCCGCGGGTCGTCGGCAGTCCGGTGGCCTCGACGAGCGGGTCGGGCCGTACCCCGACGCACCACACCAGGGTCCGGGACGGCAGGAACCGGCCGTCGGAGAGCTGAACTCCGTCGGCGGTGGCCTCGGTCACCGATGTGCCCAGGCACACCTCGATCCCGCGCTCGCGCAGCACCCGCTCGGCTGCCCGCGACATCCGGGCGGCGAGGCCGGGCAGGACCCGGTCGGCGGTGTCCAGCAGCAACCAGCGTGGACGGATCCCGTCCAGCCGTGGGTGGTGGCGGACGATCTCGTCGGTGAACAGCTGCCCCTGGGCGGCGACCTCGGTGCCGGTGTAGCCGGCGCCGACCACGACGAAGGTGCAGCGTGCCTCCCGTTCGGTCGGGTCGTCGGTGGCGTCGGCCAGTTCGATCTGCTGGATCAGCCGCTCCCGCAGGTACACCGCCTCCGGGATGCCGCGGAAGCCGTGCGCGTGGTCGGCGACTCCGGGGATCGGCAGCAGCTTGTTGACGCTGCCGGCGGCCAGGACCAGGCGGTGGTACGAAGTCCGGCTGGTGCGCCCTTCCGGGTCCACGTAGGACAGGGTCCGCCCGTCGGTGTCGATGCCGTCGACCTCACCGAGGACAACTTGCACCCCGGGCAGGGTGTCGGCCAGTGACACGGTGACCCGGCGCGGGTCGAGCACGCCACCGGAGACCTCGGGCAGCAGCGGCAGATACAGGAAGTAGTCGGTCGGGTTGACCAGCACCACGTCGGCGGCGCCGCGCGAGACGCGGGCCAGCCGGCGCGCGGCGTGGAAGCCGGCGAATCCCGCGCCGACGATGACGATCCTGGGTCGGGCCATGACGGTTCCCCTCAACGGTCGACTGTCGTTCCTCGTCTCGTTCAGGTGGTAACCCCATGCTGAAGGCGGAAACGTCCGAATCCTGGAACCGGGTGCCGGCTGGCGCCGTTTGCGCCTCCTGTCGTCGGGAAGGTGGCTGACGCTTGCCGGCACCCCTGCCTGTTGCTCAGCTCATGGTCGCCAGCAGGTCCCGGCAGGCCCGCTCGCACGCCCGACACGCCTCGGCGCAGACCCGGCAGTGTTCGTGCTTGTCGGCGTGAGCGGCGCACTCGTCCCCACACGACTTGCAGGCTGTCGCGCACGCCTCCAGCAGACTGCGGCTGATGTTCGCGTCGTAGCCGGTGTGTCGGGACAGCACCCGAGCGGTGGTGGTGCAGATGTCGGCGCAGTCCAGGTCCGTGCGGATGCACTTGGTCAACTCGGTGACCATGTCCTCGCTCAGGCAGGCGTCCGCGCACGCGGTGCAGGCCTGGGCACAGTCGTTGAGCGCGTCGATCGCAGCGGCCAGTTTCGCGCGGTCCAGGTTGATCGATCTGGGGTACGTCTCCAGCATTGCCATGGTGATGCTCGGCATCAGGAATCCCTTTCTCTCGGTTCCTGATGCCCTACCCGAAGAGCCTCGGGACACACCGGGTGGCCGCCGGCGGCCACCCGGCGGACCAGCGGACCGTAACGGCCGCCTGCCCCGGTCGGCGCCGTCAGTCGGCGACGACGAGCGCCTGGGGCGCGGCGGCCTTCATCCGGGTACGCAGCCACTTGAGCTGGATCGCGGTCTCTCCCTCGCAGCGCAGGACGACCGCGAGCAGTTCTTTGTCGCGGGCACCGTAGGCGGCCTGGCCGACGACCGTCCAGGTGATGTCGCACTCGGCGGCCATCAGGTAGAGGTCCTGGAGGTCCCGCAGGAGGCCGATGCCGCCAGTGCGGGTGCCGGTGAACAGTTGCGAGTGCAGCCGGTCGGGTTCGTCGGGAGCGTCCTCGGAGTAGCGGACCACGAACGGGTGCAGCTGTTCAGCGTGTGCGTCGCAGCGCTTCGCCTGCTGCTGGCAGAGGTGCTCGATGTCCGGTTCCTCGGCGTGCGCGTCGGCGACCTGCCGGAACGCGTCGGCCAGGTTGACCTGCGCACGGTGCAGGAGACCCAGGTAGTGGGCGAGGTGCACGGCTCACTCCTTCCCGCTGGTGGCCTCGGCTGCCGGCCCACCGACGGTGGGCGGCACGTCAGCGTCCGCTGGTGGTGCGCTGCCGCCGACGGTCGGTGCCGGCGAGGGTACGCCCCGCCCGTCGGCGAGTTTCGCCACCGCCACGGCGGCGACCTTGAAGAGGGGCTGCTTGGACACCGGGTCCCAGGCGGTGATGGTCAGCTCGTTCGCCGCCCGCGGGGTGCGGTCGGTGGGGTCCTGGTCGAAGTAGCCGTAGTGGAACGGCAGGAAGACGACCCCGGGGCGGATGCCGCAGAGCCGGGCGCGGGCCTGGATGGCGCCGCGGGCCGAGGAGATGCCCACCAGATCGCCTTCGACGATGCCGAACCGGGCCGCGTCGGCGGGGTTCAACTCGACCCACACGTCCGGTGCCGCCTGGTTGAGTTGTGGGGCGCGGCCGGTCTTGGTGCGGGTGTGGAACTGGTAGACGGTGCGGCCGGTGGTGAGGAGCAGCGGATGCTCGTCGTCGGGCACCTCAGGTGAGGGCTGGTAGTCGACGGTGTGCAGGAACGCCCGCCCGTCCGGTTCCTTGGCCCGGTATTCCGCCTCGGTGAACTCCGCACCGGTGGCCAGGTCATGACCGTACGTCTCGCAGTAGTCGGGTTCGGTGTGGAAATGTCCGTCGGTGTAGAGGCGCTCCGTGCCGTCGGGATGCTCGTCGGTGCAGGGCCACTGAATGCCGGAGCCGCCGCGCAGCTTCTCGTAGGTGATCCCGGTGTAGTCGCACGGTCGGCCCCGCGAACACTCCTTCCACGCCTCGAACACCTCCTCCGGCCCGCTCCAGTCAATCAGCGGCTGGCCGTCGCGGTCGCGGAAGTCCATCCGACGGGCGTAGTCGAGGAAGATGTCCAGGTCCGGGCGGGCCTCCCCGGGCGGGTCGACGGCCTTGTCGGAGATGTGCACGGTCCGGTCGACGCTGGTGAACGTGCCGGTCTTCTCGCCCCAGGTGGCGGCGGGCAGCACGACGTCGGCCAGCTCAGCGGTCTCGGTGAGGAAGAGATCCTGGACCACCACGAACAGCTCCGGCCGGGTCAGGATCTGCCGGATCCGGTGCAGCTCCGGCAGTGAGACGGCCGGGTTGGTGGCGGAGATCCAGAGCAGTTTGATCGAGCCCTGCTCGGCGTACCGGAAGATCTGCATGGCGTGCGTCGGCGGCGCCCAGTGCGGAATGGTGTCCACATCCACGTTCCACAGCCGGGCCAGCTCCTCGACGTGCCGCTCGTTGTCCCAGTTACGCAGACCGGGCAGGTCGCCGTCGGCGCCGGTCTCCCGGTTGTTCTGGGCGGTGGGCTGGCCGTTCATCTGGTAGATCCCGGCGCCGGGCCGGCCGATCATGCCGCGGACCAGGTGCAGGTTGTTGACGGCGCAGGCGGCGGCGGTGGCCTGGTTCGACTGGTAGAAGCCCTGCAACACTGTCGACAGCAACCGCTGCGAGGTGCCGAGCAGTTCGGCGGCGCGCTCCACGTCGACGGCCGGCACGTCGCAGATGTCAGCGACCCGCGACGGCGGGTAGCCGTCGACGATCCGGCACAGCTCGTCGAAACCCAGGGTGTGGGCCTCGACGTAGTCGTGGTCGTACCAGCCGCGCCGGATGATCTCCCGGAGCAGGCCGTTCATCAGGGCCACGTTCGTGCCGTTACGCACCGCCAGGTGCACATCGGCCTCCCGGGCGACCGGGGTGGCGCGCGGGTCCACCGCCAGCATCGCCGGGGGGTTGGGGCCACGGCGTCGGTCCAGCATCCGCATCCACAGCACCGTCTGCGTCTCGGCGACGTTGTGACCCCACAGCGCGATCGCGTCGCAGTGGTCCACGTCGGTGTACGAGCCGGGCTGCCCGTCGGTGCCGAAGCTCGCCTTCATCGACGCCGCCGCGGTGGCCGTGCACAGTCGGGTGTTGCCGTCCATGTGCGGCGTGCCCAGACCGGCCTTACCGATCACACCGAGCGTGTAGTACTCCTCCAGGAACAGTTGCCCACTGGTGTAGAAGCCGAAGTGCCCCCACCCACCCGGCCCGTCGAGGAGTTCCTTCGACCGGGCCACGATCCGGCCCATCGCCGTGTCCCAGTCCGTCTCGACCAGGCGGCCGCCGTCGCGGACCAGTGGTCGGGTCAACCGGTCCGGGCTGTGGTTGGCCTGCCAGCCGTACAGGTCCTTCGGGTCGACCCGACCCCGGTTGATCCGGTCCACGGCCCGCCCGCGCACCCCGACGATCCGCCCGTCGGCGACCGCGATGTCCAGCGCGTCGCCGTTGGAGTGCAGTATCGACGCCGACTGCACCCACCGGTCCACGTCGGCGTCGCTCCGGCCGTCGGCGAGGTACCGGTCCACCCGCACCGGCCACTGCTGTCCCGGCCCGTACGGGGTCCGCTCACCCCACGGGTCGGCGATCCGGTCCACCACGATGTTCTCCTTCCGGTGACGGCGCGGGCGCCGCCCACAGCGGCATCGGTCGGCCCGACACCCGTCCGTACAGCCAGTCGACGACCGTGACCAGCACCACCGCGCCGGCCACGACGAGCAACTGGGTCGGGGTACGGAGCAGGCCCAGGCTCACGATCAGTGTCGTCGCACCCGCCGGGGCGTGCGACGCCTTCAGCAACAACAACAGCGATGCGGTCACCGCCAGCGACCCGGCCACCGCCACGATCCTCAACCCGGTCACCCCCTCCTGGAGCGCCGAGGGTTCGTCGGCAAGCCCGCAGGCCACCAGGAACAGGTACCCGGCCAGCATGGCCACCCCGTGCCCGATGAACGTGTTGCGCGGAGAGGACTCGGGCGATCCCGGCTTCTCCAGTTGCAACATCACCGCCGGCCCCAGACTGGGGAACAGCCACGGCTGATGCGTGACGAGGGCGACCAGCCCAGCGAGCACCACCGCCAGCGCGCCGCCCGCGAAGGCGTGCGCGGAGCGCCTCGCTCGGCCCATCACGTTCCCCCTGTCGCTCGTGCCGCTCCGCGTCTGCTCAGGGATACTTCTCCCGAATCTTGTTCGTCATGCCTGCCCGGTCTCACTGCGGATCGTCGAAGCCTTCGGTGGCCCGTTCGCGGCGCAAATGCGCCAGCGCCCGCCGGCCCAGGTCGGTGTTCTCCCGACCGAGCGCCTCGTACATGGTGGCGATCTTCTGGTAGGGCTGCGCGGGCGGAAGCAGAGGGATCGCCGGGTCCACGATCGCTTCGATCAGCGTCGGCCGGTCCGCCGACAGGGCCTCGTCCCAGGCGGTGTCGACCTCGGTCGGGGTGGTGACCCGAACGCCGCGCAGACCCAGCAACTCGGCCCACCGGGCGTACGGCGCGTCGGGCAGGCGCTGGGAGTCGACGAAGCGGGGATCGCCCTCCATCTCCCGCTGCTCCCAGCTCACCTCGGCCAGGTCGCGGTTGTGCAGCACCAGCACCACGAACCGGGGGTCCGCCCAGTCCCGCCAGCGGTGCGCCACAGTGAGCAACTCGGCCAGCCCGTTCATCTGCATCGCCCCGTCCCCGGCCAGCGCCACCACTGGTCGGTGCGGGGTGGCGAGCTTCGCGGCCAGCCCGTACGGCAGCGCCGAACCCATCGAGGCCAGGGTGCTGGACAGGTGCGCGTCCACTCCGACGGGCAGCCGCAGGTGCCGGGCGTACCAGTAGGTCACCGACCCGACATCCACCGCCACCTGCGCGTCTGCGGGTAGCCGGTCGGTGAGGGCGTGCAGGACGTACTGCGGGTTCACCGGCTCGGCGGTGGCCGTCGCCCGCTGTCGGGCGATGTCTCGCCAGCGGGTCACCTCGCCCTCGACGCGCTGACGCCAGCTCCGGTCGGACCGCGCGGTGAGCAGCGGCAGGAGCGCCCGGATGGTCTCGGCGGCGTCGCCGAGCAGCGGCACCTCCACGGGGTAGCGCATCCCCAGGCGTCGACCGTCGATGTCGATCTGCACCGCCCGGGCCTGCCCCGGTGCCGGGTAGAACTCCGACCAGGGATCGTTGCTGCCGACGATCAGCAGGGTGTCGCACTCGTTCATCAGCATGCTGCTGGCGGTGCTGCCCAGGTGACCCATCACGCCGGTGTGAAACGGCAGCGACTCGTCCAGCACCGGCTTGCCCAGCAGCGACGCCGTCACGCCGGCGCCGAGGGCCTCGGCCAGCTCGACCACCTCGCCGGCGGCGGCTCGGGCACCCTGCCCCACCAGGATCGCCACCCGCTCCCCGGCGTCGAGCAGGTCCGCGGCTGCCCGCAGATCACCGGCGCGGGGCCGCAGCTCGGGCACCGGCAACCCGGGGTTGGTCACCATGATCCCGTGCTCCTGTGCGCCGAGGTCCGGGGCCGGGGCGGTCTGCACGTCGTGCGGCAGGATCACACAGGTCGGGCTGCGGGTCGCCAGGGCGGTGCGGATCGCCCGGTCGAGCAGCATCGGCAGCTGCTCCGGGGTGTACGCGGTCTGCACGAACTGTGCGCACACATCGCCGTAGAGGCGTACCAGGTCGATCTCCTGCTGGTAGCCGCTGCCCAGCACGGACGTCACCTGCTGACCGACCAGGGCGAGCACCGGCTGGGAGTCCAGCCGGGCGTCGTAGAGGCCGTTGAGCAGATGCACCGCGCCCGGTCCCTGGGTCGACAGGCACACCCCCAGCCCGCCGGTGTACTTGGCGTGCCCGCAGGCCATGAACGCCGCCGTCTCCTCGTGCCGGGCCTGCACGAACTCCGGCCGACCGGCCCGACGCAGGGCCCCCATCACCCCATCGATACCGTCCCCGGAGTAGCCGAAGACCCGGTCCACGCCCCAGTCGGCCAACCGGGCCACCACCAGGTCCGCCACCGTCGCGTCCGCCACCGTCGCCTCCTCGCCTCGACCGCCCTTCAGCATGTGCCCTGCCCCGGGCCGGCGGACCAAACCGGACGAGCGGCACCTCTTCGGGGATTCTCGCCAGCACTGCCGGATCGAGGCTCGGCCACCGCGCGAGTGGTGTCAGCGGCGAAAATCGTGGGTAGGGTGGTTCGCGGGTCAAGACATGCGCCCAGGTCCGCCGCCCGCGCCTCGTCGCCGCGGGAGGGTCCGACTCACCGATGCACCAGATCGGGAGGCGTCATGTCCATCCTCGAACAACCCACTCGGCAGCACGCTCAGCCCACTCGGCACGACGCTCAGCCCACTCGGCAGCACACCCAGCCCGCCAAACCGATCATGACGCTCGACCTGCACAACGATCGGAATGCGCCACTGATCGCCGTTTCCGGCGAGGTCGACATGAGCACCGCTCATCTCATCAGTGAGCTGGCCGAACACGTGATCACCCGGCGACCCGCACGTCTGGTGCTCGATCTCTCCGGGGTGACCTTCTTCAGCGCCCACGGCATCAGCGCCCTGTTGCGAACACAGCGCGCGGCCGAGTCTGCCGAGGTCGCGTTGGCCCTGCGCGCCGCCGCTCCCTGCGTCACCTACCTGCTGGCGGTGACCAGCGCCGGGATAAACCTGGATATCCCGGTGGCCAACGCGAGTCGGTGATCCCATTCGACTGGGAGGCGGCGATCGGGGGGAGTGGGCCCTACATGAGGGGTGCAGGCGCCGCGTTGGGCGCGGCTCTGGTTCTGGTGACCGTGGCCGGTTGCAGCTCGGTGACCGACCGCGGCGACGCGGCGGCCGCCGTCGCCGTGCGGATGCTGACCGCCGCCGCCGAGAGGGACGCGGCTGCGGCCTGCGCGCTGCTGGGACCCGACACCCTCGGTGAACTCGAGCAGTCTGCGGACAAACCGTGCGCGGAGGCGATCCTGGCCGAAAACCTCCCGCAACCGGGCAGGGTGTCGGCCAGCGAGGTGTACGGCCAGCGGGCGCAGGTGCGGCTCAGCGGCGACACGGTCTTCCTCGCCGTCTTCCCCGGCGGCTGGCGCGTGGTCGCCGCCGGTTGCACCGCCCGGGGTGAGAAGCCCTACGACTGTGTGCTCCAGGGAGGGTGAGCCAATGCGGGTCCAGTTCGTGTTGCTGCTGCTCGTGGTCGCCGCTGGCCTGGTCTACTTCGGTGCGCTGGGGGTGTTGCACCGGTGAGGAGGTTTCTTCGCGAAAACTCCCTCGGCCTGGTCTTCGGCCTGCTGTTCCTCCTCTCGCTGGTCGGTCAGGCCTTCGCCGGGCACGCCGACTTCAACCAGCGACAGTTCAGCGAGGGTCTGGCACCGGTGTCGCTCGGCCGGTACGTCACGTCGGCGAGTTTCGCCGTGGACGTCACGGAGAACTGGCAGTCGGAGTATCTGCAGTTCTTCCTGTACATCTTCCTGACCGTCTGGCTGCTGCAGAAGGGCTCGCCGGAGTCCAAGAAACTCGACAAGCCCGGCCGTGAATCGGATGAGGACCAGATGGTCGGCGCCCACGCCACCGACACCTCGCCGGCGTGGGCCCGCGTCGGTGGGGCGCGGCAGGCGCTCTTCTCCCACTCGCTGGGCCTGGTCATGGGTGCGATCTTCGCGCTGTCGTGGCTGGCGCAGTCGATCGCCGGGGTCGCCGCGTACAACGAGGAGCAGCTCGGCAACCTCCAGGATCCGGTGTCGTGGGGGCAGTACCTGCTCCAACCGGACTTCTGGAATCGCACCCTGCAGAACTGGCAGTCGGAACTGCTGGCCGTCACGTCGATGGTGGTTCTGTCGATCTATTTGCGGCAGCGCGGATCGTCGCAGTCGAAACCGGTCGGCGCGGCCCACTCCGCGACCGGGGTCGAGGGCTGAACCAGGGAAACCGCGTGGACGATCAGCGCCTGTCCGGCCAGCCCGAGCTAAGTGGACAATCAGCACTTTTGGGAAGTTGCTGATCTCTGGGTTTACCGCGTCGCGGCGGGGTAGAGGCCGGTCTATGCGCGTCCTCGGGATAAACGCTGTCTTCCATGACCCAGCGGCCGCCCTGGTCATCGACGGTCAGGTGGTGGCCGCCGCGGAGGAGGAGCGGTTCAGCCGGCGTAAGCACGGCAAGCGTCCGGTGCCCTCGAGCACGAGGTCCACCGGTGGTGCCGGCTGTTGGCCTGGTACGGCATCGTGGCCGACCCGGACGATCTCGCGCTGCGCCGACCACCCCCGCAGAACCTGCCGACCGGGGTGACCATCGTGCACCCGGGCGCGAAGGCCGCGCAGCGGCGCTGGCCGGTCGACCGGTTCGCCGCCGTGGCCCGGGAACTGACTTGCCGGGGACATCGGGTGGTGGTCACCGGGTCGAGTGGCGAGGGTGTCCTCGCCGCCGAGGTCGCGGCCCGGGCCGGTCTGCCCGGTTCGGCGGTGCTCGCCGGACGGACCGGGGTGGGGGAGGTGGCCGCCCTGGTCGCCCACGGTCGGCTGGTGGTCGCTGGCGACACCGGCATCGGTCACCTCGCGACCGCCTACGCCACGCCATCGGTCCTGCTCTTCGGGCCGGTGTCACCGGCGTTGTGGGGGCCACCGGTCAACCGCCCCTGGCACCGCGCGCTCTGGGCCGGGCCCGTCCCCTCGGGCCGCGCGGTGGCCGAGACCCACCCGGCGTTGGCGGCACCTGGTGTGGCACAGGTCCTGGAGGCCGCGGAGGAGGTCGAACGGACAGGACACGATCTGCCCGCCGCGGCACCGGCCATCACCACCAGGGAAAGGTTCTCCTGCCGATCCTGGTGATCATCGGCCAACGGGCCTGCGGGGTCGTTCGTGCGACGACGTTCGCCCAGGTGAACCAACATTTGGTACGGGGATGCGGGTGATGGAAGATAGGCGAATGCTTGTGCGGAATCGCAACAACGTGGTGGTGACCGGTCGTGAGGGCGGTCCTACCCTTGTGCTCGCGCACGGCTTCGGCTGCGATCAGCAGATGTGGCGCCATGTGGCCGCCGAAATCGGACAATGGGCCCAGCTGGTGTTGTTTGATCACGTCGGATCAGGCCAGGCTGACCCGGCGGCCTGGGACGCTGACCGGTACGCCTCCCTGGACGGCTACGCCGACGACGTGCTGAGTATCTGCCAGGACCTCGACCTCCAGCAGCCGATCTTCGTGGGGCATTCGGTCAGTTCGAGCATCGGGGTCCTCGCGGCGAACCGGGAGCCGGACCGCTTCTCCGCGCTCGTCCTGGTCACCCCCTCACCGTGCTACATCGATGACGAGACTTACCGAGGCGGTTTCACTCGCGACGACATCGACGACCTGCTCGGTTCACTTGAGAGCAACTACCTCGGCTGGTCGTCGAGCATGGCACCTCTGATCATGGGCAACCCGGAGCGCCCGGAGTTGGGTGAAGAGCTGACGGCGAGCTTCTGCCGGACGAATCCCGCGATGGCGCAGGTGTTCGCCCGTGCGACGTTCCTGTCCGACAACCGGGCGGATCTCGCCGCGGTGAGTGTTCCCACGTTGATCCTGCAATGTGCTCAGGACGCCATCGCGCCGCCCGAAGTCGGCGCGTTCGTGCATGCACAGATCGCCGGAAGTCGGCTCGTCACCTTGGACGCGACCGGGCATTGCCCGCAGTTGAGCGCGCCGGAGGCCACGGCCGCAGCGATCACGTCGTTTGTCAGGGCCGCCTACCGATGACCGCCGCTGCGGGGCATGACCCTCACGGCCAAGGTCCAGACGATCACAGGAGTGCCCGGCCGAGTGAGGCCGGCTTCCCTGCCCTGCTGGAAGACAACCTCGAAGACCTGTACGAGAACGCGCCCTGCGGGTACCTGTCCACCCTCCTGGACGGCACCATCGCCAAAATCAACGGCACCCTGCTGGCCTGGCTCGGCTACCGCCGCGAGGAACTCGTCGGACGGCGCCGCTTCAGCGATCTCCTCACCGGCGGCGGGCGGATCTACCACGAGACCCACTTCGCGCCGATGCTGGCCATGCAGGGCGAGATCGGCGGTGTGTCCCTCGAACTTCGCACCAGGGACGGCTCCCGGATGCCGGTCCTCGTCACGTCGATCGTCAAGGCCGGCAGCGAGGGGCAACCCCAACTCATCCGGACGGCGATCTTCGACGCCAAGATGCGCCGTGCCTACGAACGAGAGCTCCTCGATGCCCGCAAGGCCGCAGAACGCGAGGACGAACGGCTACGGCATCTCGTCGGCAAGCTCCAGCGCAGTCTCCTCCCCGCCGTGCTGCAGACTCCGCCCGGGCTGGACAGCGCCGCGTACTACCGGGCGGCCTCCACCGACCAGGTCGGCGGCGACTTCTACGACCTCTTCCCCCTCGTCGACGGCCGCTGGGGGTTCTTCCTGGGCGACGTCAGCGGCAAGGGCGTCGAAGCGGCTGCCGTCACCGCCCTGGCCCGCTACACGTTGCGGGCCGCGACGGTCTACAACCCCGACCCCGCTGCCGCGCTGCACAACCTCAACACAGTGCTCTGGCAGGAGTACCGCGAGGACGCCCGCTACTGCACCGTCGTGTTCGGCATCCTCACCTCCACGACGGCCGTCGGCGGCTTCACCGCGATCATCGCCAGCGGTGGGCACCCGGAGCCGCTGCTGCTGCGGGCCGATGGCTCGGTCCACTACCACCCCACGAAGGGCCGCATCGTGGGGGCCTTCCCGAACGCCCAATACACCAACACCACAGTGGTGGTGAACCCTGGCGACACGTTGCTCCTCTACAGCGACGGACTCACCGAGGCACGTTCCGTCGGCAGTGAGACCGCCGATGGCCGGTACGGAGCGGCAGCCCTCGCCCGATTTGCTCGCTCTCTCGCGCCCGCGCCCGCAGCCGCCGCCGTCACCGCCATCATCGACTTGATCGATACCTTCGGCACCGGACTCACCGACGACACCGCTGTCCTGGCCATCGGCGCCCCACCCCACCGATACTGACCGCGCGGTGGTGGCCCCCCTGCCAGACGCACGCGCCGCCCGGGAAACGACCCGAGCGGCGCGTTGCCTGGTGTGGTACTAGGCGCGCCTAGCCCACTGTTGGTTGGCACCGCCGTGGCAGGCCCAGAGGTGAAGTTGCGTCCCATTGGCCGTGCCGGATGCGACGGCGTCGAGGCACAGCCCCGATTGGGCGCCGGTGATGGTGCCGTTGGAGTTCAGGTTCCACTGTTGGTTGGCCTGGCCGTTGCAGTCCCAGATGAGGACCGCCGTGCCGTTGCTGCTGCCCGCCCCGCTGGCGTCCAGGCACTTGTTGCCGTAGACGGTCAGGGTGCGGTTGGCGGTGTGGGTCCAGCGCTGGTTGGTGCCACCGTGACAGTCCCACAGCTGCGGGCGGGTGCCGTTGGTGGTGCTGGAGTTGGGGATGTCGATGCACCGGCCGGACGGGCTCCCCACGATCAGGACGTTCTGCTGCCCTGGCGGCGGGGTGGTCGGCGGGGGAGTGGTGGGCGGGACGTCCGACCCGAACTGCGTGAAGAACCGCCACACCTCCTGCTTGACCCAGCTCCGTGCGCCGCTCTCACAGCCGGCGCACCCGTCCACCGGGCCCTGCTGGTGGCCGCCGTCGAACGCGGCCCAGAGCACCGGGTATCCGGGCTGGCAGGAGTACGCGGTGGTGATGTGGGTCAGGCTGCCAGCCCTCGGCTCGGGCGGGCTCTGTGCGGCGCATCCGTTGTTGCGGACGAACCTGTCGCGCAGCGACCGTCCGCTGGGGATGTTGTCGTTGATGCCGTGGATCCCCAGGTACGCCACGGGCTGGGTGCCGCCGCTGCATCCGCTGATCGCTCCCGGGGCCGCAATTGCCGCGACCGCACGGAACACCGTCGGCCGGGAACACGCCAACGAGTAGCTCATCGCGCCGCCGTAGCTGAACCCGACCGAGAAACGTTGGGTGGTGTCGACGCAGAGAGCGTTGTCGATCACGCGGATCATGTCGTCGGTGAAGGTGACATCTTCGCCGTTGGAGTTGCCCCAGCCGTTGTTGAGTCCCTGCGGGGCGACGAAGATGGTGCTGTTGTTCGCCTGCGACTGCATGCCGTAGTAGGCCCACGCGGCTCCGTCGGAGCCGCCGCCCGCGACCTGGCTGGCGGTGCCGCCCAACCAGTGGAACCCGAAGGCCAGCCGGTGGGCGTAGGTGTTGTTGTAGTTGTCCGGCAGCCGAAGGATGAAGCTGCGGCTCTTCCCGCTGCTCTGGATGGTGTGGGTGCCGCTGTTCAGTCCGGGCGCCTTGCCGCAGCCGGCTGTGGTGGCCGCCGCCGCCGGTGCGACGGTCGTGAGGACGTACGTTGCGACGGCGATCAGGACCATCACCGCCATGGCTGCCCCCAGCCAGGGGGCGGAGAGTTTGCGAAGTGGCACGGTTGAGCCTCCTTGTGGGTGGTGGAACATCCGTTGGCCCGGTCCCCGTCCCGGGAACCTCGCCGGGCTCAGCTCCGGCTCCAGCGTTGGTTGGCCGCGCCGGTGCAGTCCCAGATCTGGACGCGCGTGCCGTTGGCGGTGCCGTTGCCGACCATGTCCAGGCACCGGCCCGAACCAACTCCGGTGATCGAGCCGTCGGTGTTGAGCCGCCACTTCTGGTTGGACTGGCCGTTGCAGTCCCAAATGATCACCGAGCTGCCGTTCGCGGTGCCGGCGCCGTTGACGTCGAGGCACTTGCCGCCGAAGACGCGCAGTTCCTGGGCGGCGGTCGAGGTCCAGCTCTGGTTGCTCTGACCGTGGCAGTCCCAGATGATCGCCGCCGCGCCGTTGGTCTGCGAGGCGCCGTTGACGTCGAGGCACCGTCCGGAGGACGTGCTGCGCAGGGCCGACGTGCCGCTCGGTGGCGGGGTGGTGGTCGGTGGCGGTGTCGTCGGGTCGGTGCTGCCACCGAACTGGGTGAAGAACCTCCACACCTCGCCCTTGGTCCAGGTCCTGGCTCCGCTGTCCCCGCCGCCGTCCACCGGGCCCGGGGTGTGCCCGCCGTCGAAGGCGGCCCAGACCACCGGATAGCCGGACCGGCAGCCGGAGTAGGTGGTGGTGATGTGGGTCAGGCTGCCCGCCCTCGGTTCGGGTGGGCTCTGTGCGGTGCACCCGTTGTTCCGCACGAACGTGTCGCGCAGGGACCGTCCGGCGGAGACGTTGAGCACCGCATCGCCGATGCCATGGATCCCCATGTACGCGACCGGCTGGGTGCCGCCGCCGCATCCACTGAGCTGCCCGCCGGAGTAGACAGCGACAGCGCGGAAGACGCTTGGCCGGGAACAGGCCAGCGAGTAGCTCATGCCGCCGCCGTAGCTGAAGCCGAGCGCGAAGCGTTGCGTGGTCTCGACGCAGAGGTCTGCCTCGATCACCCTGATCATGTCGTCGACGAAGGTGACGTCCTGGCCGCCGGGGTTGGCCCAGCCGTTGCCGTTGCCCTGGGGCGCGACGAAAATGGTGCTGTTGTTCGCCTGCTGCCGCAGCCCGTAGTAGGACCAGGCCGCCCCGTCGGACCCACCGCCGTCGACGTCGTTTGCGGTGCCGCCGTTCCAGTGGAATCCGAAGATCAACCGGTAGGGATGGTTCCTGTCGTAGTTGTCAGGAATCCTCAGGATGAAACTGCGGTTCTGGCCGCTGCTCTGGATGGACCGTTGGCCACTGGTCAAGGTGGGTGCCTTGCCGCACCCGGCGGTCGCTGCGGCCGCTCCGATGTTCGCGGCCGACGCGGTGGTGATCGAACCACCGGCCAGTGCCCCCGCGCTCACTGTCAGGACGACGGCCGCCGCCGTCGCAAGCAGTCCAAGGATGGGTCTACGTCTTGTCATGAAGGGGCTCCCGCCACTCGGCACGAACTGGTTGAAAGGGGGTCCACGGCAACCCGCACGCCGCCACGACGCGCCGCTGCGGGTCACCCCCGTCGACCACGTTCGCCGCGGACGAACCCCAGAAGACGCGATGTGCCGACGGCGCCCGGCCGGCTCATCGACACAGGTTTCCGCCACTGGTCTCGCCGCCCACGCAGGACCAGTCGATCGTCGAATCGATGGCGGCCACACCGTGCGCCCGAACACCACGTGACCGTTCGCCCGACGGTGCCGGAGCACCTGGCTCGGTGTCGAACCGATTCGCTTCGACGCTAGATCGCGCAGTGAAAGATGTCAATGCCGTGTCCGGCAGGTTGCGACCGGGCAGGCCGGTCAGGCGCTCGTGAGTTCTGCCGCGCCGAAGGAGACCGCGAACCGCTTGCACCAGATGGAGACGCTGCGGAAGTCGCCTGGCTCCACCGACGCCGGTAGCTCGTACACCTGGTTGCCCTTGTTGCCCTTGAGCTTCGCCAGCTCGACCCATTTGCCGTCGTCGAACACCCGCCAGCCGGCCGTGCCCCGGATGACCGGTTGGTCGGTCAGCCACACCCGCAGGTCCGGGCCGTTCGACGTGTTCAGGTCGCGGATGACGAGCTGGTGGCGCCCGTCGGCGAGCCGGTGAATCTCGGCACTGCCGGTCGTCCGGTGCTCATGGGTGACGAACTCGCCGGTGGTCAGGATCTCGTTCGCCGCTGGGGCGGCTGCCGAGGTCGCGGGTGCCGGTGTCGAGGATCCCGGGGTCGCGGACGCCTCGATCGGGGCGGTCGAGGTCGTCCCTACGCGGGGAATCGCCTCGTCGACGTAGGTGTCGGTGAACAGCTTCCACGGCTGGAACCAGTAGAGGGCCAGCATCGCCACGACGACAGCGGCGGCGAGACCGGCTCGGACCACCGGCGACCGGAACATCCGTTTTCCCACCCCCGCAGCGTACGGCCGTAGCCGCCGTCGAACTGTTCGCGAACCCTTTCGGAACTCTTACGACAGTTACCGCTGCGTATCTGCCAGCGCCTGTCCGCACGGGCAGGTTCCCTGGTCCTCCGGCAACGTCTTCACCACGTCGCCGAGCAGGAGGCGCAGACGATCGATGTTCCGGGCGAAGACCGTGAACACCTCCTGCTGGGTCACGCCCTGACCAACCTCGACGCCCGAGTCGAGGTCGGTCACCAGTGACAGCGCTGTGTAACACAGCGCCAGTTCGCGGGCCAACACCGCTTCCGGGTGGCCGGTCATGCCGACGACCGACCAGCCCTCCCGGCCGTACCACAGTGATTCGGCACGGGTGGAGAATCGGGGCCCTTCGATGACGACCATGGTTCCGCCGTCGACCGGCTGCCAACCGGTCGATCGGGCGGCGTCGAGGACAGTGGCCCGTCCGACCGGACAGTAGGGGTCGGCGAAGGGCACATGTACGACCGGGGAGAGTTCCCCGTCCGCGCGTGGCTGTCCGTCGTAGTAGGTCTGCGCGCGGCCGCTGGTCCGGTCGACCAGTTGGTCCGGTACGACGAGGGTCCCCGGGCCCAGATCCGGCCGCAGACCGCCCACGGCGCCCGGTGCGAGCACCTGGCGGACGCCGAGTGCGTGCAGCGCCCACAGATTGGCCCGGTAGTTGATCCGATGTGGGGGGAGGGTGTGTCGCCGTCCGTGGCGGGGCAGGAACACCACCGGCCGCCCGGCGACACTCCCGACGGACAGCGCGTCGCTCGGCGGTCCGTACGGTGTGTCGACGGTGACCTCGGCGACGTCGTCGAGGAACTCGTAGAACCCCGATCCACCGATCACGGCGATCGGCGGGCGATCGGTCGTGCTGGCGTCTCCTGCTGACATGTGTACCCCTCCTGGGCGAACGGTGAAAACGGGTGGGGGTCGACTCAGCGACGGTCTGCCCGTCGGTGCGCGACGCGTCGGTCGACAATGGTGGCGACGACCAGGACGATCACGATCGCGGCCCAGAGGACAGCCAGCCCGACAGCGAGCCCGAGCGGGTAGTCACGGTCCGGTAGGCCCGGGTTCGGAGGCGCCGAGGGTGGTCGCCACAGCAGGGGCACCGCGATCAGCAGCAACGTGGCGCTGGCCGTCAGACCCGCGGCGATCCAGGCCAGACGGAACCGGTTCGTCACCAGTCGACCCAGCGCCAACCCGACCAGTCCGACCAGCGGTGCCACCAGGACGTCGTGCAGCACCGGGCCGCCGATCAACCACGGCAGGGCGGTGCCGAACTGGGGGAGGAGCAACCAACCGCCGTACGCGGTGGCCGCGGCACCGACCACGAACAGGAGCAGTCGGACGGTTCTCACCGCAGCACCTCCAGCCGGGCCACCCACTTGGTCTGCAGGACGCCTGGCCGGCTCGGCGCGATGAGTCGACAGGGGTAACCGTGGTCGGGCGACAGTTGCTCGCCATTGATCCGCAGGGCGAGGAGGGTCAGCGGGTCGCGGGCATGGGCCGCAGGGAGTGTGCTCGCCGCGTACAGGCCGTCGGTTTCCAGTGAGGTGACCCGAACCGGTCGGCCGGTCGGTGCGCCGGCCCAGCGGAGCAGCGCAACGACGGGCACGCCGGTCCAGTGGGCCGAGGCGCTCCAGCCCTCCACACAGGCGATCGGAAGTTCTGCCGTCCGTTGCGGCAGGGCCGCCAGGTCGGCCAGGGACAGGCTGTCCCGCCCGCCCGGCCAGACGATCTCCAGTCGCCAGTCCGCAGGAACGGCGATACGCGCGGCAGCCGCCGTGCGGTTGATCGGTACGCCCTGCGGCCCGGACGCGGAACGCCACGCCAGCGGCGACACCCGACGTAGCCACGGCACTGTGACTCCGGCGGTGGCCAGCACGGCGATGCCGGCGACGCCCGCCGAGGTACGCAGAAACGCGCGTCGCTCGGACGAGTCCCGATCGTCAGGCCCCGGCGTCGCGGCTGGCACCGCTCTCCTGCGTCGCAGTGGCGTGCTCAGCGCCGCGCGGGCGACCGGGAGCTTCACCGCGACGTGCAGCAGCATCGCCCCGACCACCAGCCAGGCGACCGCGTAGTGGGCCGTCGGGAAGAAGAACCCCCACGGGTACGACTGCGCGACGTTGAACAGGCCCGTGACCAGTTCGAAGAACGCGGCGCAGACCAGCACCAGGACGGAGATCCGTTCGAGGGCGTGTGCGGACAACCGGATCGGCTGACGTAGAGGCGGACGGACAAACAGCCGGGGATAGACGCTCCACAGCTTGGCCAGCAGCAACGGGATCGCCGCGACACCGGAGAGCACGTGAACGCCCTGGGTGACCCGGTACAGGTTGACCGGTCGGGTCGGCCAGGTGAACCAGCCCGGCGGGTGCTGGATGTAGTGGCTGAGCAGCCCGGTGCCGAAACACAGCCCGAACGCCACCCCGAGCCAGAGGCCGAGCCGGGCGGTGACCAGCGGTGAGTGCGAGGGCGCGGTGAAGTCCTCGGGGGCGGGGACGCGTGGCCGGCGGATCATGAGCGTGCCAACTCGGCGAACCAGCGTGGACCGAACCGGAAACGGTCAACGACCCGCAGGCCGGCAGCGGCGGCGGTACGGGCCACCGCCTCCGCCCCGACCCGCGCCCAGCGAAACACCGGTCCGCGCTGTTCCCGATCGCCGGACGATCCGGACAGGACGTACGCCTGTCCCTGCCACAGCCCGGCACCCGGGGGTTCCACCTCGACCACCAGCGTTCCGTCGGCCGCGATCAGGGTGCCGCACCGGCGCAGCAGGCGGACCGGGTCGCCACCGATGCCGATGTTGCCGTCGATGAGCAGGGCGTGCGCCCACCTACCCTCGCCGGGAAGGGGTTCGAAGACGTCGCGTCGTAGGGCCACCACACCCCGACCCTGGGTCAGACGTACCGCCTCGGCGGAGATGTCCACCCCCAGTGCGACGAGGCCGCGCTGCGCGAGTGCCCTGGTCAGCCGACCGGGGCCGCAGCCGAGATCGATCGTGGGCCCCGTGCAGCGTGCGGCGACGGACTCGATTTCCGGTTCGGGCGGGCCGTGCCAGCGCCGTACCGGCAACAGGTCACGTCGCCCGTCGGTGTGCACCAGCCAATGGTCGGGTTGGGTCGCAGGCCTCGGGCCGACCGGCGTGCCGTAGGCGTCCTGGTCGGCGGACCACCCGCCGAGTCTGCGCAGCACCACGTCGAAACCGTCGAGACTGATCGTCGAATTCACCGGGGGCATCCGCTCAGCAGATGGCCACCCACCGACGCGACGGCGTCCGCGAACCGGGTGCCCTGTAGGTCAGCCGCGACCGCCAGCGCCGACGACCAGTCGTCGACATCCCGCAGCACGGGCAGCATCGCCGGTTGTACGCCGTGCCCGCGCAGCGCGGCCAGGGTATGACGCCCGGTGTCGTCGGTCGACATGGGTACGTCGCGTAGCGCGCTCGCGTACCTCGGATCGCGTAACCCGAGTGCCCACCAGCCGCCGTCCAGCGCGGGCCCGAACACCGCCTCGTGTTCGGCGAGCCGGTCCAGCGCGGTGGTGAGCACTGCCGGGCGGATCTGCGGGGTGTCCATGCCGATCTGCAGCACCGCCCGGCCGGGAAATGCCGCAGCGGTGTCGGCGTGGGCGTTCGCGAGGCGGTCGGCGAACGTGTCGCCGCGCTGCGGAAGCAGGTGCCAACCGACCAACGCGGCGGTCAACTCCGCGCCGTACTCGGCATCGGCGAACCGGCCGGTGTGGGCCAACACGGGAATGGTCGAGGCGGTGGCGCGCACCGCCGCGAGGGTGTCCAACAGCGACGCCGCCGCGATCCGGGCCGCCTGGGTGGGATCGGCGGGCGGGCAGAGGCGCGTCTTGGCCTGCCCGGGGACCGGCGCCTTCGCGACAAGGAGCAGGACGTTCACCGGCCACCACCGGCGTCGGCGCGCAGCACTCCGGCGAAGTCCCGGGTCGCTCGCAGCGTGCCCCGGACCGAGCCGGAGACCTTCGAGACGGTCCCGGCGGCCCGGGGTGCGTACGCGACGTCCAGTTCGAGGATCCGCCAGCCCGCTCCGGCCGCGCGCAGCAGCAACTCCAGGGGGTAGCCGAACGCGCGGTCGTTGACACCGAGGCCCAGCAGCGCCGCCCGGCGGGCCACCCGGATCGGGCTGATGTCGTACACCGGCACGCCGCGACGCCGCAGCAGGGCCGCGACCAGCGCGTTCCCGGCGCGGGCATGCCACGGCCAGGCAGCCGCCGAGACCGGCCGACGCCGCCCGACGGCGAGATCGGCCCGCCCGTCGAGCACCGCCGAGACGAGCCTGGGCAACTCGGCCGGGTCGAACGAGCCGTCCGCGTCGAGCACGCAGACCAGATCCGCCTCCGCCGCCAGCAGGCCGGCGTGCACTGCCGCGCCGTACCCGCGTCGCGGCTCGTGGACGACCCGGGCCCCGTGCTCGGCCGCGACGACCGGCGAACCGTCGGTGGAGCCGTTGTCGACCACGATGGCGCGGTAGCCGGGTGGCAGTCCGCTCAGTACGGCAGGCAGTGCGGCCGCCTCGTCCAGACACGGCAGCACCACGTCGATCGTTGTGTGCATACCGGCGACGCTAGGCCCGCCACCGGTCGTCCGGGCCGCGGTTTCTCCTTACGAATCGCTTACACGGCAACGGATCTTACGACTCGCTGACGTCTCACCGTCTGGCCGCCGAATGCCTGGTGGGAGGTCGTATCGTCGGCCGTCACCATGACCATGATGACCCGGCCGGGACGAACCCGGTCCGCCGACCTGATCGTCCTCGGCACCGAGGTGGCCCTGCTCGCCGTCGCCGTCGCCGTCGGCGCCCTGCTCAACCATCAGGGCGTACGGCTGCACGCCGACGCGGCACCGCTCTACGCGAGTTGGCAGCCCCATCTGGGGCCCGGCACCCCCGCCGCGCTTCTCGTCGCGGCGCTGTTCGTCTGGCGGGGCGTGCGCTGGGGAACGGACACGCCGTGGCCGCGACTGCTGGCAGTCGGCTATCTCGCCTCGCTGCTCTGGACGCTGTCGCTGGCCCTGGTGGACGGCTGGTCCGCGGGGTTGACCGAGCGGCTCACAGTGCAGGCCGAGTACCTGCACGAGGTGCCTCGGGTGACGGACGTCGGCATCATGCTGTCCGGCTTCGCCGACCGGATTCTCGACTTCCAGCCCGATTCGTGGTCCACCCACGCTGCCGCTCACCCGCCGGGAGCGTTGCTGTTCTTCGTCTGGCTGGAGCGGATCGGCCTGGGCGGCGGGACCGCCGCCGGGCTCGCCTGCGTGCTGCTCGGCGCCACGGTGTCGGTGTCGGTTCCGGTGACGTTGCGGGCACTCGGCGCCGAGGACGCCGCCCGGGCGGTGTGGCCGTTCCTGGTGCTCCTCCCGGGGGCGGTCTGGGTGGGCGCGTCCGCGGACGGGATCTTCGCCGCGGTGGTCGCGGCCGGGTTGGCGTTGCTGGCGGTGGGTGGCCGACCGGGGGCCGCACTGGGCGGGTTGCTACTCGGCTTCGCGCTCTACCTGTCGTACGGGTTCGTCCTGGTCGGGTTGCTCGCGTTGACAGTGGTGCTGCTCCGGGCGCGGGACCGCCTCGGCGTGCTCCTGGTCGCGGCGACGGCGGTCGCGGCCGTCGTCGCGGCGTTCACCCTCGCCGGCTTCTGGTGGCTGGACGGCTACCACCTGGTGGCGCGTCGTTACTACCAGGGCTGGGCGGCGGAACGTCCGTACGGCTACTGGGTCTGGGCGAATCTCGCCGCCCTGCTGCTCTCGGCCGGCCCGGTGGTCGGGCCGGCGCTGCGGCGGGCGGTGGCCGCCGTGTCGATCCGGGCACCGCACCCACCGCTTGCGACGGCCCTCCGGCAGCGGATCGCCAGCGCCGGGCCCACTGTGTGGTTGCCCGTCGCGGCGACGGCGGCGGTGCTCGCGGCGGACCTGTCCGGGCTCAGCAAGGCCGAGGTCGAGCGGATCTGGCTACCGTTCGCCGTCTGGCTGCTGGTCGCCACCGCGCACCTGCCGCACGGTCACCGACGGTGGTGGTTGGCCGCCCAGGCCGCCACGGCTCTCGCCGTCAACCACCTGCTGTGGACGGTGTCGTGACCGATGCCGGGTCCCGCATCACCGCGGTGGTGAAGTCGGCGATGCCAGCGGCGAAGCCGACTCGGGCGGTGAAACCGAGCACGCGGGTGGCCCGCGCCGGATCGGCCACGACGTGCCGCACGTCCGCCGCCCGTCCGCCCCCGACCGTGATCGGCGGTGGCCCGCCCATCGCCGCCGCCAGCTCGTGGGCCAACTCGCCGACGGTGTGCGGTTCGCCCGAGCAGACGTTGATCGGCGTCAGGGGATCCGGTGCCGGTGTCGTGAGGGCCAGCAGGTTGGCCGCGGCCACGTCGGTCACGTGCACGAAGTCGCGCCGTTGCCGGCCGTCCTCCAGCACCCGGGGCGGTCGTCCGGCGGCCAGGGCCGACCGGAAGATCGACGCAACCCCCGAATACGGAGTGTCGCGGGGCATTCGCGGTCCGTAGACGTTGTGATAGCGCAGGGCCCAGACCGATCCGCCGGTCTGCCGGGCCCAGGCACCGGCGAGGTGTTCCTGGGCCAACTTGGTGGCGGCGTACGTGCTCTGCGGTTCCAGCGGCGCGTCCTCGGGCACCAGACCGGGGGAGAGCGCCTGGTCGCAGCGAGGGCAGGTCGGCTCGTACTGGCCCTCGGCCAGGTCGACGACCCGGCGGTTGGCAGGTCGGACGATCCCGTGGGTGGGGCAGTGATAGCGGCCCTCGCCGTAGACCACCATCGAGCTGGCCAGCACCAGTCGGCGCACCCCGGTGGCGTGCATCGCCGCGAGGAGGGTGGCAGTGCCGAGGTCGTTGTGCGCGGCGTACCGGGGGGCGTCGGCCGGGTCGAGGCCATGGCCGACCATGGCTGCCTGATGGCAGACCGCGTCGACCCCGTTCAGTAGCCGGGTCAGCAGCTCGCCGTGGCGTACGTCACCGACCATCAGGTCGTGCCGCTCGGTCCACCGCGGCGCCGTCGCACCGTGCGCCTCGGGCAGGAGCGCGTCCACTGCCACCACCTCGTGCCCGTCGTCGGTGAGCAGGTCGGCGACGTGTGAGCCGATGAACCCGGCCGCACCGGTGACAAGGATCCGCATTCCGGTCACCGTATGACCTCGCGTACGCCCGAGCGGGTTTCCGCGTACAGCCGTAAGAACCTCGCAAGGTTTACCGGTGCGGGCGGAGTCTGGTGCCTGGCTACGCTGGGTCGATGGACATCTGGGGGAGACGTTGACGGGGCGGAACGGGGAAGGTCCGTGACACAGCGTGTGCTGGTGGTCGACGACGATCAGACCGTGAGCGACGTCATCCGTCGTTACCTCGAGAACGACGGCTTCCAGGTGAGCCTCGCGGCGGACGGTGCGGCGGCACTGGCGGCCGTGGAGCGGCACGCGCCACACCTGGTCGTGCTCGACCTGATGCTGCCGCTGATCAACGGTCTGGAGGTGTGCCGGGCGCTGCGGGTACGGCCGGACGGCGTACCGATCGTCATGCTCACCGCGCGCGGCGACGAGTCCGACCGGATCCTCGGGCTGCAACTCGGCGCGGACGACTACCTGACCAAGCCCTTCTCACCCAGGGAACTGGTGCTGCGGGTCCGTTCGGTGCTCCGTCGCGCCGGCGGTGGGACGCCGCCCGAGCGGCCGGAGGCGCTCACCGACGGCAACCTGGTGGTGCACACGGCCTCCCGAACCGCCCGCCTCGCCGGTGCGGATCTTGCCCTGACGTTGCGCGAATTCGACCTGCTCGTCCACCTCATGCGGCATCCGTCCCGGGTCTTCGGCCGGGCCGAACTTCTTGAGCAGGTCTGGGGCTGGAACTTCGGGGACCACTCGACAGTGACAGTGCACGTACGCCGGCTGCGGGAGAAGATCGAGGCCAACCCGGCCGATCCGCAGCGGATCGTGACCGTCTGGGGCGTCGGCTACCGCTACGAGCCGGCCCATGCGTGACGTACTCCTGATCTTCGCGATCGCCCTCGGGGCGGCATTCGGCATCGGGCTCGCCGGTGCGGTGCTGCTCCGCGCGCTTCGGCGCAGCTCGATCACCGTGCACCTCAACGTGCTGCTCACCACCACTGTGGTCGCCGTCGCCGTCGGGGTGATGGCGGTCGCGGAGGCGATGTTCCTCTCGGCGCACGACCTTGAGGTGGTCCTGATCACCGTCGCGGCGGCAGCGGTGGTCAGCCTCGCCGTCGGCGGGCACTTCGGCCGGCGACTGGCCCGCGCCGCGGTCTGGCGCGACCAGGCCCGGGAGCGGGAACGGCAACTGGAGAAGGGCCGGCGCGACCTGGTCGCCTGGGTCTCCCACGACCTGCGGACCCCGCTCGCCGGGCTGAGGGCCATGGCGGAGGCGCTGGAGGACCGGGTGGTGCGTGATCCGGACACGGTCGACGAGTACCACCGGCGCATCCGACTGGAGACCGACCGGATGACCCGACTCGTCGATGACCTGTTCGAGCTGTCCCGGATCAACGCGGGAGCGTTGCGGTTGTCGTTGACGGCGGTGCCGCTCGGAGAGGTGGTTTCGGACGCGCTGGCCAGCACCATCCCGTTGGCCGACGCTCGCCGGATCAAGTTGATCGCCAGCGAGTCGGGGTGGCCGACGGTCGCCGCGAGCGAACCGGAGTTGGCCCGGGTCGTGGCGAACCTGCTGCTCAACGCGGTCCGCTACACCCCGGCCGACGGCACCGTACGTATCGAAGCCGGCCGGGAGGAGGACCACGCCTGGCTGTCGGTTGCCGACACCTGTGGCGGCATTCCCCCGGCCGACCTTCCCCGGGTGTTCGACATCGCGTTCCGTGGCGAGCCGGCCCGCACTCCCGGCCCCGGTGACGGTGGGGCGTCCGGAGGGCTCGGCCTGGCCATCGTTCATGGCCTGGTGGAGGCGCACGGCGGTCGGGTCGAGGTGCGCAACACCCCCGACGGCTGCCAGTTCATGGTCCGCCTGGCCACCGCCTGAGGGTACGAACGCTCGGAGTGGCGGGATGGGGCCGTCGGGTTGCGACGGCCCCATCCCGTTGGCACTCTCGGCTCCTGGTCCTGGCCCAGCCTGGCCGCCGCCATCGCCCGGTTCGACACCGAGATCGACGTTGTCGGCCCCGCCGAGCTTGTCGACGCCTTCGGCCACCTGGCCCGCCGCTTCGCCAGGACCGCCGCCAGCGCAACCCCGGCCTGACTCCTTGATCGGGTGCTCGTGCATGCCGGCCGGTCGTGCGCGGCAACTAGCCTCAGGTCATGCCCAGCTTTGAGATCACCCCGATCGGTACGGTCCGAAATGACAGGACCGATGTCCAGCACACGGACAACTGGGGTGCCGTCCGCAGCACCATCACCATCGACGAGCGCTTCGGTGATCTGTGCCTCCAGGGCCTGGAGGGCTTCTCCCATGTGGAAGTCCTCTTCATCTTCGACCAGTTCCCAGCAGACGGTGATCACCGCGAACCCCGTCCCTACCGTGGTCGCTCCGACCTACCGCCCGTTGGTGTATTCGCCGGCCGCGGCCCTCGCAGACCAAACCGCATCGGAGTGACGTGCTGCGCCATCGAATCCGTCCACGGCCGCGAATTGACGGTGGTGGGTCTCGACGCGGTCTCGGGCACCCCGGTCGTCGACCTGAAGCCGACGATGGTGGAGTTCGTCCCGGTGAACGTCGAGCAGCCGGAATGGGTCAGCCGCCTGATGTCGGAGTACTTCCAGCCCTGAGCGGTACCAAGCCGCTGTCAGGTGCGCTGGTCGAGGGACCTGCGTCGGGCGTACCCCCGTTGCGTGCGGCTCCGTCGATGGGCCGGACCCGTCGACAGGGTTCGATGGAACGTCCACCTCGCCGGTCCACACTGTTTGCCGGATCTGACTACGCTTTCCACTGTCTCGGAGGCGATCGATGGAGGGCGCATGTCGGTGAATGAGCCGGCGAGCGGAGAGTTCGCTCGCATGCTGGACGCGACGGTTGGCGCGTTGCGCGCCGCCGGCGCTGCGCCGGAGGACGAGGAGGCCGCGCGCCTGCGTCGGGTCGGTGAGTCGGCCGAGGGGCAGGTCCGTGCCGAGTTCGGCGCTGATGGTCGGCTGGAGTCGCTGACGCTGGACCCACGGATGATGCGGCTCGGCGCCGCCGAGGTCTGCGACCACGTGATCGCGGCCGTGAACGCGGCGATCGACTCGATGCGCGGCGGCGGCCCGGCGGTGGCCTCCGGCGACCTCTCGCAGCTCACCGAGCAGCTGGAGCAGGTTCGTGACACGGCCGTGCCGCGGCTCGGTGCGTTCCTGCAGGCGCTCACGGACGCGCAGGAGCGAATGGCCCGAGGAGGTTCCCGGTGAACGGCTTCGAGGTCGAGCCCGCGCTGCTGCGTTCCGGCGGCGATGAGGTCATCGGCGCCGCCGAACGCTTCATCGGGCAGTTGGAAAGCTTCGAGGCAAAGATGCAGGGGTACGGCGAGCCGTGGGGTGCCGACGACATCGGCTCGCTGATCGGCATCGCCTACACGGAGGCGTCCACCTGGGTTCTTGACTGCATCGGCGTGGCCGCCGAGGAGATCGGATCGGCCGGCAGCGACCTGACGAAGATGGCCGACAACTTCGAGCTGGTCGAGGACGCCGCCGCGGGCGCGCTGCGGGACATCCAGGGAATGCTGGGGTGACGGCATGGGACTTCAACTGCCGGGTGAACTGATCACGGCACTCGGCTGGATCGGCTACAGCTGGCCCGAAGCCGACGAGGAAAAGCTGTTCGAGATGGGCCAGGCCTGGCTGGACTTCTCCGGCACTGTCGCCGAGGCATCCGGGGAGGCCAGCTCGGCTGCGGCGGCGATCTGGTCACAGCACCAGGGCGAGTCGGTGCAGGCGTTCCAGAAGTGGTGGTCCAAGCCGGAGAGCGGCCCCGGAACGCTGCCGGACTACTCTGAGGCCGCCATGCTGATCGGCACCGGGCTGATCATCGCCGCCGCGATCGTGCTCGCGCTGAAGATCCAGGTGATCGTGCAGCTTGCGATCCTCGCCTTCGCTGTGGCTCAGGCGATCGCCACCGCCGTCGTCACGTTCGGCGCGTCGCTGGCCGAGGTCCCGATCTTCCAGATGATCACGCGGGAGATCGTCGGTCTGCTGATCGACCAGGTGATCCAGGAGCTCCTCGATGCCTAGCAGGGCGCCCAAGAGCTCGAAGAAGCGCGGCGGCGCGGGCAAGCCGAAGGTTGGCAAGGGCGTCCGCGCGGCGGTGAAGAAAGCCGCCGCCAAGCCGGTGGTGCGCAACAACGACCTGCCCGAGGTCACGATCAAGGTGCAGCGCAAGTCGTTCCACGCGCGCGGCCAGTTTGACCGCAAGATGAACGCGCTGAAGAAGCTCAGCGACGAGGGCAAGCTGTTCAAGCAGGCGAACCCGGTCGCTCGGGACAAGAAAATCACGGCCGACTACAAGAAGCGCATCCGGCAGAAGATCTTCGACAAGTACTGGCCCCACGACAAGAAGATGGCGAACGCCCTCGCCGCCCGACTCCGCAAGCAGCAGCCCGACCATGTGTGGGAGCTGCAACTCGGGGGCGCCGACGACGTTAGTAATCTGAAGCTCCTGCACGGTAGAACAAACTGGGATGTCGGCGGGCAAATCTGGCGTCAGATCATGAATCTGCCCGATGGCACACCGATCCGAATAGAGGTAGTGGATTGAATCCCGAGTTGCGGGAGCTCATCGCGGAGCTGCGTACCGACCTGGAAGCGGACCAGCCGGCGACGCTGGCGTGGGCACAGATCAACGAGGGCGCTCCGGCCGACCAGATTCCCGCCGAGCTGCCGCAGCCGGTCCGGGAGCTGCTGGAGACCGCCAACGGCATCCTGGCCGGCGCGTTCGACCTGCCCGCAGTCGCGGACCTCGACGACATCCAGTACTACCTCGAGCAGATGCCCGAGTTCACCGGCGTCGCCGACGAACCCGCCGAGTGGCTGGTCATCGGCACACTGAACGACGAGCCACTGCTGATCCGACGCGACACCGGCGCGGTCTGGTACTTCCCGGCGGAGACCACCGACGAGTGGTTCATGCGTGAGATGTTCCTCGACGTCGCGCCGGACCTCGACTCGTTCCTCGCCTACTACGTCTTCGGCGCCGGGTACGGCGAGGTCGGCTTCGACGACGACGAGTGGTGGGGCTTCCTCGACGAGCACGGTCTGACCACGCCCGGCGACGATGACGAGGAGGCGGACGATTGACCGCGACGCATGAGGAGCTCACGGCGCTCTGGGGCGCCGATGGGATGATCTACTTCCCGGTCGACCGGTTCGACGACGTGCTCGGCCCGCTGACGCCAGAGGTCTTCCCGCCGTTCGGAGCCATCCCGGTCGACGTACCGATCCTGTTCACCGTCGACGTCGACGTCTCCGGCATGGAGTTGTTCTCCAAGCTGAAGATCGAGATCGGCGAGGCCAGCCCGCGCATCCACATCGTCCTCGGCAGCTCACCCGAGGACCCGCAGCTGCTCTTCTGCCTCGACGCGCTGACCGGCGCCGTCGTGTTGCTGGACCTGGAAACCCCCAACTTCGAGACGGTCAACGCGACCTTCGCCGCGTTCGTCGAGTTCCTCTACCGGCTCGGGCAGCTCATCGCCACGGACCCGGGCGGTCGGGCCCGCGCCGCCCGCGCCGCCGCGATCCGCGAGGAACTGATGGGCGTCGACTCGTCAGCGTTTGCCGACCCGAAGTCCTGGTGGAGCGTGGCCTTCGATCAGCTGGAATCCACCAGCGGCTAGCCCCCGTCGCTGGGAGCGGTCGGTCAGACCAACCGAACGATCTGACCGGATGACCAGCGCGGCTCTCTGACGGCTCCTCCTGTCAGCGCCACGTGGTTGCATGCAGGCCGCTGATCAGGAGAGTGAATCATGACGCGCACCACCCCACCGCGTCCGTTGGATGTGGTCTCGCTGTTCCCGGAACTGGCAGCGAGGGCCAGGACCGCCACCCGCCTTCATCCCCGCCCAGGAGACCCGGCCGTGCACGACAGCTCGGTGGGTGGGCCTTTGCTGTGGCCGGAAGACGAGGCCTGGCCAAGATGCGGAGACGAGCACGAGCCGTACGGGTTGACGACGCTGGAGGACGTCCGCACGCGTCGGCGTATCCTCGCCGCAGCGTGGCAACGGCCCAGGTCGCCGGGAACGAATCTGCTCACTCCCGATGAGAAGGTAGTCGTAGACCGCGTAGATTCCGGTTACGACCCGGCCCTGCTGCCGGTGGAGCCGCTGCCGCTCATCCCGCTCGCCCAGCTCTACGCCCGGGACGTCCCTGATCTGCCCTGTCCCCCTGGCACAGACATGCTTCAGGTGCTGTGGTGCCCGTTCGATGAAATCATGGATGCGCGGTCGGCAGTGCGCCTACGGTGGCGGCAATCCACAAGCGTGCGGAACATGCTGATGAACCCGCCCGAGCCGGCCTTCGTCGGTCAGGGCTGTTACGTACCGGAACCTTGCGTTCTGCACCCAGAGCAGGTCACCGAGTACCCGGCTTATCACGAGCTGGATGACAAGCTGGCGGAACGCATCATCTCCCGAGAAAGAGACCTCCTCCAGTCACCGGACGAGAAGCAACCGAGTTACCGGGGCGACCTGTCAATCGCTCCCGGTTGGAAGGTCGGTGGCTGGGCCGCCTTCTTCACCTTTCGGAGCCCGGCGGGCCCTGACGAGCTCCGGTGCTGCGGCGCTCCGCTGGAACCACTTCTCACCATCCCAAGCGACGAATGGGACGGCGACAGCCGCAGCTGGCGTCCCATCGCTGAGGAGGACGAGTCGGTCGATCACACCCCGACGCAGGTGGAAATCGGTCGTGGCTACACACTCCAGGTCTATCAGTGCGCCGCCTTGCAGGAGCACCCGCCGGTCACCATCATGCAGTAGCTGAGCCGATGCACGCTCATGCCGTTGGCCGCGCTGACCGGCGCCGTCGTGTTGCTGGACCTGGAGACCCCCAACTTCGAGACGGTCAACGCGACCTTCGCCGCGTTCATCGAGTTCCTCTACCGACTCGGACGGTTCGTCGCGACGGACCGGGTGAAGCATGGCCTTCGAGCAGCTGGAACCCACCAGCGGCTAGCCCCGCCGGGGCCGATCCGGCCGGGATAGCACAAGCCCCGTCGAGGATGCGCTGGTGGTTCACCGCGCCCGCGGCGCCGGTGTGGACGCGATCGGCTGCTCCGACGGTGCTGCCTCTCGATGCCATGCCTCGGCGAGGAGGGCGTAGGTGTAGCCGTCCACCCAGCCCAGTTCGGCGTGCCAGGAATCGCCGACGCCGTGCTGTTCACGACGCATGCCGACCTTCTCGAGGATTCGCACCGAGGCGAGGTTGGCCGCGAAGCAGCCGGCGGTGATTCTCCGAATGCCCAGCCGGTCGAATGCGTGCGCCACCACGGCGGTTACCGCCTCGGTCGCGTACCCATTTCCGCCGTAGGCCGGATCGAAGATGTAGCCAAGCTCGGCCTCGGTCCGTGGTGGCATGCCGGGTTGGCCCATGCCGTCGACGACGTCGAGCGAGACGGTTCCGATCACCACGCCGTCGAGCGTGGCCGCCATGCTGTGGTCGTCAGGGTCTGCGGCCGCGCGTCGCCATGCCGTGCGGAAGGACGCAGGGTCGACCTGCGTGCGGAGTAGCCAGCGCGTGACCTGCGGCAGATTGCGGTACTCCAGGATCCGGTCGACGTCCGCGTCTCGCACCGGGCGAAGCTCGAGGCGTTCAGTGCGTACGGTGGTGTTCTCCATGAGGCGGGACGCTAGTGGACGCACACCGGCGAGACGCCCGATTATTGGTCCGCCGGACCCGACACATGGCGCACGCTCATGCCGCTCGGGGCAGCCTGGTATTCATCGCCGGTGACGGTGCACGACGACGTATGACTACCTCTCCTCCTGCTTGCGGGTGAACTTCAGGGCATGACGTCCACCAGTACCTTGCCGACCGCGCCGGCTTCTACCGCTCGGTGAGCGTCGGCGGTGCGCCGCAGTGGAAAGCGGAGCAGTGGTAGGCCGTGTGCCTCGCCGACCGGTAGGGCGCCGTCACGGATCGCGGCGGTGACGTCCTCGACGGCTGCGGCGCGCGCCTGCGGCCCAGCCGTGTAGAGCACCAGGAACTGCAAGCGCGTGTTGAGCACCATGTGCTGACCCACGTTCAGCTCGACCGGATGTCCGCCCTCGTTGGCGTACGTCGCGATCGTGCCGCGGGTACGCAGCACGGCCAGGTCCAGGGCCAGGTTCGCGCCCAACGCCACCTCGGCGACGATGTCGACGCCGTCAGGGGCGATCGCACGGATGGCGGCGGCGGCTTGGTCGCCCTCGCGATAGTTGATGGTGTGGTGGGCTCCGGCTGCGGTGGCCAGCGCCGCCTTCTCCGGGCCGCTGACCGTGGCGATCACGGTGGCGCCGGCCCATCGGGCGAGCTGGATCACTGCGTGCCCGACCGCGCCGGCCCCGCCAGCGGCGAGCACCACCTTGCCGTCGAGTATCCCGGGGCGTAGGCGGCGTGGCCCGTCCTCGGCGACGGTGAGTGCGCGGTGTGCGGTGAGCGCGGGGACGCCGAGCGACGCGCCGACGTCGAAGCCGGCCTCGTCTGGCAGCGGCACGGCCTGATCGGCGGGTACGACGGTGAACTCGGCGGCGGTGCCGGTGGGACGTCCGGCGGCGGCCATGAACAGCCACACACGCTGACCGACCCGGCCGGGGTCAACCCCTTCACCGACGGCGTCGACCACACCGGCGCCGTCGAGGTGCGGGGTGATTTCGGGGAAGAGCTTGCGGTGGGCAACGCCGGTGCGGGCCTGCCAGTCGGTCGGGTTGACCCCGGAAACGGCAACCCTGACGCGCACCTCGCCGGGTTCGGGCGTGGGCCGGTCACGCTCGACGAACTGGAGAACGTCGGGGCCGCCGTGGTCGCGGTAGATGATCGCTTTCATGATCCGTCCAATGTTCGATCTGCGTCGTACCGTTCGAGCTGCATCGAACAGTACGACGAGAGTCGAACTTTGCACAAGATCTGGCTAGGCTTCATCTCGTGACCGAGGTGATCGAACCCGCCATCGAGACCGTGACGATCGACGTCGTGCTCAGCGCGCTCGCCGACCCGGTGCGGCTCACGCTCGTGCGTGCCCTCGACGAGGCTGGGGACTGGACGTGCGGCAGTGACGTCCTCAAGGAGACCGGCGTCACCATCGGCAAGTCGACGGTGTCGCACCACATCAAGGTGCTGCGCGATGCAGGCTTGATCCGCACGCGAGTCGACGGCATCCGCCGGCTGGTCACCCTCCGCTACGACGACGTGGAACAACGCTTTCCCGGGCTGCTGGCCTTGCTCCGCGAGGCTGCCCCTGCCCCTGCCCCTGCCCGCGCCGCCGCGCAGGCGCCCGCCTCATCCGCATGAGGCAAACGAGCGCGAGTGTCACGACGCGCCTTCTCAGGTCGCCGTAGACTTCGATCACGAGGCGAAACCTCACGGAGGCCGCAGCCGAACTGCAGGCACTCGATGTGCTGGGCTTCGACGTGATGCAGCTCAGCTCGACGCCAGTGGCAGCGACCGAGACCTGGCGTGGCTAGTGGCAGCACCGGCCTTCCGGTCAGCTCAACGAGGATTCGTTCCAGTGCTCAACGACTCTGCGACGTGCGCTCGGCGAGCTTCTTCAGGTTGAACAGCTGTCGTCGAGCCATGATCAGGTCGCCGACGGACAGCCCGGGTGCGACCCAGCGGGTCGTCTGCATGACGACCTTGAGCAGCAAGCGCGTCGTGTCGTGCTCCTGAGGCACGAGGACGTAGGACATGAAGGCGCCCATGATGGTGCTCGTCAGTTGTCTGCCGGGATCGACCGAGACGATCCTGCCCAACTTCCGTCCGCCAGCGGTGGTGAACGCCTCTCCGACCTGGGGCTCGGGCAGGCCCTCCAGTTGTCGAGGTGAGCGGCGGCCGAGGTTGTCGATCCAGTCGTACGAGTACGGCGCGAGCCTCAGTTGGGCTACCCACGGCCACACCGCCGCGGCGGGCACCTCGATCCGCACTCCCCGCCACGCCTGGAGTGTGGGTGAGACGACGAAGTCGTCGCAGGGATAGGTACGCAAGGTATCGCTGTTGGTCACGCCCCACCGGTCACCGATCACGCATCCATCGTCCGCCATGCGGCGGCCTTGACGGCAAGCCGACCGGTTTCCGGCAAGCATTGTCGGGCGTCCTGGAGCCGGTCGTGTGCGACGGCTGAGGGGCTGACCCGGGAGCGTGGCTCAGTCGACCCGCTGGGCCAGCACCTGCCCCGGCCAGGTCCCGGCCAGGAAGGTATCGGTGGGAGTGAACCCGTTGCGCTCGTAGTACGCCACCAACTCGCCGCCGCTGCCCGCCCAGCAGTCGACCCGTAGCAACCGCACGCCGGCTCGCCGGGTTTCCTCGACGGCGTGTGCCAACAGGGCCGACCCGAGTTTCCGGCCGGCGAATCGTCGGTCGGAGACCAGGAGGCGGACGTAGCGCTCGGGTTCCTCCGCAGGCGCGATCGGTGCCCGCGGATCAGGCCCGGAAGCCAATACCAGGGCTGCGGCCGGTGTCCCGTCCACTTCCGCGATGAACGGGAGGTTCTCGGTCAGGTACCGATCGACCTGTGCGGCCCGTTCGGGTTTTTCCGAGAACGGCGTCGTGCCCCACTGCTCGGTGTTGCCGCGGTCGTTCATCCAGACCACCGCGGAGTCGAGCATGTCCAGTACGGCGGGTGCGTCGGCCGGGCCACCGCGTCTGATGCGTACGCCGCGGGTGGTGTCGTCCATGCCCGAATGGTATTCCGAGGATCGGCCGATCATGCCCGGGGGCATCACCCGTCGTGGCCCCCGCCCTCGGGTCCAAAATCTCCGGAGGTCAGGGTCCGATTCATCGCCGCAAGTAGGCGCTCAAGTGTTCTGCGGTCGCTGTCGGTCAGGCCGCGAAGGATGGCCGCCTCGTTGGCCAGATGTTCCTCGATGAGCCGGTCGGTCAACGCCACGCCGGCCGACGTCAGCCCGACCACCCTGCCGCGCGCGTCGGCTGCGGAGACCGAGCGTGACACGAGGCCGCGGGCGATCAGACGGTCCACCCGCTTGGTCACCGCTCCCGTGGTCACGAGCATCCGCTGGCTCAGCTGGCCCGCCGTGAGCGTGTAGGGCTCGCCCTCGCGACGCAGCGCCGCGAGCACGTTGAAGTCGCCGTTGCCGAGGTCCGCTGCGGCGAACGGCGGCCGCAGGGCCACATCGAGTACGGCGGCCAACTGTTGGATGCGACCGATGATCAGCAACGGGGTGGGGTCGAGGTCTGGTCGCTCGCGACCCCACTGCCCAACGATGTCGGCGATCCGGTCGTCATCCACTGTTGCACCTTACCTTCCGTGGAAGATAAGTTGTCTTCCGTGGAAGACAACTCGCCTCAAGCGTCAGCTCCGATGGTCACGGCGTACGTGGATCCGTCCTGCCCGTTCGCCTGGATCACCTCCCGCTGGCTCATGGAGGTCGCGAAGATGCGGCCGCTCACCCTGCGGTTCGAGGTGATGAGCCTCGCGGTGATCAACGAGCATCGTGACCTGGAGCCCTGGTACCGCGAATTCAACGACAGGGCTTGGGGGCCGGCCAGGGTGTGTGTGGCGGCCGCCGCGCAACACGGCTCCGCCGCCCTCGCACGGCTGTACCCGGCGCTCGGCCGCCGGATCCACGACGCCGGCGACAAGGACTTCGACAGCGTCGTCCCGCTGGCCCTGGCCGAGGCCGGCCTCCCCGCCGACCTGGCCGACGCCGCCCACCGCAGCGACCTCGACCCGCAGATGCGGGCGAGCACCGCCCACGCACAGCAACTGGTGGGCGAGGACCTCGGCACCCCGACGGTCGTCGTCGACGACGTGGCCTTCTTCGGCCCCGTGCTGACCTCGATCCCTCGTGGCGAGGAGGCCGTCCGCGTCTTCGACGGCGCTCGCCTGCTCGCCGGCTGCCGGGCTTTCTCCGAGCTCAAACGCGCCCGGTCCGACGGCCTCACCTTCGCGTAGCTCCACCACCGCCGCTGGGGGGACTGGATACCCCCCGCACTGGTCGACCCAGGTCTGTCGATGCTTCGTCACCGGATGTTCGGCGTCGCGTCGACTCGAATCGATAGTGTCTGTTGGCCGGCCACCGTCGGCGTCAAGGCGGAGGAAAATCGATGCGCAGCACAACGGACTGGTCGACCCGCGCTCTGGGCGCTCTCGCGGGCGCGGTCGCGCTGGTGGCGGCCCTGCTGCCGGCGGCACCAGCCGCTGCCGCAAGCGTGGGCTTCAAGGCGGCCACGCTGAACATCTACTACGGGCTGAGCCAGGCCGACTTCGTGCACGACCTGAACCTGATCGCGTCCAAGGCCGACCTCGTCGGTCTCAACGAGGTCGGTGCCCGCAAGGCGTTCCTGGCCAGCTGGGCCGCCGACAACGGCTGGTGGTTGTACGCGCCGGGCGGCACCAACCAGGCCGGCGAGGCGTTGATCGCCAAGAAGAGCATGTTCGACGTACTCGACAAGGGCTCGATCTTCGTCTGTGACACCAACGGGCCGGGCGAGGTGCCGCCCGCGCGGTACAACAACTGGGTCAAGTACCGGCACAAGACCAGTGGCCGCAACGTGACCCACATCAACGCCCACGCGGTGGCCAGCATCGAAGCCGCCGGCCGGCCGGAGGACCTGCCGCGCACCAGGTGCGCCGAGACGCAGTTCCAGGGCCTCAAGGAACTGGCGGTCGACAAGCAGGACGAGGGCCAGGTCATCGTGAGCGGAGACCTCAACGTCGACTTCAGCGCCGACCGGAGCTACGGGTACGCGAAGTTCCCGTGGCAGGTCTTCGAGGCCAACGAGCTGCCGAATCTGCGCTCCAACTACAACCTGTACGGCGAAAAGGGCACCGGGACGCACGGCAATCGGCACATCGACTACGTCTACTTCTGGAAGCGGCTGCCCGAACACCAGCTAATGTGGATGATCGACTACGACATCGTCGGTGGCACCAGGTCCGACCACAACGGTGTCGTCTCCACCTTCTCCATCCAGAGCTGACGCCTCCGGCCCGCCGGCTACGAGCCTCGGCGCTCGGGACGTCCCCGGTGCGCCGCCCACTCGGGCGCGAGGATCGACATCACCGTGGCGTCAACCCAGTCGTCGCCGTCGCGCAGGACCTGCCGCAGCACACCCTCGGCAACGAAGCCGACCTTCTCGTACACCCGCCGGGCCCGGGGGTTGAAGGCGAACACTTCCAGCGAGATGCGGTGCAGGCCGAGCCTCTCGAAACCGTGGCCGACGATCAGGCGTACCGCCTCGGTGCCCAAGCCGCGGTCGCGGCCGGCGGCGGTGAGCAGGGTGCGGAAGTTGCAGTTCCGGTTGGCGGGGTCCCAGTCATTGAGGACGACCTCGCCGACGCAGGCTCCGGTGGCGCGGTCCACGACCGCCAAGTCGAGTCGGTCGGTCTGCGCGTTGCGGCTGCCGTACCAGGAACGCATCCGCTCCTCGTCGAGAGTGTCGTCGGCCGGGCTGCCGGTCAGCCGGACCACCTCGGGATCGGCCACCGCCGTTCGGAAGGTGTCCAGGTCGTCGTCGACGAAGGGACGCAGGATCACTCGCTCACCAGTGAGGGTGGGCTTGATTGAGAAGTCGGGGGTCGCCTGGTCACTGGGCATCGACTGATCGTCGGCGCGACCCCGGCGACAGGCAACCGGTTTCCGGTCGTTGGCCGGATACGGGTTCGAGGCGCAGGCATGAGTTCGGGCAGGATACGAGCGTGATCCTGATCGTTCCCGCGAACCCGCTGCGCCCACGCCGCCCGGACGAGCACTTCGCGGCCGAGGCTGAGGCGGCCCGTGCTGCCGGGTTCCAGGTTGCGGTGGTCGACCACGACGCCGTGGCGCGGGGTTGTGACGTACACCGGGCGGTGGCTTCGGTCTCGGGCACCGGTGCGGCGGTCTATCGCGGTTGGATGCTGCGCAGCGAGCGGTACGCGGCGTTCGCCGAGGCCCTCGCCGAGCGCGGTGTGGTGTTGAGAACCAGTGGCGAGCAGTATCGGCGGGCACATGAGCTGCCCGGCTGGTACGCGGCGCTGGCGGCGGTCACTCCGGCGTCGGTGTGGACCCGGGGCTCGGATCAGGCGGATCTTGACCAGGCGCGCGTTGCGCTTGGGCCGGGACCGGCGGTACTGCGTGACTACACCAAGTCGATGAAGCACTACTGGGACGACGCGGCCTTCGTCCCCGAGCTCGATGACGCGGTGGCCGTCTGGAGAGTGGCGAGCCGGTTTTTGGAATTGCGTGAGGACGACTTCGTGGGCGGGTTCGTGCTGCGCCGCTTCGAGCGGTTCACCTCCGCCGAGGTACGCACCTGGTGGGTCAACGGCGACTGCGTCCTGATCGGCCCTCATCCGGACAGCCCGAACGAGCGCCCTTCGGTCGAGGTCGACCTGGAGTCGCTCACGCCGATGATCGCCGGGCTCGGGTTGCCCTTCGTCACCGTGGACCTCGCCCTACGCGCGGACGGAGTGTGGCGGGTCATCGAACTCGGCGACGGGCAGGTCAGCGATCGACCAACCACCATCGAGCCCGAAGCGATGATCGCCGCCCTACTCGGCCCGCCGCGCCCCTAGCGTGCGCACGTCGAAGAGAGCGCGTGCCCGGCTGACCACATTCACATGCCCTGCAGTGACGGGATCGAAGCTGCCGGGGTAGACGGCTCGCACCCGTACGCGGCCGGAGGTCCGTGCTGTCGGACGCGACGATTCGGGTGTCACTGCCGCAGGACCCGCTGCGCATCGCTGATGACCTGCTCCGAGGCGATCGGGGCCCACGACGCGAACAGCTTCCGGAAGTAGGCCCCGTGCCGGTCTGCCACCGCAGGATCGTGCTCGATGACGTCCAACTCGTTGACGATGCTCAGGTCCACGAGCGACCGAAGTTGAGTCTCACCGGGCGTCCGCACCTGACGTGTGAAGCGGTCGAACACCTCACCGGTCCTCACCAGCTGCTGCCAGCTGCGTCCACGGTCGCAGGCGCCGTACAGATAGACGAGCTCCTCGGCGTCGGCGCCAACGAGATCCCGCAGCACCGCACGATCGGCCCGATCAACCAGGGTGACGTCGAACCCGTCGGTCCCGTAGGCGGCGTGGGTGAGGCCCGCTGCTTGCACGTCACGGGCGCAGCCGAGCACGGCGAGTCGTTCGCTGACTCGACATAGGTGGACGTACAGGTTGCCTCCGGGATGGGCGATCTGCTCAGCTCCCTGCCGGCGGAGCCAGACCCGCACGCCGTCGTCGATGGTCATGGTCCGACTGTAGGTATCGGCCGTCGGGTTCGATTGCCGCCGGACGTGGGCAATATGTCACAGCGCTGTGGGCATGCCCGGCGTCGCGGCGGCCGCGAGCACGTCGTCGCGGTCGAAAATGCGGGGCACGCCGAGCCCCGGTGCCACACACTCGCCATCATGCTGTCATCGGTTCGTAGCGTCGCGGATCTGGCCGCTGCGCAGGCACAGGGTCATCAGGTCAAATTCCTGTTCTTCTGGGGGCACCAGCCCGAACGTGACGGTGGTGTCGGCGCAGGCTGCCTGAGTCAGTGGTGGCCGGCGCCGTTCACCGCCGACGACACGCGGTTCGCCACTGCGGAGCACTACATGATGTGGCGCAAGGCCACCCTGTTCGGCGACCGCGCGATGGCGAAACAGATCCTCGCCGCTCCGCATCCCCACGCCGCGAAGGTGCTGGGAGGACGCGTCGCGGGTTTCGATCAGCAGACCTGGAGTGAACACCGCTTCGCGATCGTGGTGGCCGGCAACCTCGCGAAATTCGATCAGCACCCCGCGCTCCGGGCGTTTCTGCTGGCTACCGGGCTGCGAGTCCTCGTGGAGGCCAGCCCGGTCGACCGGATCTGGGGCATCGGCCTGAACCGCGACGATCCGGCTGCTGGCGACCCCGCCTGTTGGCGAGGGCTCAACCTGCTGGGCTTCGCGCTCATGCAGGTGCGTGAGGCGCTCGAGGATCAAGGTCGGCAGGGGACGGTTCCGGCGTGACTCCCGGCTTCGCCGGACGTCCGGTCATCTTCCTTGATGTGGACGGACCACTGATCCCGTTCAAGGCCCGACCGGTTGGCCAGAGAAGTCCGTCGGGCGGCACCGCCAAGCGGCAGACGGAAAACACCGGCAATCCCCTCCTTGATCGTCTCAACCCGGATGACGGTCGTCGGCTGCTCGCCTTGGAGGGCGAGTTGGTCTGGGCAACGACGTGGATGGCGGAGGCGAACGAGGTCGTCTCCCCCCGGCTCGGGCTTCCGGACCTGCCCGTCGTCGATTGGCCGGACGACGACGAGGGGACGGGGCGTGGCCTGCACTGGAAGACCGCGTTCCTGACCCAGTGGGCAGCAGGAGGCCCCTTCGTGTGGTTTGACGACGAGATCACCGACGCCGACCACCGATGGGTGAGGGCTCACCACCCGGCGCGGGCGCTGCTGCACCGCGTTGACCCGTACACGGGCCTGACCGAGGCGGACTTCGCCGTCGTCCATCGATGGCTTCAGGACGGTGATGGCACGGTCTGACCGGGACTGTGGATGACGGGTGGCGTGACCGGGGTCGCGGGGGAGCGGCCGCGGTCGATCCCTTGACACTCGTGGATGCGATCGCTAACACTTGTCCGCAACGCGAACTTAACGAACCGAACACATTGTGTCTGTGGTCGTGTGACGCGCCAGTGGCACCGCCTGTGGACACTCCACCCCGTCGCCAGGGCCGCCCAAGCCTGAGCCCGGATACCGCCTGTCCTTGTTAACGCTAACATAGACGATCTTGCGAGAGGGGCGGGATGGTGATCCGGTCGGGAGCATCGACGATGCGTCTACGTGCCCTCCTCGTGCTCTCCGCCGTGGCCGCCGCAGCTGTCCTGGTGGTGGCCGACCGGCCGGCGCATGCCGCCACGCTGCCGACCGGCGCGGTCTCGCTGGAGGCGGTCAACCAGGCCGGACGGTACGTGCGGCACATCGACTATCTCGGTCAACTCGACCCGGTCACCTCGAGCAGCGGCAACCAGACCAAGCTCGATGCCACCTTCACAGTGGTCAACGGTCTGGCGTCGCCGACCTGCTACTCGTTGCAGACCAGGACCGGCATGTTCCTGCGGCACCGCGACTACCGGCTCCGGGTCGACCCGAACACCGGTGACGCGGCGTTCCGGGCCGACGCCACCTTCTGTGCCGTGGACGGCTCGGTCAGCGGATCGATGGCGCTCGTCTCGTACAACTATCCGAACCGGCGGATCCGGCACCGCGACTTCGCGCTCTGGCTCGACGCCTACCAGGACACGGCCGCGTTCCGGGCGGACAGCGCCTTCCGCCTCGTCGCGCCCTGGGCACCCAGAACCACCAAGGGACCAGTGATCCCGGGTCTCTTCGCCGACCCGCACCTTGCCGTGTTCAACGGCCGCTACTACCTGTACCCGACCACCGACGGCTACGCGAGCTGGGCCGGCACCTACTACAAGGCGTTCTCCTCGACCGACCTGGTCAACTGGACCGACCACGGCGTGATCCTCGACCACGGTCCGGACGTCTCCTGGGCTGACAACTCGGCGTGGGCGCCGGCGGTGGCCGCCGCCAACGGCCGCTACTACCTGTACTTCAGCGGCGGCGCGGCCAGTGGCAACACCGTCAAACAGCTGGGCGTGGCGGTGGCCGACAGCCCCACTGGACCGTTCCGTGACGCGCTGGGCCGGCCGCTGATCCGCAGCGACCAGTTCTCCGGCGGGCAGACGATCGACCCGATGGTGTTCACCGACGACGACGGGCAGTCCTATCTGTACTGGGGACAGGGCGTCGCGCGGGCGGTGCGGTTGAACGCCGACATGGTCTCCTTCGACGCGACGCAGGCGCGGGTCATCACCCCGTCGGGCTACAACGAGGCGCCGTTCGTGTTCAAGCGCAACGGCCTGTACTACTTCATGTGGTCGGAGAACGACACGCGTAGCGAGGACTACCGGGTCGCCTACGCCACCGGCTCCTCACCCCTCGGGCCCTGGACAAGGCGCGGCGTGGTGCTGCAGAAGCGCCTCGACGTCGGCATCAAGGGCACCGGTCACCACTCCGTGGTCCGGGCACCCGGCAGCGACACCTGGTACATCGCCTACCACCGCTTCGCCGTACCGACCGGCAACGGCACCAACCGCGAGACCGCCATCGACCGGATGGAGTTCGGCACCGACGGCACCATCCGGCCCGTTGTGCCGACGCTCTAGCTGACTGGTAAGCCCCTGCGCGAAGGAGAGAGACACATGTCGAGAGTCCTCGCCCGGCTCTGCGCGGTTGCGGTGGCCGCGAGCCTGCTGTTCACCACCTGGTCGGCGGCGACGCCGAAGGAGGCGGCCGCGCTCGACCCGACCGTCGGCTACCTGATGGCGCACTTCACCGGCGAGTCGTCGACCGACCAGCAGATCTACTTCGCCCACAGCACCGACGGCCTACGCTGGACCGACCTCAACAACGGTGGGCTCGTGCTGCGGTCCACAGTCGGCACCCGCGGCGTCCGCGACCCCGCCCTGGTCCGCTCGCCGGCCGGCGACCGGTACTGGATCATCGCCACCGACCTGTGCATCGGCTGCGGTCAGGACTGGTCGACCGCGATCAACAACGGCAGCCGCAACCTCGTCGTGTGGGAGTCCACCGACCTGGTCAACTGGTCGGCGCCGTGGCTGCTGAACGTCGCCGGCGCAATTCCAGACGGACGCAACGCCTGGGCGCCCGAGGCGATCTGGAACCCGGCCACCGGCGACTACGTCCTCTACTGGGCGACGAACGTCCCGCTCAACGGCGCGACCAAGCACCGCATCTACTACGCGCGCACGGCGAACTTCCGCAGCGTCACCACACCGCAGCCCTACGTCAACCGGCCGGGAAACCAGGAGATCATCGACACCCAGATCGTCGAGGTGCCGGCCGGAGTCGGCGCCTACCGCTACGTCCGGGCCTCCCGGGACGGCCAGATCGCCATCGAAGGCAGCAACTCCATCCTCGGCACCTGGACCAGCCTCGGAAACCTCTCCGGCATCGGGCTGACCGGCGCGCAGGTCGAAGGCCCGATGTGGATGAAAATGAACACCCGCAACGAGTGGGTCCTCTACCTCGACCAGTACTCCAGCGGGCGCGGCTACCTGCCGGTCCTGACCACCGATCCGTCGAGCCCGGGCAGCTACCGCCTGCCGGCGTCCGGCTCGTACTCGATGGGCGGCACCAAGAAACGGCACGGTTCGATCCTCAACCTGACCGCTGCCGAGCAGAACCGGGTGCTCACCCGCTGGCCCGCCACCGCGGTCAACCGGATCCAGTCGTACAACTTCCAGGACCGGTACGTGCGGCACTACGACTACGACGTCCGCATCGACCCGAACGTCAGCCCTGCCCAGGACGGCCAGTGGCGGCTGGTGCCCGGCCTGGTCGGCTCCGGCACCGTCTCCATCCAGTCGGTCAACTACCCGGGCCACTACCTGCGCCACTACGGATACGACTTCCGGCTGGAAGCCAACGACGGCACCGCCACCTTCGCCGCCGACGCCACCTTTCGGCAGGTCGCCGGCCTCGCCAACTCGTCGTGGACGTCGTTCCAGTCCTACAGCCACCCGGACCGCTACCTCCGGCACTACAGCTACCTGCTCCGACTCGACCCGGTGTCCGACGCGCAGAGCCGTGCCGACGCCACCTTCCGCGTGACCAGCTGAACCTGGTCCCTCTCCGAGGAGTTTCGACTGTGGCACTACATCGACGGGTGCTCTGCGCCCTGGTGGCCGCGTTGACGGCGATGGTTGGCTTCGTCGCCGTCGCGTCATCGCCGGCCACTGCCGCCACCAACCAGTTCCGTGGCATGAACTGGGCCATGTTGGGTGACAACTTCAAGACCAGCCCGCTCGTCGTGCAGGGCCTGAGCATGTCCGACAGCAACGCAACCGTGCGGGCCAAGGCCAATGCCCTCTACGACGACATGGCCTCCACCATGGGGGTCAACACCATCCGACTGCCCATCAACACCCACACGGTGGGGACGGCCTGGTGGGAGGCGTACCGAGGTGCCATCGACGCGGCCACCGCCCGCGGCTTCAAGGTCATCCTCGCCTACTGGGAGGACGGCGCCGCCTCCGGCGGCAGGATCACGAACCTCGCCGCGTGGAACGCGATGTGGTCCACAGTGACCAACACGTACGGCACGAACACCAACGTCTACTTCGAGCCGATGAACGAGCCGCACGGCTACAGCTCGGCGGAGTGGCGCAACGTCGCCGCCAACTGGCTCAGCTACCACTACTCGGCGGTGCCCGGCCGGGTGCTGATCGGCGGCACCGGCTTCAGCCAGGACCTGCGCGACATCTGCAACGACAGCCGCTTCAACTCGACGCTGCTGTCCTTCCACTACTACGCCTTCTTCTACGGCGCGATGACCTACGACGCCTTCCGCAGCCACATCCAGGCGCGCCTCGGCAACTGCGCCTCCCGCGCGGTCGCGACCGAGTTCGGCGCACCGATGAACGACGGTCGCAACTACGCCGACGCGGGCAGCACCGACAACTTCGTGCGCTACATCCGGGCCATGGCCCAGGTCATGCGGGACAACCAGATGGGTGGCACCTACTGGCCCGCCCTCGGCGGCAAGACCGGCACCATCGGCTACGACTGGTACTCGATGTTCGCCCTCAGCGGCAGCGGCACCGACCTCAACCTGACGGTCCGTAACACCTCCGGCGCGGACCGGATCCGGTACGCGTGGGGCGACACCGTCGGCGGTGGCCCGACGACACCCCCGCCATCGACGGGGACGTTCTACCGGATCGACGTGCGGCACAGCGGCAAGGCCATGGACGTCCAGCAGCCGAACACCGACAACGGCGCGCGCGTCGGCCAGTACACGTACGGCGGTGGTGCGTGGCAGCAGTGGCAGTTCCAGGACGCCGGCAGCGGCTACTGGCGCATCGTCAGCCGGCACAGCGGAAAGTGCCTCGACGTGGTGAGCGCATCGACCGCCGACGGCGCCGAGCTCGTCCAGTACACCTGTGGCACCGGCACCAACCAGCAGTTCCAGATGGTCGCCAACGGCGGTTACTTCCAGCTCCGGGCACGACACAGCAACAAGTGCGTGGACGTGCCGGCCGCGGCGACAGCGGACGGAGTGGTCCTCAAGCAGTATTCGTGCAACTCCGGCACCAACCAGCAGTGGTCCCGCACCACCGTCTGACGGTCGCTCCGACCTGACGACCGATTCACCGTGGCCTTCCCGAGCCGGACAACGACGGGTTGCATGTCGGCAATCCGTCGTTGTCCGGGCGGCGGGCGGCTCCGTAGCGTCGCGACTACGGACCGATGCCCAGCGGAAGGACCCCTCGTGACCGAAATCGTCGCTCCGCAGCTCGTCGTGAACAGCAGAATGATCTACTTCGGTTGGCTGCCGGCCGACCCCGACGCGGTGGCCGCCCTGGTGCCCGACGGGCTCCGGCCGGCACCGAACCACCAGGTCTTCATGAACCAGTACGTCGTCGACGACGACGGGCAGACCTCTGGCTTCGGCGCCTACTCCCTGACGTACATCGGTCCGGACCTCTCCGGGGTCGACGCCCCGGACGGCGTCACGCCCGGCCGCTGGTGGACGCAGTACGTCAACTCCAGCCCGGTCGTCCGGGCGTACGCCACCGCCCGGGGCGTGCCGGCCTCGCCGGGAAGGACCACCATCGAGGTACGGGGGCAACGGCTGATCGCGACCACCGAGGCGGACGGCGTGCCCGTGATCAGGACGACGGCCCGCGTCGGGCGCACCGGCGACGCCGTCAACCGGGGCCAACTGCGCTACCTCACCCGGCTCGACGGCAGGCTGCTCAGCGGCAACTACCCCTTCGTGGCGGAGCCGGTCGACCCGTTCGAGGTCGAGTCGCTGGAGTTCCTCGAGCCCGACCATCCGGTGTACGCGCTGCGTCCGGCCGATCCGCTGGAGATCGTCTGGGGCTTCTACTCACCACGCGCGTCGTTCGCCTACCCGGGCGGCGAGTCGGTACTCGACTGAGCCCGTACCTCTGAAGGTCTCCGCGACGAACGGCAGTGTGGGGATCGGCGAGCCGGCGGTGACAGCGTTTGCGCTGTCACCGCCGGCGTGGCCCACGCAGCGGCAGCTACGGCAGTGGACGGCCGAGGCGGGCACAGGTAGGGGTTCCGTAGGTTCCGCCCGTGTAGGCGGGGAACTTCAGGGAGGCGCGTGACTGCGGCCCGAACTGGCCGTCCGCGCTGATGCCCGCCTTGCTCTGGGCGAACTTCAGCGCGTTGAAGGTCAGTTGACCGAACGCCCCGTCATCGCTGAGCAGCGTCTTGCCGGCGGGTGCGAGGTAGCAGTCGTTCAGGGCCCACTGGAGGGCCACCGTGCCCGGCCCGCCGTCGCCCCAGACCAGCGAGCACGGCAGGACGCCGTACTTGCCGACCGGCGCGGCAACCCGATAACCCGCCTGGTTGCTGACGACGTCGTAGGACTCGCATTCCGGTTGACTGCGAGCGTGGGCGGGGCTGGCGGTGACGAGCGTGCCCGCGAGCACGGTCATGAGCAATGCGATCAGTGCTGCCATCCGCTTCATTGAGTTCTCCTTCATCGCAGTGTCGTCCGACTGCCCGGGACCCCCGTCGGGCTGCTCCCCGGGGTGGTCGGACTCCTCGGCGGACACCCACCGCAAGGCTTGTGTCCTGGAGTCAGGCTGGTGCGGGGCGAGGTTGTCCGACAGGGCGGCGGCACCGGACAAACAACGTCGGACAATTCTTCGGACGTCTGCGCGGCTCAGTCAGCGATTCGGCGGTGTGCCGCAGGAGGGCTTGTACGGTTCTGATGGGATGTGTGTCGCCCACTCCTGCCGGGTCAGCTCACGGCCGGCCGTGGCGCAGATCTGGGCCCTGGCGGCGCGGAGATCGAACGACCAGCGGATGATTCGGCCGTCCTCGGCGCCGGAGATGAGAGTTCCGGCGGCAGTGAAGGCGAGCCCGCGGACTCTCGCGCCGTGGCCGCTGAGGGTCGCAACGCGTTGCTGGGTGGCGGTGTCCCAGACGGCGATGGTGCGGTCGTCGCCAGCGGACGCGATCCTGCGGCCGTCGCGGCTGAAGGCAAGAACCTGGACGGGCGCGGTGTGGCCGTGCAGAACGGCGAGTTCGCTGCCGGTCGCGGCGTCCCAGAGCTTGACGGTACGGCTGTCGCCGGCGGTCGCGAGCAGAGCTCCGTCCGGGCTGATCGCGATGTCCTGCACTGTGCCCTGCTGGCTTTTCACTCGGCTGAGAAGTTTGCCGGTGGTGACGTCCCACGTGTTGACGAAGCCGCCGACGCTCGCGCCCAGGAGGCGGCGGCCGTCCGGGCTGAAGGCCAGCGACGTGACGATCTGCGTTGGGAACCTGGCCGTGATGTCGGTCGGGTCGTTGATGTCGCCGACGTCCCAGATGAAGGGGCCGAGCGTGGCGGCTGCGACGAGACGGCCACCAGGGTCGAAGGCGACGTCCGTGGAGGCACCGATTCCCTTGGACACGATCGGTCGGGTGGCGTGCCGTCGACGTTGGAGATCCCAGATCGTGATGATGTTGTTCCGGGTCACGGCGGCGAGCCGGAGCCCGTCGGGGCTGAACGCGACGGCCTGCACCTCGTCTGCGTGCCCGGCGAGGGCAGCCACGTGTCTACCGTCGGTGTCCCAGAGACGGACCGTGCCGTCGCTGCCCGCCGAGGCGACACGGCTGCCGTCCGGGCTGATCTTCAGGTCTTTGACCTGGGCTGCGAAACCGCTGAACGGGGCATCCGCCAAATTGTGGAGCACGATGGTTCCGTTGAAGCCGGCGGAGGCGAGCATCGCCCCGTCCCGGCTCAGGGCGACGGACACCGTCTCGGTGCGGCCCCGGTCCTGAAAGGTCTGCAGGGACTCGCGGCGTCGCACGTCCCAGATGGTGATCGCGCCGTTCTCGTCGGCCACGGCGAGCATGCTGTCGGTGGGCGCGGAGATCGTCCATGCGTAGCGGCCGGCCAGCGGTAGCGGCGGAAGGCGGACGGGCTGGCCGCTCGCAAGATCCCACAGGTACACCCCGCGGTCGTCAACGGAACCCGCGAGGACATACCCCGAGGGACCGAAGGCGACCGAGAAGACATGCTCGGCGGGCAGTCTGGCGAACAGCACGCCGGTCGCCACACGCCAAGCGGCCGGGTGCTCCACCCCGTCGCTGGAGACGAGGATCGTGCCGTCGTGGCTGAACGTGAGCGATCTGACCGGACTCCGGTGCTCGCGGAGCAGGGTGCGAGTTGTGGTCCGCAGATCGTAGAGGGCGATGTCGCCGGCACGGCCGGCGTTCGCGTCGGTGCCGGGGCCGCCGGTGAGACCGACGGCGAGCTTGGTCCCGTCGGGGCTGAAGGCCATCCCCGACCCGAGGTTGCTCTCCGTCAACCGGGTCGTCTGTTGGCGCGTCGCTACGTCCCAGATGATGATGGACCTGTCGATCCCGACGGAGGCGAGCAGCCTTCCGTGGTCGGCGAAGGCCAGGTCGGCGGTCCGACCGGTGTGGCCGGAGAGGGTGGCGAGCCGCGCACCGCGTGCGGGGTCCCACAATCCGATGGTGCCGTCGCCGGCCGCGGAGGCCAACAGGGAATGGTCCGGGTTGAACGCGACCGTGTAGATGGACGGCCCGCCGACGTTGAGCTCGGTGCGGCGGGGCGCGGCAGCCGCGCTGAGCACACTGCCCTGGGTCTCGGTGTTCGAGTTGAGGTGGTCGGCCTCGACGGCCAGCAGGCCGGCCAGCTCGGAATCGGTGGCGAGCAGGGATCGGGCTTGCAGCGACAGTTCACCGGAGAGCGTGGCCACCTGCTGTCGGCGGGTGTCCTGGCGTTGTCGTACCGCGACGCCGCCACCCAACAGGGCGAGGACGAGCAGCGTGGATATGCCTGCCACGAAGCGCTTGAACAGGCGGGCCTGACGCCGGGCGGCGTTCTGCTCGGATTCGGCGAGAGCGGAGCTGGCGTGCAGGAACGAGCTTTCGAGTTCGTTGAGCTCCTCCGGATGGTCCTCGGCCAGGGCTTGCGCGCCCAGGAGTTGGGTTCCCCGGTACAGGGCTCCGGCATCACGGTGGAGCGTCGCCCAGGTGTGCGCGGCTTCGGTGAGTCGCCGGTGGATCAGCAGGTTCGCGCGGCCATCGGTCAGCCATCGGTGTAGCCGCGGCCAGGCCCGGATGAGTGCCTCATGGGCCACCTCCACCGTGCCGTCGCCCATGACCACCAGACGGGATTCGGCCAGCTTGTCCAGAACTCGGGCAGTGACAGCCTCGTCGGCGATACCGTCGAGTTCGGTACGCGTGATGCGCCGCCGGGTGTCCTCGGTGCCGTCGCCCAATGCGGTGAGCCGTAGGAAGACCCGGCGAGCGGCTTGTTGCTCGGCTGACCCGAAGTCGCCATAGGCCCGCTCGGCAGTCTGGGCGATTGCCCCGCGCATACCGCCGCTCGCCTGATAGGCCGTCAGGGTGAGGGTCTCCCCGGTGCGTCGCTGCCACGTCTCGAGGAGCGCGTGCGAGACGAGCGGCAACGCGCCCGGCTCGTCGGCGGCATCGGCGAGCACCGTGCTGACCAGGTCGGCTTCGACGGCCATGCCGACCTGGGCGGCGGGTCGGATGATGATCTCCCGCAGGTCGGTGGAGCTCACCGGCCGCACCAGGAGGTACGCCTCGTCGTCCAGCGCTGCGGCGAGGTTCGGGTACTGCATAAGGTGGGCGAGGAAGTCGGCGCGTACCCCGAGCACCACAGCGGTGCGGCGGTCGGGCCCGTGCGCGGCGTCCAGCAGCGCCTCGACGAACCGGCGGCGTTCCGCATTGTCGGGGCAGAGTGTGAACACCTCCTCGAACTGGTCCACCACCAGCAGCGCGCGGGCCTGCGGCGGGCCGCCGGCCAGTGCGCTGCGCACCGCGATGTCGAGCGCCGCGGGATCCGCCGCCAGGTCCTTCCGGATCTCTGGGGCATCCTGGCCGGTCACCTTCGCGACCTCGGCGGCCAACGCCTCCAGCGGGCGTTCGGTCGGCGTCAACAACATGGTCTGCCACCGCTGCGCGAGCCCACGGTCGGCGGCGATGGCTCCCAGCAGACCGGCGCGCAGCAACGAGGACTTGCCGCTTCCGGAAGCCCCGACAACCGCGGTCAGGCACCGCCGATCGACCCGTGCCAGCAGCCGTTCGACCAACTCCCTACGGCCGAAGAACAGCTCCGCCTGCTCGGGCTGGAATGCCGTCAGCCCCTGATACGGGCAGCGCTGCGCGGTGGTCTCGGCGGTACCGGAGGCGACCGCCGCTTCGGCGATGGCCGACCACCGTGCCCGCCACTCGGCCGGGTCGCCGCCACAGGCCTGGACGTACCCGAGCGTCACCTCCAACGACGGCAGCCGGTCACCCTTCGCCGCGTCCGCCAACGTGCTTGCCGAGTAGTGCGCGCGCCGAGCCAGGAGCCGATAGCTCGGGTTGCCCGCGTGCTCCCGCAACTGTCGCAGCTGCCACGCCAACCGTTGCACCGGGCCTGCCGCCGGGTCCACGGGCTTTTCCGGACGGCCCAATACCCACCCACCTCCGCATACTGGGCCGTAACTCTCGCCGCGCGACCATGGCGAGCTTCGGCACGGGCGCCCTTCGGTTCGGGCCAGAAGAAGTATCCAGTTCCGGCGATGCGGTTGCGGCCTGGGGTTCGGTCCGCGCCGGCAGGCAGCAGGTAACGACCGTCCCATCCGAGCGGGGGAACACTCGCCTGGCCCTGGCGTTGCGCTACCGTCAAGGAGCACACCCCGGCGTCGATCAGTCCGCGTCCCGGCGGCCATCGATGGCCCGTAGGACCCCACCAGATCCAAGGAGAACCCGATGCCGGAGCCTGAGCCCGCCCAAGACGACCCCGCGGTGGCTGCCGACACCCCGACAGCGGCCGACACCGAGACCGAGACCGACCCGCCTGCCGTTCCCGCGAATCGGGCTGCCCGACGCGCGAAGGGCAAGGTCGCCTCGCCTCAACCGCATGGAAAGGGTCAGCACCTTGGCGGCCGGGGCTCGGTTCAGAGCCCTCGCCAGTATGGTAACCGCCGTAGCGGTTGATCAGCAGATCCCGCTGCGACGCTCGCGATCTCGACCCGCCCGGCCCGGAACCTCTGCGCCGTTTCAGCACCTGCGTTCTTGCTGCGGCGTGAGCCGACCGTGCACAGTGGAATCCGGAAGCCGGCGTACGTCGGCTTTGTCGGCGACCACGGGTACGGTTTCGGTGCTCGACACGTACGGGCATCGGCGGCACGTCGTCGGGTCGGAAGCGGCCAACCCGGTGGCGGCGGCCGTGGGAGGGAGCGATGGTGGCGCAGCGCAGAGCACTGGTGGTTCGGGGCGGTTGGGAGGGGCACCAGCCGGTCAAGGCGACCGAGTTGTTCCTCCCCTTCCTCGAACGTAGCGGCTATGCCGTACGGGTCGAGGAGTCGACAGAGATCTACGCCGACGCCGCCGAGATGGCCGAGACCGACCTCGTCGTGCAGTGCATGACGATGTCGCAGATCACCGCGGACCAGGTGGCCGGCCTCAGCGCGGCGGTCGTCGCCGGCACGGGCTTCACCGGCTGGCACGGCGGCATCGTGGACGCGTTCCGCGCGTCATCGGAATACCTGCACCTGGTGGGCGGCCAGTTCGCGACCCATCCGGGCTTGGAGCCGTGTGAGCGTCACGGCGGCCCGGAGGACAACTTCCTGCCGCACACGGTGCGCATCACCGACCTCGGCCGGGAGCACCCGATCACCGCGGGCATCGAGGACTTCGACCTGGTCACCGAACAGTACTGGGTGCTGCACGACGACCTGATCGACGTACTGGCCGTCACCACCCACCCGACGCAGGCATGGCACCCGTGGCACCGGCCGGTCACCTCACCGGCGATCTGGACCCGACTGTGGGGTGCCGGACGCGTCGTCGTGACGACCCCCGGCCACAGCCTGGACGTGCTGGAGCACCCGGGCGTCCGTACCGTCATCGAGAGGGGAATGGTGTGGGCGACCCGCACCGCGTCGGCGTCGTAGGTCTCGGGTTCATCTCCCGCGCGTACCTGGACACACTCGCGGACCACCCCGAGGTGAGCATCGCCGCGGTGGCCGACCTCGACGCCTCCCGGTCGGCCGCGGTCGCGGCCACGATTCCCGGAGCCGAGGCGATGAGCGTCGAGCGCCTGCTCGCCCGCCCGGACGTGGGGACGGTGCTCAACCTCACCATCCCCGCGGCGCACGCGGACATCTCGCTGGGCGCGATCGACGCCGGCAAGGACGTGTACGTCGAGAAGCCGCTCGCCGTGACGTTCCCGGACGGCCGCGCGATCATCGAGCGCGCCGCGTCGGCCGGCGTCCGCGTCGGTTGCGCGCCGGACACCGTTTTGGGTACGGGTACGCAGACGGCGCGGGCGGCGATCGACGGCGGGCTCATCGGACGCCCCATGTCCGCATCGGCCGTCATGGTCACTCCGGGGCACGAACGCTGGCATCCCAACCCTGACTTCTACTACGCACCCGGCGGCGGCCCGATGCTGGACATGGGGCCGTACTACATCTCGGCGCTCATCCACCTGCTCGGGCCGGTCCGGGCGGTGACCGGAGCCGCCAGCCGCCTGCGCGCCGAGCGCGTCATCGGCTCGGGCCCGCGCACCGGCGAGCGAATCCCGGTGGGGGTGGACACCCACCTCACCGGCGTCCTCGAGCACGCCAACGGTGCGCTCTCCACCATCACGACGAGCTTCGACGGCGTCCGGACGACTGCCGCACCGATCGAGGTGCACGGGGAGGCCGGCTCGCTCGCCGTACCCGATCCGAACTACTTCGACGGCGAGGTCCGTCTCTTCCCGCTCGGTGGCACCGAATGGCGCGCCCTCGAACCGCAGGCTGGTTACGCCAAGGGTTCCCGGGGCATCGGTCTGATCGACCTTGTCAGGGCCGACGATCAGCGTCCGCCGCGCGCCGGCGGCGACGTCGCGCTGCACGTGCTCGAAACGATGACCAGCCTGCTCCGGTCGGCGGCGGAAGGCCAGCGGATCGAGCTGACGACTGTGGCGCAGCGACCCGCGCCGGTTCCGCTCACTCCGGTCGAGGCCTGGAAGGCGTACGACGCGAACCGACGCTGAAGAGAGCCAGACAGGGCCGAGACGCCTCGGCTTCCGGAAAGGGCGCGCTGGCGCTGGTGGATGGTCAGCCTGGTAGGCCGAAGTGGTGGGTGAGCGAGGCGCGCAACGTGGCGGCGTTCCCGGCGGACCAGGCGATGAAGCAGTCGGGGCGTATGAGCAGGGCAGTCGCCGTCGTGCCCTCCAGTGAGCCGGTGACCACGTCGACCCGGTCTCGCCATGGTGCGGCAATCCCGGCGTGGGCACCCGTGGAGTCCAGCAGCAGTGGCCGGGCGGTGCGGGTCAGCTCGGCGAGGCGTGTCGCGCCGTGGTCGGTGTGCACGACCACGTCGGGGGCGCAGCGGCCGGCCAACGGGTCGGTGGGGTCGGCGGGGTAGCTGATGTCCGCGCCGGACATCAGCGCCGCGATGTGCCGGGTCACCTCCGGCTTGCGCAGCAGTTCGGCGAAGAGTTCCCGCAATCCGCTGATCTCGTCGCCGGGGCCGATGAGGGCCGACTGCGCCTGGGTGGACATGACGACCCGTTCGGCGACGGGGCGACGTTCGCTTTCGTACGTGTCGAGCAGACCCTGCGGTGCCCAGCCGCGTACCGTTGCGGCGAGCTTCCAACCCAGGTTGACCGCGTCCTGCAGGCCCAGGTTGAGGCCGGGGCCGCCCATTGCGGGGTGCACGTGCGCGGCGTCGCCAACCAGCAGCACCCGGCCGGCGCGGTAGCGGGCGGCGATGCGGGTGTTGCGGCCGGTCAGTCGCCGCAGCAGGCCGGGGCCGTCAGGCGCGCCGAGGGGGATGTCGGCACCGAGCACCCGGGCGACGCTGGCGCGGAGCTCCGCCAGGGTCATCGGGGTCTCGTCGTTCGTTGGCGTGTCGGGCCACTCCGTCGTGCTCAGGATCGCCGGGCGGCCGGGGAACGGGGCCCAGGCGATCAGGCCACGCGCGGTGCGGGTGTGCTGGAACGGCGCGACGACGCCGTAGCCGGGGACGCGCAGGCCGCCCGTTTCGGGGTCGAGGGATGGCCCGGGCACGGTCACGGTGGCGGTGCGGGAGATCGACCTGTCGTTGGTGACACCGGGGAAGTCGATGCCGGCGAGGCGGCGCACGGCGCTGCGGCCGCCGTCGGCTCCGACGACGAAACGACTGGTGAGCTGCGTACCGTCGGCGAGGTTGACCTCGACCGCGTCGGGGCGTTGGCGGAGGTCGACGACCTCGTGGCCGCGGCGCAGGTCGACTCCGAGCTCGGCGGCTCGGGCGGCGAGACCGGCCTCGAGCTGGGCTTGCGGCACGCCGAGCACGTAGTGCGGGTTCTCCGCGAGCATCGTGAGATCCAGCGGGAACGCGCCGAAGGTGAAGGCCGGTTGGGGGGTCGGTGGGGTGCTCTCTCCGCTGAGCTGCGCGTAGAGGCCGCGCCGGTCGAGCAGGCGGACGACCTGGCCCACGAGCCCGTTGGCGCGCGGCTCGCCGGTGGGCGTGGCGTGGCGTTCGAGGACGAGGGGGTGCACGCCGGCGAGGGCCAGTTCGCAGGCGAGCATGAGGCCGTTGGGGCCGGCTCCGACGATGATGACATCGATCATGGTCGTGGTTCCTTCGGGGGTGTGCGTCATCGCCACGGCAGGTGCGGCACGTGGCCGGCCCGCCGCGGGAGTGGGACGCGGCTGGAGACGTGGGTGAGGTGGTGACGTGGGTGGGGTGGTGCCCTGCGAGGGGCGGAGCCTCAGCGGGGTGGGGCCGGGAGGCCGGCGGCGACCTGGGTGAAGGCGTCGGTGATGAGGCGTTCGATCGGGGCGGGTGGGTCGGCGCTGTCGAGATAGTGCTGCGTGGCGACGGCGACGGCGGCGCTGGCGGCGGCCGCGACGAGCCTCGGATACATGTCGGTGGCGAGGTCGGTGCCGGTGCGCTCGGCGACCGCGGCGGCAAGCTCGGCCTCGGCGAGGGCGGTGGCGCGCAGCCGTTCGCCCTGTAGCGCGGGTTCGGCGAGCATGGTGCGTACGCCGGCAACCCACTGGGCGTGGGAGGGGGAGGGCATCGCCTCGACCTCGGGGCCGCGCGTGAACTGCTCCAGCGAGGCCTGGGTGAGCGCCACCCAGAGCGGCTCGTCGGCGGGACGTTCGCGTAGCGCGGCGGCGGTGCGCAGGCTGCGGTCGAGGTGGCGGGAGGCGATCGCCTCGGCCTTGCTGGAGAAGTAGTTGTTGAAGGTGCGCGGGGAGACGCCGGCCGCCTCGGCGATGTCCTCGACGCGGACGTTGTCGTAGCCGTGCTCGGCGGTGAGGTGGATCGCAGCCCAACCGAGCGCCGCCCGTGTCTCGGCCTTCTTGCGCTCCCGTAGCCCCGTCATGCCACCACGCTAGCACTAATTGCGGGGCACGCAAATATGCGTGCTCCGCAAAATTTATCCCCCGCAACGTGTGACAGCCCAGCCCGCCCCGACACGTCACACACTGTCCGGTACGCCGTTTCCAACCCACCGCCGGACCTGGTCGGCGGCTTGGTCGGCCACGGCATGCCCCAGAGGGCGAGTCAGCAGGTCACTCAACGCGAACATGTCAAGGACCCGCCCCACATAGGTCCAGTTCCGCACCAGGGGCAGGTCTGCGGGCTGCTGCTCGGCGAAGCCCGCCTGGAAGCCGTCCAAGAATCCGGCGGGGTAGTCAGCGCCGAACCGGGCCATGTTCGCAGCGTCGCCATACGGGCAACCGGAATAACTGAACTCCCAGTCGAGCAGCGCATCCACTCGCCAACCGCCGCCCACACGGGAGACCAGGATGTTCTTCGGGTTGATGTCGGCATGTACGAGCCGAGTCTGACCGTCGATGCCTTCCAACGCCGTCGCGTGAGCCGCGCACAACATCACCCAGGCACGACGCGTCTCGCCGTCGAGCCGGCCGTCGGGAACCGCAGCCATACACACCTCGGCGACCTCGACCAACTGCTGCGACCAGGGACGCTCCTCCTTGACGGTGAGATCCCCGTCCACGAAGAAACCTCGTCGGTCGAACGTCGCACCAGCGACTCGCGCGACGGCCCGTCCGACCTCGGCCCCCAGCTCACCCGCCTCCAACCGCCCAAGATCGCCCCTAGCGAGCACACCACTCAGCAAGACGCCGTCCACATACTCGATGACCATCGCGGGGCGCACCCGCCCGTCTCCGGCGGGCATGACCAACAAGACGTCCGGGACCGGCGCATACCGGCGGGCGACGTCCATGACCCCCGCCTCAACCGTCGGGTCGGTTCCTCCGAACCGGGCAACGACCCGACGGTCAGCAAGCGTGAGAAGGCAGGTCTCGTGAGAGAAACCGCCCGCCAACACCGATGTCGTCACGACCCTGCTACCCAGGGCCGCCGCGATCCCCTCAACTTCCTCGATCCGCATCGACCCAGTCAATCAAGACACCACGACACCCTCGGCGCTCATCCATCTGCTCAGCACTGGCAGGCGTGCCAGGCTTCCGTGAGGTGGTCGGGTTGACAGGCGGAAGGGCCGGCCGGCACCGAGAATAGGAAGGTGGCACCCGCCTTCGTCCTGCACCACCACCGTAAACCGCGACCGCACTTCGACCTGCGGCTTGAGGAGGACGGCGTGCTGCGCTCGTGGGCGGTGCCCCGCGGTCTGCCGGACAGTCCCAGCGACAACCGGCTCGCGATCGCCGTGCCCGACCACGACCTCGATCACCTCACCTACGAGGACGTCGACAAGTCGATCGCCGACATCGGCACCTGGGAGGAGCACGATCGCACCGACCGGCGGATGCTGTTCACACTGCACGGCCGCGCCGGCCGCCGGCGATACGCGCTCATCCGCACCGGCGAGGGTTGGCTGCTGCACCTGACAAAAGAGCAGCCTCCGGACGACACCCGGCGGTAGCGCGGGTGGACGGCGATGACGGTCAGCGAGACGCGGGCACAAGCCCTAGCATCGCCGGCATGGCGACACGGCTTGTGCAGATCAACATGAAGGCTCGGGACGACTCCCCGTTGGGCGGGTTCTGGGCGCAGGCGCTCGGTTGGGAGGTCTCCAGCGAGGGACCCGGCGTGACCAACCTCGAACCCGAGGGCTTCGTCTACCCCGACCCCGTCGCTGTCTGCATCGACCTCGTCGTCTCCCAGGAGCCCAGGACGGTGAAGAACCGGGTGCACGTGGACCTCGCCACCACCTCGGCGGCCCACCAGGCGCAGGTGGTCGCGCGCCTGAAGGATCTCGGCGCAACACCTGCCGACGTGGGCCAGGGCGACGTGCCGTGGACGGTCATGGCCGACCCGGAGGGCAACGAGTTCTGTGTGCTGGACCCCCGACCGCTCTACCGGGACACCGGACCGATCGCCGCCGTGGTGGTCGACTGCGCGGACCCGCGCGCGATGGCCCGGTTCTGGAGCGAGGCCACGGACTGGACAGTGCACGAGGTGACCGACCAGATTGCGCGACTGCGCTCCGCGAAGGGCGTCGGTCCCTATCTGGAGTTCGTCCGTACACCTGACGTGAAGAGCGGATGGAACCGCGTCCACCTCGACGTCCGCCCGTACCCCGGTGACGACCCGGAGGCCGAGGCGGCCCGGCTGCGGAGTCTCGGCGCGACCCCCATCGACCTGGGCCAGGACGTCCCGTGGAGGGTGCTCGCCGACCCGGAGGGCAACGAGTTCTGCCTCCTCACCCCGAGCTGACCGTCTGTCGGGCGCCGTGGACGGTGACCCCGGTCAGCCGGATGGTCCCCAGCGCCTCGGGAACGTGGGGATCGGTGGCGAGGATCCCGTCGTTCGCATCGAGCCCGAGCATGGTCCGCAGGAACAGCAGGGGAGCGCCGCTGGCCCAGGCCTGGGGATTGCAGGCGGTGGGGTACGGCACGGGTCGTCGGCCGAGCGAACGGTCGTACCCGGAGATGGCCTCGGGCAGGCGGTGCCCGAAGTGGGCGGCGGCCTCCAGCATCGCCATCGCGATGCGGTTCGCGGCGTCGCGGTGACCGTACCGGGCGAGCCCGGCGGCGATGATCGAGTTGTCGTGTGGCCAAACGGTCCCGAGGTGGTAGCCGATGGGGTTGTAACCCACGTCCTCGGTGGAGAGGGTCCGGACACCCCAGCCGGAGAACATCTGGTCGGACATCAACTGCCGGGCCACCGCGGCGGCACGGTCCGGCGGGACGATGCCACTCCACAGCAGGTGGCCCATGTTCGAGGTCATCGAGTCGATGGGGCGCTTGTCGGCGTCGAGGCCGATCGCGTAGTAGCCGCCGCGGGCAGGCAGCCAGTAGTCGCGGTTGAAGCGTTCGCGCAGCTCGGTGGCCTCGGTACGCAGCCGTCGCGCCAATGCGCGGTCGGCCCACGGGCCGTCGGCGAGTTGTGCGGCGCGCAGCTTCGCGTCATAGGTGTAGCCCTGGATCTCACAGGTCGCGACCGGCAGGGTGGGAAGGCTGCTGTCGGCGAACTGGACCCCGTCCGGTGAGTCGCGCCAGCAGTGGTTGCGCATACCTTCGGGGGAGCGGGTGGCGTACTCGACGTAGCCGTCGCCGTCGCGGTCTCCGAAGTTGTCGATCCACCGCAGAGCGGCGTCGGCGTTCGGCCGCAACCGCTGGACCAGCGCGTCGTCGCCCGTCCACCGCCAGTACTCGGAGAGCAGGATGAGCCACAGCTGGGTGGTGTCGGCCGCGCCGAAGCACGGGCCGTACGGCATGATGCCGAGCTGCGTCAGCTCACCGGAACGGAACTCGTGGAGTATCTTTCCCGGTTCCTCGTCGCTGAAGTCGTCGACGGCGCTGCCCTGGTGCGCGGCGAGAGTGACCAGCGCGCCCCGGGCGACGTCGGGTCCGCAGCTGACGCTCTGGTAGGCGGTGATCAGAGTGTCCCGCCCGAAGACCGCCAGGAACCAGGGCATGCCGGCCGCCAGCAGAACGACCTGCTCACCCCGAATCTCCTTGGCGATCCGCATCGACACCAGATCGCTGGCCGACTTGTGGTACACGTCGCGCAACAGGTCTGATTCAGCGCTCAGGTGTGGCTTGTTGGCCCTCCACCGCCAGGCTGCGTCGTCGGCGCCCGGGTCCTGCTCTTCGCCGAAGGTGCGGCTGGCCGGCTGGTAGTCAGTGCCCCGACAGTTCAGCAGCACCCGCAGCTCACAACCCCAGGTCTGACCTCGCCCCAGGTGCACGTCCCAGACCAGTGCGTCGCCCTCGACCCGATCGGCACGCGGCTCGGCCTCCACTGTGGTGACGGCCGACCAGTGCGAATTCTGGTAGGAGAAACGCAGCGCCGAGCCGTCCGACCGGTGGGTCCGCCGGATGTCGGCCAGCCTGCTCCGTCCCGTTCCCTTGATCTCGAACAGATCAGCGAAGTCCGCGCCGACATCCAACCGCAGACGCACGGAGATCGGCTCGGCACCAAAATATTGCACAGTGATCCGCTCGCACATGCCGTCGCCGACGAATCGTTCCCGTCGCACGCCGACCCGGTTCGCCGCCAGGCCCTCGACCTCTGGATTCGCGAGAAAGAAGGCCGCCGAGTACGGATCGACGGGGTTCGCGCTGAGGACGAGCGGAGCCTTCCCGTCGACTGTCAACTCCCAACGGCTGAGGTAGCGGGTGTCGTCGTGCACCAGACCAGCGATGGAGTCGGCCGGCACGTCCCCGGCCGGGTTGGACAACATGAAGGTCCGGCCTTCGAATATGCCGACAGCGTCCGAACCCAACTCCGGCGGCATGTCGCGGTTGGCGCCACCGTGAGCCTTGTCGGGTTGTTGCGTCGTCGACGGGGACCCGGACGGTGTCGACTGAGATTGCATGGCATTCTCTCCCCCCGGTAGGCAGGGTAAAAACCCCGCCACGCACCGCAGTCTAGGACTCGAAAAGATGACCTCGCTGCGATATCGAAGGGCGCCCACCGGGTTCGGGCAACGGCCCTATTGCGGCGAAAAGCGGCAGTTCGTGGCCGGAATGAGGCCCCACCGCGGACGTTGGCATTAGGGCAACGTCGCTCTATGGTGGGGGCATGCCGCCGGTGACCTTCCGCTCGCCCGCCGCCACCGAGGTGGCGGTGTGCGGTGCTGTCCGCGTGCCGACGGCGACCCGCCCCAAGGCCGACATGCGGGTGCCGGTTGTCCGCGCGCCGCACACCGTGCCCACGCACACAGTGTCGAGCCCGATGCGAACCGGCCGAGGCCCACCCGCGGAGTCGTTGCATACCCAGAACGACCGCCAGGGCGAAGCTATCAAGCTTCGGCCCTTTTTGTTTTTCCCGCCCATTCCCCTTGAAAGGCAGATCATGAGCGTCGATCATCGTCCTACTCCCGACCAGAGTTGGCTGGCTGACCTACGAGCGTCCCTGGCGGACGACTTCGCCACCCAGACGGCTCGGCTGCGGGAACTGACCGAGCTCAACGCGGACACCGGCGACCCCGGCGAGGCCCACAACCAGGCCGCGCTGCTGCTGGCCACCCGCCAGAACATCGAGCAGATCACCGGTGCGCTGAACCGGATCAGCGACGGCACCTACGGTGCCTGCCAGAGGTGCGGCCGGAGCATCCCGGCCGAGCGGCTCGAAATTCTCCCGCACGCTCGCTTCTGCGTGCCGTGCCAGGAGAAGCAGAACAGGTGACGCCCCGGTGTGGCTGCCGTACCGCCGGCACGGCAGCCACACCGTCAGGTGCTAGAGGGGTGACGACCCTCAGCCCTTCTGCCGCTCGGGCTCCGCTCGGCGCACTGCCGCCGCGGCGACGGCCGGAGCTGGACGCCGCAGGTACCACTCGGCCACGGCAAGGTTGATCAACCATCCGGCGACCACCAGGCCGGCCCGGAGGTTCCCGTCGGGCTGGTCGCCGGTCGCAATGAGGTACGGCGCGTGGGTGAACGCCTGGGTGCCGGCACCGAGGCCGATCGCGTAGCCGCGCACCATCCACCTGCGGTGCTGGGCGATGTCCCGGCGGAGCACGGCGGCGAGGCCGAGCAGGATCGAGCCGGCCATGGCCGAACCGAAGACGAGTCGCATGCCGGCGAGCACGTCGTTGTCATGGGCGGGCAGGTCGTACGCGACGGCCATCCACAGGCCGGTGATCGCGACCGTCAGCCCACAGGGGACGAGCAGCCGGCCGGCCCTGCGGTGCCACGAGTGCCGGCGCAGACGGGGTACGAACTGGAACGCGCCGAGGATCGTGTAAACCACCGCGCCGACGATGTGCAACACCACAGGCAGCGGATCGGCGACGAAGCGCGCGTTCGCCGGGGTGACCTCCGGTCCGGCGCCCAACTCGGTGAGGCGTCCCGCGCCGGCGAGCATCGGTATCAGCCCCAGCAGGATCAACGCGGCCGGTAGCCGCCACTCGCGCATCGTCATAACACCGATGGTGGACGCCGCACCCGCCCCCGCTCATCGGCACATGGGCCGCGATCGGGTCGGCCCATGGTCGCACCCCGTCGTCGTACTTCCGGCGCTCACCAGTGCCGTCGGCGGCGGTTGGTCTCGTACGCCCACATCGCCACCTCGACCCGGTTACGCACCCCCAGCTTCATCATCAGGCTGGTGACGTGCGACTTGACAGTGCTCAACGTGATGTAGAGCTCGTCGGCGATCTCCTGGTTGGTGCGTCCCCGCGCGACGGCGACCAGGACCTGCTCCTCCCGGTCGGTGAGCGCCTCGATGGGCTGCGCGCGCGGCGCGGCCGGGTCCGCGTCGGCGAACGCCTTCAGCAGCCGCGTGGTGACACTCGGAGCTATCAGCGCGTCCCCGTTGGCGGCCGCGTGCACCGCCTGGCTGAGCAGGTCAGGACCGGCCTCCTTGAGCAGGAAACCGCGGGCGCCGGCCCGCAGCGCCGCGTACACGTACTCGTCGAGGTCGAAGGTCGTGATGACGACCACCGCGAGCGGCTCCGGGACCGTTGGCCCGGCGAGCGCCCGGGTGGCCTCGATGCCGTCCATGCCCGGCATCCGAATGTCGAACAGACACACGTCGGGGCGGAGCCGCCGGGCGAGCTCGACGGCCTGGCGGCCGTCGCCAGCCCCACCGACGACCTCGATGCCAGGTTGAGTGTTCAGGATGATGGTGAGGCCGGTACGGACGATCTCCTGGTCGTCCGCCACGAGCACGCGAACCGTCACGCGCCGACCCCCTCGCGCGGAAGCACGGCCGTGACGGTCCATCCGCGGTCGGGATCGGGGCCGGCCTCGCAGGTGCCGCCGAGCAGGTCGGCGCGCTCCTTCATTCCGACCAGCCCGAAACCGGGCGAACCTGTCGGGCGGGCGCCGCCGGCCTCGCCGTCGTCGCTGACCCGCAGGCACACCGACGTGTCGTCGGCCGCCACGCTGACCTCGATGCGGGTGGCGTGGCGCGCGTGCCGACGGGCATTGGTGACCGACTCCTGAGCCAGGCGGTAGAGCGCGGAGCCGACAGTGGGCGGAAGGCCGCCGAGGTCGCCTCGCAGATCCACGTCGACGGTCGGCCCGGTGCGGAACTGGCCGGCGAGCCGTCCGATGTCGGCGACCTGCGGGTTGGGCCCCAGGTCGGCAGGCTCGTTGCGGCGCAGGACGCGGACCATCGCGCGCATCTCGGCCAGCGCACGGGACGCCTCGGCCTCGATGGTGTGCAGCGCCTCGACGGCGGCATCCGGCTGACTCGCCGACGCCGCGATGCCGGCCTGGGCGCGGATCGCCATCGCCGACACGTGGTGGGCCACCGTGTCGTGCAGGTCGCGGGCGAGCCGCTCACGCTCCAACAGCTTCACCTGATCGAGCTCGCGCTGCCGGGCGGCAGCGCGGAAACGGATCGCGACACCCAGCGTGGCGGCGGCGAACATCACCGCGAAACCGGCGACCAGCTCACCGCCGTCGACCGAGTCGACCAGGCCGGCGGCGGTCACTTTGGCCACCACGAAGAATGAACCGAGCACCGCATCCCGGCCGGAGCCCCAACGGAACAGCGCGTACACCAGGAGGACCAGGAAGCTGGCCGTGAACAGCTGGCAGGGATCGCCGGGCAGCACGAACGGGGCGACCGTCGTGCAGCCGAACGCGATCACCACCATCGCCAGCGGCGCCGTACGCCGCCACAGGAGCGTGGGCAGCAGCGCGAGCACGACGACGACGCAGCCCACCCGCCAGGGCAGATCGGGTCGTAAGACCCCTTCCACCAGGATCGCCGGCGCGAGGACTGCGATCAGCGCCCAGTCACGCCACACCCTCGACAGGGCGGGGGAGACACGCGGCTCGGCCAACACCGCGTGCAGGCGAGGGTGCATGGACCCATCGTACGAACGGTGGTGCGACTTCAGATCGTCCCAAAGTACGACCCGGGTGGCCGGTCGCTGGGCGATGATCTCGATTACAGCAGCTGGAGTTTGGCGCGGACGGCGGCGGCGTCCGGGTGGTTGAGGGCCGTGAAGATGTCCAGTGCCCGCTGCCAGTCGGCCCGACCGGAGGTGGGGTCGCCAAGGGCGTGGCGGGTGTCACCGAGCCGGCTGAGGGTGTCCGCCTCACCCCAGAGGTCGCCGAGGTCACGGGTCAGCTCAAGCGTGCGCTCGTAGCACTCCACGGCCCGGCCGTACTGGCCGAGGTGGTGGTGTGCGAAGCCGAGGCTGTCCCAGGTCGCGGCCTCGCCGGCGCGGTCGTCGAGCTGTTGGAGGAGCGCGAGGGCCTGCTCGCAGTACGCCAACGCGGCGGGGTGCTCGCCGAGTTGGGCATGGCACCAGCCCACCGCGTTGAGCGCGTCGGCCTGGGCTCGGCGATGGCCGGCGGCCTCGGCCAGCACGAGGGTCCGCTTCGAGTGCTCAAGGGCCTTCCGTGGCTCGCCCTGCCGGTCCCACAACGAGGCGAGGTTCTGGTGCGTACGCGCCTCGCCCTCGGCGTCGTCAGCGCGGAGGTACAGGTCGAGGGCCCGTTCGAGGTGGCCCAGCGCGTCGGCGTACCGGTTGACCGCGGTGTGGGCGCCGGCGAGGAAACGGTGCGCGACCGCCTGCGCGACCGGGTCGCCGAGACGCTCGGCGGCGAGCAGGGCCGCCTTGCAGGTCTCGACGCGGTCGTGCCAGTGCCCCTGCCGGTCCAGGAACGTGTCGAGGGCCCGTCCCAGCCGCCAGGTGTGCGCGTCGAACCCCGCACCGGCGGCCTGGCGGAGCGCGGCGAGCAGGACCGGGTGCTCGGCGGTCAACCAGGCCATCGCCTCCGCGTGGGTGGTGGGTCGCTCAGGATGCACGCCGGCCGCGGGCGGGGTCATGAGGTGGTCGACCGGGTCGCTGTGCGGGCGCAGCAGGGCGTCGGCGGTGTGGGTGGTGTGGGTGTAGTGGTCGAGAAACCTTGTCGTGGCGGCCCTGCGGTCCGGCTCGGGGTCGGTGCCGTCGCTGAGTTCGGCGGCGTACGCCCGCAACAGGTCGTGCGCCGTGAACCGGCCGGGCCGGTACTCGGCGAGCAGGTTCGCGCGGGTCAGCTCGGTCAGCGGCCGGTGGGTTCCTTCCGCCGGAAGACCGGCCAGGCTCGCCGCCGCGGCCACCGTGATGTCCGGACCGGGGTGCAGGCCCAGCAGCCGGAACAACCCGGCCGCCGGCGGGGCGAGCGCGGTGTACGACCAGGAGAACACCGCCCGTACCTCCCCGACGGCGTCGCCCGCGTCCAGTACGCCGAACCGCCGACCAGCCGTCCCCAGTTCGGTCGCGAGGGTGCCCAGCGGAAAGCCGGACTGCTGGACTCTCGCGGCGGCGATGCTCAACGCCAGCGGTAGCCGTGCGCAGGCGGCGATGATCGCCTCGGCGGCCTCCGGCTCGGCGGCCACCCGTTCGGCGCCGAGCCGATTGGTGAGTAGACGACTGGCCGCGTCGCGGCTGAGCAGGCCGAGCGGGATCGGGTGCGCGCAGTCGAGGCTGACCAGCGAGGTGAGCTGGTTGCGGCTCGTCACCAGCACCACGGTGGTGGATGTGCCGGGCAGCAGCGGACGGACCTGTTCGGCGTCGCGGGCGTTGTCCAGCACGATGAGGACCCGTTTGCCGGCCAGCGCGCTGCGGTACAGCGCGGCCTGGGCGTCGAGGTCGGCGGGCACCCGGGCGGCCGGCACCCCGAGAGCGTCCAGGAAGCCGTGCAGCACCTTCGCCGCGCTCAGCGCCTGCCCGCGCGGGTCGAAGCCGCGTAGGTTCACGTAGAGCTGACCGTCGTCGAACTGGTGCGCGACGCGATGCGCCCAGTGCACGGCCAGGGCGGTCTTGCCCACCCCGGCGGTGCCCGAGATGGCGGCGACCACGACGGCGGTGGGCGCGGCGACGAGCTTGTCGAGAAGGGCCAACTCGTCGTCACGGCCGGCGAGGCTGGCCACGTCGGCGGGCAACTGCCGGGGCACCAGCCGGTCGGGTGTGCGCGGCGCGCGGCGGCGGCTCTCCTCGATCCGGTCCCGGGCGGTGGCCAGCGCACCCTGCTCGGCCGGCGTGGCACCGAGGAGCCGGACCAGAGCGTCGAGCCGGTCGGTCGGCGGCAGCGTCTTCCCGGTGAGGTATTCCGCGATCGCGGTGTGCGACCAGCCGGTGCGGGCGGCCAACTCGCGATAGGTCAGCTCGCCGTCACCCTGGTGGCGTGCGTGCCTGCGTCGCAACGCCCGCAACAACCCGGCAAGGTCATCGGACGTTCGCACCCCCGCAGCGTCCAGTGTCCCGCCCCCCGTCGGCAATCGACGTTCGTCAGTGTACGGCGGTGTACGGAATCCCGGCCAGAGGCTCGGCTCGTTCGGCGATCCTGCTCGGGTGCAGAGCGCACTGATCGAACCATTGGAGGTCATGTGTCCGTACATCTCAAGTCTCTGGTCCTGGCCCTGACCGTGCTCGCGGCGACGCTCACCGTCCCGGCGGCCGCCGCGTCGGCGGCGCCCGACGCGGCCATCTGCAGGACGAAGGCCGCCTGCGCCGACGGTGGCCTGCGCGCTACCCCGTCGGGCAGTTCGGCCCGTACCACCGGCGACATCACGACCAACGCGATCCCGGTGCCCACGCCGCCCGCGTTCCCGCCGGGCACCCCCTGCTACCGCGAGGAGGTCTCCGAGGCGGTCTACGAGACAGCCACCTACACCACCATCTACGAGTTGTACTTCCAGGCGAGCGTCTGCCTGTTCTCCAACGAGATCGTGCTGTACGGCCTGGACACGTCCCTCTCCTTCCCCAACGACGTGCAGGACCCCCGACTGACCTCGATGCGGTTCGTCGTGCGCGACCAGATCGTCAACTACAGCCCGACCGAGAAGGACGGGTACTCCGAACTGTGGGTGACCTTCTGCCCCGACCCGGCGCAGCCGAGCGCCTGCCAGCGGTACCTGCACCGGCTGGGCCTGATGTTCAACCCCGCCTGGGTCTACCCGTTCTCTGTCTTCGAGCGCCTGAGCTGACCGTGCGGGCGATCCTCCTGCCGTGACTGATCAGGGCGTCTTCCGCCTAGCTCCATGACGTGGGGCGCCCTGATCACTCGTGCCCGCACCGGTTGCCAGCGGATCTCCGCGGCGTTACGTTGAGATGCCATCGATGACCTTCTACATCGCAAGGTACGGGGGACCGCATGTCCACGTCTGTCACTCGTCGCACCGTTCTGGCCGGTGGGGCCGGTGCCGCCATCGGCCTGGTCCTGCCCGGCCCCGCCGCCCACGCCAGTGGCCGCCATCCCACCAGCGTGAGCTTCACCCTCGACGCGACAACGCTCGACGGCGGCGAGCAGGTCACCTCGGTCACCCTCGACACCCGCCGGCTCGGGCCGATCGACCCGGCCGGGCTGACCCCCGGCACGTTCAGCGTGCACGCCAAGGCCACCAGCCCGATCCCGATCGCTCCCGGGGACCAGATCTTCAGCGAGTACGACCTGGACCGTACGGTCACCGCGGCCCGGCTCGACCGGCACGGGAACATCGTGCTGGAGCTGAGCCACGCCGAGGGTCAACCCGGAGGTGGCACCCTCGGCTACATCCTGAGCCGGGGCCGCAACGTCCGGCTGGACCTCGTCTACACCATCACCCAGAACACCCCGATCGTCCGGCGGCGCGGCTCACCGGTCACCATCAGTCGCTTCGTGCAGGCAGGGCTGTCGAACCCCGAGGTGGACGCCTTCAGCTACCACGTCTCGGGCTCGGGTATGAAGTACCGGCTGTACTCGCCCGACCACTCGCCCCGGCACGACCGACGGCCGCTGATCGTCTGGCTGCACGGTGGCGGCGAGGGCGCCTCGCTGCCGGACGGCTACTACGACAACGAGACCACGCTGCGCGCCAACCGGGGAGCGCTCGGCTTCGCCACCCCGCAGGCCCAGCGGATCTTCTCCGGCGCGTACGTCGTCGCTCCGCAGAGCACCTCCTACTGGATGGAGGACGGCCCCCGGTTCGCCCCGCTGATCCGCGAGATCGTTCAGGACCTCGTACGCCGCAAGCGTGTCGACCCGGACCGGATCTACGTGGTCGGGTGCAGCAACGGCGGCTACATGTCCCTGGAGATGACCTCGACCTACCCCGACCTGTTCGCCGCCTCGGTGCCGATCTGCGGTGTCGTCGAGCCGCTCAGCGGGGAGGGCCCGCCGCTGATCACCGACGCGGAGTTGGCGAGCATTCGGACCCCGACCTGGCTGGTCACCTCGCGCGACGACGACACAGTGCCACCCGAGACCAACACGATCCACGCCCACGACCTCATCCCGGGATCACTGATCAGCCTGTACGACCACGTCGTCTGGGACGGCTATCAGTTCCCCGGTCACTGGTCCTGGATCTACGTGGCCCGCAACGACCCGAGCCTCAACGGCACCCACATCTGGCAGTGGATGGCCCGCCGCCGTCGGTGATCTGCCGGCCGGCGAGGCGGAGGTTCGGCTCCGGGTCGACCCTGCGAGGTCGGCCCGGAGCCGTTGACTGGCGTGGATCACTGCTTGCGGCGTAGTTCCCGCAACACCCCGTGCCGGCGCAGTGCCCAGGCGAGGCGTCGGACGCTCGGGTGCCGCACGAACAGCACCGCCGCCCGGCGGATCAGACCGAACCGGTCGTCACTCAGCTGGTTCTCGATCGCCTGCCAGATCAGCTCGCGCACCTTGGCACTGGCCAGCACCGCCCGCACCTCACGCCGCACCACCGGATCCTCGGCCGCCGACGCGATGGCGGCAGCCTGACCCGGCCGGTCCGCCAGCGGCTCCACCGCCGCCGCGACAAGCGGCCCGCGCACCTCGTCGCGCTCCAGCAGCAGCAGCACCGCTTCCCGAATCTCGACAGTGTCCAGGGCGGACCGCAGCAGGCTCAGCAGGCTGCGCTCCACCTCGTGGTCATGGTCCGGAACGGACAGCGTGGCCAGCAGCACCGCGACCTCATCAAGATCGACGACGTGTCGCACCCCGGAACGGAACTCCGGCAGCTCCCACGCGACCTGTAGAGCCTTGACGAGATTGCGGTTCATGGGCCATCGCTACCCGCAAGCGCCAGCCGACGAAACCCCGCGACCGGCCCGGGCGGAAGCACCGACCACGATCCGGTGCAGAGCGGCCGCCCCAACCCGGGCGGCCGCTCTTCACCGGCTCAGCACCACGTCAGGGTCGAGTTGACCCGGGTGACGTTGCTGATCGTGTTGTTCGCGCCACCGCAGGGGCTCTGGGTGATGTTGGTGCCGCTGACGGTCAGATTCTGGAATCGGATGCCGGAGGAGATCGGGAACTCGCTCCGGGCCGCGATCCGCACCTCGCCGCCGCCCGTCACCGTCCCGGACACCCCGGCGATGGTGACGTTGTAGCAGTTCTCCACCAGGATCGCGTTGTTGCCCGTGTTAGAGATCGTCACCCGGTCGATGACCGCGCCACCGGACTCGGACACGCAGAAGATCCCCCGACCACCGCCGGACGCGAGCACGGTTCCGACCCGGATGTTGGTCGGGTACGAGTTGCCCACCCGGCCGTTGCGGTTGGCCATCCGGAACGCGGCGTACCCGGTGCCGGCCCCGGCGCCCTGCGCGTCGACGGTGCCCACCGTGGCGTTGATCGTGTCATTGAGCAGCAGGCCGGAGTCCCGGGTGTTGCGGGCCGTGACCGTGCCGATCGTCAGACCGTCCACGCCGTACGTCTCCACCCCGTGGGTGCCGGTCCCCGACACGTACACGGTGTCGATGCGGACGTTGCGCACCTTCACCGCTCGATCCCCACCATGGTTGTCGATGCGTACGCCCAGACCGGCGGAGAGCCGCATGTCGATCTGCCCGAGAGTCAGGTTGTTCACGTTGCGCATGAAGATCCCGTACAACGGCGAGCCGGTCAGCGTGAGGTTCTGCACCTCGACGTCAGTGGTGCCCCGCGAGTACACCGGCGCCTGGTCACCCGAACCCGACCCGGTCACGTTGATCGTGCCGCACACGGCCAGGGTCGTGTACGACGGCAGCGACAATCGCGAGCCCGCGCTCATCGAGCCGGAGCCGCGAACCACCACCCGCTGCTTCGACGTACGACCCGCCGAGAGCGAGTTGACCGCCGCCTGCATCGCCGACAGCATGTCCGAACCCGTGTAGACAGTCGACGAGCCGTTGCGGGCCGTCCAGGTGCTCCCGCTCAGTACGGCCTCGGCGTTGGTGGACCCGCTGCCACAGCCGGTGGTCGGTGGCGTGCTGCCGCTACCGACCGCGACCAGCTGCCACTGCTGGTTCGGGCCGTTGAGGTCGGCGTACTGACTGATCCGGCCGCCGTCGGCCGTGGACCGCTCCCAGACCTCAAGTGCCTTCGCGGAGTGGCGGTTGATCAGCCGGACGTAGCCGCCGTCGGAGTCGAGAACCTGGAACTGCTGGTTGGTGCCGTTGACATCGGACCACTGGCGGTACTCGGCGCCGTCGGCGGTGTTCCACTCCCAGAGGTCGACGACCTTGCCGCTGTGCCGGGCCTTGAGGCGGTAGTAGCCGCTGCCGGAGGAGACGAACTGGAACTGTTGCCACGCGCCGTCGTTACGGGACCACTGCTGGATCACCGCGCCGTCTGCCGTCGAGGTGTCCCGGACGTCGAGGACCTTGCCGCTGTTGCGGTTGACCAGGACGTAGTAGGCGTTGGTGTCGATGGTCGCCGCCGCTGCCGGCGGTGCGCCGACCAGAGCGGCACCGGCCGCGCCGACCAGCGTGGTGATCATGGCGAACACCAGGCCCGTACGCCGGCCGCGACGGATCGGCCCGCCGCCGGACGGTCTTCTGGTGATGCTGAAGGGCATCGCTCCTCCTGGCTGGAATGGGCTCCGGACGAACCTGGACGGGTATCGACGACCGCGGGCACCTACTCGAGGTGGAAGGTGGCCGAAGCGCGCTCGGCGCTCGAACTGACCGCCTCGATGTAGAGCAGTCCGTCGCGGTGGCGCACGTGGCGGCCCGGGAAGTTGTGCGACTCCAGTGAGATCCCGGCGCTGTCGGCGAGGCCGGCTTGACGACGGAAGCTCGCGTCGCCGCCAAACAGCGCCGAGCCGTCGTTCTTCTCCACGTACAGGGCGTAGCCCCGGTGGCGTAGGTAGTAACCGGGGAAGTTGGTCGACTCCAGCGACACCGATCCGCCGCCGGCGAGGCCGGTGACGATGCGGAACTGGGAGTCGGCCAGGTTGGTCACGTTCGGCTCGATCCGTGCCCGGTAGTCGTAGTGCCGGATGAAGCTGCTGGCCTGGTCATGGGACCGCAGCCGCACCGGTGTGGCCCCATCGGGCACCGGGATGCCGAAGTTCGGGGTGCCGTCGGCGTTCCAGTACACCTTCTGTAGCCGGGTGCGTCGGTTCGGGTCGTTGAGCGGATCGCCGGTGATGTCGCGGTAGTTCCGGTCGTGGTAGACGAGGATGTCGCTCTGCCCGTCCTCGGAGACGGTGAACGAGTTGTGGCCGGGGCCGTACTGGCCGGTGGCCGCGTTGCTGGCGAACACCGGGCTGGCGCTCTTGCTCCAGGAGGCGGCGTCGAGCAGGTTCGCGCTGGCGGAGGCGCTCAGCATCCCGAGGCAGTAGTTGGCGTCCGTGGCGCTGGCCGAGTAGGTCAGGAAGATCCGGCCGTTTCGTTGGATCACCGCCGGTCCCTCGGCAACCCGGTAACCGCGGGTTTCCCAGTCGTACGTCGGTACGACGAGCCGGGTCACGGTCCCCGTGATCTGCCACGGGTTGGCACCCATCCGGGCGAGGTAGACGTTGGAGTTGTTTCCGATCGACGGCTCCTGCTGTGCCCAGGTCAGATAGCGCACCCCGTTGGCGACGAAGGTCGAGGCGTCCAGGCTGAAGGTGTCCCAGGGTGTGGTGATCCGGCCGCGTTCCGTCCACGAACCGGTCAGCGGATTCGCGTTGGCGTTCTCCAACACGTACATCCGGATGCGCCACACGTCGTCGGTGCGGCCCGCGGCGAAGTAGACGTACCACCTGTTGTTTATGAAGTGGATCTCCGGCGCCCAGATGTGGGCGCCCATCTCTCCGCTGGTGTGGCGGCTCCAGATCGTCGTCTCCGCGGCCGTTGCCAACCCTTGCAGGGTGGTCGCCCGGCGCAGCACGATCCGGTCGTACTGCGGCACGGTCGCGGTCAGGTAGTAGTAGCCGTCGGTGTGCCGGAAAATGTGCGGGTCGGCCCGCTGGTTCACCAACGGGTTGGTGTAGTTGACGGCCGGCGCGGCGTGCGCCGGCGCGGCCACGGGCAGGCCGGCCGACACGGCCAGCACCACCAGCACCGCGGCCAGCGTCGACCGCAGACGCCGAGGGACACCGTGGCCGGCAGGCCCCCGGCGGACGGCCCGACGGGTGTTCGGGTCGGTTCGAGGGAATGGCAGCGGCATGTGTCCTCCGCGAGATTGGGGACGGTCATTGACCAGCACCTGTAGCGCGCGGCGATTTGTGGCCGGTCCGGTCGACGCCACGCGGCGACGTCGGGCAGGGCCGGGGAAGAGGCGCGAAGGGCTGGGAATGTGACGGTGGCGTTGCTACCAGGTGGCGGAGTTCATGTTGGCGTTAACATCGATACATGTCAAGGCGTGAGGGCCGCCGGCCTGGCCGGAACAGCGGCCGTCGCGTACCGGGAGGTAGGGTCCTCGGCGTGCTGCGACGGTGGGTTCTGGCGATCCTGATGGCGACGTGCGGCGTGCTGGTGGCTGCGGCGCAACTGGCCGACGATCTGCCCGTCGTCGGCGGCGTCGAATTGGTGGTCTTCCTGGCTTTGGCGCTGCTGCTGTCGCCGTGGGCCTTTCCCCGCTCGATGGGCGCCGCCGAGGCGCAGCGGGCCAGCGCGCTGGACGGCCGGCCGATCGTGTACTGGCGTCCCGGCTGTCACTACTGCCTGCGGCTCCGGTTCTCCCTCGGCCGGCTCGCCCGGCGGGCGCACTGGGTGGACATCTGGCGCGACCCGGCCGCTGCCGCCGCCGTCCGGGCGGTGGCCGGCGGCAACGAGACAGTGCCCACCGTCGTGCTCGGCGATCAGGCTGTCGTGAACCCCGACCGGGCCTGGTTCCGTGAGCAGCTCCGCTCGTCCTGACCCGGCGACACCCTTATCTCACGAGGTCACCGGCGAGGTATACCGCGAGCGGGCGGCGCAGCACCGTGATGTCGCTCGTCGGGTCGCCGTCCACGATCAACAGGTCGGCCTCGAACCCGGGGCGGACCCGGCCCTTGCGCCGCCCCAGGCCACACACCTCGGCGCCGACCGACGTGGCCGCGGCGAGGGCGACGGTGGCGGATATGCCGCAGACCACGTACTCGACGAGCGTCTCGGGCAGGATCCCGTGCGGCTTCGCGGGGCCGAGGCCCGCGTCCGAACCGGCCACCAGGCGGACCCCGGCCCGCTGCAGGGTGGCAACGCCGTCGCGCAGCGCGGCCTCGCTGAGCCCGGCCCGCGCCGCCATCTCCACCACCTCGGGTGGCGTGACCACGGCCGGGTCGGTGCCGAGCGTGGCACAGACCGCCACCCCGGACGCGGCCAGTCGGTCCGCGAGCTCAGCGGGAACACGGGCGCCGGCCGCGGTGACGCAGGTGCAGTGCTCGATGCCGTCCACACCGACGCGCAGCGCCTGCTCGACCGCGCTGAGCGCGTGCGCGTGCGCGGTCACCGGCAGGCCCAGATCGTGGGCCTGCGTCAGTGCGGCGGTCAGTTCCTCGTCGGTGAACTGCGGCCTCGTGGTGTCGGTGCCCGGGGTGAACACCCCGCCGCTGGCCATGACCTTCACCAGATCGGCACCGGCCGCCACCCGCAGACGTACGGCCTCGCGGATCCCGTCGACACCGCTCGCCTCACCCCCCAACGACCAGCAGTGCCCGCCGACGCTGGTGAGCGGTGCGCCCGACCCCACCACCGTCGGAAGGTCGTTCCGCACCCGCCGATCCCGCCAATGCAGCACCGCGTCGCGCCGGTCGCCCAGGTCCCGGACCGTCGTGACGCCGGCCGCCAGGTGCGTACGTAGCGACGCCTCGACGACCCCGTCAAGGTCCGACTCGGGACGATCGGCGAGCCGGCCGAGCGCGTCGGGCCCAGCGTCGGCGCACAGGTGCACGTGCGCGTCGACCAGGCCGGGCAGCAGCGTGCCGTTCGGCTCCTCACGCACCGGCCAGTCTTCCGGCGCCTCGGCGCTACCCCGGTGCACCTCGGCGATGCGCCCCTCGTCGAGCAGGACCAGCACCCCGCCGTCCACGAGCCGTTCGCCGTCGAACATCCGGGCCACCCGGACAGCATGCATCGTCATCGTCACCCCAACCCGCCCCGCTCGGACACTGCCGTCACCACCGACGCCCGCGATGCCGTTGTCCGCTGACGGCCACCGGTGATGGCCTGACCATCGCACCGCCAACGGCGCACGGCCTCCCTCGCCGGAGCGATATCCCATCCCCCTGCCGGGTCGGCACCCGAGGGGTCAGTCGGGGCATCGCCCGCCGCAGTGGCGTTTTCGCCAACATCTGTGGGGGATACGACGCCGCCCGACTTCTCGCGCTGGACGGGCGACGACAGGAGGACGTCATGGCGTTGGCCAACCCGGCACCCGACTACTTCGAGCCCGAGGACGGCATGTTCCTCGCAACCTTGCTGATCGTTCGCGATCTGGCGCGGTCCCGGGAGTACTACGAGCGGGTGTTCGGGGCGACCTGCGTCCACGAGAGCAGCCCGCTGATCATGAAGTTCTTCAACAGCTACATCATCATCAACGTCGAGGGCGGTCCGACGGACGACAAGCCGACGGTGCAGGCCAAGGCGCCGGCCGACTCCAACACGCTGAGCTGCGCGATGAACGTCCGGGTCCGGGACATTCGGAAACTCTACGAGGAGTGGAAGTCCCGGGGCGCGGACTTCCTCACCGAGCCGAAGGACCACGGAACGGAGATCCGCTGCTACCTGCGCGACCCGGACGGCTACCTGGTCGAGGTGGGTCAGGGCCTCTGACCGTCGGCGGGCAACGGCGGTGATGCCGACAGGGCGAGCCATCCGGCCGCCCGGCGTCCTCGCGTCGTACCTCGCTCGCCCGTTTTTCCCTCGCCGACGAGTTCTACTACGGCAGCTTCGTCATCCGCCACGACGACCTCGCCGCCGGTCGACTGGACGAGGCGCTCTCCGTGACCGAGTTCAGTGAGTAGAACACCAGCGCGGCTGCGCTGCCTGCGGTCCTCCGTCGATCAAGCGGCGGGCTACTCTGACCTGCGGTGCCTCGAAACCGCGTGACACGAGGAGTCGATGCTGACATGACGGCAGGGCGACCGATGCCAACCCAGGACGAGGTGCTCGGGTACTTCGACACGCTGTCCAACTGGGGGCGGTGGGGCGACGACGACGAGCGCGGAACGCTGAACCACATCACCGACGACGTCCGGTTGGCGGCAGCGCGGGCGGTGCGGCACGGCAGGAGTGTGTCCTGCGCGTGGGAGGTCGCCGCACCGGCAGACATGGAGCGGTCGACGACGACGTGCCCGTGCACCGCCGACATGCCGGGTGCGGAGAACATGCCGCCCGCCTTCCACGCCGACCGGCGCTGGGGCTTCTCGTCCGAGCGGCTCGGCATCTCGTTCCACGGCAACACCCTCACCCACCTCGACTCGCCGTGCCACATCTTCTGGGACGGCACGATGTACAACGGGCGGTCGCACTCGCTGGTCGACGCCGCGACGGGCTCGGCGTGGGCGGCCGTCACGGCGGCCGCGAACGGGATCGTCACGCGTGGTGTCCTGCTCGACGTCGCGACGGCCCGGGGTGTGCCGTGGCTGGAGCCGGGGCAGGGCGTTTTTCCCCACGATCTCGAGGAGGCCGAGCGTCGCCAGGATGTGCGGGTGCGACCCGGCGATGCGGTACTCCTGCGGACCGGCTACGGGCGCTTCCGGCACGAGAACGGTGCGGCCAGCGGTTTCACGCAGGCCGGCTGGCACGCGTCCTGCCTGCCGTGGCTGCACGAACGGGGGGTGGCGCTGATCGGCGCTGACACCCCCCAGGACGTTCAGCCGTCCGGGTACGACGACGTGTTGATGCCGGTCCACGCCGTGAGCCTCGTCGCGATGGGTCTGTGGATGCTCGACAACTGCGACCTGGAAGCCTGCGCGACGACGGCCGCCGAGCTCGGCCAGTGGGACTTTCACCTGGCAGTCGCACCCGTCCGCTTCGTCGGCACGTCCGGCAGCCCGGTCAACCCGATCGCCACGTTCTGAACTCGGGTGCTGCGTCTGTCGACGCATCGACGTTGTCGGACCATCGTGTGAAGATCGAAGCGGTGATGTAGTAGCCGCCTTGGCTGTTCCTGGTCGCCACGTGGAGATCCACCGAGGTCGGCGTGACCTGCAGCAGGTGGGCGTCCCAGTCCTGGTAGCGAAGGTCCCGCAGCCACACTTCTTCAAGCTCCGCTGCGACCTGCTGTGGCGTTGCGGCTTGTTCGGCGAGGCAGTGGGCGGTCAGTTGACGGGCAGGGTCCGCACTGCTGGACACTGTCACCTGCCGGATCGATCGGCAGCGCCAGAGGTAGTGGTCGAAGTCGACCTCCATGCCGGAGAGGTTGTCAGGATCGGCAGGCGGCGTCGCGTCGGCGACAGCAAGCACGGCAGCGACGAACTCGGTGACCCGACTGTCGGCGTCGTCGCCGTAGGTGAGGGCACTGGGTGTGACGTCCTCCCACCAGGCTCTCGAGGTGCGGCGCCGCCACCAGTACAGGATCGTCCGATCGTCGGGCCAGGGGGCGAGGCTTCCGCCGCGTGGCTCGAACCGGTCGCGACGATCATGGATGCGCCGCCAGAGGGGATCCTGCTCGAAATCGGCTACGCCGGCGCGGGTCTGCGTACCGGCATCGGGGCTGGACACGGACGGCGTGACGCTCCGCTGGGCATCGACCAGTGAGCGTTCGTTCGTGCCGCCCGCCTGATACGGCCAGCGGAGTTGGTAGACGTCGTCCTCCCACCCGCACACGGGACAGATCTCATGAGATCCCGGTGGGTCCGAGAGGGTGCGATATCCGCAGCACACACAGGGGTACGCGGGCTCCATGCCGCTGATCGTGCACCAGGAATCCCGTCGAGTCCTGCGCTTTTTGGGGTGCCGGCCGGGCGGAACTGCCGCTGCGAAGTGGCCAGCCGCTGTGGGCTCAGCTCAGCTCCAGGACGGGTCGGGTCAGGATCTCTTCGGCGTACCCGTCGTCAGAGGCGAGCCACTGGCCGAAATCCTTGTCCCGGTAGGCGGTCGCGAGGGTGAGCCACCCCAGGAAAAAGCCGCTGCCTCCGCAGGTGGTGCCGCCGCCATCGCCGCCGCACACGATGGTGCGCTCGGTGGTCACCTCGTGCTTGTACGGATCTTGCCCGATCGCCAACCCCCACAGGTTGGTGTCGTGGTGCATTCCGGTTTTGTAGTCGTACGGGTAACCGTCGGCGGGGCAGTCGTCACCCCAGCGGAACAGAGTCGTCGCCCCCGCGCCGCATGCCCACTCCCACTCATCCGCAGTCGCCGTCCGCAGGCCGACGCTCGCGAGCTGGGCCATCGCCTCGTCGTAGGAGACGTCCGTAATCGCTCGGGCCTTCGCCACCTGCCCGGTCCGGTCGAACTCGACGGTCAGCCCACCGGCAGACCGGAACGTGCTCACCCCGTCGAGCTGAGCTCCCTGCGACGCGATGAGTTTGAGCACCCGGGGGTCGTCCGGCGCCAGCGAGACCTCGCAGGGGTCGAACGCGTCGACAGCGACCAGCATCGCTGGCAACTCCACGGTGCGCATCGGCGAGGTCATCGCGTCGACGTACTCGGCCAACTGTGGAAGGCCGTACTCCTCAGCGCTGTCGGCGTAGCTGGCCAGTTGGTCCGACGTGGGCTGGAAACGGGTCGCGTCGTGGCCGAGCGTCGGTTGGCCGCCGGGCACCAGAGCGAACCGCATCCCGTCCCGCTCGAACAGCGCCACCCGGTGCGACCGCCCCGCGTACACGGTGTCCCGGAGGCCGACCGGCACGGTCAGACCGTGCCGGTCGGCGATCTCCTCGACGAGCCGGTGGGCAGCACCATCGGAGAGGTCGTTCCACTGCGCATAAGTGAGATCGGCGTACGACACCACGCAAGGATAGGACCGGACATGCTGCTCCCGCAGGCGCGAAAATGTCACGTGCCAAACGCGTAACCGCCGGGTCGGACCGGGTAGCGGGAGAGGTTGTACGGGGCGGTGTCGATGCAGTACCGCTTGGCGGGTCTGGTCGGATCGCCGCCGGCCTGGAGCGTCTCGATCTGGTCGGCTCGACCCGGACCACCCTCAATGATCTTGATGACGAAGACGTGGTTGACCATCGGACTGCCGCCCTTCGGGACGACAGCGGTTACCAGTGCGGTGTCGCCCACCACGCTGACGCACGTCACCTCGGCGTGTCCCTCACCCACCACGCTTCCGTCGGGCAGCGCATGCCGGAAACGGAACACGCCGTGGCCTGTTCCGTCGCGGTCGACCCAACCCAGGACACCGAACCGGATCTGATGACCGACTGTCCCGGGCTCGTCGTAGACGAAACCACCGACGCCGGCGATCCACGCACCCGGCGTGGCGGGCACCTCCGGTGGGTCCTGGTCGTCGGCCCGCGCCGACACCGGGGCACCGACGGCCGCCACGGCTCCGGCGAGCATGGCGACAAGTAGCCTGCGGATTCTCATGGCTTCTCCAGTCTTCGAACGACGGCTGCGCGCCGGCGGTAGTCGGCGGCCACGGCGATGACGAGCGGGCCCCACGCGAGCATCGGGGCGTAGTAGCGGAGCACCTCCCAACCGGGAGTCGGGTGCACCGGTTCGTCGTCGCCGATGCCTACCCAGGTGCTCTGCACAAGGTGGAACCTCTGGTTCAGGAGGAAGTACACGCAGATGGCGACGAGCGACAAGCCGCCGATCAGTGCGACGCGCACGACCGGACGCGCCGGGATCCGACGGCCGCCGATGCGGGGCACCCAGTACGGGACTCGCTGTCCCCACCCGTGCACCAGACCGAGTATCAACAGGGCCAGCCCCATCGACAGGGCGGACAGGAAGACCATGTACCACCGGGTGACGGCATCGTCGGTGAACACCAACGACAGTCGCCAGGCCGTGGACGGCAGGACGCAGAGCGGGACGGCGTAGGCAGCCCAGACCGCCCAGGGCGGCGGGGCGGCTGTCGAGACACGGGCAGAGTCAGTGGGGTTCATGGACGCTCCGATCCTGGGGAGGCGGTCATGGCGGCGTGGGTCGAGGTGGTGAGGGCGTAGCCGGCGGTGGTGACGGCCAACGACACTCCCCAGCCGAGGAAGACCAGCAGCGTGGCGGTGACGGCCCATCCGTCCCACACCTGGGACCAGCGCGTGTCACCGGTGAGCAGTCGGCCGACGAGCACCGCGATGCTCAGCACGCCGTAGGTGACGAGCGTGAGCGCGACCACGCCGGCGGGGATCACGGCCAGCCGTCGGGGGACCTGTCGACCGTGTAGTCCCGGCACCCAGCGCGGGAACTGCTGCCCCCACCGCTGTACCAGCCCGAGAACGAGCAGGCCGGCGAGCGGCGGGACGAGCGTGATCGCCACGCCCGTCGGTGTGGAGAGGTTCCGTTCGATGTCGTTCAGTTCCCGCTCGGAGATGCCGATCGGAACGCCGAGCACCCACAGCGCGTGGGGCACGGCCCAGCCGACCACTGGCAGCGCGACGGCGACGTACGCCCAGCGGCGCGTCCACAGCGGCACCGGCCGGTAGCCGACGACGGCCGGTCCGCGCCGGGGCCCGGATGCGTTCGCGAGCCCGGCGAACAGGACGCCACCGGCCACCAGTACGAGCCGGGCCCCGAGGTCACGCCAGTCCGAGGGCCGCCCCGCCAGCGCCGCCGGGATCTCGAAGACCAGGTGCAGCGGGAACGCGACCACCAGGAGCAGCGCGGCCGCGGCCCAGCTGCCGGCGGTCGCCCAGGTGCCGGCAAACCGGACCGTGCACCCGAGCACCACCGCGAGGGCGACGCCGACTCCCACCGCGCCCCACCCCGACCAGAACGGCAACACCACGACCTGGTCCGCACCGCACCCGCCCGCCGGATCGACCAGATCGGTGCGGTCGCAGGCGGTGTACCCCCACCGGCCACCGGCGATCCAGTACAGCCGCTGAGCGACCGCAGCGACGACGAACACGGCACACGCCAGCGCCCACGCTCTGGCGCGGTTCGGTATCTCAACGACAGCCATGGACCTACGATCGCTGGCTGCGTATCAGCTCTCCTCCCCGACAGATGGGGAAGCGCTCCCTCTGCCGGGGGACCTGGTGTCCGGGGTACGGACGCGGGCGGTGCGGGGCCGGCGACGGTCGCCTCAAGGAATGCTCAAATTCGATCGACGTCAGCCGCTGGAGCCGCGAACGCACATACGCTCACCGGACCGGTCCGCCGGCAATCACCCGTCGTAGGCAGAAGGAGGGGGAATGCGGCGATCACAACGGCGCATCGCGCTACTCGCGCTGTCCACCCTGGTGGGTAGCATCCTCGTGACGACCGGCCCTGCGGGCGCGGATCCCACGGGGTCGTCAGCCGCCACCGGCCAATCCCAGCCTGAGGATCGTGAGTCGGTACGCCTCGTACACATCAGGCTGACCGGTGCCGACATGCTGGACAAGGTGGCCGCGGCCGGCTTCGACCTCGAACACGGCCTCCGGCGCGTGCCGAACGGCATCGAGGGCGAAGCGGTGGTGACCGCCGAGCAGGTCACCGAACTCACGGCGATGGGCGTCGAGCTGCTCGGCGACGACGCGGGCTTCGCCTGGAGCAACGAGGCCGACGGTGGCATTGGCGTCGGCGCGGCCAGCGCGCGGGCGGCCCAGCCGGCGAACCACGACGCGACGGTACGCGTGGTCCGCGCCGACTGGTTCACCACAAAGGGTCAGGGCTTCCTCTACGTCGAGGCGCGGACCACCGAGGGGCAGCAGGCGGACCCCATCGTCGAGATGCAACTGGAGAACGACTCGGGCAAGGGCACGCCGTTCGGCTTCGCCCGGACGATGAGCCGGTTCGTCGACTCGGGGCAGTACATGTTCCACCGGAACCTGTTCAAGCTCGACGTACGCCCCAACAAGATCAAGCTGACGAGTTCCACCGGTGGCGTCGCGACCGGTGCCGTCTCCAACTGGCTCGAGGACGCCCCGCCGCCGCTGACGGCGAACCCGTCCTACAAGTCGGACTTCGTGGACGGCTACCGGCACCCGCAGCAGCTCTACAGCCGTGCCAAGGAGATCGCCCGTCAGTACCCGGACATCGCCGAGATCGTCTACCTGCCGAACCAGACGAACGGGTACCAACGCAAGGCGCAGGCCCAGATCGGTGGTACGGGGCAGGCGGCGGTCGTCGTCACCTCGGCGGCGTGGGGCCACCAGGGCGGCAACGACATCACAGTGGACTTCGTGGACCGGCCCGACGCGAACCTTCCGCTCGCGGTGGAGGTCACCGGCAAGGCGGTTCGTGTCCTGCTCGCCACGGACGCCTCGGGTGCGCCGACGAGCACGGCCGCCGAGGTGGCCGAGGCGCTGCGGAGCCGCTCTGCGGGGCTCATCGACCGGGCGCACCCGTACCGCACCAACGGGGGCACCGGCATCGTCGCTCCGACGGTCGGCCCGGTCGCGCTGACCGACTTCCTCGACCAGAAGCGCGTCGGAGCACCGGAGGGCGAGGTGCCGCGCGGCCCCGCGACGATCCCGGTCCTGCGGATCGGCAAGCACCGTGACGGTACGAAGCCTGGTGTCCTCATCCAGGCGCAGGACCACGCCCGGGAGTGGGTGCCGGCGACGACCAGCCTGGAGTCGGCCGAACGTCTGGTGCACAACTACCGGTCCGACCGGGAGACGAAGAAGATCGTCGAGAACACGGACGTCTTCTTCATCCTGTCCAACAACCCCGACGGGGCGAACTACAGCTTCTACAACTTCGCCTCGCAGCGTAAGAACATGACGAACCACTGCCCGGACGCGAGCGCCGATCCGGCGCAGCGGAACTCCTGGGGCGTCGACCTGAACCGGAACTACCGGGTCGGGTCGGGCCACGACGGCTACGCGGGAGGGTCGACCAACTGCGTCAGTGGCACCTACCAGGGGCCGGGGGAGCTGTCCGAGCCCGAGTCGAAGAACATCATCTGGCTGGTCGAGAAGTACAAGAACATCAAGTTCATGATGTCGGTGCACTCCAACGGCGGCCAGCTCTTCTGGCAGCCCGGCGCCTACATCGCGGACGGCCGGATCACCACGCCGCGTCCGCCACTGGGTGACGAGGCGTTCTACTGGCAGTCCGCCGCCCGGATCCTGTCGCAGGTCAAGGCGCACCGGGAAACTGTCGTCACGCCGGAGAACGTCGGCGGTTCGTCCGACGTCCTCTACTCCTCGGCGGGCAACGTACGCGAGGACCTGTACCACACCTACGGGATCTACGCGTTCGGCTGGGAGGTCGGGGGCTCCGTCTACAACCCGGCCACCGGCGACTGGCAGGGCGGTTCGTTCCAGCCGGAGTGGGACGGCAACCCCGAGCTCGTCAGTGGCCACGCCGAGACGATGGAGTACGCCAACGGGATCATGGAGATGTTCCGGGTCGCGGCGGACTGGGGCAGGGACAACAAGAACCCGACGTCCCAGCTGGTCCCCGGCGCGGGGCGCTACTCCGGGCCTGTCGACGTGCACTTCGAGACCAGCGAGCCGGCCACCATCTACTACACGACCGACGGCAGCCGGCCGACGCTCGAGTCGCCCCGCTACGCGGCGACCGAGTTCCGTGAGCCGGGGCAGGTGTTCCACGTGACCGAGACGACGACCTTCCGTTGGTTCTCGGTCGACAGCGCCGGCAACATCGAGAAGAACTACGACCCGACGAAGAACGACAAGCGCAACAACTACCGCACCGCGACGATCAGGATCGCCAAGCGGTAGCGCCCCGCGACGATTCGTTGCCCCGTCGGTGCGGACCACCCGCGCCGACGGGGCAACTTCTGCAAACACGTCGCGCCGGTCAGCCTCGTCGCCCGGCCCACAACGGGCTGTCCACGTAGTGGTTGTCGTAGCGGTCCTGGGTTTCGCCGACCTCCTGCCAGGTGGCTTCGCCCTGGTGCACCTTGTCCAGCAGTCGGTAGTAGTCGAACCGGGGCTTGCCGGGGGTGATCACGACGAGGAAGTCGGCGTCCTGGCCGTCGGCGGGGGCGAAGGCGTGCGGGGTGTTCGGGGGGACAAAGAGCGCGTCTCCCTTGTGCAGGGTGTGCACCTCGTCGTCGACGAGCATGTCAAGGGCGCCGTCGAGCATGAAGAACAGCTCACCGGAGTGGGTGTGCAGGTGTGGCGGCGCACCGTCGGTGCCGTGCTTGAGCACTGTGCGGTTGCTGGTCAGGGCACCGCCGGTGTGCTCAGGGTCGAGGAGCAGCGTGATCACGCTGGCCGGGTCGTTGTCGAGAACCTCGGCCTGGGCTGCGCGTACCAAAGTCATAGTCGACTCCTTCGTCGTCTGTCGATTCCTAGACACTAGATGTCCAGAATCAATCGACGCCAGCGATCATGGCGTGCGTCACAAATTCTGGACAGGTAGAGTCCAGGATTATGCGGATGAGTCAGGGCGTCGAATGGGCCCTCCACACGTGCCTCAACCTGAGCTGGCTGGACGCCCCGGTGCCGACCAGCACCCTCGCCGCCTTCTACGAGCTGCCGCCGGCGTACCTGAACAAGCAGCTCCAGGCCCTGGCCCGGGCCGGGATCCTCACGTCGACCTCGGGGCCGCGCGGCGGCTTCCAACTGGCCCGGACCCCGGCGGCGATCTCTCTGCTGGACATCGTGGCCGCGATCGAAGGACCGGAGGAGCTGTTCCAGTGCGACCAGATCCTCCGCAAGGGCCCGGGCGAGCACGCGGGCGTCGACTATCGAGAGTCCTGCGCGTTCGCCCAGGCCATGCGTGGCGCCGACCTGGCCTGGCGGCGGGAGTTGGCCGGTAAGACCGTTGCCGACGTCCGGGCCGACGTCGAGCGCGGGCACCCCGAAGCACCAGCCAACACCCGCGCCAGGATCGTGGAGCTGCGCTAGGGCGTGGTCCGGCCCGCGGTCAGCGGCCGTGCACCTCCAGCTCCCACAGCGAGTAGCCGTACGCGGGCAGGGCCCGCTGGGTGCCCTGGACGCGCAGGTAGCGACCGGTGGCCGAGATGGCGATGTCGTCCACACCGCCGTCGCCCGTTGTCGTGGTGTGCACCGTCGACCAGGTGACGTTGTCCGGGGAGACCTGGATCTGGTACGCCCGCGCGTACGCCGCCTCCCAGGTCAGCCGGACCCGGTCGAGGGTGCGGGACACGCCGAGGTCCACCGAGATCCACTGCGGGTCGGCGTACGCGCTGCCCCAGCGGGTGGCGGTGTTGCCGTCCACGGCGTTGCCCGCCACGTGCGTGCTGCCCGGCTCCACGCTGGAGGTGGTGACCGGTCGGCCCCGGGAGAGCAGGGTGCCAGCGGCGGCGGTGCCGTAGACATTCAGGTCCCACAACGAGTAGCCCCACTGGGTGGCGCGTTGGGTGCCGTACACCCGCAGGAAACGGCCGCTGCCGGTGACCGTGAGGTCGTCGACGCCGCCGTCTCCGGCGGTCGTCGTGTGCACCGGCGACCAGGTGATGTTGTCCGGCGACACCTGGACCTGGTACGCCCGCGCGTGGGCCGTCTCCCAGGCCAACCGCACCCGGTTGATCGCATACGTGGCACCCAGGTCGACGGTGATCCACTGCGGGTCGGCGTAGGCGCTGCCCCAGCGGGTGGTGGTGTTGCCGTCCACGGCGTTGGCCGCCGCGTGCGCGCTGCCCGGCTCGACGCTGGACGCCGTCACCGGCCGGCCCTGGGCCAGGTCGGTGGCGGGTGGCTCACTCGGACCGTCGGTCCTGATCCGCACGTTGCGGTAGTTGATGTCCATCCCGGCGCCGTCGTTCTGCAACCCGATGTAGCCGTTGGCGATGGCCCGGCTGCTGACGTAATCGTTGATCTTGACGCCGTTGAGCCAGATCTCGACCCGCTGGCCGTGCACGCCGATCTCGTAGGTGTTCCAGGAGCCGGGTGGGTTCAGCGCCGCCGTGCGGGCGGCCTGGTTGGGTGCCTGGAAGCTGTAGACGCTGCCGGTGGTGCGCGTCGGGTCGCCGTCGGTGGCGTCGATCTGGATCTCGTGACCGGCGGCGACCGGGCCCCACGGGTCGCCCTGCGGATCGGGGAACCCGATGAAGACCCCGCCGTTGTCGTCGCCCGGCATCATCCAGTCGACCTTGAGCGAGTAGTTGGCGAAGGTGCGCACCGGGTACCAGAGCAACCCCATGCCACCGTTGGACGTGAGGGTGCCGTCGGCCACTGTGAACCCGCCCGGCCCCGCCTGCCGCCACTGCCCGAGGCTGGCCTGGGTGCCGTCGAACAGCGGGGTGTAGCCGGGCTCCGGCCGGCAGTCGGCCGCCACCGCCCCGGCCGCCACCTGGATGCCGCCCAGCAGCATGCGGGTGAAGTTCGGGTCGGCGTAGCTCTGCTCGGTGTGGCCGAGGCCGGTGTACCAGGAGCGTCCGCCGCCATAGCTGTGGCACCAGGTGATCGGGTGGTCACCACCCATCGACCCACCCGTGTACGACGACTCGTCGAGGCTGGCCAGCACCTTGACCGCCGAGCGGGGGTTGGTCCGGTAGTTGTACCACTCGTCGGTGCGGGTCCAGGTCGACGGCAGGTGCGCGGTCGAGGCGTTGGCCCGGTCCTCGACCCGCACTGTCGCCTGCTGGGTGGCCGGGTGCGAGGCGAAGTAACCGCCGACCAGCCCGCCGTACCACTGCCAGTCGTACTCGGTGTCGGCGGCGGCGTGCACTCCGACGAAGCCGCCGCCAGCGGCCAGGTAGGCCTCGAACGCGCCCTGCTGGCCGGCGTTGAGCACGTCGCCGGTGGTGCTGAGAAAGACCACCGCCTGGTACTGGGCGAGGTTCGCCGTGGTGAAGGTCGCCGCGTCCTCGGTGGCGGTGACGGTGAAACCGTTCGCCGCGCCGAGCTGCTGGATGGCGGCGATGCCGTTCGGGATGGAGGAGTGCCGGAAGCCGGCGGTCTTGGAGAAGACCAGGACCTTGTCCAACGGTGCGGCCTCGGCCGGGGTCGAGGTGACCGTCGCCGCACCGGCGGCGAGGGTGAGTCCGGTGACGACGGCTGCGGCGAACCTGCTGATGGCGCGTCTACTCATGCGGGGCTCCTTGTGGGAGGGGGTGGACGGTCGGGCGCGGCAGGGCCGGCCGGCGGGCCGGCACGGCCCACCGGCTCCGGCGTCAGAGGGTGATCAGGTCGAACTTCTCCCAGGGACCGATCGCGTCCCGGTTCGCGACAAGCGCCTCGGCCCCGCCGTTCTCCGCGACCACGTACCTGTTGTTCACCGTCGCCCGCAGGCTGACCGAGCCGTCGGTGTTGCGGACCAGGGCGAAGGTCTCCCACGATCCGGCGGACGCCCGGTTGGCGATCAGCGGGTTGGCACCGGCGTTCTCGGCGCAGACGATCTGGTTGTTGACCCGGGCCCGCAGGGCGATGGTGCCGCCGCCGAGGTCGACCTGGTCGAACTGCTCCGAGCTGCCGACGCTGGCGGCGGACGCGACGAGGTTGCCCGCGCCGGCACTGGTGGCGCTGACGTACCGGCCGTTCGCCTGGGCCCGCAGCGCGACCGCCCCGGTCGCCGGTGTGCCGCCGGTGAGGATCCGCAACGCGTCGACCATGCCCACGGAGGTGGTCTTGTTGACGATGCGGATCGTGTGGGAGCCGTTGGCCAGCCCGGTCTTGCGGAACACCACCTGCTGCGCCTGGCGGGCGCCGGCGATGTTCAGGTTGACGTTGGCCTGGAACACGTTGTCCAGGTAGACGTCGACGTTGCCCATGTCGCTGAACCGCTCGGACAGGTACTCCACCCCGGTGCCGGTGAAGGTGTAGCTGGCCGCCGAGCCGACAGTGGTGCTGTGGTGGGTGTCGTCGTTGTGGTCGCCGTACCCCCGGGTGGTGGTGTGGTGCCAGTTGGCGTCGTAGGTCAGCATCGTGTCGTTGACCAGCCCGCCACCGCCCGCGCCGCCGAGACCCAGTGTCGAGGCGGTGCCGGACAGGCTCTTCTCGCCCTGGTTGGCGGTGCCGGTCAACGTGCTGGTCGCGTACGTCGACAGCGGTTTGGCGGTGCGCTCCACCACGTACACAGTGTTCGCCGCGGTGGCGAAGCTGATCTCGGCGGCCGAGGTGGTGGTCAGCACGGCGTTGTCCGAGGTACGACGGACCCGGACTTCCTGGCCGCCCCACGGGTTCACCACCCGGGCCGTCTTGCCGTACTGGCTGCGCAGCCCCACGTACTTGGTCTCGCCGGCCTCGCGCTCCGAGCTGACCAGGAAGCCGTCCTTGGCGAGCAGGGTGAACCTCCCGACGAAGCTGGCATCGGTCGGCGCGGCCGGGAACACCCGGATCTTGTCGTTGTACGACTGGAGCAACGACTCGTTCATCGCCGTCAGGTGGACGCCGAGGTACTCGAAGACGCCGTTGGTGTTGTTGGTCATCCCGTTCGGGTAGTTCTGGTACTTCTGCAGCATCGTCCGCATGCCCTGGAAGGCCTGATCGCCGAGGCCGAGCCGGGCTGCGTGCACGTGGTCGTTGGACCAGACGTTGCCGTACGGGTGGGGTCGCACGTTCCAGGTGGTGATCGCGGTCTGCTGGTCGGGGTAGCCGATGCCGGTCTGGTCGTAGGGCCAGGCCAACTCCAGCGCCACGTTCTCGTTGTTGCGGGTCTGCGCGATCGGCGGGTCGTGCGGCAGGTACGCCCCGTTCTGCACCTGGTAGGGGGCCAGGTTGTTGACGATGCTCTGCCAGTTTGCCCGCAGCCCGGCGTCGAGGCCGAGTTGCTGGCTCACCTGGATGGTGAGCGGGAAGAGCAGCCGCACCGCCGCCAGGTCGGTGATGGCGTTACGGACGTCCCAGTACGTCTCGTGGGCGTTCGAGCTGGCCATGTACCACCGGCCGGTGGCGCTGTCGTGGTCGAGCATGTCCTCGTAGAACTTCACCGCCTCCCGCATGTACGGGTATGCGGTGTTGCGCAGGTACGTCTCGTCGTTGCTGTACCGGTACTGCAGGTACATGTTGTAGGCGGCCTCGGTGCCGGTCGAGTAGGTGTCGTTGACGTAGTCGCTGTTGATCGTGCCCCGGGCGTTGCCGTCCCAGCCCATCGTCTCGGGCACCCAGAGTCCGTCGCTGCCGTACCGGGTGGTGGTGTACGACTTCAGCGCGGAGAGGTTGCGGCTGTAGAGCCGGTTGAACCCGGCCATCAGGTCGACGTGGTTGCTGGCCAGGAACGAGTTGTAGACGTCCCGTTGGTTCCAGTACCAGTACCCGTTGCTCCACTTCGAGGTGTCCTGGGTCGCCCGGAAGACCCCGTTGATGAAGTGCAGCGGGTAGGTGCCGTAGCCGCCCGCCGCGATGATGTAGGTCGCCAGGTAGTAGACGTTCTCCAGGTAGTCGGCGTCGCCGCCCGCGTTGGAGTACTGGACGAACGACCTGGCCCAGAAGTCGTGCCACCAGTTGCGGTAGTTGTTCAACGTGGTGGCGTAGCCGGTGGCTTTGGCCGCCGCCAACTGGTTCTTCGCCTGGGTCACCGAGTTCAGGCCCGGTGAGTTGATCCGGCTGGCCGCGGTGAACCACACGGTGTAGCTCGATGTGGGGGTGATCGTCAGCCGGACCCGGGTGCCGTTGACCACCTGGGACGAGTACGTCGCCCCCTCGACCGTGGCCGCCAGGGTGTACCCGAAGTTGTTCGCGTCGGTCTGCCCACGGCTCAACCCGACGCCGGTGGCGTCGGCGAAGGTCGAGACGGTACGCCAGGTGTCGAGGTCGGGGACGTCCGCGATGTTCTGGACGGTGTTCATGTCCCACAGGCTCAGGTCGAGCCCGACGCTGCTGACCCCGGGTCGGGTGTCCTCGACGTGGATGCCCATCACCTCGGAGTTGGGCGCACCCAGCACCGTGACGGTGCGATTGCTGTCGTACTTCGTGGTCAGCGTCCCGTCGTACAGCGAGAGACGTTGCTGGAACGTGGTGTAGCCGGTGTCGAGCTGCGGGTTGCTGTACAGGTTGACCAACCCGGCGGCGTAGGTCGACTGCTGCGCCAGGTCGACACCGGAGACCTGGGCGGTCAGACCGTTGTTGTTCCACACCATGGCGCCGGTGCGGCCGTTGCCGACGGTCAGCCCGTGCAGGGGGTTCGTGTTTGGGCGGTTGTAGACGATGTCGTGCTTCGACAGGTAGGCGGCCCGGTTGACGTTCAACGTCCCGGTGCTGGTCCCGAACGCGGCGTCCGTGGGTGCCGCGGTCGCTGGCCTGGCCGGCCCGACGGCGACGACACCACCGGCGAGCAGGACAGCGAGCGCGATTCGTAGCGGCGGCGTCAACGTCATCGACACGATCTCCTCTGGATCGTCGCGGATGCAGGCCTCGCACCCCGGGAAGTGCCCCGGTGTGCCCACGTCCGCCGAAACGAGGGCGATGTCGAGACGATGCGGAGCGGTGCCACCGCGCCGGGTTGACGGCAACCGGATGAACATCGATCCACATCGTTGATGTGCAGTTAACATTGGACGTCTGTGAGGGTCAATCCCTCGGGATTGTCGAGATCACCTCAGGAGCGGTGAGCCGCCACGTTGATGACGTTGCCGTCCGGGGCGCGGACGAAGAACCTGCGCACACCCCACGGCTCGGTGGTCAGCGGGTGCACGATCTCGTAGCCGAGCCGCTGTGCCTCGGCGTAGGCGCCGTCCACGTCATCCACCTGCACGCTGATGACCGAATCCTCGGGTGCTGTCGCGTCGCCGGAGACGAGCTGCACGGCCACGTCGGGGTCGGGTGAGGTGTAGCGGGCCACCCAACCCAGATTGAATGCCTCGGTGCTCAGACCGAGAAAGTCGGTGTAGAAGCCCTTCGCGGCGCCGACGTCAGCCACCGGAAGGTTGGGCAGAATGCGGATGACGCGCATGGGGGACCTCCAGCTCAGAAAATTGATCCCCTCTGATTATCCCGACCGTCAGGCCCTGATCCGCTCGGCGACCCGTACCGCGACGGCCCTGAGCTGCTCGGCGGAGAGCGGGGGCTCCGGCTGTGCGGCGACGGCCTGCTCGTCGACCCCCACCATGTTGCTGACGCTCGCGCTGAGCGCCCGGTTGCCAGGTAGTTGGATCGAGACGATGTGCTGCACGCTCGCGGTCCGCTTCCCGGTCAGCGTCTCGGTCTTCATCCGGAGGCCGCCGGGGGTCGTCCCCGCCACACAGACCCGGTGGTAGCGGTTGTCTCCCGCACCCTCCGGCAGCTCGCACGGCCAGTGGAATCCGGCAGGCCCCTCGGGCGCCGAGGGGTCGACGGGGCGGCCGGTCGCCGCCGGATCGAGAACGTCGGGAAAAATGGACACCCCCAGCGGGCCCTTCCGTCCCCGATACGACACACCGGATCCGCCGCCGACCATGTCGTCGCGGCCGTTGTGGGTGAACACCGGCGGCCGCCCGTCCGGCTGGCGGGCCTCGCCCACGTGGTCGGGAATCCAGAACCACCTCGACCCGGGCGCCACCGCACGTAGCGCGGCATCGAACTCCGCGCCAAGGCGCTCCGCGCTGGCCTCGGCGCTCTCGTCGGTATCGAAAACCAGACGGAACCCGGTGTCCGGGGCCGTGGGGGAGGGCGCGGTAAGCGGCCGACCGGGCTCCTGATCGTGTACGGCGACACCGACGCCGACCGCCACCGCCAGGACAGCGGCCAGCGGACCGCCGACCAGTCGGGCGCGGCTCGCGCGCCGCTCGCGCCGGACGATGCCCTCCACGTCCACCCGGGGCGGCGGTGGCGTCCCGATCAACTCGTCGAACAACTGGTGACCCATCTGCTGCCTCTTCCTCAGGACTGGCCGGTGACGACGGCGCGCAGGTTCGCCAACCCACGTGCCGACTGACTCTTGACGGTGCCGGTGGAGATGCCGAGGATCTGCGCGGTTTCCTCCACCGAACAGTCCAGGTAGTAGCGGAGCACGAGCACCGCCCGCTGCTTGGGGCCGAGGGAGCGCAGCAACGCGGCGAGTCCTTCGCGGTCGGTGACCGTCTCCGGGCCCGCCACGGGCACGTCCGGCAGCGTCGCGCTCGCCTGTTCGCGCCGCTTCCAGGGCCGGCGCCGCTCGTCGAGCCAGGTGCGGGTCAGGACCCGCTGGGCGTACGCGTCACGATTATCCGCCCGACCCGCCGTGCGCCAGTTCCGGTAGAGCTTTGCCACGGTCACCGACACGACGTCGTCGGCGGTGTGCCAGTCCTGGCAGAGCAGGAACGCGCTGCGCCGCCAGCGATCCATCCGGCCCGCGACGAAGTCGTGGAAATCTGTCTCGTCGGCCCGCCTCACCGGGGTCTGTCCTCTCCGGCGACCAGCACGGGTCTGTTCTCTGCGCTGACTGTCACGGCCGTACGACGCGGCCCTCCCGCCCGGGGGTTGCATGCTTCCTGATCTGGTGTTCGGGCGGGCCGGCCCGGCGGTCTGCCGATTAGGCTGCCGGACCTAGGACGGTAGCGGCGATGCCAGCGGGGGCGAGGATGAGCACCGACGATCGGATCGTACGGGCCCGAGAGATCTATGAACGGGCGGTGTTCGGCGGCGACACCAGCGGGCTGAGAGACGCCGAGCAGGGTCTGCACGCCGTCGAGGCCGATGCGGCGTTGGCGCGGGGGATGATCCTGCACGCCCGGTTTCAGAGCGCGCCCGCCGACGAGGGCTCGTCGCCTACCGAGGATCCCGCCGAGCTGCCGCTGTTCGAGCGTGCGCTCGAGCTGTACCGGGCACTGGGCGACCCGCGCGGGGAGGCCGAGGCGTTGTTCTGGATCGGTTGTCTGCACCAGTTCATCCGACGTGACGACGAAACCGCGGTTCCGTACCTGGAGCGGTCCTGCCGGCTGGCGGCGCAGACCGGCGACAAGCCGACCCGGTCGGAGGCGCTCCGGCACCTGGGCATCGCGGCGCACGCCGCCGGCCGGCTGGACGAGGCACGCGAGCGGCTGGAGGAGTCGACCCGGCTGCGCCGGGAGGTCGGAGCGCTGGCGGGCGTGGCCTCCAACATGATCGGACTGGCCTACATTGCCGCCGCCCAGGATCGCGGCGCGGACGCGCTCGCCATCCTCGACGAGGCGCACGCCATCGCACGTACGCACGGCGCGCACGCCATCGCCCGGCACATCGAGCAGGCGAGAACGCAGATCTGAGCCTGCGACCACGGGCGGACGAGCGGCCTTCGGGATTCGGCCAGCGGTGTTGGAGCAGTCAGCTCAGCGCGGCCGCCTTGCCGAGCAGCACCTCGCGTTCGCGCTGATTGGCGCAGAGCCGCGCGGCCAGTTCCAGTTCGGCACGCGCCTCCGGAAGCCGGCCGAGGCGGGTCAGCAGCTCGCCGCGTACGGTCGGGACGAGGTGCGACCCGGGGAGCCGGTTGGAGGCGATCAGCTCGTCCACGATGGCCAGGGCTGGCGCCGGACCCGAGGCCATGGCGACGGCGACGGCTCGGTTGAGTTCGACCACCGGCGAGGGCGCGACCCGGCCGAGCGTCTCGTAGAGCCGGACGATCCGGGCCCAGTCGGTCTCCTCGACCGAGGGTGCCGACGCGTGCGTGGCCGCGATCGCGGCCTGTAGACCGTAGGGGCCGAGGCCGCGCTGCGATGCCCTGGCCAGCGCGGTCAGCCCACGGCGGATCGCCGGGAAGTCCCACAGCCGGCGGTCCTGGTCCTCAAGGAGGATCGGGGTGCCGTCCGGGTCGGTCCGGGCCGGGAAGCGCGCGGCCGTCAGTTCGCACAGGGCGAGCAGGCCGTGCACCTCCGGCTCGTCCGGCTGTAGCGCGGCAAGTGTGCGGGCCAGCCGGATCGCCTCGTACGCCACGTCGGGGCGCAGCAGCCGGTCGCCCGACGTGGCCGTCGAACCCTCCGTGAAGATCACGTAGAGGACGCTGAGGACACCGCCCAGCCGCTCCCGGCGCTCGCCGGCCGGCGGGAGCTCGAACGGCACCCCGGCCGCTGCGATCGCCTTCTTGCCCCGGGTGATGCGGGCCTGCACGGTCGGCACCGGCACCAGGAACGCGCGGGCGATCTCCTCGGTGGACAGGCCGCCGACCACCCGCAGGGTCAGCGCCACCCGCGCCTCGCGGGAGAGCACCGGGTGGCAGCTGACGAACATCAGCGCCAGCACGTCGTCGTCGATCCGGTCGGGGTCGATCTCCTGATCGAGCGCGGGATCGGCCGCCAACAGGGCGTATCGCTCCTGGAGGGCGACCCGGCGGCGGATCGCGTCGATCGCCCGCCGTCGGGCCGTGGCCATCAGCCACCCGGCCGGATTGGCCGGAGAGGCACGCGGCCAGGAGACCAGCGCCTCGGCCACCGCCTCCTGGGCGGCGTCCTCGGCCAGCCCGAAATCACCGGTGAACCGGGTCAGCGCGGCCACGATCCGCGCCGACTCGATCCGCCAGACGGCCTCGACGTCGGCCGTACCCATCAGACCTGGCCGTTGCTCTCGCCGCCCTGCGGGACCTCGTCGGCCTCGGCCACCCGCCGGACCTCGATCTTGGACCCGCGGACCGCCGGGACCCGCCTGGCCCACTCGACCGCCTCCTGTTTCGTGGCGACATCGAGCAGGAAGTAGCCGCCGAACAACTCCCTGGTCTCGCCGTACGGACCGTCGGTGACCACCGGTGCCTCTCCACCGAAGTCGACCACGACGCCCTGGCGCGGATCGTCCAGCCCTTCGGCCGCGACGAGAACGTCGGCCTTCATCATGTCCTCGATGAACTGGCGGGTGGAGGCCATTATCTCGTCGAGGTTGGCCATCATGGCCGCGTTCGTCTCATCGGTGCCCCGCATGATCAACATGTACTTCGACATCGCGTTCTCCTCGTCCGACGGGGCCGTCTCCCGGCCCCAGCATCCCCACGTCGAACGGGCGGCCCGCGGATCGACACGGGCCGGGGCATTCTTTTCCTGTCCCTTGCTCGTCGATCTTGCACTTGCTGTCCCGACATAAGGGGCATTCAATCTATGTCGACAACTGAAACTGCATGATCGACGCGGCGGGAGAGCGCCGCCGACGCTTGATTAGATAGTCGTGTATCAATAGATTGAGGGTGGGCGTCGCCGGGGTCCGGGGGACCGGGCCGTCGGCGGCTGACAGGTCCACCCCGAGCCGGGCATTTCGGTCGTACGCGCGACCGGTCGCTGTGGCGCACCGCCGCGCCGCATCCAGGGCACGTTGTCGCGCCGCGTCCGTCCAGGACGCGCCGCCGTGCCGTCTCCGCTCAGCTCGATGGCAGAAGGACCCTTCATGACGATTTTCCGTGCCCGCCCCGCCGCGACCCTGGTGGTCGTCGCCGCGCTGGCCGCCGCCGCGACCACAACCGGAGCGGCAGTGCTCAGTGGCCCGGCCGCAGCCGCCCAGGGTTGCCGGGTCGACTACACGCCCAATCAGTGGCCCGGCGGATTCACCGCCACCGTCAAGGTCTCCCCGGGGGACGCGGCCGTCTCCAGTTGGACCGTCACCTGGACGTACGCCGGGGACGAGCGGGTCACCAGCGGCTGGAACGCCACGGTCAGCCAGTCCGGATCGACGGTGACCGCCCGCAACGCGTCGTACAACGGCAGCATCCCGGCCGGCGGCTCCACCGAGTTCGGGTTGCAGGGCACGTACGGCTCCAGCGGTGGTGCGCCGACCGGGTTCGGCCTGAACGGCGTGCCGTGCAACGGCGCCACCCCGCCGCCGACCACTCCGCCGCCGACGACGCCACCGCCGACCACCCCGCCGCCCACCACGCCTCCGCCGACCACCCCGCCGCCCACCACCGAGCCGCCGACCGGGTGTGCCGGCGCGGTGCTCTGCGACGGCTTCGAGGGCCAGACCGGTTCGACGCCCTCCGGTGACTGGGCCGTGGTGAGCCCGGACTGTTCCGGCGCCGGTACCGCCACCATCGACACGGCGACCACGCACAGCGGCAGCCGGTCGGTCCGGATCAACGGCGCGGCCGGGTACTGCAACCACGTTTTCATCAGGTCCACGAAGAACCTCGCCAGCGTGGGCAACGTCCGATACGGCCGGGTCTGGGTCCGGCACACCACCGCCCAGCCCACCGAACACACCACGATGATGGCGATGGCCGACGCCGCCGACGGCAACAAGGACCTGCGGTTGGGTGGCCAGAACGGCGCGTTGCAGTGGAACCGGGCCTCCGACGACGCGACCCTGCCCGAGCAGAGCCCGGCCGGGGTGGCGCAGAGCCTGCCGTTACCCACCAACCGGTGGACCTGCGTTGAGTTCATGGTGGACGGCGCGGCCGGTCAGCTGCGTACCTGGGTGGACGGCGCCGCCATCCCCGGGCTGACAGCGGACGGCGCACCGACGCACGACATCGACGGCCAGTGGTACAACCGCACCTGGCGACCGCAGCTCACCGATCTGAAGCTGGGCTGGGAGAGCTACGGCGGCGGAGCCGACACCCTCTGGTACGACGACATCGCGGTCGGGTCCAGCCGGATCGGCTGCTGACCCTTCCGGGTCGCGGCCGGGGACCGTCAGCGGTGCCCGTCCAGATCAGTGAATGTGTCAAGGGTGTGGCCCGGAAGTCGGGTCACACCCTTGCTCGTCAGTGACCTCCTTCACGACACGGCGGGCCCACAGCTGCTCACCTCACGCGGGAGGATGTCTGGACACTGTCTGGCCCGCGCGGTGGCAAGGGGCGGAGCGCATTGCCGCGTCCGCCGTCGGCAGCCGCGCGTCGGGGACCGGGGGAGAGGCGACCATGGACCGCACGTTGGCCGACATCCTGGACGCGGCGGCGCACGGGCGCTATCCGCCACCAGACGGCGGGACCACAGTGGTGCCACAGCCGAGCCGCCGCGACGCCGGAGTCATCGCCTTCACCGGACACTCGGTGGTGTTCACCGACGAAGACCTCCAGTGGGTACGACGTACGCTGGCCACCCTCGACTGCGATCCCCTGGCGGCCACGATGAATCCGCGTTTCCTGGGTGCGCTGCTCGACCGCACCCGGCGCTCCATGGACACGATCGACCTGCTGACCGTGGCGAGTTGCCTTGACGGGCCACCTCCATTGCACCTGGCTGAGCTGACGGACGCCGATCATCCTCGCGAGGTCAGGTCGCGTCGGCGTCGTGACGACATCCGCGTCTGGGGCGCCGAGGGTGGAGTGGTCGTGCTCGGACGCGGGGTGGCCGGGCGTTGGGAGGCGGCGATCGAGGTCGACGACGAGCGTCGCCACCGAGGGCTGGGGCGGGCGCTGGCGACGGCCGCCCGGCACCTGGTGCCCGACGGCCAGCCGGTCTGGGCCCAGCAGGCCGCCGGCAATGCGCGCAGCGTGCGCGCCTTCCAGGCGGCGGGTTTTCGACCGGTGGGTGCCGAAGCGCTTCTTCTTCAGACGTAGGGACTGCACGGGGCGAGCCACACGTACCACTGTGGGCCGAACCGTGATCCGCAGGAGGTTTCCGAGATCACCCCCGGGGGCATCCCGCGGATGACGTCAGCCGCCCGCTACCCCTGATCGAGGAGAGCACCATGTCGGTCCAGGCATTTCTCTACGTTGTCGCCGTCATCCTGATCGTGCTCGCTGCTCTGCCGCTGCCCACGAGGGGTGTCTCGCTCGCGCTTCTGGGTGCCGCCTGCGCCCTGCTCGCCTACGCCTGGCCGGTGATCACCGACTGACCTTTCCGTGAGTCGTCGTTGCTGCGGTCGGTGGTCAGCAGCCAGAGCACTATCAGGCTGCCGGCCACGGACCGGCAGTCTGTTGCTCTCACAGGATCGTTGTCCGCCGTCGCTGGCGGTACGCGGCGGCCTTGGCACGGTCTCCACAGCCGCGCATGCCGCACCAGCGCCGCCGTGCGCCCCGCGACCGGTCGACGAACGCTCGGGTGCAGTGTTCGTCGGCGCACCAGCGGAGGGCAAGACGGTCGTCGCTGGCATGCAACTCCAAGCAGTCGCGGGCGAGGGCCGTCAGGACGGAGTTCAGGTCGCCGTTGCGGTGCACCCCGTCGACGTCAAGGCGCAGTGTAGGTAGCGGCCCGGCGGCGGCCCCATTCACCAGCTCACGGTCTGTCGTGGCCGCCTCGGTGCCGTCGATCAGAGCTTGGACCAGGCGGAACATCGCCTCTCGGAGTGCCTTGACGTGCCGCAGGCCGGCTTCGTCCACATCAGGCGCTCGCTCGACGATGCCGGCCTGGACTGCCCATTCCGCGAAGTCTGTTGGCGCGGTCAGCTGCTCGACGTCCGCGTGGCCGCGCTCGGCGACGGTGGGAAGGAAGTCCAGTACGGGCCGATCGGCGATGAACTCGAACCTCACGTCACCATATTGACCGGTGACGCGACGCGGTGCAAGAGTGAAGCGATGTCATCACCGGTCGAACAGGTGACGGAACTGGACCCCGGTACCCGCCGCGACGGCGCTCGGCTGACCCACTACCTGGTCGCGGCGCTGCTGGCCCGTACCGCTGACGAAGGCGCACGCGTCGCGCTGGTGATCTTCGCCCTGGACCGGACGGGTAGCGCCGCCGTCGGCGGGACGTTGGTCGCGACCCTGCTCCTCCCACACGTCGTGGCCGCGCCCCTGGTCGGCGGGCTGGTCGACCGGTCGCGACGGCCAGCAGCCGTGCTCGCCGCCGCAATCGCCGTCTTCGCCGGCGCCCTCGCGGCCCCGGTCGCCCTGCTCGGTCATGCGCCGCTGTGGCAGACCTATCTCGTCCTCGCGATAGCGGGATGCTGCGGGCCCGCGGTGACCGGCGGGCTGACCAGCCAACTGGCCGCACTGGCCGGCCCCGGGCACGAGGCTCGTGCCTTCGCGCTGGACTCGTTGTCCTACAACGTTGCCGGCATGGTCGGGCCGGCGACGGTGGGGCTGGTGGCGGCCTCCGCCAGCCCGGGCACCTCCACCCTCGCGCTCGCGGTCGCCGGCGGGCTCGGCGCGCTCGGCGTCGCGTTCCTGCGCCTGCCCGCCTCCGGTGCGGCAGCGGAGCAGACCCGAGCGGTCGACCTGTTCCAGGGTGCCCGCGCGATCGTGCGGAACCCGGCCCTGCGAACGATCACACTTGCCACCAGCTTCGGCCAACTGGGCCTCGGCGGTATGGCTGTCGTCGCCACCACCCTCGCTGCGGCTGCGCACGAACCCAGCCGAGCTGGGTTGCTCCTCGGCGTGACCGCCGGCGGCGCGTTCGTGGGATCACTGCTCTGGGCATGGCGTCCGATGCCGGCGTCCCACGCGCCCCGCGTGGCGGTCTGGGCCATGGTCGCGGTCGGTGTACCCCTCGCGTTCGCCGCCGCGGTGCACTCCCTGCCCCCGGCCGCCGCACTGTTCGCGCTGTCGGGGCTCTTCACCGGACCGTTCGCGGCGGCGCTGTTCCTGGCCCGGAGTCACCTGGCCGCCGAGGCGATCCGTACACAGGTCTTCACCATCGGCGCCGGACTGAAGGTGGCCGCCTCGGCGATCGGCGTCGGCCTCCTAGGCCTCACCACCGATCTGCCAGCGAGTGCTCAACTGCTGATGGTGGCCGCCTTCCCGGTTGTCGCGGGCATCGCGGGTGGCGTGCTGCTGCGGCCCCGCCCAGGAGCGGGTGTGGGCGGGGACATCGATGCTTGCTGAGCTTCTTTCACAAGCGTAGGAAGAACACCACCCATCGATCCGCCGTCCAGCGTCGAAGGAGATGCGTGTGACCACCTCCAGAGGGCTCCGTCTGGCCGTGTCCGTGCTGGTGACAGCAGGCGCCGTCCTGCTCGGCACGGCGGCGCCCGCCGCACCGCCAACGACTCCCGCACCGACCGGGCACCCGTCCTGCGACCCGATCGACCCGGCCGCCTGCCTGCTGCCGTTCCCGAACGACCACTTCACCGTGCCGGACCGGAGCAGCCCCACCGGCAAGCGGGTGCGGTTCGCCGCCGCCGCGATGCCCGCCAACGTGCAGGGAACCCCGATCGACCCGACGGAGTGGAACCGGCAGGACGGGTTCAGCCCGGGCTCACCGATCCTGGTGCGCGTACCGGGCCTCGACGCCGCGGCGAGCGGGATCGCGCCGGTCACCGACATCGGCCGCTCGCTGGCGCCGAACGCGCCGATCGTCCTGCTCAACACCCGGACCGGTGAGCGCACGCCGTACTGGGCCGAGTTGGACGCGCACGCCGCCGGCCAGCCCGACCGGCAGCTGCTGATCATCCGACCGGCGGTGGCGCTGACCGAGGGCACCCGCTACGTCGTCGGGTTGCGCGGTCTGCGGGACGGCAACGGGGCGTTGATTCCGGCGCCGAAGGCGTTCACGGCGTACGTGACCGGCGCTGGCCGCAGGCAGCGGGACGCTCGGGGGCCGCAACTGAGGCGGATCGTCGCCGAGCTGAGCCGGACCGGCGTCAAGCGGCACAGCCTCTACCTGGCCTGGGACTTCACAGTGGCCAGCCGGCACGGGCTGACCGGGCGGATGTTGGCGGTCCGGGACGACGCGTTCGCCGACCTGGGCCGGGCCGCGCCGCCGGTCACCGTCACCCAGGTGACGGACTATTCACCGGAGCAGGATCCGTTGATCGCCCGGCAGGTCGCCGGCACCATCGGCGTACCGTCCTATCTGACCGGCGACGGAGGGCCCGGCTCCCGCCTGCACTACGGGCCGGCCGGCGGCGCCGGGACGCCGCCCACGCCGAACGCTCTGCCCACGCCGTCGGGCGCGACGGTGGCGGCGGACTTCGTCTGCAACATCCCGCGCAGCGCCTCGGCCGCGCGCCCCGCCCACCTCTCGCTCTACGGCCACGGACTGCTCGGTCGACCGACCGAGATCAACGCCGGCAACGTCAGGACGATGTCGAACACCCACAACTTCACCTTCTGCGCGACCAGCTGGATCGGCATGGCCGCCGCTGACGTTCCCTTTGTGGCCAACGCCTTCACCGACCTCAGTGTCTTCCCCGCGGTGGCGGACCGGCTGCAGCAGAGCTTCCTGAACTTCCTCTTCCTGGGTCGCGCGATGATCCACCCGGCTGGGTTCGCCGCCCACCCGGCGTTCCGGGACGCCACCGCCCGGCCGCTGATCAATCGCGTCGGCGGGCTGCACTACGACGGCAACAGCCAGGGCGGCATCAACGGAGGTGCCCTCACCGCCATCGCCCAGGACTGGACCCGGTCGGTGCTCGGCGTACCGGCGATGAACTACTCCACACTGCTGCAACGCAGCGTGGACTTCGCACCGTTCCAGACCGTGCTCGACGGCTGGTACCCGGACAAGGTCGACCAACAACTGGTCCTCGCGCTGCTGCAGATGTTGTGGGACCGCTCCGAGGCCAACGGGTACGCCCAGCACATGACCGGCCGGCCACTACCGCGCACCCCGGCGCACCAGGTGCTGATGCACGTTGCCTTCGGCGACCAACAGGTCTCGCCGGCCGCGGCGGAGGTGCAGGCGCGCACCATCGGCGCGCGCCTGCACACCCCCGCGCTCGCCGACGGCTGGTCACTGGACGTGCGGCCGTACTGGGGCATCACGCCGATCCGCCGCTACCCGTACACCGGCTCGGCGATCGTGATCTGGAACAGCGGCGCGGCCTACGCGCCGCCGCCGACGAACCTCGCCCCCGCCGGACCGGAGTACGGCGACGATCCGCACGAGTTCCCCCGCGCCCAGGCCGGAGCCCAGAAACAGAAAGCGGTCTTCCTGCTAACCGGCAAGGTCGTCGACGTTTGCGCGCGGACACCCTGCCCCTGACGCGAGGATCGGAACGAAGCGGGGCGCTGGCCGTGCCAGCGCCCCGCCTGGGAAAACGTCGACCCTGTCGGGTCAGCAGCGCACCTCGGTCTCCTTCTGCGCCACGTCCGAGATGCCGCCGAGGGCCCGGGTGCACACCGACAGCGTGTTGGCGCCCAGGGACCAGACCTCCGGACCACTGGAACACTGCAGGTCGCGCAGCGTGCTTCCGGTCACGATGGAGGTGCAGACCTGGTACGAACCGTGGCTTGCCCGGTACTGCTGCCACACGTACGTGTAGGCGTAGTTCTTGCCGCAGCCCTTGTACTGCTTGACCGATGCCGCGGTCTGACCGCCGACAGTGACGTACGCCGTGGCGCCGATCTGCACCGAGTCGACGCAGCGCGGGTTGGTCTCGGCGTGCGCGGGTCCGGCGAACGTCAGCGCCGCGGGCACAGCCAGACCGGCGGCCGCGAGGATGCGTACGCCACGGCGGGAAAGCTTCTTCATCGGTGACCTCCTTCAATGCACCGGAATTGTGGGGCCCGGTGTCGTCGATGCACCACATTGATGGCGACCGAGCCCGTTCGGTACCCTCTGACACGCTCTGACAACGCCTGACAACGTCGTCTGACATGGGGGAGTGATGAAGGACCAGCGTGCCGCCGCTCAGTCGACTCAGGACAGACAGGCCGCCGAGAGGTTCGCCGAACAGCTACGCGCCCTGCGGACCGCCGCCGGTGACCCGTCGTTCCGCAAGATGGCTGGGCGGTCGGGTCGGATCTCGCACACCACCCTGCACGAGGCCGCTGCCGGGACCAGGTTCCCTTCCTGGGAGACCGTGCGGGAGTTCGTCAGAGCCTGCGAGGCGGACGAGGTCCAGTGGCGGCGTCGCTGGGAGGACGCGCAGCGCCCCGGGACGGTCCACGGCATCGCGGATGGCGATGCCGCGCCGGTCAGTACCGATTCCCCGACCGGCGCCGACATCCCGATCACCACGGGTGGAATGGAACCCGACACCGGGACCGACGCCCCGGAGACCCACGGGCCCGTCGTGTCCGTCGTCCCCCTGCCGTCGCCTGAGGAGCGGAACGCGCTGCGGAGCACTGACTATCCGCCGACCGACGAGGACGTCGCGGGCGCACGGCGGCCCCGGCTGCCATGGCTCGCCGCAGCCGCGGTGCTCCTGGTGGTGGCGATGGTCGCCGTCCTGGGCGTCGTCGTCCGCGGCCGGTCGTCACGGGACGACTCCGGCGCGGTGGCGGCGTCGTCCGCACCGTCGGTGTCGCCGTCGGCCTCAGCGTTCTCGGATTCGCTGATCCCCGGCGACTCCAGCAAGTTCATCTCCGACGTCACCATCCCCGACGGCACCCGGGTGCGGGTGAACTCCCAGTTCGTCAAGGTGTGGGCCCTCAAGAACGTGGGGAAGGTCGCCTGGCACAACCGCTTCCTCGCCCGCACCAACCCCACCGCCGATGCCGACGGCTGCCGGGTGCCGGACCGGGTGGCGATCGGTGACACACCGCCCGACGAGCAGGTGATGATCAGTGTCGAGGTCACCGCGCCGAGCCGTCCCGGGAAGTGCTGGGTGAGCTGGAAGATGGTCGACGAGAACGGGCAGGAGTTCTTTCCCACCCGCCGGCCGGTGTACTTCATGGTCACCGTCACCGCCTGAGTGCGCCCCCCGGTCGCCCTGGCCGGTGTAAGAGCGGCGATCGCTCAATGTCAGTCCCGGGTGCCACCAAAGCTGACAACAGCACATCCATCGAGGTCGGGGACGGCCTGACGGATCTGACAGGACAGTAGGGGTACCGAACAGCAGGCCGTTTCTCGCAAGGTGATGTCCGTTCCGAACGACTCACCAACTGCGAGGAGGATCGACAGTGCGCCGTCCCTGGTTATCCGTCGGGCTCGCCGCGCTCTGCGTGGCCGTCGGGGTTCCGGCCCACGCGTGGGCCGCGACATCCGGCGCCACAGCGCAGCGAACCGTCACCACGGCCGCGCGGCCGGTCGTGGACATGGAAGCCACCGTCCTGGCCGCCCAGATCGACCCCCGCCGGGCGGACAACACCCTGACACTGGGCGCGAAGAACTCCGTACTCGCCGTCGAGCAGGCGCTCCAGGCCCAGAACCTGCTCAACGCGCAGTGGGTCGACGGCTACTTCGGCACCCAGACGGTCTCGGCGTACGCGGCGTACCAACGCTCGCTCGGCTACACCGGGCTTGCCGCGAACGGGCTGCCCGGCACGACGTCGCTGACGAGGCTCGGGCAGAACCGCTACACGGTCGGCAACCCGATCGGCCCGGGCGGGAAGGTTTCACGTGACGGGTACGTCGTCAACGCCCGTACGCAGGCCATGTTGGCCGAGACGCAGCGTCTGCTCGGCTACACCCTGGTGCTCGACCAGGGCTCGTACAACCCGGGCGGCGACCCCACCTCGGCCGGTACGCACGACGGCGGGGGTGTGGTGGACATCGCCGTCACCGGCATGACCGCTGCCAAGCGCACCGCCGTCGCCCGGGCCCTGCGCCAGGTCGGCTTCGCGGCCTGGGTCCGTAACCCGAATCAGGGCGACTGGCCGTGGCACATCCACGCCACGGCGATCAACGACACGGACCTGTCCAGCCAGGCGCAGCACCAGGTCGGCGACTACTACCTCGGCATGAACGGCCTGGCCAACCAGGGACCGGACGACGGCCCCCGGGTCCCGATCAAGACCTGGGAGCAGTACCAGCGCGGGCAGTGACCCGCACCCCCTCACCGTTTCTGAAAGGACACCATGAACATCCGTAAGAGCCTCGCCGCCGTCGGCGTCGCGCTGGCCGCGACCACCTCTATCCTCAGCGTCGCATCACCCGCGTCGGCGGCGGCCCGAGACGGGGTCTGCGACAGCGGCGAATTCTGCTACTACTACAACAGCGACAACGCCGGGTCGATCTCGGACTTCACCGGTTCGCTCGACGACTACGGCACCGAGCAGCCCTCGTGCTACGACTTCAAGGGCGCTGGCGCTGGCAAGGGCCTGTGCATCAAGAACGAGGCCGCCTCGGTCTGGAACCGCAGCACCAAGACCGTACGCGTCTACTACAACAGCGGCTACGCCGGTTCTTACCAGGACTTCGCGGCCGGTGCCAAGGGCAACCTCAACGCCACGCTGAAGAACAACAACGCCTCGCACCAGTTCTCGCCGTCGACCCGCACGAACCTGTCGTACGCCCTGTACCAGGCCAGCGGTGGCACTGTCACCTGCGCCTTCGACGGTTACACCACCACGCCCGGCCGGCACGAGGGCATCGACATCGCCCGCAGCGTCGGCTCGGACGTGCGCGCCCTGGTCTCCGGAACGGTCATCTACGTCGCGCGGGGCAACACCGGCAGCGGCGGCCTGTCCACGATCTCCGTCTACAACTCTTCGCTCAACAAGTCGGTGATCTACCTGCACACCGCGCCGAAGTCCGGGGTGAGCGTGGGCGACGCCATCAGCAAGGGCGAGATCATCGCCGATGAGTCGTGGCACGGGGTGTCCTCCAGCTCGGGCGCGCACACCCACGTCGAGGTCCGGGCCGGCCGGCAGACCCACGCCGCCGTCAGCGTCGGCGACCCCACCCTGGACAACGCCGACCCGACTTCGTTCTGGAACTCCCAGGGCTACAACGAGAAGTAGGACGCCATGAATATCCGCAAGGGCCTCGCCGTCGTCGGCGCCGTCCTCGCCATGTCCACCTCCATCCTGAGTGTCGCGTCGCCGGCAGCGGCGGCGGCACGGGACGGAACCTGCGACAGCGGCGAGTTCTGTTACTACTACAACAGCAACCAGGCCGGCTCGGTCTCCGACTTCACCGACTCACTGGACGACTACGGTACGACCCAGCCGACCTGCTACGACTTCAAGAGTGCGGGCAGCGGCAAGGGCCTGTGCGTGAAGAACAACGCCGCGTCGGTGTGGAACCGCACCGACAAGACAGTGCGGGTCTACTTCAACAGCAACTTCGCCGGTGCGACCCAGGACTTCGCGGCCGGGACGAAGGGCAACCTCAACGCCACGCTCAAGAACAACAACGCCTCGCACGAGTTGCTGAGCGGGCCGACGGGCTGTAGCACCGACGGCACCAACAGCAAATTGCCCAGCACCATCCTCGTCTACCGGGTCGGTCTCGGGCGCGTCGACCGGGTCGACTTCAAGACGTACGTCAAGAACGTCCTCCCCAACGAGTGGATCACGAGCTGGCCGGCCGCCTCGCTGGACGCCGGTGCGATGGCCGTCAAGAGCTACGGCTGGTACTGGGCCCTGCACTCGACCCGGAAAACGTCCGGCGGACAGTGCTACGACGTTCGTGACGACACCGGCGACCAGGTCTACCGGCCGTCGTCGGCGGTCTCGTCTACGTCCGCGGCGGTGGACCGTACGTGGTCGGCCCGGATGACCCGCAGCGGCAACATCCTGCGGGCGCACTACTGCGCGACGACGACCGCATGCAGTGGTTGGGTGGACGGGGACTGGATGTCGCAGTACGGCTCGCGTGATCTCGCCAACGAGGGCAAGAACTACCAGGCGATCCTGCGCTACTACTACCGCGACATCGCGCTCTCCTGAGGTACCGCACCAACCGCACCAACCGCGCCGCCCGCCGCAGCTCTGCGGCGGGCGGCGCGCTCATGGGTACGGCACCGGCTACGCCGGCGGCTCGACCGCCTCGACGAGCACCTCGAGCACGTGCCGGTACGGCTGGCCGGTGGCCCGGCTCATGCCCATCTCGCAGGTGCGGTTGCAGGAGGCGTACGCGTCGTGGTCGCGCTGATTGATCTCGGCGGCCTGCGCCGCGGTGGCGCCGGCCGTGACCTCGGGGTGCAGCAGCCCCCGGTCACCGGCGAAGGCGCAGCACCCCCAACTGTCCGGCACGGTGACGGTGTGGGCGACCGCCCCGGCCACCGCGCGCAGGTCGTCGACGCCGCCCAGGTGCACTGTGGAGCAGGTGGGGTGCAGGGCCAGCGAGCCCAGTCGCCGGGGCTGCGGCAGCACCGGCAGGAGGTGCTCGGCGGTGAAGGTCACGCTGTCGACGAAGCGCAGCGCGCCGTACCGTGCCCGGTCCTCCTCGGCCAGCGCGGCGGTCAGCTGCGTCAGTCCGTGCGTGCACGATGACGCGTCGCACACGACGGGCAGGCGACCCTCGTCGCTGGCCACCCAGAGCGCGGCCAGCGTCCGCTCGGCCATCTCACGGTGGCCGGCGGGGTAACCCTTGGACTGCCACGGGGTTCCGCAGCACAGGCCCGCCGTGCCGGTCGGTACGACGAGCGGCACCCCCGCCAGTTCGCAGAGGCGCAGGAACGCCGCTGCGGAACCGCCGGACGAGCCGTCCTCGGGTGCGAAGAGGCTGCCGACGCAGGCCGCGAAGAACACCGCCCGGGCGTCCGACGCGCTGCGCGGGGTGGGGCGGGGTGCGCCGGCGCGCGGCATGTCGTCGCTCCACAGCGGCACGAGTTCGGTGGCGCCGAGCCCACGGATCGCCTTGGTGGCGGCGCGGGTCACCGGCGTCGGCACGGCGTGCGCGGCGGTCAGTCCCGCCCGGACGCCCGTCACGGCGGCCTGCCAGTGCCGGGCGGCAGTGCGGGCGGTGCGCTGGGCGCGAGGGGTGTGCCGCTCGGCGCGTAGCCGTTTCATCGCCGCCCCGGTGTCGATGCCGACCGGGCAGGCGGTGACGCAGAGGCTGTCCGCGGCGCAACTGTCCACCGCGGCGTACTCGTAGTCGGCGGTCAGCTCCCGCCGGCGCTCCTCGTCGCCGGCGGCGGTGGCGAGGGCGATCTGCCGTTGCAGGACGATGCGCTGCCGGGGCGTGGTGGTGACGTCGGCGGTGGGGCAGACCGGCTCGCAGTAGCCACACTCGACGCAGGCGTCCAGCTCAGGGTCGACCGTCGGGACGGCCTTGAGCTGCCGCAGGTGCACTGTCGGGTCGTCGTTGAGCAGCACACCGGGGTTGAGCAGGCCGCTCGGGTCGCACAACCGCTTGAGTTCGCGCATCACGTCGTACAGCTCGTCGCCGTACTGCCGGCGGACGAAGGGCGCCATGGCCCGGCCGGTGCCGTGCTCCGCCTTGAGTGTCCCGCCCTCGGCGAGCACCAGGTCGACCATGTCGTCGGTGAACCGGGCGTAGCGGTCGATCTCGGCCGCTGTGTCGAAGGACTGGGTCAGCATGAAGTGCAGGTTGCCGTCCCGGGCGTGTCCGAAGATCACCGCGTCCGGGTAGCCGTGCCTGTCGAACAGACGGATCAGCCCGTCGCAGGTGCCGGTCAGGCGCGGCATCGGCACCGCGACGTCCTCCAGCAGGGCCGTGGTGCCGGGCGGGCGGGCCCCGGCGACAGCGGTGTAGAGGCCCTTGCGCAGGTGCCAGAGGTTGGCCCGTTCGCGCGGGTCGCGGGTCAGCTCGGTGCCGGTGACGGCCCGCAGCCGGTCGAGTACGGGCCGGGCGTCGGCCAGCGTCGCGGCCAACTGCTCCGCGCTGTCCTCGGCGAACTCCACCAGCAGCGCGGCGTGGCCGGTGACCGTCAGCCCGCGCAGGGCCGGGCTCGCACCCGGGTCGCGCTGACTGACCCGCAGCGCGGCCGCGTCGAGCAGTTCGGCGGTACGGGCGCCGGCGGCGAGCAGGGCCGGCAGCGCGTCGGTGGCGTCGGTGAGACCGGGCAGGATCAGCAGGCCGGTGGCGGCGTGGTCGTGGATCTCGACGGTACGGAAGACCGCCTCGGCCACGAAGCCGAGCGTGCCCTCGCTGCCGATCATCAGGTGGGCGAGCATCTCGACCGGGGTGCTGTGGTCGAGCAGCGAGTTCAGCCCGTACCCCATGGTGTTCTTCATAGCGAACAGCCGCTCGATGGTGGCGCGCGAACCCGGCGTCGATCGCACCCGGTCGCGCAGGCGCAGCAGCCCGGCGTGCAGCTCGGGCTCGTCGGCCCGCAGCCGGTCGTCGGCGTCGCGGGCGCCCGAGTCGACGACGGTGCCGGACGGGAGCACGAAGCGCAGCGACTCCATGGTCCGGTACGCGTTGTCGGTGGTGCCGCAGGTCATCCCGCTGGAATTGTTTGCCACCATGCCGCCCACAGTGCAGGCGGCCTCGCTGGCCGGGTCCGGGCCGAGCCGGCGTCGGTAGCGGGCCAGCCGGGCGTTGGCCTGCCGGATGGTCAGGCCCGGCTGGAGCCGGATGCGGCGTCCGTCGTCGAGGACCTCGGCGTGCCGCCAGTCGGTGCGGACGTCGACCAGCACGCCCGCGCCGCCGGCCTGCCCGGCGAGGCTGGTGCCGCCGCCGCGCAGGGTCAGCGGCACACCGGCCTCGCGGGCACCGGCCATCAACGCCCCCACCTCGGCGGCCGAGGCGGCGCGAACCACTGCCTGCGGCTCGAACAGGTACGGCGAGGCGTCGTGTGCCGCCGCCAGCCTTCGGGGCAGCTCGGCGCTGGCCCGGCTCGGATCATCGAGGCGCGCGCGCAGCAGTTCGGCGACGGCGCGGGCGCGGGCGCCGGCCGCGGTCGGCGGCGGTACGGGTACGACGGGTCTCATCGGCGGATCCTCCCGGGAGCGGGTTCAGCCGGCCACCGGCGGCACGGCGGGACGGCCGGCGATCAGCAGTCGGCGGGGAGCGGTGCTGGCCGGAGCCGGCAGCCGCAGCGGCTGCCGGCCGGGGGTGATGCTGCCGAGCACGGAGGCGTGTCGCGCGCCGGTGCCCGAGGGCAGGGTGCCCGGCAGCCCGTGCACGGTCAGGTAGCCGAGCAGCGCGAAGGCCAGCGCCTCCTTGGCGTCCGACACGATGCCCAGGTCGTCGCTGGAGGACAGCTCGACGCCGGGCAGCTCATCGGCGATCATGCGCATCAGCGTCGGGTTGTGTGCGCCGCCGCCGGAGACGACGAGCCGGGTGACGCCGTGATCGCGGCAGGCGCCGGCCACAGTGACCGCCGTCAGCCGGGTGAGCGTGGCCAACACGTCCTGCGGGTCCGGTGTGGGCGCGTCGGCGAGGGCGGCGAGCAGGTAGGGCAGATGGAACAGCTCCTTCCCGGTGCTCTTCGGGCCGGGCAGCCGGTAGTACGGCTCGTCGAGCAGCCGCCGCAGCAGCTCCGGGTTCACCTGCCCGGCGGCCGCCCCGCGCCCGTCCCGGTCGTACTCCTCGGTGCCCCCGCTGAAGTGGCGCGCGGCGGCGTCGAGGAGCGCGTTCGCCGGACCGGTGTCGAAGGCGAGCGGGTCCGCGTCGGGAGCGACGACGGTGATGTTGGCGATGCCGCCCAGGTTCAGCGCGGCCGGGACGCCGGGCAGGCCACCCAGCAGCAGCGCGTCGAAGAGGGCGACCAGGGGAGCGCCCTGGCCGCCGGCGGCCACGTCGCGGCCGCGCAGGTCGGCCACGACCGGGAGGCCGGTGGCCTCCGCGATCCAGGCCGGCTGACCCAGCTGGAGAGTGCCCCGAACCGTGCCGGCCTCGACCCAGTGGTGCATGGTCTGCCCGTGCGAGACCACCAGGTCGGCCTCGCCGTCGCACAGCTGGGCGAGGGCCCGCACGCCGGCCTCGGCGAAGGCCTGGCCGATGCCGGTGTCCAGCACGCAGATCGCCTCGGTGGTGGTCGCCGCGGGCGGCAGGGCCGCGGCGATCTGCGTGCGCAACTCGTCGGAGTACTGGTGGCTGAGCCGGCCCAGCGGTCGTATCCGCACCGTGTCGCCGCTCAGCTCGAACTCGGCTGCGGCGGCTTCGATGCCGTCGTAGGAGGTTCCGGACATCAGGCCGATCACGCGCATCACGTCCTCCTTCACGCGCGGCCGGCGGGCGCCGCCGCCGCGTCGTCGTCGACCTCGTCGGTACGTCCATGGTCATACGGAGTCTCCGGGGCCGGGTGGAACCGGCTGGACACCGCGCCGACGACCAGGGTGATCAGGACGCCGATCGGGACCAGCCACTGCGCGGCGATGGCGGTGGCGGTGGTCGTCCCGGCCGTCGTCACATCGATCTTGACGTAGCGGACGATGTAGGTCATCACCGCCACGGTGACCAGGAAGGCGATCACCGCGTCGACCTGGTTGGCCCGCTTGACGAGACGGCCGAGCAGGAAGGCACCGAGCAACGCCCCGTAGGTGTAGCCGGCGATGGTCAAACCGGTCAGGTAGACGTTTCCGGTGCTGGAGCTGAACGCGCAGGCGAAGACCGCCATCAGGACCGCCCAGACCAGGGTCATCACCCGGGCGAGCCGCAGCATCGCGTCGTCGGACGGGACCTTGCGGAAGAAGCTGTGGATGAAGTCGGCGACTGTGGAGTTCGACATCGAGTTCAGCGCCGAGGACAACGAGCCCATCGCGGCGCCGAGGATGCCGGCCACCAGCAGACCCGAGATGCCCACCGGCAGGGCGTGCAGGATGAAGCTCGGGTAGAGGTTGTCGCTGCTGGCCAGGCCGAGTTCCTTGAAGGTCTGACCCTTGTTGTACGACCACAGCAGCGCCCCGACCAGGGAGAACGCGGCGAACTGGATCACCACGAAGATGCCCGAGGAGATCATCGCCTTCTGCCCCTCGCGCAGCGTGCGGGTGGACAGGATGCGCTGGACGATCAGCTGGTCCGATCCGTGGCTGGCCATCGCGAAGATCGCGCCACCGATGATCGCGGTCGGCAGGGCGAACGGGCTGGTGAGCACGTGCGAGAGGGCGAAGTTGGTGTCGAAGAGCTGGAACTTGCCGGCGTCCAGCGCCTGCGAGTAGCCGTCGAAGCCGACGGCGTGACTGAGCACCGCGATGGCCAGGATCGCCCCGCCCAGGTACAGCCCCATCTGGATGGCGTCGGTCCAGATGACCGCCTTGATGCCACCGAGGTAGGTGTAGACCACAGTGATGAGCGTCAGCACGATGATGATGGCCTGGTAGCCGACATTCAGCCCGAACTCGTCGAGAAGAAGCTTGATGGGGATGGCCGAGGCGAACAGCCGCACACCCTCGGCGAGCAGGCGGGTGAAGACGAACGTCACCGACGCCAGCCCCTGAAGTTTCAGGCCAAACCGCTCACCGAGGTACTGGTAGGCGCTGACGAACCCACCCCGCTTGTACAGCGGGATGAGCACTGCGGCCACGACGACCCGACCGATGACGTAGCCCATGGCCAGCTCGACGTTGCCGAAGCCCTGACCGCTGTAGGCGCCGCCGGGAACACTGATCACGGTCAGGACGCTGGTCTCGGTGGCGACCACGGAGAACGAGACGGTCCACCAGGGCAGTCGACCCTCGCCCACGAAGTAGTCCTTGGCGGACTTCTGTTTACCGGACAGGCGTAGTCCGACGTAGGCGATCACCACGAGGTACAGCACGATCACAACGAGGTCGAGTTGACGCACGGCTCGCTCCCTACCAGCGGTTGTCAATAAGTGACGTTAGCCGAGAGTAACGCGAAACTTTTTGCCACCGCCCGTGCGGGCTGGTTACGCTGTGGTTTCAGCCTGCTGATACGGGGACTGTTCGCAGCTGCGCCCTCGGCCTGGCCTCTCCCCGCTGGCCGGCGACTGCACACCAGCGAGAGGAACGAGCACCCCGTGGACCTCAGCACCCTCGGCACCGAGACCCGCAACGACAAGACCGGCGACCTCGACCGGATGTCTCCCACCGAGTTGCTTCTCGCGATGAACGACGAGGACCAGACGGTCGCCGACGCCGTCCGACGGGCCGTGCCGGACATCGCCGCCGCCGTCGACGTCATCGTGGCGTCGCTCCGTCAGGGCGGACGGCTGATCTACCTCGGCGCGGGCACCAGCGGCCGGATCGGCATGCTCGACGCCGTCGAGATCCCACCCACCTTCGGTACGACGCCCGAGCGGGTCATCGGTCTGCTCGCCGGCGGGGCACGAGCCTTCGGCGTCGCCGTCGAGGGCGCGGAGGACGACCCGACCCGCGCCGTCGCCGACCTCGACGCAGTGGGCCTGACCGCCCGCGACACGGTGGTCGGTCTCGCCGCCAGCGGCCGTACCCCGTACGTGGTGGGTGGGTTGGATCACGCCCGCGCGCTGGGCGCGGCGACCGTCTCGGTGGCCTGCAACACCGACGCGGTGACCAGCCGGCACGCCGACGTCGCCATCGAGGTGCCCACCGGCCCCGAGGTGCTCACCGGCTCCACCCGGCTCAAGGCCGGCACCGCCGAGAAGCTGGTCTGCAACATGCTCTCGACAGCCACGATGGCCCGGCTCGGCAAGGTCTACGGCAACCTGATGGTGGACATGAACGCCACAAACGAGAAGCTCGTCGACCGGGCACGGCGGATTGTCGCCGAGGCCGCCGACACCGACCTCGACACGGCGGCGCGGGCGCTCGCGGCGGCGCACGGGCACGCCAAGACCGCCATCGTGCTGCTGTTGGCGAACTGCACCGCCGAGGAGGCCGCGGCCCGGCTGCGCGCCGCCGACGACGACGTCCGGGCGGCCGTCGCTGCCTGACCCAGGGGGTTGCGGTGGGCGCAGCCGGCGGTCGGCGGTGACCGTTGGTCACCTCGGCCGGAGCGGATGCCATATTGAGCGATATACCTAGGAGTCATATATATGCCTCTGAGGTATATCGCCCAACAGCACATCGACATGGCGATCCAGCCGTTGCGGACGCAGCCGGCCGGTTGCCGGCGCGTGACCGAAGCGCCCCGTCCATATCGGACGGGGCGCTTCGTGGTGTCAGTCGAGCTGCGTGTCTGGAACCGTTCGGTCCTCGTCCGCGTCGCCGTCGGGGGAGTTGGCCAGCTCGATCCGGGGGGACCGATCCGGGGGGAGGTGGGCGAAGTCGGCGATGACGACGACATCCACCTCTCCGTCGATCATCGTCTGCTCGACGGTCTCCCACGAGGCCCGCATGATTCCTGCGAATCGGTAGGAGTGTCGGCGAAGGTGGCTGAGACACCTCGCGACGGCGGGCTCCGACGGCTCGATGTGGGCGGGAATCCAGATTACGGCGATTTCCATGAACCTCTCCTGATCAACGTCGTGGACGCGAGTGGGTGATCAGGAGTTGTCGGGGCGGGGGAGGACCCCGTTCGACGGGACGGCTGGTAGCGCGCCTGTCGACGGCGGTGACGGTGAGCCCCGGGCGCAGCGGCGAGGTGGGCGGCGATGCTGCGGCTGTCGACGTGGGTGAATCAGCGCCGCCGGTGCCGACACCGGTCGGTGTCGACGCGAGCGCCAGCACGAACGCCGGTGGCCCCGGCGCGGGACGGGCGGGCGGGTTGGGCCGCTGTCCGGTGACGGCGGTCATCGTCGCCCGTGCCTGCTCCGACGCCCGGCCATCGGACGTGCCGCCAGCGCCCCCCCGGGACACCGTCGCCGGTACGCGCGTCGACGGTGCCGGCGATGGCGGCGAGGCCACCCGTGCTCCCGGGGAAGCCGAGGCGGATGGTGCCGGTGGGGTCTGCGGCAACGACGACGGGGTACCGGCCGGCCGACTTGGCCGGGCGGTGGAGGGCTTGGCCGACGGCGTCGGCACCGCAACGGCCGACGGCAGCGGTAGCGGGTCCGTCGACGGCAGGGGTAGCGGGTCCGCCGACGGTAGAGGCACGGGCAGAGAGACGACAGCGGTCGGCAGGGGCAGGGGGACGGTCAGCTGCACCTCGACCACGTCGGCCACCGAAACCTTGATGGCCTCCGGCGAGGTGGCGACCTCCACCAGCGGGAGCCGCGACGGCGATGGGGTGTCGGCGTGGGCGGGGTCGGCACCAAGAGCCGCGCCGAGCGCCACCGCGCCGAGCGCCACCGCGCCGAGCGCCACCGCGCCGAGCGCCACCGCGCCGAGCGCCACCGGGGGGAGGCTGTGCCTCAGCCGCATCAGACGGAGGCTGTCGGCAGCGGTGTCGCCAGCCCTGCCCGGTCCGGCTCACCGGTCCGGTGCCGCTGGCCGAGCAGTCGCCCCTCGCACCCTGCCGTTCCCTCCATGCGCGGGTTCTTGCCCCGGCAGATGGCCGGCTACACCTTCCGTCGATATCTGCACCAAGCAATGTGGACGGACCTGTAGTGCACCTGGTCGATTTACACCCGAACTTCGGTCGGTGTCGGCGTGGGGTCAAGCGGCAGGTCACGCAGTCGGCGGATCGGCGTCGACAGGTAGATGATCGGGGACAGCACGGTGAGCGCCCCGAAGATCAACAGGGTGGTACGGGCACCGAGTGGCCCGGCCAGGATGCCGGCGAGCAGGCCGCCGACCGGGATGGCACCCCAGGAGACGAACTTGACCGTGGCGATCACCCGGGACAGCAGTTCCGGTGGGCTGGCGAGCATCCGGTAGGTGCGGGTGGTCACGCTGAGCACCACAGTGGAACTCGCGAAGATGACGTTTCCGAGGGCGAAGGCCAGGAACGCGGTGGTGCCGGTGCCCAGCGGGATGATGAGCGCGCCGGCCACACCGACGAAGGCCGCGATGATCAGGCCGCGTGCGGTGCCGAACCGATCGGTGAAGCGGGTCGTCAACGCCGCGCCGATGAGCGCGCCGAGGCCGTCGGCGGCGATCAACAGCCCGACCATGAGCGGCGATGCGTGCAGCTCACGCATCAGGTAGAACGGGAACAGGGCGAGCATGGCGCCGTTGACGAAGTTCGTCGCGGTGGCGTCCCACATGGCCGGTCCGATGATCGGATGCCGGAGCACGAAGTGCCAGCCCTCGCGGATCATCGTGATCATCGGCGGCCGCTCGGCCGGTCGCTGCACCCGCCGGGCCGGCAGGGTGCGCAGCAACGTGGCGGAGAGCAGGTAGCTGACGGCGTCCACGAACAGCGTCGGCACCGCGCCCAGCAACTGCACCGCGAGACCGCCCAGGGATGGCCCGCCCAGCGCGTTGGCGGCGTGCGTGCCGGAGGTGAGGCTGTTGCGGGCCTGCAACTGCGCGGCCGGCACGATCTCCGGCAGGAAGGTCTGGTTCGCCACGTCGAACAGCACGTTGGCGAAGCTCACCACCAGGGCGACCGCGATCAACTGGGCCACCGTCAGCATGTCGAACCACCAGGCCAGCGGGGCCGACGCGATGGCGAGGGCCCGGACCAGATCCAGGGCGACCTGCATGCCGCGCAGCGGCAGGCGCTGCACGATCACGCCCGCCGGCAGGCTGATCAGAAGGTACGCCAGATAGCTCGCCGCCGTGATCAGACCCATCTCGAAGGCCGACGCGTGGAGCACTGTCAACGCGGTCAGCGGTAGGGCCAGTGTGCCGACCGCCGAGCCGAGTTGGCTGGTCGTGCCGGCGACCCACCACCGCCAGAATGCAGTAAGTCTCATAATGGAACTCACTATAGGGGCGCACGGGAGACGACGTCGACCCCGCCGATGCGGGATCGACAGACAATTCGCTGCCTATCGCGCTCGGCGCACCATCTCGCTGATCCAGGTGGGAGCGAACGGAGACGTACAGCCGGGGGAGGTGGGGTAGTCCTTGAGCACCTCAAGGCGTTCGCCGATGTCGATCGCCCGGCCGCGGTGCTCGGCGTGCTCGATACCGATCTGCGCCAGGCAGTGGTTCATCGCCCACTGCAGGCGATCCGGCGCGTCCTTCATCTCGGTCTCGATCACATCGAGCAGTCCCGGGAGGTCGAGACTCTCGGGCTTCTTCGTCACGCGTTCGGTGGTCAGCGCCCAGCCGGCACTCGCGACCACGGGATCCGGGTCGGCGAACCAGGCCAGCCGCAGCTCTTCGGAGTGCGGGCTCTTCTTCACCACGTAGTTCAGGAGCCAGTCGTGCACCTTCGGGGCGCGCGCCTCGCGCAACATGACGTCCAGCTCGTCCCGCTCGAACGCCCTGGGACGGCAGATCAGGATTGCCAACAGTCGCGCCGAGGCTCCGCCCGTCGCCCAGAGCTGGCGCGCGAGATCGTGCTGCGTCTTCAGTCGCTTCGCCAATGCCCGAAGCGCGCCGAGGTTCACGCCATGATCGTCGCCGTGTCTGACGTTCACCTCGCGTGTCTTCTGGTCCTCCAGCTGGGCCAGTTCGGCCGTCACCTCGGCCAGCGTCGTCGTAGCCATCGCAGCCTCCTGCCCATCGGGACCGGACGTTTCACACTCGCGTGACGGGTATCCAGGCGTACCAGTGCGACCGGCGGTGAACAGCTTCACGGAGTGAGGGGGCACCTATCATGCCTGATCCACAGCCCACCATCGTGCTCGTGCACGGCGCGTTCGCCGAGTCGGCGAGCTGGAACGGTGTGCTCGAGCGGCTGGGCGCCGGGTACGACTCGGTGGCCGTCGCGAACCCGCTGAGGAGCGTGGCGGGCGACGCCGCGTACGTGCGGGATGTCGTCCGCTGGATCGGCGGTCCTGTCGTCCTCGTCGGCCACTCGTACGGTGGCATGGTGATCACGCAGGCCGCGGCCGGCGACACCTCGGTGCGGGCCCTCGTGTACGTCAACGCCTTCGCGCCGGACACCGGTGAGTCGGCGATGACGTTGTCCGCGAAGTTCCCCGGCAGCACGCTCGCCGACACGCTGGTGCAGTACCCGGTGTCGACCGGCGGCAACGAGGTGGCGATCGGCCAGGAGCAGTACCACGCGCAGTTCTGCGCGGACTCGTCGGACGACGTGGCAGCGCTGATGGCGCGGACCCAGCGGCCGATCACCGAAGAGGGCCTGGGCGGCAAGCTCACCGGCGATCCCGCCTGGCGATCGCTGCCCAGTTGGTTCGTGTTCGGGGACGCTGACAAGAACATTCCCGCCGACGTGCACCGCTTCATGGCCGAGCGGGCCAACCCCCGGGGCCAGCGCGAGGTCGTCGGCGGTTCGCACGCGATGGCGGTGGCCCGGCCGAGCGAGGTCGCCGAGACGATCATCGAGGCGGTTCGGGGCGTGAGCTGACGGTCCGGACGGACCGCTGGCGGTGGGCCGACGACGAGAGGTCGCCGGCCCACCCCTGCTGGCTACCGAACCCGCAGCTGCTGGTGGACCGCCGCGGTGGGGGCGTGGACCCGGTCACCGGAGTAGGCGACGTGCACCGGGTGCACACCTGCGGGCAGCCCGTCGGTCGGCAGCTCGACGACGGCCGCGCCACCACGGAGCGGAACCACCTGGGTGGTACCGCCGAAGGTGACGGCGACCTCGCCAATCACCTTCGGAGCCTTCCGGTGCGGAGACTGTGCCCGTACGTCGACGGTCAGCGTGAACGTGCCACCGCGGACGACCGAGCCGGCGTGGCCTTCGCCTTCACCGCGACCCGTGCCGGACCCGGAGGCGTCAGGGTGACCTGGGCCGAGCGTGACTTTGTCGGATCGACCGCCGACGTCGCCACGACGGTGAGCGACGACGCGGTCTCCGCGGCGCCGAGAGCAGGCCTCTGCGGAGATGGTGGTGCCGGTGGAGGTCGCACCCCGGACCGACCACGTCACCGCCGGGCTCACACCCTCGTTGGTCGTCACCTGGGCGGTGAACTGCCTGGCCCAGCTCTAGCCCGTCGTCAGGTTTACCGCCGCCGGCGTCACCGACACGGAGTCGACCCCCGACCACAGGTGATCCCCGGCGAAGATCGTGAAGGTAAGGGTGGTGGGTGGGTGGGTGGGTGGGTGCGTGACGGGAGGTGTTGGTTTTTCCCAGACGCGGTACCATTGACGTCCTCTTGGCCCTGGAGGGCGAAGCTTCCGGTCTGCTACGTCCCCGAAGGGACGAGCTCCCGGTGGGTTACCGCTTCGCTGCGCGGTGCCGGCACGGATGCCGGTCTTATCTGCGCTCCACGGTCGTTGAGGTCCGCCCGTCCGGCGGCCCTGATGTTCCTGGCGGCGTTGACGTCCCGGTCGTGGTGACTGCCACACGGGCAGACCCACGTACGAACATTGAGCATCATCTTGTCGGTGATCCGGCCGCAGTCCGAGCACATCCGGGTGGACGGGAAGAACCGGTCCACCCGGGCGAAGGTGCGCCCGTAGCGGGCAGCCTTGTACTCCAGCATGGCGGTGAACTGCGCCCACCCGGCGTCGTGTACCGACTTCGCCAGCCGCGTGCGGGCGAGACCGGTCACGCACAGGTCCTCGACGTACACCGCTTGGTTGTCGCGGATGATCGCCGTGGACAGCTTGTGCTGCCAGTCCCGCCGAGTGTCGGCCACCCGCGCATGGGCGCGGGCGAGCTTCACCACAGCCTTCTTGCGGTTGCGACTGCCACGTTGTTTGCGCGACAGGTCCTGCTGCAACCGCTTCAGTTTGCGTGCCGCGCGACGCAGGAACTTCGGCGCGGTCACCTTCGTGCCATCGGACATGACCGCGAAGTGCGTCAGGCCCAGGTCGATACCCACCTCGGACGCGGCCGACGGCAGCGGCTCGTGCGTGCTCTGCACGACGAACGACGCGAAGTACCGACCCGCCGCGTCCCGGATCACCGTCACCGACGTCGGCATGGCGGGCAGTGTCCGCGACCAGCGCACCTGCACGTCGCCGATCTTTGGCAGCCTGAGCCGTCCGTTGTCCAAAACCTTGAACCGGGCGTTGGCCGTGAACCGGATGGCCTGCCGGTTGTCCTTGCGGGACCGGAACCGGGGCGCACCCACCGTGCGGCCCTTACGCTTGCCTGAGACTGAGGTGAAGAAGTTGCGGTAGGCGGTGTTCAGGTCCGCGAGGGCCTGCTGCAACACCACCGACGACACCTCGCCCAGCCACGCGCGCTGCGGGGTGAGTTTGGCCGCCGTGACCTGTCGGGACAGCTCGGCGTCCGTCACATACGGCAGGCCAGCCGCCTGCGCCTGCTGACGTGTGCGCAGCCCATCGTTGAACACCACCCGCGCGCACCCGAACGCCCGCGCCAACGCTTGCTGCTGGCCAGACGTCGGGTAGACGCGGTAGTTGAACCGAAGCTGCACCACCACAGTCTGCCATTGGCTCATGGCTGATTCACGAGACGTCAGCACGAGCAGACACCGTGTCTCCGCCCTGCATGCTCACTTGGTTCTCGTGACGAAGTACCGGCACGAAGTGCTCGCCGACCGGCACGTCACCCGCCTGAAGGAGAGCAGTGTGCGCCGACTTCGAAGCCGAACTGGTCGAGTTCCCGCGAGAACAACCACGTGCACCTGCTGGTCAACTTCCCACCCAAGATGGCACTGTCAAGCTACCCGCGGCCTGCGGGTTTTCCCAGCTGACCGCCGCTCGGATGGCAAGGTGAGGGCCATGGACAGGAAGCACGTCGAGGATTGGCTTGCCACCTACGAGCGGCTCTGGCGGACCCCGGGCACTGACGCGCTGGTCACGCTCTTCACCGAGGACGCGAGCTATCAGCAGGGGCCGTACTGGACGCCCGTCGTCGGCCTGCCGGCCATCGCTCGGATGTGGGAGAAGCAGCGCAAGGGTCCCGACGAGGTGTTCCAGCTGACCACGGAGATCGTCGCGGTCGAGGGTGACACCGCCGTGTCGCGCCAGGAGGTCCGCTACGGCGACCCGGTCGACCAGGAGTACCGCGACCTGTGGGTCATGCGGTTCGCCGACGACGGACGGTGCCGCTCATTCGAGGAGTGGCCGTTCTGGCCGGGGCAGCAGCCCGCCGAGCCGTCCGACGGCTCCTGACCTGAGACGGTTGCGGTGGGGACGCCCCAGCCACCGGGGTAGGGGACCTGACCGACAGGCCGTCGGATGGGTCGCACTACTTACCGTGAGCTGGGGCGTCACCGTGACGATGTCGACCCGTCAGACCGGGGCGGCCGGGCAGCTCGCTCCGGTCGGCGGTGTGGTTCTGGTGATGAGGTACCGCTCCACCTGACGACGGGTGCACTCGGTCCGTGGGTAGCTGGCGTGGCCCGACCCCTCGTAGGTGACGAGGTGGCCCCGGCTGCCGAGCTGGCGCACCACCCGTTGCGCCCCGTCGTACGGGGTGGCCGGGTCGTACCGTCCGTTGAGCACCAGCAGCGGCGCGCTCGTGCGTACCCGCAGCTGATGTTGTGGGTTGGTCGCCGTCCAGCCCAGGCAGATCGCGCCGAAGCGGACGGCCAACGGGGAGGCCCGCAGGTGCGGTGCGGCGGCGCGGGACAGTTCGAGATACCGGTTCCAGTCGGCGAACCCGTCGATCGGCAGCGACCAGTCCTGGCAGAACGCCGGTAACGCGTACTCGGTCAGGTCCTTGTCGCCGTCGACCGGCACCATCGGGGACGCGAGTGAGGCGGGCTCGCCCCGTTCCAGCGCGAGCAGCATGTTAGCGAGATCGGCCCAGGTCGCGTCGAAGAAGTTGACGAAGGTCGCGAACCCAAGCTCGAACCAGGTCAGCGGGGTGCCGGTGGCCGCGTCGACAAGCGTGCCGGCATCGGCACGGCGCATCAGTTGGTCGTAGAGCGCCGGCACGTCACGTCCGTGCAGCGCGCAACCGGAGTTCCGCTCGCACCAGGTCACGAACTCGTGGAACAGCGTCTCGTTACTGGCCGCCCCGCTGCGGAAGTACTCCCGGACCCCCTGGCTGTGGTCCATCACGCTGTCCATGACCAGTGCGCGGACGCGGTCGGGGAACAGCTCGGCGTAGGACTGTCCGATCAGTGTGCCGTAGGACCACTGATAGAAGCTCAGCTGTCGCTCACCGAGTGCGGCCCGGATGGCGTCCGTGTCACGCGCGACGCTCACACTGTCGAGGTGGTCGAACAGTGGGCCACTGTGAGCGCGGCAGTCGTCGCGCAACTGGCGGTTGTAGGTACGGAGTCGCTCGAACTCCGCAGCGTTGACGGGTGCCAGGGAGGGGTGCTGGCCCAGCAGCTCCGATGAGCAGCGCACCGGTGCGCTACGGACCGTGCCCCGGGGGTCGAAGCCGACGATGTCGAAGCGGCGCAACACGTCCGGCCCGAGCTGGCTGGCGGCCGTCAACGCCACGTCCACCCCGGACAGGCCGGGACCGCCGGGGTTGAAGACCAGGACACCGATGCGGGCGGCCGGATCGGTGGCGGGTCGCCGGGCCAGGGCCAGCGGGAAGGTCTCCCCGCCCGGACGGGCCCAGTCGACCGGCAGGCGCAGGGTGCCGCACCGCGTACCCGGATCGTCGGGTTGTTCCGGGCACGCCCGCCAGTCGATCCGACCGTTCCAACCGCCGGTCGTGTCCGCGGCGACGGGCCCGGTGCCGCCGGCCGTCGGCGTGGTGCCCGCGAGCGACGGTGGGGCGTTGAGCGAGAGGGCGACGAGGACCGCGACGACGGCCGAGAGGCTACCGAGGAGCCGCCGGCGTCGACGGGCGACCCCGCGGGGATGCCGGAAGGTGGTTCTCTTCGTGGTCAACATTCGTCCAGCCTGCCGACGCCCGGTCCACGTCGGATCCATGCCGGTCCGCAGCCGCTCGGCGCAGGGCATTCACCGGTACGCCTCAAGCCGTTCGGACAGCACCGTGGCCTGCGGATGACCGACCCGGTCGAGGATCGCCAATGCCTGCCGCCACAGGTCGACCGAGGTGTCGTGGTCGCCCACCGCCTGATGGGTGTCGCCGAGGCGGACGAGTGTGTCCGCCCGTCCGCAAGGGTCCTGGACGTCGGAATAGAGCGCCAGCGCGCGCCGGTAGCAGTCCGCAGCGGTCGGATGCTTCCCGAGGCCCTGATAGGCGAATCCGAGACTGTCCCAGGTGTGGGCCGCGCCGAGCCGGTCCTCGGCCTCCTCGTAGAGCGCCAGCGCCTGCTCGCAGTAGGTGATGGCGCGGGCGTGCTCGTCCAGCCGCGCGTGGCTCCAGCCGAGAGCGTTGAGCGCTGCCGCCTCGCCGAGCCGGTCGTCGGTGCTGCTGGCCAACGCCAGTGCCTCCCTGGCATGCGGCAGTGCCGCTCCGGCGTCGCCCTCGATGTCGGAGAGCCAGGCGAGGTGCAGGTGTGCGCTGGCCTGCCCCGGGCGGTCGCCGGCCTGGTCGTACCGTGCCATCGCGCGCCGGAGGTGATGGTGGGCCGCATCGAACCGGCGGTGCTGGATGTGGGCCAGCGCGAGGTCCCGGTGGGCCAGCGCCTCGGCCCGTGGATCACCGCGGCGCTGCGCGACCGTTACCGCGATGGCCTGTACGGCGGCCAGGTCGTGCCACTGTGAGAGCCGGCTGAGCAGGGGAGTGAGGGCCTGGGCGAGGTGCCCGGCGTGGGCGTCGAAGCTGCGCGTGGCCGCGTCGTCGACGGCGGCCAGCAGCACCCGCTGTTCGATGGTGAACCAGGCCAGCGCGGCCCGGTGGTCGGAGAACGCCGACGGTGACGCATCGGCCGGCAGGGGCAGCGGATCGAGCGGCTGCCAACCAGCGTCGACCAGCCTCGCCGCGTCACGGGCGACACGCAGGTAGTGGTCAAGCAGGCGCCTGCGGACGGCGCTACGGTCGGCCGGGCGGTCGAGCGCGCGCGTCAGCTCCTCGCCGTAGGCGCGGAGCAGATCGTGACAGCGGAAGCGGTTGGGGGACTGCTCGGCCAGCAGGTTCGCCCGGGTCAACTCGTCGAGCGCCGGCCGGATCATGGGCGGTGGCGCTCCGGCGAGGCTGGCTGCTGCCGCCGCGCTGACGTCGGCGGCGGGGTGCAGGCTGATCTGCCGGAACAGTCGGGCCGCGTCCGCGCTGAGCAGTCGGTATGACCAGGAGAGCACGGTACGCACGTCGGTGGCGGCATCGTCGGTGGCCAGGGCGGCGAGCCCGCCCCGGCTCGCCGCGAGATCGTCGGCGATGGCCTGGAGCGGAAACGTGGGCCGGGCGGCGGCTCGCGCGGCCACGATGGACAGGGCCAGGGGCAACCGCGCGGTACGTCTGATCAGCTCGTCCACCGCTGCCGGCTGGGCGGCGGCCCGCTGCGCACCCAGTCGGCGGACGAGCAGTTGGCGCGCTTCGCCGTCGCTGGGCAGGTCCAGGGCGAGGGGATGGGCGCCATCGGTGGCGACCAGGCCGGGCAGGGTGTGGCGACTCGTCACGAGCACACCGCAGCCTGTCGACCCCGGCAGTAGCGGCCGCACCTGTTCCGCGTCGCGGGCGTTGTCGAGCAGGACGAGCAGCCGTCGGTCCGCGGTCAGGCTGCGGTACAGGGCGAACTGGGCCGCCGGCTCCGCGGGGATTTCCAGGGGTTTCACACCCAGGGCGGGCAGGAGCGAGCGTACGACGACGGCCGAGGGTGACGCCTCCTGCGTCGCGGTGCCGAATCCACCCAGGTCGACGTGGAGCTGCCCGTCGGGGAAATGACGCAGGTTGTCGTGCGCCCAGCGCAGCGCCAGCCAACTCTTTCCGACGCCGCCCGTACCGGTGATGACGACGGTGCTGGCCGAGCGGGAGCCACCGATCAGCAGCGTGGTGAGCCGGGCCAGCTCCGCGGCCCGGCCGGTGAACAACGTCGGTGGGGCTGGCAGCTGCCGGGGGACGATTCGCGGCGCGACTCTTTCCGGTGGCCGCGGATGGGATGTCAACAGCTCACGCTCCGCCCGCAGGATGCGGGTGTGCAGGTGTTGGACATCGGGGCCGGGCTCGACTCCCACCTCCTCGGCGAGGATGTGGCGGAGCTGCCGGTACGTCGCCAGCGCGTCGGCACGCCGGCCGGTCCGCGCCAGGGCCACCATCAGTTGCCCCCAGGGGCGCTCGCGCAGCGGATCGGCGTCGACCTGGCTCCGCAGCGGTTCGATCAGCTCGTGATGCCGTCCGGCGCGCAGCTGGAGGTCCGCCACCTCTTCCGCCAGGCTCGACCGCTGCTCCTGGAGCCGCGCTCGGACGGAGAGCAACACCCCCCAGCCCGGGAGGCCCGCGAACGGCTCCCCACGCCAGAGCGCCAACGCGGCCTCGAACGATTCCTGGGCGGCTGGCCAGTGACAGTGCCGCAGCGCGGAATACCCGCGTTGGGCCAGGTCGTCGAAGGCCACGCTGTCCACCGTCAGCCCGTCCAGGGCGAGGCGGTAGCCGGTTGGCCCGGCGAGGATGGCGGGGTCGGGGAAGCCGGGGGAGCGCAGCGCCCGACGCAACGCCCAGACATAGGTCTTCACGTTGCCGGCTGCCGTCTTCGGTGGGCGCCCCTGCCACAGCTCGTCGACGAGTTGGTCGATGGACCACCCGGTGCCCGGCTGTGACATCAGCACGGCCAGGAGGCGCACCTGCATCGGCGTGCCGAGGGCCAGCCGTTCCCCGTAGGCCGACCGCACCTCGACCGGTCCGAGCAGTTGGTACCGCGCCGCCGGTGGCGCCCCAGCGGGGTCCATCGCCTCATCGTAGGGGGCCGAACCATTTCGCCTCATCGGCTGGACGGCCGCGGCCCGCGCCCGTGCCTTGGTGTGCTCCGTCACGCAGGTGGGCATGGTCAGGACGTTGGGGTGCCGCGAGGTGGCTGCTACAGTCGAGATTGTTGCGGCCGCAAATTTATCAGCGGCAACTACTTTGGGAAGGATGCCTCCGATGACCAAGCTCTCCGTCATCTACTACTCGTCCACCGGTACCCTCCACGCCATGGCCAAGCGCCTCGCCGAGGCCGGCGAGAAGGCGGGCGCCGAAGTGCGGCTGCGTCAGGTTCCGGAGCTCGCCCCGGCGGAGGCCATCGCCTCCAACGCCGCCTGGAGCCAGCACTTCGACGCCACGAAGAACGAGCCGAAGGCGACCGCCGACGACGTCGTCTGGGCGGACGCGGTGCTGTTCGGCACGCCCACCCGCTACGGCAACGTGGCCAGCCAGCTCAAGCAGTTCATCGACACCCTCGGCCCGCAGTGGGCGCAGGGCCTGCTCGCCGACAAGGTGTACGCCGGCTTCACCGCATCCATGACCGCGCACGGCGGCCAGGAGTCGACCCTTCTGGCGCTCTACAACACCGTCCACCACTTCGGCGGTCTGGTCGTCGCCCCGGGTTACACCGACCCGCTGAAGTTCGCCGACGGCAACCCGTACGGCGTCTCGCACGTCACCGGCGGAAGCAACGACGCCCCGCTGGGCGATGCCCAGTTCGCTGCCCTGGACCACATGGCCGAGCGGGTCGTCAAGATCGCCGGGAAGCTCAGCGCCTGAGCGCGCTGGCACGTAACGCACGCCCGCGTCGACGCGGGTGCTCAGCTGGGCGAGGGCCGGTCTCCCACGATGGGAGACCGGCCCTCGGCGTCCTCACACCGCGACCGCCGCGATGGCGGCAAGCGGCCGATGCTCATCGGTGCCGGGCCGCCGGAGACGTTCCACCTCCCGGAAACCGGCCCGGCCGAGTCGTTCGGAGACCTCGTCGACCGGCCAGCGGTAGGCGGTCAGGACCTTGTGGTCGAAGGCGCCGACCTCCTCGGCGTCGAAGACGCCCAGGACCAACCGCCCGGCCGGGACCAGCACCCGCCGGAACTCCTTGAGCATGCCGTCGAACTCCGGCGGCGGAAGATGAATCAACGAGTACCAGGCCAGGATGCCGTCGATGGAGCCCTCGGCGACGTCGAGGCGTTCCATCGAACCGAGGTGGAACTCGACGCCCGGGTGGGACGCCCGCGCATGCGCGATGAACTCGGGGACGAGGTCGATCCCCATCACGTCGACGCCAAGCTCACGAAGGTAGCCGGTGAGGTGGCCAGGCCCGCACCCCAGATCGAGCACCCGGCCGGGCCGGCTGCCCAGGTGCCGTCTGATGAGGGCGAGGTCGTCGGCGTCCACCTGCTGGCTTGTGCCGAACAGCTCGATGTAGCGCTCCGCGACGGACGTGTAAGCCTGCCGTACCGTGTCCGTTTCCATCGCGGCACTATACGGGCCACCCGACCTTGCCCAGGCGGCCTACCGTGATGGCCATGACACGTCGAGCCACACTGGCCGGCATTTCTGCGGGCCTGCTCCTGCTGGGTTGCTCGGTTGGCGCGCCGACGAAGAGCGAACCCAGACCTGAATCCGTGCCGGTGTCGGCCGCCAGCGCCGATGCCACCACGACGGCCGAGGCGATCGGCCTGCTGCGTGGCGGCACGGCGTTCGTCAATCAGACGAGTTATCGCAGCGACGTCGACATCGCCAGTCAGATCACGTCGCTGTCGCACACCGACAACGTCCACAAGCGCTTGACCGTCAAGGTTACGGCGCCGGGTGGGGTCATCGAGATCCGGATGATCGACGACGAGGTCTACATGAAGACCAGTCTGTTCCGCGGTGTCGGCGACGAATGGACGGTCCTCGACCCGGCCCGGGTGCCGTCGGACTTCGCCCTGAGCTTCGCACCGGGCAAGAACGACTCCGGCGGCTCCGGCCGCCTCATCGACGCGATCGTCACCGCACGAGCGGACGGCCCGGAGATCTCCGGGACGATCGACGCGACCCGCATTGCCGCCGGTAACGGGATCAGCTTCCGCCCCGGTCCCGGTGGTGTCTTTCCGGACAGCGCGCGCAGGCACACGTTCCGGGCATCGCTGGACACCGAGGGTCGACTGGTCAGCTTCCTGATGCCGGAGGCCAGCGGGCTGCCGAACGCGTCCCTGCGCTACAGCGACTTCGGTACGACAGTCACTGTCGCTCGGCCGCCCGGAGCGATCGCCGCCCCCGACGCCCTCTATCCCCAGCTCGGCCTGGGCGAAGGGAAGTAGCGGCGACCGGCATTTGCCCTCTGCGGCTAATGCAGTTAGCCTTTAGCTAATCGCGTTAGCTTCAGTGGAGGGCGTCATGACCGAATACCTGGACATTGCCGGCAACACCATCGCCTACGAGGCCACCGGGCAGGGCCCACTGGTCGTCCTGGCACACGGCATGGGCGACAGCCGGCACTCGTACCGGTTCGTCGCTCCGGCCCTGGCCGCGGCCGGATACCGGGTCGCCAACGTCGACATCCGTGGCTGCGGCGACTCCAGCCTCGGCTGGGGCGGCTACAGCCGCACCGACATCGCGGATGATCTCGTCGCCGTCGTGCGCCACCTGGGCGGACCGGCCGTGCTCATCGGCCAGTCGATCAGCGGCGGTGCCGCGACCATCGCGGCCGCCACCGCGCCCGAGCTGATCGTCGGCGCCATCGAGCTGGCGCCGTTCACCCGCGCACAGTCCTTCGACCTCGGCGGGTTGGTGCGGGTGAAGCGCTTCCGGGCCGGCTACCTCCAACTGGCGCAGGTACTCATGCGGGGCAGCCTGGCGAACTGGAAGAAGTACCTCGACGTGGCGTACCCCACCAAGCCCGCCGACTGGCACAGCGAGCTGGCGCGCATCGAGGCCAAGTTGAGTGAGCCCGGCCGGATGAAGGTCCTCCAGGCCATGGCCAGGACCAGCCCGGCCGACGCCGGTCGGCAACTGCCCAACGTCACCTGCCCGGTCCTGGTGATCCAGGGCAGTGCCGACCCCGACTGGGCCGACCCGCGGGCCGAGGGCGAGCGCATCCTCGCCGACCTGCCGCGAGGGCTCGGCGAGCTGGCTGTCATCGGGGGCGCCGGCCACTACCCGCACGCCCAGACGCCCGACGAGGTCCTCGCCCTGGTCCTGCCCTTCCTCGCCCGGACGCTGACCAATGCCTAAGGCCCGGCTCACCCCGGCATCGGTCACCGAAGCCGCCGCCGCGCTGGTCGACGAGGTCGGCTTCGACAACCTCAGCATGGGCCTGCTCGCCGAACGGCTCGGGGTCAAGACCCCCTCGCTCTACAAGCACGTCACCAGCCAGGCCGAGCTGGCACACCGGATCGCCGTCCTGGCCATGACCGAGGCCGGCGATGCCATCCGCGACGCCATTCAGGGCCGGTCCGGCAGCGATGCCCTCGCCGCGGGCGCGCAGGCGATGCGGACGTACGTGCGGGAACACCCCGGCCGGTACGCGGCCGCCAACGCCACCCGCCCGACCGGCCCCGACGACCCGTTCGTCCCGGCCAGCGAGCGGGTGCTCGCCTCCTGGGCGGCCATGCTCAGCGGGTACGACCTGGATCCCGGCCAGGAGATCCACGCCATGCGGACGCTGCGCAGTGTCCTGCACGGCTTCGCCACCCTGGAGGCGGCCGGTGGCTTCCAGATCGACGCGTCCGTCGACGAGAGCTTCACCTGGCTGATCAACTTCATCGATCAGGGCCTTCGTGCCGGCGCCGCCAGCGGCAGCGACGCCGCCCGCTGACACCGGGAGCCTCGACCCGTACCGGCTGCTCGCGGTCGCTCAACGCGCGTTCGGCATCCTGGAGCAGGAGCTGGGCGCACTGGATGACGTGGATCCGGTCGAGCGCCTGCGCGCGATCTGCACGGCCTACCTGACCTTCGCCGAACGCCGGCCCCATCAGTACCGGGTGATGTTCGGTGCCGCCTGGGATGCTGGGCAGGCCCTTGAGCGGGCCCCGGCAATGGCGGCCGAGCTAGCCGTGCTCGGCATGGGAGCTTTCGAGGTCTTCACCGCGGCTGCGCGACTACATCATCGACCGGATGGCGCTGCTGCGCTGAGCGGACCGCTCAGGCGTACGCGAGCAGGAAGTCGACGGTGCCGGTGCCGCCGGGCTGGCCGGCCGGGACGGGCAGGCCAGGCTCGCTGTTCAGGACGTAGAACCCGCCGCTGCCGATCAGACGGGGCGTCACGGCCAGCATCTGCACGGCCATTGTCGCCCCGGTCGGTAGCACCACGCTGTCCAGCAGGAGTCGGAAGAGGTTCCCGTTCAGGTTCGCGACGTGCAGCACCCGGTAAGAGCGCGGGGCGGGCAGGCCGGTGCTCGTCAGACCCCAGATCGGCACGATCTGGTTGCGCCAGCGCGACGGGTCGTTGCTGATCGCACTGTCGTGGTTGTTGAGCTGCGTCTGGATTCCCGAGTGGATCCCGGCCAGGTGGATGTGTAGCTGGTCCTGCATCCGAATCGTCGGGTCGGCGGAGTTGACGCCCAGCCCGATATGCGGGTAGACGACGTGCCCCGGCTGCCCCGGCTGCGCGTTGTTCCACGCCTCCAGCCAGTAGTTGGGCGCGTTGGCGGTGGTGATGAACGGGCACTCGATGCCGCTGATCCGGCAACTGGGCACGAGCAGAAAGTCGTGGTTCGACCCGGTTCCTCCATTGAGGACGACGTATGTGGGAGTCGTGCGCAGACACTGGGGGAACGGTGGGCCGGTTTTCGTGCCCTCGCAGACCTGAACCCGGTCCCACAGGTCGTACCTGCCACCGGTGTCGGTGGGGTAGCCGCACAGGGCCGAGGGTGTGGGGCAGGCCGCGGCGCCCGGGCCGCCGGGGGGCGATGGGGAGGGTTCGGGGGTCGGGCCGCCGTCGGCCAGCGCCCGGTCCGCGCCGGCCAGACCCAGCAGTCCCGTGGCGCCAGCGGTCCCGGAGAGTCTGACGAACTGACGTCGTGGCATACCGCCCATCGTCATCCTCCGTGGTTGCCGTGCCGAGGCGAACATGAACGTGTCGAGATTAGGGCGAAAGCGGGCATTCGGCGCGTCGCCCGGCGAACGGGTCGCCTGATCGTGTCGTCGTCGTGCGACGATTTCCGGCGTGGCAGAGACTGCGGCGACGTTGACCGAGATCCGTGCTCGGATCGACGAGCTGGATCGAGAACTGGTCGGGCTGCTCGCCCGGCGGGAGGCGCTGGTCCGGCAGGCCGCCCCGCTCAAGAGCGACGCTCAGGCGGTCCGTGCGCCGGACCGGGTGGCGCAGGTGGTGGCCCGGGTTCGCACGTTGGCCAGCGAGGCCGGTGCCGACCCGGATCTGATCGAGCGGATCTACCGGAGCATGATCCAGGCCTTCATCGACATGGAGACCGACGAGCACCACCGCGTCACCGGCGGGTCGGCGCCGAGAACGCGGTGATCGCTCGGGACGTGCGCGCTCAGGTGGCGGAGCGGCTCTCACCGTCCGGGCTCGCCACGGCGGGCGGCGCGTAGCCGAGCTCGTACGAGATCTTGTTGGCGGTCTCCAGGAGCAGCGGAAGGTTGCTCTTGAGCTGGTCGAGGCTTGCGATGACCTCGATCGCCGTGATCGAGGCGGCGGCGATGACCTGCCCCCGCGAATCCCTGATCGGCGCGGCCACACACATCACGTATGCGTCGTGCTCGCCGTTGTCCACGGCCCAGCCGCAGTCGTGGATGCGGGCGAGTTCGGCTTCCAGGGCGTCGTGGTCGGTGAAGGTGGTGTCGGTGAATTTCTCGAAGACGACGTGGGAGAGAAGACGGTCGCGTTCCTGCCGGGGAAGGTAGGCCAGGATCGTCTTGCCCACAGCGCTCGCGTAGATGGACACCGCGCGTCCCACACGCGAGGGCAGCTTGACAGCGTCGAACGCCGGGCTGTCCACCTTGTCGATATAGATGATCTCGTCGCCGGTCAGTTGCGCCAGGTGTACGGTGTGGCCGGTCGCGCGTTGCAGCGCACGCAGGTGTGCGGCCGCGGGCTGGCGGAGGTCCATCGAGCCGAGCGCGAGCTCGGACAACTCGATCAGGCCACTGCCGAGCACGTAGGTGCCCGCGCCGGTGCGGCGGACGAAGCGCGCGGACTCCAGTGTCTGCAGGATGCGCAGGGCTGTGGACTTGTGGACGCCGAGCACGTCCGCAGCCTCCGTAAGGGACAGCGGGTGCTCCGCGGATCGACGGATGAGGTCGATCGCGCGACGGATTGATTGCGCCAAGGCTGTGTCTCCCCTCGCGCGACGGGCAGCGCCGCCGCTGTCATTGCACATTATGCAATATAGATGACGCGATGCGCAATCGCCACTTGACACCGTTGCACATGGCGCTACGATCGTTGCAATTTAATCGGTTCGATGCCAACACGTAACAGTGGAGTAACGATGGGTAATAAGCGCGCTCATTTCGGCATCGCCAGGGCGACATGTGCCCTCGGCCTGGTCGCCACCCTCCTGACCGGTTGCGGCTCGGACGGCGATTCCGGCGACGGCGTCACCAAACTGACCTTCGCCGCCTCGACCTTCGGCGACCCGGGTCGCGGGCCGCTGTTGACCAAATGGCTCGACGAGTTCAACCAGAGCCAGACCAAGGTCCAGGTGTCCGCCGCCGCGGTGCCGTACCCGACCTTCGGCCAGACCGTGCTCACGCAGATGGGCAGCGGCAAGGGCCCCGACCTGGTCCGCTTCGACATGCCCGAGTTCGAGGCGGCCTCGGACGCCGGCCTCATCGCGCCGCTGGACAAGGTGATCGACGCCAGCAAGTACGACCTGCTCAAGCAGCCGGACCAGTTCATGGTCCACGACGGTGTCCGGCACGGCGTCATCTTCGAGGCGTCGAACTACGCGATGTTCTACAACGCGGACCTGATCCCGACGCCGCCGACCACCTACGAGCAGTTCACCTCCACCGCGAAGTCGCTGACCAAGGGTGACGTCTTCGGCCTGGCGTTCCGTCAGACGGAGGCCGAGGAGGCCGGTGTCTGGCAGGACATCTTCAACTACGTCTACGGCTTCGGCGGTGCGTGGTCCGACGGCAAGAACCTGACGATCAACTCGCCGGAGAACCTCAAGGGCCTGCAGGCGTTCAAGGACCTGTACGACGCGAACGTGATTCCGCGCGGAGCGGACGCGGCCACCTTCCGGCGGATGTTCGCCGAGGGCAAGGTCGGGATGGAACTCAACAACGGCGGCTACGTGACCGCCACCCGCGGCCAGAACGCCAAGCTGAACTTCAACGTCGCGCCCATCCCGTTCCCGGTCCGCAAGCAGGGCGCGATCCTCGCACCGATCGTGATCAACGAGGCGAGCGAGGGCAAGGACGAGGCCGGCACCTTCATCAAGTGGGCGCTGGAGCCGCAGAACCAGGTCAAGCTGCAGGAGATTCTCGGCGCGAGCAGCGTGGCCACCACCACGCAGCGCAGCGCGGAGGCGCTCAAGGCGACCCCGTTCCTCCCCGTCTTCGACGGACTCACCGAGACCAGCCTGCCGCAGATCGTGCTGGGGTTCGAGGCCAAGACGCCGGACATCCGCAAGGTGGTCGTGCAGAACGTGGTCGCGGCACTGCAGGGCAAGGCCGACCTCAAGTCGGCACTGGATCGCGCCCAGCAGCAGGCGAGCGAACTGGTCCGCTGACCGCTCGACACGGCGACGCTGCCGGCGCAACGATCCGTGCGCCGGCAGCGTCCTTCCCCCAGAAGGATCGAACCCGATGACTGTGGTCGAGCAGACCGGAGCACCGAAGACAACAACCCCAGGTCGGCCCCGGCGCCGGCCCAGCCCGCTGGGTAGCAAGTGGACGCCGTACCTCTTCCTGGCACCCGCCGCCCTGTTCATCCTCGTCTTCCAGGCGGTACCCCTCGTTCAGGAGGTGTACCTCAGCTTCACCAGGACGAGGCTGCTCAACCCCACCCGCAGCGAGTGGGTCGGGCTCGACAACTTCAACCGGATCTTCGGCGACCCCGAGTTCCACCGCACCCTGCTGATCACCGTCGTCTACGTGATCACCTGTGTGGTCGTCGCGATCGGCGCCGGACTCGCCGTCGCGCTGCTGCTCAACAGGAAGTTCCGCGGCCGGGGCGTGGCGCGGGCACTGGTGACCGTCCCCTGGGCCGCTCCGGGCATCGCGGTCGCGCTCATCGCCACCTGGATGCTCAACGCGCAGTACGGCATCGTGAACCGGTTCCTCGACGCGGTCGGGCTCGGCGTGCCGGGTGGCGCCATCCTGGACAGCTCGCGCTACGCGCTCCCGGCGGTGCTCGCCACGACCATCTGGCAGCTGTTCCCGTTCACCTCAGTGGTGCTGCTCTCCGCCCTGCAGTCCGTTCCGCAGGACCTCAACGAGGCCGCGACAGTGGACGGCGCCGGACGATGGGCCACCTTCCGCGCGGTCACCTGGCAGGTCATCAAGCCGACAGTGGGCCTGCTGGCCCTGCTGATGACGATCTGGTCGCTGCGACGGTTCGAGCTGATCTGGTTGATGACCAAGGGCGGACCGGTCGGTGCCACCGAGACGCTCGTCATCGACCTCTACTCGCAGGCGTTCGACTCGAAGGAACTCGGATCGGCGGCGGCCATCGGAATGGTCGGCGTCGTCATCTCGCTCATCGTCATCATCGGCAGCCGACTTGTCGCCCGTGCCGTGGAAAAGGGGGAGGTCCGATGAGGCGCTTCCGATTCGGTGTCACCGCGCGGATCGTCGCCGTGCTCGTCGTGCTGGGCGTCGCGGTGTTCCCGCTGTACTGGATGTTCGTCACGGCACTGTCCAGCAACAGCGACCTCTTCGCCGATCAGCCCCGGCTCACGCCCGACCTCGGCCAGTTCGGGGTCTTCGTGGACGCCCTCGCCGAGGGCAAGGCGGCCGGGTGGCTGCTGAACAGCCTGATCATCGCCGTCGGCACGATGGTTCTCTCCGTCGGCCTGGGCATCCCGCTCGGCTACGCGCTGTCCCGGTTCTCGTTCTGGGGCAAGGCCGTGCTGACCGTCGTGCTGCTGTTCACACAGATGCTTCCCGAGGCGCTCATGGTCGTCCCGCTGTTCGCGCTGTTCCGCCGCTTCGAACTGCTCGACTCGCTGACCGGCCTCGTCCTGGTGAACTCCGCCTTCGTCCTGCCGATCGTCGCGCTGATCCTCAAGGGCGCCATCGACGGCATCCCGAAGGAGCTGGAGGAGGCCGCGCGCGCCGACGGCGCCCGGCCCTTCACCACCCTGACCCGCATCAACGTGCCGCTCATCGCTCCTTCGATCGCGGCCACCGCGGTCATCGCCTTCTTCCACGCCTGGAACGAGTACGTGTTCGCGGTGACGTTCATCTTCAACCCCGACCTGCAGCCCGCCTCCGTCGGCATCGCGAACTTCATCGGCGAACTGGGTACACCCATCCAGACGGTGATGGCTGTCGCCTTCCTGTTCACGCTGCCCGCCGTCGCCTTCTACCTGTTGGTGCAGAAGTACGTGGTGTCCGGCATGACCGCCGGTGCGGTGAAGGGTTGAGCCGAAAGATGAAGATCGTCTCTGTCGACACACTGGTCGTCGACTTCTACCGTACGAACCTCGTCATCGTGCGGGTCCACACCGACGAGGGGATCATCGGGCTCGGTGAGGCCACCCTGGAGGGCAAGGAACGTGCTGTCCAGGGCGCCATCGCCGAGCTGGCCGAGGCGGTGGTGGGCCTGGATCCCACAAGCATCTCGAAGATCCTCTACGAGACCGCGCGGGACTGGTACTGGCGCGGCGGGCCGGTGATCATGACGGCGTTGAGCTCGCTGGAGATGGCCCTCTGGGACATCTCGGCGCGCGAGCTCGGCGTACCGGTCTCCCGGCTTCTCGGCGGCGCGACCCGCGACCGGGTCCGCGCGTACGCCAATGGTTGGTTCTCCGGTGCCGTCACGCCGGAGGACTACGCGGCCGCCGCGCGACGGACTGTGGAGTCGGGCTTCCGGGGCCTCAAGTGGGACCCGTTCGAGAACTACGACCTGACCATCACCACCGCGCAGTTGGACCGGGTGCTGGCCCAGATCGACGCCGTCCGTCAGGCGGTGGGCCGCGAGGTGGAGCTGTTCGTCGAGGGGCACGGCCGCTTCGACGTCCGCCACGCCATCAAGGTCGCCAACGAGATCGCCCAGTTCGACCCAGTGTGGTTCGAGGAGCCCTGCCCACCGGACAACCTCGATGCGCTCGTCGACATCCGTCGCGCGTCGCCGGTGCCGATCGCCGCGGGGGAGCGGTGGTACGGGCGACAGGGCTTCGCGCCGGCGCTGGCCCGCCAGGCGGTCGACTTCGTCCAGCCCGACGTGACGCACGCCGGCGGGATCGCCGAGCTGGCCTTCATCTCCACGCTCGCCGCGACCAGCTACGTGGGCTTCGCGCCGCACAACCCGAGTGGTCCGCTCAGCACTGCCGCGACGCTGCAACTCGGGGCGACGTTGCCCAACTTCCGGTACCTGGAGATCATGGCGACCGACGTGCCCTGGCGTCCCGAGATCACCAACGAGCGGCTGGTGCTGACCCACGACGGCGACATTCTCATCCCGACCGGGATCGGCCTGGGCATCGAGGTGGATCTCACCGCGATCGAGCAGCATCCGTTCACACCGCACCCGCTGCGGATGTTCCAGGACGCCGTCTTCGACATCCGTCCCCGCGACGAGCGGTCCTTCTTCAACCTGGAGAGCGACTCATGACGCTGCCACGGCCCCGAGGGTCGGCCGCGGCCGCGGACTGGGTCGGTACCGCCGCCGAAGCGTTGCCGGACGACGCCGACAGCGTCCTCATCGGCCGGATCTGGGACCCGTCCGGCGACGGCCCCTCACCGGTGATCGTCCGCGACGGCGAGGTCATCGACATCAGCCACCGGTTCCCGACCGTCCGCGACATCTGCGAGCTGCCCGATCCCGCCGCGACGGTGGCCGGGCTCGACGGGCCGAGGGTGGGCGACTTCGGGGAGATACTGGCGAACACGGGGGCCGCGACCCGGGACCGTGGCCGGCCCTGGTTGCTCGCCCCGGTCGACCTCCAGGCGCTCAAGGCCGCGGGCGTGACCTTTCCGATCTCCATGATCGAGCGGGTGATCGAGGAACGGGCGCGGGGAGACCTGGCACTGGCGGCGGACATCCGGCACCGCATGCTCGCCGACGTCGGTGTCGACCTGCACAGCCTGGAGGCGGGCTCGCCGGAGGCGGATCGGCTCAAGAGTCTGCTGGTCGCCGAGGGCATGTGGAGCCAGTACCTGGAGGTGGGCATCGGCCCGGACGCCGAGATCTTCACCAAGGGCCAGATCCTCTCCGCCGTCGGCACCGCCGTTCCGGTCGGCGTGCTCGCCGCGTCGACCTGGAACAACCCGGAACCCGAGGTCACGCTCATCGTCCAATCCAGTGGCCGGATCGTCGGCGCCACCCTCGGCAACGACGTGAACCTGCGCGACATCGAGGGCCGCTCGGCGCTCCTGCTTCCGCTGGCGAAGGACAACAACGCCTCCTGCGCCCTCGGCCCCCTGATCCGGCTCTTCGACGACCGGTTCGGCATGGATCGGGTACGCGAACTCGAGGTGCGCCTGGAGGTTCGCGGCGAGGACGGTTTCCACCTGGAGGCGGTCTCGGAGATGACCCAGATGTCACGTGATCCCGAGGAGCTGGTCCGGCAGCTGATCGGGCCGCACCACCACTATCCCGACGGCGCCGCCCTGATGCTCGGCACCATGTTCGCGCCCATCCAGGACCGGGACCGCCCCGGTGAGGGCTTCACCCACAAGGTCGACGACGTGGTACGGATCAGCTGCCCGGCGCTCGGCACCCTGGTCAACCGGGTGCGGCACGCGGAGGAGTGCGAGCCCTGGCACTTCGGCGTCCGCGATCTCATGGGCAATCTGGTAAGGAGAGGACTGCTGTGAACGTGGTCAGCACTGTCGATCCGCGCGACGGTCAGCGTCGCGCGACGGAGCTCACCGAGACCGACGAGTCTCGACTGGAGGTGATCGCCGGTCAGACGTCCCCGGCGGCGCAGTGGCTGGCCGCGCGCGGGAGGCTCGGCCGCGCGGAGTTGCTGGACGCGATCGCCGCGTCGCTGGAGTCCCGTCGGGTGGATCTGGTCGCTGCCGCCGAGGCGGAGACCGGGCTGAGCCACGCGCGACTCGACCAGGAACTCACCCGGGCGGCGCTCCAGTTCCGGATGTTCGGCGAGGTGCTGCGCGACGGAGCGTACGTCGAGGCCACCATCGACCACGCCGCCGACACACCGCTCGGCCGCGGCCCGGACCTGCGGCGGATGCTGGTACCCCTCGGGCCGGTAGCGGTCTTCGGGGCCAGCAACTTCCCGTTCGCCTTCTCGGTCGCCGGCGGTGACACGGCCGCCGCGCTCGCCGCCGGGTGTCCGACGATCCTGAAGGCCCACCCGTCGCACCCGCTGACCTCGCACGCCTCCGCCGCCGCGATCGAGTCGGCCGTCCGCGACCTCGGCGGGCCCGAGGGTGTCGTCGCGACCGTGTACGGGGAGCAGTCCGGTCGCGCGCTGGTGCGTCACCCGGCGATCCGCGCGGCCGCCCTGACCGGCTCGGTCAACGCCGCCCGTGCCATCCAGGCGGCCATCGACGAACGACCCGACCCCATTCCCCTGTACGCCGAACTGAGCAGCGTGAACCCGATCGTCGTCCTGCCCGACGCGGCCGCCGTCCGAGCAGACCAGATCGCCGAGGGGCTGTTCGGCTCCTTCACGAACTCGGGCGGTCAGTTGTGCACCAAGCCCGGCCTGGCGTTCGTTCCGTCGGATCCCGGTGGTGACGGCCTGGTCGACGCGCTGCGGGCGAGAGTCGACGCGTCGGGCGGCACGGTCCTGCTCAACGAGCGCATCCGCGACGCGTACGAGAACCGCTCCACCGAGTTCGAGCGGGCCGGCGCCCGGGTGTCGGCGAGGCCGAAGGTCGAACCCGGCGCGGGCTTCACAGTGGCGCCGACCCTCCTGGAGGTCGGCCTCGCCGGCCTGACCGCCGAGATCGCCGACGAGTGCTTCGGCCCGCTCCTGATCGTGGTCCGCTACGACGACGCCGCCGACCTCGACGCCGCGCTGGCCACCGTCCCGCCGTCGCTGACCGGTTCGCTCCACCGCGGACCGGGCGATGACGCCGACGTCGTACGCCGACTGGTCGACGTGCTCGCCGCCCGCGCGGGTCGCATCGTCTTCGACGGCTACCCCACCGGTGTCCGGGTGTCGTGGGCTCAGCACCACGGTGGACCGTGGCCGTCGACCAACGCCGTGCACACGTCGGTGGGCGCCACGTCGATCCGACGGTTCCTCCGCCCGCTGGCGTGGCAGGACGCCCCGGCCTGGGTCCTCCCGGAGGAGTTGCGCGACGAGTACACCGCCATCTCCCGCCGAGTCGACGGGAGGTTGCAGCCAGCGGTCGCATAACCGCGTCTGCTGGCCTCTTCCGGGCGCGTTTCCGGGCCACCTGCGACTGGCGCGCGAATTCCTTGACGAATTGACCCGACAGAGAATTCGCGCGCCAGTTGTCCTGGTGCCGCTGAAGCGCGCCCGAATTGTTTGGACGCGATTCTCCGCTCCGATTTCCGTCTTGACCGTCAATGCAATTCATGGTTCTGTTTTTGACAGGGAACGATGTTAGCGCTCGCATGGCTGCATCGCTCGTTACTGGTATCCCTTCACCTCACCATCGAATGGTCGGTCGGCCGCTCGGTGCGGTCTGACCACCACACGCCGAAGAGGGAGCAGGAACACGCCCGTCGCACCTCCCCGTCCCCTGAGGCCGGCACCGACACGCCGGCTGATGCTCGCGCTGCTCGCCGCCGTCACCGCCCCGCCCGCCTCGGCCGCACCCCCCCGCGCTCCTGCGCCCGACCGTCTACCAGTGCGGACGTCTCCGAGATCAGCCATAGACCAACGCTAGAATCGACGCGTGCAGCTTCGGTACAACTACCGGCTCTACCCGGATGCCGCCCAGCGTGAGGCGCTGGCGAAGGCGTTCGGGTGCGCGCGGGTGGTGTTCAACGACGGGCTGCGCGTGCGACAGGAAGCACACGAGGCTGGCCTGCCGTATCCGACGGACGCCGAGTTGTCCAAGCGGGTTACCGTGGCCAAGTTGACCCCGGAGCGTGCGTGGCTGGGTGAGGTGTCATCGGTGGTGTTGCAGCAGGCCCTCGCTGACCTGAACACTGCGTACCGCGCCTTCTTCGCCTCGCTGTCGGGCATGCGCAAGGGTCGCAAGGTCGCCGCTCCCCGGTTCCGGTCCCGCAAGGACAGCCGGCAGGCCGTCCGGTTCACCGCCAACGCCCGGTTCAAGATCCTCGACAACGGTCGACTGCGGCTGCCGAAGATCGGCGATCTGGAAGTCCGTTGGTCGCGGGAGCTGCCGGCTGCGCCGACGTCGGTGACGGTGGTCCGGGACGCCGCCGGTCGGCACTTCGCCTCGTTCGTGGTGCAGACCGCCGACCAGCCGTTGCCCGAGCTGGACTCGGAGGTCGGCATCGACCTGGGGTTGACGCACTTCGCAGTGATGTCCGACGGGACGAAGGTGAGCGCGCCGAAGTTCCTGCGCCGTGCAGCCCGCAAGCTGCGCCGGTTGCAGCAGGGCTTGTCCCGCAAGCAGCGGGGCAGCAACAACCGCAAGAAGGCTGTCCGGAAGGTCGCCCGCGCGCACGCGAAGGTGGCCGACACCCGGCGGGACTGGCAGCACAAGCTTTCGACGCAGATCATCCGCGACAACCAAGCGGTGTTCGTCGAGGACCTGTGCGTGGCTGGTCTCGCCCGGACACGGTTGGCGAAGTCGGTGCACGACGCTGGGTGGTCGCAGTTCGCGGCCATGCTGGAGTACAAGGCCGCCCGGCGCGGGCGCACCTTCGCTCGGGTAGATCGGTTCTTTCCGTCGACGCGCATGTGCTCGGACTGCGGCCGGATCAACGATAAGATGGCGCTCAACGTCCGGACGTGGGGCTGCCCATGCGGCAGCCTGCACGACCGAGACGTGAACGCCGCCAAGAACATCAGGGCCGCCGGACGGGCGGACCTCAACGACCGTGGAGCGCAGGTAAGACCGGCACCCGTGCCGGCACCGCGCGGCGAAGCGGTAACCCGCCGGGAGCTTGCCCCTTCGGGGGCGCAGCAGACCGGAATCTCCGCCCTCCAGGGCAGAGAGGACGTCAAGCGTTCACCCACGACTGTCGACTTCTACGCGGGTGACAGGCACCTCGGGTCGGCCCCGGTGCACCACGGCGTCGCCCGGCTGAAGAAGACCGTCAGTGGTGAGCTGACCGCGCCGGTGGTCGCCCGCTACCGGGGCGACAAGCTCTTCAACGACTCTGACAGCGATCCCGTCGACGCCCGGTAACAACAGGCTGGATCCCGTACTCCCTGTGGTGGGGAAGCCCCCGGCCGCGCACCCCTGGTGATTGCCAGGGTGTGCGCGGCCGGGGCACGTCCGGGACCGTTCGTCAGCCGATCACGGGGTCGTGTCGGTGGCGCGCAGGCGCAGCATGGTCCAGGACGCCGGCGGAAGAGTGAGCTGGACGCTGGCGTCGGCGCCGCGTGCCGTGCCGTTGGGGCGTGGCGTGGCGTGGTCCGGACCGTCGGCCGTGTTCTTGGCGTGCAGGTCGGTGCCGCCGACGGTGACGCACTCGATGATGTCGCTGACCTGGGCGCCAGCGACGTCGATGGTCACTTCGGCCGGGGTTTCGAGGGCGCGGTTGACGAGGAAGACGGTCATCTCCCCGGCGTTGTCGTCCCAGGTGGAGACCGCGTCGACCGCGTCGATCTCACCGTAGCGGTCGGTGGTCGTCGTGCTGCCCTCCCGCAGCACGTCCAACACGGTGCCCTGAGCGTGCCGGGCGGTTCGGGCGAAGGGGTGGAAGATGGTCTGTCGCCAGGCCGAGCCGCCCACCTCGGTCATGATCGGTGCGATGACGTTGACCAGTTGGGCCTGGCAGGCCGCGCTCACCCGGTCGCTGTGCCGCAGCAGGCTGATGAGCAGGCCGCCGACGACGACCGCGTCGGCCACGCTGTAGTGGTCCTCCAGCAGCGGCGGCGCGACCGGCCAGTCCTCGCCGCTGGGCGGCGTGGACGGGGCGGCGGACTGGTACCAGACGTTCCACTCGTCGAACGCGATCATGATCTTCTTGGTCGACCGACGGATCGCTCCGACCGAGTCGGCGATGGCGGTGACGGCGTCGATGTACCTGTCCATGTCCTCGGCCGAGGCGAGGAAGCTGGCCAGGTCGTCGTCGACCGGCTGGTAGTACGCGTGCAGCGAGATCAGGTCCACGTCGTCGTACGCCTCGGTCAGCACGTCGCGCTCCCAGCTGCCGAAGGTGGGCATACCGAGGTGTGAGGAGCCGCAGGCGACGAGTTCGAGATCGGGATCGAAGCGCCGCATCGCCTTCGCGGTCTGCGCCGCGAGCCGCCCGTACTCGGTCGCGCTGCGCTGACCCACCTGCCACGGGCCGTCCATCTCGTTGCCCAGGCACCACAGCTTGATCCCGTACGGATCGACAGCGCCGTTGTCGCGGCGCTGGTCGGCGAGGTGGCTCCCACCGCGGTGATTGGCGTACTCGAGCAGGTCGACGGCCTCGGCGGTGCCACGGGTGCCGAGGTTGACCGCCATGATCGGATCCACACCGGCCTTGCCGACCCACCGCATGAACTCGTCGAGCCCGAACGCGTTGGTCTCCAGGCTGTGCCAGGCGAGGTCGAGCCTGGCCGGTCGTTTGCCGACCGGGCCAACGCCGTCCTCCCAGCGGTAGGAGGAGACGAAGTTGCCGCCGGGATAGCGGACCGTGGTGACGCCCAACTCGCGCACCAGTGCGAGGACGTCGCCCCGGAAGCCGTCGGCGTCGGCGGTCGGGTGCCCCGGCTCGTAGATTCCGGTGTAGACGCAGCGACCCAGGTGCTCGACGAACGAGCCGAAGAGTCGACGTGGCACCGGTGCGACGCGTCGGCGGGGGTCCACTGTCAGGCGGGCCGTGTGCACGCCGTTCTCCGGCGTGCTGTCGGGGTGGGTGTTCAGGGCTGGCTCCCTTCGTGCAGGTCCGACGCCGGCGGCACTGCCCGAACGCCGGGACCGGGGGGGTGGTGGAGGCACTGTGAGCTCTGGACAAGGTGATCGTCTTCGATTACGTTCTCGATCTATGTAAACGTTACCGATTACGTTTACGTAAGGGAACACGGCGCCTGGATCAACGTCCGGCTGGCACGGCCCCGGCCATGCCGCCCCCAGCTGACCGAGCGTTCCGCTCCGGCCTGCCTCGCCGGCACCGCTTCCCGGCCGTCGTCCGCAGCGCGCGGCCCGGCGCCGGCGGCGTGGTGACCGACGAGGCCGAAAGACCAGCTTGTCGCGGTGATTGGGGTGACCGGGTGACCACTGTTGAGCCGGAGATCGAGGCGACCTACGCGGACGCGACAGCGCCCGTCGACCAACGGGTGGCGGATCTGTTGGCCCGGATGACCCGCGAGGAGAAGCTCGCGCAGCTGGGCAGCACCTGGGCGTTCACAGTGCTGGAGGGCGGACGGTTCGCGGCCGAGCGGGCCCGGCCGATCCTTCGACACGGCCTGGGGCACGTGACCCGCATCGCGGGCGCGACCAGTCTGAAGGCGGCGCAGGTGGCGCGGGCCGCCAACGCGATCCAGCGCTTCCTGGTCAGCGAGACCCGGCTGGGGATCCCCGCGATCGTGCACGAGGAGGTCTGCTCGGGGGTCATGGCCCGCGAGGCGACCATCTTCCCGCAGGCGATAGGCGTCGCGAGCACCTGGGCGCCGGAGCTGAACCGGCAGCTGGCGGACGTCGTTCGCGCACAGATGCGCGCCATGGGAAGTCACCAGGGGCTCTCGCCGGTGTTGGACGTGGTGCGCGACCCACGATGGGGCCGGACGGAGGAGACCTACGGCGAGGACCCGTACCTGGTGTCCCGCATGGGGGTGGCGTTCGTGCGGGGCCTTCAGGGCGCCGACCTGACCGACGGCGTTCTTGCCACCGCCAAGCACTTCGTCGGCTACGGGGCGTCCGAGGGTGGGTTGAACTGGGCGCCGGCACACCTGCCGCCGCGTCTGCTGCGTGAGGTGTACCTGCATCCGTTCGAGGCGGCGGTCCGCGAGGGCGGGCTCCAGTCGGTGATGACCGGCTACCACGAACTCGACGGCGTCCCGTGCCATGCCAACCAGGAACTCCTCGCCGACGTCCTGCGAGGGCAGTGGGGCTTCACGGGCAGCGTGGTCTCCGACTACTTCGGCGTCAACGACCTCCACTCGTACCACCACTTCGCCCAGGACAAGCAGCAGGCCGCGACGGTGGGCCTCGGCGCGGGCGTGGACGTCGAGCTTCCGGCGACGGACGCGTACGCGGACGCCCTCACCCGCGCCCTGGACGCCGGCGAGGTCAGCGAGGCCCGGCTCGACGAGGCTGTCGCACGGGTCCTTCGGCACAAGATCGAACTCGGGCTCTTCGAGAACCCGTACGTCGACGAGGACGCGGCCGCGACGTCGGCGAACGCCGAGCGGCACCGGGACGTGGCACTGGAGATCGCCCGCCGCAGCCTCGTCCTGCTCAAGAACGACGGAGTGCTGCCGCTGCTGGCGGGCGCCGGAACCGTCGCTCTCATCGGCCCGAACGCCGACGACGCCCGACACCTGCTCGGTGACTACTCGTTCGCGGCCCACATCGAGTCGTTGATCGAAGCACGCAAGCGGCGCGGCCTGCTCGGCGAGATGATGACGATCCCGGACGATCTGGAGATCGACGAGAGCATCGGCGGCGTACCCACGGTGCGGGACGAGCTCGCGGCGCGGCTGGGCGACCGGCTGCGCTTCGCCCCGGGTTGCGACGTGCTCGACCCGTCGACCGAGGGGTTCGCCGAGGCGGTAGCGGCCGCCGCGGCGGCCGACGTCGCGGTGCTGGTCCTGGGTGACCGCTCGGGGCTGACGCCCGGGGCCACCACCGGCGAGTCGCGGGACCGGTCCAGTCTGAACCTGCCGGGCGTGCAGGAAGAACTCGTCCGTGCCGTCGTCGCCACCGGCACGCCCGTCGTGGCAGTGCTCGTCGCCGGCCGACCGGTCGGCAGCGACTTCCTGCACGAGGAGTGCGCCGCGGTGCTGATGGCCTGGTTGCCGGGAGAGACCGGGGCGCGGGCGATCGCCGAGGTGCTCGTCGGTGACGTCAACCCGAGTGGAAAGCTGCCGATCTCGTACCCCCGCAGCGTGGGTCAGATCCCCGTCTTCTACGGCCACAAGGTGTCCGGCGGGCGGTCACACTGGCATGGCGACTACGTGGATTCGCCGGTCGCGCCGCGATACGTCTTCGGCCACGGCCTCGGATACACCTCGTTCATGATCGAAAAGGCTTCGCTGGAGAGCGCCGAGATCCGCGCCGGGGACAGCGTCGGTGTCGAGGTCACGCTCACCAACACCGGACACCGGGCGGGGGAGCAGGTCGTGCAGCTCTACGTCCGCGACCCGCAGGCCACGATCACCCGGCCGGTGCTGGAGCTGAAGGCCTTCGCCCGCGTCGAGGCCGCCGCCGGCCAGCGGGTGGCGGTGCGGTTCGCGCTCCCCACCGGCCAGCTCGGTTTCTACGACCGGAGCATGACCTACGCGGTGGAGGCCGGGCAGATCGAGGTGTACGTCGGCTTCTCGGCTGCCGACCACACCCATGCCGGCACGTTCGTCATCAGTGCGGACCCGGAACGGCCGACGTCGAAGGTCTTTACCGGGACCGCCGAAGTCTGGCAGGTGTGAGCGTTCACCCCGGTCAGGGAATGGTTCTTGACGGAGCGTGCCGTCCTGTTGTCAACGGGTGGCGCCGGCGCGGAAACGGGCCCCACTTCGACCCTCGGCGGAGGATGCCGATTGCGTTATTCGCAACGGCGTCCGAGGGTCAATCGCACCCTTGCGATCGTCCAGATAGGACGTCTTGTCGGGCAGTCGCGTAAGGACCATGAGGTCTTGTGTTCGTAATCGTTCTCAGTTACGTTGGCAACATCCTGGAAACGTAACCGATAACGATTGCAGTCCAGAGAGAGCGGCATGATTGAAGCCAATGCGCCGGTAACAATGAGTGATGTCGCCCGAGCTGCTGGCGTTTCCACAGCCACCGTCTCGCGCGTCGTCAACGGGCATTACGGCGTCAGCGCTCGCACAGTCGCTCAGGTGCGCTCCGCCATCGAGCAGCTCGGCTACGAGTCGAGCCTGGTGGCCACCAGCCTTCGGCGCAGCCGCACCAACGTTCTGGGCCTCGTGGCGCACAGCTTCCAGTCGTACACGGCGGAAGTGCTCAAGGGCGTGATGAAGGCGCTGAGCCGCTCGGGCTTCGATCTGATCATCTACGCCAACAGCGACCTCTACGGGTCGTATTCGGAGGGTTGGGAGCAGCGGCACCTGACCCGCCTGTCGGGCACCCTCACCGACGGGTGCATCGTCGTCACGCCCTGGGGCGAGGTCCGGAGCCGGACGCCGGTCGTGGCCATCGACCCGGTGCGGGGCTCGACGGGGCCCTCGGTGATTTCCGACAACCTCACGGGCGCCACCACCGCTGTCGAGCACCTGCTCGGCCTGGGCCATCGGCGCATCGGGTTCATCGCCGGCCGCGACAGCCTGGCCTCGGCCTGGTCGCGGGAGGAGGGCTACCGGGCCGCGCTGACCGCCGCCGGGGTTCCGGTCGACCCGACGCTGATCGGCCGGGGAGATTTCAACCCCGAGTCGGCAACCCCGCTGGCGCGCGTCCTGCTGCAACGACCGGACCCGCCGTCGGCGATCTTCGCGGCGAGCGACGGGATGGCCCTCAAGGTTCTGGAGGTCGCCAGGGAGCTGGGGTTCTCGGTGCCGGGGGACCTGTCCGTCGTGGGGTTCGACAACATCCCCGAGTCGGCGCTGACCCAGCCGGGTTTGACCACTGTGGACCAGTCGATGTACCAGCTCGGGTACGAAGCCGCGCGGATGCTGAAGTCACTGGTGACCGGCGAGTGGGACGAGCCGAGCCAGATCGTGCTTCCGACCAGCCTCGTCGTGCGCGACTCGACCGCACCACCGAAGAGCGCGGCACGACCATGACATCAGCCCATGGGCGCGCAGGCCTGATCGCTCCCGACGAAGCGATCAGGTCAGATGTGCCCGTGGCAGCAGCCTGAAGGAGGTGCACGCAGCACAAACGGCCAGATCCACAGTCGATTTGCGCCGGTCAGTCGGGTCGCGTCCGCTGCCGGCACATGAAAGGAGTGGAGTGTGACTACCGAACAGTATCACGGGCGCTTACGCCGTCTGGGCGTACGCCGGCGGCTCTCGGCGGCGTTCACGGCCGGGGTCATCGCCACCGCGGCGGTGCTCATCGCGCCGCAACCAGCCGCGGCGGACACGCCGTGGCTGAACGTCTCCGCGGACCGCTACGCCACGTTCGCCGTCCCGGCGGCGTACGTCCAGGAGAACCTGGGCACCGTCTCGCAGGTCGTCGTCGAGGGAAACTTCGGTCCGTCGGCCAGCTGGGCGGAGTTCGGTCTGACCCGTCGGGGTGACGTGTGGTCGGGTGTTCTCGGCGCGTTGGAGCCCGGGCTGTACAACTACCAGCTCACTGCCGACGACACCAAAACCATCAAGGACCCGACGAACAGCACCAGTGTCGCGTCCAACCCGCTCCTGAGCACCTTCCTCGTCGCGGGGGACTCGGCGCGGTGGCTGCTCGACGCGCCAGCCGGCACCGGCGGAAAGATCGAGACGCTGAGCTATCGGACCAGGAACGCGCAGCGCTCCGCCCTGGTCTGGACGCCACCGGGTTACGCGGCCAAGGGCCCGAAGGGATACCCGGCGCTCTTCCTGCAGTCGGGCGACGGTGTGGCCGCCACCGACTGGCTCGACCTCGGCCGATCCAAGCAGATCCTCGACAACCTCTCCGCCGCTGGCGCCATGAGCCCGATGGTGGTGGTGATCAACAACGCCGACGCCTCGGACGACAGGGAGTTGAAGGACCTCCGGAAGGCGGTCACCGACAACTACCGGGTCCTTCGCGATCCGGCGCACCAGGCGATCGCGGGTGTGTCCGACGGCGGCACGCAGGCGCTACGGGCCACGCTCACCAAGCCGGGTCAGTTCGGTCACGTCGGTTCGTTCTCGGGCACCTCGGCTCCGGAGATCGACCGCAAGGACGCTAAATCGATCAACCACAGCGTCAAGCTGCTGCGCCTGTACACCGGTAACGTCACCGATCCTGCATACAACACCACCTACCGGCTGACGAAGGCGTTGGGTCGGGCCGACGTCCGGTTCGAGTTCGACGGGGTCAACCCGGACGGTGGCGCGACCTGGACCACCTGGCAGGAGAACCTCGTCGACTTCGTGCCGCGGTTGTTCCGGCACGTGGCCGACCACGGGCCGAGCCCCGGTCACCAGCCGCTCAAGCGGGAGTTCACCCCGCCGCCGGCCGGCACCACCCCGACGCCCTTCGTCAGCGAGGACGGGTTCGTCACCTTCGAGACCACCACGGACTTCACTGACGCTCAGCACGTCACGGTCTGGGCGAACGTTGCGCCGGGCGGCAGTTGGTTGCGACTGCCGCTGACCCGCGACGGCGACCGGTGGCGGGCGACCGTGGGCCCGCTGAAGCCCTGGTTCTACTACTACCGGCTGATCGTGGACCGGGTCGCGGTCAAGGACACCTCCAACCCGACGACTGTCACCACCGAACCGATGTGGAGCACCTTCTTCATCCCGGGGCCGGGTGCCCGACTGCTGTCGGACGTACCCGCCGGTCGTGGCGGGAAGGTCGAGAGCATGACCTACACCAGCACGGTGGCCGGCCAGGACCGGACCGCACTGGTCTGGACCCCGCCGGGGTACGACCCCGGCCGCGCACAGCCGTACCCCGTCCTCTACCTCCAGCACGGCGGCGGCCAGAACTACACGGACTGGGTCGAGATGGGCCGCGCCAAGCAGATCCTCGACCATCAGTTCCTCGACGGCGACCTCACGCCGATGGTCGTCGTGATGGGCAACGGCAACTCGTCGAACTTCAACAGCGAGTTGCGGGAGAACATCGTTCCGACGGCCCGTGCCCGCTACAACATCTCCAGCGATCCGTCGCAGCAGGCCCTCGCCGGCCTGTCGATGGGCGGCGGGCAGGCGTTCGGGGTGCTGCGGGCCTATCCGGGCGAGTTCGCCTACGTCGCCGCGTTCTCGGCCGGTTTCGGCAGCGGCACCGGTGTCGACGTGGCGGCGATCAACAACGGCACCAAGATGCTGCGCCTCTACGTCGGTGACCAGACCGACTTCGTGTACCCGAGCTTCATGGCATCGCTGACCACGTTGGACAACCTCGGTATCCGCTACGAGTTCGACGGGGTCACCCCCGGGCCGCACGGCTGGGACGTGTGGCAGAAGAACCTCATCGACCTGGCGCCCCGTCTGTTCAAGCGCTAGGAGCCTTCGCCGGCGACGCCACCGGGAGCAGGGCTTCCTGCCCCCGGTGGCGCCCGCCAGCGCATGGATGCAGTGCACCGCCATCGCCGAAGGGAACCATCTCAATGAAGAGAAGACGAATACTCGCCACGGTAGCCATGCTCGCGGCGGGGACCGGCCTCGTCGCCTGCTCCTCCGACGAGGGCGGCAGCGACGCGAGCAATTGCACGAACACCATCACCAAGCAGAACGTGCCGGTCGTGACGATGTGGGGCTGGTACCCCAACACCCAGCTCGTCGTCGACAACTTCAACAAGCAGCACGACGATGTGCAGGTCTGCTGGACCAACGTCGGCCAGGGCAGCGACGAGTACGACAAGTTCCAGACCGCCATCTCGGCGGGCACCGGCGCACCCGACGTGATCATGGTCGAGGCGGACCGGATCCCGACCTTCCAGATCCAGGGCGCGCTCGTCGACATCAAGCAGTACGGCTTCGACGCGGTCAAGGCCAACTACGGCGAGGGCGCCTGGAAGGACGTGTCGGTCGGCGACAAGGTCTACGGCGTCCCGGTCGACGGCGGTCCGGTGGCGATGATCTACCGCAAGGACATCTTCGACAAGTACAAGATCACGCCGCCGAAGACCTGGGCCGAGTACGAGCAGGCCGCCCAGAAGGTCAAGGACGCCGGCGGCCCGCTCTTCGGTGACCTCGGCGCGAACGTCTCGGCGCTCACCATGGCGCTACAGATCCAGAAGGGCGCCTCGCCCTTCACCTACGACCCGGCGCAGCCGAAGGCGATCGGGGTGAAGCTCAACGACCAGGCGTCCAAGGACGTGCTCGACTACTGGGGCGGCCTCGCCAAGAAGGGCCTGGTCGGTACGCAGGACCAGTTCACCCCGGAGTACATCTCCGGCGTCATCAACGGCAACTACGCGACGTACATCTCGGCGGCCTGGGCGCCTGGCTACCTCACCGGCGCCGGCGTCGGTAAGGGGCAGGACACCGGCAAGTTCGCGGTGGCGCCGCTGCCGCAGTGGGATCCGGCCAACCCGGTGCAGGTCAACTGGGGTGGGTCGGCCTTCTCGGTGACCAAGCAGGCGAAGAAGCCGGAGCTGGCCGCGAAGGTCGCCTACGGGCTCTACGCCGACAAGGAGTCGCTCACCGACGGCTGGACCAACCAGATCATCTTCCCGCTGAACCTCACGGCGCTCAAGGACCCCGCGTTCGTCGACCTGAAGGTGGCGTTCTTCAACGGCCAGCAGGCGAACAAGGAGGTCTACCTTCCCGCGGCCGAGGCCTACAAGGGCGTCGCGTACGCCCCCTTCGGTCAGTACTACCTCGACGCCATGACCAAACAGGTCAGCGAGATCATCAAGGGCTCCGTCACCGGTTCGCAGGCTGCCGACCGGCTCCAGGAGGACGTGGCGAAGTACGCCAAGGAACAAGGCTTCACCGTTCAGTGACCGGATGGGTGGGCCGCGCCGACACTGGCCGGCCGGCCCACCCGCCCCCCCTCAGCGTCCACGTCCCGGAGACCAAGATGACATCCCTGACCGAGAAGCGCGCACCGCGTACTCAGCCTGAGACGCGCAAGATCCGTGGCAAGGTGCACCTCCGCGAACACCTGATGGGGTGGCTCTTCGTCGGGCCGTTCGGGATCGTGTTCCTGGCGTTCCTCATCGCACCGCTGGGGTACGCGCTGTACCTCAGTCTCTTCCAGAAGAAGCTGATCGGCGGCACCAGCTTCGTTCTCTTCGACAACTACGTGAAGGCGTTCACCGACCCGAGCTTCCTGTCCGGGGCGTGGTTCGTCATCCGCTTCTCACTGGTCTCGATCCCGCTGCAGATCGTCATCGCGCTCGCGCTGGCCCTCATCCTGGACTCGGTGACCACCCTGTTCGCTCGCTTCTCCCGCCTCATGATCTTTCTTCCGTACGCGATCCCCACGGTCATCGGGGCCGTGATGTGGGGCTTCCTCTACAGCCGGGGCTTCGGCCCGCTGACCGACATCTTCGGGCTGTTCGGCGCCACCGCGCCCGACTTCCTGAGCAGCGACCTGATCTTCTACGGGCTGCTCAACGTCGTCACCTGGCAGTGGGCCGGCTACTACATGATCATCTTGTACGCGGCGTTGCAGGGCGTCGACCCGACGCTCTACGAAGCGGCCCGGATGGACGGCGCCGGGCGGTGGCAGATCGCGACGCGCATCAAGATCCCGCTGATCGCCCCCGCCCTGATCCTCATCCTGGTCTTCTCGCTCATCGGCACCCTGCAGTTCTTCAACGAACCGCAGATCCTGCGATACCTCGCCGCGGGCACGATCGGCTCGGACTTCACCCCGAACATGTACGCGTACCAACAGGCGTTCTCGCTCGCCAACTTCAACTACGGGTCGGCGATCTCCTTCGCCCTCGGCGGGCTCGTGTTCATCTGCGTGTACGCCTTCCTGTTCTTCACCCGCAAGCGGAGGAGTTTCCTCTGATGACCGACCACACCAGCGTCCGCGCCGGCGCCCGCCGACCGCAGCGCTATCTTCCCCTTCAGATCCTCCTCGGCTTCCTGGTGATCTACTTCCTCGTACCGTTCTGGTGGGTCATCGTCAACAGCTCCAAGGACGCACCGGGTCTGTTCGGCGGTGGCAACACCCTCTGGTTCACCGACCAGATCGACTACCTCGGGAACCTCCGGCAGCTCTTCACCTACGACGGTGGCATCTACCTGCGGTGGATGCTCAACTCCACGCTCTACGCCATCGCCGGCGGCGTCGGCGCCACCGTCCTGGCGGTCATGGCCGGGTACGGTTTCGCCAAGTACCGGTTCGCCGCCCGACGCTTCAGTTTCGCCGTCGTGCTCGGCGCGCTGATGGTGCCCGCCACCGCTCTGGTCATCCCGACCTTCATCATGTTCTCCCGGCTCGGCCTGACGAACACGGTCTGGGCGGTGATCCTCCCGTCGCTGCTCAACCCGTTCGGCGTCTACCTGATGCACGTGTACGCGCGCGACGCGGTGCCCGACGAACTCCTTGACGCGGCGCGGGTCGACGGCGCGGGAGAGATACGGACGTTCATTCAGATCGCCCTTCCGCTGATGCGTCCCGCGGTGGTCACCGTGCTGCTCCTGTCGGCCGTGGCGTCCTGGAACAACTACTTCCTGCCGCTGGCCATGCTCTCCGACAACAGGCTCTTCCCGGTCACCGTCGGTCTTGGCCTCTGGCAGGGAATCGCGTCCGCGAACAACGCGGGAACCACCTCGCTGTGGAGCCTCATCATCCTGGGCTCCCTGGTGTCCGTGATCCCGCTGATCATCGCGTTCTTCAGCCTGCAACGACACTGGCGCGGTGGCCTGTCCGTCGGAGGTCTGCGATAGGACGCGCCGACGCCGCCAGCCAATCCACCAGACGCGCATTGATCGCCGCGCAGGACGCGGCCGGACGGATGACAGAGAGGTGTGCTGATGTCGACGACGAATCGACCGCTGCGCAGCGGGGAGTGGTTCGGTGCGGAAGGCCGCAACGGGTTCATCCATCGGTCCTGGATGCGCAACCAGGGGTTCGCGGACGACGTCTTTGACGGGCGCCCGGTGATCGGCATCGCCACCACCTGGTCGGAGCTGACACCCTGCAACGCCCACCTGCGCGACCTCGCCGAGTCGGTGAAGCGGGGCGTATGGGAGAGCGGGGGCCTGCCGCTGGAGTTCCCGGCGATGAGCCTGGGCGAGCCGCTGATGCGACCCACGACAATGCTCTACCGCAACCTGCTGGCGATGGAGCTGGAGGAGTCGGTCCGGGCGAATCCGCTCGACGGGGTGGTCCTGCTCTCCGGCTGTGACAAGACCACCCCCGGCCTGCTGATGGGAGCGGCGAGCGTCGACCTGCCGACAGTGATGCTGACCGGCGGCCCGATGCTCAACGGCAAGTTCCGCGGCCAGGACATCGGCTCGGGCACCGTCGTCTGGCGCTTCACCGAGGAGATGCGGGCCGGTCGGATGACCGCGGCTGACTGCTCCGAGGCGGAGGTCGGCATGTCCCGCAGCCGAGGCCACTGCATGACCATGGGTACGGCCTCCACGATGGCCTGTGTGACCGAGGCGCTGGGCGTGCAGCTGCCGGGGGCGGCCGCCGTGCCGGCGGTCGACTCCCGGCGGTACGCGCTCGCGCACGCCGCCGGGCGCCGGATCGTCGCCATGGTCGAACAGGACCAACTGTTGTCCTCGGTGCTCACCAGGCAGGCGTTCGAGAACGCCGTCCGGGTCAACGCCGCCATCGGCGGCTCCACCAATGCGGTCGTACACCTGCTCGCGATCGCCGGACGCCTCGGCGTCCCCCTCTCGCTGGAGGACTTCGACACCCTCACCGCCGACGTGCCCATGCTCGTCAACCTCATGCCGTCGGGGAAGTACCTGATGGAGGACTTCGCCTACGCGGGCGGCCTTCCGGTGGTGATGAAGGAACTCGCCCCGCTGCTGCACATGGACCACATCACCGTCAGCGGCAGGAGCGTGGCGGAGAACGTCGACGGCGCCCAGTGCTGGAACCGGGACGTCATCGGCACCCTGGAGGAGCCGTTCCAGCCCGCCGGCTCGGGCACCGTGGTGCTGCGCGGGTCGCTCGCGCCGTCCGGGGCGGTGTTGAAGGTCTCCGCCGCCTCCGCCCACCTCCTCACGCACACCGGTCCGGCGCTCGTCTTCGACCGGATCGAGGAGTACGTCGTCGCCGCCGACGACCCGGACCTCGACGTCACCCCCGACACGGTGATCGTCGTCCGCAACGCCGGACCACGGGGTTACCCCGGCTTCCCGGAGGTGGGCAACGTGCCCATGCCACGACGGTTGCTCGCCGACGGCATCACGGACATGGTGCGGATCTCCGACGCTCGGATGAGCGGCACCGGCTACGGCACCTGCATCCTGCACGTGGCACCGGAAGCGTCAGTGGGTGGGCCGCTCGCGCTGGTACGCACCGGCGACCTGGTCTCCGTCGACGTGTCGACGCGCCGCCTGGACCTCCTGGTCGACGACGCCGAACTGGCCCAACGCCGCACCGCCTGGCAGCCTCCGCAGCCGGTGGCCGACCGTGGTTGGGTACGGCTCTACAGCGAGCACGTCCTGCAGGCGGACAGCGGCGCGGACCTCGACTTTCTCGTCGGTGGCAGCGGCAGCGCGGTGCCCCGTCACTCACACTGACGGCCACGATCGGACGAGGCCCACGAGGAACTGATTCCATGGAAGAACGGACGGCCCGCCAGTGCGAGTTCACGCAAAGGCCGCTGTGACAGCGGCCGACCGGCCCCCGGTCATGGCCGACGTCGCTCGCCTGGCGGGCGTGTCACACCAGACGGTGTCCCGGGTCATCAACGGGGCACCCAGCATCAGGCGCGAGACGCGAGAGCGGGTCCTTGAGGCGATCCGACGACTCGACTACCGCCCCAACACGGCCGCCCGCGCGCTGGTGCGCGGACGGTCCGGGATGATCGGCATCATCGGCACGGCCAGGACGCTGTTCGGTCCGACGAGCATCCATCGCAGCGTCGAGGACGCCGCCCGCGCGGCCGGCTACTTCGCCACCTCGGTGAGCCTCTCCGAGGTGACGGTACGGGCGCTCAGCGACGCCACCGAACACCTCATGCGCGTCGGCGTGGAGGGCGTCGTGATGATCGCCGGCAACGACGAGGCTCTCGAGGTGGTGCGGATGACACGCTCGGGTGTCCCCTTCGTCGTCGTGGAGGGCGATCTGTCCAGGGCCAGCGTGACCGTCGGCGTCGACCAGGTGCTCGGCGCCCGGATGGCCACCGAGCACCTCCTCGACCTCGGGCATCGGGAGATCGTGCATGTGAGCGGTCCGCTCAACTGGGCGGAGGCCCGCGCTCGCCTCGAAGGTTGGCGTCAGGCGATGAATTCCGCGGGCCTACGCCCGCCGGAGCCGGTCGAGGGGGACTGGCGAGCGCACAGCGGCTACGCCGCCGGCCTGCGGATCGGTGCGATGCGCGCAACCACGGCGGTGTTCGCCGCCAACGACCAGATGGCCATCGGTGTACTGCGCGCGTTGCACGAGCGTGGGCGGCGGGTGCCACACGACGTCTCCGTCGTCGGATTCGACGACGTGCCCGAGGCGCCCTTCCTCATCCCGCCGTTGACGACGATCCAGCAGGATTTCGACGCGGTCGGCCGGCGGGCCATCACCGCCGTCACCCAGGCCATCGACGACACGGTGCCGCAGCGTCTGCCGCTGGTCGTCCCCAAGCTCGTGGTGCGGCAGAGTACGGCGCCGCCACCGTTGGCCAGCAACGCCTTCCCGGGCGCTCGCTGATCCCGCACCTGTCGGTCGAGTGACCTATAAGCCCTTTCACCGAAATTCGACTAGCTGTCAGGTTCTGTCCGATGCGTGCTTAGCTAACCTCTCCAGGCTCAGGGCATGACTGTTTCCACTCCTGGCCTGTCCGGGTTACGCCGCGCCGGTGCGCTCGCTGTCGCCACGCTCGCCGCGGTGGCGCTTGGTGTCGTTCCGAGTGCCCGCGCCGACGCCGCCAGTGGCACCCTGCCGATCGGCGACGCCGACCTGACGGAAGTCACCACCAGCCGGGTCCTGGCCGACGGCGTGACCCTGACCCACATCGTGCGCGGAACTGAGCCCGCGCCGGCTGACCAGATCAACACCACCAGTCGCGGCCCGTGGGTGGTCAATGTCCTCACCATCGACCCGCGTCGGGCACGCGGGCACCTGAAGGCGACGTACGGCCCGAACCTCGGCCAGGTCGAGAAGACCACCGATCTCGTTCGCGCATCCGGTGCCCTGGCAGGCGTCAATGCCTCCTTCTTCACCTTCACCGCCAGCCCGCTCTACCCCGGGGACCCGGTGGGCCTGGGCTTGTACGGCGGGAGGCTGCTCAGTGAACCCACCACCGAGCCCGGCGAGGTCAACTTCGTCGTCGACGCCAACAACAACCGCGCACTCACCGGAAAGCTGACCTGGTCGGGCAGCGTACGGAACAGGCGGACCCGTGCCGTCCTGCCGCTGGAGTTCATCAACCACCCACCGGTCGTCCCTGCCGGCTGTACCGCTTCGGCCGACCAGCGCGCGTGCACCGAACCGGGCGACGTTGTCCAGTTCACCCCCGAGTTCGACTCGGTCACTCCGGCGGGCGTCGGCGTGGAGGTCGTCCTTGATCGCCTCGGCTGCGTGGTGCGGACCGCGACGACCCGCGGCACCACCCTCGCCGTGGGCCAGACCTCGCTGCAGGCCACCGGACGGGACGCCGGCGCTCTGCTCACGGTGGCCAGCCGGGGATGCCTGGACCTGACCTCGACCCTGGCCGACCAGCGGGGCCGAAAGCTTCCACTGCGGTCCGGACTGTTCGGCGTCAACGGACGGCACCCGTTGACGGCGAACGGCCAGATCGTCGTGCCCGACGGCGGATCCGACAGCTTCTTCGCCCGCAACCCTCGCACGATCGCCGGCACCACCCGGGATGGGAAGGTCGTGCTCGCGACCATCGACGGCCGCCAGACCACCAGCGTCGGCACCACCCTGGACGAGACTGCCGCCGTCGCCCAGGCACTCGGCATGTCCGACGCGGTCAACCTCGACGGCGGTGGCTCTACCGCGATGGCCGCCGAGGGCACGCTGGTCAACCACCCCAGCGGCGCCGAGCGGGCCGTTGGTGACGCGCTCGTCTACGTCGAAGGCCGGTACCACGGCGGGCACTGACCGTCGCCCTTGATCCATTCGTTCTCGACACAGGTTGCGGCCGGCCCGGGACACTGGGCCGGTCGAAACCCGGTATCGGTCGGCTGACGAGGCGGAGCAGCGCGGGAGTAGAGGATTCAACCGACCTAGACCATGCTGGCCTCGCGTACGATCCGGTTCGCAGTTTCGGGCTCGGAGCCTGTCGCGCGGAGCAGGTCGCTGGCCATCGTGCGTAGCTGGATCACCATGGCGTCGGAGAACGGCTTTCTGCCCTTGCGATAGGCCCGGCCGGCCAGTCGCGCGCTGTCCAACACCGCCGCGTACGTCTGGTCGAAGGGTTGACCCGCCCGAGCCTCCCGCCTGAGCAGGTGCACCGCCTCGGCGATCTTCTCCACGGCTGCCGGGAGTTCCTTCGGCACCGGTTCGTCGTACTCCAGCGTGGTGACCGCCCACCGGGCCAACTCGCGGGCCTCGAGACTCACCCGATCGATGTGTGGGATACCTACCTGGTAGTGCTCGACATCGTGACGACGTTGCCAGCGCGCTGGCGCAATCACCGTGACCTCCTCGGCGCCGCCGAGGGCCTCGTGCATACGACCCAGGTCAGGATCCATGGCACTCAGCTGATCCAGTGCGCGCGTCGCTCGGCCTCGGTCATGCTCGGCCAGTGCGTAGGCAACCTCCCGCAGTTGCGTGCAGAGTGTCGCGACGACGGGTGCGGCGGCGCGTTCGAGGATGCGCATCGGGTTGATGGGTAGCAGGATCGCGACCACCACCAGTGCGATGATGCCCCCGACGGCGGCGTCGACGATCCGCGCCCACTGGAGGCCCCGTTCGGCCTGGGCGAACGTGGCGATCAGCACGGCGGTGCCGCCGGCCTGGGCAACCAGCGCTCCGCTGTGCCCGCTCGCCAGCAGGGCGACGGTGATGGCCAGCGCAACCACGAGGCCGATCTGCCAAAGTCCGAAGCCGATGACACGCACCAGGAGATCACTGACCGCCAGACCGACCCCCACGCCGACCATCAGTTCGGCGGTGCGTCGAGCGCGCTGTCCAAGGGCGGCGACGATCGTCCCGACGGCCGCGCTGGGCGCGAAGATCGGCGAGGGGCGGTCGAGGACATGGTGCGCCACACCCCAGGAGATGGCCGCAGCGAGCCCGCACTGAGTGGCGACGAGCAGGATGACGGAGAACAGCCGCAGCCTCAACCGTCCCGCCTCGCCAGCGCGACGCCGAGCCTTCGTCGCTACGCCCCTAGCAAGCCCGGAAGCGGCGTTGGGGCGGGAGACGTCCCCCGGGTCAGAGGCCATGGCGAGAATTACCCCGCCGGGCCGACATAAACCGGCGCCGCGTTCCTCCTTGACGACGTCGACGCGATCGGTGGCTTGGTAAACACCTCCGGGCTCATGTACACGCTCCGGTCCAGGCTGTGCACCGACGCGGCGGCGTCAGGCAGGCGGGTGCCCCAGCGTGTGGCTGGGGCACCCGGCACGCCAACCGTGCACAAGGCCGCGCAGAGTGTTCAGAGGGTGAAGACGAGCGTGGAGATGCTGCGGGCGCCGACGTTGATGGTGGCCTGGCCGCCGTTCACGCTGGTCGGCTGGCTGGCCGCGTTGGCGTTCTGCGAGGTGAGGTAGTGCTCGGCCCGGCTGACGTTCTGCGGGGCCTGGATCACGGCGTTGTTGACCGCGCTGTTCGAGCGGTTGAGGATCACCAGGGTGACCTTCCCGTCCCCCTGGTAGGCCGTCACCTCCAGCGGTGAGGCCTTCGAGCTCTTCGTCAGGGCGACCCGCTGGTAGCCGGGGCGGACGTACTTCGCGTACTGCGAGAAGGCGTACCCGCGCTTGAGCGGAGCGCCCGCGACGGTGCCGAACGCCGACTCGCCGTCACCGATGAAGGAGTAGTAGCGCTTGCCGTACCACCAGATGTAGGCGTTCCAGTTGGCCTCCATCGACTTGTGCACGGTGCGCATGATGTCGTCCAGGGTCTCGTTCCAGACCGCCGCGTTGGCGGGGTTGCCCCAGATGTTGGAGCCGCCACCGTCGGCGGCGTGCAGGTTCCACTCGGTCATCCACACCGGCTTGTTGTGCTGCTCCGCCAGCGAGTACGGCCGCAGCCGGCCCGACTCCTCGGTGCCGTACAGGTGACCGCCGATGTAGCCGATGTTGTTGCGGGCGGTCGAGTCGTTGAGGGTCGGATCGGTGAAGTTGTAGTTGAGGTTCACCGCCTCGGCCACCATCAGCTTGGTGTTCTGCACCTTGGTGCCCTGGTCGCGGACGAAGGTGCGCAGCTCGGTGCCGCTCCAGTCCATCGAGTCGTAGTCCGGGTGCCAGTCCGGCTCGTTCTGCACCGACGTGACATCGATGGGTACGCCCTGGCCGCGCATGTACTGCACGTAGCTGTTCAGATGGTTGGCGTAGTCGTCGTAGTAGTCGGTCCTCAGCTTGCCGCCGTTGACCCGGCTGTTGTTGGTCTTCCACGCTGCTGGCGCGGTCCAGGGCGAGGCGAGGATCTTCACGTTGGACCCGTACGACTTCGCCGTCTTCAACGAGTTCACGTGCGTCGCCCACTCGCTGGATTCGGGCGACAGGCCGGTCCGCACGATTGAGAGCCCCAACTGGTTGGCACCCATCCCGACCAGCGTCTGGGTGTCCGTCGTCGACCAGGCGCTACCCCAGATCGACTGCGCGGCCCCGAAGCCGTCGACCGTCTGGTACCTGGTCGCGCTGTTCACCGTGATGTCCGCCGGCCCGTTCGGCGGCGGGGTGGTGGGCGGCGGGTCCGTCGGCGGCGGGGTTGGCTCGGTGCCACCGGTGCATCCCACCCCGTTCAACGCGAAGGTGGTCGGATCGGGGTTGCTGCCGGTCCACGAGCCGTTGAAACCGAACGAGACAGTCCCGTTGGTCGCGATGGCCCCGTTGTAGCTGACGTTCCTGGCGGTGACTGTGGTGCCGCTCTGCGTCAGCGTCGTGTTCCACGCCTGCGTGACGGTCTGTCCGGCGTTGTAGTTCCAGGTCAGCGTCCAACTCGTCACCGCGTCACCGAGGTTGGTGATGGCGACGTTGGCGCCGAAGCCGCCCTGCCACTGTGAGGACACGCTGTACTTCACTGAACAGCCGGCGGCTGCGGCCCCCGCTGGCATCGCCACGGCGACCGCTGCCGACGCGAGCAGGACGGCACCGGCCGAGACCAGGGCGGCGTTCGTCACTCTGCTTCTTCTCATGAAACTCCTCCTGGAGTGGTGGTGGCTTCCACGCCTCGGGAGGGCTCGTCTGCGGCGAGATTCGGCGATGGTGTGGGCGGCGGAAAGATTGGGAGCGCTCCCAGGTGGTGGTTCCAGAAAGCTAATTCGTATAACGAATCCTGTCAATGCAATCGGCCTCGGCCCAGTGGTGCCGTTCACCGGCCGCAGGCGCCGCACTGCCCGCGAGTGCGCAGGTGGTAGTCGGTGGACCCGATCACCAGGCCCATCCCCATGACGAGGTACGCCGACATCGCCACCCACAGGAACGCGTCCGAGAACTCGCTGTGCGAGCCCGACGTCACCTGCACCATCCCCATGCCGAAGTAGGCAACGATGCCCGCGCCGAGCCCGAAGCCGGGCACCAGCAGCAGCGGACGAGGAATGGTGCGCCCGGCGAGCAGCGGCACCCACCCCGGCCAGACCTCACCCCAGTGGTACACAAGCGCCAGCGGCAACAGCACTCCGGCCAGCACCAGGCCGATCTCCAACCCGAGCAGGGACGCGCTCTGGTCGACGCGGTCGAACCCCACCACGAACTGGGCCGCGAAGCGGGTCACGAGACCGCCCACAGCCGCCCACGCGGCCCAGCGCGCCCACCGCGCGGGTGCCGAGCGCCGCGTGCCCGGTCGGATCGTCCGGCAGCAGGCTTCGCAGTCGCCCCTGGTGCGCCGCTGGTAGCGCGCGGTGGCCAGGCTGAGCAGTACCGCTCCGGTGACACAGCCGAGCCGGCTGACGAACGCCAGCGGGTCGAAGAACGGGCCGACGGTGAACAGCAGGAAGCCCACCAGCTCCGGCAGCAGGATCGCGGCTGCCGCGACCAGTGCTCCGGCGACCGTCCAGGCGAGCCCCGCGAGCGCCGGCCGCCAGGTCGCCACCCGGTCCAGGGCAACCGCCAGCCCGCCGGCGGCCGCGCACAACGCCACCGACCACCAGCCGGTGAAGCCGAGCAGGTCCAGTCCGAGCCGCCCGAACTCCGGAGCCTCACCGACGGTCCAGGCCAGACGCACGCCCCCGTATGCCACGGCCCAGCCGAGCACTGCGTACGTCAGGCCATGGAGGCTCCGCCCGACGATCTGTGTCGATGTCGTCATGCACCGATCCTGCCGGCGTCCCGCAGTGGACGGACCCCGCTGACAGGGGAAGGCGCTCCCTCGCGGGAGGGATCGGCCGGACCGTGCGGGCGCCAAACAGGCCGGGGGACCGCCTGCTATCCGGCGTTCCCCGCTGCCTGTTCGTGCGCCCGGTTCACGATCGCCTCCGCCTCCCGGCGGGCGGCGCTCACCGTCTTCTCGGCGTCGAGCTTCGCGGCGTTGAGGTGGTCGTCGGCCTGCTTCTCGGCGAGTTGGAGGATCTGCTCCACCCGGGTGCCCAGGCCGCTGAGTGTCGGCCTTTCCGGGCTCGACCGCTGCCGTTTCGCGACGCCCGCCGTGCCCGTCGCCGTTACGTCGCCGGCCACGTCGGCCGGCTCGTCGCGGTCGAACAGGCCGTCCCCCACCAGATCGGACTCCGCCGTACCGATCAGGGAGAGCCCAATGCCAAGCGCGGCGACCGCGACACCGAGCCAGACCGCAACCGGTCCGAGGGCTGGACCGACCGCGACGCCGACGCCCAGCCCGAAGAGGACTGCCGCGGTCTTGACCGGCTTGGCCATGGGGTCCTCCTCGCGTGGTACGGGACAAGGGCTCGCGGTTCCAGCATGGCGAGCGAGTCAAGCAGCCCAGGTCTTGTGTGGAGTGACCGGGTGTGGTGTGAATCCTCGGCCTTCTATACCGTGGCACGGTCACGGGTGGCCACTTCCTCGACCGGGCCGTCCCGTGACGACGTCGCTTACGCGTTCGACATGGGGGGTTTCGTCGTGACCATGGAATCGCCGACGACCGGCCGGCCCGAGGCTGGTGAGGCCGACGTGCAGCAGAAGATCGACACGTCGGTGCCGCATTCGGCGCGGATCTGGAACTACTGGCTCGGTGGCAAGGACAACTTCGCTGTCGACCGCGAGGCCGGGGACCAGTATCGCCAGGTCTTCCCCGGCGTCGTCGACGTGGCCCGGGCTTCCCGGCAGTTCCTGGTTCGCTCGATCATGTTCCTCGCTGCCGACGCGGGCATCCGCCAGTTCCTCGACGTCGGCACCGGGCTGCCGACCGCCAACAACACGCACGAGGTGGCCCAACGGATCGCTCCGGACGCGCGGATCGTCTACGTCGACAGCGACCCACTGGTGCTGGTGCACGCCCGCGCGTTGCTGGTGGGCACGGCCGAGGGCAGGACGGCCTACATCGACGGCGACCTGCACGACCCGGCCGCGGTCATCGCCGAGGCCGGCAAGACGCTGGACTTCGCTCAGCCGATCGGTCTCATCCTCAGCGGCGTCATGGGTCACGTGCCCGACTACGAGGCGGCCCGTTCGATCACCCGGCAGCTGGTGGCGGCACTGCCGAGCGGTAGTTACCTCTCGCTGAACGACGGAACGAGCCTGATCAGTGCCGAGATGCAGCAGGCGCAGGACGACTACAACGACAGTGGCGCGACCCCGTACACCCTGCGCTCTCCCGACGAGATCGTCGGCTTCTTCGACGGCCTGGAGCTGGTCGAGCCCGGCGTCGTGCCGTGCCCGCAGTGGCGGCCGGACGACGCGGTCGACACGCCGGCCGACATCGACGCCTTCGGCGGGGTGGGCCGTAAGCGCTGACGCTGTCCTGCGGCGGCGGTAGCCACCAGGGTGGGTCGTTCCTGGTGACTACGCCGCCGCGCGGTACGGGCGGTCAGCCGGATTGGTCGGCTGGCGGAAGGACGCTCTGCACCGCCACGCACGGGTCCGTGGCGGGTGCGGCGGCGTGGATCGCTTCGGCGGCCCGAGCGGCGAGGTCGCGAAAGACCTCGCGCTGCTCCTCGGGTAACCCACCCAGCACGTGGTCCTCGGCGTGGGCGACCCGCCGCTCGGCCTCGGCGAGCGTCTGACGTCCGCGTTCGGTGGCCACGACCCGTCGGGCCCGCCGGTCCTGGGGGTCGGGCCTGCGCTCGATGAGACCGGCGTTCGCCAGGTCGTCGATGACGTAGGTCAGCACGCTGCGGTCGATGGCCAGGCGAGCGGCCAGGGCACCCTGCGTGGGCACCTCCTCGTGCACGACGACGGCCAGGATGTGGTAGCCCCGACTGCCGTGCGGCAGGTCCTTCAGCAGCTCCTCGACGCGCTCGTGCCAGCGGCGCAGCACCATGCCCAGCGACCAACCGAAGTTCGAGCCGCGCTTGCGGTCGGCCGGCAGCTCGCACGGATCGGTCACGGACATGTCCCGATGCTAGTGGCCGGTGCGTTGATCATGATCCGACATCGCGGCAGCCCAGGAATGATTGGCGACGAAGATAGGTTGTCTGACAAACGATAGGTGCAGAACATGATGGGTTGATCAAACGATCGCGTGGATGGTGAAGCAATGTCGGACTACGGGCACGAACTCCGGTTTGGGTCATTCCTGACACCCAGCGTGCACGACCCGGATCAGGTGGTGGCGCTGGCCGAGCTGACCGAGGCGGCAGGGCTGGACCTGGTCACCTTCCAGGACCACCCGTACAACGCGGAGTTCCTCGACACCTGGACCCTGCTGAGTTGGGTCGCCGCCCGCACGGAGCGGCTCCGGATCTCCGGGAACGTCCTCAGCCTGCCGCTGCGCCCGCCGGCCGTGCTGGCCCGGGCCGCGGCGAGCCTGGACCGGTTGTCGCACGGCCGTTTCGAACTGGGCCTCGGCGCCGGCGCGTTCTGGGACGGAATCGAGGGCATGGGGGCACGTCGGCTGACCGCGGGGCAGGGAGTCGCGGCCCTGCGGGAGGCGATCGACGTCCTGCGCGGCGTCTGGGACGACACCGCCACCGGACCGCTGCGGCTGGACGGGGAGTACTACCCCGTACCCGGCATGCAGCGCGGCCCGAAGCCGGCACACGACATCGACATCTGGCTCGGCGCGTACCAGCCGAAGATGCTGGCCCTGACCGGCCAGAAGGCCAACGGCTGGCTACCGACGCTGGAATACCTGCGATCTCCGGACCGGGTGACAGCCAACCGGCTCATCGACGAGGCGGCCGTCGCCGCTGGACGCGAGCCCCGGGAGATCCGACGGCTGCTCAACCTGTTCACTGTCGACGTCTCGTCGCGCAGCCGCGGCTTCCTCCAGGGGCCTGTCGAGCAGTGGGTCGACCAACTCCTTCCGCTGGTCCTCGAGGAGGGGTTCAGCACCTTCCTGATCGGGCGCGACGACCCACGCCTCATTCAGACCCTCGGACAGGAGATCGCCCCCGCGCTGCGGGAGGCGGTCGCCAAGGAGCGCAACGGGGGCGAGGTCGGCACCGGGCCGGTCCGCACGACCGTCGCGCTGGCCGAGCGGCACCCCGGCCTCGACTACGACGCGCTGCCGCCGTCGCTGGCCGCCAGGTCCGTCGAGCCCGGTGACCAGGAGTACGAGCGGGTACGCCACACCTACAGCTGGCACGGCTCGCCGGCCCTGGTGATCCGTCCGCAGAACGCCGCCGAGGTGGTCGACGCCGTGTCGTACGCCCGGACGCAGGATGTCCCGCTGTCGGTGCGCAGCGGCGGGCACGGCATCAGCGGCCGGTCAACGAACGACGGGGGAGTCGTCATCGACATGTCGAGGATGAACAAGGTCGAGGTGCTCGACCGGGCGACCCGTCGGGTGCGGCTGGAACCGGGTGCCCGGTGGGGCGACGTGGCCCAGACGCTCGCCCCGTACGGCCTGGCCATGAGTTCGGGTGACTACGGAGACGTGGGCGTCGGTGGTCTCGCCACCACCGCCGGCGTCGGATACCTGGCGCGCAGGCACGGCCTGACCATCGACCACGTCGTCGCCGCAGAGATCGTCACCGCGGATGGCCGTCTGCTCCGCGTCGACGACGAGCATCACCCCGACCTGTTCTGGGCCGTCCGCGGCGCCGGTGGAAACTTCGGTGTGATCACCGCGCTGGAGCTGGAGGCGTACGAGGTCGACAAGGTCGTCTACGCCCAACTCGTCGCGGACGCGACCGACACCGCCGGACTGCTGCGCCGGTGGGGCCAACTGGTCGAGGACGCGCCACGGGAGCTGACGAGCTTCCTCTCCCTCTTTCCCGGCCGCCGTGGCAACCCCCCGGCTGCCCAGGTCACCCTCGTCTACGCCGGTGACGACGTCGAGGCGGCGCAGTCCGCCCTGAGCCCGTTCATGGAGATCGGGCCGATCCTCGACCAGCAGGCGCAGCTCGTGCCGTACCCGGCGATCGTCGCGCCGCCGGGCAACCAGCATCGGGGGCAGGGGCTGAGGGACACCCGCAGCGGTCTGTTGCACCACGTCACACCGCAGGCGGCCGACCTCATGGAAAACATGATCCAATCCGGCGATGTGATGATCATGCAGTTGCGATCCGTCGGTGGGGCGGTCAACGACGTCGCCCGCGACGCGACCGCCTACCCGCACCGGGAGCAGAACTTCTCGGTACTCGCCGCCACGGTCCCGGACCGCCGGCCCCAACTCGACAAACTGTGGGCCGAGCTGTACCCGTACCTCGACGGCCTGTATCTCAGCTTCGAGAGCGACACCGATCCGGCTCGACTGCTGGATGCCTGGCCCGAGCCCACTCTCGGCCGGCTGCGCGCCATCAAGGCCAGCTACGACCCGGACAACGTCTTCAACCGGAACTTCCCCATCCCACCGGCTGAGCCCCTCGGCTAGAGGGCGCCGGACAGGTAGTCGCGGCGACGCTGCGGTTCGAACTTCTCGATCGCGTACCGCAGCATGACCCGTGGCATGACCCGGTAGCGGCGGACGAGGAACTCCTCCTCCGCCGCTCTGTCCCGGTTGCCCACCTCGCGCAGCATCCAGCCCACCGCCTTACGGACGAGGTCGTGCGGGTCGTGCAGGAGCCGGTCGCCGAGGCGGAAGGTCCACTCGAAGTCACCGGCCCTGATGAAGGCGAAGGTCGCCATGACGGCGATGCGCCGCTCCCACACGAGGCTCGACTCGGCCAACCGATCCAGGACGCTCCGGTCCCGGTCGAGCAGCCAGGGGCCGACGATGTACGGCGCGGACGAATCCACCAGGTCCCAGTTGTTGATGCTGTCGGTGTTGGCCAGGATGGTGTCGAAGACAAGATCCCGCTCCTGCTCGTCGCCCCTGGCGAACTTCCGCACCAGGATGAACAGCGCGGTCAACCGCTCCTCGTGCGCGCCTTCGATGAGCAGCTTCGTCGTCTCGGCCAGCGAGAGGTCGCGCCAGAACCGGGCGGCCACCGTGCGCTGGTCGGGCACGGAGACACCGAGGGCACTGTCGCCCTCGCCGTACCCACCGGGGACCATCTGGAGGAACCGGCTCGACGCCTCGGCTCGACGTGGATCGGCGAGGCTGGCGAGTGCCCGACGCACGTCGACGCTGGTGGCCATGACCGTCGACGCTACCGGGGGTCAACCCGCGCGGCGTAGGCGTCCGAGCATTCCGTTGAGGTCCTGGACGAACAGGTCGTGGCGGAAGAAGTGCCCACCCGGCACCTCGCGCCACTCGTGTGGGATGCCGGCTCGGGCGAGTGCCCCGCGGAACTCGCGCTGACCGGCGAGCACCTGGGTCTCGTTGACGGTGTCGAACCAGTTGATCGGGTCGGGGGAGGTCCCGGCCGCCAGGAAGATCCGCTTGTTCTGGAAACTCGGGATGCGTTGCACCGGGTTGTCGGCGGTGACCCGTGCCTCGTCCCAGAGCGGGATCCCGTAGACGGTGCCCCCACCCAGGTCCAGCGCGGCGGAGGTGGCATTCGCCCAGTGCACGACCAGTCCGAAGTCTCGGCGGAGACTGGCCGGCCCGGAGTGCGAGCTGACCGAGCAGAAGTGGCCGTAGTACTTGGCCGCGTACTTCAGCGCACCGAAGCCGCCCATCGAGAAGCCCGCCACCGCACGCCCGTTGTACTCGGCGAAGGTACGGAAGTTCGCGTCGACCCATGGCAGCAGTTGGGCGATGTGGAACGTCTCCCAGTTGCGGGGTCCGACGAAGCTGGTCACCGGATTGCAGTACCAGCTGGTCGACGCGTCCGGCATGACGACGATGACCTCCCGGCCAGCGGTCAGACCGACGATGTTGTCCTGTAGGTGGAAGGTGCGGAAGTCGGCGTTGCCGCCGTGCAGCAGGTACAGCACCGGATACCGCTTGCCGCTGGTGTGGTAGCCGTCGGGCAGCAGCACGTTCACGCCCGGGTCCCACTCGATGGCGTCGGTGGCGAAGCGGTAGTACTGCAGCCGGCCGCCGTTCTCGTTGCGGTCGACGATGCGCAGGCCGTACCCGTCACCGGCGGCCTGGGCGGCGGACGACCCGGCGAGGGCGCCGCCGAACAGCCCGGCGGCGGCCGCCGCTGCCGAGCCACCGATCAGCCGGCGCCGGCTGATCGACGAGGGCGGGGGTACGTCGAACATGTGCGGTCTCCCTGCGTCAGAAGGTGGTTTCGCCGTTGAGGCCGAAGAAGTCGTGCCATTTGGTGGCGCCGAGGAAGCTGGTGCCGGTGGAGAGGCCGACGTGGACGTCGTTGAAGCTGCCCTTGGTGAAGGCGACGATGTCGTCCTTGCCGTCGCCGTTGTAGTCACCCAGGTAGGGGAACTCGCCGGGCAGGCAGAAGAGGTCGTTCCACTTGACGGTGGTGCCGACGAACGAGGTGCCGGTGGAGACGGCGGCGTAGACGTCGGCGTCGGCGTTGCAGGTGAACGTGACGATGTCGTCGCGGCCGTCGCCGTTGATGTCGCCGACGCGGGGTTGTTCGGTGCCGACCGCGAACAGGTCGTGCCACTTCTGGGGCGCGCCAAATCCGCTTCCGGTGGAGAGGGAGACGATCACGTCGCTCGCCGTGAGCGGCCCCTGGGTGAAGGTGATGATGTCGTCGCGGCCGTCACCGTTGACATCACCGAGGGCGGGGAACTCGCCGGGGATGGAGAAGTAGTCGTGCCACTTGAGGCCGGGGCCGAAGCCGGTGCCGGTGGAGAGCGCCACGTACACGTCGGCGTTCGTGTCGTGGGTGAACGCGATGATGTCGTCGCGTCCGTCGCCGTTGACGTCGCCGACCGCACCGACCTCCGCGCCGGGCGCGAACCAGTCATGCCACTTCAGGCCACCGCCGAAGCTGGTGCCGGTGGAGAGGGCCACGTACACGTCGGCAAGGGTGCCGTGGGTGAACGCGACGACGTCGTCCTTGCCGTCGCCGTTGACGTCGCCACTGAGCAGGGTCTCCCCGTTGAGGCCGAAGAAGTCGTTCCACTTGACGGACGTACCGGCGAACGCGCTGCCGGTGGAGGTGGCCACGTAGACGTCGTTGAGGCTGCCCTGCGTGAAGCTCACGACGTCGTCCCGGCCGTCGCCGGTGAAGTCGGTCGGTGACCCCGCCAGGTACCGGCCTCCCGAGCCGCCGGCGTTGACCAGGGAGATGTAGTAGTTCCAGTTCCAGTTCGGCCCGGGGTCGGTGTGGTCGTTGCCGGGCAGCTCGTTGTGTCCCTTGATCGACGCACGGGTCTTCGGCAGCCCGTACTTGTCGCAGAGGTAGCGGGTCAGCGCGGCGGACGACCGGTACATGGCGTCGGTGAACCAGGCCGGATTGTCCACGAAGCCCTCGTGCTCGATGCCCACCGCGTACGGATTGGCCGAGCGTGCGTGGTAGGCCGTGTCGCCCTCGCGCACCATCTGGGTGATCTCGCCGTTGCTCGACTTCACCACGTAGTGCGCGCTCACCCCCGCCGACGGGTTCTGGAACCAGCTCACCGTGCCGGCGTACGACCCCTGGGTCACGTGCACCACAACAGTGGTTATCCGCGCCGATCGGCCGGCCTGGTAGTTGCCGCCGTAGGCGGACACCCACCGGGCCGGCGCGTACTCCGGCACGGCCGCCGCGACGTTCGCACCGGCGGCGCCCGCGGGGGTGACCCCCGCGTAGCGACCGAACTCGGGTCGGACCGGTCGCGGCGCGACCCGTACCGCTCCGGCGGCGATTCCGGTACGCAGCAGGGCGTAGACGTGGTCGGCGTAGAGCCGGGCCGTCGACGCGTCGACGGCGGCGCTGTAGCGCGCCACCACCGGATACCAGGCGGAGAGCCGGTCGCGTGCCCCGCCGGTCAGCCCTTCGTCGTCGGCCAGGTCGCGGAGCACCGCCGCGCCGCCGCGGATGTTGGCGGAGGTGACCGAGCGCAGGCGGTCGACCGGTTCGCCGGTGAGCGCGGCCGCCCGCTCCAGGCTGTGTTGGGTGGGGTTGCTGACCAGGTGCATGACCCCGTACCCGTTGGCCTGACTGGGCAGACCAGCGTGCCCGTCCAACCGGGACTCACCGTAGGCGACGGCGACCAGCAGGTCCCGGGGCACGTCGAACTGGGCGGCGGCCCGGGTGAAGTCAGCGGCGAGCGAGCCGGATGCCGCTTGTCCGGCCGCGTCGGCCGGCGTGACCGCGACCTGACCGGCCAGCGCTGCCGCCAGGAAGAGGGTGCACGTTCGCCCGGTCAGTCGCATGGGATCTCCAATCCGCTGATCACAGCGTCGTCTCGCCGTTGAGGCCGAAGAAGTCGTGCCATCGGGTGGTGCCGAGGAAGCCGGTGCCGGTGGAGAGCGCGACGTGGACGTCGTTGGTGGCGCCCTTGGTGAAGACGATGAGGTCGTCAGTGCCGTCGCCGTTGGCGTCGCCGAGGTAGGGGAACTCGCCGGCCAGGCAGAAGAAGTCGTGCCACTTCACTGTGGTCCCGGCGAAGCCGGTGCCGGTGGAGGTGGCGACGTACACGTCGGCGTTGGGATCGCAGGTGAAGGTGACGATGTCGTCTCTGCCGTCGCCGTTGACGTCACCGACCCGGGGTAGTTCGGCGCCGACGGCGAACAGGTCGTGCCACTTCTGGGCGGCGCCGAAGGAGCTGCCGTTCGACAGGGCGACGATGACGTCGCTGGCGGTGGCGGGGCCCTGGGTGAAGGTGATGAGGTCGTCGCGTCCGTCGCCGTTGACGTCGCCGAGCGCGGGGAACTCGCCGAACGGGCTGAAGAACTCGTGCCACTTGAGGCCGGCGCCGAAACCGGTGCCGGTGGAGAGCGCGACGTACACGTCGCCGGCGGGGTTGTGGGTGAACGCCACGATGTCGTCGCGCCCGTCGCCGTTGACATCGCCGACCGCGCCGATCTCCGCGCCGGGCGCGAACCAGTCGTGCCACTTGAGGCCAGCACCGAACGAGGTGCCGGTGGAGAGCGCGACGTAGACGTCGCCGGTGTTGCTGTGGGCGAAGGTGACGACGTCGTCTCTGCCGTCGCCGTTGACGTCGCCGGTGGAGGCGGTCTCGCCACCGAGGGAGAAGAAGTCGTTCCACTTCGCCGAGGTGCCGGTGTAGGAGCCGCCGGTGGACGTGCCCACGTAGACGTCGGCGAGGGCGTTCTGGGTGAAGGTGACGATGTCGTCCCGGCCGTCGCCGGTCACGTCCGTGTGGGATCCACCGGCGATGGCGTGGGTGCGGGCCGCCTCGTTGAGCTGGGCCCGGGCGGTGGGGGCCGCCTGGTCGTACCGGTCGGGGAAGCCGGACCGTTGGACGCACTGGGCGACCTGGCCCGCGCTGTATCCGGGGTTGTCGCGGTCGCAGACGATGGCCCGGGTGACGTACTGGGTGCTGGCGTAGACCGGGTCCATTATCTGCTCCGGAGTGCCCCACCCGTAGTCCCAGCGCTGCTGGAACACCCCGAGCGACGACTTGTCGCCACACGGCAGGTTGTTCATGTGTGACTCGACCCAGCCCGCCTCGAAGGCGGACAGCGTCACCTTGTCGTTGGCGCTGTAGGCCCGGGCGACCCGGTAGACGACCAGGGTCACCGCCGGGTCGCGGTTGGCGGGGATGGAGGGGCAGGCCAAGGTGCCGACCGGGTCCGCGTGCGCCGGCGAGGCCGGGACCGTCGTGCCGGCGACGCCGAGGGCCATCAGCAGGGCCAGGAGAGTACGTCTCACGCTGCTCCTCGTCGGGTCGGGGATGGTCGACTGATGGCGTCACGAGACCGTCACCGACCGGGGACCGATTGCTGAGAGTTTCTTCAGGGCGCTGATGGCTGTCAATGTTCTATGAAGAATTCCTTCAATGCATCGTTCAAGGCGGGCAGGTATTGACAGTGGTTGTCGTCGGCGGGTTTACTCGCCCGCAACCGCTGTCCAATCACCGCGGCGGAGCCATGACGAGTGCGACAGAGAGGGCAGCCATGGGCGTACGTCGTCGCTCGTTGCTCGGCCGCGCCGCCGCGATCGGAGCCGCCAGCGCGGTCGGTTCCGTCGGCGCGATCCTGACCACTGCCGCTCCGGCCCAGGCGGCGGTGTGGAAGAAGCGGCTGACCGGTGCGGACCTGGACACCAGCAGCCGGTGGCGGGTGGCCGGCACCGATCTGGGCATCCCCTACGTGCTGGAGAACGGATCGATCGGCTACCTCTTCGGCGACACCTTCGACACGCCGTGGCCCGAGGGCCCGCCCCTGCCGAACGACTGGCGGTCGCCGGTCATGTTGCGCTCCGCCGTCCACCCCGGCGCGCCCGGCGGAATCGTCTTCGACAGCGCCGCACGCGTCGTCGGCAACGGACGGGCCCCGGAGGTGATGCACAACGGCCACCACGGCATCGGCATCGACGGTCTTCCCGAGGTGACCGTCATCCCCAACGACGGCATCAGCTTTCCGGAGACCGGTCGGCAGCTGATCTCCTACATGAGCATCGAGAACTGGAACTCCGCCGGCCCGGCCGGGCCGCAGTGGAAGTCCCGCTACGCGGGGCTGGCCTTCTCCGACAACGGCAACGAGTTCATCCGTACGCCGCTGAAGTGGTGGAACAGCCCGGACAACAAGGACCCGTTCCAGATGTGGACCATGCAGCGCGACGGCGAGTACGTCTACGTCTTCTCGGTCCGGTCGGGGCGGCAGGACGGTCCGATGATGCTGCGACGCGTCCGGTGGGACCGGCTGTTCTACCCCGAGTCGTACGAGGGCTGGGGCTGGAACGGCGCCAACTGGGGCTGGGGGAGACCCTGCACACCCATCCTCACCGGCCGCTTCGGCGAGCCATCGGTGCGCCGGCTGGCCGACGGGACCTGGGTGATGTCCTACCTCAACTGCCAGAACGGGTGTCTGGTCACCCGTACCGCGTCCGGACCCGACCGGGCCTGGACGGGGGAGAAGAATCAGCTGACGGGCTGGCAGGAGCCCGCGCTCTACGGGGGGTTCATCCATCCCTGGTCCAGCCGGAACGCCGACGACCTGCACCTGATGGTCTCGAAGTGGACCCGCACCCCGGACGGCCGCAGCACCGCCTACCACGTCAGCCAGTTCACCGGCTCGGTGTGACGGGCCACTGACCGACAGTCGTCGTGGCCCGACTTTCGCGACCCCGACCCGCTGGAGCTGATCTGCGCAAACGCGGGCCGCGATGTCCTCAGCAGGGTGTGAGTGGGTGAATCAGGGGGTAGGAGCACTGTTGCTGACGACCGCCCCGGGGCGGGGCTGCCGAGCATCCGACGTGATGCCGGCCGCGCCGGAATCTTCCATTCCGGCGGACGCCGATCGAGGAGGGCGTACTGCGATGACGCAGCCGACGATGGATCCGACCGACGCTTTGGCGGAGCTGGGCCGGGTCAGACTCGACGAGGTCAGCCTCGACGACATGCTGCGCCGGATCGCCGAACTCGCCAAGGGGAGCATTCCCGGGACGAGAGAGGTGACTGTCACTCTGGTGCGGGGTCGGGTCGGTTGGACCGGGGCGTTCACCGGCGAGCTGGCCCGTGAGCTGGACGAGTGGCAGTACCAGCAGCACCGGGGCCCCTGCCTGGACGCCTCCGCCAGCGGTGACACCATCTCCGTGCCGGACATGGCCGCCGAAGAACGCTGGCCGGCATGGGCGGAGAGGGCTCGCGACGCCGGGGTGAAGAGTTCCCTCTCCATCGGGCTTCCCATCCAGGGGTCGGTGGTCGGTGCGCTCAACGTCTACAGCGATTCGCCGAACGCGTTCGATCCGTCCTCGATCGTCAACGCGGAGGGCTTCGCCGCGTACGCGGCGGTGGCACTGGCCAACGCGCACCTGTACGAGAACGCCGCCACGCTGGCGGCGCAGATGCAGGAAGCGATGCGGAGTCGGGCGGTGATCGAGCAGGCCAAAGGGATCATCATGGGGAGCCGACGGTGCTCGTCGGAGGAGGCGTTCGCGCTTCTGTCGAAGATCTCCCAGGACACCAACCGGAAGGTGCGCGAGGTCGCGGAGGCCCTGGTCGCCCAGGCGGTGGGAAAGACTCAGGGGTGAGTGCAGCCCCAACTGCGCTGCTACGCCGACCGGGCCGCCCGCACGAGGCGGGCGACCCTGTCGACAGATGGCGCCAGACGGGTCACCGCCCGGCTGAATCCAGTCAGCTCTCCGAAGGCTTGCGCACCGCGTCGCGTACCCGGTCGATGACCGCCAGCACCGGCCCGGCGGCCAGGTTGCCCTTCGCGGACTGGGCGCTGGGATGTGGCCGCGTCGGCGCGGACACCTCCGCCGCCCGGACGGCCGTGGCGAGGCTGCGAAGCCGGTCGACCGGAACGTGCTGGCGGAGCTGGGGGAACTCGTAGCGCTCCTCGTGTCGGGCGTGCAGGAGCACTGCGTCGCGCAGCAGGACGATGCCGGTGTCGAAGCCGTCGGCGTCCACGCCACCCTCGATCAAGGTTTGCAGGGTCTCCTTCGCCTGCCGCTCCTCGTCGAGCCGGTCGTCGACCATCGCGTCACCACCCCCACCGGGCAGCGTCCGGGCGAGCGGGTGTACGACCTCCTCCTCGGCGGTCTCGTGCGCGGCGAGGAGCTTGACCAGATCGTCGAAGGCGTCGCGTCGGGTGTCGCCGGTGCCGCCGATGACCAGCAGGAAGAGCTGCTCGATCTGGGCGTGCTGGGCGAGCAGCAGGTCGACCACATCCTCCTCGGGCCCCGGGGTGGCCGGGGTGGCGGTGTCAGGCATGGCTGCCTCCTTCGGCGCGCAGCGTCTCGATCGGGTGCGGGCCCTCGGTCTCGATGCGGTACTCGTCGCCGAAGCGGTCCCGGTGCATGTCGATGACCTGTTCGCTCGGCGGCTGCCGGCCGTCGTGCAGTTGCTGCTGCATCCACTCGAAGCGCTCGTGGGCCTCGCGGACGTAGCCCTCGCCGAGCTTCGTCACGTCGATCTGGGTGGCCAGCAGGTGGCGCAGGTAGTCCTTGTTGGGCTCGAAGGTCAGCGGCTCGGGAAGGCCGACACTGCCGACGACCTCCTCCGGTTCCCGTCCGTCGTGCCGACGCAGCAGGTCGGCGGCCTGCTGGAGGTGGGCCAGCTCCATCTGCAGGTGCAGCTCCCAGACCGCCTTGATCCGGGGGTCGCTCTCCTGTTGCAGGAAGGAGTAGTAGAGCCAGCACTCGTTGTACTCGTGGGTGAGCAGCCGCTCCCACCAGTTCTCACCCGGGTCCAGCAGCGACTCGTAGTGGGTGACGTGCTCCTGCTCGATCATGCTGATTTCCTGGTAGAGCTGGCGCGCGATCGGTTCCATGTACTGCGGGCCGACGTTCATGTAGTAGAACATCACCTGCTGCTCGGCTGACAGGATCGTCAACGCGTGCAGCTTCGAGCGCGGGTCCACCGAGTTGCGGTCGTACGGGGTGCGAACCTCGTCGAAGGGATGCCGGTGCTCCTGGACCGTCGGTCGGCCGGGCATGACCTCGGTGAGCCCGTCGACGATCTTCTCCGCCTTGCGTCGCTCGACCATCTCGTAGAGGTTGGCGTAGCGGTACAGGTGGTCGAAGTCCTCCAGCACACCGAACTCGTACGCCTGCTTGAGGTAGGGGTCGGGTTCGTGCCGGGCCACCCAGGCGGTGAGGTCGACGGCCACCTGCTCGTAACCGAGCGTCGTCTCCAGCACGCTGGCGACGCCGGGAAGCAGCCAGTTCACCACCCGCTGTTGCTGGTTCTCCAGGTACCGGACGTAGGCGAGCTGCCGGCGGACCTCCTGGTCAGGGCAGTTCCGGGCGAACTGGTGCTGAAAGTTGATCGCCTCGATCTCGATGCCGTTCATCGTGATGATCCGGCATCGCGTGTACGGGTCCACCGCCTCCGGGTCGATCGGATCGACGTTCAGTTCACGCCAGTTGCGGATCTGGTTCTCGAGAGGGATTCCTTTGTGGTCGAGCGGATTGAACATGCCTCTCCTTCAATGGGGGATGGTGGCCGTGCCGCCTGGGGTTGAGCGGCGACGGGAGGGGCCGAATGGCTGACGTGTCTGCGCCCCGCGGCGGGGACGTCGCGGAGCCACGGCAGGACGGACCACTGGAGGGCGCATGTCTTGACCCGATTGGGCCGGTACCCGCCGCGAACGGTGGCAAACCAGGCAGTCGTCCGGAATGAGGTCCGGTGACGATTCGCGGGTGTGGGCGTCTGGGTCGTGGGTAGGGCTGAACCATGCTGAAGCGAGCGGTGTGGCAGGGACTGGTGGCGGGCCTGGCCGGGGCGGCGGTGATGACGGCCGCCGAGAAGATCGAACAGCGGGTGACCGATCGGCCCGACTCCTACGTGCCCGCCCGGGTTCTGGCCAGGCTGACCGGCCTGCCGGAAACCTCCGGGCAGCAGCCCCGGTGGCAGAACCTGGCGATGCACTACGGCCAGGGCGCACTGCTCGGCGTGCTGCGCAGCGTCATGGCCCAGGCCGGGCTGCGCGGCGCCTGGGCCTCGACGATGTTCACGGCGGTGCGCCTGACCAACGACCAGATCCTGGAGAACGCCACCGGCGTGGGGGCGCCTCCGCTGACCTGGCCCCGCCCCGAGCTCGCCATCGACGTGTTGCACAAGTCCATCTACGCGTTCGCCACCGGAGCGGTGGCCGACGTGCTCGCCGCCCGCGACGGAGTGGGTCCCGGGCAGCGGCACGCGGCGCTCCGTCCCGGTCGCCACGCGGACGTCGGTCCGCTGCCCCGGGCAGCAGCACGTCGGGCATAGCCGCGGAGGTGCGCCCACGGCCAGGAAGCTGCGCGCGCGGCCGGGGAGTGTTTAGCTGCACGGATGATCACACCCGTTCCCCTCGGTACCTGGCCGACGCCGTTGGAGGCCGCGCCCCGGCTCGCCGCCCGGCTGGGGCTGGCCGAGCTCTGGTTCAAGCGTGACGATCTCAACGGCCTCGGCGGGGGCGGCAACAAGATCCGCAAGCTCCAGTACACCTGCGCGCAGGCGATCGCCGTCGGCGCCACCACTGTCATCACCTCGGGGGCGCCGCAGAGCAACCACGCCCGGCTCACAGCGGCCGCGGCCGCGCGGCTCGGCCTCTCCTGTGTGCTGGTGCTCGCCGGATCGCCCCCGGAGCGTCGGCAAGGCAACCTGCTGCTCGACGGGCTCGCCGGGGCAGAGATCGTCTGGAGCGGAGAGCGTCCGCTCGCCGAGGTGGTGGCGGCCGAGGCGGAGCGCCGATCGGCGTACGTCATCCCGTTCGGCGGCACCGCTCCCGCGTCGATCCAGGGCTATGTGGACTGCGGTCGGGAGCTGCGGGCCCAGTTGCCGGACGCCGACGGCGTCGAGGTGGTGGCGGCGCTCGGCTCCGGCGGAACGATGGCCGGCCTGGTGCGGGAGTTGGGCGCGCAGCGGGTGATCGGCGTGGATGTCGGTGCCGTGCCGGACCCGCGGGCGACCGTCGCCGGGCTGCTCGTCGGCGAGGTGGAGCCGGACGCGCTGCGGATCGACGGCACCCAGGTGGGTGCGGGATACCGCACGCTGACCGAGGCCGTCCGGGCGGCGCTGGAGGTGACCGCCCGTACGGAGGGGGTCTTCCTGGACCCGACGTACACCGGTCGGGCGATGGCGGCGCTGCTGGCCGGCAGCTTCCCGCACGGCGACCGGGTCGTCTTTCTGCACAGCGGCGGGCTGCCGGGACTCTTCGGCCACCCCGAGCTGTAGGGGCGCCGGCCGGGCAGGCACAGCGGTGCCCTCCGACGGGATCGCGCCGGAGGGCACCGCGCCGGGCTGTCGACGGATCAGACGCTGGCGAAGTGCTCGCGGTGATCGCGAACGAACTCGGCGAAGGTCCGCGGCTGCCGGCCGACGATCCGCTCGACATGGTCGTTGGTGAAGTCGCCCCACCCGGAACCGTAGGCGACCCGGTACTCGGCGAGGACCTCGGCCGACCACTGGTCGAGGCCGGCCTGGAGCAGGCCGTCGCGTGCCTGCTCCGGGCTCTGCGGCACGTAGCGCACCTGCTGGCCGAGGGTGCGGGCGATCTCGTCGGCCGCCTGGTCGAGCGTGATGCTCTCCGGACCGGTGGGGGTGTAGATCTTGCCCTGGTGCTGCTGTGGCGCCGCGAGGATCGCCGCCCCTGCGGCGGCGATGTCCCGGGCGTCGATCAGGCCGACACGCGCGTCACCGAAGAGACCGAAGAGGTGCTCGCCGGCCTTGGCGCCGAGCAGGTTCTGCATGAAGTGACTCGGTCGCAGGATGGTCCAGGGGATACCGGACTCCTGTAGCTCCGCGTCGGAGAGCGCGTGCAGGCGGCCGTTGCGGGTGGGCGCGTCGTGCGCGGCGCCGATCGCGGAGAGCCGGACGATGTGCCGTACGCCGGCCTGCCGGGCCGCCCACACCGCGTTCATGCTCTGGCTCGGTGCCAGTGGACCCATCGGCATCAGCAGCCAGAGCGTCGTCACGCCCTCGAACGCCGGGGTCAGCGTGGTGGGGCGGTCCAGGTCGCCGACGACGTACTCGACCCCGTCGAGCCCCGGCGTGCGCGACGCGTCCCGGACGAGGGCGCGGAGCGGCTGCTTGCCGGCCAGCTCCCGCAGCACCTCCCGCGACACGGTGCCGTTTGCTCCGGTTATCAGAATGGTCATGGTCATCCTCTCGGTCAGGCGGACCGAGGTCGGACCACGGTCGCCGCCAGCGACGATATAGTCCATAACTTGTACAGTCCAATGATTGGACCAAATTATGAAGCGCAGCACACTGAAGGAGCAGGACCCCGACCTCGGGATCCTGGCCGTGCAGCTCTCCGCGCGTGTCCAGCGGGAGATCTTCCGACGCTCGGCGGAGCAGGGGTTCGACGACGTCCGGCCGCGCCACGGCGCGGTCCTCGCCTACCTGGACGCCGAGGGCACCCGCCCCGGCGAGCTGGCCCGGCTGGCCGGCCGCAACAAGCAGACGCTGGGCGCGATCCTCGACGAGCTGGAACGGCTGGGCTACGTCCGGCGTACGCCCGACCCGGCCGATCGCCGGGCAAAGTTGATCGTGCCGACGGATCGGGGTCTCAGCTTCATGGCGGCCTCCGACGGCTTCGTGCACCTGATCGAGCAGAAGCTCGCCGACACACTCGGCCCCGACCGGTACCGCGACTTCAGGGACGCGCTGGCCCGTGGTGTGGCGAGCCTCCCGGCGACCGGCCAGGACACCGAGGGCTGAGCTGGCATGTGCCGGCGCGAACCGGGTACGCCGCCGTGGCCCAGGGGGCCGGCGGAACGCCCAGGCTGACCGCTTTTCACGCAGCCGAGGAGCACCGACATGCCTATCGCCGGGCGGGCCCGACTCACACCGACGGTCTCCCTGGTGCTGCTGGCGTCGATCCTGGTGTCGTTCCTGGCCGCGTCGGCGGCCCCGACCCCGCTCTACGGTGTGTACCAGGAACGCTGGCACTTCTCGCCGGTCACCACCACAGTGGTGTTCGCCGTCTACGCACTCGCGGTGCTGGCGTCGCTGCTCACGTTCGGCAAGTTGTCCGACCACGTCGGTCGACGGCCGGTGCTGGCCGTCGCGATCGCGGTGCAGATGCTCGCGTTGGTCGTCTTCATCTTCGCCAACGGCGTTGCGGCCCTGCTGGTCGCCCGCCTCGTGCAGGGGCTGGCAGCCGGGGCCGCCACCGGCGCGGTGGGCGCCGCCATGCTGGACATCGACCGGGCCCGGGGCACGCTCGCCAACTCGATCGCCCCCGGCATCGGAACCGGAAGCGGCGCCCTGCTCTCGGCGCTGCTCATCCAGTTCCTGCCCGCGCCGACGCGACTGGTGTACCTCGTGCTGCTCGTGATCCTGCTGATCCAGGCCGTCGGGGTCGCCCTGATGCCGGAGACGGTCACCCCGATGGCCGGGGCCCGGGGCAGCCTGCGGCCGGACATCACGCTGCCCCGCTCGGTGCGCCAACCGGTCCTGGTCGTCGTCCCTGTGCTCTTCGCGGTCTGGGCGCTGGCCGGGTTCTTCGGCGCGCTCGGCCCGGCGCTGATCCGCAGCCTCATGAACACGTCGATCGTGATCGGCGGTCTGGTCCTCTTCGTCTTCGCCGTCTTCGGGTCGATCGCCGTGCTGGTGCAGCGCAACACCGCCGCGCGGACCGTGATCCTGACCGGAATCGTCGCGCTCATCCTGGGCATGATCGTCACCTTGGTGGCGGTCATGGCGCAGTCCATCCCGGTCTTCTTCGTCGGCCTCGCGCTCGGGGGCGTCGGCTTCGGCAGCGGCTTCCAGGGCAGCCTCAAGACGGTCATGCCGCTGGTCGAGGCGCACCAACGCGCCAGCGTGCTGTCAGTGCTCTACGTCGTCTGCTACGTCGGTTTCGGCCTCCCGACAGTGATCGCCGGCTTCCTCGTGGTCTACGCCGGCGGCCTGCCGAGGACCGCCGACGAGTACTCCGTCGCCGTCATCCTCCTCGCCCTGGTCGCCCTGTTGGGGGTGCGCAGGGCAACCAGGATGGCGCCGGGCTGATGCCGGGAAGCCGGCGCCGAGCACTGACTCAAGCAGTAGCGTGGTGATCAGGAAGGGGGGCGGCGATGAGCCCGAAGGTGGCCCAGGGCGACGCGAGTGCGACGTCGCGGATCGAGAGCCTGGACGTCAAGCTTGAGGTGATCGTCATCCCGGTGTCGGATGTCGACCGGGCGAAGGCGTTCTACGAACGGCTCGGGTGGCGGCTCGACCAGACCCCGCCCGGCATCGTCCAGCTGACGCCGCACGGCTCCGCGTGTTCCGTGCAGTTCGGCCCCGGGCTGACGTCGGCGGCACCCGGCTCGGCCATGGCGTACCTGATCGTGTCCGACATCGAGGCGGCCCACGACACCCTCGCCGCCGCCGGTGTCGAGGTCGGCGACGTCTTCCACGTCAGCCCGGACGGCCCGGTCGACGGGCCGGACCCGCAGCGGCGCAGCTACTTCTCGCGCGCAACGCTGCGCGACCCGGACGGCAACACCTGGCTGATGCAGGAGATTACCACCAGGCTTCCCGGACGCATCGAGGGTGGCCTCACGTCGTTCGGCTCCACGAGCGACCTGGCGAGCGCGCTTCGACGCGCGGCCGCCGCGCACGGCGAGCACGAGAAACGTACTGGCGAGCATGACGACAACTGGCCCGACTGGTACGCGGCGTACATGGTCAGCGAGCAGTCGGGGGCCAAGCCGCCCGAGTGAGCTACGCCAACGCGTAAGACCTGCTGATCGACGTGCTGCCGGTGAGTCACCTGATGACTCACCGGCAGCACCGTTTCCGTTTCGGAGTGCGTGTCACTACCCGCTGCGCGCTGTTCGTACGGGCGATGTACGCGAGTTGTACGCCGACCGTCCTACCATCCCCTGGACACGATGATCTTCGATCCAATCGGCACCACCGGATTCAGAGCTGACCCGGTGCGTGCCGTGCCTCGTCGCCTGTGCGCGGTCCCCCGGCCGCCGGTAGGGAGGAGACCCCGATGACGAGTCCTGGTGCGGGCGGTGCGATGCCGTGACGCGGGTACGGTTTCTCGCCCTCGGCCCACTGCACGCCGAGGTCGGCAGAGAGTGGCTCGACCTCGGGCCCGTCCGGCAACAGGCGGTCTTCGCGATCCTGCTGTTCAACGCGAACCGCGTGGTCACACCGGCGTCGATCCTGCAGGGAGTCTGGGGCGGCCAGGCCCCGGCGACCGGCACGAAGCTGATCCCGCCGTACATCTATCGGCTGCGACGCACGCTCCAGGCGGCGTGCGTCGGCCGCGACGGTCCCGCGATCGACAGTTCCCGGATCGGCTACCGGCTGCGTCTCGGTTCGGCCCGCACCGACGTCGCGGACTTCGACGAGGCGGTTGAGCGGGCGGCTGCCGCCGAAACGGCCGGCGACCTCGCCGGGGCCGCGGCGCTACTGGCCGAGGCCGAGCAGAGCTGGGCGGGCGAGCCGTTGGCGGGCCTGACCGGTCCGTACGCGGAGAGTCGTCGGCAACACCTGCTCGAACGCCGCATCGTCTGTTTGGAACACCGGCTGGAACTGCACCTGCGGCTGGGCGACTGCCACCGGGCGATCCCCGCGCTCATCGCCTTGCAGACGGAGTATCCCCTGCGGGAACGGCTGGCGATCATGCTGATGACCGCCCTGTACCAGACCGGCAGGCAGAGCGAGGCGATGGACGTGTTCGGCGCCTTCCGTAGCCGTCTGGCGACCGAGTTGGGCGTCGAGCCGACCCCGGCGCTGCTCGCGGCGTACACCTCGATGTTGCGCGGCGACCTGGGCCCGCCCTGGGTGTCGGGCCGTTTTCCCGAAGGACCCGCCCGGGCACGGGCGGCCACCACCACGTGATGCGCGGCGATGCCGCGCGGTGAGGCGGAGCAGATGGACGACGGCCTTGCCCCGGTGCAGCCGGGGGACGCCGGATGGTTTCTGGGTCACTCCCTGCGGGAGCGGCTGACCGGCGCGGTGCCCACCGGCCCCGTCGACGAGGATCTCGGCCGGATCCGGCTGAAGATGTGGCTGGACGAGCCGGTCCACGCGAGGCGGCCCGATCTGATCTCGCAGCGGCTGGCCCAGCACGGGCTCGACGAGGCCGGTCTGATCCGGGTCCTGGGCGAGCAGCCCGAGACCGTTCGGGCCCGGTTCGACACGGCACCGGATTACGCCCGTCGGCTGGTCGAGGCCGCGCGGCGACATCCGGCCTCCACTGTGGCCCCCGGCCACGGCATGGCTGGACACGATGACAGCGCGGGATTCGCGGTGCTCGTCGCGCCACTGATCGCTGCCGCACTCGAACGGTTGGGCGCGCGGGTGGCGGCGTTGGTCGACGGCCACCCGCACCTCTCCGCCGAGGCGCTGACCACGCGGCTGGGCCCGGGGCCGGTCGACACCGTCAACATGCTGGTGGCCCGGACGATGGCGCTGGAACTCAACGTGCTGCGGATTCAGGGCGAGCTGTCCGGGAGCAGCCCGCACGAGCGCTTCCACGACTTCCTCCACCGGTTGGAGAAGCCGCAGCACGCGTTGCGCCTGCTGCGCGAATATCCGGTGTTGGCCCGGGATCTGGTGCGGGTCGTCGACAACTGGGAGGCCAGCCGGCTGGAGTTCGTCGAGCGCGTCGTCGCCGACCACGCGGAGCTGTCCGACCGGTGCGGCGGGCCGGACTCGCTCGGCGACCTGGCCGAGGTGAGCTTCGGGGCGGGGGACAACCATCGGGGCGGTCGCTCGGTGGCGGTCGTCCGCTTCGCGACCGGCGCGCGGGTGATGTACAAGCCCCGGCGCCTCCAGGTCGACGGCCACTTCCAACACCTGTTGGCCTGGCTCAACGAGCGCGGCGCGCACCCGGCGCTGCGGACGTTCTGGGTCGTCGACCGTGAGGTGTACGGGTGGACCGAGTTCGTCGAGAGCGGACCCTGCGCCGACCGCGACGCCCTCGGCCGGTTCCATCGGCGGCAGGGCGCGCTCCTGGCCCTGTTGCAGGCCCTCGGCGCGACGGATTTCCATCAGGAAAATGTGATCGCCTCCGGTGAGCACCCGATGCTCATCGATCTGGAGGCGATGCTGCACAACTGGCAGTGGGAGCGGCCGATCGGCGACCAGGCGGGCTACCTGCAGAGCGCCGGGGTCGGGTTGATGAGCAGGTCCGTCATCACGGTGGGACTGCTGCCGGCACCCGTGGTCTGGACCGAGGGCAACCAGGTCAACCAGTTCGACATGAGCGGGATGTCCGGGGCCGGTGGGCAGTTGACCGCCCGGCCGGTCACGGTCTGGGACGGGTTCGGCACCGACGAGATGCGCCTGGATCGGCGGCGGGTCCCGCTGCCCGGTTCGGGGAACCTGCCCACCCTGGGCGAGCAGCGTCCGGACGTGACGGAGTTCGCGCCCGAGATCGGCGACGGATACCGCACGCTCTACCGGATCCTGCTACGACACCGGGACGAGTTGCTGGGGTCGTCCGGCCCGTTGGCCGCGTTCGTGCACGACGAGGTGCGGGTGGTCCTGCGCGCCACCGAGTCGTACGTCCGGCTGCTCGCCGAGGCGCAGCACCCGGACCTGCTGCGTGACGCGTTGGACCGGGACCGGTACTTCGAGAACCTGTGGGCCGGGCACGAGCACCGCGAGGACCGCGACCTCCTCATCGCCGCGGAACTGACCCAGATGTACGCCGGCGACGTGCCGATCTTCGTGACCACACCGTCGTCGACGGACCTCACCGGTGGCGACGGCACCGTGGTGCCGGGCGCACTGCGCCAGACCGGACTGGACGCGGTCCGGGACCGACTGGCGGGCATGTCCGAGGACCACCTGGCCCAGCAGAGCTGGATCATCGAAGCCTCGCTCACCGCACTGATCATGGGAGACCCGTCGCGGTGGCGTCCACCGAGCCGCCCGGGCGCGGTGGTCCTGCCGCCGCCGGTCGTACCCGCGAAGGTCGCGCACTCGCCTGTTGCCCCCGCGACGGTCGCACCTGAGCGCTTCGTCGACGCGGCGCGCATCATCGGGGATCGGTTGCTGGCGACCGCGCTCACCGAGGACGACCGGATCTGCTGGCTGGGCCTGAGCCTGATCGCCGACAAGGTGTGGATGCTCGGCCCGAGCGCCATGGACCTCTACAACGGCATCAGTGGCATCGCCCTGTTCCTCGCCCGGCTGGCGGACGTCACCGGCGACACTGTCTACCGGCAGGCCGCCGACCGGGCCGCCACGATGATGCTCCGCGAGGCGCGGAGCTGGCTCGCCGGCCCGACCGCGACCGCGGGCGTCGGCGGCTTCGACCACCTGGGCGGTTCGGTGTACGCCCTGAGCCACCTCACCGCCGTCCTGGACCGCGCCGACCTGGCCGACACCGCCGTGGGCCTGGCCGCGTCGATGGTCACGCACGCCACCGAAAGCCGCGAGTACGACATCATCAACGGCAGCGCCGGCGGGCTGCTGGCAGTGCTGTCGCTGCACCGGGTCACCGATGACCCCAGCCTGCTCGACGGCGCCCGGACGCTGGCCCGGCACACGATCAGCGGCGCACGGCCGGTCGGCGACGGGGTCGGCTGGTCCGGCACCCTCTACGCGGACACGCCGCTGACCGGCTTCTCCCACGGCGCGTCCGGTATCGCGACCGCCCTGGCCCGATGGGACCGGTACACCGGGGCGCACGAGCATCGCGACACGGTGGACGCGGCGCTGCGCTACGAACGCACTGTGTACGACGAGGCGACCGGCAACTGGCGCGACCTACGCCCGGACACGCCGGAAGGCGACTCCATGGTCGCCTGGTGCCACGGCGCGGCCGGGGTCGCGATGGCACGCGCCGAACTCCTGGGCTACGCCACCGACGACGCGCTGCTGCGCGACGACCTGCGGCGTGCGCTGACGGCGACGCTGGAGCCGAGCAACCTGTTGCACAACCACTCGATCTGCCACGGGGACCTCGGCAACGCCGAGGCCGCACTGGCCGCTGCCCGAGCCCTCGGGGACGACGAGGCGGCCCAGCGCGCCGCCGCGATCGCGGCGAAGGCCGTCGCGGACATCAAGAACGGTGACTGGCGGTGCGGCGTGCCACGGGGCGTGGAGACACCGGGGCTGATGAGCGGCCTGGCCGGCATCGGCTACGCGCTTCTGCGGTGGGCCGATCCGGCGGGTGTGCCGTCGGTGCTGCTGCTGGAGCCGCCGACCGACCATCGCGGTGCCATCGATCTGCCATAGCGCGGTCCTACGGTTCCGCCGTGGAGGTCCATCCACGTATCGCGCTTCACCACCTATAGATCGGAGTTTCACATGGACTACATCAGGGCGTGGAAGGACCCGGTCTACCGGGCGTCCCTCAGCCCCGAGGACCGGGCCAGCCTGCCGGCGAACCCGGCCGGCTTCGTCGAGCTGAACGACCAGGAGCTCGACGGCGCCGACGGCGGCACGTGGACCCCGACTCCCACGATCACCGTGGTCACCGGGGCCGCCGGCTGCTTCTCCTTCAACGGCACCTTCTGCAACGGCACCTGCGCGGCGTTCACCGCCGGCTGCTGCGGCTGACCGATCCACCTCGGCGGGGAACCCGAACCGTCCCGCACGGATGCGTTTCCTCGCCGGCCACCCCGAACTCCCTGAGGAGAGCAATTAATGAACATCGTGCAAGCCTGGAAGGACCCCGAGTACCGGGCGAGCCTTTCCGCCGAGCAGTTGGCGGCGCTGCCGGAGCACCCCTGCGGCGTGGTCGAACTCGGTGACGACGTCCTCGCGCACATCGCCGGCGCGCGCACCGAGGGCCTGTGGACCCTCGGCTGCTGCGGCGGCTTCACCGCCCGGGAGACCCCGTGCGGTTCCTGTGGCGCGACGTGCGGCGGAACCACCTGTGGCACCTGCCAGACGCAGTCGACCTGCGGTCTGTGCACCGCCTGATCCACCCGCTCCACCGGCGGTGCCCGGACACCTGAGGTGTCCGGGCACCGTCCCCCGCGAGACCCGACCGCTGCGCGAGAGAGAGCACCCCCGATGACGCAGTCGCACCTGCCCGGCCACGACCCGGTGGACGTTTCGAACCCCTGCTGGTACCTGGCGTACTCCCTGCCGGAGAGGCTCTGCGGCGCGGCGCCGACCGGCTCGGTGGACGAGGACCGGGGGCGGCTCCGGCTCGATCGGTGGAAGAACGAACCGGTCTTCGCCGGTGACACGGACCTGTTCCAGAGCTGGCTCGACGCCCTCGACCTCGACGAGCCCACCCTGACCACTGTGCTCGGCGAGACGCCGGAGACGGTCCGCAGCAGGTTCGCCGACATCCCGGACTACGTGCGCACCATCGAGCGCGCCTGGCGCGACCACCGGCCGGGCGAGACCGCTGACACTGACCACCACGACCACGACCACGACCATCACCACGAGCCGCACCCGCACGCCGCGTTCGTCGAGCTGGTGCGCCCGCTGGTGGACGACGGCGTTCGCCGGGTACGCGAGGCGGTGCACGCGGCCTGCGCCGAAACGCCGGGACCACACCTCGATGCCGACCTGCTCGCCGACCAACTCTGCGAGCCGCCCTACGGGGCGATCAACCTGCTCGTCGGCCGGGTGCTCGTGCTGGAACTCAACGTCCTGCGGTTGCAGGGGCAGTTGGAGGGGGAGACCTCGCAGCAGCGCTTCCAGGACTTCGCCCGGCGGCTGCGCGACCCGAAGTACACGCTCGACGTCCTGATGGAGTACCCGGTGCTGGCCCGGGACGCGACAATCCTCATCGACAACTGGGTGGACGCCCGGATCGAGTTCGTCCAGCGCCTCACCGCGGACGCAACCGCCCTGACCGCCCGGCTGGGCGACCCGGCGGAGCTGGGCAGCGTGACGGAGGTGTCGTTCGGCGCCGGGGACTCCCACCGCGGTGGCCGCTCGGTCGGGTTCGTCCGCTTCGCCAACGGCGCCCGCGCCGTCTACAAGCCCCGCGGACTGCAGGTCGAGCTGCACTTCCAGCAACTGCTGGAGTGGCTCAACACGCGCGGCGCGCAACCGTCGCTGCGCACCATGTGGGTGCTCGACCGCGGTGACTACGGCTGGTCGGAGTTTGTCACCGCCGGGCCCTGCGCCGATCACGACGCGCTACGCCGCTTCTACACCCGGCAGGGCAGCTACCTTGCGTTGCTGCACAGCCTCGCGGCCGTCGACTTCCACCTGGAGAACATCATCGCCGCCGGCGAGCACCCGATGCTGGTCGACCTGGAAGCCCTCTTCCACCCGCAGGGCGAGCAGACGGACCAGCAGATCGGCGTCTCGGCGGAGTCGTTCCGGACGATGCGGGAGTCGGTCCTGGAGGTCGGGCTCCTGCCCCGGCCCATCATCTACCAGGACGACGACGGCGTCGGCGGCGTCGACTTCAGCGGCCTGGCCGGCACCGCCGGGCAGCTCACGCCCACCCCGGTCGCCACCTGGGAGGAGTCCGGCACCGACGAGATGCGCCTGGTCCGCAAACGGATCGAGATGGGCGGCGGGCAGAACCTCCCCAGGCTGAGCGACGCGGCACACCACACCCTCGACTTCAGCGCCGACATCATGGCCGGGTTCGAGCAGACCTACCGGCTGCTGCACCGCCACCGCGAGGAGCTGCTGGCACCGGACGGGCCGGTGGCCGCGTTCGCCGGTGACGAGGTACGCGTGATCCTGCGCGCCACCCGCACCTACGGCAAGCTGCTGCAGGAGAGCCGCCACCCCGACCTGCTGCGCAACGCGCTCGACCGGGAGCGGTTCTTCAGCTTCCTCTGGTTGCAGGAGGAGTGGCCCGGCGCCGAGGCCCGGATCGCCACCGCCGAGCAGGCACAGCTGAGCCGCGGCGACATCCCCTTCTTCAGCACGACGCCCGCCTCGCACGACTTCATCGCCGGAGACGGCTCGGTGGTCGCCGGGGTGCTGCCCACCAGCGGTCTGGAGCGCTCGCGGCAGCGCATCGGCGCCCTCTCCGAAACGCACCTGGCCCAGCAGACCTGGATCCTGCGCAGCTCGCTCGCGGCGCTGACGATGGGCGTGGAGAGTCAGGGGCAGTGGTCGGAGTACCAGGTCACCGCCGCCACCGTTCCCGCCGACGTGGACCGGTTCGTCGCCGCCGCGTGCGCCGCCGGCGACCGGCTGCTGCTGTCGGCCGACACCGGCGAGGACTCGATCGCCTGGCTCGGGCACACCCTGGTGGCCGACAAGATCTGGCAGCTGGGCCCGGTCGGGATCGACCTCTACAGCGGGTTGTCCGGGATCGCGTTGTTCCTCGGCTACCTGGGCGAGGTCAGCGGCGAGCAGCGCTTCCGCGGTGCCGCCGAGGTGGCCGCCGGCATGCTGGTACGTCAGATCGACCTGCTCGACGAGACGCCGACGGAGAGCCTGGAGAACTTCACCGTCGGCGCCTTCAACGAGCTGGGCGGACCGCTGTACGCGTTGAGTCACCTCGGCGCCCTGTGGCAACGCGACGACCTGTTGGACGCCGCCGGACGCATCGTGCCCGTCCTGCTGCACCTCGCGCCGCAGGACGAGGCGTACGACGTGATCAGCGGCGCGGCCGGAGCGATCCTCGCGCTGCTGGCGCTGCACGCGGCACGGCCGTCGGAGCCGGTCCTCGACGCGGCCCGCACGTTCGCCCGGATTCTGGAGGACGAGGCCGAACCGGCCGGCGACGGGATCGGCTGGGCAGGCGCGGTGAACCCGAGTCGGCCGCTGGCGGGTTTCTCACACGGTGGGTCCGGCATCGCTGTCGCCCTGGCCCGGCTGGACCGGGCCCTCGGCAACCGCGACCACCTGCCGCTGGTCGAGAGAGCGATGCGCTACGAACGCTCGGCCTTCGACCCGGAGCACATGTGCTGGCTCGACCTGCGCGACACCACGCCGGAGCGGTACTCAATGGTCGCCTGGTGCCACGGCGGGCCCGGCATCGCGCTCGCCCGCGCCGACCTGGCCGGCTACGTCGACGACCACGAACTGCTCGACCGCGACCTCTCCGACGCCAGCACCGGCATGCTGCGGTTCGGCCTGACCGGCGAGGTCATCACGGGCACCGGCAACCACAGCATCTGCCACGGCGACCTCGGCAACGTCGAGGCCCTGCTGGCCGCCGCACGGGTCCGCGGCGACGAGGACGCCGCCCGGCAGGCCGAGCTGGTGGCCGCCAGCATCCTGGACTACATCGACCGGGACGGCTGGCTGTGCGGGGTTCCGCTCGGTGCGGAGACTCCCGGCCTGATGAGCGGCATCGCCGGGATCGGCTACAACCTGCTGCGCCTGGCCTTGCCGGAGCGGGTTCCGTCGATCCTGCTGGTCGAGCCTCCGGTCCAGGCGGTGGGCGGTGACCCGCGTGGCTGAGCAGCAGCTCTGGCCGTACCGGCCGCAGGCGTTGGCGACCTACCGCGGTGGCGTGCACGACGGTCCCGGGCGGAGCCCGATCCGGTCCTCACGACGGCCGCTTGTCGCGCTCGCCGTGCTGCTGCTGATCGGCGTGGGCTTCGCGGCGGTCATGCGAGTGCCGCGGACGGCCGACGGCGCCGTGATCGGTGCCGACGGGCCGAACCTGGTCTCCATGTTCGCCGGGCGCCTCAATCCGGAGCCGGCGCCGGGCACGGAGGTCACCCTCGTGCAGGAGGGCGGCCGGGCGACCCTGCGGGTCGTCCGGGCCGAGGTCGTCGACGACCCCGCCGATCGGCGCTGGAACATCCCGGCGGAGGTGCCCCGGCCGATCACCATCGTCTGGCTCGCCGGAGACGCGAAGGAGAGCTTCGGTCGGCTCAGTCTCGTGGTCGCCAACCCCACCCTGCTGGAGCTGGTGCCGGGCGTTGAGGGGGTCCTCCGATGACGATGAGCTGGCTGCGACCGCGTCGCCGGGTGCCGATCATGCTCCAGATGAGCGCCACCGAATGCGGTGCCGCGTGCCTTGCCATGGTCTTCAGCTCCTACCGGCGGTGGACCTCCGTCGCCGAGTGTCGGGAGCAGTTGGGCATCGGCCGCGACGGGGCCACGGCGTTGCAGATGACCCAACTCGCCCGCCGGACGGGGATGCAGGCCCGAGGCGTCAGCGTCGACCTCGACGGACTGCCGCAGCTGCGGTTGCCGGCGATCGTGCACTGGAACTTCCGGCACTATCTGGTGCTGGAGCGGTGGGACCGACGCGGCGCCGTCGTCGTCGACCCGGGGATGGGCCGGCGGCGGATGAGCCGCGAGGAGTTCGGCGAGGGATTCACCGGAATCGCCATCGAACTCACGCCGGGCGAGGAGTTCGAGCGACGCCCCAGCCCGGGAAGGCTGGCCTCGCTGCGGTTCGCCCGCAGCATGCTGACCTTCTCCCGTCCGCTGCTCGGCCTGGTCCTGGTCGTCTCGCTGCTGCTCCAGTTGGCGGTGCTGCTGCCCGCACTGATCACCAAGTTCGCGGTCGACACGGTGATCGGGAAGGGGCAGGTCGACGCCCTGACCGTCCTCGGCCTCGGCATGCTCCTGCTGTTGGCCACCCAGGGGGTGGGCACCTACGCCCGAGGTGCCGCTCTCAACGTGTTGCACGCGCGCATGGACGACACCATGATGCGGCGCTTCTTCGACCACCTGCTCGCCCTGCCGTACTCCTACTTCCAACTGCGCAGCAGCGGCGACCTGCTGATGCGGATGTCCAGCAACACCGTCATCCGCGACCTGGTCACCAGCCAGACGATGTCGCTCGTCCTCGACGGGCTGTTCGTCGTCGTCTACATCGGCATGCTCCTGGCGTTCACACCGCTCTACGCCTGGCTGGTGCTGGGCCTTGGTCTGCTGCAACTCGGCGCGATCGTGGCGACGTACCGGTCCATGCGGGAACGCACGCACCGCGACATCGCCGCGCAGGCCGAGGAGCAGAACTACGCGGTCGAGGTGCTGGCCGGCGCCGAGACGGTGAAGGCGATGGGCGCCGAGCAGCAGGTCCTCGGCCGCTGGTCCGGGCTGTTCCAGACCCGGCAGTTCGCCTCGCTGCACCGCCGTCAGCTGGAGACCGGGTTGGAGGCGACGCTCGGGGTGTTCCGGATGGGCTCGCCGCTGCTCCTGCTGTGGGTCGGCGCGCACCAGGTCGTCGCCGGCGCGATGTCGCTGGGCACCATGCTGGCGCTCAACGCCCTCGCCGCGGCCGTGCTCACCCCGTTGATGGGTCTGGTCAACACGGCCCGTCAACTACAGACGGTCGGCACCCATTTGGAGCGGATCCGGGACGTGATGGACGAGGCCGCCGAGCAGGACCGGTCCACGTCCCAGCCACCGGGTCGCATCTCCGGGCAGGTGACGCTGACCGGGGTCGGCATGCGCTACAGCGCCAACGCCGCCTGGGCCGTACGTGGTGTCGACCTGACCATCCCGCCCGGCGCGAAGGTGGCGCTTGTCGGGCGGACCGGATCGGGCAAGACGACGCTCGCCAAGACCATCATCGGGCTGTACGTGCCCAGCGAGGGCGAGGTCCGCTTCGACGGGCGTCTGCTCCAGGACCTCGACTTCCGCGAGCTGCGCCGCTGGTGTGGCATGGTCACGCAGGAGCCCGCCCTGTTCGCCGGATCCGTCCGCGACAACATCTCCCTCGGGCATCCGTCGGCGACCTACGACGAGGTCGTCCTCGCCGCCGAGCGTGCGCAGATCCACGACGAGATCATGGCGATGCCGATGGCGTACGAGACCCGACTCACCGAGGGCGGCGGAGGGCTCTCCGGCGGCCAGCGGCAACGGCTGGCCCTCGCCCGCGCCCTCGTGCACAACCCGCCGCTGCTCCTGCTCGATGAGGCGACAAGCCACCTGGACGTGGTCACCGAGCGTCGGGTGGACGAGGTCCTCTCGGCGCTGTCGTGCACCAGGATCGTCATCGCGCACCGGTTGAGCACCGTGCTCAACGCGGACCTGATCGGTGTGATGGAGGAGGGGTCCCTGGTGGAGCAGGGCACGCACGACGAGCTGATCGCGCACGGGCGCTACTACGAGGCGCTGATCCGCGACCAGCTCCAGACGGCCCGGCCGCTGTAGCCGGGGGTCCCACTGCGCCGGGTCAGCGAGCCGGAGTGCCGGGCGCGACGCGTGCCAGCAGCTGTCGCACCACGTCGGCGGCGGGGTCGCCCAGGTCGTCGTAGATCCGGATGGCCCGCTGCCAGGCCTCGGCAGCGGCCGGAGGGTCCGCCATCGCCTCGCGCGCCTCGCCGAGCCGGACGAGGGTCAGCCCTTCGTGATACCGGTTGGCCGATTCCTGGAAGCGTTGGACGGACTGCTCGTAACAGGCCGCCGCCCTGGCCGGGTCACCGAGCCGGTGGTACGCGAAGCCCAGACTGTCCAACGTCGCGGCCTGCCCGACCCGATCGTCGATCGCCTCCTGTTGGGCCAGCGCCTCGGCGCAGTCGACGACGGCCTGGTGGTAGTCGCCGGTCAGGGCGTGCAGGTAACCCTTGACGTTCAGCGCGCGCGCCTCGGCGTACCGGTTGCCGATGAGCTGCGAGACCCGCAGCGCCTCGGCACTGTGCTTGAGCGCCTCGTCCAGTCGGCCGTACTGGGTGCAGTGCTCGGTGTACTGGCGCAGGATCAGCGCCAGGCTGTCCAGGTCCTCAAGCTGTTCGTACAGTTCGAGCGCCCGCTGCACGTGGTGCTCGGCCGCGTGCTGGTCGCCGAGCCGCATGAGCGCGCGGGCGAGCATCCGACTGGCCTGCGCCTGCGCCCGGACGTCGCCGATCCGCTGCGCCGCCGCGAGCGCCGCCTGCTGGGCCGCGAGCTGCTCCTGGAACATGCCCCGAGGCGCGAGGTACGCGGCCAGGGCCCAGGCGAGCTGGCAGGCGTACCGCTCGAAGCCGGTCTCCGCGGCCTGACGCAGCACCCGCAGCAGAACGGGGTGCTCGGCGTGGAACCAGGCCGCCGCGACGACCCGGTCGGGCATCGGCACGTGCACGTTCGCCGGCATCGGTGGTTCCAGCGCGATGGGTGCCCAGGTCGGCTGGAGCAACACGGCGCCGGGGTGCGCGCTGTGCAGGTAGTGGTCGTACATCCGGCGCGCGGCGGCCTGTCGCTCCTCGACCAGGTCGGATGCCTGGGCCAGTTCGGCCGCGTACGACCGGAGCAGGTCGTGCAGGGCGTACCGCTCGGGTAGATGCTCGGTCAGCAGGTGCAGCCGGGTCAGCTCCTTCAGCAGCGGGGTGACGGCCGCCCGGGGACGGCCCAGCAACGCGGCGGCGGCGTCTCCGGTCAGATCGGGGCCCGGGTGCAGGCCCAGCAGGCGCAGCAGGCGGGCCGCCTCGGTGCTCAGCGCCCGGTACGACCAGGAGAAGATCCGGCGGACGTCGCCGTCGGCCAGTTGCTCCAACCGGGACTCGGACGGGCGTAGTTGGGCCGCGACGGCGTCGATCGGGAAGGTGGGCCGGGCGGTCAGCCGGGCCGCCACGATGGACAGGGCGAGCGGGAGGCGACCGGTCGACTCGATCACCTCGCTGGTCGCCGCCGCTTCCGCGACCACCCGGTCGTCACCCAGCCGGCTGCGGAGCAGCCTCGTCGACTCGGCGGCCGTCAGCACCTCAAGCGTCAACGGTCGGGCGCCCTCGGCCACGGTGAGGCTGCTGAGCTGGTCGCGGCTGGTCACCAGGACCGCGCACTGGCCCACGCCGGGCAGCAGCGGTCGTACCTGGTCGGCGTCGCGCGAGTTGTCGAGGACGACGAGCATCCGACGCGAGGCCAGCAGGCTGCGGTACAGCCCGGCCCGAGCGTCGACGCTGTTGGGGATGCGGCCGACGGGTACGCCGAGCGCCTCGAGGAAGTCGACCAGGGCATCGGCGGGGGACACCGCGTCCGCGTCGTCGTAGCCGCGGAGGTTGACGTACAACTGGCCGTCGGGAAAGTGGTCGGCGGCCCGATGGGCCCAGTGCAGCGCGAGCGTCGTCTTGCCTACGCCGGCCATGCCGCTGATGGTGACGATGTCCACCGTGGCGGGTCGTTCGGGCCGGGCGCCGAGGGTCGCGTCGAGGAGGTCGAGTTCGGCGCTGCGCCCGACGAAACCGGGCAGGGCCAGTGGCAGTTGCTGAGGGCGGCCCGGTGCCGCGTCGTCCGCCGGCCCGGTCGTCGCGGCCTGCTGGCCGAGGCGGTGGTGCAGGATGTCGTCGTGCAACCGGGTCAGCTCGGGGCCGGGGTCCATCCCGGTCTCGTCGGCCAGCGCCCGCCTTGCCTGCTGAAACGCTGCCAGAGCCCCGGCGATGTCGCCGATCTGGTAGAGGCCGGTCATGAGGTGGGACCAGGCCCGTTGCCGCAGTGGGTGACGGTCGAGCAGCGCCCGCAACCGGGGGATCACCTGGGCCGCCTCGCCAAGTGCGAGCCGCGCTGCGGCGTGGTCCTCCTCGGTCAGCAGCCGTCGCTCCGTGATCCGTGCGACCCGGCTGGTGAGGAGCCGTGGCAGCGGCAGCCCGGCGAAGGCGGGCCCGCGCCACATGCCGAGCGCGAGGGCCAGCTCCGGCTGCGCCGCCGCCGGGTCGCCGGCGGCCAGCGCTGCCCGTCCGCGCGCCGCCGCCGCGTCGAAACGGTCCACGTCCCGCTCGTCCGGCTCGACACGAAGCAGGTAGCCGCCCGGTGTGGTGAGGATCCGGCGCTCGCCCGCGGCGCAGTCGAGTGCCTGGCGCAGCCCCCGCAGGTAGGTGCGCAGGTTCGCGGCGGCCGAGGCGGGGGACTGGTCGCCCCACACCATCGTCATCAGCTCGTTGGCGGAGATCGCCTCACCGGGGCGTAGCAGCAGAGCGGCCAGCACCAGCTGCTGTTTCGTCGACCCGAGGGCGACCGGTCGGCCGTCCCGTGACACTGTCAGCGGCCCGAGCAGGTCGAAGTGGAGGGGCATCCTCACCTCAGTTTGCGGTGCCGGCCGGGCGAGAGTGACGATCGTATGCGCATCGATCAATGACGTTAGCACCGATTGAACATGATCTTCATGTTTGGTCGGGCGGCCGCCCGCGGAGCCCGGTCGCTCCGTGGCATGCGCGGTGGTCGGACCGGTTGCCGGTCAGCGCAGTCCGCGGATGAGGTTGTCGACCAGGGTGCGGGCGAAGTCCTCGGTGAGCGGCAGGTCGGCGATGAGGAGCCGGTGGTAGCAGGCGCCCCAGAGCTGGTCGACGACGGATTCGGGGTCGATGTCGGGCCGCAGCTGCCCCCGGGCCATGGCCCTGCTGAGGGTCTCGACGGCCAAGGCTCGACGGGGGCCGGAGTAGCGCTCGCGGTAGGCGGCAGCCAGTTCCGGATCGGTTTGCGCCTGCCCGATGAGCTGGCTGATGACCCGCCCGGCGGTGGTGTCCCGCACCAGGTGGACGAAGGCGACGAGCTGGTTGGTCAGGTCGGCGACGATGTCGGCGGTGTCGGTGAAGGCCAGGGTGGGCGCGACGACTGTGAAGTAGCCGTCCAGGGCGAGCGCTCCCTTGGAGGGCCACCATTTGTAGATGGTCATCCGGCTGGCTCCGGCGTGGGCCGCGACCTTCTCGATGGTGAAGCCGGCCATGCCCTCGGCCAGCAGGAGTTCACCGGCGGCCGTGAGGATCTCCGCGCGTACCTGATCGGCGGGGCGGCGGCCGCGACCACGGCGCGCTGGCGTCTGGGCGTCCGGCGTGAGCTCGGCCACTGGTCCTCCCGGTTATATGGACACGCTGTCTACTTGCTGGTTATATGGACACAGCGTACACAGCGGTGCCGGGACACCACGACGCACCGCGACGACGACCGAAGGAGACGAGGGACATGACGGGTCTACGACGGCGACGGTTGGGTGCCTCCGGACCGGAGGTGTCGATCATCGGGCTCGGCGCGATGGGCATGTCCGACCTGTACGGGCCGGCCGACGAGGCGGAGAGCGTCGCGACGCTGCACGCGGCGATCGACGCCGGTGTGAACCTGATCGACACCGCGGACTTCTACGGTTCGGGTCACAACGAGATGCTGATCGGCCGCGTGCTGCGGGAGCGTCGCCGGGACGAGGTGGTGCTCAGCGTGAAGTTCGGCGCACGCCGGACACCCGACGGCGGCTTCCAGGCGGCACCGTACGACGTGTCGGCGGCGGCGGTGAAGGACCGGCTGGCGTACTCGCTGCGACGGTTGGGCACCGATCACATCGACATCTACCGGCCGTCGCGGCTGAACCCGCAGGTGCCGGTCGAAGAGACCGTGGGCGCGCTGCTGGAGATGCAGCAGGCCGGCTACATCCGGCACATCGGGCTCTCCGAGGTGGGCGCGGACAGCATCCGCAGGGCCGCGGCGGTGGCGCCGATCAGCGACGTCCAGATCGAGTACTCGCTGCTCTCCCGGGGCCCGGAGGCCACCATTCTGCCGGCGCTGCGGGAGCTGGGCATCGGGTTGACCGCCTACGGGGTGCTGTCCCGAGGTCTGCTCAGCGGCCACTGGTCGGCGGACCGTGCGCTGACCGGCACGGACTTCCGGGCCAACAGCCCACGGTTCCAGGGCGAGCACCTGGCCGCCAACCTGCGCCTGGTGGACGCGCTCGGGCGGGTCGCGCAGCGGCTGGGCGCGACCACCAGCCAGGTGGCGATCGCCTGGGTGGCGGCACAGGGCGAACAGATCGTGCCGTTGGTCGGGGCCCGGCGGCGGGACCGGCTGACCGAGTCGCTGGCCGCTGTCGACCTGGTGCTCGACCAGGACGCCCTGGACGAGATCGAGCGTGCCGTGCCGGCCGGCGCCGCCTCCGGCCAGCGGTACGCGACCGCCATGATGGCGCTGCTCGACAGCGAGAAGTGACAGCGGCGGGCGGCTCAGGAAGCTGCTCGCCAGACCCAGTTGCGGCGTTCGTAGAGCGGCACCAGCCCGGCCCGGCGCATGTTGTTCAGCGACGGGTTCTGCTGACCGGGCGCGGGCTTGCCGGTCTCGGCGAACAGCCACCGGCATCCCGCCTCGGCCGCGGCTCGGGCGCGGGCGGCGATCAGCGCCGACTGCGCCCCGAGGCCGCGGTGACCGGTGGCCGTCGCGGCGGCGTTGAGCGACGCGGCCTCGCCGTGCAGGAACAGGTTGCCGCCCGCGACCAGTTCGCCGTCGTTCCAGGCCGCGTACGGTCGCCACGCCGGCTGGCCGACCGTCGCGGCCAGCATGTCGGTGAGCCCACCGGTCGGCATGCCGAACCCGGTGAGCACCACGTCGGCCCAGTGCCGCGCCTCGTCGGCCGGCACCGGGGCGACGCGCAGACGGGTCTGCGCCGTGGCGACGTCGCCGGGTCGGGCGGCGAGCTTGACCCAGGTGCTTCCCGGCTCCAGCCCTCGCGCGGCGGCGACCTCGTCGAAGCCCGCGGGCAGCACCGACGGAACGAGCTGGAGGACTGCCTGGTCGACGCCCTGCTCCCGGTAGAAGTCGAGGACGCGATCCAGGGTCTGCACTGTGAACGGCTCGGTGGTGCCGAAGCCGAGGGCCTTGTTCCAGTACCCGCCGGAGGGATCGTTGCGCATCGCGAGGGCCACACCGCCGCCGATGCGGGTGGTCGCGATCCCGAGTTCGGTGTACGTGGCCCCGGGCGCCTGCGACTCGTAGGAGTGCATGAATTCGCACTCCACGGCTTCGGCGAGCGGCGTCAGGTCGGCTGGCGCGGTCATCGGCTGATTATCGTCTGGTCCGTTCCCAGGCCCGCACCAACTGCATCCGATTGTGAATGCCCAGCTTGTGGTATATGGAGCGGAGTTGGGTGTCCACGGTGTGGAAGGAGACGAAGAGGCTCCGGGCCGCCTCCTTCTTCGTGGCGCCGGCGGCGAGCATCTCGGCCACCCGCTCCTCGGCCGGGGTGAGCGCGCCGATGCCCCGGCTCGACGGCTCGTCGATCGACGGCCGGTGGCGCGGGGTGGCAGCGAGGTCGGCGCAGCGCCGGTCCGCGATCGCCTGGTCGCCAGAAGCGCCGATCCGGGCGTAGAGGGCAGCCGCCTCGTGCGCGGCATCGCGCGCCTCCCCGGACCGCGCCCGGGGACTGTTCGCGAGGTCGAGCAACGCGTCGGCCAGCGCCGGCCGCGCGGCGGTGGTGCGCAGCCGGTCGACCGCCGAACGGAGGGCGTCCGGGTCGCCGTCGCGCAACCCTCGGCTCTGATCGGCCAACGCGTGCCACAGCGGCACCGGGGTACGGGTGGAGACCAGCTCGACCAGTTCGGTGACCCGGCGGGCGGCCCGGGTGTCGTCGGCCGCCACCGCCGCGCGTACCAGTCGGGGGCCGAAGTGCGGCACGGGCAGCAGTGACCGGACCGACCGGTGCAGGTCGGCGACGACAGTGGTGAGCAGGCCGGCCGGCGCGCTGAGGGCACTGTCGCGCACCGCCACACAGAACGCGAACGTCCACATCGTACGGTCCGGCCATCGGTCCTCGGCGAGGCAGGTGCGGAGAATGGCGCGGGCGTCGTCGTGTTCGCCACGGCGGTAGCGGACCTCGGCGATCACCGCGACCAACAGGGCACGCACCTCCCTACTGAGGTCCGCAGAGCCGGAGCTGAGTGTCGTCACGGCCAGCGCGGCCGCCTCGGGCAGCTCTCCCACGGCCACCATCCGCAGGCAGTCCAGCGCGGTCAGTCCGGTCAGCGAAACGTCGGTCGCGTCGGGCGCCTGGCGGGTCGCGGCCCGCGCGTCCTGGTGCCGGCCCAGGCCGAGCTGCACGAGGATCCGTTCCGCCCGGATGGACGGGGCGTCGGCGCGTGCCGCCCAGGAGCTCGGGTCGAGGGCCGCCAGCACAGCCTGGGCACCCGGCAGATCACCGTGCGCGAGCGAGCGGGCGGCCCGGCCGAGGGCGAGGTGGCGAGCGGACGTCGGGTCACCCGACGCGGCGTGCGCGGTCCCCGCGTCGCGCAGCAGGGCATCGGTGTCCGGATGTCCCGTGCGGGCCGCGATCGTGGCGACCAGGGCGAGCAGGGTGCCGCGGCTGTCGGCGTCCAGTCGGAGGTTCAGCGCCTCCCGCAGACCGGCGAGGGCGATGCTCGGCTGCTCCAGTGCCACGATCTGCGCCAGGCGACCGAGCAGGAGGGCGCGGTGGCGCTCGCCGCTGCGACTCGTGGCGAGCTCCGCCGCCAGGACGTGCAGCGCCTCCATCCCGCGTCCGGCGAGCCGGAGCTGGTCCGCCGTGGCGAACAGCCGGTGCCGTCGTTGCTCGGCGTCGGTGGCGATGTCGTCGGCCGGGAGCGTTCCGGCGTTGAAGGGTGATTCGGGCAATGGCGTTCTCCCCGGTTGTTACCAGGCGCATCGAAATGCCGTCCTGCGACCGAGCCTAGCCATGGCGACAGGTACGGGCGACCAGATCGACGAACCGACGGGAGTGCGCCGAATGACCCCCACTGTCCGGGATTTGACCTGCGGTAATAGCGCGATCACGTGATGCGACGGACGACGTTCGGCACCGATCATCGGACCATGGCCCAGCTCACCAAACTTCCCGGTCTGCGTCGGCTCCGGGTCGTACTGCTGATGTTCGTCCTCTACGCCAGCATCGGGGCGGGTGGTCACGCTCCGGCGTGGGCCCGCCTGGTGCTGATGACGACCGCCGCGGCGATTCCGGTCGCGATCGCGGTCCAGTACGGCTGGCCCGGACTGCGTGCCCTGCTGGGGATCTCGTCCCGGCTACGGCTGCGGGGCGGATCCGTTCCCGCGCCCAATCCGATCCAACCCGAGTGAGGAGACAGCGATCATGGCGAACAGCGATCCCGAGCCGCGGCGCGGCGACCAGGGCGCCGCGCCTTTCGCAGGCCGTAACGTCGAGCTCGAGCGGCAGAACCCGGACCTCCTGGTTCCACCGACGACCGACAGCCGGCTGGTGCCCAACCTCAAGTTCTCGTTCTCGCAGGCGCACACCCGGGTGGAGAAGGGTGGCTGGACCCGCGAGGTCACCAGCCGAGACCTCCCGATCGCCAGTCAGCTGTCCGGCGTCCAGTTCGGTCTCGAGCCGGGCGCGTACCGGGAGATCCACTGGCACCAGCAGTCGGAGTGGGCGTACATGCTCAGCGGCAGCTGCCGGATCAGCGCTGTGGACCACGAGGGTCGCAACTTCATCGAGGACGTGAAGGCCGGCGATCTGTGGTTCTTTCCGCAGGGCGTGCCGCACAACATCCAGGCATTGGAGGACGGCGCCCAGTTCCTGCTGGTCTTCGACGACGGGGCGTTCTCGGAGAACAACACCTTCCTGCTCAGCGACTTCTTCGCCCACACCCCTCGACACGTGCTGGCCAAGAACTTCGGCTGGACGCTGGAACAGATGGAGAACCTGCCCGAGCGGGAAAAGTACATCTTCCAGGGCGACGTCCCACCACCCCTGCAACAGGACCGGGTGGTCAGCCCGACCGGCGACATCCCGCGAAGCTTCAAGCACCGGATGCTCGCGCAGACCCCGCAGCGATTCCGCGGCGGAACGGTCCGGATCACCGACTCCACCAACTTCGCCGCCTCCGTGACCACCGCCGCGGCCCTGGTGGAGGTCGAGCCGGGAGGGATGCGCGAGTTGCACTGGCATCCCACCACTGACGAGTGGCAGTACTACATCTCCGGCACCGGGCGGATGGGCGTCTTCGCCTCGCAGGCGGCGGCCCGGACGTTCGACTTCCAGGCCGGCGATGTGGGCTACGTTCCGTTCGCGTACGGCCACTACATCGAGAACACCGGCGATGAACCACTGGTGTTCCTGGAGATGTTCCGCCATCCCCGCTTCGAGGACATCTCGGTGATGCAGTGGATGGCCAACACGCCCCACGAGGTCATCGCCGACACGATCAACGTGCAGAAGTCGATAGTCGACAGCCTGCCGAACACCAAACAGGTAGTGATCTGAGCGAAGCCTCCGGCCGTCCGTCGGAGGACGGACGGCCGGTCCGGTGGATCAGCTCCCCGCGGGAGCCGGGGAGGTGGGAGCCGCGGCAGGTCGTCGGCGTCGGGACACCGCACCCAGCACCACGTCGATGACGAGGAAGGCGAGCACTGTGAGCCCGAACAGGGGCAGCGCCCAGCCGATCGCCACGGTCACCGGTACGCCGATCAACAGCGCCCAGAGCGGCAGACCGCGTACGCCGCCACGGGCTGGCGAGGTGCCGGCGATCGCCCGGCGGCCGACGCGGGTGGGTCGGCGTTGCCACCACATGCGGTAGCCCCAGAAGATGACGCAGAGCAGGCCGAGGGCGAGCGCGGCGAGCAGGATCTGGTTGACCAGGCCGAAGAGGATCCCCATGTGGGCCTGGATGCCGAGGCCGCTCAGTTTGGCCAGCAGGGGCCAGTCGGCGAAGTCGCTGCGGGCGGTGACCGTGTCCGAGGCCGGGTCGACGGCGATGCGGTCCTTCCTGACCGGCCAGGTGTTGTCGACCTGCGTGACGGTCCAGGCGGAGCCCGGCTCCGGCGCGGGAGTGATCTCGACCGGCCCGGAGAGGCCCGCGCCGCGAGCGACAGTCAGGACCCGATCGAACGCCGCCGACTCGACGACCCCGCCCGCCCCGGCGGCACCGTGCTCGTGGCCCCCGCCGGTCTCGGCAGGGGCGGGGGGACCGGCGGTGAGGCCGGTGGAGATCTCCGGAGTGCGGGCGCTCAGCGCGTCGAGACCGGCGGCGAAGTTCGCGCCGGCGTAGCGGGACCAGGTCAGGCCGGTGACCGAGAGGAAGAGGAGTCCGACGGTGAGCCAGATGCCGGTGGTGGCGTGCCATCCCCGGGTACGGCGGACACCCTTACCGGTGGACAGGTCCGGCACGAGCAGGTGCCGGGCGGCGGCTCGGGCGGCGCCGCGTCGACGCCACCAGAGGATGACCCCGCCCAGTGCCATCACCCACAGCCAGCTCGCGGCCAGTTCGGAGTAGTGCTCGCCCACCGTGCCCAGGTGCAGGTGGCGGTGCAGGTCGTCCAGCCAGGTGGTGGCCGGCGTGGACCCGAACCAGGTGGTGAGCTGCCCCTGGGACTCGCCGGTGTACGGGTTGATGTAGACGGTGTGCTGGTTCTCGCCCAGCTCGGGCACTGAGAACATCACCTTCGTGGTCCGGTCGCCGTCGCCGGGTTGCACTGTGGTGATGCTGCCGTCGGGGTGCGCGTTGCGCGCGGCCCCGATCTGCTCGGCCAGCGGGAGCTGACGGTCACCCACCTGGGCGACGGTCAGTTGGTCGCCGTAGAGGATCGAGTCGAGTTGCGGGGTCGTGGTGTAGGCCAGGCCGGTCAGTGCGGCGACCACCAGGAACGGGGCGACGAGGATGCCGGCGTAGAAGTGCAACCGCAGCAGCAGCGCGCCGAACGGTGACGTGCGCCGGGCGGACCGGGCCGGTTTCCCGGTCGTCGTGGCGGGCTCCGGCGTCGGCGTGCCGGACAATTCGGTGAGAGACATGGTGATCCGATCGGAAGAGTCGGGAAGCGCGAAGGCGTTTCCCGTACTGGTCTGGTCGCCCGGTGAGGTGTCGCGTCGGCCCTGACTGGTAGTCGGGGGAGAGACGCCGGCGGTTCCCGAAGATCGGACCGCACGGGGGCGGGTCGGATCAGCGCCGGGCCGCCCGCCGCCACAGCAGCCCAGCCGTCACCAGGACGAGGAGGGCCAGCGCGACAGCCGCGACGAGGACACCGCCGCTCGGACCGCCACCGGACTTCGCGGCGGCGGCGGACGGGGGAGGCGCCGACGCGCTGACGTTGGCGACCGGCGCGGCGCTGGACGTCGGATCGGCCACAGTGAACGGATAGGACCCCTGCACCGGGTGCCCGTCGACGGAGACGACCCGGTAGGCGACCGTGTATGTCCCGTTCGGCAGGGCGTCGGTCACCTGGACCGTGCTCTTCGCTCCGGTGACCACCGGTTCGCCGGTGGGAAGCTTCCGCTTGGCGGCGTCGGTGAGCACGATGGTGGTGAACGCCGGGTCGAGTCGCTGCATGAATTCGAGCGTGACCTCGGTCGGTGTGCTCGGCACTGTCGCGTCCCGGGCAGGCGTGGCCGTCCGGAGCGAGTTGTGCGCCCAGGCCGGGCTGCCCGGGATCAGTACCGCCACGAGGACGGCGAGCACCGCCGCGCCGAGCCGGACGGCGGTGGGCCGCGACGACGGTACGGTCATGACGGTTGGCGTGGTCATCCGAGCACCTGCTCGCCGATCCACCCGCCCGGTTGACATCCGGGCGGGATGGCGAAGACGGCGGAGCCGATCGGCGTGGTCCACTCGTTGAGCAGGTCCCGGTCGGCCAGCCGGCGCTGGATCGGCAGGAACTGTCGGGCGATGTCGGCCTGGTACGAGGTGAAGATCAAGCCGCTGTCCGCGTGGCCCTCCGCCGTCGGCACCCCGTCGTAGTTGTAGGGCCGGCGCAGGATCTTCAACCGGTCGTCGGTGACGTGGGCGCGGGTCAGGTGAGAGAAGTCGGGGATGACGGTGAGGCCGTCGGCGTCGGTGGCGGCGAAGTCGGGTTCGTCGTGTTCGGCGCTGCCGGTGAGCGGTGCGCCGGTGTCGAGCCGTCGCCCGACGGCGAGTTCGCGGTCCGTTCGGCCGAGCAGGTCCCACGTTTCCATGTTCATGCTGATCCGCCGGAGCACCACTGTGGTGCTGTCGCGCAGCCACGCCGGGCCGTCTGCGACCCAGAGCGCGGTGTCCATGGGCGCGCCGGGCCGAGGGTTGGCGGTCCCGTCGAGCTGACCGAACAGGTTGCGTTGGGTATGGCCGCCCGGCTCGACACCGGGGCTGCGCCGGAAGCCCTGCTGGACCCACCGCACCGTGGCGAACGGTCGGCTGTCCTTGATCAGGACCCGCTGGGCGTGGGCGACGGAGATCGCGTCGTCGGCGCAGATCTGCAGCAGCAGGTCACCGCCGGACCACGCCGGCTGGAGCCGGTCGATGCGGAACGACGGCAGGTCGGTGACCGATGCCGGCCGGCGGTCGTCGACGCCGGCCGCCCGGTAGAGGCCCGGCCCGAAGCCGAAAGTCACCGTCAACCGTGCCGGCAACAGCCCGAGTTCGGCCTCGGTGTCGGCCAGCGCAGGTCGGCCCTGGGTGAGCCGGGCGGCGTCGTCGGTGAGCAACCGCAACATCCGACCCAGCGCGGCCCGGTCGACGCCGGCCCGCACTGTGAGGGCCACGAACGACGCGTGCGCCTGCGGTTCGGTGGCCACCCCGGCCTGTCGAGCGCCGTGGAACGGCTCGACCAGCCCGCCGACGGTCGCCGCCAGCGTCGCGTCGGCGGCGGTCGCCGACGGCGGCCCGGTCCTCCCCGCGCGGGTGGCGGCGATCGTGGCACCGCCGGCCAATGCTCCGCCGGCGGCCAGTGCTCCGCCGGTGAGCAGGCCACGCCTGCTCACCGGTCGGACCTGTGGTGTCTGCGTCACGATGCCGGGCTCATGCTCATCTCCGGCGTGGCGCTCATGCCGGGCATCGGCTCACCGTGCCCGGGGGCGTAGCTCTCCTGCGCGCCGGTGAACGGCTTGGCCACGGCGCGGAACTGCTGGGTCCTGCCGTCGGCGAAGGTCAGGGTGACTGTCAACTCGTCGCCGGCCTGAACGGGCTTGGTGAGGTTCATCAGCATGAGGTGGTCGCCGCCGGGCTCCAGGGCGTGCGTGCTCCTGGCCTTGATCACGATGCCGCCCTGCTTCTGCCGCATGACCATCTTGCCGTCCTTCACGGCCATCTCGTGCAGCTCCATCGGCGACAGCGAGGTCGTCGCACTCGTCACCGTGACGTCGGTGTCGCCGTCGTTGACCAGAGTCCCGAAGGCCGCCGTCATGCCCTTGTCGGCCGCCTTCACCCACGGGTCACGAATGCCGAGCACACCAGCGTCCGGGTTGGCCGAGGCCGACGCGGACGGGCCCGCCTGCGCTGTCGACGGCGAGTCCGACGAGCCGCAACCGGCGACGCCCACCGTCAGGATCGCGGCGACGAGGATGGCGGCCGACCGGCGGCGTGAAGCGTTCGGGCTGGTGGTGCGCATGTGTTCTTCCTCCGATGGTTGCTGCTGGGAGGTTGGTCGGCCGCAGCTCGGAGAAAGTTCCGGACTCAGGGAACGTTGATCGTGAACTCCCCGGTGTGCACAGTGCCGGCGACCTGGAAGTCGAAGAAGGCCCGGTACCGGCCTGAACTCGGCGCGGTCAGCCAGAACTTGACAGTCCCGTCGACCAACTCCTGCTCGGGGTGGACGTGCACGTAGCCGAGGTCACCCTCACGCACCACGACCAGGTGCCCGTACGCGCCCAGGTATCGCTCCAACTGCGCCGGGACGGTCGGGTCGGCGCTGACCTGGAAGTGGATCGGCGCCGTCACCCCCACCGTCGGGGTGCCGGTCATCGACACCGCGTACGGACCGGCCGTCGCCTGCGCCTGCGCCGGCGGCAGCGCGGTCGGGCTGTGCGCGCCGGGCACTGTGTGATCAACGCCCAGCACGAGAGGCTGCTGGGTGCCGTCGGCCGCGGTGACGGAGAAGTCGGCGAAGACGCGGTAGCCGCCGGGTCGGGCCAGCGTCAGGGGCACGCTCCAGGTGCCGTCGGACGCCATCGTCGGGTGCAGGTGCTGGTAGCCGGTCAGGTCGCGGCCCACCACGATCAGGTGCAACGGCTTGTCGTGCACGACCGCGAAGCGGGTCGCCGCCTGCCGGTCGGTCCCGACGATCCGGAACCGGTAGTCCGCGCGTACACCGGGCGGTTGGGACCGCTCCATTGGTTGCAGGGTGTACCCACCGGCGCTGACCGTCGTGCCGGTCGCCAGCGTCGCGCCCGTCGCGTCGTCACCCCGATGCGTGTGCGGCCCCGTACCGGCCGGGTGTTGGTGCCCGTCGGTCGCCGAGCCCACCTGGCCCGAGGCGGGCGGCCCACCGGCTGACGGTCGTGCGTTACCGGCCGCCGGACTCTCGTCGGCGGTGCCGATACGGGCCAACCCGAACCCGGCCAACAGAGCGATCACCAGACCGCCGACGAACAGCGCCAGGTGGGTGTTGCTCAACCGGGACCCAGGCGTCGCGGCGGCCAGGTCCGTGTCGGGCCGTGGTCCGGGGTCGACCGTCGGCTCGCCCTCCGTGCTGGCGAGGGCCTTGGTCACCTGATCGGTAGGCGTCGGATCGACCGCAACGCCCGTGCGGGCCGTGACGACCGTGTTGCCCTTGCGCGCCGCCGGCACTGTGGCGGGCCGCCGCTTGTCACTCGCGGTACGCGCGACGACGCCGGTCGCCGCGCCGACCTTGCCCCCGCCGACTTTGCCAGCGCCGGCCTTGCCCCCGACGGTCTTGTCCCCAGCAGCCTTGCCGCCGACGGTCTTGCCAGTGCCGGCCCTGTTCGTGGTACGGGCGCCACCGCCGCGTCGACCGGAGGTCGCCGCCGAGGTACGGCCCCGGCCGGTGGGTGTGCCGCCGGATCGGCGACGCCAGACGACGAACCCGGCCACCGCCCCGACCGCCGCGACCGCCGCCGCCCAGCCGGCCCAGGCCAGTGCCCCGGGACCGCTCTCCTCGGTCGACCCGGTCGACGGGGCCACCGCGGCCGGCGGGGTCGACGGATCGTCCGCGGTGGTCGGCACCGCCGAGGCCTGCCCGGACGTGTTGTGCTGCTCGGTGGCGGACACCAGCGCCGGGTCCGGCTGGGTCGACGGCGGGCTCCATCCCTTCGGCGCTGCTGTCACCCGCCCGTCGTAGCGGAAGGTCAGGGTGCCCCGCACGGTGTCGCCGTCCGAGGCGACCGACAGGTAGCTCACCGAGTACTGGCCCTTGGCGGGCAGGTGGGCGACGGACACCACAGCGGGGAACCCCGTCGTGTACTCCCGTGGCTCGAACTGCCCGTTGACCAGGAAGTACTCCCGCACCGGCTTCTCCAGCGGCTTCGGCTCCCCCTGCGACCAGCCGTTGTCGACACGGGTGCCGCCCGGGGCGGTGATCGTGAAGAACGCGTTGGCGGCGGCCTTCTCGGTGAAGTAAAGCCGCACCTCCGTCAACGGCTCGCGCACTGTGGCGCCGCTCGCCGGTGTGGACGCGGCGAGGGTCCCGTGCGCTGCGGCGGGTTGGGCGGACGCGAGGAGGGCGACCGCCGAGGCGAGGAGGAACGCGAGGAGGCCCGAGACCACCCGGCCGCAAGTCTGGGGGAGACGACGCATCTGGATATCCTCACCCTCGCGAGACTTTTTTCAAGAGGCGACGATCTTCTTCCTCAGACGACTAAAAGTTGACGATGAGGCCATCCGCCGCTGCGGCAGGACGCCCCGGGTGGACAGATCCCCTGGCCAGCTATGCTCGCCGACGGCGCTGGTTCGCCCCGTCGTGACCGGCTGGGCGTCGTAAGAGGGAACCCGGTGGAAATCCGGGGCTGCCCCGCAGCGGTGAGTGGGAACGACCGCCGTCATCAGCACTGGGCCAGTGGCCTGGGAAGCGACGGCCAGTAGGGGACCGGCGCGACCGGTCAGGCCCGCGAGTCCGAAGACCTGCCGGCGCCGCGTACACAACCGTGTGCGCTGCCGTCGGCCTCGCGGGTGGGCTGAGCGGGTGACGGGCCGTGCGTGTGGCACACGGCCAGGTCCTCGCCAGCGTGTGTCCGCGACCCGGCGGTGTGGTTTCCCGAGGGACGGACTACCGCTGTGCACGACACCACCACGATCGCCGGTCGAGCGCCGTCGGCGTCGCACCTGACCCTTTCGCAGATCATGGACCAGCACCACACCAACCTGATGGGTACGGTGCACGGCGGCCGGATCCTCAACCTCATCGACTCCGTCGCCGGTGTGGTCGCCGCCCGGCACTCCGACGGGCCGGCTGTGACCGCCGCCATCGACGAGACGGCGTTTCTCCGCGCGGTGCGGGTCGGTGACGTCGTGCACGTCGACGCCCGGATCACCTGGGCCGGCCGCAGCTCGATGGAGGTGGCGGTCAAGGTGACCGCCGACCGGTGGGACCGGGCGGTGCCGCCCACCGACGTGGCAACCGCCCACCTGGTCATGGTCGCCATCGACGACGACGGTCAGCCTCGGACGGTGCCGCCGCTGCTGCCGGAGACCGATGGGGACCGACGCCGGTACCGGGAGGCGGAGATCCGCCGGAAGCACCGACTGGCGCTGCGGCGCGCGCTGCTCGACGGTGCCGAAGACGACTGACCCGGGCGTGGTCCGCCCGTGGCGGCGCTGGCGCGGTCCGAGGAACCCGCCCCGCCGCCCATCCGGTCGGATAGCGTCCATGTGAAGCCTCGATCACGGAGAGTGTGGATGGTTATGCGCGCTGCGGTGCTGCGGGAGTTCGACGTTCCGCTGACGGTCGAGGAGATCGATCAACCCACCCCCGAGCGCGGGCAGGTGCTGGTGCGGATCGTCGCCAGCGGCGTCAACCCGCTCGACACGAAGATCCAGGCAGGTAAGGCCGCGCACGCGCGCGTCCACCTGCCTGCGGTGCTCGGCCTGGACCTCGCCGGTGTCGTCGCGGCGGTCGGCGCGGAGGTGACCGGCTTCGAGCCGGGAGACGAGGTGTACGGGCTGTGCGGGGGCGTGGGCGACCTACAGGGTTCGCTGGCCGAGTACGCCGCAGTGGACGCCCGGTTGCTGGCCCGCAAGCCGAACGCACTCTCGATGCGGGAGGCCGCCGCGTTGCCCCTGGCGGCGGTCACCTCCTGGGAAGGGCTGGTCGACCGGGCTGGCGTCCGCGCCGGGCAGAAGGTGCTGGTGCACGGCGGTGCCGGCGGGGTCGGTTACGTGGGCGTCCAACTCGCCCAGGCGCTCGGCGCCGAGGCGTACGCCACCGGCGGGCCGGCGAGCATGCGGGTGATCGAGAGTCTGGGCGCCGTGCCGATCGACTACACCACGAGCAAGGTCGAGGAGTACGTCGAGAGGCACACCGGCGGCGAGGGCTTCGACATCATCGTGGACAACGTCGGCGGCGCGACGCTCGACGCCTCGTTCGCGGCGGTGCGCACCTACCATGGGCACGTCGTCAGCGCGCTGGGCTGGGGCTCACACTCGCTCGCCCCGCTGTCGTTCCGCGGCGCGACCTACTCCGGCGTGTTCACCCTGCTGCCGATGTTGACCGGGCGCGGCCGCGAACACCATGGCCTCATCCTGCGCGAGATCGCGACGCTGGCCGACGCCGGCGCGCTGCGCCCCCGACTGGACGAGCGCAGGTTCACGCTCGACACGGTCATGGACGCCCACGACCTGGTTGCCGGCGGCACCGCCGAGGGCAAGGTCGTCGTGGACGTCGCCGGTTGAGCCGAGCCGTTCGTTCACGCCGAAGAGGTCGCTGGTTCGGTACCAGCAGTATTGGGATGGCAGGTTGACCGCTGTGTCGTAAGCGGTGATGCGCGCTTACAGCTCTGGGGGGCCGAAAGGCTGCCCCTCCTTCGCTACGAGCTCCAGACCGGCGAGGTTCGCAATCTTCTTCATGCGCTCAAAGACTTCGTACCTGGCGCTCTGTATTTCGTCGTCTGTTCGTCCGACTCGCCACCTGAACACCTGCGCCCGCAGCAGGAGCGCGAGCTGCAACACGTGGTGGTCTAATGCCGCCAACAGCTCCGGTGAGTCCTCCTGGGCATCGACCTCCTGGCGGAAGACCACCGCGTACTGAGAAGCCTGCTCCACCTCAATCAACAGCGCCGCGAACCGCCGGGGTAGATCAGGAAGGTGGGGTGCCACCTCCCGCATTAACTCGCTGAGGCTCTGACCCACCTCTTCGCTACTGCCGTAGATCACAGCCGACTCATAGTCGACGGCCGCTCGTGTCAGCACGTCGCCCGCGTCTCGCGCCCGCTTGCCCGTTTCCCGCTTGTCTTGCGTCCGCACCCGGTACCACTCGATGAACATGTTGCCGAAGACCCCGCCGAGTAGCCCGGATGCCAACGCAATCAACGGCGAAACCCACCAGGGACCAACTCCGGCGCTGTTGTCCGCAGCGAGCAAAGGGATGACGACGGCCTCTTCTGACAAGAGAGTTCCTTCCGGCGCGGTCCGCACGCCAGGCCGTCGAAGGACGGCGAGTAGTGACTATCGACGCCTAGCCTTGACGAGATTCGCCCAGGTCACTGGCTGCAAGGTGCCGCTCGGCCTGGACCGGCAAGGAGCCTTACCTGTAGTTGTTGAACTGCATAGCTGAGCCGTACCCGACCGCGACGTGAGTCCGTCCATGGGCCCGCCGGATGCAGTCGATGATGCTCCTTTCTCTCAGCGCTTTCGGCCGGGGCTGTTCCGGTTACCGCGGCCTGCCAGGCCGTACGCGGCGGCCCCGATCAGCAGCCCGACGATGGCTCCCATCAGGCCGGTGCCCAGCGCCGAGTCTCCTGCCTCGTACCCATCGCTGCCCAACCAGCCCCAGAGCGCCCCACCGAGTGCTCCCAGGACCAGGCCGACCAGCGGGAGGCTTTTCCTCATACCCACCATAATGATGTCCCCGCCAGCGGAGGGCTAGCGTCGCCCGCCGAGAAACGTGCGTGCGATTGGCGTGCCCGATCCGTGCCCGACACAGCGGTGAACACGGGGCCACATCGATACCCAGCCGGTCCTGCAATCGACGCCCTATAGCTGTGTCTCGCGTGACGTGACTACCCACCGTACGAATCAAGGCGATTCCGAAGCTGACAGTGTGGTTCGATCTCCGTCACGGGCTTAGCAAGTAGGCCCCAGACCAGGACGTCAGTCCCCGTCGAAGCCCCGGTACGTGTCCGACCTATCGATGGCGTTGGCGAACTCGGCAAAGTCCATGTTCGCGATGGTGAGGTTGGCCGAGACGTCCGCGTACCAGCGGGGCGGCACCCGGAAGGTGCGGCCGGGCTCTTCCGCCAGGTCGAGTGCGAGAAGCGGGCGTTCGACGTCCGCCATCGTGGTCGCGTCGGCAAGGAAGAGGTACGTCAGCCTATCTTCGTGGCTTGCCGCGTTGCCGGCGTCGACCAGCTCATGGAGGCTCACGCCCATGTACTTCGGGTCGCTGACGAAGGTTGCGCTGCCCTCGCCCTCCCAGGCGCGCAAGGCCGCCTTTACGGCTTCCCAGGCAGTGCGCCATGTGTTGGGCGCTTACTTCCGGGGCGGGGGAGTGAGCCAGGCCAGGGGTTGTCCGCTGAGGGCGGCGTCGGCGAGGCGGTGGGCGCTGGCGGTCTTGAGCGCGGTTCGTGAGCTGTCGATCCAGCGCTGCACGTTGTCGATGCCTTGGTGGCGGTACTCGACGGCTTGGATGAGGCATTCCAGCTTGTCGGCGTCACGAGCAACGACAGCTTCGAGTGTTTCGCCAGCTTCGTATTCGGCGACTGCGGCGGTGATGACGTCGGCGACGGCTGGGGGACAGGCGGCGACCTGGTCGGCGGTGACGGCGGTATTGGGCACGGCGGTGAGATAGCGCTTGGCGATGTGCGGGATGTCGGTGATTCGGGTTTCCTGGGTGTCGTGCAGGACGCAGAGCATCGACACTCGGGCTGGGTCGGCGCCCTCCATGGCGGCGAGCATCATTCCGATGAGCGCCGTTCGGAAGGAGTGCTCGGCGATTGACTCGGGTTGCTTGACGCCGGCGAACCACCAGCCGGTCCGGGCGGCGCGTTTGAGGACGCCGGCTTCGAAGATGAAGTTCATCGCTCCGGCGGCGTCGTGGTCGTCGGTCATCTGCCCGTCCCTGTGCCGGTGAGTCCGTCCGCCCGCAGGCTGTAGACGATAGAGGTTAGTTCCTGCCGCGACTGCGCGGAGATCCGGTCACTGTCCAGGAGCGGGACACTGCGATCGAGAAGCGCCCGAGTCGCGGCGGGGTTGTCGAGAGCGAGACCGCGTCGTGCGGCCAGCAGAGCCCAGACGTTGTGGATGTTGAGGTCGACGAAGGGATGCCCTGGATCGAGGCGATGGACCAGATGCCGAAGAAGGATTGAGCCGTGCCAGTCAGCTAGCGCTTCGGGCATGAAGGAGTCGTCGCGGTGGCGGAACGGGATCTCGCCCACCCAGTACGCGGAGTAGTTGAGGGCTGCTCGCTCGCAGGTGTCGTCGGGGTGCGCGCGAGCGATGAAGTCTCTCAACGGTTCCGGGTCGCCCTGGTTGGCGAGGGACGTGACGACGGAGCGAGCGTCGGGCCACAGCGGTGACCAGGTGCGAAAGGTGGTCGTGCGTTGTGCTCGGGCGGTGGTCTGGGTGAGCCAACCTGCTGCTGCCTTGGTGGGGTCCATGCCGGCGAGGAAGCAGGCTTGCCGGTGCAGCAGCACATTTCGATGCCGTCCGGCTGCGGCGCGATCGGCGAGCACGTGAAGGTGCGCGAAGAATGCTCGTTGCTCGTCGACGGGCAGGGTCGGCCCGGACGCTACTGGACCCCGCCGGGGATGGGCGATGGGTAGTCCTTTGGCGAAGGTGGGTGTCTGCCCGAGGACGGCCCAGAGGATCAAGTCGGTCAGACGGTGGGTGAGTACGGACCAGCCCAGCGGCTGTTCGGCGAGGTCGCAGCGGCCCACATGTTCGTTGAGGACGGCGGCGAGGATGAGATCCGCCTCGGCGGCGTCGTCAAGTGCCGCGAGCAGGAGTGTGTTCGCGCCGAGCCGTCCGAGCCGGCGTCGGACGGCGATCGCCTGCCCGAGCGGTACCGCGGTGAATGGCCGGCGCCCGGACTCCCAGCTCTGCACCGTCACGCGATCGACGTCCAGGTCGACGGCAAGCTGCTCCTGCGTGAGCGGGATGGACTCCCGGATCAGCTTGAACAGGTAGCCGGTCACCTCGCCGCGATGGAGTGCTGATCGTCCGTGACCTCTCATGCGTCATCCCTACGTTGACCCGTGGTCGACGTTCCGCCGTGAAACCGAGGCTGCGGCAGCCCATCTGGCCTGCTCACTCGTACTGCGGGTGAGTCCAACCGCCGTCGTCGTGATCGTAGCGTCGCAGTTACCGAACGTTCCAGATCCGATCCCGTCGTTTCGGGGTCGGCCATGGAGTGCTGCCCGGTGGAGGGAGCCAGTGATGCGGGACAGGACGCCACCATGGCGACGGGTGAGCTACGACCAGTACCTGATCGCGGTCGCGATGACCCTGGCGCGGCGACACCGCCCGGCTTGGTCGTGGCGGAAGTGGACCTGGGTCTGCCGCTGTGGGGCGGAGCTGCCCTGTCGCAGCCGACACCGCATCCCGATCAACCGGGGGCACTGGCCCGCCGAGGAGGAGCAGTGAGCCACGATGCGGAGCGGCACATCCTGGTCGGACATCTGCTCGCTAAGGACGGCCTGTGCACCGGTTGCCGGGCGTGGTGGTCGCGGCTCACGCCGTACCCATGCTGGCAGGTGGACTGGGCGACCAGCCGGCAGCCGCGGTCGATGACGGCGGCGCTGCTCGGAGGCCGCGCATGACCACGCACGGCCCGGTGCTGCCGATCTGGAGCTGCGGCGGCTGCGATGCGCCCTGGCCCTGCCGCACGCGGCAGCGCGAGCTACGCGCCGAGTTCGACGACGCTCCAATCTCGCTGGCTCTTTACCTAAGTGCCCAGCTGGTGCGGGCCTCCGAGGATCTGACCTGGGTGCCGGCGGGTGCGCTGCACCGACGCTTCCTCGGCTGGCTTCGGTAAGCATCCTGCGGCCTGGCGACGAGAAGTTCCACTACAGCGACGGCTCGCACAAGTGGATCCCGCCGGACCCGGACTACGACCAAGAGGTCTGGGACGAACAGGTCCGCCAGCACAAGCACGGCCACCTCAGGAACGAGCGTCCCAAGGTCCGCATCCAGCGCCTCATCTGATGCCAGCAGTACAGCATCCATGCCAGCCGAACCGGCCCGAGAAGCGCGCCAACAGGCCGTCTGACCCGCATCAAGTCCGAGCCGACCAGCTTGCCGAGAGTTCACACCGAAGAGGTCACTGGTTCGGTACCAGCATCGCTCACTATCAGTTCGCGCAAGTCAGAGGCTGCTTCCCGGGTTCGGCGGTGTCACGTTCGCTGTGCCTGAGGGCTCATCTCTGTGAGCCTTGGCGATGGGATGGTGTGACCGATGGACGAGAATGACTGGTTGGCCGCGCGCTTCGAGCAGCACCGACCCCGGCTGCGGGCGGTGGCTTATCGAATGCTCGGTTCGCTGGCTGACGCGGACGACGCTGTTCAGGATGCCTGGCTACGGCTGAGCCGGTCCGACGCGGATCAGATCGACAACCTCGGCGGATGGTTGACCACAGTCGTCGCCCGGGAGTGCCTGCACATGTTGCGCTCTCGCCGACGCCGTCGGGAGGATCCGTTCGCCACGCACCTGCCCGACCTGGTTGTCATCCCGGACGGGGACCTCGACCCCGAGCAGGAGGCGTTGCTGGCCGACTCGGTGAGCTTGGCCCTGCTCGTCGTGCTCGACCAGCTCACCCCTGCTGAGCGGTTGGCGTTCGTGCTGCACGACATGTTCGACCTGCCCTTCGAGGAGATCGCCGGCATCGCGGGCCGCACCCCGGCCGCCGCGCGACAACTCGCCAGCCGGGCACGACGCCGGGTGCACGGTGCCGAGATCCCTTCACCCGATCCGGATCTAGCGCGCCAGCGGCAGGTCGTCCGTGCCTTCTACGCGGCTGCTTGGACCGGTGACTTCGACGCCCTCGTGCAGGCTCTCGACCCCGACGTCGTCCTGCGCACCGACTTCGGCACCGCCAGGCCGGCGACCGTCGTTCGCGGCGCGGCGGCCGTGGCCAAGCAGGCCCGCGCCCCACGCGGTGGCCAGCTGCGCCCCGCCCTGGTCAACGGCGCGATCGGAACGTTGATCACCCGCGACGGGCAGCCGTTTTCTGTCATGGCCTTCACTGTCGCGGGCGACAAGATCGTCAGGATCGACGTTATCCGCGACCCCGACCGCGTCCACCGCCTCGCGTCCGCCCTCCTGAGGCAGGCGGAGCGACCAATGGGCTGAATGCGAGCCCCACTTCCACGAGCTGTGGGTCTGATGCCGCGTGACCGGACGGCGCAGCTTCAGGCCAGGGACTCGAGATATTTCTGGGTTTCCCGCTTCTTGAAGTACTGCGCCCAGCCCGCCGGCTGCGCGTTGAACCCAGGTTCGCGGGCGGTGTGGTCGGCACCGTGGTCGACCAGCAGGCGCGCGATCGACAGCTCACCCGCTGCCGCCGCATGGTGCAAGGCGGTGGCGCCGGCGGCGGTGACACCGTTGACGCCGAAGCCAAGCTCGATGAGCAGCCGGACCGTTGACCAGTTGCGCGCCTCGGCCATCCGCGCAACCAGGTCTGCATGTCGACCGCACAGCCCAGGGTCGGCGGACAGCATCGACCGCATCATCGCTTCGTCGGCGGCCTCGGCGGCTTCTTCAAACTGCATTGTGTCCTCCTCGCGTGTTGGCACTCGTGCTTATGAGCCCACACGACGAGCCGATGTGACAGGGCGAGGTACTCGAACGAAGTCAGACGCGAGGCTGTCGACAGCCACGGTGGCAGCACCACGCCGGATGAAAACGCCCGTCCGGCGGCCGTGTACGGCTGTCGGAGAGTGGACGTGGCTCGGTCGCGCCTGGTAGGCAGGCGGACGTGCGAATCGTCTCCCTGCTGCCGGCGGCCACGGACATCGTGGCCATGCTCGGCCTGACCGGGCAACTGGTCGGGCGTACCCACGAGTGTGACTGGCCGCCGGCGGCCCTGGCCGACATCCCGGCGGTGACCGCGACGTCCCTGCCGGAGACCTTGACGAGCCGGGAGATCTCGGCGGCGATCGCCGGTGACGCGCACCGAGGATCGTCGTTGTACCAGCTCGACGTCGCCATGCTGGAGGGGCTGAAGCCGGATCTGATCCTGACCCAGGATCTGTGCGACGTGTGTGCGGTCTCCTACGAGCGGGTCAACGACGCGGTTGGTCTGATCGATCTCGACACCCGTGTGATGTCCCTGGAGGCGAGGACCGTCGACGGGATCCTGGACACTGTCGACGCCGTGGCCGCGCTGACCGGCACCGAAGGCAGGGCGGCGGAGATCCGAGCCGACGCCGAGCGTCGCCTTGCCGCGTTGCCGGGGCCGGTGCCCGGCGCGCCGACGGTGCTGTTCGTCGAGTGGCTCGACCCGTTGATGCCGGGCGGCCACTGGGTGCCGGAGCAAATCGCCTACGCGGGTGGACGGTCGCTGCTGCTCGGGCCGGGCGCGCACAGCACTCCGCACCTGTGGTCGGTGGTGGCGGACCTGGCTCCCGAGGTGGTGGTGTTCGGGCCGTGCGGGTTCACGCCCGAGCGAACCGTCGACGAACTGTCAGTGGCGACCGCGCAACCCGGCTGGGCGGACCTGCCCGCGGTGCGTGCCGGGCAGGTGTGGGTGGTCGACGGGCCTGCCTACTTCAACCGCCCCGGCCCGAGGGTCGTCGACGGCGCGGAGATCCTCGCCGCCATCCTCGCTGGCCGTCCCGACTCCCGCGCTCGGCGGGTGCCCCTCGACGTCGGCTGACACTGCCTGAGCGGCGGAGAGGGACCTCCGATGCCGATCGCCCGTTGCCCCCGGCATTCGCAAAGCACCGCACCGAGGGTCAGGCGTGTGCCCTCGCTGCACCCGTCAGGTCGACGATCCGGTCGGTCCAGCGATCCAGCAGGGTCTGGTCGTGGGTGATGACCAGGACACCGGCGCGCTGGGTCCGCTGGTAGTCGCGGATGACGGCGGCGACGTGCGCCTGGGTCGAGGCGTCGAGCATGGCTGTGGCCTCGTCGCAGAGCAGGTAGTCGGGGCGGTGTACGAGGGCCCGGGCGAGGCAGGCGCGTTGCAGTTGCCCGTCGGACACCGCGTGGGGACGCCGGCTGCGCAGATCCGCGGTGAGGCCCACGAGGTCGGCGAGTTCGGCCACCCGTTCCCGGACCGCCGACTCGGGCGTCCGGGTGGCGCGCAGCGGTTCGGCGATCAGATCGGTGAGGCTCAGTCGAGGATCGGCGGCGGCGCGCGGGCTCTGGAAGAGGGCGGCGACGCGGGTCCGTAGGGCGACCGGCACTGCGTACCGGACGGCGTCGACAGGGGTGCCGTCGATGCTGACCCGGCCCCGATCGGGGCGGTGCAGCAGGGCCAGGACGCGGACCAGAGTCGACTTTCCGCAGCCGGACGGCCCGCGCAGTCCGACCGTCTCTCCCCGGCCGATCCGCAGTGTGACGCCGTCGAGGACGACCTGGTGGCCGTAGGAGACGCTCACCTCGTCCGCGAGCAGATGCTGGGCGCTGGTCACGTGGTGGCTCCGGTGGGGATCGGGTGGTGGCAGGCCACAGTGCCGCCACCGGTGACCGGCGTCGGCTGTGGTCGGTCCGCGCAGGTGTCGGTGCGACGTGGGCAGCGGGGCGCGAACGCGCACCCCGGGGGCAGCGCGGTGAGCATCGGCGGGTCGCCCGGCACCGGGCGGAAGGCCCGGTCCGGCAGGGCGTCGAGCAGCGCCGAGGCGTACGGGTGAGCCGGCGCGGTGAAGAGCTGGTCGGTGTCGCGGTGTTCCACGATGCGACTGGCGTACATCACGGCGACGGTGTCGGCGACCCGGCGTGCGGCGGCCAGGTCATGCGTGATGAGCACGACGGCCGCGCCGTTGTCGCACCGGCGGCGCAGCAGGTCGAGGGTGTGGTCCACCAGCGGCCGGTCCAGCCCGGTGGTGGGCTCGTCGGCGATGAGCAGCGACGGGTCGGGCGCCAGCGCGAGCGCGGTGACCAGACGCTGTGCCATGCCACCGGACAACTCGTGCGGGTAGCGGTCCAGGTCCGTCGGGTCGAGCCCGACATCGACAGCGAGCTGGTCGGCGTCGGCGCGGTCGCGGCCGTGCGCCCGCAGCGTCTCGGCGAGCAGTCGCCGTCCGGTGCGGACCGGGTTCAGGGCGGTGGCCGGGCTCTGCGGGACCAACCCGACCCGGCGCCCGCGTACCCTTCGGGCCAGCTGGCGCTGGCCGCAGGTGACCAGGTCGAGCGGGTCGGCGCCGGGGTGGTGCAGCACGGCGTGACCGGTGGTCGTGGCGTTGCCCGGCAGGAGGCCGAGCAGGGCGTGGGCCAGGACGGACTTGCCGCAGCCGGACTCGCCCACGATTGCCAGCAGTTCGCCGGCCCGGACGGTGAGGCTGAGATCGCTGACCGCGCGCACGCGGGCGTCGCGGAGCCGGAACTCGACGCCGAGGCCGTCGACGGCGAGCAGCGGCTGGCTCGCGGCGGCGCGGGGCGACGCCTCGGCCGGAACGGATTCGGTGGTGGTCACAGGTGCAACTCCGCTCGGACCCGGGGATCGAGACGGTCACGCCAGCGGGCGGCGAGGACCGCGATGGCGAGGGTGACGACGACGATGACAGCGCCCGGTGCCAGGCTGGCCCACCAGGCGCCGGTCAACAGCGACCCCTGGCCGTCGTTGATCATGTTGCCCAGCGAGGCGAGGTGCGGCGGCAGGCCGAGGCCGAGGAACGACAGGGCGGTCTCGTGCCACACCGCGTGCGGGATCATCAGTGTGGTCGCCAGGGCCAGCCGGGGCAGGACGTGCGGCAGCAGGTGCCGGGTGAGGACCCGGACCCGGCCGGCTCCGCCGCTGATGGCGGCGTCGATGAACGGTCGGGTCCGGAGGCTCAACAACTCGGATCGGACGGTGCGCGCGGTGGAGAGCCAGTGGGTGAGCCCGACGGAGGCGATCACGGCACCGAGGCTGGGACGCAGCATGGCGACGATGAAGATGCCCAGCAGCAGGTGCGGCATCGCGGCGATGGTGTCCACGACCCGCATCAGGATGCGGTCCACCCGGCCGCCGAGCGTGCCGGCGATCCCGCCCACCACGCCCCCGAGGACTGTGGCGACGAGCGCGGCGACCGCGCCGACGAGCAGCGAGACCCGCAGCCCGTAGACGGCGCGGTGCGCCACGTCGCGACCCAGGTCGTCGGTGCCGGCGAGGTGGGTCCAGGACGGCGCCAACCGGGTCTGGTCCAGCGCGACAGCGCTCTGGTCCAGCGGCCAGAGCAGCGGAGCGAGCAGCGAGCCGACGATGGCCACGAGCAGGATCAGGCCAGCCACGACAGCACCGGCCCGGCCGGGCCGCAGCCGCAGCCGCGACCGGGCCACCCGGAGCAGCGGCGGTCGGGCAGCGACGTCAGCCATCGAGTCGTACCCTCGGGTCGGCGGCGGCGTAGGCGAGGTCGGTCGCGAGGTTCGCGGCCAGCACCACCGCGGTGGTGATCAGCGTGATCGCCGCCAGCAGCGGGAAGTCGCTGCCCAGCGCGGCGGCGACAGTGACGGCGCCGAGGCCCGGCAGCGAGAAGACCGTCTCGACCAGCACCGCCCCGCCGACCAGCTCGGGCAGGTGGGTGCCGACCAGGGTGAGGAACGGCAGCAGCGCGGTCCGCAGCGCGTGCCCGAACAGCACCGTCCGACCGGGCAACCCGCGCGCCCGCGCCGCGAGCACGTGGTCGTCGCGCATGCTCTCCGCTACCGCGTCCCGGACGAACAGCACGAACCACGGCGCCTGCGACACGGCCAGCACCCCGACCGGCAGGATCAGGTGGTGCGCCACGTCGGACCAGGACGTGCTGGTCGCTGTGACGTCGGTGAGCCCGCCCGCCGGCATCCAGCCCAGGGCCAGCGCGAACACGGCGATCGCGGCCAGGCCCAGCCAGAAGACCGGCATCGACTGCACCGCGTACGCGGCCGCCCGCAACGCGCTGTCGAACAAACCACCCCGCCGGTACGCCGCCAGCGCGCCCAGCAGCAGGCTCGCGATCAGGACCAGGGCGAGGGCCACACCGATTAGGAGCAGCGTCCAGCCGGCCCGGGCGGCGAGCACCGAGGCGACCGGCTCGTGGCGGCTGGTCGACCAACCCAGGTCGCCCTGGACCAGGTTGCCGATCCAGCGCAGGTACTGCACCGGCAGCGGGTCGTCGACGCCCCAGTTCGCGCGCAACTGGGCCAGGTTCTCCTCGCTGGCGGTGAAGGCCGCCGCGCCCGCGTACTGCTTCGCGGGGTCGACCGGCGAGGCGGCACCGAGGGCGAACATCCCGACGCTGGTCGCGGCGAGCACCGGCACGGCGACGAGAAGCCGACGCCGGACCACCGCGCCGGCCCCGGCCAGTCGAGGCGAGCGGGTCACGACCGCGTCCAGGTGTCGATGTTCCACCAGAGGCTGTTCGCCACCCCGTGTTCGTGCGCCTCGACCCGCGGCGTCACGCCCTGAACAGAGGACTTCAGCACGTAGGTGTGCCGCAGGTAGGTGAGGAACAGCCACGGCACGTCGGCTGCCAACTGCTTCTGGAACTGCGCGTACGCGGCAGTGCGGAGGGCGGGGTCGATCTGGTCGCGGCCCTCCTGCAGGGCCCGGTCGGTCACCTCGGAGCGGTACGAACCGGGGTTGAAGTAGCCCTGCCCCGCGAACGTCGAGCCGAACAGCTTGTACGAGACGAAGTCCGGGTCGTACGGCGTGCCGTAGCCCATCAGCAGGGCGTCGGACTTCATCCGCGGGTCGATGGCGTCCCAGGTGAGTCCCGCCGGAGTGACAGCGATGCCGACCTTCTTCGCGTCGGCGGTGACGGCGAGGGCCAGGTCCTTGCGCAGCGTGTCGCTCGCCGGGTACATCAGCGTGAACCGGGCCGGTCGGCCGTCCTTGACGCGTACCCCGCCGGGGCCGGGGGTCCAGCCGGCCGCGTCGAGCAGCGCTCCGGCCGCCGCCGGGTCGGCGGTCGGCTTGCCGATGACCGACGGGTCGGCGAACTCGGAGGTCGGCGGAATCGGCCCGAACGCCGGTTCGCCGGCGCCGCCGAGGAGCCCGGTCACCATCGCGGCCCGGTCGACGGCCAGGTTGAGCGCCCGACGGATCGCCAGGTCGGCGAGGACCGGGTTGCCCGTCGGCAGCATCACGCCGCGGTAGTCGGCGGTCGGCACCCGTTGCACCCGGTACGTGGCGTCGGTGTCGAAACCGGAGGCCAGCTTCGGCGGCAGCTCGGCGGCGTCGAACTCGCCGGCGCGCATCCGCTGGGCGCGGACGTTGTCGTCGGCGACGAACGCGACCACCACCCGGTTGTTCTTCGGCCGGCCACCGAAGTAGCGCTCGTTGGCAGTGAGCACCAGGCGGTCGCCCGGCGTCCAGGAGTCGACCCGGTACGGCCCGGTCCCGATCGGCTTGCGGTTGAACCCGGCGGTGTTGATGTCCTGCCCGCTGAGCAGCTTCGCCGGCACGATGCCGAGGGTGAGCCGCTGGAGGATCGGCGCGTACGGGTAGCGCAGCCGGAACACGACGGTGGCCGCGTCGGGCGCTGTCACCGACTCCACCATGTCCAAATCGGAGCGGAGCGTCGAGTCGACGGTCGGATCCAGCACGGCCTGGTACGTGAAGACGACGTCCTGGGCGGTCAGCGCGCTGCCGTCGTGGAACTGCACGCCGTCGCGGAGCTTCGCGGTCACGGTGCGTCCATCAGGGGACAGCTCCGGCAACGCCGTGGCCAGACCCGCGACGAGGCGGTTGTCGGCGTCCCGGCTGACGAGGCCGTCGAAGATCAGCGAGGCGCCGTCGACGCCGTAGTTGAGCACCGGATTCAACGCGTCCGGCTCGTCGGAGGTGGCGACGACCAGCGTCGCGCCGCCGGATGAGCCGTCGGGGATGGCCGGGGCCGAGCAGCCGGCGAGGACGAGCATCCCCGCCGCCGCGGTCGACGCCACGAGGCGTCGGAAGGTCGGACGCATCCGGGTCACAGAGGGCTCCTGTGTGTGGGGAGGATCGTTGATCGGGTGGGCGGCGCCGCGCCCGTTGATCATCACGGTGGCACAGTTGCAAGTCTTTGGCAATTACCAAAGGCGCGCAACACGTGGTTGATGAGGAGCCATCCGTCGGTGGTGACGGTCACCGGTGACCGGCTAGGGTTCCCGAATGTTCCGCGCCGTCGTGTTGATCGCTGCTGTGGTGCTCGCCGCGGATCAGCTCACCAAGTACTGGGCCGAGTCCGCGCTCTCCGGCGGCCAGACCATCACCGTTCTCGGTGACCTGCTGCAACTGCGACTCGTGTACAACCCGGGCGCCGCCTTCTCGATCGGCTCCGCGTACACCTGGATCTTCGCGGTGTTCGCGGCGGCGGCGGTGGTCGCGGTGACGGTCGTGGCGTGGCGGGTCACGTCGCGCGCCTGGGCGGTGGCGTTGGGCCTGGTGCTCGGCGGCGCGGTGACGCACCTGCTGGACCGCCTCTTCCGGGAGCCGGGGTTCGCCCGCGGGCACGTGGTGGACTTCATCGACTACGCCGGGTTCTTCGTCGGCAACGTCGCCGACATCGCCCTGGTGGTCGGCGTGGGCATCATCATGCTGCTCAACGTGCGCGGCATTCCGCTGCGCGCGACGGCGGGCGAGAGCCGCAGCGACGAGCAGGTGCCGTCGTCAGGCTCCTGAGCCGAGCAGGACGACCTCCAGCCGGCGCGGGCCGTGCACTCCCTCGACACGGTTGAGCTCGATGTCGCTGGTCGCGGACGGGCCGGAGATCCAGGTCAGCGGGGCGCGCGGGTCCAGTCGGGTGAGCGCCTCCGGCAGCAGACCGACAACCTGGTCGGTGCGGACGACGCAAATGTGCCGGTCGGGCACCAGGGTGAGCGCGCGCCGCCCCTGCGCCGGGCCGGCGTCCAGGATGATGGTTCCCGTGTCGGCGACCACGACGGCGCAGCCGGTCAGGACCGCGTCCAGGTCGTCGAGCGCGGCCGCCGACAGCGAGGGCGCGTCGCGGTGCAGCTCTCCGGCGTAGCCGGCCAGCCAGTCGGCGGGGACGTCGATGGGGACGGCGAGCCGGTCGACCTCGCTGAGCAGCCGGGCTAGGGCGTCGATGCCCCGGTGGACGACGGCCCGGTAGTCCTCCAGGCGGTCCACCAGGGTCCCGATCAGGTCGGGGCGGTCGTCGACCCGTCGGTACCCGCGGGGCACCTGCACCGGCGGCGGGTTGTCGGCCAGCGCCGTCCGGAGCCGCGCCAGGATGTCGTCACGTGCGCTCACTGCTTACCCCACCATTCCCGGAAGGTCTGCGGCGCGGGCAGCGGCAGGTCGCGCGACCGGGTCCACGCCGAGGCGGGCCAGGGCAGTCGCCGCAGCGTCCGAGCGCCGGTGCGCCGCTCACGGTACGCCCCGAGCGGCCCCGCGCCGGCCCGGGCCAGGCGCAGGGCTGCGGCCCACCGTCGGGGGCTGCGCATCACCCAGGACAGGACGCGCATGGTGGCCCGTTCGGCGGGCGGGTGCGGTGCCTGCTGGCGGAGGTGGACCAGGATCTCCGGAATATTGATTTTCACTGGGCACACGTCGTAGCAGGCGCCGCAGAGGGTCGACGCGTACGGCAGCGAGGCGTTGTCGGCCACGCCGGTCAGCTGCGGCGACAGGATCGCCCCGATCGGCCCCGGATACACCGAGCCGTACGCGTGCCCGCCGGCCCGTTCGTACACCGGGCAGACGTTGAGGCACGCGGAGCAGCGGATGCAGGACAGCGCCGGCCGCCCGACCGGATCGGCTAGCACCGCGGACCGACCATTGTCGACGAGCACGATGTGCACGTCCTGCGGGCCGTCGCCGGGCGTGACACCGGTCCACATCGAGGTGTACGGGTTCATCCGCTCGCCGGTCGAGGATCGCGGCAGCAGTTGCAGGAAGACCTCCAGGTCGGTGAAGGTCGGCAGCAGTTTCTCGACGCCGACGACGCTGATCAGCGTCTCGGGGAGGGTGAGGCACATGCGGCCGTTGCCCTCGGACTCCACCACCACGAGCGTGCCGGTGTCGGCGACGGCGAAGTTCGCGCCGGAAACGGCGACCCGGGCCGAGAGGAAACGCCGTCGCAGGTGGGCGCGGGCCGCCTCGGCCAGCGCAGCCGGTTCGTCGCTCAGGTCGGCCGGCGCGTCGGCCATGCGACGCTGGAAGATCTCCCGGATCTGGGCCCGGTTGTAGTGGATCGCCGGCACCAGGATGTGCGAGGGGGTGTCGTCGCCCAGCTGCACGATCAGTTCCGCCAGGTCGGTCTCGTACGCCGCGATCCCGGCGGCCTCCAGCGCCTCGTTGAGCTCGATCTCCTGGGTCGCCATCGACTTGACCTTCACGACCTCGTCGGCCCCGGCGGCCCGGGTCAACGCGACCACGATCCGGCACGCCTCGGCCGCGTCGCGGGCCCAGTGCACTGTGGCGCCGGCAGCGGTGGCGGACGCCTCGAACTGCTCCAGCAGCTCCGGCAACCGACGTTGGACGTCCGCCTTGATCGCCGAGCCGGCGTCGCGCAGGGCCTCCCAGTCGGGTACCTCGTCGACGACCCGGGCTCGCTTGGCCCGGATCGTGCGGGTGGCCCGGTGCAGGTTGGCCCGGAGTTGCGTGTCGGCGACGGCCGGCTTGGCGGCGGTGGGAAACGGCAGCGGTGTGCGGATCCGCCCGCCACCGGTGGCGGGTGCGACCGGTGGGTTCATGAGGTGGCTCCCGTCTCGGCGAGGATCTCGGCGTAGTGCACGGCCCGTACGCCCGACCGGTGGCGGTCGAGGCCGCCGCCGATGTGCGCCAGGCAGGAGTTGTCGGCCGCGGCGAGCACCCGTGCGCCGGTGTCGCGGACCCGGGCGCACTTGTCGGTGAGCATCGCGGTGGAGACGTCCGGGTTCTTCAGGGCGAACGTGCCGCCGAAACCACAGCACTCCTCGGCGTCGCCCAGCTCGACCAGCTTGATCCCGCGCACCTGGCGCAGCAGGGTCAGCGGCCGGTCGCCGAGGCGCAGCAGGCGTAGGCCGTGGCAGGTCGGGTGGTAGGTGACCGTCTCCCGGAACTCGGCGCCGACGTCGGTGACGCCGAGAACGTCGACGAGCAACTCGGACAGCTCGTACGTGCGGGCGGCCACCGAGGTGGCGGGCGGGTGCAGGCTCGGGTACTGGTCGCGGATCATCGCGGTGCACGACCCGGACGGCGCGACGATGGCGTCGTAGGAGTCGAAGACGTCGACGTAGTTGCGCACCATCGGCATGGCCTCGGCCCGGTAACCCGTGTTGGCGTGCATCTGCCCGCAACAGGTCTGCTCGGCGGGGAACTCGACGGTGTGGCCGAGTCGCCGCAGGATGCGGGTGACCGCGATGCCGGTGGCCGGGAACGCGAGGTCGTTGACGCAGGTGATGAAGAGGGCGATCCGCATGGCGGCTCCTCGGAGGTGTGGGGGTGGGTCACGCCGAGTCGCGCGGTGTTCCGGGGCTGGGGAGCTGGTCGAAGGCGGGCAGGTGACGCTCCCGGGCGGCGCTGAGGTGGGCGCGCATCGCCTCGGTGGCGGCTGCCGCGTCCCCGGCGACGATGGCGGCGGCGATGCGCTGGTGCTCGGTGTTGGTGTCCGGCGCACCGGCGACCGGGAAGTACAGCCGGTGCAGGTGCAGGTGTGAGTGCAGCCGCGTGATGGTGTCCCGCAGCAGAGGGCTGCCGGAGACCTCCGCGATCAGGTCGTGGAACTTCGCGTCCAGCGCGGTGAAGGCGGCGTGTCGGCGATAGCCGTCGCCGGCCTCCACGTCGATGCTCGCCGCCGCCTCGGCGCTGATCCGTTGGCGGGCTTCGGCGGAGGCGTGCGTGGCGGCCCGTCCGGCGGTGGCGCCCTCCAGCAGTTGGCGGACGTCGAACAGGTCGTCGAACTCGGCGCGGCTCAGCAGCGGCGTGGTGGTGTAGCCGGAGAGCGGGCGTTTACGGACCAGGCCGTCGGCCTCCAGCCGGGCGAGGGCCTCGCGGACCGGGGTGGGGGAGACGTCCAGCTCCCGCGCCAGCGCGTCGATGTTGACCCGTTCGCCGGGGGGAAGGATGTGGTCCATGACCAGCGTCTTTATCGACTCGTAGACGTCCTCGGTGAGGGTGAGTCGACGGGCGGGACGGAGTCGACCCTCGCGAGGTTCCTGCTGGGCCATCTCGTCTCCTCAGCAACCCCTTGACTGTGCCGGTGTGAGCGAGTACACACTAGCAAAGCAACATCCTATAGGAAATAGGTTCCCTCGCCACCGTCTCGCCACCACCACCCCGAGGAGACGAACATGTCGCGCAGAATGCTGTCCCGAATCGGCTCCGGCCTGACCGTCGTGGCCCTCGCCACGACCACTGTGGCCTGCACGAAGAAGAGCGACACCACCGACGCCGAAGCCGGTGGCCGGGAACCGGCGCAGGTCAAGGTCGCGCTCGTACCCGGCGGCTCACACCCGTACTTCCAGCCCTGGAAGGACGCCGGGGCCAAGGCCAAGACGGAGCTGGCTCTCGGCGACGTCACCTTCAACGAGACCGCGGGCTGGGACCAGACCAAGCAGAACGACGTGCTCAAGTCCCTGGCAGCGCAGGGCTACAACGCCTTCGGCGTCTTCGGCGTCTCGCCGGACAACATCAACTCCACCTTCGAGGACCTCAAGCGGCAGGGCTTCCCCGTCGGCTCCCTGGCCTCCTGCCCGGCCGGGGCCAACAAGGCCGACTTCTGCCTCTCCACCGACGTGGAGGTCGCCGCCTACAAGGGCGCCAAGGCCGCCATCGACGCGATGGGCGGTCAGGGCAACCTGGTGCACCTGACCGGAAACAAGGTCGACTCCAACACCCAGCGCCGGATCGCGGGCGTGGAGAAGGCGGTCGCCGAGACCGGCGGCAAGGTGACACTGCTCCAGAGCGTCACCGACATCGACAAGGACCTGCAGAGCGCCCAGCGGGCCGTGGCCGACCTCCTCGCCGCGAAGGGCCGCCAGATCCAGGCGATCGTGAACACCGCCTACAACCCGGCGGTCGCCTCGGCCGAGGGGGTCCGCCAGTCGAAGCTGCCCATCAAGGTCATCGCCATCGACGACGACCCGACGGTCCTCGACGGGCTGCGCGGCGGCTCGGTGGCCGCCACCGTCCTGCAGAACCCGGTCGGTCAGGCCCAGGTCGGCTCGTACGCCCTGATGAAGCTCAGCGGCGGCTGCACCATGGCCGAACCCGGAGTGACAATCGACTCGGGCTCGTTCGTGGTGACCACTGACAACCTGGACGGCTACGAGGCCGACCGCACCGCCACCACCGAGGCACTGCGGAAGAAGTTCGACGGCGACCTGCTCAAGTGCAGCTGATGTCGACAATCACCGGGGCCGAGGCGTACCTCGTCGACATTCCCGTCGAGACCGTCCGCACCGACGCGGTACAGGCGTTCCTCAAACAGGAGACGCTCTTCGTCGAGGTGCGCACGGCCGACGGCGGGCACGGCACGGGGTACGCGTACACGATCGGGACCGGCGGCACCGCGGTGCTCGCGCTGCTGCGCGACTACCTGCTGCCGCACCTGGTCGGCCGGGATGCCGCCCGGGTGGAGGCGGTCTGGCGGGACCTGCACGCCGCCACCCGCGCCACAGCGGTCGGGGCCATCACCTCGTTGGCGCTCGCCGCGATCGACACCGCGCTGTGGGACCTGCGCGCCCGCGCCGCCGGCCTGCCGCTGTGGGTGCTCGCCGGCGGCGCGAAGGACCGCATCCCGTTGTACGACACCGAGGGTGGCTGGCTGCACCTCACGGAGGACGAGCTGGTCGCCGGCGCGAAGGCGTCCCAGGCGGCCGGCTGGCCCGGCGTCAAGCTGAAGGTCGGCAAGCCCAACCCGGCCGAGGACGCCGCTCGCATCGGCGCGGTCCGGGCGGCCCTCGGCGACCACTTCGACGTGATGGTCGACGCCAACCAGTCGCTGACCGCCGCCGAGGCGATCCGCCGGGCCCGGCTGCTCGAACCGCACCAGCTCGCCTGGTTCGAGGAGCCGCTGCCCGCCGACGACGTAGCCGGGCACGAGCTGCTGGCCCGCGCGACGAGCATCCCGGTCGCGGTCGGAGAGTCGATGTACTCGATCGGCCAGTTCGCCGAGTACCTACGCCGGCAGGCGGCCGGCGTCGTCCAGGTCGACGTCGCGCGCATCGGTGGCATCACCCCGTGGCTCAAGGTGGCGCACCTGGCCGAGGCGTGCAACGTGGTGGTCTGCCCGCACTTCCTGATGGAACTGCACGTGAGCCTCTGCGCGGCCGTGCCGAACAGCCGCTACGTCGAGCACATCCCGCAACTGCGCGCGATCACCCGGACCGATATCGCGATCGTCGACGGTCACGCGCTCGCCCCCGGCGAGCCGGGCCTCGGCATCGACTGGGACCGCGACGCGATCGAGGACAGGAGGGTGGCGTGAAGACGGAAACAGCGCCGGAGGCGCCGGCGGTGCCTCCGGCCGCGGAGCCCAGGCCGCCGGCCAGGGCCCTGCCGGTCTGGGCGAACCCCCGGCTCGGCCTGCTCATCGTCATCGCCGTGCTGGTCGTCCTCTTCTCGTCGCTCACCCCCGCGTTCCTCGACCCCCGCCTCACCCTGGCACCGCTGCAGGCCGACATCAGCGTGTACGTCGTGGTCGGTCTCGCCCAGCTCGCCGTGCTCTCGCTCGGGCACATGAACATGGCAGTGGGCCGGATGGCGGCGCTGTCCACCTTCGCGATGGGCCTGGCCTACGACCGGCTCGGCGTCCCACTGCTGGTCGGACTGCTCGTGGGTCTCGCCGTCGGGGCGGGCATCGGCGCGCTCGCCGGCCTGCTCATCGCCAAGACCGGCGTGAACTCCTTCGTGGTCACCCTCGCGCTGGACTTCGGGCTGCTGGGCCTGGTCACGATCCTATACACCTGGGCGACCGGCGGGGTGTCGTTCGCGGTGCAGCCGAGTGGGCTCTCCGCCCTGCGCTTCGACACCTTCGCCGACTACTGCATGGGCGAGGTCTGCGGGCCACGGATCCCGTTGGTCGTGCCGATCGCGGTCGCCGCGGCGCTCGGTGTGGGGCTGCTGTTCCGGCACGCCCGGCTGGGCCGGGAGATCCTGATGACCGGCTCCAACACGGTCGCCGCCGAGCTGTCCGGCATCCCCACGCACCGCCGGGTCGTCGCCGCGCACGCGTTGAGCGGGCTGCTCGCCGCACTGGCCGGGTTCCTGCTCGCCGCCAACAACGGCGCCTTCTCCGCCAACATCGGGGAGTCGTTCCTGCTGCCGTCGTTCCTGGCCCCGGTGCTCGGTGGGACGCTGCTCGCCGGTGGTGCGGTCAGCGTCCTCGGCACCGCGCTCGGCGCGACCCTCACCCAGGTCATCTACAAGGGCCTCAACCTGCTCCAGTTCTCCCTGGAGGAGCTGAAGCTCTACATCGGACTCGTGTTGCTCGCGGCGTTGTCGCTGGACCGGCTACGGGCCGTGCTCGCCGAGCGAAGGGCGGTGTCATCATCATGAGGAGCGTGATCCGGACCAACGAGTTCACCCTCGCGGTGATCGCGGCGCTCGGGTTCGCGGCACTCGCTGTCGCCACCGACTTCAACCTGCTCACCGCCGGCACCCTGGACGCCTTTCTGCGCTTCCTCGCCCTGCCGATCGTCATCGGCCTGGCCCAGATGGTGGTTCTCGCCGTCGGTCAGATGAACCTCTCGGTGGGTGTGCTCACCGGGTTCTGCGCGGTGGCCTCGGGCTGGCTGATGGTTGACGCCGGGCTGCCCGCCCCGGTCGCGGTGCTCGCGGCGCTTGCCCTCGGCGCTGTCGTCGGGCTGGTCAACGGCCTGTTGGTGATCTTCACCCGGATCAACGGGTTCATCGTCACCCTCGCCACCATGACGATCCTCGAAGGGTTGCGGTACGGGGTGAACGGCACCGGCACCTACCAGGGCTACTCGCCCGGCCTGCGCGAGTTCGGGCAGGCGTCAGTGGCCGGCGTACCAGTGGTCTTCCTGCTGGCGGTCGTGATCGCCGTCGCGGTCGCCCTCTTCTTCCGGCGCACAGTGCCCGGACGGCACCTGCTCGCCTCCGGCGGCAACCCGTTCGCCGCCCGGCTGTCGGGCATCTCCAACGACCGGGCGCTGGTGCTGGCCCACACCCTGTCCGGGCTGCTGGCCGGCTTCGCCGCGGTGATCGTGGTGGCCGCCTTCGGCTCGGTGAACGCCTCGATCGGCGACGACCTGCTGCTGCCCAGCTTCGCCGCGCCGATCATCGGCGGGGTGGCCCTGGCCGGCGGCATGATCAGCGTGACCGGCACGGTGCTCGCCGCCTTCCTGGTGCGGCTGGTCGACGTGAGCCAGTCGCAGTTCGACATCAACCGGCGGTGGGTGGACCTCATCATCGGCGCTGTCGTCCTCGGCGCGGTGCTGCTCGGTCAGTTCCGCGACAAGCTCTCCGGAGGTCCACGATGACCGTCGTGCTGTCCGCCGAGAAACTGGTCAAGACGTTCCCCGGGGTACGCGCCCTGGACGAGGCGACGCTGACACTGACCGCCGGCAGCGTGCACGCGCTGCTCGGCGAGAACGGCGCCGGCAAGAGCACCCTGATCAAGATCCTGACCGGGGTGTACCGACCGGACGGCGGGCAGTTGCGGCTGCCCGGACCCGACGGCGAGCTGCGCGCGGTGCAGCTGGGCAACCCGCAGGACGCCCAGCGGGCCGGCATCGGTGTCGTGCACCAGGAGCGGAACCTGATCCCGGCGTTCAGCGTCGCCGAGAACATCTGCCTGCAACACCTGCCCCGCCGCGCCGGCCTGCTCGACCGTGCGGCGCTGCGTACCGAGGCCCGCCGTTGCCTCGACCGGCTCGACCTCGACCTGGACCCCGACCTGCCGGTGTCGCGGCTGTCGGTGGCCCAGCTGCAACTGGTGGAGATCGCCAAGGCGTTGTCGGCGGATTCGACAGTGCTGCTGCTCGACGAACCGACCGCGTCGCTGACCAACGACGAGGCCGACCGGCTCTACGGCATCGTTCGTCGGCTGTCCGAGCGGGGCCACGCCACAGTGCTGGTCAGCCACAAACTGGAGGAGGTCTTCGCGGTCGCCGACACGGTGACAGTGCTGCGCGACGGGCGCAGCGTCGCCGAGGCGGAACCCCTCGCCGACCACAGCCGCGAGGAGATCGTCGACCTGATGGTCGGCCGGGCGTACCAGCAGGTGCACCTCGCCGCCCGGACCGTCGCGGCGGATGTCGAACCGGCGCTGGCCCTCGATGCCGTCGCCACCACCGCCGGCCACCACGACGTCAGCCTCGCCGTCCGCCCCGGTGAGATCGTCGGCCTGTACGGATTGGTCGGCGCGGGCCGCAGCGAGCTGGCCAAGGCGCTGCTCGGCCTCGACCAGATCACCGCCGGGGAGGTGCGGGTACACGGCCGTGCGGCCCGGATCCGGGACGTGGGCGATGCCCTGCACCGGTACCGGATCGGCTACGTCACCGAGAACCGCAAGGAGGAGGGCCTCTTCCTCGACCAGACCGTGGCCCGCAACACGGCCGTGACGGTGTGGCGCAAGCTGGCCCGGCTCGGGCTGGTCCGGGACCGGGCGGAGCGGTCCCTGGTCGACGAGTACGCCGATCGGCTGGGCATCCGACTCGCCTCGCCCGACCAGCACGCCGGTCAGCTCTCCGGCGGCAACCAGCAGAAGGTCAGCCTGGCCAAGTGGCTGGCGGCCGACTGCGACGTGCTCATCATCGACGAGCCCACCGTCGGCATCGACGTACGCACCAAGGCCGCCTTCCACGAGTTGATCGCCGGCCTCGCCGCGCGGGGAATGGCCATTCTGCTGATCTCGTCGGACCTGCCGGAGATGGTCACCCTCGCCGACCGGATCGCCGTGATGCGGGAGTTCGCCATTGTTGGTGAACTGGACAACGACCACGACTACGACCGGATGAGTCAGTCGGTGATCCGGTTCATCCACGACGGGCAGGGGGTCGTCGCGTGAAGGCCACCGAACCAGTGACAGTGGGGCGTACCGACGTGGTGGTGACCCGGCTCGGGCTGGGGCTCGCCCCGATCGGTGGAATGTTCGACGCCGTCGGTGACGAGGTCGCCCACGCCACGGTGGAGGCGGCCTGGGATCTCGGGCTCCGCTACTTCGACACCGCCCCGCTCTACGGCTGCGGCCTCTCCGAGCGGCGTGCCGGGGCGGTCCTCGCCGGCAAGCCGCGCGACGCGTTCACGGTCTCCACAAAGGTGGGTCGGCTGCTCGTCCCCGACGGTGGTGACCGGCAGGAGTTCTGGGCCGAGCCGACCGACCTCACGCCGCGGTTCGACTTCTCCGCCGCCGGGGTACGTCGTTCCCACGCGGAGAGCCTGGCCCGGTTGGGGCTGGACCGGATCGACATCGCGCACATCCACGACCCGGACGACCACCTCGCCGAGGCGGTCGCCGGGGCGTACCCGGCGTTGGCGCAGTTGCGGAAGGCCGGCGAGATCGGCGCGGTCAGCGCCGGGATGAACCAGGCCCCGGCGCTGGTCGAGCTGGCCCACGCCGGCGACTTCGACTGCTTCATGCTCGCCGGCCGGTACACGCTGCTCGACCAGTCCGGCCTCGACGAGCTGCTGCCGCTGGCTCATGCGAAGGGGATCGCGATCATCGCCGCCGGGGTCTACAACTCGGGCCTGCTGGCCGACCCGACACCGGGCGCCCACTACGACTACGCCCCGGCCGAGCAGCGGCTCCTCGACCGGGCCACAGCGATCCGGTCCGTGTGCGAGCGGCACGGCGTACCGCTGCGGGCCGCGGCGATCCAGTTTCCGCTCGGGCACCCGGCCGTCGCCAGCGTGGTGGTCGGCGCCCGGGACCCCGAGCAGGTCGCCGACAACGTGGCGATGTTCGAGTGGGACGTGCCCGGCGCCCTCTGGGCCGATCTCAAGGCCGAAGGTCTGCTGCCGAGCGAGGTGCCGACGCCGTGATCATTGACGCGCACCACCACCTGTGGACCGCCGACTACCAGTGGCTCGCCGCACCCGGCCTGGAGGCGATCCGGCGCGACTACACCATCGCCGACCTCGTACCCCAGCTGGACGAGGCCGGGGTGACGGCGACCGTGCTGGTCGAGGCGGGCCGCTGCGACGCCGAGGAGACCGCCGAGTTTCTGGCCCACGCCGCCACCACGCCCCGGATCGCCGGCGTGGTGGGCTGGGCGTCGCTCACCGACCCGGCGATCGCCGCCACCCTCGCCGGCTACCGCGAGCTGCCCGGCGCGACGAAGCTGGTCGGGCTCCGCGACCAGGTGCAGGGCGTCGCCGACCCCGGGCACCTGGCCCGCCCCGACGTCCGCGCCGCCCTCGCGGCGATCGGGGCCGCCGGCCTCACCTTCGACCTGGTCGTCCACGTCGGACAGTTGACCAGCTGCGCCGAGGCGGCGCGGGCCACGCCGGGCACCACCTTCGTCCTCGACCACCTGGGCAAGCCGAGGATCGCCACCGCCGGCCTCGCCGAGTGGCGCACGGCGGTACGCGACCTGGCCGGCTGCGACAACGTCGTCGCGAAGCTCTCCGGCCTGCTCACCGAGGCCGGCCCCGGGTGGCAGGTGGCCGACATCCGGCCGTACGTCGACACCGCGCTGGAGCTGTTCGGCCCGCACCGGCTGATGGCCGGCTCGGACTGGCCCGTCTGCGACCTCGTCGCCTCGTACGCCGAGGCGTGGACGGCGATCGACGCCAGCCTGGGCGAGCTGTCGGCCACCGAGCGGGCAGACGTCCTGGCCGGCACCGCAATTCGTACCTATGCACTGGAGGTTGGTTCGTGAGATTCATGCGCGTCGGGCCCGTGGGGCGGGAACGCCCCGTGCTGTACGTCGATGGGCGGCACTTCGATCTCTCGTCGCTCACCGCCGACATTGACGGCGAGTTCCTCGCCGGCGACGGCGTCCGCCGGGTCCGCGAGGCCACCGACCTGCCCGAGATCGACGTCACCGGTCAGCGGGTCGGCGCACCGATCGCCCGGCCCGGCGTGGTGCTCTGCGTGGGGCAGAACTACGCCGCGCACGCTGCCGAGTCGGGCGCCACGCCACCGACCGACCCGATCATCTTCTACAAGGCGCCCAACACCGTCGTCGGCCCGTACGACGAGGTCCTGATCCCGCGCGGATCGACGAAGACCGACTGGGAGGTGGAGCTGGCGGTGGTGATCGGCCGGACGGCCCGCTACCTCGCCTCACCGGCCGACGCCCTCGGGCACATCGCCGGGTACGTGCTGTCCAACGACGTCTCCGAGCGGGACTTCCAACTCGCGGTCTCCGGCGGCCAGTGGTCGAAGGGCAAGTCCTGCGAGACGTTTCAACCGCTCGGCCCGTGGCTGGTCACCGCCGACGAGATCGGCGACCCGCAGGCGCTGCGGCTGCGTTCCTGGGTCAACGGCGAGCCCCGCCAGGACTCCAGCACCAAAGACATGATCTTCGACGTGGCGTACCTGATCTGGCGCCTGTCCCAGTACACCGTCCTGGACCCGGGCGACGTCGTCAACACCGGCACTCCGCAGGGGGTGGCGCTCTCCGGTCGGTTCCCGTACCTGGCTGTCGGCGACGTGATGGAGGTCGAGATCGACGGCCTCGGCCGGCAGCGCAACACGCTCCGGGACGCCTGATGGCGGTGATCACCTCGGTCGACACGTACGACGTCCGGTTCCCGACCTCGCGGGATCTCGACGGTTCCGACGCGATGAACCCCGACCCCGACTACTCGGCCGCGTACCTGGTGCTGAGCACCGACGACGGCCCGGACGGGCACGGATTCACCTTCACCATCGGGCGGGGCAACGACGTCTGCCGGGCGGCCATCGACGCGCTGGTGCCGTACGTGGTCGGCCTCGACCCGGACACCGTGGACCTCGGCGCGTTCGCCCGCTCGCTCACCCAGGACTCGCAGCTGCGCTGGCTCGGCCCGGAGAAGGGCGTGATGCACCTGGCCGCCGCAGCGGTCATCAACGCGATGTGGGACCTGGTCGCCAAGAGAGCGGGCAAGCCGGTCTGGCGCTACCTGGCCGACCTCAGCCCCGAGCAGATCGTCGACCTGGTCGACTGGCGCTACCTCACCGACGCCCTCACCCCCGACGAGGCGCTGGAGATCCTGCGCGCCGCCGAGCCGGGCCGGGCCGACCGGATCGCCCGGCTGACCGAGCGGGGCTACCCCGCGTACACCACGTCACCCGGCTGGCTCGGCTACTCCGACGACAAGGTGGTCCGGCTGGCCCGGCAGGCCGTCGCCGACGGGTTCACCCAGATCAAGCTGAAGGTGGGCGCGGACGCCGCCGACGACGTGCGCCGCCTGAAGATCGCCCGCGAGGCGGTCGGCCCGCAGATCCGGATAGCGCTCGACGCCAACCAACGCTGGGACGTCGCCGAGGCGGTCGAGCGGATGCGGGAGCTGGCGCCGTACGACCCGTGGTGGATCGAGGAGCCGACCAGCCCCGACGACGTGCTCGCCCACGCGGCGATCCGTTCCGCCCTGGCCACCAGCGCACCCGACGGCGGGCCGATCCGGGTCGCCACCGGCGAGCACGTCGCGAACCGGGTCGTGTTCAAACAGCTGCTCCAGGCCGACGCCGTCGACGTCGTGCAGATCGACGCCTGCCGGGTGGGCGGCGTGAACGAGAACGTCGCCATCCTGCTGCTGGCCGTGAAGTACGGGGTGCCGGTGTGCCCGCACGCCGGGGGAGTGGGCCTGTGCGAGCTGGTGCAGCACCTGTCGATGTTCGACTTCGTGGCGGTGTCCGGTTCGATGCGCGACCGGGTCGTCGAGTACGTCGACCACCTGCACGAGCACTTCCTCGATCCGGTGGTGATCAAGGACGGGCACTACGTGGCGCCCAGCGCCCCCGGGTTCTCCGCCGCGATGCGTCCGGAGAGCCTCGCCACGTACGCGTACCCCGACGGGCCGGCATGGGTCTGACGAACCTCGACACGCACTACCGCACGGCCTCATCGACGGCGGTGCGTCACCTCAGCGGACCACTCGGAAGGGGAGAGCAGTATGCGGTGTGACGGTCTCGTGGCGGTGGTGACCGGAGGTGGATCGGGGATCGGCCTTGCCTGCGTGCGGGCGTTCGCCGCCGCCGGCGCCCGGGTGGGTGTCCTGGACCTGGAACTGGCCGGGTTGCCGGAGGATCCCGGCGTACTCGGCGTCCGGGCGGACGTGGCCGACCGGTCCTCCCTCAGCGCGGCCGTCGCCTCGGTCGCGGAGGCGTTCGGCGGCATCGACATCCTGGTGAACAACGCCGGCATCTCGGCCGTGGGCACCGTGGAGGAGGACGACGACGAGCAGTGGAGCCGGGTACTCGACGTCAACGTCTCCGGCGTGGCCCGAACCAGCGCCGTCGCCCTGCCGTACCTGCGCCGGTCGTCGTCCGCGGCGATCGTCAACATCTCCTCGATCGCGGCGACCGTCGGCCTGCCCCGACGCGCCCTGTACTCGGCGTCGAAGGGTGCCGTGCACGCCCTCACCCTGGCCATGGCCGCCGACCTGGTGACAGAGGGCGTCCGGGTCAACTGTGTCGCCCCCGGCACGGTCGACACACCCTGGGTGGCCCGCCTGCTCGCCGGTGCGGCCGACCCGACGGCCGAGAAGCGGCAGCTGGCGTCCCGGCAGCCGACCGGTCGCCTGGTGACCGCCGACGAGGTGGCCGCCGCCGTCGTCTACCTCGCCTCGCCCGCGACCGGGTCGGTGACCGGTTCGTCGCTGCCGGTGGACGGCGGCATGTCCGGCCTGCGGCTGCCCGCCCCGGTCCCGCCCGCGGCCGGTACTGCCGAACCGGGCGCGTGACATGATTGCGGAATGGGGAAACAGCAGGACGTCGGCGAGGCCGACCGTCACAGCGGGTCCGGCACCACCGCCCACCGTCCGGTCGGTGGCAGCGCTGACGCTCGGCTCGCCCTCGCTCAGGACCCCACAACGCCACAAATGACCCTTATTGACCTGGCGTCCGATCCGTCGGTCCTGGTCCGCAAGGCGGTCGCCGCTCGGGCCGACGCACCCGCGCAGGCCCTGCGACCGCTCACCCGCGACCATGATCGTCAGGTCCGGGAGGCCGTGGCGAGGAACCCCTCCACCTCGATCGCCAACCTTCTGCGCCTGGTCAAGGACGCCGACCGGTGGGTCCGCTGGGCGGTCGCCGGCAACCCGGCCTGTGACGAGTCGATCCGCCAGGTCATGTCGCAGACCTCGGACAAGGAGCTTCGCGGTCTCCTCGCGGAGAGTCGTGAGCTGGAGCCGGAGCTGGCCGCCAAGCTGATCGACGACGTGTCACCCGAGGTACGGGAACGACTCGCCACGCACACCCACGACCCCGACGTGATCAACGCTTTGCTGGCCGATCGCACCGCACGCGTACGCAAGGGGGTTGCCCGCAACCCGCGGACCACCGCCGAGCAACGCAGCGCGCTCGCCGCGGACCCGGTGGTCGACGTCCGTGCCGCGCTGGTGCGGGCCGTCGAGCTGGACGAGGCGGACCTGGCCCGCCTGGTCGACGACCGCGCGGTGCAGGTCCGACTGGCGATGGCGACGTCCGAGTTCGTTCCGCCGCACATCCGGCAGGCGCTCGCTCGCGATGCCGACGAGATGGTGGCCAGCGCGGCACGGGACTACCGCCCCGGCGCCGGCAACGCCTCCGCCGTGCGGGCACCCCGCATCGCGCACCGGCCCTCCGCCGGTGCGGGCCGATCGGGCGGCAGCACCGCCCAGTAGCGCGACCGTGGTCGCGGCCGCAGCCTGGTGACCGCGCTCCGAGCCGGCGGGTCGCCTGCCCCGGCGGCGAAGCCGTCGCCTCCGAGGCAGCGGATCCGCCAGCAAGCGTTATGACTCGCAGGTATAAATATGCCTCTGAGTCATAACAGCTTTCACGGTGTCCGCTGCCACCGGCCTCACACTCCGCAACGTCGGCTCATCCAACGGCCTCGGCGTGATTCAGGTCGTCGACAGCGACCCGAGTGATGAGTTGTCGCGTCCGCGCCCGTCATACCTACGACAGGACATGACGAGGCGGAAGGATGACGTGATGAGTGCGGACACGCGGCTTGAGGAGCTGGGCGTGAGCGGTCTGGGCGAGGTCGACGAGCCGGCGTTCTCGGGGCTGGCGCAGCGACACCGGCGGGAACTGCACGTGCACTGCTACCGGATGCTCGGGTCGTTCGAGGACGCCGAGGACGCCGTGCAGGAGACGTTCCTGCGTGCCTGGCGGCGACGAGAGACGTTCGAGGGGCGGTCGACATTCCGGGCCTGGCTGTACCGGATCGCCACCAACGCCTGCCTGGACCTGCTCGCCAAGCGCCGCCCCGAGCCGGCGACCGGCGGGGAGGTGCTGTGGTTGCAGCCCTACCCGGACCGGCTGCTCGACGAGCTGCCCGCGGGCGACACGGACGAGCCGGAGACCGTCGCCGTCGCGCGGGAGACGATCGAGCTGGCGTACCTGGTCGCGGTCCAGCACCTCGCGCCGCGTCCGCGGGCCGTGCTGATCCTGCGGGACGTGCTCGGCTGGCCGGCGAAGGACGTCGCGGAGCTGCTCGGGGACTCGGTCAACTCGGTCAACAGTGCCCTGCAGCGGGCTCGGGCCGGCATGCGGGAGCACCTGCCCGCCGAGCGGCAGGACTGGACCGGCGGCGAGGAGGACGCCGGCACGCGCGAGCTGGTGCGCCGCTTCACCGACGCCAGTGTGGCCACGAACGTCGACGTGCTCGCTGGCATGCTGCGGGACGACGTCCGCTGCTCGATGCCGCCCACGCCGGGCCTGTACGTCGGCCGCGACGCGGTGGTGAACAGCTGGGTCGAGGATGGCTTCGAGGGCATGACGGGCCTGCGCGCGGTCCCCACCTCGGTGAACCGCCAGCCCGCTGTCGCCTTCTACCACTGGCGCAAGCAGGAGGGCGCGTACCTGCCGCTGACGATCGACGTCCTGCGCGTCACCGGCGGCAAAATCACCGAGGTATTCACCTTCCACGACGACCAGTTCCCGCGGCTCGGGCTGCCGGAGCGCCTGCCGGCGGACGGCACGGAGTAGTCCGGTGTGGACGCTCACGCTGCGCGGTGGCGCGCGTGCCGCGGTGGTCACGGCGCAGTGGTACGACGCATTCGGTGTGGTCACCAGTGGGCGGGTGCAACTGGAGCTGCGCGACGGCGAGCCCGGGCCGGTCCTCGGACGCGATGCCGGGTTCTGGCTGCGCGGCACCGGCGTCCGCGCGCTGCGCAACCCCGGCCGTCGCACGGCGAGGGTGCGTGTCTTCACGCCCGGTGCCGCCACACGCCAGTCAACACATCCGGTACGACAGCCTCCAGTTGAGGGAGACGACATGAACAGCATGAAGGACACCGAGATCGTCGCCGGCCCGGCATCGGGCCGACCCAACCACACCCACCGATTCCGCGGGCTCGCCGGCACCGGCCTGATTGCCACGCTCGCGGCGATGGTGAGCACCACCCTCGCCGCCGTGTTGGCCCGGGCCGCTGGCGTCGATTTCGAGATTCCCGATGGTGGCGAGACGATTCCGATGTCCGGGATCGCCGTGGTGACCGGCTTCTTCTCGGTGGTGGGCGTCGTCATCGCCGTGGCTCTGCTCCGGTGGAGCGCTCGACCCGCCGACCGGTTCACCTGGACGGCAGTGACGCTGACCGCGCTCTCGCTGGTTCCGGCCCTCATCTCGGGGGCGAACGCGGCCACCGTCACCGCTCTCCTCGGGCTGCACCTCGTCGCCGCGGCGGTGATGATCCCCGTCCTGGCACGCAGCCTCCGTGCCCGGACCGACTGACGGATGACGACAGGAGGGCCGGCCCGACGGGCCGGCCCTCCTGAGGACTACGGGACCTACTCGGCTTTGCTCCGGTCGGGTAGAGCGGTCTGCTCCCACAACGACTTCATCTCGTCGAAGGCCTGCTCCATCAGCCGCACCATCGCCTGCCGGGCACGTTCACCGTCGCGCCGCTGGATCGCCTGGGCGACGTCGGCGTGCATCTGGAGGGCCTGCTCGTGCGGGTGGTGCGGCATGAGGTGGTGCTTGTGCCGGCCGGTGAGCACCTCCGCGACCAGTTCCTGGAGCCGGACGAACATCTCGTTGCCGGAGGCGAGCAGGACGCGCCGGTGAAACTCGATGTCGAGGTGCAGGAAGCGCTCCTCGTCACCGGCCTCGCCGGCCGCCCACATCTTCGCCGCCAGCCCTACGAGGTCGCTCGCCTCGTCGCGGCCGATCCGGCTGGCGGCCAGGTAGGCCGCGTGCGGCTCGACGGCGGTGCGCAGCTCGGTGATCGAGCGGAGCTGGGCCATCCGGCCGGCCGAGGCGAGACGCCAACGGATCACCTGCGGGTCGAAGACGTTCCACGCGCTTGCCGGCCGGATCATGACACCTACCCGTCGGCGCGCCTCGATGAATCCGATCGAGGCCAGCACCCGCAGCACCTCGCGGACGACCGAACGGGACACGGCGTACCGGTCGACCAGCTCGTCGATGTTGAGGACCGATCCGGGTGCCAACTCGCCGCCGCAGATGGCGGTGCCGAGGTGTTCGAGGACGCGCGCGTGCAGCCCGGACTCGGCGGGGAGGGCCGGTGCGGCTGCAACCTCTGGTGAGGACGGTTCCACTCAAAGATCATATCATTTGCATCAACCTCTTGAGGTAATCAGCTTTTTCGGCCTAGCATCCCGATGTTAAGCGGATGTAACACCGAGGTAGCGGCTCTCTCGAGGGCGGCGACCACGACAGAAGGAGAGACAAGCGTGCGACGTCGATCGATAATCGGCACTTCTCTGGCTGTGGTCACCGCCATGAGCCTGGCCGCGTGCGGCGGCGATGACGGCGGCGAGGGCTCGAAGACCGTTCGCGTGACACTTGTCAACCACGTGTGGACCGAGAACATCAAGAAGGCCCTACCGGAGTTCGAGAAGCAGTCCGGCCTCACTGTGGAAGTCACCCAGCTCGGCGAGGACCAGCTCTCCGACCAGTACAACGTCAAACTGAACGCCGGCTCCACCGACCTCGACGTGATGATGTACCGGCCCCTGCAGGAGGGGAAGCTGTTCGGCAAGAACAAGTACCTCGCCGACCTGAGCGAGAAGGTCAAGTCCGACAGCGCCTTCGAGTTCGGTGACTTCCAGGCTGGGCCGGTGCAGGCGACGACCTATGAGGACAAGGTCGTCGGTCTGCCGATCATCACCGAGCAGGAGGTCCTCTACTACCGCAAGGACCTGCTGACGAAGTCCGGCTTCACCGCGCCGCCCAAGACCCTCGACGAGCTCAAGGCACAGGCCGCGAAGATCGAGGCCGACAACCCGGGCGTCGCCGGCTTCGTCGCACGTACCGGCAAGGCCGCCGCCGTCACGCAGTTCTCCAGCTTCCTCTTCAGCTTCGGCGGCGACTTCGTCGACGCCAGCGGGAAGGCCACTGTCAGCACCGAGCAGGCCAAGCAGGCGTACGCCTACTACGGCGGGCTGCTCAGGGACCACGGCCCGGAGAACATCAGCACCGACATGAGCTGGTCGGAGGCGATGGCGATCTTCACGCAGGGCAAGGCCGCCTTCTACACCGAGGCCAACTCGCTCTACAAGAACGCCACCGACCCGACCAAGTCCAAGGTCGTCGACTCCGTCGGCTTCGCCGCCTTCCCGGCCGGCCCGGCCGGATCGAAGCCGTACAACATCCCCTCCTGGGCGCTCGGCATGAACGACAGCTCTGAGAACAAGGACAACGCCTGGAAGTTCATCCAGTGGGCGGCCGGCAAGGAGCAGGCGCTGGCGCAGCAGACGGCCGGCGTACCCGGTGCCCGTACCTCGGTCTGGGCCAACCCGGCCAGCACCGCGACCCTGCCGAAGGACCTTGCCGAGGCCAACACGGTCAGCACCGCCAACGGCGTCGGGCACGACCGTCCGTTGGTGGTCAAGGTGGCTGAGGCGCGGGAGATCGTCGGCCAGCCGATCGTCGACGCGATCACCGGCAAGGACGCCGCCAGCTCGGCGGACGCGGCGAACGCGGCGTTCCAGAAGTTCCTCGACGACGAGGCGAAGTAACCCACGCGTCGGGCGGCGGGGCCGACCGGCTCCGCCGCCTCGCCGGGACCTGACCCCTCCAACCCGGAGTTCTCAATGTCAGCCGTTCTCACCCCCCGTACCGATTCGCCCGAGGCCCCCGCGGCGTCAGTGGATACGACGTCGGCCTGGTCGCGTTGGGCCAACGAACACCGCAAGTGGCTCTTCGCGGCACCCGCCATGGCGTTCGTCGCCGTGCTGATCATCTTTCCGGTGGCGTGGACCGGGTACCTGAGCCTGACCGACGCCGAGGGTTCGGTACGCGCCGAGTCCGAGTTCATCGGCTTCCAGAACTACCTCGACGTGCTCACCGACACCGACCGGTTCTGGCCGGCGGTCTGGCGCACGGTCCTCTTCACCGGCGTCGTGTTGTTCTTCGAGGTCATTCTCGGCATGGCGATCGCCCTGCTGCTGTGGCGGCCCTTCCGCGGTGAGAAGTGGGTCCGCGTCGCGATCCTCCTGCCGCTGGTGGCCACCCCGGTGGCGGTCGGCATGATGTGGCGCCTGATCTTCGACCCCAACATCGGGATGGCGAACCAGCTGCTCGGCTGGATCGGCATCGGCCCCCAGCCCTGGCTGGCCGGGCAGCACTCGGCCCTGCCGACGACGATGTTCATCGACATCTGGCAGTGGACGCCGATGGTCGTGCTGATCCTGCTCGCCGGGCTCACCTCGCTGTCCGACGAGCCCCAGGAGGCGGCCCGGATCGACGGCGCCAGCAGCTGGCAGCGGTTCCGGCACGTCACCCTCCCGCTGCTGATGCCCACGGTGATCGTCGCCATCCTGCTGCGTGGCATCGACGCGTTGAAGACGTTCGACATCCTCTACGCCACCAAGGGGCGCGGCGGCGGGTCGTTCCACGAGGTCGAGACCCTCAACGTGTACGCGTACGGCCTCAGCTTCGACTACAACGACTACGGCGTCTCCTCGACCGTCCTCATCATCTTCTTCCTGATCATCATCGGGGTGATGTGGGCCCTCACCTATCGCAAGAAGGGGCTGGGCCGATGAAGCCGAGCAAGCCGTACCGGGTGTTCCGCAACTCGGCTCTCGTCGTCGTGGTGTTCGCGCTGATGGCGCCGTTGCTCTGGATGATCGCCGCGTCGTTCAAGACCAACGTGGACATCTACGACACCGCAAAGGCGTTCGTCTTCTCGCCCAGCCTGAAGAACTACGAGACCGTCCTCCAGCAGGCCAACTATCTCGAGTTCATCGGCAACAGCCTCTGGGTGGCGTTCGCGGCCACCACGCTCTCGCTCCTGCTGGGGGTGCCCGCCGCGTACTCGATGAGCCGCTTCAACATGAAGAAGTCGGCGCTCGTCGTGCTCATGGCCCGGGTGATCCCGGGCGTCTCGCTGCTGGTGCCGTGGTACTACGTCTTCTCGAACCTGAAGCTGGTCGGCGGGTTCAGCGTGCTGATCCTGAGCCACATGTTCGTGTCGCTCCCGCTGATCGTCTACATCATGATGGGCTACTTCGACGGCCTGCCGACCGAGTTGGAAGAGGCGGCGCTGGTCGACGGTCTGACCCACATCGGCGCGTTCCGGCGGATCACCCTGCCGCTGTCGGTGCCCGGCGTCGCGACCGCCGGCATCCTCTCGTTCATCTTCTCCTGGAACAACTTCATGTTCGCCCTGGTGCTCTCCGGCTCCGACACCAAGACGCTGCCCGTGGCGATCTTCGACTTCGTCGGCTACGCCAGCATCGACTGGGGCGGCCTGATGGCCGCCGCGACAGTGGTCACCCTGCCGATCATGCTGATCGCCCTGTTCGTGCAGAAGTACGTCGTCTCCGGCCTCACCGCCGGTGCCACGAAGGGCTGACCGGGACATGACGACGATTGCGAAGGTGGAGACGTTCCTGGTCGCCCCCCGCTGGCTGTTCGTCCGGATCGAGACGGAGTCCGGCATCGTCGGCTGGGGCGAGGCGACCTGCGAGGGCCGGTCCGAGACCGTGCGCACGGCCGTCCACCAACTCAGCGAGCTGCTCACGGGTCGGGACGCCCTGCGCATCGAGGACCACTGGCAGGTGCTGACCAAGGGGTCCTTCTACCGGGGTGGCCCGATCCTGGCCAGCGCGGTGTCCGGTCTGGACCAGGCGCTCTGGGACATCGCCGGTAAGCACTACGGCGCTCCCGTGCACCAGCTCCTCGGTGGGCCGGTCCGGGACCGGATCAGGGTCTACGGCTGGATCGGTGGTGACGAGCCCGCCGAGATCCGCGACCAGATCAGCGCCCGGATAGAGGCGGGCCTGACCGCTGTGAAGATGAACGCGTCCGGGCGGATGGGCGCGCTCGCCTCGGTCGCCGACCTCGACGCGGTGGTGCAGCGGGTGGCCGTCGCCCGCGAGGTCCTCGGCGACGACCGCGACGTCGCTGTCGACTTCCACGGTCGGTTCACCCTCGCCAACGTCCGGAGGGTCGCCCCGCTGCTGGAGCCGTACCGGCCGTTCTTCCTGGAAGAACCGGTGGTGCCGGAGAACTCGCACCTGATCGGTGAGGCCGTCCGCTGCACCACCACCCCCATCTCGACGGGGGAGCGGCTCTACAGCCGGCAGGAGTTCCTGCCCGTGTTGCAGGCCGGCATCGCCGTGGCCCAGCCGGACCTCGCGCACGCCGGCGGCATCACCGAGGTACGCAAGATCGCCACGTTGGCTGAGCTGTACGACGTGCAGCTCGCCCCGCACTGCCCGCTCGGGCCGATCGCCCTCGCGGCCTGCCTCCAGGTCGGCTTCGCCACACCCAACTTCCTGATCCAGGAACAGAGCATCGGCATCCACTACAACCAGGGCGCCGAGGTGCTCGACTACTGCCTCGACCAGACCCCGCTGACCTTCGTCGACGGGTACGTGCAGCGGTTGACAGCGCCCGGTCTCGGCATCGAGATCGACGAACACGCCGTGCGGACCGCTGACAAGCGCGGGCACGCCTGGCGCAGCCCGACCTGGCGGCACCCCGACGGCTCCTACGCGGAGTGGTGAGACCCCGACCGGCAAGAACGAAAGGCACCCCGTGAAGATCGTCGCAGCAGACATCATCGTGACCAGCCCCGACCGGAACTTCGTCACCCTCAAGATCACCACTGATGAGGGCATCACCGGTCTGGGCGACGCCACGCTCAACGGCCGTGAGCTCTCCGTCGCCTCGTACCTGCGCGACCACGTCGCCCCGCTGCTGATGGGACGGGACCCGCACCGGATCGAGGACACCTGGCAGTTCCTGTACCGGTCGGCGTACTGGCGGCGGGGCCCGGTCACCATGGCGGCCATCGCCGCGGTGGACGTCGCGCTGTGGGACATCTTGGCCAAGGCAGCTGGCATGCCGCTGTACCAACTGCTGGGCGGCGCGTCGCGCACCGGCATCATGGCGTACGGGCACGCGTCGGGGCGGGACATCCCCGAGCTGTTCGACTCGATCCGTCGCCACCTCGACGAGGGCTTCCGGTCGATCCGGGTGCAGACCTCGGTGCCGGGGATCAACGCGGTCTACGGCGTGGCAGCGCAACCCAGTTCCACCGGCCAGCGCTACGACTACGAGCCCGCCCAGCGCACCCCGCTGCCCGCCGAGGAGGACTGGGACACCCGCGCGTACCTGCGCCATCTGCCGTCGGTCTTCGAGGCGGTGCGCGGCGAGTTCGGCCCGGAGTTGCCGCTGCTGCACGACGGTCACCACCGGATGACCCCCATCCAGGCCGCCAAGCTCGGCAAGGCCCTCGAACCGTACGACCTGTTCTGGTTGGAGGACTGCACCCCGGCCGAGAACCAGGAGGCGCTGCGGCTGGTCCGCCAGCACACCACCACCCCGCTGGCCATCGGTGAGGTCTTCAACACGGTCTGGGACTACCAGACCCTGATCCGGGAGCAGCTGATCGACTACGTCCGGTCCGCTGTCACCCACACCGGCGGCATCACCGCCATGCGCAAGCTGCTCGACTTCGCCGCGCAGTACCAGATCAAGTCCGGCATCCACGGCCCCACCGACATCTCCCCGGTGGGCATGGCTGCGGCGCTGCACCTGGACCTGGCCATCCACAACTTCGGGATCCAGGAGTACATGAAGCACACCCCGTTGGCCAACGAGGTGTTCCGGCAGTCGTTCACCTTCACCGACGGCTACCTGCACCCGGGCGACCAACCGGGGCTCGGGGTGGAGCTCGACGAGGAGGCGGCGGCCCGGTTCCCGTACGAGCCGGCGTACCTGCCGTTCAACCGACTGAAGGACGGCACGGTTCATGACTGGTGAGCGGCGCGGCGCCCGGCCCACCCGGCATGTCGTGGTGATGGGTGTCTCCGGGGCCGGCAAGACCACTGTGGCGCGCGGGATCGGCGCGGCGACGGGGCTGACGTTCGCCGAGGCGGACGAGTTCCACTCCCCGCAGAACGTGGCGCGGATGCGCTCCGGCGTACCGCTGGACGACACCACCCGGTGGCCCTGGCTGCGGGACATCGCCGGGTGGATCGCCGATCGCGGCGCGGAGGGCCGCTCGACGGTGCTGGCCTGCTCGGCCTTGAAGCGGTCGTACCGGGACGTGCTCCGTCAGGGCCCGCTCCCTGTGGACTTCGTGCACCTGGACGGGCCGGCGGAGGTCATCCGAGCCCGACTGGCCCGGCGCGAGGGGCACTACATGCCGGCCAGTCTGCTGGAGTCGCAGCTCGCCACGCTGGAACCGGCGGAGCCGGACGAGTCGGTGCTCGTACTCGATGTCTCGCTGCCCCCGGAGGCCCTGGTCGCGGCGGCCGTCAAGGGTCTCGGTCTGCCGGCTTCGGTGCCGGTGGGGGAGCACCGGGACCGCGCGTCCGATCCCACTTCGGGCATGTTAGGTTAGCCTGCCCTAATCATAGTGGAGTCTGTCGCCGTGCCCTCATCGATCCGAGCATGACAGTCGCCGAGACCACCGGTGGCGTGGTGCTCCGTCGCGCGCTGCGTCGACAGCGCGCCCGGGTGGCCGGCGGCATCGCGCTGCTCTGCACCCACCAGGCCACCGAAGCCCTCGTCCCGGTGGCCATCGGCGTGGTCATTGACAGTGCGGTGGCCACCGGGGACGTCCGCGCCCTGCTGCTCTCGCTGGCAGCCCTGGCCGCCCTGTTCACAGTGCTCGCCTTCGCCTACCGGGCCGGCGCACGACTGGCGTTCGCCGCCGTCGAACACGAGGCGCACGCCACCCGGGTCGAGATCGTCCGCAGCGCCCTCGACCCGCGCGGCCGCCGGTCGGGCATGCGCGACGGCGAACTGCTCTCCGTGACGGCCTCCGACGCCGAGCTGTCCGCGTTCGTGGTGCGGGTCGCGGGACTCACCGCCGCGGCGCTCACCGCCATCGTGGTCGCGGCCGTCGCGCTGCTCGTCGTCGACATTCCTCTCGGCCTCGGGGTGCTCATCGGCGTACCCCTGCTGGTCGTCGCCCTCCAGCGGATGGCGCCGCTGCTAACCCGGCGCAGCACGTCGCAGCAGGAGGCGCTCGCCGCCACGACCGCCCTCGCCGTCGACCTGGTCAGCGGCCTGCGCGTGCTGCGCGGCATCGGCGCACAGGACCACGCCGCCCGTCGGTACGCGGGAGCCAGCCGCCACGCGCTCGACGTCACCCTGCGCGCCGCCACCACAAAGGGTCTGCACCTCGGGCTCACCACCACTGTCAACGGCCTCTTCCTCGCCACGGTCGCCGGATTCGCCGGTTGGCTCGCACTACAGGGCCGGCTCACCATCGGCGAGCTCGTCGCCGTGGTCGGGCTGGCCCAGTTCATCGCCGAGCCGGTGCAGACGCTCGGGTACTGCGTCCAGTTGTTCGCCATGGCCCGAGCCTCAGCGGGGCGGGTCGCCCGGGTCCTCGGCGCCGCGCCGGTCGTCCAGCCGGGCGACGCCGGGCCGCCCACCCCGAGCCCGTCCCGGCTCACCCTCGACGGGGTCTCGTACGCGGGCCTCGACGACGTCAGCCTGCGCGTCCGCGCCGGTGAGATCCTGGGCGTGCTCGCCTACGACCCGAGCGAGGCCGAGGCGCTGGTGGCGCTGCTGGCCGGCCGGGTGCCCCGCGCGGACCACCGGGGGACGCTCCGCGTCGACGGCGTGCCCGCCGACGAGCTGCACATCGACGCCGCGCGCGCAGTGGTCCTGGTCGAGCAGCATGACGTTGCGCTGTTCGAGGGGACGCTGCGGGACAACCTCAGCGCCGGCGCCTCCGTCGACGACGAGGTGCTGCGTGCCGCCGTGCGGGCTGCCGCAGCCGAGGACGTGCTCGCCGCGCACCCGCACGGGTTCGACCGTCTGCTCACCGAACGCGGCGCGAACCTCTCCGGTGGGCAGCGGCAACGGATCGGGTTGGCCAGGGCGCTCGTCGCCGACCCGCCGGTGCTGGTGCTGCACAACCCCACCACGGCTGTCGACGCGGTGACCGAGGGGTTGCTCGCCACCAGGCTGGCCGAGGCTCGCGGGGCGGGCACCCGCGGCACGGTTGTGATCACCACCAGCCCGGCGCTGCTGCGGATCACCGACCGGGTCGCGGTGATCGACCGGGGACGGGTCGTCGCCGAGGGTCCGCACGAGCGGTTACTCGCCAGCGACCCCCGCTACCGGGAGGAAACCCTGCGATGACGTCCGAGCCGATCACCCGGCACCTGCTGCCGACGGCCACCGGCCGGCAGACCTGGGCCGCCCTCCGCACCGAGCTGGCCCTGCTGCCGGGGCTCAGCGCCGTCGCCGGCACGTTGCTGGTCGTCGCCGCCGCGACCGGGCTGGTCGCCCCCTGGGTGCTCGGTCGTCTCGTCGACGACGTCATCGCCGGGACCGACACGCCTCGGGTGATCGCCTGGGCCGGCGTGATCGCGGGCGCCGCCGTGCTCGCCGGACTCCTCACCGCGGCCGGAGCGGCGGTCGCCGCGCGCCTCGGCGAGACAGTGCTGGCCCGACTCCGGGAACGGGTCCTCGACCGCGCCCTGCACCTGCCGTCGGCCACCCTGGAGCGAGCCGGGACCGGGGACCTGGTGGCCCGCGCCGGCGACGACGTGGCAGTGGTGACGAATGTGATCGCCACCAGCGGCCCCGCCTTCCTCGGCGCGCTGCTGTCCGTCGTGCTGACCGCGGCGGGGCTCTTCGCCCTCGACTGGCGGCTCGGCATCGCCGGGTTGGCCGCGGCCCCGGCGTACGCGGTGGCGCTGCGCTGGTACCTCAAACGGTCGGTGCCGTACTACGCCCGCGAGCGGGTGGCGACGGGCGAGCGCGCGCAGGCCACGGCCGAGGCGCTGCGGGGCGCGGCCACCGTGCGCGCCTACCGGATGGAGGACGCCCACGTCGCGCGGATCGCGGAGCGCTCCGGCGTCGCCCGCGACCTGTCGCTGGAGATCTTCGGTCTCTACACCCGCTTCGGCCTGCGCATCAACCGCTCCGAATTCGTCGGGCTCGCCGCCGTGCTGCTCGCCGGCTTCCTGCTGGTCCGCGGTGACCTGGTCACCGTCGGCGCCGCCACCACTGCGGCCCTCTACTTCCACCGCCTCTTCAACCCCATCGGCCTGCTGCTGTTCGAGTCGGACTCGGTGTTGCAGGCCGGGGCCAGCCTGGCCCGACTCGTCGGGGTCACCACCCTCCCGGACACCGCGACCCCCGTCGGCACCGAGCCCAACCGCCACGACCGGGGCGTACCGGCGGCACTGGAGGTGACAGTCGGGCAGCACCGCTACGACGACGGGCCGGTGGTGCTGCGGAACATCGGCCTGCGTCTCGCCCCCGGGGAGCGCGTCGCCCTGGTCGGCGCGAGCGGCGCGGGCAAGAGCACCCTCGCCGGCATCATCGCCGGCATCATCGCGCCCACCGACGGCGCGGTGACCCTGCGCGGCGTGCCGCTGACACAGCTCGACGAGCACCGCCTCCGTCGCGAGATCGCCCTGATCAGCCAGGAGGTGCACGTCTTCGCCGGGCCGCTCGCCGACGACCTGCGCCTCGCCGACCCCGACGCCACCGACGCCGAGATCGCCGCCGCCCTCGACCTCGTCGGCGCCACCGAGTGGGTGCGGACCCTGCCGGACGGCCTCGCCACAGCGGTGGGGGAGGGTGGGCGGCAGCTCACCTCCGCCCAGTCCCAGCAACTCGCGCTGGCCCGCCTCGTCCTCGCCGATCCGGCCGTCGCGGTCCTCGACGAGGCCACCGCCGAGGCGGGCAGCGCCGGCGCACGCGACCTCGACCGCGCCGCCGTGGCGGCCACCGAGGGCCGTACCACGCTGATCGTCGCCCACCGACTCAGCCAGGCGGCCACCGCGGACCGCATCGTCGTCCTCCATCAGGGGCGCGTCGCCGAGCACGGCACGCACGCCGAGCTGCTCAGAGCCGGGGGCGGGTACAGCCAGCTGTGGCGCTCGTGGAGCATGCCCGACCCCGTGGTCCCGAGAGAATGCGAGGGTGCGGACCAGCCCGTCTGGAGCTGAGCGGCAGCGGTTCCCGTCACCTCGGACATCCGCGAAATCAGTCGAACGGGGGAACCTCGGGAACTTTTCCGGACCGGCCGGCGACCACCAGAGTGCGCGGCCGACCGGCGGCGTTCCGACGACGGCATCTCGGCATGAAGGAGCGCCCGTGGCACACAGGACGGTGGTCTGTGCGGAACGGCGTCGCTGACGACGACCAGGTGACCCGGTGGGCACGGGAGGCGGGCCAGGGTGACCGGCAGGCAGCCACGGCGTTCATCCGGGCACTACAGGACCAGGTCTGGCGGTTCCTGTCGCACCTGGCCGGGCCGGGAGAGGCCGACGACCTGACCCAGGAGACGTTCCTACGGGCGATTCGCAACCTGCCCGGCTTCGCTGGCCGCTCGTCGGCCCGTACCTGGGTGTTCACCATCGCCCGGCGCGTTGCCGTGGACCACGTCCGGACGGCGGTGGCCCGGCCGAGGCTGGCGTCGGTGCCGGACTGGCAGGCGGCGGCCGAGGCCGCCGGTGCGATCACCGCCGGTGCCGACGAGGGCGTGACCCTGCACCAATTGATCGCCGGGCTGACCCCGGAGCGCCGCGAGGCGTTCGTCGCCACCCAGGTCCTCGGCCTGTCCTACGCCGAGGCGGCGGACGTCTGCCAGTGCCCCGTCGGCACGATCCGTTCCCGGGTCGCCCGGGCGCGCGAGGATCTCGTCGCCGCCTGGCAGGCCGACACCGACCCGGGCCGCGGGCGGCGAACCGGCTGAGGGTGGACACTGCCGCCGTGAGTGTGCCCCCGACGAGGTCGTCTCGCTCATCCACGAGCTGCTACGACACGCCACCTGACCCGAGGGTTGCGGGCGGCACCCCCCGCTCGGTCAGCGGGATGGACGGGGCGTACCCGGCTTCCTAAGATCACGCCGGTGAACACCGAACCGCTCAACGTCGCCGGCGTAGCTGGCCCGATCGTCATCGCCACCAAGGCATTCTTTGGCCACCCTGCCGTCACCGTCGGCGGAGTGCCGGCCCCCAGGACGGGCAGACGCTACGCGTTGCCGACTGTGGACGGTGGTGTCGTCCAGGCCACGGTACGCAGCGTTCTCGCCGACCCTTACCCGACCGTGGAGGTCAACGGTGTGCAGCACCGGACCGGGCCCCCCATGTCGATCTTCCTGCGCATCCTGGTTCTGCTGCCGATCCTGCTGTTCACCGTCGGTGGCATCCTGGGCGCGCTCGTCGGGGTGTTGGGCGTCTGGGCGAACCTGACGGTCGCCCACACCCGGATGACACCCGCCGTCAAAGCGCTCGCCATGCTCGGCGTCGGTATCGGCACGGTCATTGTCTGGCTCGCCGTCGCCGTCGCGCTGAACGCGGCGCTCAGCTAGACCGCCATACGGTCAGCGCCACCGGTCGACGACCGGTGGCGCTGACGTGGTACGGGCGTTCCGGCCGCTCTACCCCAGACGGGCCTCGATGGTCTCGATGATGCGCGGACGCAGCTCGGCGGCGCGGATGACGGCGTCCACCGAGCCGACCTCGACAGCCCGGTGGATGTTGTGCACCCTGTCGAACTCCGCGGCCACCTCGCTGAGTTTCTCCGCGCGCACCGACGAGCGCAGCTCGTCGAGTTCCGCGGTAAGCGCGGCGCGTTCGGTGCCGGCCGAGGCGGCGGTGCGGGCCTCCAGGTCCCGCACCCGCGCGTCGGCCGCCGTACGGGCGTTGACGTCGGCGGAGAACACCACAGCGGCGGCGGGTGCGCCACCGAGCACCGAGGCGAACGAGCCCTCCAGCGCCAGCACCGTCATGTTCGGGTTCAGCGCCTTCGAGAACACCACGAACGCACCGCCGTGGTAGCGCGAGATCACGCAGAAGACGATGGGCCCCCGGAAGTTCACGATCGCCCGGCCGATCTCGGCGCCGTACTCCAGTTGCAGCTTGCGCATCGACTCCGGTGAGCCGTCGAAGCCGGACAGGTTCGCCAGAACGACGAGCGGCCGGTTGCCGCTGGCCGCGTTGATCGCCCGCGCGGCCTTCTTCGACGAGCGGGGGAACAGCGTGCCCGCCGTGTAGGTGTCCGGACCGTCGGTGGGCGGGAAGCCGTGCCGGGGCACCGACCGGGACTCGATGCCGAGCAGGCAGACCGGGATGCCACCGAGGTGGACGTCCTGCACGACAGCGGTGTCCGCGTCCGCCATGCCGGCCCAACGCTCCAGCACCGGGTGGTCCTGGTCGGAGAGGGCCCGCATCACCGTACGGATGTCGAACGGCTTCTTGCGGTCCGGGTTGGACTCGACGGAGAAGATCTCCCCGACGGTGGCGAAGGCGCTGCCCGCCACGTCGTGCGGGAAGTCGGAGATGTCGCGGTCGGCCGGGTCGGTGGTGACCGCCCGCCGGGGCGCGTCCTCGCCGGGCGCGACGTACGTGTGGTCGTAGTGCGCCATCACCACGTCCCGTGCGGCCGTCAGGTTCGGCGCCCAGTACTGCGCCTGCCCGTTCGGCCCCATCACCCGGTCGTAGCCGCCGATGCCGAAGTTGTCCTCGGCCGACACACCACCGGAGAAGTCGAGCGACTGCTTGCCGGTGAGCACCATCGCCGAGTCGGGCGTCATCACCAGGATGCCCTTGGTGTGCATGAGCATCGTCGCCTCGGCGTTCCAGTACGGCTGCGCGCCGACGTTGATGCCCGCGACCACGATGTTGATCTCACCGCCGGCCTGGGTGAACTCGACGATCCGCTTGAGCGCGGCGGCCACCCAGTCCATGTTCTCCGTACCGGAGGTCATCGAGATCCGGGCCCCGGCGGACAGCGCCCACCACTCCAGCGGCACCTGCATTCGCTCGGCCAGGTCCAGTGCGGCGATCACGCGCCGGCACTCCGGCTCGGACAGGGCGCCCAGCGACTTCGTCGGGTCGCCGAGCAGCACCACCCGGGTGACACCCTGGGGGTAGCGCTCGGTCGGCGTCGTGACCACCCCGGCGACGATGGCGGCGCTGTTGCGCCCCTTCGGCCGGTCCACCGGCACCAGGGCGTGGTCGTCGTCGAGGTCGTGCTCGACGAAGTCGCCGAGCCGACCGGTCAGCTCGTACGGGTACACGGTGTTGCGGCTGCTGGCCCGCAGCACCTTGAGCCGGTACTCGTCGAGCGGCTCGATCGGCTCGACCGGCGGCTCCCCGACGGCCAGTTCGGCGCCGCCTGCGGCGTCGAACGAGATCCGTACGGCGATCTTGGTCAGCTCGCCGGTCCGGCGGTCGCGCTGGCGCGCGATGAACAGGATCTCCTCCAGGCCGGCGCCCGCTGTCGTCGGGCGGACCCGCCCGGCGATCATCTCCATCTCCTCGCGGGTCAGCTCGCTCGGCGGCCACACGTAGACCACGATGCGGTTGGTGTTGAAGCGCGTCTTCGACGGCCGCCGCGACTGGGCGCGGCGGATCGAGTCGAGGCAGGCGGCGATGGCGTCCTCGGTCGTGGGCAGCGCGACCAGACGGCCGTCCTGCTCGCGAAGCTCGGTCAGGTCACGCACCTGCGCGAACGCGACGAGGCGCTCGTCGGCGCGGTTCTCCCGGGCCACGCACTGGAAGAGGTAGACCTCCTCATCCGACGACGGCAGCCGGGTCAGGTCGAACTTGTGCAGCCGCTCCAGCTGCATCCGCTGCGCGATGTACGGGTGCAGCCCACGGATCAGCCGGTCCTCGGTCAACTGGGCGCCCGACGGGCGGAAGGTGAAGTGGTGGTGCATCACCGCCCCTCCGCGACCCGCGACGGTGGTGGTGACCCGACGAACCTGGGGCGGCAGCGGGTGCGCGGCGATGACCTCGGCCAGTGCGGCCGCCATCGCGTCGAAGTCCTCCGGCTGGTTTTCCCAGCCGAGGTAGATGTCGGCGTCGACGGCGTCCTCGCCGGTGGCCAGCTCGGCCAACCCGCGCAGGGCGCTGCCCAGCGCGTCGAAGCTGACCGCGGCGGAGACCACGCTGGAGTCGGCGCGTTCGGCGACCACGAACGTGCAGCCCGCGACCTCGCGGGTGAGCACGCTGGTGAGCGACCGGTTGCCGTAGTACCGCCGGGTCAGCACCTCCAACATGACCGCGTTGTCGAGGTGGTCGCGGACGAGCCGCTGGCCGAGCAGCCGGACCAGCGGCTCGGTGCTGCGCACCATCTCGGCGATGCGCTCGGCGCGGTCCGGTGCGTCCGGGTGCGCGTCGAGGTGCCGCAGGTGCCCACGGACCTCGGCGTAGACGCGGGCGCGGTTGCGGCGCAGCAGCGGCTGGGCGAACCAGGCGAACACCACGCCGCGGGCGAGGTCCGCGACCACGGGGAAGCGGACCTGCGTCGCGGCGATCAGCCGCTCCAGCGCGAGGCCGGCCGGTTCGCGCAGCGTCTCGTCCGGCGGGGTCTCCCGCAGCCACGCGCGCAGCAGCGCCGTGATGACCTGCGCGTCCGCGGAGGCGCGCTGCTGGGCGAGGAAGATCCGGAAGACGGCGGCTTCGAGGGCGGGGGTGCGGTCCAGGTCGGTGACGCCGTACCGGCCGAGCGCCTTGCCGAGTCTGGTCTGGAAGGCGTCCGGCAGCCCGGCCCGCTCGACGTCGAGGCTCTGCAGGTAGGTGTGGAAGTACTCCCGGGCGCTGTGCACGTGCGCGGCGCCGCCGTCCTCGCCCGTCGGCCGGTTGCGGCTCAGTTCGGCGAGATCGGCGAAAACCTCGATGAGGTCGAGTTCGGCAGCCAGGGGCCGCTGACCGGCTTCGGTGGCCGCCCGCCGTGCGGTGAGGTAATCGTCGAGCACCCGACGGTCGTCGTGCGGGTCGACGTCGAAGCCGAGCAGTAGACCCCGCAGGTCCTCCTGGCCGCGCCTGCTGCGCTCGTCCGCGGGGATGTCCGCGGTGGCGGTGGGCAGGTCCAGTTCGACGGTTTCGGTGCTCGGGTCGTCAGCGGCCTCCTCCGCGTCGTCCGCGAGCGGCTCCAGGCGCAGCAGCGGCGCACCGGCCTCCACCTGGCTGCCCACCGACACGGCGCACTCCTTGAGCCGCGCCTTGAACGGCGCCCGCAGCACCGTCTCCATCTTCATCGCTTCCAGCACCAGCACCGGCGCGCCCGCCTCGACCTCCGCGCCGACCTCCAGCGGCGTGGCGACGACCAGCGCGGGCATCGGGGAGCGCAGGACGCCACCCTCGTCCCGGCTGACCCGGTGCGTCACGCCGTCCACCTCGACCAGGTGGGTCGGCCCGTACGTGCCGGTGAGCAGGCGGTAGCGGATGCCGTTGACGACGATCTGACCGGTGTGCCGGTCGAAGCGGTCGAGCTCGACGTCGGCGGTGCGCACGACGGGGCCGGTCTCGATGCCGACCCGGAACCGGTGCGCGCCGACCCGCGCCACCCGGGTGCGGTAGCCGACGCCGCGCAGCTTGAGGTCCAACGGTCGGCCGCTGGCGTGCTGCACCTGCGGGCGCCCGCCGGCGGCCGTCGACAGCAGCCGCTGCCGCTCGACGCGCTCCTCCTCCTCGTACGCCTCGATGGCGGCGGCGGCCAGGGCGACAGCGGAGTGGCGGTGCGTGACGAGGCGGCCCTCGCCGCGGACGCGGTCGATCCAGCCGGTGTCCGCGCTGGCGTCGATCACCTCGGGCTGGTCGAGCAGGTCGAGCACGAAGCTCTTGTTCGTCGCCCCACCCTCGATGATCACCGTGGTGTTCGCCATCGCCCGGCGCAGCCTGCCGAGCGCCTCGTCGCGGTCACGGCCGTACGCGATGATCTTCGCGATCATCGAGTCGAAGTCGGCCGGGATGGTGTCACCCTCGCTGACGCCGGTGTCCACCCGGATGCCGGGGCCGCTGGGCAGGTCCAGCCGGGCGATGCGGCCGGGGGACGGGGCGAAGTCGCGGTCGGGGTCCTCGGCGTTGAGCCGCGCCTCGATGGCGTGCCCCCGCTCGGCCGGCGGCGCACCTTCGAGGCGCCCGCCGGAGGCGACGTGCAGCTGCGCCTTGACCAGGTCGAACCCGGTGGTCAGCTCGGTGATCGGGTGCTCGACCTGGAGGCGGGTGTTGACCTCGAGGAACGCGAACAACCGGTCCCCGGGGTGGTAGAGGAACTCGACGGTCGCCGCGCCTCGGTAACCGACAGCCACGGCCAGCCGCTCGGCCGACGTCTTCAGCTCGGCAGCCTGCGCCGGGTCGAGCACCGGCGACGCCGACTCCTCGATGACCTTCTGGTTGCGTCGTTGCACCGAGCAGTCGCGGACGCCGAGCGCCCACGCGGTGCCCTGCCCGTCGGCGATCACCTGGACCTCGACGTGCCGAGCCCCGGTGACCAGGCGCTCCAGGAACACGATGCCGCTGCCGAACGCCCGGGCCGCCTCCTGGCTGGTGCGCTCGTACGCGTCGACCAGCTCGGCCTCGTTCCTGATCACGCGGATGCCGCGCCCGCCGCCGCCGGCGGTCGCCTTCAGCATCAGCGGGTAGCCGACCTCGGCCGCCGAAGCCGTGGCGGCGGCGAGGGTCTCGACGGCACCGCGGCTCCACGGCGCGACCGGCACGCCGACCTTCTCGGCGATCAGCTTCGAGCCAATCTTGTCGCCGAGCTGGCGCATGGCGTCCGCGCTCGGCCCGACGAACGTGACGCCGATCTTCTCGCACAGCTCAGCGAACGCCGGATCCTCGGCGACGAAGCCCCAGCCGACCCACGCGGCGTCGGCCCCGGTCTCGGTCAGGGCCCGCTCCAGCACCGCCAGGTTGAGGTACGGGCGAGCGGAGGCCGGGCCGAGGTCGTAGGCGATGTCCGCTTCGCGGACGAACGTGGCGTTGCGGTCGACATCGGTGTAGAGAGCCACGGTTTCGAGCTGGATGCCGGTCTCCGCGGCCAGCTCGCGGACCGCGTGGATGAGCCGCATGGCGGCTTCACCACGGTTGACGATGGCGACACGGTTGAACACCCGAAGAACCCCTTAGCTAGACCTCGACCTGCGTGCCGGGAGACGACGGCTCCCAGCAGTGATCACCTTTCCGCGTGGCGGCGGCCAGCGCTATGGCGCAACCACCGAACCCACCGTCCCTCAGTTGTAGGAAGTGCACAAAACTTTTTGGCACCCCCGGGGGACGCGCCGACCCGATCCGGCCGCTCCGGCAGTTGATCAAGACGGTGCGGGCGGTTCACGTCTGCGGCCTCCCGTGTTCACCCCCGGGTGATCGGCTGACCAGGAAGATCATCGCCGGTCCGGTCAACCGCCGCCCGGCTCGACCATCCCGGCCCAGGCCAGGAACGCACCAGGAAAGGAGCGGCAATGAGGGCACCGCACCTCGTACGCCCACGTCTGGCGCTGCTGCTCGCGGCGGGACTCACCGCGCTCGTCACGCCGGCCGGCGTCGCCCACGCCGCGACCGCCACGGTACCCGCGACGGGCACCCCGATCACCATCACCTCGACCGCGCAGCTCGCCCCCGGCGTCACGTACGGCTCGTTCCAGGTGACCACGCCCCGGGGCGTCACCGTTGGTTACCTGCTCACGGCCGACCTGAGGAAGAACAAGGTCTCCCTGGACCTGCTGCACCCCGCCGCGGTGGCGCAGCGCTCTGTCGTCTCGGCGATGACGAACGACCAGGGTGCCGTCGCCGGCGTCAACGGCGACTTCTTCAACAACAGTGAGACGCACGCCGGCGTCACCCCGACCTACTCGTCGTCCGGTCCGGAGATCGCCGACGGCGAGGAGTTGAAGTTCGCGGTGCCGACCGCGCAGCGTTTCGGCCCCGGCCTGGCCCCGGGCACCTCAACCCGGGACGTGTTCGGCGTCGGCGTGAACGGCAAGGCGCGCGTCGACACCCTGAGCCTGGACGGCGAGGTGCGCAGCGCGAAGGGCACGATCGCGCTGGGCGGCCTCAACCAGTACGCGCTCCCGGTCGACGGCGTCGGCCTGTTCACCGCCGACTGGGGGACCGCCTCCCGGGTCCGGTCCACGTGCGGCACCGACACGAGCCGCAGCGACCCGTGCAGCACCCACACCTACGAGGTGACCGTACGCGACGGTGTGGTGACAGCGGTCGGCCCGACGCCCGGTGCGGGCGCGATCCCGGCCGACACCCAGGTGCTGGTCGGCCGGGAGGGCGGCGCGGACGCGCTCGACGACCTCGCCGTCGGTGACCGGGTGCAGGTGCGCGAGAAGCTCGAGTCCGCCGGCAAGCCGAAGCTGACCTTCGCGGTCGGTGGCGCGCCGATCCTGGGCGACGGCGCGCCGCTGGCCGGTCTGGACACCAGGACCGCCGCGGTACGCAGCGCGGCCGGTGTCAGCCCCGACGGTCGAACGGTGTACCTGGTCGCCCTGGCCGGCCGCGCCCCGGCCAGCGCCGGGTTCACGATCGCCGAACTGGCCGACCTGATGCGCTCGCTCGGCGCGGACGCCGCCGTGAACCTCGACGGCGGCGGGTCGAGCACTGTCGCCGTCCGCGAGCCGGGTCAGGCTGCGGCCACCGCCCGCAACAGCCCGTCCGACGGTACGGAGCGTCTGGTCGCCAACGGCATCGGCATCTTCGTGGGCAAGCACTGATCTTCGCCCCCGCGCGAATTCGCCCCGCCCGGTGCCGCCGGGCGGGGCGAATTCGCGTACCCGGGACGCCGGGCACTCAGACTGTCGGCCCCGGTCGGAGAATGAGGTCGACCGAAGGGACCGGATGACCGTTCTCGACACCCGGGCGCTCAACCGCGCGACGCTCGCCCGGCAGTTGCTGCTCGACCGCGCCGACCTGCCGGCGCTCGACGCCGTCGCCCACCTCGGTGGCCTACAGGCCCAGGAGCCGCAGGAGCCGTTCATCGGGTTGTGGTCGCGGCTGCGCGCGTTCGACCCGACGGTGCTCTCGACCCTGCTGACCCAGCGACACGTGGTGCGTACCCACCTCATGCGCCGCACCGTCCACCTGCTCGTCGCCGACGACGCCGTGGCCTGGCGACCCCGTCACGACGCCATGCTGCGCCAACGCGTGCTCGGGGTCTACCGCGGCGAGCTCGACGGGGTGGACCTCGACGACCTCGCCGTTGCCGCGCGGGCGGTGGTGGCCGACGGTGAGCCCCGCTCGATGCCCGAGATCGGGCGGGCGCTCGTCGAGCGCTGGCCGTCGCCGGGCCCACGGGTGCTGGGCGAGATGGCGGTCGCGCTGCTTGCGATGACCCAGCTCCCGCCGCGCGGGCTGTGGCGGGCGAAGGGGGGCGCGCGCTACGTCCTGCTCTCCGCGTGGCTCGGCCGGGAGATCGCCCCGCCGACCACGGCGGGCGCCGACCCGGTCGGCCAACTGCTCGTACGCCGCTACCTGGCCGCGTTCGGCCCGGCGGCCACGGCCGACCTGCGGGCCTGGTGCGGCCTCGCCGGACTGCCCGTCGCGGTGACCGCCATGCGGGACGAGTTGGTGACCTTCCGCGACGAGCGTGGCCGGAAGCTGATCGACCTCCCCGACGCGCCGCGCCCCGATCCGGAGACACCCGCCCCGGTGCGGTTCCTGCCGGCGTTCGACAACGCGATCCTCGGCTATGACGACCGCAGCCGGATCATCGACGACGCACACCGTCTCCTCTCGGTGGCCGGCGAGCGCGTGGTGCTCGTCGACGGCCGGGTCGCGGCGACCTGGAGCGTCGACTCGGGCACGGTGACCGTCAACCCACTCCGCGGCTTCTCCCGAGCGGACCAGGCTGCCGTGACCGAGCAGGGGCAGGAGCTGGCGTCCTTCCTCTCCGACAACGAGAGCGACCGGGTGCGGGTCGGTTCGTCTCCCCGGTGACGGGCCAGGACGGTCCGACGCCGGGGAGACGAAGAGATCAGTCGACGGTCGGCGGAGCCGTCCTCGCCGCCTCGGCGAGCGCCGCCGCCGCGCCGGCGTACGGGTTGTAGCTGTAGGTGCGCGCCAGACCGGCCGGCACTGTGAAGTACGCGGCCGACAGTTTCGCCGGGTCGCTGGCGATCTCGCCACGCGCGGGGGCGTCGTTGCCGTCGTCCCAGCCCCAGGGCGCGTTGGCCGAGTTGGTCGAACAGCTCCAGGTGCCGACGCCGCAGTCGCCGGACGTGTCACCGGCGAACGTGCCCAGGCTGGCGAAGAGGCTTGCGTTGGACCGCTGCGCCCACAGGCCGCCGGCGGCGAAGATGTCGATCAGCTGATACCGCACGTCGCGGTCGTTGCTGCTGCTCGGCGTCTCGGCGACGGTCGACGGGTAGTAGACCAGGCCGTCGCCGTTGATGTCGTACTGCGGGTGTGCCTTGAGGCCGTGGCCCTGTGCCTCCTGCGCCGTGACCGGGTGCTGGAACGTGTCGTGCGGTGACGCCTGGAACCGCAGGGTGCCGTCGATGCTCTCCCCGCCGCTGGTCCAGGTGCTGCCGGCCGGGGTGTAGGAGAAGAAGTCACTGTGCGCGACCGTGACAGCCGAGCGGAGAACGCCGTACGTGGAGCCGTCGCGCTCGATCGCGAACAGCGCGCCCTCACCGTCGTTCTCGTGTTCGGTCTCGAAGAACGGGTGGTCGGTCCAGTCGCGGGGGTGGAAGAAGAAGTACGTGATGTACCAGTGGGTGCTCGTCTCCACGACGGAGTAGTACACGTGCGCGGCGAGTGCGGTGCCTGCCTGGCCGGCTCGGTCCCAGTTGTCGCGTCCGTCCAGGTTGCCGTCGAAGTCGACAGGGGTGAGGTAGTCCGACTGACCGCTCAGGGCGTGGCTGCCGGTGGCATCGACGTCCTGGTAGTGGATGGGCGCCCAGCGGAGGGCCAGCTCGGCCCGGCTGACGGCGGCGTCGGCGGGGCTTGGCGCGGCCAGCGCGGCGGCCGCCAGCACCGCCGCCGCGCCTGCCGCGATCAGTGCCCTCAATCCCCGGGGTCGCCGGGTTGTGCTGCCTGCGTCGAGCATGGTGTGCTCCCGTGTCCCGAATGAATAGACCACAATGGATTGTCCGGGGTTCGGGCACCCAGTGGGTGTCCCTGCGGCGACGAGAAGGCGGACGATGCTCGACGGCATCGGGATCGTCTTGTATCGATGCTCACTGGCTGTCATGCTGTGGTTCGGTCGTGCTCGGGGAGCCAGCGCGCACCAGATCTTCTCCGGTCCACGGGGCGCGCGAGGTGACCATGTCACCCGTGCCGGGCAGCTTCGTCGGCGACCGGAAACCCGAGCGCGGCACCGGCTACCACCTCGGTCATCGGTGCCCGCTGACCACGGAGGTTCCGATGCTTCGCATGTTCCTCGCTGTCACGACCATGGCGCTGGCCGCCTGGACCGGAACGACCACCGCCGCCGAAGCGACACCCACGCCGACGCCATCGTCCACACCGACGCCGTCAGCGACACCGACGCCGGCCTGCCCACCAGCGCTACCGATCAGCGCCAGCGTGACCGGGGCCACCACCACGAGCCTGACCATCTCGTACGTCATCTTCTTCCGCCCACCCTGCGGCTACGACCCGCCGATGACCGTCAGCCTCTTCACCAGCCGTGAGGACGCCCAACAGTGGCGGGCCGCAGTCGCCGAGGGTGTCTCCGGGCCGGAGCGCAACGGCTCGGTGACCATTGATCGGCTCACGCCCGACACGGAGTACTGGTACCGGTTCACCGACGCCGAGGGCCGACGGGACCCGTACGTGATCGCCTCGGCCCGGACCGCCTCGCTGACCTCGTGCCGCGCGACGGCCACGATCGACGCCCGCTGGGGCAGCGGCTTCGTCGCGACGGTAACGGTCCGCAACACCGGGACGCTCCCGCTGGACCAGTGGCGCGTCTCCTGGCGATGGTCCGGTGACGAGCAGGTCCACACGGCCTGGGGTGGGGTGGCCGAGTCGACCGGCTCCGACGTCACCGTTCGCAACGCCTCCTACAACGGGACGCTGGCGCTGGACGGGGCCACCACGTTCGGTCTGCTCGTGACGACCAGCGCGGTGCCGTTCGGCCTGACCCTGACGTGCGCGCGGTGAACGGCGTCCGCCCCGCTCCGGCGCGACGGCGGGAGCGGGGCGGACGTCGTGTCGGTCAGGGCTTGCGGGCCACCGCGCCGTAGGCGTCGATCCCGACGGCGTCGGGATCCTCCGGTCGCCACAGCGGGATCGGCACCAGGCCCGGCTCCACCATCACCAGCCCGTCGAAGCAACTCGCGAGGTCCTCCGGGCTGCGCAGGATGTACGGAACTCCGCCGCTCTGCGCCAGCCGCTCGGCACCCGAGACCACCGCCGGGCTGGTGTTGGTGCCGTCCCAGAGCACCAGGTGTGAGCCGGACGGCACCGCGTCCATCGTGCGCCCGACGATCGAGCGCACCACGTCAAGGTCGGGCTCGTAGCCCATCACGCCCATGTACATCACGGCGATGGGCTGGTCGAAATCGAGCGTCTGCGCCGCCTCGGCGAGGATCTTCTCCGGGTCGTGGTAGTCGGCCGGGACGTAGGTGGTGACACCCTCCGACGTCGTGCTGGCCAGCAGTGCCCGCGCGTGCACCAGCACCATCGGGTCGTTGTCCACGTAGACGATCCGCGAGTCGGGCGCGACGCCCTGGGCGACCGCGTGCGTGTTCTGCATGGTGGGCAGGCCGGTGCCGATGTCCAGGAACTGCCGGATGCCCGCCTCGGCCGCGAGGTGACGCACGGCCCGCACCAGGAACACGCGCGACTGCTGCGCCATGAGGACGATCTCCGGGTAGACCTCGGCGACAGCGTCGCCGGCCGCCCGGTCGGACTGGAAGTTGTCCTTGCCGCCCATCCAGTAGTTCCAGATCCGCGCCGCGTGCGGCACGTCGGGCTGAAGCTTCGCAGCGAGTTCGGGGTCCGGGCCGGCCATGCCTGGCTCCTATCGAGGGGTCGTCAGCTGGAGGTCACCACAGCGGTACGCCCGGGATCGTACTCCGGCAATGTCCACTCTCGACCAGGGGTGGACCCACGCCGCCAGGCAGGGGATCAGGTCTCTGTCAGCGGTGGACCACCCCGTTCTGGTACGCCCACACGACGGTCTGTAGCCGATCTCGTGCGCCGATCTTCGCCATGGCGCGACCGAGGTGCGACTTGACAGTGCTGGTCTCGATGAAGAGATGCTCGGCGATCTCGACGTTCGACAGGCCCTGCGCGAGCAGCTCAACGATCTCGGTCTCCCGCGCGGTCAGCTGGTGCGCCGCCGAAGCGTCCGAGCGGGGAGCGGGCGTACGCCTGGCGAACTCCGAGATCACCCGACGGGTGACGGCCTGGTCGACGAGCCCGTACCCGCTCGCGAGGCGGCGGATCGCCTCGATCAACTCCTCGGGCTCACAGTCCTTGAGGATGAACCCGCTGGCACCGGACTCCAACGCGCCGAAGACGTACTCGTCGAGGTCGAAGGTCGTCACGACCAGCACCGCCGGTGGCGTCCCGGTCGCCTCGGCGACGATCTGCCGGGTCGCGGTGAGCCCGTCGCCGTGCGGCATCCGGACGTCCATGCAGATGACGTCCGGTTGCAGCCGGCGGGCCAGCTCGACGGCGGCGGACCCGTTCGACGCCTCCGCCACGACCTCGATCTCGCCGGCCTGCTCCAGGATGACGCGGAAGCCGGCGCGGACGACTGCCTGATCGTCGACGAGCATCACTCTGATCATGCTGGGGCCTCTTCCTTCGACCGGGTTGCGGCGGGACCGTTCGTCGGGAGGGTCGCGGCGACCGACCAGCCACCGGCCGCCGTCGGGCCGGCGGTGAACGTCGCCCCGATCAGCTGGGCGCGCTCACGCATGCCGACCAGGCCGACGCCACCGGTCCGTGCCGCCGGTACGCGTCGCGGTGCGGCGGGTTCGTTCACCACCTCGAGCGACACCGAGCGGGGCTCGAAGCGGAGCACCACCCGGGCCGCAGCGCCCGGGGCGTGCTGGCGGGCGTTGCTGAGCGACTCCTGCGCTATCCGGTAGAGCGCCACGTCGGCGATCGGCGGCACCTCGCGCTGCTCGCCCTCCCGGACGAACTCCACCGGGCCGGCGAGGTTGCCTGCGGTGCGGACGAGATCGTCGAGCATGCCCAGTCCCGGAACCGGGGCGGCACCGTCGCCGCCCTCGTGCCCGGGCCTGCCGCGCAGCACACCGACGACCAGCCGCAGGTTGTCCAGGGTCTCCTTGCCCTGGCTGCGGATCCAGGCCACGCCGGCCTTCGCGGCCGCCGGGTCCCGGTCGATCAGCCGCTCGACCGCCGCCGCCTGAACGACCATGCCGGAGAGGTGGTGCGCCGCCACGTCGTGCAACTCCCGGGCCATCCGGGAGCGCTCCGCGCCGATCGCCGCCTGGACCTTCGTGCGCTGCTCCCGGATCGCCTCATCCGCCCGCACCCGGACCAACTCGACGTAGCGCCGGTAGGTGGCCACGTAGCCGCCGACGAAGGTCGCGCCGGCGTAGGTCAGGGCGCTCGCCGAGACGTACGCAATGGCAGTCAGCAGATCCGGGGTGACCACGACGGCCGCCCCGATCGACTCCACCAGCACGACCGCGCTGACGGCCAGCAGTGCACGCCGAACCGGCAGCAACGACCCGACGGTGTACGCCACGACGAACGGTGCGAGGCCCCGGATGGTCGCCTCGGGCAGGGAGAAGCCGATGATGGGCAGTTGGAGGCCGACGACGAGTGCGAGGCACAGCAGTGGCCGGACCCGACGCAGGCACAGCAGCATCGCCTGCGCGCAGCAGATGGCGACGAGCAGCCAGGCCCGCGCCGGGTCGAACGACACCCCGTCCTCCGGTGCCACGAACCAGAACAGCGCGGTGAGCAGTACGAACGTCAGGACGGTCAGCACCGCGGCCAGCAGGCAGTCCCGTGGGAACACCCCGGTCACCCCGAACCGGGTGAGCCGTCCGTCGAGCCACTTCGTCAGTCGCGGTGTGCCGGGTTCGGTGTCGGCGTGGTCCCTCATGGGGTGCGCATCCTTGCTCCGGATCGTCCCGGGTCGGCGGGTCAGTAGGAGATGCTAGGCGCGAGCAGGTGGAACTCCACGGCGAACCAGCCCGCGCCGGCTAGAGCGAACAGGATCAGGCCGCTGGCGGTGATCCGCCGCCAGCCGAGGTGGCGTCGCACGTCGTCGACCAGCCGGACCGCGGCGGGCAGTACTCCGAGCAGACCGACCAGTTGCAGCACCTGAATGGTGCGCAGGGCGGGCCCGGGAACGTCCTGCAGGCTCATGATGCTGCCGATGCTCAGCACCCAGCCGGCGAACGCGAGCAGCGTGCCGGCGACGGCGAGGCGGCTCAGGATCCGCGCGGTGCGCCCCGCCCGCTCCCGGGGAGCACGGCCCAGCCGACGGCGGACGATCGCGCCGACCGGCCACGACAGGACGGCGAGCAGCAGCACGGCGGTGGACAGGGCCAGCACCGGAACGGCCACCATGGATGCGCGGGCCGGTTCGACGGGCAGCAACGCGAACGCGGAGTCGAAACTGATCGCCTCGACCCGGTCGTCGGTCGCCCGCATGGCGATCGTGCGCTGCCCGCCGACCTCGCGCCAGACCCAGGGCGCCACCTCCTCGTAGAGGGCGGGGGAGTCCGACAGCGGGCCCGGCTCCACCAGCAACCGGTCACCGTCGGCGACGCTGACAGTGGTCCGACCGACCAGACCGATCGCCGTCAGGAAGTTGCTGCCAATCGCTCGCGAGGACTCGTACGTGCCAGCGGCCAGCGCGGCGTGCTTGGCGGTGGTCGCCGGGTCCACGCCAGCGGTCGGCTGGTCGTCGCGGGCGGGGAAGTAGCGGTCGGCGAAGCCGTTCACGATCGACTCGCGAAGCTCGTGGCTGTCGAGGGCGCCGGAGCCGTTGCTGTTGAGCGACAGGAAGATGCCGGCCCGGTCGTCGGGGTAGATCTGAAGGTGGGAGTGGAAGTACTTGGTGTCGCCGCCGTGGCCGAGGATCCGGTGGCCGTTGCGGTCCTCGGCGAAGAATCCGAGGGTCATCCGGGGCCCGTCGGCCAGCGTGCCCAACGACGTCGCGTCCAGTGCCGGCCGCTGCATCAGCGCGCGGGTCGGTTGGTCCAGCAGGGGCGCGAAGCCCACCGGCTCGCCGAGCTGGGCGAGCATGAATCGTGCCATGTCCGTCGCCGGGGCGCTCAGCGCACCGGGCGGGGGCGTACCGACGATCTCGAACGGCGCGGCGGGCCCGGTGGAGGTGTCGTACCCGTTGGACATCCGGTCGCGCAGCGCCGCCGGGAGGGGCTGCTCGAAGGTCGACGACGGCATGCCCGCGCGGTCCAGGACATTGCGTTGGACGTACTCCTCGAAGCGCGTCCCGCTGACGCGTTCGACGATGTAGCCGGCGAGCGCGTTGCTGTAGTTGGAGTACGCGGGGACGGTGCCCGGCTGGTAGATCTGCTCCGGTGGGTCGGTCATCAGGGACCTGCGCAGGTTGAGGTCGCCGCCGTCGGTGCCGATGAGGCCGGCGATCCGCTCCTCGAAGCCGGCGGTGTGCGTGAGCAGGTGCCGCACTGTGACGGCCCGCTCGTAGCGCAGGGGCAGTTCGAAGTCGAGGTACGTCTTGACATCGGTGTCGAGGTCGAGCTTCCCGTCCTGCACGAGTTGCAGCACCGCGGTGGCGGTGACGAGCTTCGACACCGATCCCATCCGGAACAGATGCCGGTCCGGGTCGACAGGTACGGCCGCGTTCCCGCTGGCGCCGGTGTCGGCGTACCCGTACCCCCGGGTTGTGAGGATCTTGCCGTCGTCCACGACGGCGACAGTGGCTCCCGCGATGTCGGTACGGTCGAGCGCGGCCGGGAGCAGGCCGTCGAGCCAGGCGTTGACGTCGGTGTCGGTCAGGGCCGAACCCGCCCCGCTCGCTGCGGCGGGTGCCGCCGGAGCATCGATGGGCGGTGCGGGGTTGTGCTGCGGCGCGCCGCAGCCGGCGGTGCCCACGGCGATGACGACAGCGGTCGCCAGCACCGCGCCGAGTCGGACGAGAGGCCGGGCGGTTCGGGGTGAACCGGGTGCGTGAAGCGGAAGAGAGCGCATCGTCTGCCAGTGCCTTTCCTGGCGAACGGGTGTCCGGAGCAGGTCCGTACGGCGTCACCCGATGCCTTGGGACAAGCCTGTTCGAGTGATCGCGCCGAGCCATCTGGCGTGAGACGGCAATGCGCTTACGACTTGAGGAGGAGGGGCGGGTGCACCGATGGTGGGCAGAGGTGCCGCCCCGGTCGCGTGAACCACCGCCCGTACCGGTGCATCAAACCCTGTGACAGACCCCGCGGAGGAAGGACCACCCATGCGCGGCAACCTGCTCGTCGGTGCGATGCTCACCCTTACGTTCGTCGCCGGTTGCACGTCACCGGTGAAACGGGTCGGCGGCGACGCCGGGCCCGCCGGCTCTCCGTCCGCCAGCGCGAGCCCGCCGAGCCCGTCGGCGTCGAGCGCTCCGGCGCCCGGCAGCGCCGCTCCGACCACCCGCAGCGCCACCCCGGGTGCTCCGGCCACCCGCACCTCCGGCCCGGCCGCTCCGGTGAGCGAGATCAGGCGGACCAACTGGCCCAACGCGGTCATCCGCGGTTTGAAGTTCTGCGGTGAGTCCGACGACTCCGTGGTGTTCCGCAACGGGTCCAACGGCCTCGACATCCCGTGCCGGATCCTGCCGAACGGCGCACGGCCGGTGTATGCCGAATTCATCGGCGAGGAGCCGGCGAACGCGCCGTCGACGGAGGACGCGCTCGTCCTCGTCGAACTGGGCAACCCCGACGCGGCACGGCGGCAGGCCCTCGTGCCGATCCAGCTCTCGTACGACGGCAGGGAGCGGTACGCACGGCCGATCATCCTGGGTGACAATTCCAGCCCGTCCGGCGACCGGGTCATGACGTTCGTCTCATACCGAGTCGTGGGCGAGACCGTGCAGGCCACCGTCCGCAAGCTCGACGGTGGTACCGAGACGCGTCGGTGGCGCATGGTCGACTTCGCCGGCAACTGGGAACGGTACTAGCGTTGCGCGACCATCGAAGCGTTCACCCGCAGCGTGCCGAGGATCTCGTCGGTGCGGTCGACGCCGTCGGTCTGCTTGACCTGGACGTACACGCCGAAGGTGCCGGCCGCCGCGACCAGGGTGACCTCGCTGAACGACGTCTGCGCGCCACCGCATTGCGCCCAGTGCCGGACGGTCCCACTGAACGCGGCGACGGTGACCGCCCGGCCGGCGGCGGGTGTGCACCCTCGGTGATCGGGCAGCGTCGGCTGCTCCGCTCCGCGCAGCCCGGGGCTCACTCCCACGAAGACCCCCGGTGTCGCGCTGTCGACATCGGACCACTCGGTGAGGTCGGCTCCGACGAGCAGGCCGGGGCTGCGCCCGTCGGCGAGGCCGATCACCGTCGGGTCCCAGCCGCCGTCGCGCAGTTGCCGTGCCCAGCCGCCGGGAACGGCCACCGAGACAGCGCCGGTCGTGTCACCCACCCGGACCCAGCCGTGCGGCGCGGTGGCGGCGGTGGCGGATCCGGCCATGACCAGCGTCGCGGTCACGGTGCCGACGGCGGCGAGGAACCGGCGGATGCGCCGCGGCGGCGGGCGGGCCGCCAGCTGCCGGCTGGCGAGCAGACCCTCCAACGCGCCGGCGTACGCGGCTGCGGTGGGCCAGCGGCGCTCCGGATCGCGATGCATCGCCCGGCGGACGGCGCGCTCGACGGCGGCGGGTGCGCAGGGTGCCGCCGCCACCGGCTGCCCGGGCGGCGAGCCGGTCAACATGTGGTGCGTCAGCGCGCCGATCGCGTACACGTCGGCGCGTACGTCGATCCCTCCGCCGGGGACGCCCTGCTCGGGCGCCATGTAGGCGGGCGTGCCGGCGACCACTGTGAAGCCGGACGCGTGCGCGAGCGTCTTGGCCAGCCCCAGATCGGCGACCAACACCCGGTCACCGGCCGGGGTGGGGTCGAACAGCACGTTGGAGGGTTTGAGGTCGCGGTGCAGCACGCCGCTGTCGTGCAGGACCGCCACCGCCCTGGCGATGTCGGCGGCGATCCGCAGCGCCGAGCGCACCGGCATCGGCCCGTCGCTCAGCCGGTCGGCGAGCGTGCCGCCAGCGGCGTACGTCATCACCAGGTACGGCCGACCGTCGGGCAGCTCACCGATGTCCAACACCCGGACCAGATGATCGGAGTCGACCTGCCGCATGAACCGGGCCTCCTGGCGGAAGCGCCCCCGGATGTCGGCCCGCTGCGACCAGTTGTCGGCGAGCACCTTCACGGCCACCGGCGAGTGCAGCTCGTCGTCGTACGCCAGCCACACGGTGGCGAACGCACCGGCGCCGACGGGGCGTGCGATGCGGTACCGGCCAACCTGCGGCGGGATGGACACGATCGTATTATCCGGCCACCGGGACTCCGGTGACGCCCACGAGCGGGGGAACGCGGGTGGCGAAGGAATCTGACACCGAGGAGCTGGCGAGGCGGGCGGCGGCCGGCGACAGCGCCGCACTCGACGCGCTGCTGGCCGCGATCGGTCCACGGGTGCTGGAGCAGTGCGGGCGGTTCCTGCCCTGTCGGCAGGACGCGGAGGAGGCGGCGCAGGACGCGTTGTTACAGGTGGCCCGGCACATCCACCGGTTCGAGGGGCGGTCGCTCTTCTCCACCTGGTTGCACACCGTGGTCGCCAACTGCGCCCGCCAGACGTACCGGTCACTGCGGCGACGATCGGCCGAGCGGCCCAGCGCGCTGCTGCCCGTCGAGGTGGCCGACCCCCGCACGACGAGCGTCATCGCCGGATCGCGCCTCGACCTGCTGGACGCGCTGGACCGGCTGGAGGCGCACCGACCGGAGCTGGCGACGGCCCTCGTGCTCCGCGACGTGTGTCAGCTCGACTATCAGGAGATCGCCGGGCAGCTGGGCATCCCGATCGGCACGCTGAAGTCCCGGATCCATCACGCCCGTCGGTACCTCCGGGAGACGTTGCGGGGGAGTTGAGCGATCCGTACACCGATCCGTGGGTTTGCCGCCGATCGACGGACATCGTTTGACATGTACGCCGAGCGCATCTTTGATGTTCGATGTGTGCGTTCGGTGTGGTCGGGCGGTTCGTCGTCTGGTCCGGCCGGTCGATGCCCTGAGCCTGGAGGACGGATGCGAGTCACCGCGCGGAGAAGCCCACTACGCCCACGACGGCGGCTGTTGCCGGCGGCGATGGCGGCGGTGACGTTGCTGAGCCTGGCCGTCGGTGTGCCGGCGGCCGCCGCGGCACCAGCCACGATCGTCGGTGTGGCCAGCGGTCGTTGCCTGGACGTGGTCGGCAACGTCCGGACTGCCGGTGCCGGCATCAACATCTACGACTGCAATGGCCAGGCCAACCAGGCGTGGACCCTCACCTCAAGTGGCGAGCTGCGGGTCTACGACGACACGATGTGCCTGGACGTCGTCGGCCAGGACACCACCGCCCCGGCCGCGGTGCAGATCAACGGCTGCACCGGCGGCGCCAACCAACGCTGGCGGATCACCACCTCCGGGACCATCGTCGGGGTCCAGTCCGGGCTGTGCCTGGACGTGACCGGTGCGGGCACCGCCAACAGCACCACCGTCGGTCTCTGGACCTGCAACGGCCAGTCCAACCAGCGGTGGACGACGTCTCTCGGCAGCGCCGACAGCCAGCCGCCGACGGCGCCCGGCAGCCCACGGGTCAGCGGCCTGACCTGCAACTCGGTGACGTTCGCGTGGAACGCCTCGACGGACAACGTCGCGGTGGCCTTCTACGACATCTACCACGACGGCCAACTGATGACGTCGGTGAGCGGCACGACGCTCTCCACCAACCTGACCGTGGTGCCCGGGGCGACCTGGGGCCTGTACGTCAACGCCCGCGACGCCGCCGGCAACGTGTCGCAGGCCAGCACCACCGTGTCGATCACTCCGCCGCCCTGTCAGGCCGACAGCCAGCCACCGACGGTGCCGCAACAGCTCACCGGCACCGCGTCGGGCACCACTGTGACGCTGCGTTGGACCGCGTCGACCGACAACATTGGGGTACGCGCGTACGACGTCTACCGGGCCGGCGCGAAGGTGGGCACTGTCACCGGCGCGCCGCCGGCGACCACGTTCACCGACAGCGGTCTGGCGGCGAACACCTCCTACCAGTACTACGTGGTGGCTCGGGACGCGCAGGACAACGCTTCGTCGCGCAGCGGCACCGCGACGGTGACCACCGGTGCGGCGTGCGCCAACCCGGTGTGCGGGGTGCGGCAGGTCACCACCGACACCGACATCCCGTGGGGTCTGGTGACGTTGCCGGACGGCAGCGTGCTCTACAACCGCCGCGACGCGCACGACATCATCCAGCTCAACCCGACCACCGGGGCCAAGACCAACCTGGGCACGGTGCCGAACGTGCAGAGCACCGACGGTGAGGGTGGCCTGTTGGGGCTCGCCATCTCGGCCAGCTACTCCAGCGACCGCTGGCTGTACATCATGCACACCTCGCCGAGCGACAACCGCATCGTCCGGATCAGGCTGGAGAACGGGCGACTCAACACCGCCAGCGAGCAGGTTCTGCTCAGCGGCATCCGGCGTAACAAGTACCACGACGGTGGTCGCCTGCGGTTCGGCCCGGACGGCAAGCTGTACGCCAGCACCGGCGACGCCCAGAACGGCAACTACGCCCAGGACCGGTCCAGCCTCGAAGGCAAGATCCTGCGACTCAACCCGGACGGCACCGTCCCCTCGGACAACCCGTTCGGCAACTACGTGTGGAGCTACGGCCACCGCAACCCGCAGGGGCTGGCGTTCGACTCGCAGGGCCGGCTGTGGGAGCAGGAGTTCGGCAACTCGGTCATGGACGAGACCAACCTGATCACCAAGGGTGGAAACTACGGCTGGCCGGCGTGCGAGGGCACCAGTGGCGCCTGCGGTACGGCCGGGTTCATCGCGCCGGCGCGCACCTATCCGACCGCCGAAGGGTCCTGCTCCGGCATCACGATCGTGCGCGACGCGCTCTACGTGGCCTGCGCCCGAGGCGCTCGGATGTACCGCGCGGTGATCAGCGGCAGCAGCCTGACGAACGTGCAGACGTACTTCAGTGGCACCTACGGTCGGTTGCGGACGGTGGAGCCGGCTCCCGACGGCGGGCTGTGGCTGACCACCACCAACGTCGGTGACAAGGACAGCACCCCGAACAACAGCAACGAGAGGATCCTGCACGTCACGCTCGGCAACTAGACCCTGATCGCTGTGCGGTAGGGGTGATGTGGCTGGAGAGCGGTATACCGCTGAGGCATAAATATTCCTCAGCGGTATACCGCCGATGAGTGCCCATGGCCCGGAGTGCTCCCGAACCCGGTCGGGCGACATGCCCTCAGCCGCTGGTCAGGAGCACGAGTTGCTGGGTGGCTCGGGTCATCGCGACGTAGCGGTCGACCGCCCCCGAGATGCCGGTGCCGAACGTTTCCGGGTCGACGAGGACGACCAGGTCGAACTCCAGCCCCTTGGCCTGCTCCGGGCTCAGTGACCGGACCCGGGCCGTGGGCGGGAACGTCGGGTCGCCGATGACGCAGGCGATCCCCTCGGCGTGCGCGGCGAGCCAGGTGTCGAGGATCGACCCCAGGTCGGCGACCGATCCGTGGACTACGGGAAGTCCGTTGCCACGGATGGAGGTCGGCACGTTGGCGTCGGGGAGCACGGCCCGGATGACCGGTTCGGCCTCCACCATGACCTCCGCTGGCGTCCGGTAGTTGATGCTCAACGAAGCCAGACTGACATGGTCGAGCCCGACCCGCTTGAGGCGTTCCTGCCACGACTCGGTGAACCCGTGCCGGGCCTGAGCGCGGTCTCCCACGATGGTGAAGCTGCGCGACGGGCAGCGCGCCAGCAGCATCTGCCACTGGGCGTCGGTCAGCTCCTGCGCCTCGTCGACGACGATGTGCGCGAACGGGCCGGCCAGCAGGTCCGGGTCGGCGTCCGGCAGCGCGGAGTCGTCGACCAGGACGTCGCGCAGGTCGGGTTGGCGCAGCATCGCCAGCAGACCCTCGCCGTCGTCGTAGGTGTCGGCCGCGAGCAGCTCGTCGACGACCCGGGCCATGTGCTCGCGTTCGACAGCGGCGGCCGGGTCACGCCGACGGGTGCGCCCCGTCCTCTCCGCGTCGCCGAGCCGCTGCCGCGCCGCGTCGAGCAGCGGCAGGTCGGACACGGTCCAGGCCCGGGGCTCGTCGCGTTGCAGCTTGCGGACCTCCTCGGGGCTGAGCCAGGGCGCGCACCTGCGCAGGTACGCGGGCACCGACCACAGGTCACCCACGAGATCGGCCGCGTCGAGCAACGGCCAGGCGCGGTTCACCGTCGCCCGCAGCTCCCGGTTACGCAGCAGCGAGTCGCGGAGCACGTCGTCCGGCTCCTCGCCGTCGTACCGGTCGATGAGGATGGTCAGCAGCTCCTCCCAGATCTCCTCGCGCGCCTCGTTGTGCGGGGTGCCCGGACCCGGCGCCTGGAACGCGTCGGCCCAGTCGTCGGCGCTCAGGCGGACGTCGGAGTCGCCCACCGGGACCGTCATCGGGGCGACCGGTGGGTCCTCGTAGAACCGGACGGCCGCGTCGATCGCCCGGATCAGCTCGGCCGACGACTTCAGCCGGGCGACCTCCGGGTCGGTGTCGACGGCTGCCGTGGCCCCCTCTCCGACGAGGTCGCGCAGGGTGCAGGTCTGCACGTCCTCCTCTCCGAGGCTGGGCAGAACGTCGGCGACGTAGGCCAGGTAGGGCTGGTGCGGCCCCACGAAGAGCACCCCACCCCGGCGCTGCCCGAGACGCGGGTCGGAGTAGAGCAGGTACGCGGTGCGGTGCAGCGCGACGACGGTCTTACCGGTGCCCGGACCGCCGTCGACCACGAGGGCGCCGGCCGACCCCGCCCGGATGATGGCGTCCTGGTCGGCCTGGATCGTGCTGAGCACGTCACGCATGCGGGCCGACCGGGCGCTGCCCAGACTGGCGATGAACGCGGACTGGTCGTCGAGCGCGACGGCGTGCCCCACGAACCCGTCCGGGGTGAACACCTCGTCCCAGTAGTCGCTGATCCGGCCGCGGGTCCAGCGGTAGCGGCGACGGCTCGCCAGGCCCATCGGGTTGGCGTGGGTCGCGCCGAAGAACGGCTCGGCCGCGGGTGAGCGCCAGTCGAGCAGCAGCCGCCGACCCGTGCTGTCGGTGAGACCGCGTCGTCCGACGTACACCGGGTCGGGGTTGTCCGCCTCGACCACGTGGCCCAGGCACAGGTCCAGTCCGTAGCGGCTCAGCGAGCGCAGGCGGGCGGTCAGCCGGCGGACCTCCTCGTCGCGGTCGACGGCCTGCCGGCCCTTGCCGCCGGGCGCCCGGCGCGCGGTGTCCAGACGGTCGGACAGCTCGGCGCTCAGCTGCGCGAGGCCCTGCGCCATGGCCGCGAAGTGCCGCTCGTCGTGGGCGATGAGCGCCGGGTCGGCCTTGGGCGCGAGGTGATCGGGAAGGTCGAACACGGAGGTAGGCAAGGAATCCAATTCATGACTTCCATTTCGGCAGAATTTGGCCTCGGCCGACGATTCTGCGTCATAAACGGGGTCTTGCCGCAAGCCCCCCAGTGCGGTATAAGTTAGAAGTGGCGGGAGACCGGGTGTCTCCCGTTTTCCGCGTCAGGGCACGTCGACGACGTCGCGGCCGAGGGGCCAGAACGCGGCCGGCACGAGCTTGAAGTTGGCGATGCCGAACGGGATCCCGATGATCGTGACGCAGAGGGCGATGCCCGCGAGGATGTGGGAGAGCGCCAGCCACCATCCGGCCAGCGCCACCCAGAGGATGTTCGCCAGGCCGGAGCCGACGCCCGCGCCCGGCTTGGGCACCAGGGTGCGGCCGAAGGGCCACAGCGAGTAGACCGCGAGGCGCAGCGACGCGACGCCGAACGGGATGGTGATGACCAGGACGAAGCAGATCAGCGCGGCGATGCCGTAGCCGACCGCCAGCACGAGGCCACCGCCGAAGACGAGCCACAGCACATTCAGTACGAAACGAATCACTACTCCAGCATGAAACATGCTCGCCACCCGGTCGGCTCGCCCCGTTCCCTCAGCGGGGAACGGCCACCGCGTGGCCCTCGGGGATGGCCCTCTCGCCACCGTCGGACAACTGGGCGAGGGCGTGCCTCCGGGCAGATCGTCTGCACTCTCACCAGCCGCGAGGACGTCTCCACAGTGGCCTTCCTGCGCGACGGCACGGCTCTCGGCGTGCCCCGGGCCGACGGCTCCCTGTCCAGCCGGCCGCTCACCCGCGGCGACTATGCCCCCTCACCAGCGACCGCTGAGCGCGCGTACCACCGGGAGCCCGAGGACCGCGACATCGACGACGCTGCCCGCCGCCGCCGCGGGACCGGCCGCTGTAAGGTACGCGAAAACCCTTCCACGGCCTGCTCCGGAGTGCGGTAACCCGGCCCCGGAAGCTCAGGAGGATCACGTGTCGTCCGACGACCGTTGGCTGCTCGACATCCCGATCGCGCACCGCGGGCTGACCGGCGACAATCGGCCCGCCAACTCGCTGGCGGCGTTCGAGGCGGCCGCCGAGGCTGGCTACGCCTGCGAACTGGATGTGCAGCTCACCCGCTCGGGCGAGCTCGTCGTCGTTCACGACTACGACTTGACCGCGCTCACCGGTGCGGCGATCGCCACTGCGGAGCTGACACCGGCCGATCGGCAGCGGCTCCGGTTGCAGGGCACCGACCAGCGGGTTCCCACGCTGTCGCAGGTGCTGGACCTGGTCGCCGGACGGGTGCCCCTGCTGATCGAGCTGAAACGGCCGACGCTCGCCCTCAACTTCGATCTGGTCGACGAGGTGCTGCGACAGACCGCCGACTACCCGGGGCGGTACGCGGTCGAATCCTTCGACCCGTTGCTCGTGGCGGCGCTGCGGGTCGCGGTGCGAAAGCTGCCGCCGGAACGCCGGGTGCCGGTGGGGCGCATCTGCGGCCTGCTGCGCACCGCCGGGCCGCTGACCCGGATGGTGGGTCGCAGTATGGTCAGCAACCTGGTCACTCGGCCTGATTTTCTGGCCTACGAGGTGGACGCATTTCCGTCCAACCTGACGGCGTGGTGGCGTCGCCGCGGTGTTCCGGTGATTTCCTGGCCAGTCGCTTCACCGGAGCGGGAGATGTTCGCCCGTCAATACTCCGACAACATCGTTTTCTCGGGCTATAGACCGTCGCATGGCCAGCATCTAGCATCGTGACGTGTCTGTTGACCAAGGACAGAGCGGGTTGCTCGCCGAGTCGCAGAACGGCGCTCCCGGCGATCCGTTGCAGGTTTACCGCGCGTTGGCCGAAGAAAGCATCAACAAGCTCAGGGACCATTACGACTGGCGGGCGAAATGGCACCGACGGCTCTTTCGTTTCACCGGCATCCTGGTCATCGTCGTCAGTGCGTCTCTGCCACTGCTCGCCGGCTTCAGCTATCCGGGTAAGAACCTGGTAATCGCGGTCTCGGGCGTGGTCATCGCCACGGCCACCGCGCTCCGCACCTTTTATCAGTGGGATCAGATGTGGGCACTGCTGCGGCGTACCCATTTCGCCCTCATCGAGGCGAGCAACCAGTGGAGACTCGCGTTCGGTCGCGCCGAGGCGACCGCTGATCCGGCCGAGCGGGAGCAGCGCGCGTACGCGGCGACAGAGGTGCTGTTGGCGAAGATCGAGGGCATCCGCAGTGCCGAGACGGAGAAGTTCTTCAGCTCGTTGGCGTTTCCGGAGGAATCCGCGCTGACCGGCAAGCCATTTCGTCCCTGACCGCTGGCGTGGTGGTCGGGCGGGTCTCGGGGTTGCTCGGTGGAAGACCTGAGACGAAAGCCAGGGCGACCCGAGGGAACCTCCCGGAGGTCGGCCGGGATCGGCGGCCACATGCTGGCTGGCATGAAACGCGCTGCGCTCTACGTGATCGCCGGACCGGTCGGCATCGTGGCCTACGGCCTGATCCGGCTGTGGGCAAGGTCCGACGGGGTGTACGGCCCCGGGCTCGACTGGCAGGCCGCCCACCTGGTCGCTCTCGCCGGCATGGTGTGCTTCGTCCCGGGTGTGCTCGCGCTGTCCCGCCTGCTGCCCTGCAGTCCGTGGCGTACCGGGGTGGTGGCCGGCACGTTGGTCGGCCTCGCCGCGACGATGGTGCAGTTCGGTGCGGACATCGTCGAGGGGCTGCTGGCCGAGGACCGGGCGGAGATGTCGAGGCTCGGCGCGGAATTCAAGGACATCCCCGGCGTGGAGGTGGCCTTCTACGACGTCGTACCCCAGTTCTTCTTCCTCGGCCTGCTCGTCCTCGCGGGTATGCTCGCCGCCGGGCGGCGGCTGCCGTTGTGGAGTGTGCCGCTGCTCCTCGCCGGCATCGTCCTGCCGGCGGTCACCCTCGACCTGCTTCCGATCGGCGGCCTGTGCATGGCGCTGGCGTTGGCCCCGGCGTTGCCGCTGGTGCGACAGCAGGGCGAGCGTGCCGAGTCGCCCGTGGTCATCCACTGAGGACGCAGGGTGGCGCCGGCCCTCCAGGCCCAGCGCCACCCTTCGAACCGCTACTTCAGCGCGAGGGTCCGGGCGTCGCCGGCGATGACGCTGGCGACTTCCGCCGGCACCAGCTTGCCGGCCTGCCGGTCGGCGTAGGTGGCCAGCTCGGCGTACTGGGCGTGGGCCAGCTTGGTGGTCATCGCGGTGACGGCGGCCGGGTCCGCGTCCGAGGTGAGGATCAGGTAGCCGAGGCCGGCCTGGCTCACCGTCACGGTGAAGGTGCTGGTCGCGGTGGCGGTGCCCTCGGGCCCGGTCGCCTCGGTGGTGATGGTGTGCCGGCCGGCGGTCAGCCTGGCCAGGTCGAGCTTGCGCCCGGCGGCCGACCTCTTACCGTCCAGCGTCACGGTGACCGTGTCCGCGTTGGTCGCGGCGACCGCGATCACCGGCGACTGCGCCCGGTCCAGCCGAGCCCCGTTGACCGGCGAGGTGATCTGCACGGTCGGGTCGGCGGAGGCCCGCTGGACGAACGCCGAGTTCCAGCCGACCAGCTCCGCCGCGCGGTTGGTGATGATCGCGTCGGTGCCGATCCGTTCCAGCCGCTGCCACAGGCCGGCGGAGTCCATCGTCCAGGCCATCACGGCGACCCCGGCGGCGTGCAGCGGCGCGACGACCTCCGGCTTGGCCAACAGCGCGTTGCCGTCCGGGTTGTACGCGGTCAGGTGCAGCTCCTTCGCGATCGCCACCGGGTCGGCGTCCAGGGTGCTGCGGAGCAGGCCGAGCGGTAGCTCGGGGGCGAGCTCGTAGGTGTACTTCAGGGCGTCGACCTCGAAACTCTGGATGAAGACCCGGCCCATCATCTGCTCGTCCCGGATCACCTGGATGATCGCGGCGACCTCGTCGCGGGTGTGCCTGCCCTTGATCTCCACGAGCAGGTTGCCACCCCGCGTCCGCAGATCGGCGAGCTGCTCCGCGAGGGTGGGCACCCGCTCGCCGACGTACTGCGGGCCGAACCAGGAGCCGGCGTCGAGGGCCTTGATCTGCGCGGCGGTCAGGTCCCGGATGTTGCCGGTGCCGTCGGTGGTCCGGTCGACGGTGCCGTCGTGCAGGATGAACGGGATGCCGTCCCTGCTCGGCTGGACGTCGTTCTCGATCCAGTCGGCGCCACCCTTACGGGCGATCTCCTGGGCGACGAGGGTGTTCTCCGGTGCGGCGGCGGACGCGCCTCGGTGGGCGATCACGGTGAACGGGCTGCCCTCGGGGCGGAGGTAGCCGTTCGGGGCCAGCTCGGTGACGGTGACGTCGTCGTACGACACGGTCGCGCCGTTGACGAAGAGCCCCTGGACGCCGTCGGCGGAACGCTGGAGGCTGCTGGTCCGCATCGCCTCCCGCCCGTCGAAGATCCAGCGGGCCTGGTTGCCGTGCACCTCGACGGCGACGCGCACGTCCCGGCCGGTGCCGGCGGCGGACGGGGCGGAGGCGGTGTTCGTCACGACCCAGGCGTTGGCAGTGGTCCGCTGGGCGAATTCGAGCCCGTTGGCGGCCGTGGTGCCGCTGCGCATGGTGGCGATCCACCAGGGGGTCGCGCCACTGGCGGGGACGTCGATGCCGAGCGAGGCCCAGCGGGTGGCGGCCGAGACCGACTCGAAGCGCATGGTCGCCTCGAGGCGGAAGTCGTTCAGGTGCCGACCGAAGGTGATCTTGTTGTTCTCGCTGGAGCTGGCGGAGGTTCCGTACAGACGGCCGTTCTCGACCCTCCAGGTGCCGTCGACCGCGTGCCAACCGGCGGGCAGCGACCCGGCCGAGAAGTTCTCCGAGACGACGACGCTGCCCGGCTCGGCGGTGGCGGGCGACGAGGTCGCGACGGCGACCGCGACGGCAGCGCCGGTGACGGCGAGAGCGGCGACGGAGGCGGCGGCCCGGGTACCCAGGGCGCCGAGGCGTGACCCGGCGCGGCGAGGCGGCGGTGATGCGGGTAGGACAGTCATGGTCGCGACGCTACGAAGCGCGCCCGAACTGATGATCAATCAAGCATGGCTGCCGCCGGAACGCCGGGTGTACCGCGCTCGATCGGGGCGTCCCGGACTGGTCAGTTCGGCAGGCCGGAGCAGGCGGCCCCGTCGATCGTGCACGCCTTGGGGGCGGAACCGGTCAACGATCCGTTGACCCGGAACGTCACCCGCACGGAGGCGCTGCCGGGCACCTGAGGAGTGTTCGGATCCGGCACGAACGTCCACACCGCACCGTCCCGGCTGGCCTGCGCCCCCTCGACCCCGCTGATCCCCAGCGACTCCCGGGGCAGGGTGACGACCAGCGTCCACCCCGGGGCCGGGACCGAGCCCGGATTACTGATCGTCACTGTCGCGCCGTAGCTGAGCAGGGCGTTGTCCGTGATGGCGAAGTCCGCGCCCAGGGCCGCCGGGGTGGGCTCGGTGGTCGCGCCGGTCGGCGTGGGCCTGGTCGAAGACGTGACGGCCGGTGGGGTCGAGGAGGCCGTGGCGGGCGGTGGAGCGGGCACCGCGGGGCTGGTGACCGCCGGTCGCGCCTGCGCGTGGGGGGTACCGGACGGCGACGCGCCCACCTGCTCGACCGACGGCGGCGGGTCGAGGGTCACCGGCGTCAGCTTCTCCGGCGTACGCAGCACCCCGACGACGGACACGACCGTCGCGATCAGCACCCCGAGCGCCGCGACGACGGCCACCCAGGTGGCCCGCGAGACGTCCTCCCGACCGGTGAGCACCCGCCGTGCGGCCGTGACGATGGCCACGACCCGATCCAGCAGGATGATCGCCACGGTACGGCGTGGCTGGGGTGGTGTTGCCGGCACTGCCAGTCTCTCCTTCAGTTCGTCGCCAGGTGCGCGCCCACGATCCGCCCGGGTCGCGGGTGTCAGCTGCCCGGTCACAACCCGCGAAGCCCGACGAGTATCGCCTCGAGCAGGTCCTCGGTCGGCAGCTCCGACAGCATCGGCGGTTCGTGCGTCTCGATCAGCCCGGCCGCGAGCAGGTCACCGAGCAGCACCCGGACCGTCCCCAGCGGAAGATCCAACTCGGCGCCCACCTCGGCCACCGACACTGGATGGTGACACAGCTCGACGATCCGCGCCTGTTCGGGGAAGAGCGGTGTGGGAGGCGTGACCCCCCTTCGGGCGACGACCAGCGAGATCAGGTCGAACTGGCCGCGTGCGGGCGCGGTGCGCCCCCCGGTCATCGTGTAGGGCCGGGCGACAGGGCCCGCGTCGTCGTCGTACCACGCCTCGTCAGTGGCGCCGCTGGTGTGCACCAGTGTCCCCGATCGTCACCGAGGAGGCCGGGCCCAGGGTGATCGGCAGGTGCTGCTCGGCCTGCCCCACGAAGAGCGCCACCTCGTACGCCATGTCACCGACCTCGACGTCGTCACCGGCGATCCGCACGGTGAGGATGGTCCCGTTCGGGATGGTGGCGATGAACAGGAACGCTCGCGACATCTGCACCACGACCTGGCGCAGCCGACCCGCGTCACAGGTCCGGGTGGCGGCCAGCCCCAACGCGATCAGTCCGGCGACCACGCCGGAGATCTGCTCGGCCAGCTTCGCCCCCACCCGCCGCGAGCCGCCGAGCGGCAGCCCGTCCGGTGAGAGAACCACGGCGAACTCCGCACCGTGCACCCGGTCGACCAGGTCGTTCAGGGCGTCGGTCAGGCCGTCCTCGGTGACCACTGCAGACGTCATTGTTGTCTCCTTGCTGTTCTGGCGACTGGCAACTCAATCGTGTCGAGGCTGGTCCTGCCGTGTTCCGGGCCGATCGGCCCGGGGTGGCGGACCCGCGTCGGCAGCGCGCCGTTGCCGTTGGGGTCGGTCAGGTCGGCGCCGGTGCGGGCCGGTGGGTACGGGCTGTCGGGTGGTGCGTCTGTCGGTACGCGGCCGGTGTCGGTGACCGTGATCAGCCGGGAGGGTAGGAGCACGATGGCGGCCGTCCCGCCGCGCCGGCTGGGGCGTAGCGAGACGTGGGCGCCGCAGCGGCCGGCCAGTACGGCGACGGCGTACCAGCCGGCGAGGCCCGCGGGCGGGCCGTCCGGTGGGGGATTGCCGAGCAGGTGGTTCGCCTCGGCCAGCGCGGCGGCGTCCAGGCCGGGCCCGTCGTCGACGACGAGGACGGCACACCCCTGCGGTCGCTGTTCGCCGCTGACCCGGACTGTGGTGTCCGCCCCGGAGAAGGCCAGGGCGTTCTCGATCAGCTCCGCCAGCAGGTGGATGACGTCCGTGACGGCCGGCCCCGCGAGCGACCACGGCCAGTGCGGCGCGATCAGGACCCGGTGGTAGTCCGGGACCTCGGCGACCGCGCCGCGCGCCACGTCGAGCAGTGGCACCGGGCGTCGCCAGCGGCGGGCGGGTGTCGCGCCGGCCAGTGTGATCAGTTTCTCCACGTTGCGTCGGACCCGGGTGGTGAGGTGGTCGAGTTGGAACAGTTCGCCGGTCTCCTCGGTGGACCGTTCCCGACGTTGCATCCCGTCCAGCACTGTGAGCTGGTCGCGCAGCAGGACCTGGTTGCGTCGGGTCAGCTCCAGGAACAGCTCCCGCTCGGCGTCACCCCTAGGCGTCGCCGGTTCCTGGGCTGATGCCGGCGTGTCCGGCACCGGAGCCGGAAGGTCGGCGTCGGTAGTGGTCAGCTCGTCGGTCAGGCGTCGGACGGTGCCCGCCCAGCTCAGCAGGAGCACGAGCACGACGATGAGGCCGAGCCCCACGACGGCTCCGGTACGCGCGATGAGCACTGCGGCACCGGGGGTGGCCCGCTCGACGCTGCTGCGGGCGGTGTCCGTCACCAGTGTCTGCAACGCGCCGAGGGCGGCGTCCGCCGCGGCCCGCCAGCCCTGGATGGTGAGACCGGTCAGGGCGTTGGCAGTGCCCGACTGGAGCAGCAGCCGGTCCTCCAGGGCGAGCAGAGCCGCGAACTCGGGGCCGGCCGCGAGGCGCTGATGCTCGTCCTGGCCGTCTTGCGGAAGCCCGGCCGCGGCCTCGGTGCGCGCGTACCGCTGGATGCTGACCAGTGCGGTCAGCCGGCGCCGCTCGTCGGCGTCGAGCCGTGCGCCGGTCAGGGCCGCGCTGACCACTGTGTCCTCCCGGGCGAGCAACTCCCGGGCACGGGCCAGCGCGATCACCGCGCGGGTGTCGGCGGCCAACCCGCTCTCGTACGCGCCCCACTCCGGGCCGTACACCCGGAAGGCGACGTCGATGACCTCGTCGTACCCGTCGACTGCCGCGCCCTGGTCGAGCCGGCCGGTGTCCACCTGGGCTCGGGTCGTGCCCAGGCCGTCGAGCCGCCGGACCAGCTCGCCGGCCCGGTCGCGGACCGTGCCGGCGCTGAGCAACCGGAGGTCGCGGCCCTTGGTGAACTCGCGGATCTCGGCGGCGGCCCGGTCGGTGCCTTCGCGGGCCCCGACCAGCGCGGGGGTCGTCTGCCCCGCCCCGGCGATCGTCTCGGCGGTGATCCGGCGTTCCGTCTGCAGGCTCAGAATCAGGCGGTCGATGGGCTGGCCCAGCGTGTCCGCCAACGCCCGGACGCGCACCAGGTCGACCGCGTCCTGGCTGGACACGTAGGCCGCGTACGACCAGAGCGTGATCAGCACGGCGGCCAGCACGGCCAGCCTGGTCCGGATCAGCCGAACGTCGTTGCGGGTCATCGGGTCGCCCGCTGCGGCCACGGTTGCCCGGCGGTGTCGCTGGCCCGGTCGGCGACGAGGGTGCGCAGCAGCGCCAGCAGTTCGGTGCGGTTGGCGCAGTTGAGCCGGTTGCGCATCCGCGCCACGTGGTGTTCGACGGTCTTGGCCGAGATGAAGAGCCGATCGCCGATCTCCCGGTAGGTCAGTCCGGCCAGCACCAGCTCGGCGACCTCGTACTCGCGGTCGCTGAGACCGTGCTGGGTGGGGCCGGCGACCCGTGCCGTGCTCGCACCGGTCGTCGGTGTCTGCCCGCTCTGCCCACCGGAAGGCCGCCCCTGCAACGCTCGGGCGCACTCCAGCAGGGTGGTCATCGCCCGTCGGTCCGCGGTGCGGATGGCGGCCTGCCCGGCGAGGCGGGCGCCGTCCCAGCACAACCCGGTGTCGTGAAGTCCTCGGGCGGCGGCCTCCACCCGGGTCGGGTCGACGACCCCTCGGAGCACCTCCACCCAGCTCTCCGCGGCGGCGGCGACAACGGCCGCGTACCGGCTGTGGCCAGCGGCGGCGAGCAACGCCGCGACGTGTTCGTCGGCGATCGTCGGCTCGCCGGTCAGGATGGCGGCGTGCAGCCCGCACCAGTGCAGCGGCACACTCCACAGTGGTGGGTCGCCGAGGCGGTCGAGCAGCGCACGCCCCTGATGCAGGTGCGGCTCCAGCCGGGCCAGGTCACCCAGCCGCGCGCCCGCGATGGCCAGCTCACCCAACGGCAGCAGTGTGAACAGGTCGACGGGGTGCCGCACCACGGCCTCCAGCGCCTGCCCCCAACCCCGCTTGAGCGCCCCGAGGTCACTGTTGCGCCGGCCGATGCCCATCCGAATCGCGGCGGCGAAGAGCTGGTCGCGTGACTCCAGTGGCCGCCCGTCGAGCGTCACAGTGGCGAGGTGCTCGCCGGCGGTGTGGATCTCGCCACGGACCATCAGGATCCAGGCCTGCAACAGCCGGTGGCGGCGGGCCATCAGCGGGCCGCCGACTCCGGCGGCCAGGGCGCGGTGCAGCACCCGCTCGGCGATCTCCAGCTCACCGCAGTGCACCGCGGTCAACGCGGCGAGGGCCGCCGGGCTGTCCGGCAGCAACGCCGCCCGGCCGTCCGGCTCCAGCAGCGCGGCGGCCTGCACGAGCGCGGAGAGCGCGGCGGTCGGCGGGCCGGTCACGCTCTCGCGTACACCGTTGGCCATCAGTCGGGCGGCGCTCGCGTGCAGGGTCGGGGGTTCGCCCGCCGGGTCGCCCGCCGGTGCCTCGGTGGTGGCGGCCGGGTCGCCGGTGGCCAGCCCGCCGACGATGGCGAACGCCGCCGCCGAGGCGGTGCCCGACCACCGGAACAGCTCGACGCTGCGACCGACGTGACCACGGTGGGCCAGGGCGGTGGCGGCGACCACGGCCGCCTCGGAGCGCTCCGGGGGAGCGGCAGTGGCCAGGAGTCGGTCCGCCAGCCGAAGCGCGTCGTCGAGGTCACCGGCGAGCGCGGCGGCGAGCGCCTGCCGCGCGTTGGGTGGCAGCCCGGCCGCCGTGGCCGCCGCGAACAGCTCGGCGGCGAACGCCGGCTCGTCGGCCAGAGCCTCGTCCGCCGCGGCGGCCAGGGTCGCGGCCGGGCAGTCGCCGAGCGCGCCGACCGCGAGCAGGGAGCGGACCAGCGGCAGTACCGCGCCACCCCGAGCGAGTTGCAACTCGGTGAGCCGACGCCATACCGCTGTCCGTTCGGTGGTGGGGCTGAGTGTCGCGACGGCCCGCCTGACGATCGGTGCGAGCCGGCCGTCCGCGCCGAGCAGCCCGGCAGCCCTGGCCGTGGCGATCAGTTCGTCCACTCCGGCCGGGTCCCGGCCCAGCAGCGCGCCGAGCATGCTCACCGGTAGCGCCCCGCCGGCCGCGACAGCGAGGAGCAGTCGTCGTACCGCGGTGGGCTGGACGTCCAGGTCCGGCCCGAATTCGAGGATGACGGACCGTGGTGGGTCGACCATCGCGCCGGTCCGGGTCTCCGCGCCGGCCAGGCCGCGGGCCAGCCGTTCCACGTCCCGGGGTACGCCGGCGGTCTGCGTGTGGACGAAGTCGACCAGGTCGGCGGGGCGGCCCAGCTCGGGTGTGGCGGCGAGATGGGCGGCGGTCTGCTCCCGGGTGAACGGCGTGAGCAGCACCGCCTGCCCGTCGCGTCGCAGGGCGTCGACCAGCTCACTGAACGCCGCTGACCGGGGCCACGGGCGGTGGGCCACCACCAACCGGTGTCGCCGGCCGGCGACCAGACGCAGCAGCGCTTCGGTCCGCGCGTCGTCGAGCAGGTGCGCGTCGTCGACCAGCACGACCGTGTCGGGGTCGACCGGCTCATCCGGCTCCGGGGCGGCCGTGCGGACGGCGATGCCGGCGCGCTGGTGAATGCGCTCCAACTCGGCGAGAAGCGCGGTCTTTCCGTGACCGGCCGGGCCGGCGACGCCGACGGCGAGCGGGCCGGTCGGGTCCTGCGCGACAGTGTCCAGTAGCGCCTGCAACCCCTTGTCCACTGTCAACCCTGGTGCGGCGAGGTCATTCATGATCATCGGGGTTATCCTTCGCGTCCACGACCGCGGGCCAGCGCCAGGCGGGACGGCTTCGGCAGTTCCAGTGGGAGGACCCGGACCGGAGGCCGCGGTGGCGGTTCGCCCGGAACGGTGTGATGGGCTCGGCGTGGTGCCGGGATGGTGGCCCGCCCGGCACCGCTGACCGGGGCCGGAACGCGGGCCGGCGGTGGCTGGCGGGGGCGTGGTGACACCACCTGACAGGCGGCCATCGCCGCTCCGGTGGCGGCGGTCAACTGTGCGTCCGGCTCCACCTCGACGGGCACCGGGAGGGCCGCGCCGATCAGTTCGGTCACGAGCGGGACCCGGGTGGAGCCGCCGGCCAGCAGGACGCCGTCGAGCTGCGCCGGAGTCAGGTCGGCGCTGCGCACGGCCCGGAGCAGGAGGTCGACGGTGGCCTGCACCGTCGGGCGGATCATGGCCTCGAACTGTGCCCGGGTCACCGGCACCCGCGCCGGGCCGCTCGGCAGGGTCAGCACCACGTCGGCGGTGAGGTCGACGGTCAGCACCCGCTTGACCCGGTCACACTCCGCGCGCAGCCCGCGCAGCGCGGCCTGGGCCCCGCGACGTCCGGTCGCGGCCAACTCCCGGGCCAGCACGGTACGAGCATGCTCGGCGAGCGCCTCGTCGAAGTCGGCGCCGCCGATCGAGTCGAGACCCTGCGGGGTGCCGAACGTCTCGTACGTGCCGCGCGGGGTGCGGCGCACCAGAGCCGCCTCGAAACTGTTGCCCCCCAGGGCGTAGACGACGGCCGTGCTGCCCGCGAACCCGCGAGCGGCGTGGCTCTCGGCGACGGTGACCGTGCGGGGTAGCAACGTCACGTGTCGTAGGCCGAGGTCCGACAGGGCCCGGTGCAGCACCTCCCGCCGGTAGGGGCGCCACCCCGCGGGGTGGCTGAGCACGATCGCCTCGGCCGCCTCAGCCTCCAGGGCGTGGACCCGCTCCACCACCCACGCCGCCAGTTCGGCGGTCAGCGTCTGCGGCGCGCACGGCTCGCCGCCGAGCAGCACCGGCACGTCGTCGCCGATCCGGTGGACGAAGTCCCGGGTGGTGCGGCTGCCGTCGTCGGTCACCGGCTCGCCGACGCGCAGCGAACCGTCCTCTTCCAGGCACAACACCGACGGCATGAGGGGTGAGCCGGCGCTCAGCGGGACGGCCTCGGGACGGGTCCAGGTCGCGCCGCGTCGTCGTGCGACGGCGGCGGCCGTGTTGCTGCTTCCGATGTCTATCCCCAGGACGTACGGCATCGTCTCTGTCTCTCCCCGTGAGTCGGCCGGTCGGTGGCGATGGCGTCGGCTGCCCGACGACCCACCCCCGGCGAACCCCGCGGGCTCCTACGTTCGTACCAGAGATCAGTCCCTGGTCGGGACCCTAATCTCGCCGGGACGGTTTCCCCCTGTCCCCCTAACGTACGAGGTGGCGGTGCCCCTAGTTCAACCGGCCCGGATGCGGGCTCAGCCCCGATGCCCGGGGGCGGGCCCCCGCAATAGCGTCGTCACTGTCGACGTACGACACCCGCCAATGCCACATCCGAGGAGAACCGGCACATGGACTCGCAGCAGACGCTCCACGACTTCGTGCTCGACCTACTGACGAACCCGGACGCGCGGTCGGCCTTCGACCTCGACCCCGAGGGCGCGTTGCGGGGCGCCGGGCTCACCGACATCACCGCCGCGGACGTGCAGGACGTCGTGCCGCTGGTCGTCGACTACGCGCCGGGGGCGGGCCTCGCGCCGTTGGCCTCGCCGGTCGGGCAGCTCGGGTTGGACCCGCTGCTCACCGACACCACCGACGTGGTGAGTCAGTTGCAGAGCGTGGCGCAGCAGATCAGCGTCACCAGCTCGCCAAGCGGCGTGGACGTCAAGGCCGGCGTGCTCGGCGCCATCGCTGTCGACCCGTCGACCGCCGCCGCCGGGGTCACCGTGCTGCCGGGCATCGGTCTGGGTGTCGGCCCGTCCGGCCTCGACACCGACCTGGCCGGCGTTTCCGACGTGGCGCACACCCTCGACGCCGATGTGGTGCAGCCGGTGGACGCGATCGCGGACCCGGTGCTCGGTGACGTGACCGGTACCGTCGGCGACCCGAGCGGTCTGCTCGGCGTCACTGACTCGAACCTGATCGGCGGCGACCTGACCGGTGGTGTCCTCTCCGGCACCCACGGTCAGCTCGGCGGGGTCGTCAGCTCGCTGGGTGTCGACGACACCCTCAACGGGCTGGGCCTCGGGCACGGCGACGGTGTCGTCGGCGGGGTCCCGCCGCTCGACGTGCCGTCGACGGTGGGCGGCGTGACGCACCAGGTGGACAGCCTCCTCCCCGGTGTCACCGACACTGTCGGTGACGTGACCGGTGGGGTCACCGATGGTGTGCTCGGCGACTCACACGCCTCGTCCGATCACGGGCTGCTGGGTATCACCGGCGGTCTGCTCTGACCCGGATCTCCGGTCGGAGCGGAGGGTCGGATCGTCTCGGGCGATCCGGCCCTTCCCGGTTCCACATCCGGTCCCTCTTGATAATTGAGCCGAAATCCGCACACTTGGTGCGGTGATGGCCGGGATCTGGTTGGACGTGCTGGACGAGATCGCTCGCACGTGCACTGCACACGGTCGCGGTGACCTACTTCAGACGGTGCGGCAGAAGCGCGCGCAACTGCTGGACCCGACGCTGCGTGTCCTGGTCATCGGTGAGCCGAACCAGGGCAAGAGTCAGCTGATCAACGCGATCATCAACGCTCCGGCCTGCCCGGTCGGCGACGGCCGGACGACAGTCCTGCCGACCGTGGTGCGGCACGCCGAGGCCCCCACCGCGGCGGTGGCGCAGGCGCCCCCACCAGCGCCGGGGCACCCCACCGGCACCGCCGACGCGGTGGCCGTCGAGCGGACCCCGGTGGCGCTCAACCAGGTCGCGGCGGGCGTGGCCGGCCTGGTCGGACGTCGGCCGGGCGGCGGCCCGGCGTACGTCGAGATCGGACTGCCCCGTGCCCTGCTCGGTGCCGGGCTGGTGCTGGTGGACACTCCCGGCACCGACGAGGTCACCGGCATCGGCGCCGCCGCTCCGGTCGCCGTGCCGGCCCGCGCGGACACCGTGCTCCTGGTCTCCGACTCCACTCGGGAGTTGTCGGTCGCCGAGCTGAACATGCTGCTGCACATCACGCGTTCGCATCCGAACGTGGTGGTGGTGCAGAGCAAGACCGATCTGGTCGCGGACTGGCGTACGGTCGCCGAGCGCAACCGGCAGCACCTGGCCGAGGCGGGCGTTCCGGCGACGCTGATCCCGGTCTCGGCGGCGCTGCGACTGCGCGCGGCCGCGGCCGACGACCGTGGGCTCAACGCCGAGTCGGGTTTCCCCGCGCTGATCGCCCGCCTGCAACGCGACCTAGCCGGCAAGGCCGACCACCTGGCCCGGGCGGCGGTGCAGACGGTGGCCCGGACGGTGGTCGAGCAGTTGGCTGCGCCGCTGCGCGCCGAGTTGGCGACCCAGGAGGCCGAGGAGCAGTCCGGGCCGATCTCCCGGTTGCACGCGGCGCAGCGCGAGGTCGACGAGCTGCGCCGGTGCTCCACCCGGTGGCAGAACACGTTGACCGACGAGATCACCGACCTGCTCGCCGACCTTGAGTACGACCTGCGTGACCGGACCCGACAGATCCTGCGCGCGGTCGACGAGGCGTTCGACACCGCCGACCCTCTGGTCGCCTGGGACACCTTCCAGGACTGGCTGGAGCGGAGCCTGGTGGAGGCGGCGGAGGCGAACCACGAGTGGCTGATCCAGCGCTGTGACTGGATCGCCCGGCGGGTGGCCGCCAACTTCGACCGGTACGGATACGACGTACTGCCGCCCTGGTCGATGACGATGCCGGACGACATCGGCGAGCGACTGCCCGAGCTGCAACGGCCGACGATCGACCGGTTCACCACCGGCCAGAAGCTGTTCACCGGCATGAAGGGCTCGTACGGCGGCATGCTGATGTTCGGTCTGGCGACCACGCTGGCAGGCATGCCGATGATCAATCCGGTCTCGGTCGGCATCGGGGCGCTCTTCGGCGGCAAGAGCATCCGTGACGAGAGCAAGCAGTTGCTCCGTCGTCGCCAGGCGACGGTCAAGACGGCCATCCAGCGGCATGTCGACGACTTCTTCGTCCGGATCATCCGAGACTGTCGCGACGCCGCCCGGCAGGTGCAGCGGATGCTGCGGGACCACTTCACGGGGCTGACCGAGGAACTCCAGGAGGCCATCGTGCAGTCGTTCCGCAGCGCGAAGCAGGAGGCCGACACCGACGCCTCCCTGCGCGAGCAGCGGCAGCGCGAGATCCGTTTGAAGATGACCAGGTTGGCGGCGGTGTACGAGCAGGCTCAGCAGTTGACCGGTGCCCGTTCCGCTCCGCTGCTGCTGGAGCCGCAGGGATGACGGTGGGAGTGCGCCTGGACGAGGCGGCGTGGGGGTTGCTGCACCAGGCCATCGAGCTGTACCAGGACAATCCCCGGGCCGTCGCTGAGCTTCGGCAACAGGTGGCCCGGTTGGAGCAGCCGCTGCGGATCGCCATCGTCGGCCCGTGGCGATCGGGTAAGTCGACGGTGCTCAACGCGTTGATGGGTGAGGAGGTCGCGCCGGTCGAGCGGGCGGACGGGGCCTTCACCTGGTACGAGGACGGTGCCGCGCCGCGTGCCACCGCCTACCCAATCGGGCAGCCACCGCAGGAGTTGGCAGTGGTGAAGTCGGCGACCGGGCTGCGGGTGGATCTGGGCTGGGGTGCGGGGGAGGTGCGGGACATCGTGGTGCGGTGGCCGACGCGGGCGCTGCGCCAGATCACGCTGATCGACACCCCGGCGGTCACCGGCGGCGTCGAGCAGGGCCGGGCGCCGGTGTTGGAGCGGGTGCTGCGCGACTCGGACGCGGTGTTGTACCTGACCCGCGACGGTCGCGACAGTGACCTGCGGGTACTGGAGTCCGCACGGGACAGTGCCGTCGGACAGTCCGCTCCGGTCAACGTGATCATGGTGTTGTCCCGCGCGGACGAGACCGGCGGCGGCCGGATCGACGGTCTGCTCACGGCCCGCCAGCTCGCTCGTCGGCACTACCGCGACCCGAGGGTGAACGCGCTCAGTGTCAACGTCGTGGCGTGCAGCGGCATGATCGGCCTGGCCGGCCGGATGCTCGGTGAATCGGATTTCGCCGCGCTCGCGACCCTGGCTCAGGTGCCCCGGGCCGAACTGGACGCGCACCTCATCTCCGCCGACCGTTTCCTCCGTGGTGAGCTGCCGGTACGGCTGGACACCGAGGTGCGCGCCGCGCTGCTGGGCCGGTTCGGGGTCTTCGGTGTCCGGCTGGCGGCCACGCTGGTGCGCAGCGGGTTCGACAGCCGGGTGAAGCTCTCCGCGGAGTTGATTCGGCGGAGCGGCCTCACCGAGCTGCGCGAGTCGGTGACGCGTTGTTTCATCGATCGCCGCGACGCCCTGAAGGCGCGGGCCGCGCTGGCCGCGGTGGAGGCGCTGCTGCGGGCCGAGCCCGCCCGGGGGTCCACCGAGCTGGTCGGTGCGGTGGAGCAGATCCTCGCCGGTGCGCACGAGTTCCGGGAGCTGCGCCTGCTGGTGGCGCTGCGGAATACCCGGCTGGGGTTCGACGCGGAGTTGGCCGCTGAGGCGCAACGGCTGGTCGGCGGCGACGGGGTGGGCCTCGCGGCTCGGCTCGGTGTCGAGCATGAGGCCGACGTGCGGCAGCTCTGGGAGGTCGCCTCCGAGGCACAGTGGCGGTGGCGGGACCGGGCGGAGGATCCTCTGCTTCCGCTGGCGCAGCGGCGCGGCGCTCAGGTCGTGGTCCGCAGTTGCGAGGGGATGATCGCCGAGCTGGCCGCAGGCGGGCGCTGAGCGCCGACGACCGCCGCTGGCACAACGGTGGTTGGTGGCCCGAAAACCGTTATTCGATCTTACTCCACACGGTCGCCGCTGACCTGCGGAGATAACGCTCTCACGGATGGTGGGAGAGTGCTTGACGCGCCCGTGATCCGAACGCAACGATGCATTCACATGTCTCGTTCCACCACCGCCAGGCGTGATCGGCGCACGCCGTCCCTCGCACCGCGAAAGGACCCCACTGTGCGCAGATCCCTGAGATCGTGGCTCGGCCTCGCGCTGAGCACGATCCTCGTGGCGGGCGGCATCGTCGCCTCGCCACCCACGGCCAGCGCCGCACCGTTCACCGTGCTGATCTTCAGCAAGACCGCCGGGTTCCGGCACGGCTCCATCACCCCCGGCATCGCCGCGATCCAGCAACTCGGTGCGGCCAACGGCTTCACCGTCGAGGCCACCGAGGACGCCGCCCAGTTCACCGACGCCAACCTGGACCGGTTCGCCGCGGTGATCTGGCTCTCCACCACCGGCGACGTGCTCAACGCCGCCCAGCAGGCCGCGTTCGAGCGTTACATCACCGGCGGCGGCGGGTACGTGGGCGTGCACTCCGCCTCCGACACCGAGTACGACTGGCCCTGGTACGGCGGACTGGTCGGGGCGTACTTCGCCTCGCACCCGGCCGAGCAGAACGTCACAGTGAAGGTCGCCGACCAGGTGCACCCGTCCACCGCGACACTGCCGCAGCGGTGGAACCGGTTCGACGAGTTGTACAACTACCGCACCAACCCCCGCGGCAACGCGCACGTGCTGGCCACCCTGGACGAGAGCACCTACACCGGCGGGAGCATGGGCGCCGACCACCCGATCTCCTGGTGCCAGAACTACTCCGGCGGCCGAGCCTGGTACACGGGCCTGGGGCACACCGACGCGTCGTACACCGAGGCGAACTTCCGTCAGCACCTGCTCGGCGGCATCCGGACGGCCGCCGGCGCTGTCGACGCCGACTGTGGCCCCACCGTCACCAGCAGCTTCCAGCAGGTGGAGCTGGCCAAGGGCGCGGCCGAGACCGGTGAGCCGATGAGCCTCACCGTCCTGCCGGACCGGGGCGTGCTGCACACCTCGCGCAACGGCGTGATCCGGCACACCGACGCCGCCGGCAACACCAAGATCGCCGCAACCCTGCCGGTCTACACCGGCGACGAGGAGGGTTTGCAGGGCATCAAGGCCGACCCGAACTTCGCCACCAACCGCTGGGTGTACGCGTACTTCGCGCCACCACTGAGCACCCCCGGTGGCGGTGCGCCGGCCACCGGCACCCCGGCCGACTTCGCCGTCTGGGAGGGCGTCAACCGGCTGGCCCGGTTCACAGTCAACGCGGACAACACCATCAACCTGGCCAGCGAGACGTTGATCCTGAACGTGCCGACCAGCCGGGGCATGTGCTGCCACGTCGGCGGTGACATGGACTTCGACGCGGCCGGCAACCTCTACCTGTCCACCGGTGACGACACCAACCCGTTCGACTCGGCCGGCTTCACCCCGATCGACGAGCGGGCCGGGCGTAACCCGGCCTTCGACGCGCAGCGCACCTCGGCGAACAGCAACGACCTGCGCGGCAAGGTCCTCCGGATCAAGCCGAGCGCGGCCGGCGGCTACACCATCCCGGCCGGCAACATGTTCGCCCCGGGCACCGCGCGGACCCGCCCGGAGGTCTACGCGATGGGCTTCCGCAACCCCTTCCGGATGAGCGTGGACAAGGCCACCGGCATCGTCTACCTCGGCGACTACGGCCCCGACGCGGGCACCGCCGACCCGAACCGGGGGCCGGCGGGCAACGTCGAGTTCGCCCGCATCGACCGGCCCGGCTTCTACGGCTGGCCGTACTGCACCGCCCGCAACGACGCCTACAACGACTACACCTTCCCGTCCGGGCCGTCCGGGGCGAAGTTCAACTGCGCCGGTGGGCCGGTGAACAACTCGCCAAACAACACCGGCATCACCCAGCTGCCGCCGGCCGTCTCGGCCTGGTTGCCGTACGGCGGCTCCGGCTCGCCGCCGGAGTTCACCGGCGGTGGCCTGTCGCCGATGGGCGGGCCGGTCTACCGGTACGACCCGAACAACACCTCGCCCGTGGCGTTCCCCGAGTACTACGACGGGACCTACTTCGCCGGTGAGTTCGGTCGCCGCTGGATCAAGAACATCAAGCTCGACGCGTCCGGCCAACCACTGAAGATCAACCCGTTCCCGTGGACCGGCACCCAGGTCATGGACATGGAGTTCGGCCCGGACGGCGCGCTCTACGTGCTTGACTACGGCACCGGCTGGTTCAACGGCGACGCCAACTCGGCGCTCTACCGCATCGAGTACGCCCGCGAGGGCAGAGCACCCATCGCCAAGGTGTCCGCTACGCCGACCAGTGGCAACGCGCCGCTGACAGTGGCCTTCTCCTCGGCCGGCACCCTCGACCCGGACGGTGACCCGTTCACCTACGCCTGGGACTTCGACAACAACGGCACCACCGACTCGACAGCGGCGAACCCGAGCTTCACGTACACCACCAACGGGACCCGCAGCCCGACGCTGACGGTCCGGGACACCACCGGCAAGACGGCCACCGCGAGCGTGGTCGTCACGGTCGGCAACAGCGCACCGGTGGTCACCGTCAACACCCCGTTGAACGGGCAGACCTTCAATTTCGGGGACGCGGTGCCGTTCTCCGTCACCGTCACCGACGCCCAGGACGGCGCGATCAACTGCGCCCGGGTCAAGGTGAACTACGTCCTCGGCCACGACTCGCACGGCCACCAGCTCGGCAGTGTGCAGGGCTGCACCGGGGTCATCCAGACCTCGGCCGACGGCGAGCACGACTCGGCGGCGAACATCTTCGGCATCATCGACGCCGAGTACACCGACCTGGGTGGGGGCGGCCAGCCGGCGCTGACCACGCACACCCAGGCGGTGCTGCAACCTCGGGTACGCCAGGCCGAGCACTTCGGTGACTCGTCCGGCATCCAGATCGTCGCCGGGGCAGCCGGGCACGGCGGCGCGGCGGTCGGCTACGTCGACAACAACGACTGGATCTCGTTCCGCCCGTACAACCTGACCGGCGTCCAGTCGTTCAGCGCCCGGGTCGGTGCACCGGCCGGCGGTGGCGGCACGTTGGAGTTGCGGGTCGACTCGCCCACCGGGCCGCTGGTCGGTTCGGCCACCGTGGTGCCCACCGGCGGGTACGCCAATTTCGCCAGTGTCACCGGTGGGGTCACCGCCCCGACCGGCACGCGGACCCTGTTCCTGGTCTTCAAGGGCACCGGCCCGTACTTCGACATCGACGAGTTCACCCTCTCCACCAGCCCTGGCGGCCCCGGACCGGACCCCGACCCGGATCCCGAGCCGGGTGCCAACCTGGCCCGGGGCAAGCCGGCGCGCGCGTCCAGCTTCGAGGGCGCGTTCACCGCGGCCAACGCGTTCGACGGCGTGGCCGGCACCCGGTGGGGCAGCGCCTTCGGTGACCCACAGTGGATCGATGTGGACCTCGGCGCCACGTACGCCATCAACCGGGTCAAGCTGACCTGGGAGGCGGCGTACGGCAGTGGCTACCAGGTCCAGACCTCGCCGGACGGAGTCAACTTCACCACGATCCGTACGGTGACCGGTGGTGACGGCGGGGTGGACGACCTGACCGGGCTCAGCGGGTCCGGCCGGTACGTCCGGCTGCTCGGCACGACCCGGGGGACCGCCTGGGGCTACTCGCTGTTCGAGTTCGAGGTGTACGGCGGCACGGGAAGCCCGACCGGCGGCAACCTGCTGCTGAACAAGCCCACGTCGACGTCCAGCAACGAGGGGCCTGACGTGTCCGGCGCCCAGGCCGTCGACGGCAGCCTCACCACCCGCTGGTCGAGCACGTTCTCCGACCCGCAGTGGATTCGGGTCGACCTCGGCAGTCCCACCGCGATCGGTCGGGTCAAGCTGAGCTGGGAGGCGGCGTACAGCAGCGCGTACCAGATCCAGACCTCGAACGACGGCACCACCTGGACCACAGTGAAGACGGTGACCGGGGCCGACGGCGGCGTGGACGAGCACACCGCCCTCGGCGCCAACGGCCGCTACCTGCGGATCAACGGCACTGCCCGGGGCACCGGATATGGCCACTCGCTCTGGGAGTTGGAGGCGTACGCCAGCTGAACCACCACCTGAGTCCGCCCCCACCCCCGATCGGGCGGTGGGGGCGGACTCGCCTCGATCACGTGATGCCCAGTAGCTCCGGTGGCCCCCTGACAACTACTCCTCATCAAGTGATCACGGTGCCGCCCTGCGCGTGGTCCGCCCTGGTGGGCCGCTGATTCTGAGCAGCGCGCGGCTTAGTCGTCGGCGACGGCCACTGGCTCCGAGCCGATGCAGCGCACCTTCAACTCGTACTCCCGGGTCGCCCCCTGGAACGTGACCTCGACGTCGTCGTCCGGGCCCCGGTCCACGTCGCGGACCCGGTAACCCTGCGCGGGTGCCCAGGAGACGAGGCGTACGCCGCCGACGCCGCACTCGGCGACGGCCGTGCCGCCGTCGGTGGCGAACCCCCGGCGGACCCCGGAGCTGGCGCTCGGTGCGGTGCCTGTGGTGCCCGGCGCGGCCGAGGTGGTGCTCGTGGTGGGTGCCGGCTCCGGTGCGGCGAGCGCCCGCTCGATCTCGGCCTCGCTGCGCACCCCGCCCGGGGTGCCGGTGAGGCTCTCGCCCACCAACCGGATCGCGCCCAGGCCGATCACTGTGGCGATGGCGGCGGTGGCCACCCAACCGGTGGCGACGAGGATCGAACGACGGCCCATCTCCTGACTATCCCCGATCCGTCCTTGTCGTTTGCACATCCGAACGCTAAGGCGTGGTTAACGTGCGCCGCGCTGCCAGCCGCAGCGGTTAGCCTGCCAGCTGTGGCCCGCCTGTTGCTCATCGAGGACGACCTGACGATCCGTACCCCGTTGATCCGGGCCCTGCGCGAACGCGGCCACGCGGTGGCGGCGGCCTCGACCGCGATGGCCGGGCTCCGCGACGCGCTGGAGGACCGACCCGACCTCGTCGTGCTCGACCTGGGCCTGCCCGACCTGGACGGCCGCGAGCTGCTGCGGATGCTGCGCGCGGTCAGCTCGGTGCCCGTCATCGTGGCCACGGCGCGTGACGACGAGACCGAGATCGTCCGGGTGCTCGACGCGGGCGCCGACGACTACGTGGTCAAACCGTTCACCGCGGCGCAGCTCGACGCCCGCGTCCGGGCGGTACTGCGGCGTGGCCCCGCCGGCGCCGACGGGCAGGTCCCGGCGCTCGTCGTCGGCGGGCTCCGCGTCGACCCCCGGGCCCGGCAGGTGACCCTGGACGGGGTGGCGGTCGAGCTGACGCCCCGCGAGTTCGACCTGCTGCACCACCTCGCCGGCCGACCGGGCCAGGTGGTCACCAAACGTGAGCTGCTCACGGAGGTGTGGCAGATCCCGTACGGCGGTGCCGACAAGACCGTCGACGTGCACCTGTCCTGGTTGCGTCGCAAGTTGGGGGAGAACGCCCAACAGCCCCGCTACCTGCACACCGTGCGTGGTGTCGGGGTGCGTCTCGAAGCCCCGGCGGCGCAGCCGTGAGAGCGCGTCTCGCGCTGCTGGTCGCCGCGGTCAGCGTCCTCACCCTCATCGCGTTCCTGGTGCCGTTGGCGCTGCTGGTCCGCACCGTCGCCGAGGACCGGGCCACCGTTCGGGCCACCGCCGACGCGCAGAGCCTGGTGCCGGTGGTCGGCACCGCCGACGCGGCGACCATCCGGCTCACCGTCGAGCAACTCGCCGCGGAGTCCGGTCGACCGGTGAGCGTCTTCCTGCCCGACGGCACGGTGCTCGGCGCCCAGACACCGCGTACGCCAGCGGTGGCCCTCGCCGCGCGCGGACAGAGCCTCACCGGCGAGTCGGCGGCTGGCCGGGAGGTCGTCATCGCCGTGCAGGGTCGGGCGGACGGCACCGGGGTGATTCGGATCGCGGTGCCGCAGCACGAGCTGACCGCCGGGGTCACCCGCGCCTGGCTGGTGCTGGCGCTGCTCGGCGTGATCCTCGTGTTGATCGGGCTGCTGGTCGCCGACCGGCTGGCGCGCACCCTGGTCCGGCCGATCAGCGACCTCTCGGCCGTCTCACACCGGCTGGCCAACGCCGAGCTGGACGCCCGGGTCACGCCGGCCGGCCCGCCCGAGCTGCGTGAGGTGGCCGGCGCGCTCAACCATCTCGCCACCCGGATCCAGGTGCTGCTGGTGCAGGAGCGCGAGCAGGTCGCCGACCTGTCCCACCAGCTGCGTACTCCGCTGACGGCGTTGCGGCTGGAGGCCGAGTCGTTGCGTGACCCGGACGACGCCGCCCGGATCACGGCCGCCGCCGACGGGCTCGAACGCGCGGTCACCGGGCTGATCCGGCAGGCCCGGTGGCGGCACGCACCGGCGCAGCCGGCCTCCTCGGACGCGGCGGCGATCGTCGCCGACCGGGTCGCGTTCTGGTCGGTGCTGGCCGAGGACACCGGCCGGGCCGTCACCCTCGACCTGACGCCCGGCCCTCTTCCCGTCGGTGTGGCCGCCGACAACCTGACGGCGGCCGTGGACGCCCTGCTCGGCAACGTCTTCGCGCACACCCCCGACGGGACGCCGTTCGCCGTCCGGCTCGCCCGTGAGGCGGGCGAGGCGGGCGAGGTGGTCCTCACGGTCGCCGACGAGGGCCCGGGCATGCCCGCCGGGGCGATCCGGCGGGGCGCCAGCGCGGCCGGGTCCACCGGCCTCGGCCTGGACATCGCCCGGCGCGCCGCGCAGGCCGCCGGCGGTCGACTGGAGGTGCGGGCCGGCCCGCAGGGCGGTGCGCAGGTGCTGCTCCGGCTCGGGCCTCCGACGTCGCCGCGGGACGCATAGCCGCTGCGGTGCCGGGTAGCTGCCAGTCATGGCGCGGTATACGAAACCCGAGCTCAGAGAGCAGATCAAGGAAGAGGTCAAAGCTTCCGACAAGGGCGGCCGGCCGGGGCAGTGGTCGGCGCGCAAGTCGCAGCTGGTCACTCAGGAGTACAAGAAGCGCGGCGGCGGATTCCTGGGCGAAAAGGACGAGCGGCAGAAGTCCCTCCAGCGCTGGGGCAACGAGAAATGGCAGACGAAGGAGGGCGACACCCGTGCGCGCAAGGGCGCCACGACGAGTCGCTACCTGCCCAAGAAGGCCTGGGAGGAGATGTCGGAGAACCAGAAGCGCGCGACCGACACGAAGAAGCGCGAAGCGTCCCGATCCGGCAAGCAGTACGTCGCCAACACCGGGCCGGCCAAACGGGCGCGTCGGGACGCCACCACGGCCGGACGGATGACGGAGATGTCGGTCGCGGAGGCGGCCAAGCTGGTCCGTGGCCTCGACACGCGACAACTCAGGACCGCGCTGCGTAACGAGCGCGCCAGCAAGGACCGCAAGACGCTCGTCCAACGGCTGGAAGCGGAACTCAACCGGCGCGGCTGACCCGCCCCTGGACCGCCTTAACCCGCCCTTAGCGTCCGGACAGCGCGGTGCTATCCCGATCTGGCCGATCCTCGAAGTCGACAACCGAGGAAAGGTGGACACCACGATGAAGCGCACCAATCTGCTTCTGGCGTCGGTCGGCGGGTCGGCGGTGCTGGCGGTGGCCGGGGTCGCGCTCGGCGTCAACGCCGCGAACGACTCGCGGACCGGCGGCACGGCACTCGCCGCGGCAACCGTCGCGCCGACGGCCACCGACGCGCCGGTGGTCACCGGTTCGCCGTCGGCCGGCACCCCATCGGGTACGCCGTCGAGCGGAACGCCGTCCGGTACGCCGTCGACCGGCAGCGCGCCCGCGGGCAGCGCGGTCGACGAGAAGCGCGCCGGTGAGATCGCGCTCGCCAAGGCCGGTGGGGGTCAGATCGTCGAGGTCGAAGCCGAGCAGGAGAACGGCCGACCGGTGTGGAGCGTCGAGATCGTCGCCGGCGACACCGAGCACGAGGTGGACGTCGACCGGGACAACGGCTCGGTGGTCAAGGCCGAGCAGGAGCCGGTCGACGACGATGACAACGACGCCGACGACGCCGACGACAAGGACGACAAGGACGACGACGACAACGACGACGACTGACAGCGGTCGCCGCTCACCCCGGGTGCTTCCATGAGGTGAGCGGCGGCGCGCTGTTACGCGGTGGTCGGACTGTCCCTCGTGGGCGGACCGACCACCGCGTGCGTCATATGGCGACGCGTTGCTCCTGGACCGTCGGCTGGTCCTGGGCGAACTGGGTGCGGTACAACTCGTGGTAGCGGCCACCAGCCGCGAGCAGATCACTGTGTCGCCCGCGTTCGACGATGCGTCCCGCCTCCACGACGAGGATCTGGTCGGCCGCCCGAATGGTGGAGAGCCGGTGCGCGATGACCACGCTCGTCCGGCCGGTCAGCGCCTCGGCGAGGGCATCCTGAACCGCCGCCTCCGAGGTGGAGTCGAGATGCGCGGTGGCTTCGTCGAGGATGACCACGCGCGGACGAGCCAGCAGCAGTCGCGCGATGGTGAGTCGTTGCCGTTCCCCGCCGGACAGGCGGTATCCACGCTCGCCGACGACGGTGTCCAGCCCATCGGGAAGTGAGCGGATCAGGTCGTCGAGGCGGGCCCGCCGGAGCACCTCCCACATCTCGTCCTCGGTCGCGTCCGGCTGGGCGAACGCCAGGTTGGCGCGGATGCTCTCGTGGAAGAGGTGTCCGTCCTGGGTCACCACGCCCAACGCCGTCCGGATCGACTCGGCCGACAGCTCACGTACGTCGACCTCGGCCAACTTCACCGCGCCGTCCTCGACGTCGTACAGGCGAGGCACGAGCTGCGCGATCGTCGACTTGCCCGCCCCGGAGGAGCCGACGAGCGCCACCATCTGCCCCGCCTCGGCGCGGAACGACACCCCGTGCAGCACCTCCTCGCCGCCGCGGGTGTCGAGCTTCGCCACGTCTTCCAGGGACGCGAGCGACACCTTGTCCGCCGACGGGTAGCCGAACCTGACCCCGTCGAACTCGACCGCGACCGGCCCTTCCGGAAGGGGCCGGGCGTCGGACCTGTCGAGGATCAGCGGCTTGAGGTCGAGGACCTCGAACACCCGCTCGAAGCTCACCAGCGCGCTCATCACCTCGACCCGAGCACTGGCCAGTGAGGTCAACGGTGCGTAGAGCCGCGACAGGAGCAGCGCGAGGGCGACCACCGTCCCGGCGTCGAGGCTGCCCCGTAGGGCGTAGAGACCACCCAGCCCGTAGACCAGGGCCAGTGCCAGCGAGCCGACGACGGTGAGCGCGGTGATGAAGACCCACTGGAGCATCGCGGCGCGGATGCCGATGTCCCGGACCCGACGTGCCCGCGCCGCGAACTCGGCGGACTCCTCGGCGGGCCGCCCGTACAGCTTGACCAGCGTGGCGCCGGGTGCGGAGAAACGTTCCGTCATCCTGGTGCTCATGGCCGCGTTGTGCTCGGCCGCTTCACGCTGCAACTGAGCGAGCCTCGAACCCATCCGGCGAGCCGGGAGAACGAAAATGGGCAGCAGGACGAGCGCCAGCAGCGTGATCTGCCAGGAGAAGGTGAGCATCACGGCCAACGTCAGCATCAGCGTGACGGCGTTGCCGACCACACTCGACAGGGTGTCGCTGAAGGCCCGCTGCGCGCCGATCACGTCGTTGTTCAGGCGGCTGACCAGTGCACCCGTGCGGGTCCGTGTGAAGAACGCCACCGGCATGCGCTGAACGTGGTCGAAGACAGCCGTCCGCAGTTGGACGATGAGCCCCTCACCGATGCTGGCGGAGAGAAATCGCGTCACCAGACCCAGCCCGGCCTCGGCGAGGGCGATCACGGCGATCAGTACGGCCAGCCGGATCACCACGCCGCTGTCGGCGCCGTCGACGATCGCGTCGACCACCCGACCGGCGAGTACGGGCGCCGCCACCGTGAGGACCGCCGTCACCACACTCAACAACAGGAACCTGACGATCAGGGCCCGGTGCGGCCGCGCGAACTTCGCGATCCGCTTCAAGGTGTCGCGGGACAGCGGCCGCTCATCCTGCGCGTTCATCGCGTGGTGCAGGGACATCCACGCGGTAACTTCCATGCTCATGCGTAACCTCCGATACCGGAGGCTAGGACCTCACCCGAGCTTGAGGTCAAGTCGCCACGCGAGGCTGTACCTACGGGTTGTTCACGGTGCTCGTAGCCAAGGACCGCATCGATGCCGTCGACGGCATGCGGTACCGCGCTCAACGACGACGAGTCGCGTCCGTGAAGCACTGGCGCGGGGAGGTTGGTCGGCCCGGCGCAGGCCGTCGTGAGCTGCTGTGGGTCGCTGCGAGCAGCTCTTATCGCGACCCGGCCGGCATGCGCCCAAGACGTGCCGCTCAACGCTTCGGCCTTCGCGGTGGGTGCCTGGCCAACCAGCCTCCTAGGATGGCTTAGGCGGTGTGGGGTGGGCGACGGTGTCGACCCGACAGGTGGTGATCGTCTCGGCTGCCTGCCGCTATGTTCGTCTGTGGTAGTGGTTGCGGCGGGGGAGTTGTTCGGGGTCGAGCCAGGCGGGTGGCACGAATTCGGGGTGGCCGTCGCGGCCGAGTTGGACGGTCCAGTCGCTGTGGTGCAGGTGTCGGTGGTGGTGGCCGCAGAGGAGGACGGCGTTGCTGAGGCTGGTTGGGCCGCCGTCGGCCCAATGGTGGATGTGGTGGGCGTGGCACCAGCGCGGTGGTCGGTCGCAGCCGGGGAACGCGCAGCCGCGGTCGCGGAGTACGAGGGCGCGGCGCAGTGGCCCGGTGATGAGGCGGCGTTGTCGCCCGACGTCGAGGATCTGGCCGGTGCCGCCGAGGACGGTGGGCAGGATGGTGGCGTCGCAGGCGAGTCGGCGCACCGTTTCCGGGCTAAGGCTGAGGCCGGTGTCGAGGGTGCCACTGCTCAGCTGTCGAGTCAGCGCGTCGTAGGTGGTGGTGACGACGAGCTGAGCGGAATCGCCGCCGCTGTCGGGCAGTTCGCCGGTTCGGAGGGCGAGTCGGCACACCTCGGCGAGGGCGTCGTGGCGGCGTTGCCCGGGGGACCGGGAGTCGTCTGGTCCGGACGGGGCGGTCAGTGGGTCGATGGCGGCGCGGAGCAGGCCGGCGGTTTCGGTGTCGAGGGTGCCGGTGAGTCGCAGTCGGCCGTCGGTCTGCTCGGACAGGGTGAGGTGCCGGTCGCGGGCGGCGCGGCGTGCTTCGGCGTCGAGGGCGGCTTGAGCGGCGGCGTCGGCGATGTCAGGGGCGACGTGGTCGAGGATGCGGGTGCCGAGTTTGCGCAGGTGGGTGGGGTCGAACTGGCTGGCCCAGTCGGTGAGCAGGCTGACGGCCTTGTCGGCGGCCTGCGTGCCGGCGGTGGCCTGGACGGTGGCGGCGGTGTCGGTGATGACGCGGGCCTGGTCGAGGCTGAGGTGCCCGTCGGCTAGGGCTTGTCGTATCCCGGGGTTGCCGGTGTCGAGAACCGTGGCGAGGTCGACGAGGCGGCGGGCGGCCGGGACGGTGAGTCGCAGGCGTTCGCGCAGCCACACTGCGGTGCAGGAGGCGCCTTGGGTGCGGGCGGTGCCGCGGCCGTCGACCTCACGGATCAGGGTGAGGGTGACGGCGGCGAGGCGTTGCTGAAGACGGTGCGCGGCGTCGAGCGCGGCGATCAGCTCGTGCTCCGGCAGGGCCCAGGCGGCGGCGTCGACGCAGGCAGAGATCGCATCGTCTGCCTGCGCCAACTCCTCGACCATGACCCGACACTAGGACAGGTGTACGACACCTTCAGTTGCCATGATCGATGTGCCGGCTGGTCACCGGAGACTTGTCGGCACCCGCCCGGCGAGGACCCGTGCCGCCACCGTGAGGACCACCGTCGCCACGCTCAACAGCAGGAGGCGGCAGTCGACCGGCGGTGACGGTCACAGGCCGGCGTGCATGGTCAGGCTCTGCCGCAGGTGGAGTTTCGGCCTGGACCCGACGACCGAGCCGACGACCTCGCCCGCACGGAACACCAGCAGCGTCGGCAGGGACATGACTGCGTAGCGCCGCGTGGCCTGCGGGTTGTCGTCGGAGTTGAGCTTGGCGATGGTCATCCGGTCGCCGAATTCCCCTGCCAGCTCGACAAGGCTCTTCTCGATCATCTTGCACGGCGGGCACCACTCCGCCCAGAAGTCGACGACCACGGGCCGGTCGCTGGCCAGCACCAACTCGGCGAACGTTTCGTCGGTGACGGTGATCAGGGAGCTGACGCTCGTCTCCTGGGGCATGTTTCCTCCCGGTGCGCGATTGCGTGGGTGAGCTGGGTGTGCAACTGCTGACGGACCGCTCCGAGCCGATCGAGGTAGTCGTCGACCTCGGCGAGCTTGCGTCGCAGCACCAGCACTGAATCCGGACAGACGTTGCCGGACTCGTTGCCCGCTCGCAGGCAGGCGACGAACGGACGGACGTCGTCGAGGCCGAAGCCGACGTCGAGCAGCGCCCGGATCTCCTGGACGACCCGCAGCTCCGCCTCGTCGTAGACGCGGTAGCCGTTCGCCGAGCGCTGCGGGTGTACCAACCCGTGGGCCTCGTAGTAGCGCAGCGTTCGAGTGCTCGTGCCTGCTCGTTCCGCCAGCTCGCCGATCAGCATCAGACCTCCTCGACCAGCCTGTCGCGACCAGGCTAAACCTTGTCGTCAGCGTCAAGGCAAGGCTGCTCCCGGTCCCGAGCACGGCTCAGGGCGCCGCGAGGCGGCGCCCTGAGCGTCTGCGGGCTCCGAATTAGCCGATGCGGAACTGGTCGCCGTACACGGCGAACACCAGTGGCGTGTTCAGGTTGAAGTTGCCGTTGTTGAGGAACACCCGCTGGGCGGTGTCGACGCGGGAGGTGTCCGAGTGGGCCACCTCCTTCTTCATCTCGACCACCCGCTCGTCGAGGAACGCGTTGAGCCAGGTCCGCTCGTCACCGCCCTGGGCTGGCGGCTTGGCCCGGTTCAGGGCGCGGTTGCGGATCTGGCGCATGCCCTCGTACCCGTGCATGACCGCCGCGTCGTAGTAGGCGAACTGGCCGAGCGCCCGGACCTGGTCGTTCTTGCCGTCGCGTACGGATGGGTTGAAGTAGACCCGGTCGCGTTCAGCCTCCTGGGCGGCCTGGAACACCGAGTCGGTGGCTGCGGTCCGCCAGTCGCGGGGGAAGTTGGGGTCGAGGCCGGCGTGCGAAGAGGTGCCGTTGACGTTGCGCAGCGCCGGCAGGTAACCGGCGAGCACGTTGCCCGGCTTGGTGCGGGTGTACGCCTCGACCAGTTCGAGCATGTCGCCGGTGCCGGAGCAGAAGCCGATGATGCCGGCGGTGTAGCCGCGCCCGTCGCCGATGTCCTCGATGTAGGAGAACTGCGCGCGCCAGTCGAGCGAGGAGTTCTCCGCGGCCGAGACGAGTTGCATGGCGACGTTCTTCTTCGCCGGGTCGTCGAGGTTGGTCCCGCTCGGGTTGGTGGGGGTGGGCGTGGGGGTGCTGCCGCCGCCCGGCAGGGTCCACCGCTGGTTCGTGGTGCCGCCGCAGGTCCAGATCTGCAGCCGGGCGCCGTTCGCGGTGCTCCGGTCGGTGACGTCGAGGCACTTGCCGGAGCCGGAGTTGACGAGCGCGCCGTTGCTGGCGGTCCACTTCTGCGCGCCGGTGTTGTTGCAGTCGTACAGCTGCACCTTGGCGCCGTTGGCGGTCGACGCGGCGGTGACGTCGAGGCACTTGCCGAGTGCCCGGATCGAGTTGTCGGTGTTGCCGACGGTCCACGTCTGGGCCGCGCTGCCGTTGCAGTCGTAGAGCTGGACGGGCGCGCCGTTGGCCGAGCTGGCGCCGGCCACGTCGATGCACTTACCACCGAGGCCGGTGATCGGGCCGGCGGTCGCGGCGCTCGCCGACGGCAGGCCGTAGCCGACGGCGGCGACGCCGACCAGCAGGGTGCCCACGACGTAGGCGGCTGTTCTCTTGTGAACCATGGGTGTTCCTCGGGGAAGGGGCGGCGTGCCGCCAGCCGGTCGGTGGCCCGGCGCGGCGGTTCAGCCCCGGCGGGCACCGCGAGCATCAGGAAACTGTATTAACAGATACCAGTACGTCGATTCCTCGTCAATCGACGACCGCGAGGCGTGACGGCGTCTGTTCATCCCGTCGTTGGCGGGACGTACCCGCCGGTGGCTATCGTCGGGCCGTAACTGATCAAGGGGCCGGTCCGTCGGAACCAGCACCGTCCGACGGACAGAAGATGGTCATGGAGTCGAGTCTGCGCGCCCGGGTGCGCGCCGGGGACCCCGGCGCGTTCGCCGAGCTGTTCGACACGTACGCGCGCTCGGTGTACAACCACGCGTTCCGGCTGACCGCCGACTGGGCCACGGCGGAGGACGTCATGGCCGCCACGTACCTGCAGGCCTGGCGTTCCCGGGAGCGGGTCACCGAGGAGGGCGGGTCGTTGCGTCCCTGGCTGCTCGGCATCGCCACCAACGAGGCCCGCAACCACGCCCGCAGCAACCGTCGCTACCGCAGGGTGGCCGCCGCGCTGCTCGCCTCCGACTTCACAGTGCCCGACCACGCCGACGAGGTCGCCGGCCGACTCGACGACAGCCGACGCATCGCTGCCGCCATTGACGCGTTGGCCCGGCTGCGCCGAAACGAGCGCGAGGTGCTGACCCTGTGCTTGTGGGAGGGCCTCGACTACGAGTCCGCGGCGGAGGCGCTCGGTGTTCCGGTCGGCACGGTGCGCTCCCGTCTGTCGCGAGCCCGCGCCCGGCTCCGTACCCTCGTCGACGCCCCGCCGCGCGCCGCACGGCCGCCGGTCGTGGACGCCTCACTCGTGCGGGAGGGCGGCCAGTGAGCGCGCCGGACCCGGTCGAGTGGGCGAAGATCGCCCCCCACCCCGGTGACCACGACCTGCCGGCGGGTCGGCATGAGCTGCACCGCGGCCGCCTGCTGGCGGCGATCGCGCAGGAGCCGCGTACCCGAAGAAGGGCTTTCGTGTCGGTGCGGCCCGCGCTCGCGGCGGCTGCGTTGGTAGTGGTCGTGGCGGGGATCGGCGGAGGATTCGCGACCCGGTTCGGCGACGCGCCCCCGGCCGCGCTCCCGTCACCCGAGGCGTCCCGTCCGGCCGCTCGGCCGGCGCCGCCGGGCACGGCCGCCAAGAATCGTGGGTACGGCACGGTGCGCCAACTCACCGACACGGCCGACCTGGTGGTCCGCGGCGAGATGACGTCGGTGACGGATGGGCGGGCGGTCTACCGGGTGGCGGAGGTGCTCTACCGCGCTCCGGGCGCCTCGGTGCCCACCGAGATCATGGTGGCCGCGGAGCCAGCCGGGGCGGCAGCCCGCCCGACTGTCCTCTACCTGGGCCTCGTCGACCCGGGTGCGGGCGTCTACCACCCGCTCGGCGGCGAGTTCGGGATCTTCGACCTCGCCGGGGAGACGGCCACCAGCCGGTCACCGGCGATGTCGGTGACCGGTCTGCGTACCGAGGACGCCACCGCGGCGGGTCGCGCGTTCGTCACCACGTTGGCCGAGCTTCGTCAGCTCGCGCGCGAGCGGCGCTGAACCCGGAGAAGCTGAGCCCGGAAGAGCTGAGGCGCCCGGGGAAAAAGAATGGAACTCGGCGCTCGGGACGCACAGATAGAAGGCGTAAGCAGTGCCGCGTTCCGAGCGAGACGGCCCGGGACGGCACCGAGACGCGAGGAGCGTTCCATGGCAGTCGACAGTCGTCGTACCCGGGCTATGTGGGCCACGGCCGCCGCCGTGCTGTCCGCCGCGGCGTTGTCCGCCTGCGGCAGCGGCAGCGCGGACCCGGCGGCCGCGCCCGCCCCGAGCAGCGCCGCCCCGAGCAGCGCGGCCACGCCGACTGACGTCGCGGCACCACCGATCAAGGGCAAGCTGCGCGGGTACGCCACAGTGCGGCAGCTCAGCGACGCCGCGGACCTGGTCGTACGCGGTGAGGTCGAGGCGGCCGGATTCCGGGTCGACGAGGTGCTGCGCGCGACGACCGGATCGACAGTGCGGGCCGGGGCGCGGATCACGCTCGCCCCGCTGCCCGCCGGTGTGCCGGACATGGCGCACATGTCGAAGCTCGAGGCCGGCCAGGTCGTGGTGCTCTACCTGGCCCAGGACCCGGCTGCCCCGACGTTCCGGACGCTCAGCGGCGACTTCGGCGTGTTCGACCTGACCGGGTCCGGCGCGGAGGCCGTCGCCACGACCCGCTCGCAGGCCATGGCTGTCAGCGGTCTGAACGCCGAGGACCCGGCCGCGTCCGGCCACGGTTTCCGCACCACTCTCGGCCAGCTGCGGGCCGTCGCCGCCCAGGCCGAGTAGGACGAGTGGGCACGCGGACGGCACCCGCCGAGTGCCGTCCGCGCGGTCACTGTTCCCGGTAGGTGGCCAGGTCGAAGTCGGCGTGCACGCCGTCGCCGCCCAGGTCCTGTACCCACAGGCCGAGAAACGCCCCGGTGAAGCCCCACGCCGCCGGCTCACCGTCGATGATCAGCGCGGCGTGCTCGTCGGACAGGATGGTCGCGTCCAGCTCGACCGGTAGCCGCTGCCAACCGGCGCCGAGGTCGTAGTCGAAGCGCACCGCCGGTCCGTCGAAAACGGCCCGCAGACCGACCCGGGTGACGCCGTCGGCATCGACGGTCAGCTCGGGGTACGCGGTGCGCCGCCCGTTGTCGGAGCTGAGCAGCTCCAGCACCGTCCGGCCGTCGTCGGCCCGGGTCAGGTAGAGGTGGTGCCAGTTGAGCGTGTTGTAGTAGGCGGTGATCCCGGCGAGCTGACGGTGGTCGGCCGGTTCGAACTCCACAACGGTCTCCAGCGAGCACTCCCTTGCGCCGACGCGTCGCCCGACCAGGCTGGGTGCCTGTCGACCGACCGGCGACTGCCCGCCGTGGACCCGCAGGTACGACGGGCGGGTGTGCAGGTCGACCCAGTCCGGGGTGGCCGGCCGACGCAGCGTCGACCAGCACCGGCCCAGCTCGGGGGCGTCGAAGTGGTCCGTCTCGGGCTCCGCCGGCCAGGGGTGGGCGGGCAGGTCGGGTGCGACGACGTCGTCCGCGGGCACCCCGCCGGCGATCCGCGGCCAGCCGCCCGACGGCCACTCGACCCGCTGGATCGCGGTTTCCCGACCCAGCACGCAGTTGCCCAGCGGGGAGTACGGGCGACCGACCAGGTGGGCCAGGTACCACTCGCCGTTCTGCGTGTGGACCAGGCTGCCGTGACCGGCCTTCTGCAACCGCAGGTCGGGCCGGCCGAAGGAGGTGAGCAGTGGCCCGTCCGGGTCCACCTCGTACGGTCCGAACAGCTCCCGGGACCGCGCCACGGTGACCTGGTGCTCCCAACTGGTGCCGCCCTCGGCGGTGATCAGCCAGTACCAGCCGTCGTGGCGGTACAGGTGCGGACCCTCGGTGACCCCGACCGGGGAGCCGGTGAACAGGATGCGAGGGCTGCCGACCAGACGGCGTGCGGCCCGGTCGTACTGCTGGATCTCGATGCCACCGAAGCGGTCGCGGCCGGGCCGCCAGTCCGCGCTCATGCCGAGCAGCCAGGTGGTGCCGTCGTCGTCGTGGAACAGCGCCGCATCGAACCCGCGCCCGTGCAGTTTCACCGGATCGGACCAGGGGCCGGTGATGTCCTCGGCGGTGACCAGGAAGTTCTGCGGATCCCAGTAGCCGCTGGCGAAGCTGGCCACGTCGCTGTAGACGAGGTGGAACTGACCGTCGTGGTATGTCAGGTCGGGCGCCCACACCCCGTTGGAGTCGCCGCATCCGCGCAGATCGAGCAGGCGCCGGTCGGTGATGATCCCACCCAGGCTGCGCCAGTTCACCAGATCACGGGAGTGGTGCACGAGGACGCCCGGGTACCACTCGAAGGTCGAGGTGGCCAGGTAGTAGTCGTCGCCGACGCGCAGGATCGACGGGTCCGGGTGGAACCCGGCAAGGACGGGATTGCGGATCGACCGGGTAGCGGTCGCCACGTTAGCGATGTCGGTCGACACGAGCACTCCTCTGGACGGGCTGTCTGGAACTTCCGGAAAATCGTGGTCCCGGATCACTGGAAGCCCTGCTTACGCTAGCCGGTCTTTTCGCAATAGGACAGAGGTCTTGACCGCTGGGACAACAGCTCGTAGCGTGCCGGCCATCGATCGGCATTACCGGCGAAGCATCGAAAGTTTCGGAGATCCATAGCTCCGCAGGGGGGACCGTGGGCACGGAGAACGGCCGAAACGTCACCATCGCCATGATCGCGCGGTTGGCCGGAGTCTCCGTGCCCACCGTCTCCCGGGTCATCAACGGCCGCTCCGACGTCGCCCCCGACACCCGCGAGCGCGTCGAAGCGCTACTCAACCGGCACGGCTACCGCCGCCGCTCACCGGCCCGGCGCACGGACGCCGCCCTCATCGACCTGGTCTTCAACGATCTGGACAGCCCGTGGGCCGTGGAGATCATCCGTGGGGTGGAGGACGTCGGCCAGACCAGCGGCGTCGGCACCGTCGTGTCGGCCATCCACTGGCGCATCTCCTCGGCCAAGCAGTGGCTCGACAACATGCGTACGCGCTCCACCGAGGGAATCATCTTCGTGACCTCGATGGTGAACCCACCGTTGCAGGCCGAGCTGCGCCGGCTCCACCTGCCGGTCGTCATCATCGACCCGGCCGGGGTCGACCCGCAGGAGTCACCCACCATCGGTGCCACCAACTGGGCGGGCAGCCTCAGCGCCAACCAGTACCTGATCAGCCTCGGCCACCGCCGCATCGGCTTCATCGCCGGCCCGCCGCACCTGATGTGCAGCCGGGCCCGGATGGACGGCTACCGGGCCGCCCTCGGCGCCGCCGGGATCCCCATCGACGACGCCCTGATCCGCCCCGGCAACTTCTACCACGAGGCCGGCTTCACAGCGGGTACGCAACTGCTGGCCCTGGCCGACCCGCCCACCGCCATCTGCGCCTCCAGCGATCAGATGGCACTCGGCGTGTACGAGGCGGTCCGCAAACGGGGTCTGCGGGTGCCCGACGACATCAGCGTGGTCGGCTTCGACGATCTGCCGGAGGTGCGATGGTGCTCGCCACCGTTGACCACCGTCCGGCAACCCCTGGCCGAGATGGGAATGCTGGCCGCGCGGACCGTGCTGCGCCTCGCCGGCGGCGAGAGGACCGAGAGCCCCCGGGTCGAACTCGCCACCGAACTCATCGTCCGCGACAGCGCCGCACCACCACGCCAGTGACCTTCCTCAGCCGACGCGCAGAGCGTCGTCGACGCCCGTCTCCCGGCGGCCGAGGTGCGCCGGATCCCGACCGGAGAGCAGATCCAGCGCGGCCTTCAGGCAGGCGCCGTTCTCCCGGGACGAACTGAACCACCACGTCTGGGCGTACCGCTTCGCGCTGTCGTCGCCCACGCCGTTGGCGTCGATGCCGAGGCGCCGGCACAGCGCCACGGCGCGCGGTAGGTGGAAGGTCTGGGTCACCACAGTTGCTTGCCGCACCCCGAAGATCCGCTCGGCGCGCGCACACGAGTCGTACGTGTCGAAGCCGGCGTAGTCCGGCACCACCTTGTGCGCTGGTACACCCCGCTCCACGAGCCAGTTCCGCATCGCGGCGGGCTCGTTGTAGTCGGCGTTCATGTTGTCGCCCGACACGAGGATCGCCCGTACTTTGCCGGCGTCGAACAGCCGCCGTGCGATCTCCAACCGGGCGGTGAGGACGGGTGAGGGCGTGCCGTCGGCGTCCACCTTGGTGCCCAGGACCAGGGCGACCGGGGCGTCCGGCACCTCGGCCTCGCCGTAGAGGTGGCCCTCCGCGGTGTCGCGGATCCACGTCACGCTGGCCACCGTGCCGCCGGTCAGCACCACGATCCCCACCGCGAGCGCGAGGACCGTACGGCGGACCAACCGCCGGTGCTCCCCGTACCACCGCCCGGCCGCGCCGAATCGTCCCCGCATGCCGCAAGGCTATTCCGCCCGCGCTCCCGACTGTCGTCGGCGTCCCCGCGACCGTCCCGAGCAGCAGACGAAGGTCGTTGTCTATGGACAATCGCTCACTGTTAGCGCTAACGTGACGGACAGTTGTCGATCCTCGACCGACCTCGGGCCGCTGTGACGGAGCTGTCGCCATTGGCCCGGGGCGTGCTGGACGACGATCGTGGCGTGGGGCGGGTGGCACGTGGCCGGCGCGAGACGGCCCGAGACCACCACTGGGCGACCCGCGCGCCACGCGGCCGAGGCAGGAACGGCCACCGGGATTCCAGGGCACCGCAGCAGCCGGACAGTCGTGCGACGACAACCGGTCCGCTCTCCTGCCCAGCGGCCGCCGCTGGGAAGGAGCCCGCACCTGGGCTGCCCTGATGGCGACCGTCGGCCCCAACCCTGGCCGCCGGGTCGCGTCCCGCTGCTCGGAGTCCGGGCCCGAGCAGCGGGGCGCACACCCGCACAAGCAACCGACGGAGTACGCCGGCGTCGGTCACCCGTCAGCTTCGGGTCCACCGCTGACTGTTCGTGCCGTTGCAGCTCGACAGAACCGCAGGGGTGCCGTTGGCGGTCCCGGCGGCATTGGGCGTCAGGCACAGGCCGGACTGCACGCCGGTCACCGTGCCATCGGTGTTGACGTTCCACTGCTGGTTGGTGCCGCCATTGCAGTCCCAGATGATCACCCGGGTGCCCGGCGAGGTCCCGGCGCCCTCGGCGTCCAGGCACTTCGTGCCGTACACCTGGAGTTGTTTCGCGGCGGTCGACGTCCACTGCTGGTTGGTGCCGCCGTTGCAGTCCCACAACGTCAACTGGGTGCCGTTGGTCTGCGACCGCGACGGAACGTCGAGGCAGCGGTTGGCACCGGTGTTGCGCAGCGGCGCCGACGTGCCGCCGGGTGGTGGGGTGGTGGGGCTCGTGGTGTCGAAGCCGAGGAACCGGACGGCCTGCGCGGCGTCGAACGGGATGGAGTGGCCGTAACCCTGGAAGCTGATCGCCTCGACGGGCGCCGTGCCGCCGGTGCCCCCGTACCGGGTGCGGGTGGCGCTGGTCTGCGGCGAGTCGGTGAAGCTGGGGGTCTGCGACACGCCCAGCACGTTGGTCCACTGCTTGATCTGCTCGCCGAAGTTGACGTAGCTCAGCGTGGTGTCCGTGGTGCCGTGCCAGATCTGGAACCGGGGACGCTTGCCGGAGTAACCGGGGTAGGCGTTGCGGACCAGGTCACCCCACTGCTGCCCGGTCCTGACGATGCGTCCGCCGGAGCACTCGCTGTTCCACTCCGCGCCGTTGGTGGTGGCGAAGCACCCGAACGGGACCCCGGAGGAGCTGAACCCGGCGTTGAACAGGTCCGGGTAGAGGCCGACCATGACGTTGGTCATCATGGCGCCGGAGGAGAACCCACCCACGCCGATCCGGTTGGCGTCGACCGGGTAGCGGCTCCGGACGTGGTCGACCATGGACTTGAGGCCCACCGGATCGCTGCCGCCGTCACGCCGTAGGGCCTGCGGTGACGAGACGTCCCAACACTTGCTGCTCCGGGTCACCGACGGGTAGATCACGATGAAGCCGTAGCGGTCGGCGAGGGTGCTCAGCCCGAAGCCGCTGTGCACCGCCGGGCCGCTGCCGGTGCAGTAGTGCAGGGCGAGGAGCAGGGCCGGCTGGGCCGCGACCCGATCCGGCACGTACAGGTGCATCTGGAGGTTCGTCGGGTTGGTGCCGAAGTTGGTCACCTGGGTGAGCGTCGCGGCGGATGCCGGGGTGGCGACCGTGACCACGGCCGTCGCCGTCGCCAGGGCCGTCGCCAGCGCGGCGGCCAGCAGTGCGATCCTTGATCTCATCGGCGGTTCCTCTTGTCGTGAGTCGGGGACCCGGCGGCAGCACGGCGGTCCGGCGCAGGCGGTCGACGGCGGCGTCCGGGCGGTCCCGAGGCGTGCGACGTCCGCCGCGCGTCACCGGCGGCTGCGGACAAATCCTGATGCGACGTCCACCTGCCCAGGGACGTCCTGACCACTGAGGTCAGATCAGCGAGGGGGCCTCCCGGTGAGCCGCGGACACTGATCGCCTCGCATCGACTGTGAGCGATAACATGCCGTTCGTCAAGCTGTAACGTATGACGTCTATCGATCTCCCATCGAGCGTTCACGTCTTCCGCTCGGTGGAGAGTGGGTGCCACAATGAGGGCGGCGCTCAAGCGGTCACCGCTGGGCCCGGGGGAGGGCCTTCCGCAGGAAGCGGACGGCGGGCACGAACCCGGAGGCCGTCTCATGACCCATCTGCCAGACGCTACTGCCATCTCCGGCGTGGTCGATCTGCTCGGCAGCGTGCTGCAACTGGCCGCCGCGGTCGTCACTCTGCTGGCTGCCGTGAGTGTCCGTGGGCGTCGTTCAGGGCGCGGCGAGCGCGGCGAAGACGACGTCTGACGCACCTTGAGATTGTCGAACCGACAGTGCCATTGTGGTACGTCGATGAAGAGCCGCGCGCGGGGCTGACGCCCGTCCACTGGGCAGCCGGGATCCAGATGTGATCTCCGGGGGACGGTGACACAAGCGATGGACCAACCAGAGTCTGCCGTCCACGAGATCGCCCGTCCCCGCGTCGCACGCTGACCGGTCGGGCGGCTCATCTGCGTGAAGGAACCCCGCCCATGCGTAAACCGAAGACCCGAGCAGCACTCCTGGCGGGCCTGCTGCTCGCCGCGAGCGCGCTCGCGGGCGTCAACCCGCCCACCGCCAGCGCGGCGGCCGACCCGGTCACCGTGACCGTCAACACCCGCGCGGGACTGGCGACCGTGCCGGACACCGCTCTCGGCGTCAACCACGCCATCTGGGACACGAACCTCGGCACCGCCGAGACGTCGGACCTGCTCAGAGATGCCGGCGTGCAGATGATGCGCTACCCCGGCGGCTCGTACGCCGACATCTACCACTGGAAGGACCACACCGCGCCCGGCGGTTACGTCGCGCCGGGGACCGACTTCGACACCTTCATGGCGGCGGTCCGGCGCGTCGGCGCGCAGCCGATGATCATCGCGAACTACGGCACCGGTACGCCCGCCGAGGCCGCCGACTGGGTGCGGTACGCCAACGTGACAAAGGGCTACGACGCGCGTTACTGGACCGTCGGCAACGAGAACTACGGCAACGGCCACTACGGGTCCGCGTGGGAGGCCGACGACCACCCCGACAAGAGCGCGACACAGTACGCGAGGCTGGTCGTCGAGTACGCCGACGCGATGAAGGCGGTCGACCCGAGCATCAAGGTCGGAGCGGTGCTGACCATGCCGGGGAACTGGCCGGACGGGATCACCGCCGGCAGCGACCCGGGCCCGTGGAACCAGACGCTGCTCTCCATCGCCGGCCCGAAGATCGACTTCGTGGACGTGCACTGGTACCCGGGCGGCACCGCGGCCGAGTCGCTGGCCCGCGTCAACCACCTACCCGATGCCACCTACCTGCTGCGGCAGCAGCTCGCCCGGTACGCCGGCCCGAACGCCGACCGCATCGGCATCAGCTTCACCGAGCTGAACGTCGACGCCGGCCGCAACACCCAACCGGCCGCGCTGTTCCTCGCCGACGTCTACAGCGGTCTGCTGGAGAACGGCGTCTTCACCGCCCACTGGTGGAACGTGCACAACGGCATGGGCACCGTGACGCAGGTGGCCGGTCAGACCGACTACGGCGACTTCGGGATGCTCTCCAGCGGGGCCTGCACCGAGGACGGCTCGGTCTGCCAACCGCCGTTGAACACACCGTTCGCGCCGTACCACGGGCTGAGCATGATGAAGCTCTTCGCGAAGACCGGCGACCAGTTCGTTCGCGCCGGCACCGACGAGCCCCTGGTCACCGCCCACGCCGTCCGCCGGAGCAACGGGGACCTCGCCGTGCTGCTGGTGAACAAGGACCCGGACAACGACCACCCGGTCACCATCGACTACGCGGGGTTCACCCCGTCGGCCGTCGCGCCGACGGTGTCCACGCTCACCAACGGCGCCACCGGCATCGTCACCAGCCAGGCCGGCTCGGCGACCAGCCGGACGCTGCCCGCGTACTCGTTGACCACGCTCGTGCTGCGCCCGGCCGGCGCGACCGCCGGACGGCCGGCGGCACCGGGCCAGCCGACCGCGAGCGGCGTCACCGACCGCGCCGCGACGATCACCTGGCCGGCGTCCATCCCGGGCGGCAGCCCGATCGCCAAGTACGAGGTGCACCGGCAGAACGGCGCGGTCAGCGAGCAACTCGGCGAGACGGCGTCCACCTCGTTCACTGTCGGCAACCTCGTGCCGGGCAGCAGGTACACCGTCAACGTGCTGGCCCGCGACACCGCCGGACGGGTCTCCTGGGCCTCACCGCCGCTCACCTTCGCCACCGGCAGCCCCGCCGCCAGTACGTGCACCGTCCGTTTCAGCGCCAACAACGACTGGGGCAACGGTTACATCGGCGGCGTCGAGATCATCAACAACGGGTCCCGCCCGATCAACGGCTGGACGCTCACCTGGACCTGGCCCACCGGCTGGCAGCAGGTGAGCAGTGGTTGGAGCGCCACCTGGGAGCAGGTCGGCACCGCGGTGCGGGTCACGCCCACCACCGACAACCGGCAGATCGCCGCCGGCGGCACCGTGAGCGCCGGCTTCGTCGGCGCGTACGGCGGACCGAACGTGCTGCCCACGGCGTTCAGCCTCAACGGCACCATCTGCGCCACCGGCTGACACCACAGTGGTGGTCCGGCCGACCCGCTCGCCTGGTCGGCCGGACCACCACCTGCCACATCCGGAGTTGTGGTCGGGGTGTCACGGCGAGCCGGCACTGTCGAGTCGATGGCGCAGCTCGGCGATCTCCACCGGATTGTCCTCGTTGAGCTGGCGCAATGCCCGCAGCCAGTTGCTCCGGGCAGCCTCGACGTCACCCGCGTCGTGCAGGACGTCGCCCAGCCGGGTCAACGTCTCGGCCACGCCCCACCGGTCATCGGACTGCTCGTAGAGCTCCAGCGCCCTCCGATAGCAGACGCAGGCCTTGTCGGAGTCACCCCGCTGGTGGTGGACGTAGCCGAGGCTGTCCCAGGTCTTGGCCGCCCCGGTCACGTTGCCGACCTCCTCGTGCAGAGCGAGGGCGCGCCGGCAGTGGTCGGCGGCCCGGTGATGGTCGCCTAGGCGGGCATGGTCCCAGCCGATGGCGTTGAGGGCCTTCGCCCGTCCGACCAGGTGGCCGACCTCGCCGAAGAGGACGAGGGCCCGCTCGTCGCACTCCAGCGCCTCCCGGTGCTGCCCCTGCCCCTCGTGCACCCAGCCCAGGTAGAGCGCGACGTACGCCTCGCCGGCGCGGTCGCCAAGCCGCCCGAACAGTTCGCCGGCCCGCCGAAGGTGGTCAAGCCCGTTGGCCAGCTCGCCGAGCTGGTGCAGCGCCAGGCCGAGATCGCGGTGGCCGTGTGCCTCCCCGACGAGGTCACCCGCCCGCCGCGCCGCGGTCACGGCGGCGCGCTGGGCCGAGGCCAGATCCGTCCATCGGGACAGCCTGCTGAGGTAGGTGGCGACGGCCCAGGCCAGCCGCCAGGCGTGACCGTCCAAGCCGAATTCGGCGGCCTGGTCGATGGCGGCGAGGAGCACGAGTCGTTCGGCGTCGAGCCAAAGTTGTGCCTGCTCGCTGTCGGTGAACGACGCGACGGCTGTCCCCGCGGCCGGCGGCGGCAGATCGATGTGGTCTCGATGCGGCTCGATCGTCAGTGCGGCAGCGTGAGCCCCGTGCAGCCAATGGTCGTACAGTCGGCGCGTCGCGAGTGCCCGTTCGCTGTCGTCAAGCAGCTCGCCGGCGTACGCCCGCAGCAGGTCGTGGCACGCGTAACGATCCGGACCGGTCAGGTCCACCAGGTGGGCCCCGAGTAACTCGTCGAGCGGTTCACGTACCTGCTGGACGGGAAGCCCGACGAGGCCGGCCACGGCCGGCAGGCTGACGTCCGGGCCGGCGTACAGCGCGAGAAGGCGGAACAGCGCGGCCGCCGGCGCGCTGAGCGCCCGATAGGAAGCGGCGATGACCGACCGCACGTCGGCAACGGCGTCGCGGTCGGCAAGAGCGTCCAATCCATGCTGTTGGTCGGCGAGTTCGTCGGCCAGGTCCTGGAGTGACAGGGCCGGATTCGTGGCGGCTCGGGCCGCCACGATCGACAGGGCGAGCGGTAGGCCCGCGCAAGCCCCGACGATGCTGCCCGCCGCGTCGGCCTCCGTCGAGAGCCGGTCCCGGCCGAGCCGGCCGGCGAGGAGGTGAAGGGCCTCGTCCCGGCTCAGACAGCCGAGCGGCAGCGGACGGAGCCCTTCGGTCGCCACCAGGCCCGACATCTGATTCCGGCTGGTCACCACTACCGCGCAACTGGCCGAGCCGGGCAGCAGCGGGCGGACCTGATCGGGGTCCCGGGCGTCATCGAGCACGATCAGCATCCGTCGGTCGGCCACCAGGCTCCGATACAAGCCGATCTGGGAGTCGAGGTCCGCGGGCACGGCGTTCGGGGCGACGTCGAGCGCGTCCAGAATCGCGCGTACCGCGCCAGCCGGGGTCATCGGCGGTTCGGTGGGGTGAAAGCCGCTGAGGTTGACGAAGAGCTGACCATCCGGGTACCGGTCCAGGTGGGTAGCTGCCCAGTGCAGCGCGAGCCAGGTCTTGCCGATCCCGCCGGTGCCGCTCACGGCCACTGCGGTACCGGTCGTTTCGCCGTACGTCAGCAGGGCCGCGTCGAGCTGCGCCAGGTCGTCGGACCGGCCGGTGAACGACCCGGACGGCATGGGCAGTTGTCGGGGGACAGGCGATCCGGTCTGAGGCGGGTCCGCAGCGACATCCGGCGCCAGGATCGACCGGTGCAGCTGCTGGAGATGCGGGCTCGGCTCCACGCCGAGTTCCTCGACCAACAGGTTCCGAAAACGCCGGTAGTGCTCCAGCGCCTCGGCCGAGCGGCCGGCGCCGGAGAGCGCGAGCATCATCTGGCCGGCCAGGCGCTCGTTCAGCGGTTGCCCCGACACGAGCCGCGACAGGTCGGCTAGTACGCCGTCGTGGTGGCCGAGGCTCAGCGCCGCGTCGACGCGTTCGAGTTCCGCTGTCAGCTTCTCCTGCTCCAGATCCGTCCGCACGGTGTCGAGCCAGAACGCGTCCAGCCCGGAGAACGGGTCACCGCGCCAGAGCCCGAGTGCCTGGTCGAACAGCGCGAGGCGGTCGTCCTCGGACCGCTCGGCGCGTGCCTCGTCACGCAGATGGCGGAAGCGGTGCAGGTCCACCGCCATCTCGTCGGCGGCCATCAGGTAGCCACCGGACCGGCGCGTGATCGCCGCGTCGGGAACGTCGGCGAGGCTGCGGCGCAGGCGGTACAGGTAGCTGTAGAGGGTGTCGCGGGCGCGTTGCGGTGGGCTCTGGCCCCAGACCCGGTCGATGAGCTGGTCGACGGAGACCGCCCGGTTGACGTCGACGAGCAGCGCGGCCAGGACGCATTGCTGTCGGGCATGCCCGAGGGCGACAGGGCGGTCGTCGACAGTCGCCACGACGTCCCCGAGCAAGCCGAATCGCACTGCCACCCGCATCTCCTCACCGAGGCGCCGTCCATGTCTTACCCCGGTTCCACCAGCGGATACCAGGTCCGTCCCAGACCGACCCCAGACCCGACGCCGATAGTCGATCGGGACAGCCCAGGACGGGCTGGCACCGAGATGGAGGAGAACCGACATGGGATGGCTGAAACGACCACTCGTCGTCGTCGCCACGACCGCGGCGGTCCTGGTGGGCACGGGCGGCATCGCACAGGCCGGCACCGACCGGGTTGCCACGGTGTCCGGCGCGAAGGTGACGTTCACCAGTTACGGCGACTCATTCTCGGTCTGCGACACCGAGACCGACGGGTTGAACGTCTACAACGAGTACAAGTACATCCGCAAGGACGGCACTGTCCAGCGCGACATCGAGTACAACGGCCTCGGAAGCGGGACCTGCGCCTCGTACGACCACAACTTCGGCGAGGGCCGCAGCGTCACCTTCCGTGCCTGCCTCGACATGCCGGGAATCATCCCGGATCCCTGCAGCAACTGGGCGGTGGGTGTCGCATGAGGACGTTTGCAAAGCTCAGTGTAGTAGCCGCCGCCGCGACGGCGACGATCCTCGCGACCGGGACCAGCGCATACGCCGGGACTGACGCGGTGTCCGAGGTCACCGGCTCGTCGTCGCGGTTCATCAGCTACGGAGACAAATTCGAGAACTGCGACACGTCCTCGGACGGCCTCATCTCGTACGTCGCGTTCGAGTACGTCCGCATCGACGGATCCCTACAGACCGGCTCGCACTACAACCCGGGAAGCAGCGGCGACTGCACCCAGTGGAACCACAATTTCGGTGAGGGACGCACCGTCCGGTTCCGCTCCTGTGTGGACCAGCCGGCCTGGGCCACCGACACCTGTGACCGGTGGCGGAGCGGAGTCGCCTAGCGCCGGGTGACCTGGGCGCCGACCACAACAACAGGTCACTGCCCCGCGTGAAGGACGCTCGACGCCCGTCCCCGACCGATGCCCGGTCGGGGACGGGCTGGCGGGGTGGCAGGCAGAGGCAGTTCAACCGACCTGGCGGACGGTGACCGTCGCCGACCCGGTCTCGTCCACCCAGGGGTCGAGCACCAGGGCGTACGTGTCGCCGGTGGGCAGCGGGCGCATCTCGAACCGCCCGGCACCGCCGATGACGCAGCCACTGCCCAGCCGACCCGAGGGCGGGCACTGCCACATCCGGTGCCCGCCCTCCGGCTACCGTCAGCCGTCCACGCTGCGGAAGGTCCTGCTGGCGCACGGGTAGCCCAAGTAGTCTTCCGGGCCGTTCGCCGTGCAGATATCCATCCGGACCACGTCGTTCGCGTAGACCTGCGCCGGATCCCAGATGACCGACGACCCGGATCCGCCGCCGTTGTAGCGGGTGTCGATCAGGACGCCATTGACGTAGACGCGACCCAGGACCCCGTCACCATTCGCGCACGTGTCCGACACGATGAAGTAGTCGTCGTTCATGCCGCCGCCGGGCGCGCCTTCGCCATAGTCGACGAATGCGATACGACCAGCCTGGCACGATGCATTGTCGTCCCAGAGCGTCATGTCACTGTTGTCGTTGTGAGCGGCGAAGGCTGGTGAGCCTGTGGCAACGAGGGCGGCGGTTACCGCGAACACCATCGACAGCTTGAGTCCAAAACGCCGGACCTTCATGCGTGACCTCCATGACCGGTGGTATCGGCTTGATGAATCCTTCGAAGCGTATTGATGAATCTGAAAGGATTGCTACCGCTACGATCTGTTCCGCACAACACGCCGATGTCCGGCCTGGTCAATGGCGTGTTCGGTCTTGTCCCGAACAGACAAACCGACTCGCCACCGCCGCACGCCGGACGGCTTCCGCCGTCGAGCGCCGCCTCACCACCAGATCTTGGACAGTTTCCGTTCCGCCGTAACGGAAACTGTCCAAGATCTGCACGGGCTCCGGTACGAACGCGGCCGCTACGTTTCGGGTCCTCCCACCAGCCGCGCCTGCCGGGCATCGTGGGCGTACGGGACTCGAAGGACCCCGAAGGGCCGGCGCTGGTCTTCGGGCCGGTGGCCTGGCGGGCGTTCGTCACCGAGGTCGCCCAGCGGTCGTAGCCGATCCCCGAACGCGCCGAAGCGCCCGCCCCCAAGTAGAGGGGACGGGCGCTTCGCTGTGCGGCCTCCGTCAGCCCACCACCGACCGCAGTGGCACCTTGGCGGCATTCAGCGCGCGTACCAGATCACGCGCGAACGGGTGTTCGTCCACCTGGAGCCCCTGCGGGTTCGGGATCACGACGTACGCCGAACCGTTCTTCTCGGACGCCTGCGCGTCGGCGGTGAAGCGTTCGACGATCGCCCTGGTGCGGGCCAAATCGCCGGCCGCCACCTGGATGGTGATCGGCCGCCAGCCGCCGCCCAGGTCCGGCGGCACCGGCGCGGCGGCGGCGCTGGCGCGCGCCGCGTCGACGCCGGCCGGACGCCGGGCGTCGGGCGCGGCGGTCGCCGGGTAGAGCAGCGCGTTGGCGACCAGGTGCAGGCCATTTTCGTTGTACGCGCGGAAGAGCGGATTGAACGCGAACAGCACCGCCCGACCGGCGCCGGTCGGCTCGTCGACGACGGCTGCCGTGCCCTTCAGCGTCTCCGCCCCGACTGTGAAACCGTTGGCCCAGAAGGTGTCACCCGTCGGGTAGGTGAGCACGTTCGTCCCGGTGGTGCTCGGTGTGAGGATCGGGTCGCTGTTGTTGAACTCGAAGTCCTCCGCCGGGCGACCCAGCGCCACCGGGCTGTCCTGGTCGACGTCGACGCGCAGGTGCGAGCCGATCACCAAATAGTCCGCCGGCTTGGTCTTCTCAGTGGTCGAGGTGAGCCCGGCCGCCCGGGCCACCCGGGTGCCCTCGTTGCGCAGCCCGAGGTAGGTGTGGCCCTGGCTGATCCAGTTGCGCAGGTTGGCCTGCCCGGTGGCGGTGAGACCGCCGGTGGCGCTGCTGCCGTCCGGCACCAGCAGCACGGTACGCCCGGTGAACGTCTCGGTGTTGTCGTTGATGTCGGCAGTGGTGACCGGTGTGAGGTCGAGCCCCCACCGCTTGCCGAGCACGTAACGGGCCTCGCCGTGCGAGCCGGAGGTGGTGGAGATGCCGGTGCCCTGGAACAGCCCCACGTCGGGCAGGTCGAGGCGGGTGCCGGAGGGCCGACCACCCGGGGTGAGGCTGACCCCGAGGGATTCGGCCAGCCCGTCCACGGTCCGGCTCACAGTGGTGGCCGGGATGGCGACAGTGCTGGTCGTGAGGTCACGGACCAGGGGTACGCCACGGCCGAGCAGGCTGAAGGTGAACTCCGCGGCGGCGGCCGAGTCGAGCGGGTACGTGTACGAGCCCCAGGGCCACGCCGCACCGGTGCGACCGCCGGCGACCTTGCGCACCAGTTCGGCCCTCGGCCGGACGGTGTCTCCGGTGTAGATGGCGTTGATGCCCATCAGCAGCGGGTTGCTCCAGGACGACACGTCGTAGAAGTAGGGGAACGGGACGTACGGGTCCTCGCCCATGATGGCCTGGATCCAGTGCTTCTGCGGTTGGTCCATCGGAATCCAGTACGCGCCCTTGGGCACTGTCACGTTGGTGGCGCTGCGCCCACCGAAGACCCGCGCGGTGGGCACCCGGGTCGCCTTCTGCACCTCGTACACCTCGACGTCCATCCGGCGCAGCCGCTCGACGAGTTGGCGGACGTCGGCGAGCTGCCGGTCGGGCAGCAGGAAGTACGAGCGGATGGTGAGGTCCGGCACCGGGAACTGGACCTCGTTGGTGGGCTGCACCACCTCGTTCGGTTCGAGGGTGCCCGCCCTGCCCTGGGCGAGCGCGTCGGTCCAGATGTCGAAGTAGCCGTCCAGCACCTCGCGCTTGTTCGCGGCGGCCCAGCCGAGCGTCGACCACTGGGTGTGGAACTGCTGCTGGACCCGGTCGGCCACCGCCGACGCGCTGCCCTTCTCGTACGTCATGCCGGCCGCGCCGAAGCCGGTGGTCGGCACCGTGTCGCCGTAGCCCATGAAGAACATGTCGTACGTGTCGTAGTTGAAGTAGCACTCGGTGAAGGCGGTCTCGTCGCAGGCCCCGTTGAAGCCGAAGCCGGCCTTGTTGGCCTCGCCGATGCGGTTGATCCAGTCCACCGCCTCGCCGGCGATCTCGTGGTGGATCGGGTCGGCGTTGGGCGGGAAGAAGTACTGCCGGCCGCCCATCTCGTGTGCGTCGATGAACACCTGCGGCGGGTAGCGGCGCAGCAGTTCGAGCTTGCCGTCGGTCTCCTGCTGGGTGCGGGCGAACCAGTCCCGGTTCAGGTCGAAGCCGAACTCGTTCTGCCGGCGGGTCGCGTCGCGGCCGTCCGGGTTCTGGGTGGGGACGATGATGGTGACCAGGTTGTCGTTGCGCTGGGCGACCGCGCAGGACAGGCCCGCCGCCAACTCGTACAGCGTCTTGAGCGCCGCGTCGGCACCGCTCTTCTCGCCGCCGTGCACGTTCGCGGTGACCCAGACGATGGCTGGGCTGTCCTTCGCCGTCCGGGCGGCCGTTCGCGCGCTGGTCCGGCGCGGGTCGCGCAGGTCCCGGATGTCGTCGGCGATCTCGCGTAACGCGGCGGGCCGCACGTGGCGTTCGTTGGACACCACCGCGTACGGCAACGGCTGGCCGAGCACGCTGGTGGTCATCACGCCGGTGACGACCCGGTTGGAGGCGCGGTCGACCGCCCCGAGGTAGGTCCGGACCTCGTCGTTGGTGACGACCCGCTCCTGCCCGGCGCCGAGCGGGAAGCCGAGCAAATTCTCCGGAGTGGGCACCGTGCCCAACCGGGCGGTCGGGTCGTCGCTGCACCGGGAGGGCGGGGCGGCGCTCGCGGTCGATGTGCCGCCGAGCAGGGGGACCATGCCGAGCAGGAGGGCGATCGTGGCGGCACTTGCCAGCCGCCTGGCGGGGACCATCCGGAACGGACGTGTCGATGGGGCCATGAGTCGTGTTTCCCTTCTCGGGAACAACCTCGCAGTGGCCGGAGCCTATGAACCGCCGATACGGCGGTCAAGGGTAGATCGATATTGCCGACTACTCGGCGTGCCGGTTCCGACGCGGACTGGCAGGATGGTGGCGTGGGCTTGTCGTCGTCTGGGAGGAGGAGCCGTGCCGGAGATGATCACGCTCTCGGTCTATCCGGATCTTCCGTCCGCCGATGCTCGGCGTTCGCTGGCGTCCTGGCTGCGCGCTGAGGATCGGCTGCGGGAGGGGGTGACCACGACGTCCCCCGACGGGATGTCGGCGGACACCACTGACGTCCTGCGGGTGGCGGCCAGCGACGCGGGCGCCGCCATGGTGTTGGTGCAGGCGATCGCCGGCTGGCTGACCCACCGCCGCGACGATGTGACGGTGAGACTCACCCGGCCCGACGGATGGTCGGCCGAGGTGGACGTGCACCGGGCTCGGGACATGGACCAGGTGACAGCGCTCATCGAGGCCGCGGTGCGCGCGGTGACACCCGCCCAACGGTGAACGACCCGCCGCCGGCCGAGAGGTCGGCCGGCGACGGGTCGGGTGGCGCAGGTACGGCTACCAGGTGGTCAGGCCGAGGCCGATCGTCTTGGTCAGCGTGGCGTTGTCGTCGTCGCCGTCGAGCGACCAGATCATGGCGCCGGCCAGGCCGGCCCGTCGGATGTAGAGCATCTTCTGCATCACGACCGCCGGATCGTCGTACGTCCACAACGTCGTACCGTCGAACAACCAGGCGTGCCCGGCGCGCAGGTCGCGGTGCACTGTGTAGCCGTTACCGGCCAGGGTCTTCAGCTTCTTGTAGTCCTCGTACCCGGCCTCGAAGGTGGCCGGCGCGGGCCCGGTGGCCGGCTGGAACAGGCCGTTGCCGCCGCCGGTGATGCCGGTCCAGCCGCGACCGTAGTAGGGGATGCCGAGCACGAGCTTGTCCCGCGGCGCGCCGCGGGCGATCCACCCGTCGATGGCCACCTCGACGGAGAAGTCCGGGTTGTCCGGGGCGCCCGCCGGAACACGCAGCGCCGACTGCTGGTTGGCCCGCGCGTCCCAGCCGCCGTGGAAGTCGTACCCCTGCACTGTGGCGAAGTCCAGGTACTTGAAGATCTTGCGGCCCTCGTAGCCGGCGTCCATGGTGGCCGGGCTGGCCGGCAGGAACGCGGTCAGCGGGTGGTGCGCGCGGGTCGTGCGACCGTACGCGTCGAGCTGCCGGCGGAACTCGGCGAGCAGTTTGGTGAAGTTCTCCCGGTCCTCCGGGCGGATGACGTTGCCGGGCTCACCCTCCCAGTTGGGCCACTCCCAGTCGAGGTCGATGCCGTCGAAGACGCCGGCCCCGGCGCCCGGGCCACCGGCGGCGCCGTCACCGCCGGGCAGGTTCCCCTTGAGGTAGAGGTCGATGCAGGACGTGACGAACGCCTTGCGGGAGGCGTCGGTGCGGGCCGCGTTCGAGAAGTACGTCGACCAGCTCCAGCCGCCCAGCGAGATCAGCACCTTCAGTTTGGGGTGCTTGGCCTTGAGCTTGGCGAGCTGGCCGAAGTTGCCGTTGAGCGCCTGGCCCGGTGCGTCCGCGACGCCGTCGACGCTCTCCTCGGCCGGGACGGGACGCTGGTAGTCGGCCCAGGCGTCGCCCTCGCCCGGCCCACCGTCCACGTAGCAGCGGCCGTCCTCGCTGACGTTGCCGAAGGCGTAGTTGAGGTGGGTGAGGCGGCTCGCCGCCCCGGAGGTTTCGAGCTTCTTGACCGGGAAGGCCCGGCCGTAGATGCCCCACTGGGTGAAGTAGCCGACCCGGTGGTAACCGGTGCGGCGCTGCTGGTTGTCGCCCGCGCTGGCGGCGCTGGGCGGGGCGGCGGTGAACAGCAGGGCCGCCAGGGTGACCACGGCGGTGAGACGGCGGTGGCGGAATGGTCGCATCGGCACACTCCCACGAGGCATCAAGCAGAATTAGTAAAGAGACTTATCTGATTGATGAAGTTAAGCCGATCACCGTCCGGGGTCAAGAGCGTCCAGCCACATGGGGGATTGTTGCGGCGTTACCCGGTGGTAACGATGTTGTGCCATGGACTCCGCCCTGACTCTGATCGGCCTGCCCATCGCCCTCGGCATCATCATGCTCGGTCTGGGTCTCGGACTGACAATGGCGGACTTCCGCCGGGTGGCCCAGCATCCACGCGCCGCCGTCATCGCCCTGGTGTGCCAGGTGCTGGTGCTGCCGGCGCTCTGCTTCTGCCTCGTCCTCGCGTTCGACCTGGCACCCGAGCTGGCCGTCGGCATGATGCTGCTGGCCGCCTCACCGGGCGGCACCACTGCCAACCTCTACAGCCACCTGTTCGGCGGGCACGTGGCCCTGAACATCACCCTGACCGCCATCAACTCGGTGCTCGCCGTGTTCACCCTGCCGATCCTGGTCAACCTGTCGGCGGCGTACTTCCTGCCCGACGGCAGGAGTATCGGCCTACAGTTCGACAAGGTGCTCCAGGTCTTCGCCATCGTGCTCGTCCCGGTCGCGATCGGCATGCTCATCCGGGCCCGGCTGCCGCACCTGGCCGAGCGGCTGAACCGCCCGGTCCGGATCCTCTCCGTCGTCGTGCTCGTCGCGGTGATCGCCGGGGCCGTGCTCGGTGAGCGGGAGAACATCGCCGACTACTTCGTCTCGGTCGGCCTGGCAGTCCTCGCGTTCAACCTGCTCAGCCTCGCCATCGGGTACGGGGTGCCGCGGCTCGCCGGTATCGACCGGAGCGCCGCGACGGCGGCCGGTTTCGAGATCGGCATCCACAACAGCACCCTCGCCATCACGATCGCGCTCAGCCCGGCGCTGCTCAACAGCACCCAGATGGCGATCCCGGGCGCCGTCTACGGCATCGTCATGTTCTTCACCGCGGCGGCCTTCGGCTACCTGGTGACCCGCGTCGGCGCCCGGTCCACCACCGCCCTGACGCCCTGACGGCTGGTGCCCCTGTCGCCCCGACGGCAGCCGTCAGGGCGACAGGTCGGGCGGCAACGGTCAGCCGACCTGGTTGTTGTCCTTCTGCGCGCCCCAACCGTGCCAGCGGTCGATCTCGATCAGGGCACTGACCCGGGCACGTTCCCGGCGTGGGTACGCGTTGCCCGTGTAATGCTTCGACAGCCGGTCGATGTCCGCGAGACCCTCGTCGGGGCGCAGCTCGGTGACGTGCCCGATGATGCTGACGTGGGTGTACCAGCCGGCCTCGTCGAGCACGGTGAGAGACACCCGGGGGTCGTTGCGGACATGCTCCAGCCGGCGGCGGCTCTCGTCCATGTTCACCAGGATCCGGCCGTCCTCCCACAGGTACCAGGTGGCGGCGGACACCGGCTGGCCACCATTGCGAAGGGTGGTCATGACGGCGGGGTTCGGCTTCTGGAGCATGGCGACCGCGGCCTCGGGAAGCGGTGGCTTGGACATGAAGTCTCCTCGTCGCGACAACGTTTACCCCTGCACGTTACGCACCCGCCCGCCCCGATCATGGTGCTACAGGTACATCGCGCGGTCAGCCGAGCCAGCGGCCGTCACGCATGACGACGCGTCCCTTCAGCTCGTTCGCCTCCCGCCAGGCCTGGATGCGCTGCGGTCGGATCAGAAAGTACTGGTAGGGCTCGTCGAGACCGCTCGGGTCGAAGCCCGTCTTGGTCGCGAACGCATCACCCGTATCCGGGCCGAGGTCGGCGATGTCCACCGGCTCGGCGATGCCGTCGACGATGACGACGTCGCGCGTCGGCCCGAGGCTGAGTCGTACCCGGCCATCCGCCACCAGGTTGCGGCCGGTGACCGAGGCGCGCGGCGTTGAGACGAGGAAGGAGGTCCCGTCCCAGAGAAACGAGAGTGGGATGAGGTGTACGCCCCCGGGGGAGCCCGCCGTCGCGACCCAGAGGTCGATGTCGCTCTCCAGTCTGGCGCGAGTGTCCCGAAGCCTCTGCTCAAGCCCACGCGGCGCAACGTCCGTCATGCTTCCTCCGGTCACTTCGCGGTCGCCAGCGATGCGGCTTCCCAGGCGAACCCGTCCGGGTCGGTGAAATGCCCGCCGTCGCCGCCGATCGTGAGTCGGTGCGACCCGGTGCCGTCGGGGGCGACGCCGACGTCCTTGGCGAGGGCACGACGTCGGTACAGCGCCAGCTTCACGGGGCTGGACCCGGCAACGAACTCGACGTACATGCGGCCGAAGCTCTTCGCCACGGCAAGGCCGCGCTCGACGTAGAACCGCTTGCTCGCAGCCACGTCCGCGACTCCGAGCAGGAGCACGATCTCGTCGATCTGCCGGGTAGCCGGGCCGCTGTCCTTCTTCGCCGAGGTTGCGATCTTCCAGATCGTTCCGTCCGGGGCTTGCACGACACCGCCGTAGCCCCAGAGCGACTTCGCGGCAGGCTTCAGCGACGTGGCACCGGCGTCCAGGGCGGCGCCGATGAGGCCGTTGACGGTGGCCGGCTGGGACACCGTGAGCGCCAGCGTGAACCCACGGAAGCCGCTTGTCGGTGCGTCCGAGGCCCGCAGGCGAATCTGCTTGTCCAGACCGAAGGCGGCGGTGTAGAAGCGCTGGGCAGCTGCGGGGTCGGCCACGTCGAGGGTGACGGATGCGATGGATGTCATGCCGATCACGCTATTTGCGGCCGGGCGACCGGCGCTTCTTGATTCCTGACCGGTCTCGTCAGCTGTCCCGAACGGCGCACACGAGGACCGGGCGGCTCAGGGAAGCTCTTGGATGCGGACCAGGTTGCCGGCGGGGTCGCGGAAGGCGCAGTCGCGGATGCCGTACGGCTGTTCGGTCGGCTCCTGGACGACCTCGGCGTCGCCGGCCTGCACCTTCTCGAAGGTGGTGTCGAGGTCCCGCGTGGCCAGCAGGATCCAGCCGTAGGTGCCCTTGGCCATCATCTCGGTGATGGTGCGGCGCTCGTCCTCGGTGGCCCCGGGGTCCGCGGCCGGCGGCGCCAGGAGGATGGACGTGCCGGGCTGGTCGGCGGGGCCGACCGTGATCCAGCGCATCGTGCCCTGACCGACGTCGCTACGGACCTCGAAGCCGAGGGCGTCGCGGTAGAAGGCCAGGGAGGCGTCCGGGTCGGTGTGCGGCAGGGAGCACGTGTGAATCGTGATGTCCATGTCGATCATGCTAGGGGTAACGCCGTACCCGCGTGTGCGTGCCCGTTTGCCCCCGGCGAAGATGTGGTCATGAGCAATTCCGCACTGCCCAGGCGTGTCGTCGTCACCGGTGCCACCGGCAAGCTCGGCCGTGCCGTTGTCGCCCACCTGCGCGCCGTGGGCGTCGACGTGCTGGCGGTGGACCGCGCCGGTGGCCGCGACCCACGCGACGTGAACGGCGAGTTCCTGCTGGTCGACCTGACCGACTACGGGCAGGTGGTGGAGGCGTTCACCGGGGGTGCCGACGAGCACGCGGGTGACGTCGACGCGGTCGTGCATCTCGCGGCGGTTCCGGCCCCCGGGCTGATGTCGAACGCGGCCACCTTCGCGAACAACTCCGCCGCCACGTACAACGTGTTCGCCGCGGCCCGGGCGGCCGGAATCAAGCGGGTCGTGTGGGCGTCGAGCGAGACGGTGCTCGGGCTGCCGTTCGACAACCCGCCGCCGTACGCGCCGGTCGACGAGGAGTACGCGCCACGGCCCGAGTCGACGTACTCGTTGAACAAGGCCCTGGAGGAGGAGATGGCCCGGCACTTCTGCCGGTGGGACCCGGAGCTGGTCATGGTGGGGTTGCGTTTCTCCAACGTCATGGACGTCGAGGACTACGCGCCGTTTCCCTCGTTCGACGCCGACCCGCAGCTGCGGCGGTGGAACCTGTGGGGCTACATCGACGCCCGCGACGGGGCCCAGGCGGTCGAGCGCGCCCTCGCGCACGACCAGCCCGGTGCCGACGTCTTCGTCATCGCCAACGCCGACACCGTCATGAGCAGGTCCAGCGCCAGCTTGATGGCCGAGGTCTACCCGGGCGTCGAGATCCGTAAGGAGCTGGGTGAGCACGAGACGCTGCTCAGCATCGACAAGGCCCGCCGGGTGCTGGGGTACGAGCCGCAGCACTCCTGGCGGGACCACGTCGACGTGCTGTAGGTCAGCGCGCCGCCTGGTAGGCGCGGCCGACGGCGGTGGCCGTGCTGCCGGTACGGAACAGGCCGGTCTGGTCCTTGTCCGTGGCGGGCAGGCCGAACCACGCGTACCGCTGTAGCCAGGACAGGCCACCCAGCATCCGGGTCGCCGCGGTGAGGAACGCGGCCTGCTGTGCCTGGGTGGGGAAGCGGACGCCGTTGGAGAAGTCGATCAGGGCGAACTCGGTGAGCCAGATCGGCAGCTCGTACCGGTCGTGCACGGCCTGGAGGTACGACCCGAGCTGGTTGACGGCGTTGGCGGTGGTGAAGTCGCCGCCGTACCAGTGCAGGGCGATGAAGTCGACGCGGTAGCCGCGTTGCTTCGCCCCGGCCATGAACCGGTCGAGCCATTCGCCCGGCCGGTCGCCGCCCCAGGCCACCGCCGGGCTACCCAGCGGAAGGCCGGTGGCCTGCAACTGCGGCCACAGCTCCAACGCCTGCTCGACGGTCATCTCCGCCTGACCCTTCAGGTCCGGCTCGTTGAACCCGAGCAGGTGGCGGCCGTTCTTCTTGGCCTGTTGCAGGTTGGTGGCGGTGACGCTCTTCGCCCCCCAGATCATCGGGACGAACTCGGCGCCCTTCGGGCTGGTGACGCCCGGGTGGGCCACGTCCCAGGTGTAGTACCAACTCGCCCCGGAGTTGGCCAGCGCCTGGCTGACGCCGTCGAAGGTCCACACCCCGACGCCCTTGCGCTTCGAGGTCGCCGTCGGGGCCGCCGGGGCGACCGGACGTCCCGTTGTCGGCTTCGCCGTCGGCGTCGGCGTCGGGGTCGCTACCGCCGGGCTCGTCGTGGCGGCGGGCGTGGTCGCGCTGGGTGCGCCGGGCTGCGGGCTCGTGGGCGGCGGTGCGTCGAGCGCCTGCGTCGCCGCCGGGGCGGGCGTCGGCCCGGTGGGCTGCACCACGACGATCACACCGGTCACCAGCACGGCGACCACGGCGGCCACGAGGAGCGGCCACAGCAGACGCTGCGCAGCGATCGGAAGGCGGGCGAGCAGACCGCGTCGGGGTTCCGCGTGGGCGCCTCGGGTGACCCCTGGTGTGACGGCTCCATCCGGCCCGGTTCCGCGCATCGTCTCGACTCCTCGTGTGGTCGTACCGCTACCGTCGTGGGACTGGCGGAAAGATCCGCTACAGCCTCCCCTCAGGAGACTGACCGGTCGTACCGGGATAACAGTTTCCACCGCTGGTGTTGGCCGTCGATCACCACACGTTCGCCGGGATCGGATTCATAGTCGTCAACGTCTTCACTTGACCACAACGAGCGCGTAGCCTACCTGAAACGATTCATCAACCCGGAGGCCGACCCCTGCCGCCACACCGTGCAGAGAAGAATGAGGGCCAGGAATGATGCGCATGTCGCGGCGTCACGCCGCACTTTCCGCACTTCTCGTGCTGCTGCTTGGCCTGACACCGATGGTGGCACCGCACTCGTCGGCCGCCGCACCGGCCGCCGCAGCGTTGACGGCGACCGACCTGACCGCCGAACGGGCCACCGTGCCGATCGGCCTGGACGTGGCGCGACCCCGACTCGGCTGGCGGATCGACGCCACCACCCGGAGCGTCGTCCAGGAGTCCTACCAGGTACGTGTCGCCACCAGCGCGGACCGCCTCGGTGCCCCCGACGTCTGGGACAGCGGCCGGGTCCGGTCGCGGCAGAGCACCCTCGTCCCGTACGCCGGGCCGGCCCTGCGGCCACGGACCCGCTACGCCTGGCAGGTCCAGGTCTGGGACACCGCCGGCAACGCCTCCGGGTGGAGCACGCCGACATTCTGGGAAACCGGCGTGCAGGGTGGCGCGGGCTGGCAGGCCGACTGGATCGGGCTGCCCTCGCCCACCGAATCCTGGGCCGACTACACGGTGCAGACGACGGTCCGACTGGAACGCGACGCGGCCGGGATCTTCCTGCGTGCCCGGGGCGCGGGCAACGCGTACATGTGGCAGTTCTCCATCACCGGCGGCAGCGCCAAGCTGCGCCCGCACGTACGGGTCAACGGTGCCTGGACCGTGCTCAAGGAGGTACCGCTCGGCGGTGTCGTACCGGCCGACAGGCTGACGACGCCGCACACAGTGCGCATCACGGCGGCCGGGAACACCATCACCACCTGGGTCGACGGGACCCAGGTCGACGTCACCACCAGCACCGCGCACCAGGCCGGCTCGGTCGGCCTGCGGACCAACGGGCTGGAATCCGGTGTCTTCTCCGCCTTCTCGGTGACCAGCGGCGGTCAGACGCTCTTCGCGGCTCCGCTCACCGACGGAGTGAACCCGTTCGGGGCCGGCACGGCCACCGCGGCCGGGCTGCGGGTCGGCGGCGACACCGAGGCCATGCTCGTCGCGCTGGACGCGAACCCGCTGCTGCGCCGGGGCTTCCGGGTCGACGGTACGGTCGCCCGGGCCAGGATCTACGCCACCGCGCTCGGTGTCTACCAGCTCTCCCTCAACGGCCAGCGGGTCGGCGACCACGAGCTGGCACCCGGCTGGACCGACTACCACAAGCGGGTGCAGTACCAGACGTACGACGTGACCGGCCAGCTCCGCCCGGGCGACAACGCCCTCGGCGCCCTGCTCGGCGATGGTTGGTACGCGGGCAGCATCGCCTGGTTCGGCACCGACAACTACGGCTCCCGGCCGCACCTGAGCGCGCAACTGCGCATCGACTACACCGACGGTCGCAGCGCGACGGTCAACACCGACGGTTCGTGGCGCGCCACGGCCGGGCCGTTCCTGCAGAGCGACCTGATCCACGGCGAGACCTACGACGCGCGGCGGTTGCCGGCCGGCTGGAACCAGCCCGGGTTCAACGACTCCGGCTGGAAGCCCGCCACCGTCGACGCCGTCGACGCCACCGACAAGATCGTTGCCCAGGTCGACCCACCGGTGCGGGTCACGCAGGAGTTGCCGGCCCGGGTGCTGACCCAGCCCACCCCCGGCACCTGGATCTTCGACCTCGGCCAGAACATGGTCGGCAAGGTGCGGCTGAGGGTCAACGGCCCGGCCGGTACGACGGTCCGGGTCCGGCACGCCGAGGTGCTCAACCCGAACGGCACCGCGTACACCGCCAACCTGCGTACGGCCCGAGCCACCGACCTCTACACAGTGCGCGGCGGCGGTGCCGAGGTCTACGAGCCGACCTTCACCTTCCACGGCTTCCGGTACGTCGAGCTGACCGGCTATCCGGGCACCCCCGACCTGTCCTCGGTCACGGGCCTGGTGATGCACACCGACGGGGAGCTGACCAGCGAGTTCCAAACCTCCAACGCCATGGTGAACCGGCTGCACAGCAACATCACCTGGGGACAGCGCGGCAACTTCCTGTCCATCCCGACCGACACCCCGGCCCGCGACGAGCGGCTCGGCTGGACCGGCGACATCAACGTCTTCGCCAACACCGCGACGTTCAACATGGACAGCCTGACGTTCCTCAGCAAGTGGTTGCAGGACCTGCGTGACGCGCAGTCGGCAAACGGCGCGTACCCCGACGTCGCGCCGCGCGCCTGCTGCGGGGACGGTGCGACGGGCTGGGCGGACGCCGGGATCACCGTGCCGTACGCGTTGTGGCAGCGCTACGGCGACACCCGGGTGGTCGAGGAGCACTACGCGTCGATGGTGCGGTACGCGTCCTGGCTGGAGAGCACCAGCTCGGGCAACCTGCGGACCAACGCCGGCCCGTACCTCGACTGGCTCAACCTCGACGATCCGACACCGGCCGGGGTGGTCGGCACCGCCTACTACGCGTACAGCATCCGGCTGCTGGGGGAGTTGGCCGCCGCCATCGGGCGCGAGGCCGACGCGACCCGCTACGCGGCGCTGTCCAGGGCCATCGCCCAGGCGTTCGTCAACACCTACGTCGCGGCCGACGGCACCGTGCAGGGCGACAGCCAGACCGGCTACGTGCTGGCCATCGGCATGGGCCTGCTGACCGACCCGCTGCGGGCCAGGGCCGCCGACCGGCTGGTCGCCAACGTGCAACGGCACGACTGGCACCTCTCCACCGGCTTCCTCGGCACTCCGGACCTGCTGCCGGCGCTGACCGCCACCGGACATCTCGACGTCGCCTACCGGCTGCTGCTCAACGACACCTACCCGTCCTGGGGTTACGAGATCGCCAGAGGTGCGACCACGATCTGGGAGCGCTGGGACTCGATCAGACCCGACGGCAGCTTCGGCGACGTGGGGATGAACTCCTTCAACCACTACGCGTACGGCGCTGTGGGCGACTGGATGTACCGGACGGTGGCCGGCATCCAGCCCGACGCCGCCAACCCGGGATACGCGCACGTCACCTTCGCCCCCCAGCCGGGTGGCAACCTCACCTCTGCCAAGGCGTCGTACCGCTCGGCGTACGGGACGATCGGCAGCGACTGGGACCTCGACGCGCGCGGTGACATGCGGCTGCGGGTCACAGTGCCGGCGAACACCACGGCGACGGTGCGCTTCCCGGCGCCCGGACGCGAGGCGGTCACCGAGGGCGGCCGGCCGGCGGAGCAGGCCGACGGGGTGCGGTTCGTGCGGATGGACGGCGCGGTCGCCGTGTACGAGATCGGGTCTGGTTCGTACTCCTTCGCGGTCGTCCCACCGACGGGCGCCTCCGATCACGTCGACCTCGGCGTCGCGGCGTCCGAGCAGGCGCACCGCCTCACCGCCTCCACCTACTCGGGCACCAGCACCGAGGCCGGGCTGACCCGCCGGTACACCGACGTGACCCGCCCGGGCGGTTGGTTCGAGTTCGATCTCGCGGTCCGGCCCGGTGAGCCGTTCGCGCTGCGCCAGGTCGAGACGTACGACGGGCCTCAGCTCAAGGACTACCAGGTGATCGTGGACGGGGTGGTGGCGCACACCCGCTCGTGGCAGCGCACGGCAGGCGGCCCCGGCACTGTCAGCTACCAGTTCGTCGTCAACCTGCCGGACGCCACCCGGGACGGCGTCGTGCGGGTGCGGTACCAGGACACCGGCACCGGCTACGACCCGTCGATCGCCGACGTCTGGGCGATGCCCGGCCCGGCGGCCTGAGCCGGCCGGGCACCCGCGGGTTCGTGAATCAGCGTCGGGTGCGTCGGGGCTGGTCGCTGGATCGGCGGACGACCAGCTCGGGCTGGAAGACCACGTGCCGGTGCCGGTGCGTGTCGCCGGAATCGGCCTCGTCCAGCAGTAGCTCCGCCGCGGTGCGGCCGAGCTGGTCGCGCGGCTGGCGTACCGACGACAGCGGCACCGCCGCCGCGTCGGCGAACTCGATGTCGTCGTAGCCGACGATGGCCACGTCGGCCGGCACCCGCAGCCCACGCGCGGTCAGTTCCTGGAGTACGCCGAGAGCGAGCAGGTCGTTGGCGCAGAACACGGCGGTGGGGCGCTGCCGGGCCGGTAGGGCCAGCAGCTCCTCGGCGGCACGTCGGCCGGCGGCGACGGTCAGGCTGCCGGTGACAGCCACCAGGAGTTCTGCGGTGCCGCCGCGTTCCTTCAGCGCTGCGGCGGCTCCGGCGTGCCGGTCGGCGACCTGGGCGATGGAGACCGGGCCACCGAGGTAGGCGATGCGCTGGTGCCCCTGGTCCAGCAGGTGGTCCATGGCGAGTCGGCCACCGAGGACGTCGTCGACCGCCACCGAGCAGCGGTTCGCGCGGCCCGTGCCCCGGTCCACCAGCACCACCGGGATGCCCCTGTCGATGAGCTTGTCCAGGTTGGGCTGGGGGCCGTGACCGACCGGGGTGATGAGGACGCCCCGGACCCGCTGCTCCTCCAGCAACTCGAGGTGGCGGCGTTCCCGGGCGCTGTCCTCGCCACTGTTGCAGACGACGAGCATGGCGCCGGCTTCCTCGATCACCTGTTCGGCGCCCCGCACGACGTCGGTGAAGAACGGGTTGGCCACGTCCAGCACCACTATGGCGACGGTGCGACTGTGCCCGGCACGTAGTTGACGCGCGGAGTCGTTGCGGACGTAACCGAGGGTGGTGATGGCGTCGAGCACCCGCTGGCGGGTGGCGGGGGCGACCGTGTCGGGCCGGTTGAGCACGTTGCTCACGGTGCCGAGGGAGACGCCGGCGTGCCGGGCGACCTCCTTGATGTTCGCCGTTGCCATGACTCCCTCGATGCCTGGTGCGGTGGTCGCGGCCCGCGCCGACCGGTCCGCCCGGCAGTCTATAGCGGCTAAAACGGTTCATCTATTCGCCTCGGTGTGGCAACAAGCAAGAAATGACAGTGAAACTCTTGACGCTCTCGAAGACCGGCCCATACGGTCCATGTCGATGCGTGAAACGATTCAGGAGGAGGTCGCATGACCGCCGAAGCACCGGACACGGACCGCGCTCCGCTGCTGGTACTCGACGGCGTGACGAAGTCCTTCGGGGCCGTCGCCGCGCTGCGCGGGGTGCACCTGGCGCTGCACTCCGGCGAGGCGCACGCCCTGGTCGGTGAGAACGGAGCCGGCAAGTCCACACTGGTGAAGATCCTGGCCGGCGCGCACGACCGAGACTCCGGCGAGATGACCCTCGACGGGCAGCCGCTGCGCCTACGCGGCCCCGGCGACGCCCGGGCCGCCGGCATCGCCGTCATCTACCAGGAGCCGACGCTCTTCCCGGACCTGTCGGTGGCGGAGAACATCTTCATGGGCCGGCAACCGCTTCGCGGTCTACGCCGCATCGACACCGCGACGATGAACCGCGACGCGGCGGCGCTCTTCCAACGGCTGGGCGTCCGGATCGACCCGACCCGACCCGCTCGCGGGCTCTCCATCGCCGACCAGCAACTCGTGGAGATCGCCAAGGCGATCTCCTTCGATGCCCGGGTCCTGGTCATGGACGAGCCCACCGCAGCGCTGTCCGGTGTGGAGGTCGAGCGTCTGTTCGCGGTCACCCGGTCGCTCTGCGAGCGCGGGGCCGCGGTGCTGTTCATCTCGCACCGGTTCGACGAGGTGTTCGACCTGTGCCACCGCATCACAGTGCTCCGTGACGGCGCCTGGGTCTCCAGCGACGCCGCCACCGACCTCACCGTCGACGAGGTGGTGCGGCGCATGGTCGGTCGGGACGTCTCCTCGCTCTACCCGAAGCAGGACGCCGAGTTGCGGGACACGCTGCTGGAGGTCCGTGGGCTGACCCGGACCGGGGTCTTCGCCGACGTGTCGTTCTCCGTCCGGGGTGGGGAGATCGTCGCCCTCGCCGGGCTGGTCGGTGCCGGGCGCAGCGAGGTCGCCCGGGCCGTGTTCGGCGTCGACCGCTACGACACGGGTGCGGTGCTGGTGGCCGGCCGGGCCGTACCGGCCGGGAACCCGGGCCGGGCGATCGCCGCCGGCATGGCGCTGGTCCCCGAGGACCGTCGACAGCAGGGCCTGGTGATGGAGTTGTCGGTGGAACGCAACACCACCCTGGCCCGCCGCCGGGCACTGAGTCGGCTGGGTCTCCTGCTCGGTGGCGCCGAGCGGTCCGAGGCCCACCGCTGGACCCGGCGGCTACAGGTGAAGGGCGGCCGGCTCGGGGCCCCCGTGGCGACCCTCTCCGGAGGCAACCAGCAGAAGGTCGTACTCGCCAAGTGGCTGGCCACCGAACCACGGGTCCTGATCGTCGACGAACCCACCCGTGGCATCGACGTCGGGACCAAGGCCGAGGTGCACCGCCTGCTCTCCGAGTTGGCCGGCGAAGGTCTGGCCATCGTGATGATCAGCAGTGAACTGCCCGAGGTGCTCGGGATGGCCGACCGGGTTCTCGTCATGCACGAGGGGCGGCTGGTCCGCGAGCTGTCCCGGGCCGAGGCGGACGAAACCTCGATCATGTTCGCCGCCACCGGTCAAGGAGCAGTCGCGTGAGCCCCACCGACGCCGAAGCGCCAGTCCAGACCGCCGGGCGCGCCCCGACCGACCCCGGCCGGCGGCGCCGTGGCCTCACCGAGCGGCTGCTGGCCGTACGCGAGCTGAGCCTGCTGATCGCGCTCGGCCTGCTGGTACTGGTCACGACGCTGCGCAACGACCGATTCCTGAGCGGTCAGAGCGTCAAGGACCTCCTGCTGGGCTGCGCGATCCTGGTGATCCTGGCGGTCGGCCAGACCCTGGTCATCGTCACCCGCAACGTCGACCTCTCCGTCGGCTCGATCCTGGGCCTGGTCGCCTTCGCCACCGGCACGCTGTTCGTCTCCGCCCCCGGCACCCCGTGGCCGGTGGCGCTCGTCCTGGGTATCGCGTTGGGCGCGCTGTGCGGGGTCGTCAACGGCGGCCTGATCGCGGTGGCCCGGGTGCCCGCGCTGGTCATCACCCTCGGCACCCTCTACGCCTTCCGGGGCATCGACTACTACTGGGCGTCCGGGCGGCAGATCAACGCCGCCGACATGCCACAGTCGTTCCTGCGGCTGGGCAACCAGACGGTGCTCGGCGTACCCGTGCTCTTCCTCGTCGCAGTGGGCGTCGTGGCCGTCATCGGTTTCTACCTGCGGTCCTACCGGAGCGGCCGGGAGCTCTACGCGATCGGTTCCGAACCGGCCGCGGCGCGCCTCTCCGGCATCCCGGTGGGGCGGCGGGTCTTCGCCGTCTTCGTGGCCAACGGCGCCCTCGCTGGCCTCGCCGGCGTCCTGTACGCGGCCCGGTTCGGCACCCTGGACGCGGCCGCCGGGACCGGGCTGGAGCTCCAGGTCGTCGCCGCTGCCGTGGTTGGCGGAGTGGCGATCTTCGGCGGCAGCGGCAGCGCGTACGGCGCGGCGCTCGGCGCCGTGCTGCTGACCACGATCGGCAGCTCGCTCGCCGTTCTGCGCATCGACCCGTTCTGGCAGCAGGCCGTGGTCGGCGCACTCATCCTTGCCGCCATCGGGTTGGACCGGCTCCTGGCCCTGCGGGTGGCGGCCCGGCTCCGAGGGAGAAGCGCCCATGGCGCATGACAGCCTGTACGCGGCACCGCCCACCACCGAGGCCGAGCCCGGCGCGGGCCGCATCGCCAGCCTGCGCGGGCTGCTCGGGTCCTGGGACGCGGTGATCGTCGCCGCTCTCGTGGTTGTCGTGCTGCTCGCCGGCCTGACCGTGGAAAATTTCGCCACCGGCCGCAATGCCCAGTTCCTGCTGCTGGACCTGGTGCCGCTGGCGCTCATCGCGCTACCGATGACCCTGATCGTGATCACCGGCGAGATCGACCTCTCAGTCGCCAGCATGGTGGGCCTGAGCAGCACCCTGATGGGTCAGCTCTGGCTCTCCAGCGGGCTGTCCCTGGAGTTGATCTGCGTCCTCGTGGTGCTGCTCGGCGCCGTGCTCGGCGCGGTGAACGGCCTCTTCGTCACCGGCTTCGGCCTGCCGTCGCTGGCGGTCACCATCGGCACGCTCGCCCTCTACCGCGGCCTGTCCTTCGTCGTGCTCGGCGACCAGGCCGTCGCAGACTTCCCCGCCGACTGGACGACCGCCATGGTGCGCGCCATCCCCGGCACCTCCGTTCCGGTCGTCATCGTGCCGCTGCTGCTGCTCGCGGTGGTGTTCGCGGTCGTGCTGCACGCCACACCGGCCGGCCGTGCGCTCTACGCCATGGGCAACAACGACCAGGCCGCCACGTTCACCGGCGTCTCGGTCGCCCGGACGAAGTTCTGGCTCTTCGTGGTCTCGGGTGCCGTCTGTGGGCTGGTCGGCATCTTCTGGACCCTGCGCTACGCCAGCGCCCGGGGCGACAACGCCACCGGCCTGGAGTTGACAGTGGTGACCGCTGTCCTGCTCGGCGGTGTGTCGATCTTCGGGGGTCGGGGTGGTCTGCTCGGTGTGCTGGCCGGCGTGCTGCTCCTCGGAGTCCTGCGCAACGCGCTGCAACTAGCCGACGTCGACGCCAACGCGCTGACGATCGTCACCGGCACTCTGCTCATCGCATCCGTCGTACTGCCCAACGCCGTCGCGGACCTCCGCGTCCGGCTGCACCGTCGACGACAGCGGCAGCCCGCCGGGTCGTGACGTTCCCCCGCGCACCAACCACCCCCGGAAGGATGACGATGTCCGCGTACCGCAGAGGGCTCCGCGTCGGGGCCACCAGCCTCACTCTCGTCGCACTGCTGCTCAGCGCCACGGCCTGTGGCGGCACCACCCGGGACGACACCGACAACGACGCCGGTGCCGGCAACCAGGCCGGGGGCGCCGCCAATCCCAACGCCGCTCTCCGGGAAGGACTCAAGATCGCCTTCCTGCCGAAGCAGCTCAACAACCCGTACTTCACGGTCTCGGACAACGGCGGCAAGGACGCGGTCACCGAGATCAAGGGTGAGTTCAAGGAGGTCGGTCCCTCCGAGGCCAGCGCCTCGTCCCAGGTCAGCTACATCAACACCCTGTCCCAGCAGGGCATGGACGTGATCGTCACCTCGGCCAACGACCCGAACGCGATCTGCGGGGCGCTGAACCAGGCGAAGGCGGCCGGCGCGAAGATCGTCACCTTCGACTCGGACACCAAGCCGGAGTGCCGCCAGGTCTTCGTCAACCAGGTCACCGCCGAGGGCATCGCCGAGAACCAGGTCAAGCTCATCTCGGAGCAGATCGGTGGTGCCGGCGAGATCGCGATCCTCTCCGCCACCGCCAACGCGACCAACCAGAACGCCTGGATCGCGTTGATGAAGACCGAGCTGGCGAAGCCCGAGTACAGCAAGATCAAGCTGGTCACCGTGGCGTACGGCAACGACGACGACCAGAAGTCCTTCCAGGAGACCCAGGGCCTGCTGCAGTCGTACCCGAACCTCAAGGGCATCATCTCGCCCACCACCGTCGGTGTCGCCGCCGCCGCCCGCTACCTCAGCGGGTCGCAGTACAAGGGCAAGGTCAAGCTGACCGGCCTGGGCACGCCGAACCAGATGCGCCAGTACGTCAAGGACGGCACTGTCGACGCGTTCGCCCTGTGGAGCCCGGCCGACCTCGGCTACCTCGCCGCGTACACCGGTGCGGCCCTGGCCTCCGGTCAGATCACCGGCGCCGAGGGCGACAAGTTCAAGGCCGGCAAGCTCGGCGAGTTCACCGTCGCCAAGGACGGGGTGGTCATCCTCGGCCCGCCCACCGTGTTCGACAAGAACAACATCGACCAGTTCCAGTTCTGAGCGCCCTTCCGGTCGGTGCCGGCGCACGCCGTGCACCGACCGGGGAGCCGACGGGAGAGACACCATGACGCTGCCCGACACGCAGACCCTCGAACGGGTCAGGCAGGCCCTGCGGTCCCAGCGGATCGAGACGCCATCCTGGGCGTACGCCAACTCTGGAACCCGGTTCAAGGTCTTCCCGCAGGAGGGGGTGCCGCGTAACCCGTACGAGAAGGTCGCCGACGCGGCGGTCGTACACCAGCTCACCGGCATCGCACCCACTGTGGCGCTGCACATCCCGTGGGACCGGGTCGACGACTACGCCGAGCTGGCCGCGTACGCGGCGGAGCGCGGCGTCGCCCTGGGCGCGATCAACGCCAACGTCTTTCAGGACAACGACTACAAGCTGGGCAGCGTCACCAACCCCGATCCGGGGGTACGCCGCAAGGCCGTCGACCACCTGCTCGAGTGTGTGGACATCATGGACCGCACCGGATCCCGCGACCTGAAGCTCTGGTTCTCCGACGGCACCAACTACCCGGGCCAGGACGACATCCGCACCCGGCAGGACCGGCTCGCGGCGGCGCTGCGCGAGACGTACGACCGGCTCGGCGACGACCAGCGGCTGCTGCTGGAGTACAAGCTGTTCGAGCCGGCGTTCTACAGCACCGACGTGCCGGACTGGGGCACCGCGTACGCGCACTGCCTGGAACTGGGGCCGAAGGCGCAGGTGGTCATCGACACCGGGCACCACGCCCCCGGTACGAACATCGAGTTCATCGTCGCGTTCCTACTGCGGGCCGGCAAGCTCGGCGCGTTCGACTTCAACTCACGCTTCTACGCCGACGACGATCTGATGGTCGGTTCGGCGGACCCGTTCCAGCTGTTCCGGATCATGTACGAGATCGTCCGTGGCGACGCACTGGCGCCGGAAGCCGGCATCGCCTTCATGCTCGACCAGTGCCACAACATCGAGGCGAAGATCCCCGCCATCATCCGCTCGGTGCTCAACGTGCAGGAGGCCACGGCGAAGGCCCTCCTCGTCGACGCGAACGCGTTGGCCGCCGCACAGCGCAGCGGCGACGTGCTCGCCGCGAACGCCGTGCTGATGGACGCGTACAACAGCGACGTCCGACCGCTGCTCGCCGACCTGCGCGCGGAGGTTGGCCTGGATCCGGACCCGATGGCCGCGTACGCCCGCTCCGGCTACTTCGAGCGGATCCGCGCCGAACGCGCTGGCGGCCAACAGGCCGGCTGGGGCGCCTGATCGCCACCCAGATTCGCAGACTGAGGACGTGAGGACCATGCAATCCGAGGTTCAGGCGCTGATCGCGCGCAGCAACCGGCTCGGCGCGGACCCGACCACGACGAACTACGCCGGGGGCAACACCTCGGCCAAGGGTGCGGTCACCGACCCGGCCACCGGCGGTCCGGTCGAGCTGCTCTGGGTCAAGGGCTCCGGCGGTGACCTCGGCACGCTCACCGCGTCCGGGTTGGCCGCGCTGCGGCTGGACCGCCTCCGCGCCCTCGTCGACGTCTACCCCGGCGTGGAGCGCGAGGACGAGATGGTCGCCGCGTTCGACTACTGCCTGCACGGCCGGGGCGGTGCCGCGCCGTCCATCGACACCGCCATGCACGGCCTCGTCGACGCCGCGCACGTCGACCACCTGCACCCCGACGCCGGAATCGCGATCGCCACCGCCGAGGACGGGCAGAAGCTGACCAAGGAGATCTTCGGCGACCGGGTGCTGTGGATTCCCTGGCGACGACCGGGTTTCCAACTCGGCCTCGACATCGCCGCGGCGGCGCGGGCCAACCCACGCGCGATCGGTGTGATCCTCGGCGGGCACGGCATCACGGCCTGGGGCGCGACCAGCGACGAGTGCGAACGCAACTCGCTGGAGATGATCCGGGACGCACAGGCGTTCCTCGACGAGCGGGGCCAGGCTGAACCGTTCGGCCCGGTCATCGCCGGCTACCAGCCGCTGCCACCGGACGAACGTCGGCGTCGGGCGGCGGCGCTGTTCCCGGTACTGCGGGGTCTGGCGTCCACCGACAGGCCGCAGGTGGGCCACTTCGATGACAGTGACGTGGTGCTCGACTTCGTCGCGCGGGAGAAGCACCGCGCACTCGCCGCCCTGGGCACCTCCTGCCCGGACCACTTCCTGCGTACCAAAGTCCGTCCGATGGTGCTCGACCTGCCGCCCACCGCCCCCGTCGAGGCCGTGCTCACCCGCCTCAGCGAGTTGCACGCCGCCTACCGTGACGACTACCGCGCGTACTACGAGCGGCACGCCGGTCCGGACAGCCCCGCGATGCGTGGTGCCGATCCGGCGGTCGTGCTGGTGCCGGGCGTGGGCATGTTCAGTTTCGGTGCCACCAAGCAGACCGCCCGGGTCGCCGGCGAGTTCTACGTCAACGCCATCAACGTGATGCGCGGCGCGGAGTCCGTGTCCCGCTACGCGCCGATCGACGAGGCCGAGAAGTTTCGGATCGAGTACTGGGCGTTGGAGGAGGCGAAGCTTCAGCGGATGCCGAAGCCGAAGGCCCTCGCCACGCGGATCGCGTTCGTCACCGGCGGTGGCTCCGGCATCGGCCGGGCCATCGCCCACCGGCTCGCCGCGGAGGGCGCCTGCGTCGTGGTCGCCGACCGCGACGCCGAGGCGGCCGGCGCCGTCGCCACGGAGATCGGCGGCACCGACGCGGCGGTCGCCGTCGCCGTCGATGTCAGCGACGGTACGGCCGTCGCGAACGCCCTGCGCGACGCGGTGCTCGCCTTCGGTGGAGTGGACCTGGTCGTGAACAATGCCGGGCTCTCGCTGTCCAGGTCGCTGCTGGAGACGACCGAGGCGGACTGGGACGTCCAGCACGACGTGATGGCCAAGGGCTCCTTCCTCGTCTCGCGGGAGGCCGCGCGGGTGCTGCTGGCGCAGGGGATGGGCGGTGACATCGTCTACATCTCCAGCAAGAACTCGCTGTTCGCCGGCCCGAACAACGTGGCGTACGGCGCGGCCAAGGCCGACCAGGCGCACCAGGTCCGCCTGCTCGCCGCCGAACTCGGCGGCCACGGCATCCGGGTCAACGGTGTCAACCCGGACGGGGTGGTCCGCGGTTCCGGCATCTTCGCCGGGGGCTGGGGTGCGCAGCGGGCCGCCGTCTACGGCGTGCCGGAGGAGAAGCTGGGCGAGTTCTACGCCCAGCGCACGCTGCTCAAGCGCGAGGTGCTGCCCGAGCACGTCGCCAACGCGGTCTTCGTGCTCACCGGCGGCGAGTTGTCGCACACCACGGGGCTGCACATCCCGGTGGACGCCGGGGTCGCCGCAGCCTTCCTCCGCTGATGACCGCCGTGCGACTGGCCGCCGTGGACGTGGGCGCGTCCAGCGGCCGGGTCATGCTCGCTCGTGTCGGGCCAGGGACGCTGGAGCTGACCGAGGCGCACCGGTTCCGCAACGATCCGGTGCGGGTAGCAGGCACCCTGCACTGGGACGTCCTGGCGCTCTACCGGGGCGTCCTGGAGGGGCTGCGCGCCGCCGGTCCGGTCGCCGGTCTCGGCATCGACACCTGGGCGGTGGACTACGGGTTGCTCGACGCCACGGGTGCTCTGCTCGGCAATCCGGTGCACTACCGCGACGGGCGTACCGAGGGCGTCGGTGACCGGGTGGCGAAGCAGCTCGGCCCGGCGCGGCTGTATGCCACTACCGGGCTGCAACACCTGCCGTTCAACACCCTCTACCAGCTCGTCGCCGCCGCCGGAACGCCTCAGCTGGAGGCCGCGCACCGGCTGCTGCTGATCCCGGACCTCATCGCCTACTGGCTCACCGGTGTGATCGGCGCCGAGGTCACCAACGCCTCCACCACCCAGCTGTACGACCTGCGCCGCCGCACCTGGGCCACCGACCTGATGGCCGACGCGGGGATCCGCGGCGAGATGTTCCCGCCGCTGCGCGAGCCGGGAACCCCGATCGGCCCCGTGCTGCCCACGCTCGATCTGCCCGGAACGCCCGAGGTGGTGGCGGTGGGATCGCACGACACGGCCTCGGCCGTGGTGGGAGTGCCGGCGGTGGGTGAGCACTTCGCCTACATCTCCTGCGGCACCTGGTCGCTGGTCGGCGTCGAGCTGGACGCCCCGGTGCTCACCGAGGCGAGCCGGCGGGCCAACTTCACTAACGAATCCGGCGTCGACGGCACGTTCCGCTACCTACGTAACGTGATGGGCCTCTGGCCGCTGCAGGAGTCACTGCGTACCTGGGGCACCACGGACCTGCCCGCCCTGCTCCGTCAGGCGGCCGAACAGCCGGCCTTCCGGTCCGTGGTCGATCCGGACGACCCCACGTTCCTGCCACCCGGTGACCTGCCCGCCCGCATCGCCGAGACCTGTCGACGTACCGGCGAGCCGGTGCCGGAGCACCCGGCGGCGACCGTCCGGTGCATCCTGGACAGCCTCGCGTTGGCGCACCGGCGCGCCGTCCAGCAAGCGCAGCAGCTCTCCGGTCGGCACGTCGACGCGGTGCACGTCGTCGGCGGCGGCGCCCGCAACGACCTGCTCTGTCAGCTCACCGCCGACGCCTGCGGCCTGCCGGTCCTCGCCGGGCCGGTCGAGGCCACCGCCCTGGGCAACGCCCTGGTGCAGGCCCGGACCCTCGGCGTGATCGGCGGTGGCCTGGCCGAGCTGCGGTCCGTGCTGCGCGGAACGCAACAGATCGTGCGGTACGAGCCACGCCCCGACGCGACGGCGTGGCGCGCCGCAACCCGAAGGCTCGGATGGGCGGACTGAGCGTGCGGGCGGTTGGCGATCTGACCGGTGCGCTGCACAGGCAGGAACGGGGCGGCGGTCCGGTGACCGCCGCCCCGTTCAACGGGTCAGACCGTGATGCGTCCGGCGCCGGCACCTGCGGTGACGCTCGCCTTCACACCGCTGGCGGCGTCGAGTTGGTAGGAGTAGGGGATGGCCGCGACGTCGCCCGCGCTCTCCGGCGCACCGGAGTTGACGAAGACGTTGTTGCGCTGGACGAGGTCGCCCGGGTCCGATTCGGCGTAGCCGACCGCTGTCGGCCGGGTCACGTTCTCGAAGTAGTTGCCCTCGACGAGTACACCGGCGCCCATGGTGGACGCGACCCCGTAGTCCGCGCCGAAGTAGTAGTTGTTGAACACGTGCACCGGGTCGCCGAACCGGACCCGGGGGTGCCGCTCCTTGCTGCCGTCGAACCAGTTGTGGTGGTAGGTCACCCGCAGGTGCCCGATGTCGGCGGTGAAGCCGTCGTCGTGGCCGAGCAGCATGCTCTTGGTGTGGTTGGTGACCCGGTTCCACGAGACGGTGACGAAGTCGGACTCCCGCTTGATGTCCAACGCGCCGTCGTAGCCGCCGTCGAAGGTGTTGTGGTCGATCCAGACGTTGCGCGAGTTCTGCACGTTGACCGCGTCGTCGTCCCAGCCCCGGAAGGTGAGGTTGCGGATGATGACGTTGCTGGCGCTGCTGACGTTCAGCCCGTTGTCCAGCGTGGCGTTGCCGACGCCGAGCACTGTCTTGTTGGACCGGACGTCGTTCATCTTGTCCGGCATGGTGAGCGAACCCTGCACCCGGATGATCAGCGGTGCTGCCGACTCCAGGGCGTCGGCGAGCGCCGGGCCGTCGGAGACGGTGACCGTCTGGCCACCCGCGCCGCCGGTGGTGCCACCGTTCTGGGTGGCCCAGCCGACCAGGCCGGTCTGCGGTGGGGTGGTCGGCGGCGGGGTGGTCGGGGGAGGGGTCGTCGGGGGCGGGCTGGTCGGCCCGCCCGGCAGGCCGACCTTGCCGACCCCGGCCTGCGCGGTCACGACGGCCTTGATGTCGCAGGCGGTGGTGATGGTGTACGCGTACGGCGGGTTGGTCACGCTGCCGCCGGTCTCACCCGCGCCCGAGTTGATGAGGCAGTTGTTGCGGGCGACGAGCCGACCGGGGCCGGAGTCGGCCTCGGCCAGGTGGTACGGGTCGTCGACGTTCTCGAAGTAGTTGCCCTCCACGATCACGCCGGAGTTCTCCGTCGCGGCGACACCGTAGTCACCGGTGTTGAGGTAGTAGTTGCTGTAGACGTGCACCTGGTCGCCGAAGCGGACGCGGGGGTTGCGCTGACGGGTCTCGTCGAAGAAGTTGTGGTGGTAGGAGACCTTCAGCCGTCCGGTGTCCTGCGCGGCGTTGCCGTCGTCGTGCCCGAGCAGCATGTTCTTGTTGGTGCCGTCGGCGTGGTTGTAGGACACCGTCACGTACGACGAGCCGCGCTTGATGTCGAGGCCGCCGTCCGAGCCGGTGGTCCAGGTGTTGTGGTCGATCCAGATGTGGTGGGAGAACATCTGCACGTTCATCGCGTCGTCGGCCCAGTTGCGGAAGTTGAGGTTCCGCAGGATCACGTTGTGCACGGCGTTCGCGGGCGGGCTGGTGACCGCGTTGTCGATCGGCAGGCCGATGTTGAGGCCGCCGCCGGTGAAGCCTGAGTTGGCGCCGAGCCCGACGATCGTCTTGTCCGAGGTGACCTCGTGCATCGGGCCGGGCAGGGCGATCAGTCCGCTGACCTGGATGATCTTCGGACCGGCGGAGGCGGCCTCGGCGATGAACTGCGCCGCGGTGGTCACCGTGACGGTCGGGCCCCCGGCCCCACCGGTGGTGCCGTTCTGACCCCAGGCGTCGACCGACGCCCAGCCGTCCGCCACGTTCGTGCCCGGGTCACCGGGCGGGGTCGGCGTCGGGTCGGTCGGGTCCGGCCCGGGGGTGGCGCTGGTGACCTGGACGTTGTCGAAGTTCGCGCTGGCGTTGAAGGTGGCGACACCGATCCGGCCGCTGGCGAACTGGCTGTCGGTGGCCTCGGTCAGCAGGGTGCCGTTGACGTAGCCCTTCAGCGAGCTGCCGGCGACGTCGATCCGCAGCGTGTACGCGGTGCCGACGGTCACCGTGGTCGCGGCGCTGTCCAGCGTGGTGCTGGAGCCCCCGCTGAGCCGCTTGAGCTCGACGGTGTTGTTGCTGCGCAGAGCCAGGTAGTAGTAGCTCGTACTGCTCTGCGCCCGGGCCAGCAGCGCGACGAAGCGGTTGGAGCCGTTGAACGCGGTCGGCTTGACGGTGGCCTGGACCGAGTAGTCGGTCCAGCTCGCCGTACCGGCCAACGACCGGGCGTCGCTGCTGGTGCCGGACTGCCGGTAGACGCGGGAGCCGTCGGTGGCGACCGTCCAGCTTCCCCCGGACGCGGTCCATCCGGTGGCGTTGCCGTCCTCGAAGTCGTCGGTGAAGAGGGTGTCGGCGTAGGCGCCGGTGGCGCCCATGCCGAGGGCGAGGGCGACCGCGGCGAGCGCGGCCCCGATGGTGAGCAGGAGACCTCGGCGATGCCTTCGCCAGGTTTCGGTGGTGTGCACGGAACCTCCTTGGTGGTGGGAGCTGTCGCTGCTAGAAGCCGAGCTTTCCGGTGCCGGAGCCGGCCGAGACGAGCGACTTGATGGTGTTCGGATCGGTGACCGTGTACGGGTAGTAGGTGCTGGGCTCCTGCACCGAGCCACCCGCGTCACCCGGCTCGCTGGTGCCGGCGAGCACGTTGTTCCGGGCGATCAGCCGACCCTTGGACCCGGCGTAGCTGATCGACCACGGCACCTCGACGTCCTCGAAGTAGTTGCCCTCGACCACGCAGCCCGAGTTGAGCTGGCAGGCGACCCCGACGTCGGTGTTGTAGACGAAGTAGTTGTTGAACACGTGCACCGGCTCGCCGAAACGGACCCGCGGGTTGCGCTGCGGCGTCCGGTCGAACCAGTTGTGGTGGTAGGTCACCTTCAGATAGCTGGTGTCCTGGGCGGCGTTGCTGTCGTCGTGTCCGAGCAGCATGTTCTTCGTGTGATGGTGGGTGTGGTTCCAGGAGACGGTGACGTAGCTGGCGCCACGCTTGATGTCGATCAGTCCGTCGTAGCCGTACGCCAGGTCGTTGTGGTCGATCCAGATGTGGTGCGAGAACATCTGCACGTTTATCGCGTCGTCCACCGTGTTGCGGAAGTTCAGGTTGCGGACGATCACGTTGTGCACCGCGTTGGCGGGCGGGCTGGTCGCCGTGCTCACCGGCAGGCCGATGTTCAGGCCGCCGCCGGTGATGCCCGAGCTGGCGCCCACGCCGACGATCGTCTTGTCCGAGGTCACGTCGTGCATCGGGCCGGGTAGCGCGATCACGCCGCTGACCCGGATGTTCAAGGCGCCGGCGGTCCCGATCGCGGCGAGGAACTCGGCGGCGGTGTCGACGGTGACTGTCGGACCGCCAGCGCCGCCGGTGGTGCCGTTCTGGCCGAGCGCGTTCACCGACGCGAAGCCGATCGGCGGTGCGCCCGGGTCCAGTGGCGGCTCGGTGGGTGGCAGTGTCGGCTCGCCCGGCGGCTCCCCAGGCGCTCCGGTCTCGGTGTCCACCCGGACGTCGTCGAAGGAGGCGCTGGCGTACGACGTGGCGAGCCCGGCGCGGCCGGCGGCGAACGCGCTGTCGGTCGCCTCGACCACCAGTGCGCCGTTGACGTAGCCCCGCAGTGTCGTGCCCACGGCCTCCAGGCGCAGTGTGGCCCAGCTGCCGGTGGTCACGCCGCCGGCGGCCGAGTCGAGCGCCACCGGGTCTCCACCGGCGCGCCGGAGCAGTTGCACGCCGCCGCTGGCGGTGACCGCCAGCGCGTAGTAGCTGCTGCTGTTCTGTGCCCGGGCGATCACCCCGACGTGCCGGTTCGTGCCGCCGAACCCGGTGGGTCTGACCCGCGCCTGGACGCCGTAGTCCGTCCAGCCCGGGGCGGAGGTCAACGCCCGGGCGTCGCTGCTGGTACCGGACTGCCGAAAGGCCAGTGAACCGTCGGTCACCACCGACCAGCTGCCTCCCGACCGCGACCAGCCCGTCGAGTTGCCGTCGGAGAAGTCGTCGCTGAGCAGCGTGTCGGCGAAGGCGGGCGGGGTGGCGATGAGCACCGCTGTGGCGGCGAGCGCTCCGGCGGCGAGCGCCGCCGCGATCAGCCGGGGCCTCGGCCGGCCCCGAGGGTTCAAAGATTTCATCATGGGCCTCCCTGGTGGTGGTGGCGGGCTCAGATTTCCGTCGGCGTAACGGAATTGAAATGAGCCATACACGAACGGTAGGGAGACGTACTGGCGAGAGTCAATGAATTGAGTGTGCAGGTATGTTGCAGACTATTCGGGAAATGCGTATTGCCCGGCCGCTGGCGGCCGAGCTGTCCTTTATTCGGTGCGATTCCCACCGAACGGTCGCACCCGTTCTCTGCAGCCTTTCAACGCATCTTTAGCGGCGGCTGGTGTTCAGTTGTCGTGGCTTTCCTGTGCTCAACCGGTGTTTCGTGGCGCGGGCCCGGCGGGGCGGCCTCCGCCGGCGCTTGCCGTCAGTCGGTCGAACGAACCGTCGGGCGGTGCGGCGGCGTGTCGGCGCGGGGTGCGGAGGCCTTGGTTGATGGCCGTCGCTGGCACCGGCAATCACCTCCCGAGCCTGCAAAGGTTTGCAGCGAAGGAACCACAGAAGCTGGATGGACGTCAATGCCCTGCCGCGAACCTGCGGCATTTACCCCCGTTGGTGAGGATGGGAGCCGTCTTGCCGCCCCCTGCTGCTGACGAGATCATGAACGTAGACCATGATCAATGCAACAACCGTTTGCAGGAAACGAAGATCCGTTGATTGACATGAATTAATCATCGCGCCTAGCATGGGTTCCGGAAAGCGCTTTCCGCCCTCGCACCCCACCGCCACGGATCGCCGACCGATCCGGCGCTCGCCCCTGCCCCGTGACGCCGACGTCCAGGCGCCGCGGACCGGCTCGGGCTCGCCGCCGCGGCCCGTCGGACCCGCCCCGGTCCGCGATTCGCCCCCGCGAAAGGCAGCCAGATGTTCTCCACCCCCGTTCGCCGTACCGCCTCGCGCTGGTGGTCCCTCGCCGCCGTCGGGGTCGCCACCGTCCTGCTCACCCCGCCCGGGTTGGCCCAAGCCGCGCCCACCGCCACGGCGAACCCCGCCACCAGCGCTGTGGCCGGTCCCGCTGACGGCTTCGCCAGCGTCGCCGCGCTGGGCCAGGCCGGCACCACCGGCGGAGCCGGCGGACCCACCGTCACCGCCACCACCGCCGCCCAGCTCCTGGACTACATCGCACGGCCGGGCCCCTACGTCATCCAGGTCTCCGGCACCATCAACCTGCCCGCGGGCAGCAATGACGGAATGCACGACGTCGCCTCGGACAAGACCATCATCGGGCTCGGCGCCACCGCCACGCTCGCCGGTGGTGGGTTGAACATCGGTGTGCCGGTCGACGACGACGTCACCACGCCGCCGGCGAACGCCGTACACAACATCATCATTCGCAACCTACACCTGACCGGCGCGAGCGACGACCTGATCAACGTGCAGATGTTCTCCCACCACATCTGGATCGACCACAACGAGTTCTCGAATGGTGATGACGGTGCGGTCGACATCAAACGGGGATCAGATTATGTGACCGTCTCCTGGAATCACTTCCACGATCACGACAAGACGCTGTTGCTGGGACATGACGAGGATGCCGGACCGCAGGACACCGGCCGGTTGCGGGTCACCTATCACCACAATTTCTTCGACCGTTCCGACCAGCGCAACCCCAGGGTACGGTTCTCCGCGTTGGCGCACGTCTACAACAACTACTACTACGACAACAGCTACGGGGTCGCGTCCACCTACGACGCCGCCGTGCTGATGGAGAACAACTACTTCTACTCCGTGAACAACCCCGGCCGGGTGGACTTCAGCGGCGACCTGGGTCGGATCGTGGCACGGGGAAACATCCTCGTCGCCTGCAACCATCCGATCGAGATCCGCGGCACCGTTCCCGATCCGCGTGGTTACTACCCCTACCAGCTCACCCCCGCCGCCGACATCCCGACCACGGTTCCGGCCGGCGCCGGGGTGGGCAAGGTGTCGTCGACACTCGCCGGTGCCTCGCCGAGCGCGGTACCGGCCAACCAACCGGACGGGTTCGCCAGCGTCGCCGCGCTCGGTCAGAACGGTACGACCGGCGGAGCAGGAGGCCCGGTGGTCACCGCGACCAACGCGGCGGACTTCCTCGACTACATCGACACCATCGGGCCGATGGTCATCCAGGTCAGCGGCGTGATCCGGATCAGCAGCAAGCAGGGGGTGCGCCCGCACAAGACGATCATCGGCGTGGGGAACGCCGAGATCACCGGGGGTGGGCTGGACTTCTACCGGTCGTACAACGTGATCGTCCGCAACATCAACTTCACCGAGGCCGAGGACGACGCGATAAACGTCGGCCAGAACTCCCACCACATCTGGATCGACCACAACCGCTTCGCCGGCGCGATCGACGGCTCAGTCGACATCGTGCGGGGCGCCGACTACGTGACGGTTTCCTGGAACCACTTCGACCACGCCGACAAGAGCATGCTCATCGGGCATTCCGACGGCGCGGCGTCCACCGACGTCGGGCACCTGAAGGTGAGCATCCACCACAACTTCTTCGACCACAGCCGCCAACGCCATCCCCGGGTGCGGTTCGGCGAGCCGGTGCACGTCTACAACAACTATTTCCTCGGCAACGCCCTCTACGGCGTCGCGTCGACGGAGAACGCCGGCGTCCTGGTCGAGGGCAACTACTTCCGGGACGTCCCGTACCCGCTGCACTCCGCGAGCGGGTACGCCGACAGCGGCCCTGGGCGTGCCGTGCAGCGCGGCAATGTCTTCGTCAACTCCGGCCAGCCCGAGACCGGCGGCACGGTCACGGAGCCGCGAACCTACTACCCGTACCAGCTGGACCCGGCGGCAGACGTTCCGGCGCTGGTCACCGCGGGCGCCGGGGTCGGTCGGCTGACCTGACGCCCGCCGCGTCGTACCGTCGGGGTGGTGCCCAGCACCGCCGGGACGGTACGACGCGGGACGCCCCGGTCAGCGCCGCAGCGTCGCAGACGGTGACTCCCCGAATCGCGTCCGGTACTCGGTCGCGAACCGACCGAGGTGCACGAAGCCGTGTTGCAGGGCAACAGTCGTCACGGACGCCCCCGGGGCGGCCGAGCGGAGCGTGCGGTGTGCCGCGTCGAGCCGGCAGGCCCGCAGGTACGCGGTCGGGGTGGTCTGCAACTCGCGGCGGAAACAGTCCTGCAGTGTTCGTACGCTCACCCGTAGCGCCTCGGCGACATCACCGACGGTCAGTGCCTCCCCGTGGTGTTCAGAGATCAGGGCGCAGGCCCGGCGGACGAGACGCCCGGGGTGGGCGTGCTGGCCCGGCTCGGCCAGCAGGTGGGAGTGGCTGTGCCGATGGGCCAGCAACAGCTTGCCGATGAGCCCCTGTTCGAAACGGGCGGCTACCTGCGGGTGGTCGAACAGGGACGCGTCGGCCGGCTGGGACAGCTCGTCGGCGAGGAACGCCACCCCACGCGCCCACGCCCGCGCGGTCGGCGTGGTCATGAGCATGCCGACGTCGAGGCGGACCGGGTCGTCCACCGGGTGGCCCAGCAGGCGGGCGAGTTCCCGGTCGACGGCCCGCCGGTCGGCGTAGAAGATCCGGTGCGGCGATCCCTCGGACCACCGCATGTCCGAGGAGTCGTACGGGGACAGCACCGAGGCGACGTCCGGGGTCGAGGTCACGATCTGACCGGCGTGCCGGACCATCGTGCTGCCGGCGCTGGGGATCTGGACGAGGTAGAAGGTCTCCAGCGCCGGCGGTTGGATGCGCACCGCCTGCCCGTAGTCCAGATCGATGACGCCCACCCCACCCGCTCGGCGAGCCGCCATCCGCAGTTGCACGGCGTGCACACCCGCCTGCGGGGTGAGCCGGTGTGGACAGAAGACCCGACCCACCTCGGCGCGAGCCCGGTCGACATCGTCCGTCCGGACCGTCACCGCATCCATCCGACACCTCCCGGGCGTCCCGTCGCGCTGACCGTAAGGCGCGACCGGCCCGGACCAGACCCGAAAGCCGCCGACCCGACAGGAAAAGGGTCCGGCTGCGTAGCGCGGACAGCGCCCGCGTCGAGCGGATAGCGACAGTCCCGGCCTGCTCGCTAGCGTGCGACCACCGCGGGCGGTCAGCGCCGGCACGGTTCGTACGTCCTTCGGAGGAGATCATGAGGATTGCCGTCGTCGGTGCCGGATTCGCCGGTGTGAGCGCAGCGAAGGTGCTGCGGCAGAGCGGATTCGACGTCACAGTGTTCGAGCGCGCGCCCGACGTGGGTGGGGTGTGGAGTCGTACCCGGCGATACCCCGGCCTGCACACCCAGAACGACAAGGGCACCTACCACCTCTCCGACCTGCCGATGCCCGCCGACTACCCGCAGTGGCCGTCGGGCGAGCAGGTCCAGCGGTACCTGGAGAGCTATGTGGAGAAGTTCGGGCTGTCCAGCGCGCTGCGCCTGTCCACGGAGGTCGCCTCGGCCGAGCTGGTCAACGACGAGACCGGGTGGCTGGTCACCTCGCGGCCGGCGGGTGCCCCGGACCCGCTGACTGTGGAACGGTACGACCACCTGATCGTCGCCAACGGCATCTTCTGCGACCCGTTCGTTCCGTCCTTCGACGGGCAGGCGAGCTTCACCGCCGCCGGGGGGCGCGTACTGGCGACGGGGGAGTTCCACGACATCGAGGCGGCCCGAGGTAGGAACGTCCTCGTGGTCGGGTACGGCAAGTCGTCCTGCGACGTGGCGGTCCCGGTGAGCGAGGTCGCCGCCCAGACCCACGTGGTGGCGCGCGAACTGCTCTGGAAGATGCCCCGCAAGCTCGGTGGTGCGCTCAACTACAAGTACCTGCTGCTCACCCGGATGGGTGAGGCGCTCTTCCGCTACCTGCACCTGAGGGGCTTCGAGCGGTTCCTGCACGGCCCGGGGAACGGTCTGCGTCGGCGCATGGTCGACAGCGTCGGCTCGGTCGCGACCCGGCAGTTCAAGCTGCGCGAGCTGGGTCTCGTGCCCAACGGCAGCTTCGAGGACATCGCCCGCAGCACTGTCAGCCTCGCCACCGAGGGCTTCTTCGAGCGGGTCACCGACGGTCGCATCGCCGTGCACCGGGAACAGGTGATCACCGAGTTGCTGGTCGACGGCGGCCGGCCCGCCGCCCGCCTGGCCGACGGCACTGTGCTCCCCGCCGACCTGGTGATCTGTGGCACCGGCTTCCGCCAGCACGTGCCGTTCTTCGACGACGCGTTGCACGCCCGCCTCCAGGACGACGCCGGCAACTTCATGCTCTACCGGCAGATCCTGCCGATCGGCGTGCCGCGGCTGACGTTCGCCGGCTACAACTCGTCGTTCTTCAGCCCGCTCAGCGCGGAGATGGCGGCGGTCTGGACGGCCGCGTACCTGCGGGGTGGTCTGACGCTGCCGACCGAGGTCCGGATGCGCGACGAGGTGCGCGCCCGGCTGTTCTGGATGACGAAGCGCACCAACGGACGGCACGCTCGCGGCACGAACATCATCCCGTTCTCGATGCACAACGTCGACGAGGTGCTGGACGAGTTGGGGCTCAACGTCGGCCCGCTGACCCGGGCCCGGCAGTGGCTGTTCCCCGTCGACCCGGGCTCGTACCGCAGGGTGACGGCACAGATGATCCGGCGTACCGCCGACCCGGTATCCGCCATCAGCGACGGAAACCCGATGAAGATGGATAAAATACGCAGATAGGGATCAGGCGGGGCCGGTCGGCGAGGGAGGCTCGGGGACGATGGCAGCGGAACAGGGTCACCACAGTGGTGTGCCCGTGCCGGCGGCCCTGGCCGGCTGAGCTGTCTCGCCCTCCGTGCTGACGCGCACCGAGTTCTTTCGTGGGCTCGGCGACAGTAGGAGCCCACGATCGGCCACCGTCCTGGAACTGCTGTTCGACATCGTCTACGTCTTCGCGCTGGCCCGCCTCGCCGGGCGGGTCGCGGACGACCTGACCATCGTCCGGCACACGCTGCTGTCCGAGGCGGGCCAGACCGTCCTGTTCTTCACGGCGATGTGGATGATCTGGTCGCTCAACGCCCTGCTGGCGAGCACCTACGACCCCCGTCGCCCCGATCTGCAGGCCGTCCTGCTGGCGACGATGTTCGGCACGCTGGTGCTGGCGGTCACCCTGCCGCAGGCCTTCGGCCAACGCGGCGTCGTCTTCGCCTGCACCTACGTCGCCATCCAGGTCGGTCGACCGCTCTTCACGTCGTTCGCCCTGCGGGGTCACCCGGGTCACGCGTTCGCGCTCCGGGTGCTGACCTGGCACCTGGCGTCCAGCGTGCTCTGGATCAGTGGCGGCATCAGCGGTGGTCTCGGTCGGGGCGTCTTCTGGACCCTCGCTCTCGCCATCGAGCTGATCGGCGCCGCCACCACCTACCCCCTGCCCCGGATGGGAAGGAGACAGCTCACCAGCTCGGGGGTCACCGTCTCGCAGGAGCATCTCGCCGAGCGGTACAACCAGTTCTTCATGATCGCTCTCGCCGAGGTGGTGCTCGAAGCCGGCGCCGCGGTCAGCTTCCCGGGCTTCACCACCGAGGGGACCATCGTCCTCGTCGCCTCGTTCGTGGTGGTCGTCTCGTTCTGGCGGATCTACTTCTACCACGTCAGATCCGGCCATGCCTCGACCCCGAGCGGCGAGGGGATCGAGCTGTCGCGGTGGGCGAGCTACAGCCTGCTGTTGATCGTCGGTGGCATCATCTGCACCGCCGTCGGCTTCGGTCAGGTCGTCGAGGACCCGCACCCGCCGATCGACTGGGCCCTGGTGGCCATCATCTTCGGCGGCCCGGTGCTGTTCCTGATCGGGCGGAGCGCCCTGGAGCGGGAGGACCGATCCGCGCCGCGGTGTCGGGCGCTGTACTACGGCGCGGTGGCGCTGGTCGTGGCGGCCCCGCCGATGGTGCTGCTCCCGCCGGTCGCCGTCGCGGCGGTCGCGGCGGTGATCCTGGCCGGCATCACCGTGTACGACCAGCGTGCCCACAAGCGTGGGTCGGAGACCAACCCGACGTTGTGACGACCCGTTGCGAGCCGGCGACCAGTCCGCGTATGGTCGTCGGGCACGCCGTCGAGCTGGAAGGAGGTCAGAACAATGTCCGATGTTCTGCGCCCCCTCCGCGCTCCGGCGTCCGCGCGGATCTGATCCGGGGCGCGCGCTTCCCGGAGGACCAACCCATGACTGATCTGGTCATCCGTCCGCTCGTCGCGGGCGAGGAAAACCTGTTCGACTCCATGCCTGATCCGCTGCCCCAACTACGCCAGGTCGCGTACACCGACGGGATCGCCGGCGGCGGCTACCGGCCCGAGAACACCTGGGTCGCACTGCGCGCCGGCCGGTTGGTGGGTCGGGCCGCCTGGCTCCTTCCGCCGGGCGCCGTCGGTGCCCCCTGGTTGGACCGGTTCGATCTGGACGCCGAGCCGGAGGTGGGCGCCGAGCTGCTGCGCGCCGCCCACGAGGCGCTGGGCGGTCCCGGTCTGTACTACGCCGCACTGCCGGCGCACTGGCGGCGTCGGCCCGAGGTGCTGGCCGTGGTGCGGGCGCCCATGGAGGCCGCCCGGCTCGCCGGGCTGGTCGAGCGGGGGGAGCGGCTCCGCTGTTCCTGGACGGGCACCCCGCTGCCGGCATCGTCCGGGAGGTACAGCTTCCGCCCACCCGTCGACGTGGCGGAGGTCAAGGCCCTGGTCGCCAGGGTCGCCGAGCCGGACGTGCTGACCGGCGTCGAGATCGCGCGGGTGGTCGGCGGCGTCGACCTCGCCACCGACCCGCTGGCCTGGTTGGGCGAGAACACCGAGGAGTGGCGCATCGCCCTGGCGGCCGGCAAGCCGGTCGGGCTGGTCGGCACGGCCGGGGACGCCTGCTACCCCCTGCTCGCCTATCTCGGCCTCCTCGACGAGGCGGCCCGGCCCGAGCTGTTGGCCGAGGCGGTCCGGGTGCTGGCCGCCGGCGGTGCCCGCGAGGTCATCGCCGATGTGGAATCGCACCGGGTGACCGTGCTGGCGGAGTTGGAGCGGACCGGCTTCCGGCAGTTGCGCTCCCGGGTCGTCTTCGCGCCGCCGAACAGTCAGGAATAGCTGACCGGGTGCGCCCGGTCACCCGGGCGCACCCCCTCAGCCAGCGTCGAGCGCGGCCCCTGTCAGCATCTGACCATGCCGGAGATCATCGCGCTTCTCATCGGCGGGTTGGCGCTCGTCGGGGCGCCGATCACCGGGCTCTACCTCTGGCCGGTGGGCCGCCGTGGCCTACGGGTCGCGCCGGCCCGACCGCTCGACTTCGACACGGCCACCCGTGCCGCCGCCGCCATCATCGCCGCCGAGACGGCCGATCCGGAGGTGCGACCGGAGTCGCGCAGCCGCTTGCTGAGCCACGGTTCCCGTACCGGCCGGGCAGTGCTGCTGTTGCACGGGTACACCCTCGCGCCCGAGCAGTACGAAGGGCTGGCCGAGGAGTTCTTCGACAGTGGGTACAACGTCTGGGTTCCCCGGGCGCCCCAGCACGGGACCGTCGACCGGCGGGCCCACCACCGGGTCGAGGCCGGTGAGCTGACGACGTACGCCGTGCAGGGGTGGGCCGTCGCGGCGGCTCTGGGAGACGAGGTCGGCGTCGTGGGGATCTCCGGCGGCGCCGTGCTGGCCGCCTGGCTGGCCCAGGTGCCGGGCAACGTCGTACGGCATCTGCTGTTGCTGTCGCCGTTCTTCGGTCCGAATCCGCGACAGGCGCCGGCCTACGCGGTGAAACCGCTGATCGTGCTGTACGGGCGTCGCGTTCTCCGGGATCGCGTCACGTCACGTGGTTATTCGCTCGCCGCCGTCACCCAGTACCTGACGATCGCCCGTACCCTGCCGAACCCGCCCCGGCGGACCGGTCTGCGGACCGCGGCGGTCGCGATCAGCCCGCTCGACGGCGTGGTGGACCTCAGGGCAGCGGTCGACGTGCCGCGCCGCATCGCCGACGCGAACGCGATAACGCTGCGGGTGTGCACCCTGCCGGCGGCGTTGGGCGTCGAGCACAACACCCTCAACCTCGCTGCCCTCGGCGCCGACGGCGACGAGTGGCGCCGGCGGTACGTCGCGCTCTACGAGGGTGAGAACGCGTCGGCCTCCGGGCTCGCCGGGACGACAAGCGTCGGCGAGTGACGGTCGACGAGGCCGTGGTGGCAGGTGAGCCCCTGCCACCACGGCGTCGGTCGGTCGGTCAGACCCGGACGATCTGTCGGCGCTGCCGCCACGCGAGGCTCGCGGCTTGCAGGACGAAGAAGACACCGCCGGCCGCGGTGTAGACGATCAGCATGCTGAGGCTCGGCTCCTCGCCTAGGGCAGCGGGCAGGTAGGTCGCGCCGGCGATGACCGAGAGCGCGCCGGCGATCAGCATCGGCCACTGGCGGCCGAGTTCGGGGCTGTTGCGGCGGATGGCCACGGTGAACTGAGCCACGCCGGAGACGATCGCCCAGACGCCGAAGGTGAAGAGCACGGCGCCGATCCCGCTGCTTGCCGCCAGCCCCAGGGCGAGCGCCGCCAGGGCGCTGAGCGTGGTGTTGAAGATCTGTAGCTTGCGGGCCGGGGTGCCGGGATCTTCGCGGGCGTCGAGCAGCGAGGCCACCACGTCGATGAGTGGATAGGCGATCAGGAGCACCACGGTGGTGGCGGTGAGCGAGTCGCTGACGGTCGAGAATCCGGCGGCCCAGGCGATCGCCACGAGGCCACGGACGAGGTAGATGCGAAAGAGGGGAGACATCCGAGGGTCAGCTTTCTGCCGGTCGTGTCGGTTACCCGGACGACCCTTCCGGCCGTGTCGCTGGATGGCCCCAGGGAGAAACCCTGGCCGAGGCACTGGCCTCCGACCGACCTGGCCTTCGGCACGCTGGGCCACCGACCCCAGGGCACCGGCCAGGGGTTCTCCCTGGGGCGACCGGCGGGTCCTGCGCGCGACGGTGAGCACCGGACGGCGAATGGCGTCCGGTGCCACAGAGGAGTGAAGATCGTGGATTTCAAGCTTGAGGTCATCGTCCTGCCGGTCTCGGACGTGGACCGGGCCCGGGCCTTCTACCAGAAGGTCGGTTTCCGGCAGGACGTCGACTACGTCGCCTCGGACGGCTTTCGCGTCGTGCACCTCACCCCGCCCGGCTCGGCGTCCTCGATCATCATCGGTGACGGGGTGTCCGACGCCGCGCCGGGATCGGTGCAGGGCATACACCTGGTGGTGGACGACGTGGTCGCCGCTCGCGCGGAACTGGTCGCCCGCGGGGTCGAGGTGAGCGAGGTCTTCCACGACGCCGGAGGCGTGTTCCACCACGCCGGCACCCGCGATCGGGTGACCGGCCCGCAGCCGGAGCGACTGTCATACAGCTCGTTCGCGTCGTTCAGCGACCCGGACGGCAACGGCTTCGTCCTTCAGGAGGTCACCGTGCGGCAACCGGGCCGGATCGCCCATGTCGTCTACGGCTCGGTGCCCGAGGTGGAGCAGGCCCTGCGCGACGCCGCTGCGGCGCACGGCCGGCACGAGGCGGAACTCGGTCACGAGGACGCGGACTGGCCGATCTGGTACGCCGACTACATGGCCCGGACCGCCGGCCTCGGCACCTGATTTCTGCGCGGTCCCTCGCGCAGCCGACGCGCCGGGGCCGCCCTCTGAGCTGGCCGGACCCGAGATCGGTGATCTCACTCGGTGTACCCTCCGCCGGGGAGGATGACGTGCCGAGTAACACCGAGATTTCCGCGCTGCGGGGGCGTCGGCGCGAGCGGGACACGCTCGACCGGCTCCTGCGTGACGTCCGCGCCGGGCACAGCCGGGTGCTGGTGCTTCGTGGTGAGGCCGGGGCCGGCAAGAGCGCGCTCCTGGACTACCTCAGCGAGCACGCGTCGGCCGGTCGGGTGACCCGGGCCGCCGGGGTGGAGCCGGAGTCCGAGATCGCGTACTCGGCGCTCCAGCAACTCTGCGCGCCGCTGCTCGGTCACCTCGACGGGCTGCCGGAGCCACAACGGCTCGCCCTCGCCACCGCCTTCGGGCTGCGCCCCGGCGACCCGCCGGAAGGACTGCTCATCGGCCTCGCCGTCCTCGGGCTGCTCGCCGAGGCCGCGGCGGAACAGCCACTGGTCTGCATCGTGGACGACGTGCAGTGGATGGACCGGATGTCGGAGGTCATCCTCACCTTCGTCGCCCGCCGGCTGGAAGAGGAGTCGATCGCGCTGGTCTTCGCCTCCCGCAGCCCGGGGGACGAACAGATCCTCGGCAGCCTGCCGGAGCTGCGGGTCGACGGCTTGCCGACTGCGGAGGCGCGGGCCCTGCTGGACTCGGTGCTACCTGGCCCGGTGGATGACCGGGTTCGCGACCGGATCGTCGCCGAGACGCGCGGCAACCCGCTCGCCCTGCTCGAGCTGCCGCGCGGCCTGACACCGGCGGAGCTGGCGTTCGGATTCGGCGGGCAGGCCGCAACGCCCCTGGCGAGCCGGATGGAGGAGGGCTTCCGGCGGCGCATCACGGCGCTTCCGGCGGACACCCGTCGACTCCTGCTCGCTGCGGCGGTCGAGCCCCTCGGTGACGTGACGCTGCTTTGGCGCGCCCTGAAGCGGTTGGGGGTCGGACCGGACGCCGCCGCGCCGGCCGAGGCCGCCGGCCTGGTCGCGTTGGGGGCGAGGGTGCAGTTTCGGCACCCGTTGGTGCGTTCGGCCGCGTGGAGGTCGGCCGAGGCCGCCGAACTGCGTGAGGTGCACCGTGCGCTCGCCGAGGCGACCGACCTGGACCACGACCCCGACCGCCGCGCCTGGCACCGGGCGCACGCCGCCGTCGGGCCGGACGAGGAGGTCGCTGCCGAACTGGAGCGTTCGGCCGGTCGCGCCCTCGCCCGGGGGGCCGGTCCGCCGCCGCGTCCTTCCTCGAACGCGCCGCCGAGCTGACCTCGGACCCGAAGGCGCGCGCCGCACGCGCCTTGGGTGCCGCGCGGGCGCGGTTGGACGCCGGGGAACTGAAACAGGTCCCGGGCCTGCTGGCGGCCGCCGAGTTGGGTCCACTCGAACCGTTGCAGCAAGCCGGGGTGACACGTCTGCGGGCTCAGGTCGCGTTCGCGCTCAACCCCGGCAATGCGGCAGGTCCACCACTGCTCGCGGCCGCCCGCCGGCTTGCGGAGCTGGATCCCCCTACGGCACGGACGACGTACCTCTCGGCGGTGGGCGCCGCCGTGCACGCCGGTCGGCTCGCTGACGGTGACCTGCGTCGGGCAGCCGAAGCGGCCCGCGGCGTGCCGGCCGGTGACGAGCCGGCAGACCTGTTCCTGACCGGCCTCACGGCATGGACCCTCGACGGGTACGCGTCCGCCGTCCCGCATCTCCGCCGGGCTCTCGAAACCATGACGGCGGACGAGAACCTGCACCTGCTCTGGCTGGCCGGGCCGGTCGCGCACGAGGTGTGGGACGACGCTGCCTGGTTCCGGCTCACCGAACGGGCGGTCGGGTTTGCCCGCGCCACCGGTGCGCTCTCGCTGCTGCCCACAGCGTTGTCGTTCCGCTCCGGCGCTCTGGTGTTTGCGGGTCGCTTCGCCGACGCGGCCGGTCTGCTCGACGAGGCCGACGCGCTCGGCCAGGCCACCGGGATGGCCATGCATCCGTCCGCCTCGCTCACCCTGGCCGCCCACCGTGGCCGGGAGTTGCCCGCGATGGAGCTGATCGACGCCACGGTCAAGGACGCCGACGCGCGTGGCGAGGGTCGCCTGCTCGGCCTGGCCGGCTACGCCAGGGCGGTGCTGTCCAACGGGCTCGGCCACTATCCCGGCGCGCTGAAAGCCGCACGGCAGGCGGCCGAGTACGAGGATCTCGCCGTGTACAACTGGACGCTCGGCGAGCTGGTCGAGGCCGCCGTACGCGCCGGAGAGGCCGAGGTGGCCGCCGAGGCGAGCGAGCGCCTCGCGGAGCGTACCGGCGCAGCCGGCACGGGCTGGGCGTTCGGCGTGCAGGCCCTCGCCGACGCCCTGACGGGAGCGTCGGGGAAAATCGAGGACCGGTACCGGGAGGCGGTCGAGCGGTTCACGGGTGGCCAGCTCGGTCTGCAACTGGCCCGGGCCCGGCTGCTCTACGGCGAGTGGTTGCGTCGAGAGAATCGCCGCGCCGACGCCCGGACCCAACTGCGTGCAGCGCACGAGGCGTTCGTCACGATGGGCGCGGAGGGCTTCGCGGAGCGGGCGGGCCGGGAACTGTTCGCCACCGGTGAGACCGTCCGCAAGCGGACCCTCGGTGAGCCTGTCGAACTCACCCCGCAGGAGGCGCAGATCGCTCGGCTCGCGGTGGCGGGACGGACCAACCCGGAGATCGGTGCCGCGCTGTTCCTCAGCCCTCGTACCGTCGAGTGGCACCTGCGCAAGGTGTTCACCAAGCTCGGCATCGGGTCGCGCAGGGAGCTGGCGGCGGCCCTGCGCGACCGCTGACCGCGGGTAACGGACCCCCTCGTTCAGTGACTGAGCACGACCTTGCCCGACAGGCGGCCGGCGGCGTGGCGGCGGTGCACCTCGACGATCTCGGTCATCGGGAGGCGCTCGCTGACGCCTGGCGAGACCCCGTCGGCGTCCACCCGGCGGGCAATCTCGTCGAGGTGGGCGGGATCCCGGCGAACGGTCATGACCGTCGCGCGCACCGCGGGGCGGCGGTCCGTCGCGGCAGCCGAGGTGATGGAGACCAGACGGCCCCCCGGCTCGATGAGGGCGACGAGCCGATTCATGCCGGACCCGTCGATGGGTGCCGTGTTGAACACAGCGTCGACCGGCTCGGTCAGCCGGTCGAGCGTGTAGTCCAGGATCTGGTCGGGGCCGGCCGACTGGGCTGCCGTGATGCTGGCCGGACCCGCCACTCCCAGAACGGTGGCGCCGGCCAGCTTGGCGAACTGCACGGCCAACCGACCGACGCCACCGCCCGCGCCGTTGACCAGGATGCGCTGGCCGGGCCGGACCCGCAGGTGGTCGTGAATGCCCTGCCAGGCGGTGAGCCCGGCGATCGGCAGGGCAGCGGCGTCGGCGAGCGGGATGCTCGTTGGCGCGGGGACCACCATCGCCGCCAGAGCGAGGGTGAACTCCCCGGTGGCGCCGTCCGCCGGTCGTGGCAGGGCCGCGATGACCCGGTCGCCGACCGCATGCCCGGTGACACCCGGGCCGAGTTCGACGATCGTGCCAGCGACGTCGGTGCCAGGGATGTGCGGCATCCGGACGGGATGGGAATGGTGCAGGACACCGGCTCGGATGACGGCGTCCGCCGGGTTGAACGACGTGCCCGCGACTTTGATCAGGACCTCGCCGGAACCGGGGACGGGCACGGGTGCCTCCTCGTAGCGGAGCACCTCCGGTCCGCCGTACTCGTGCATTCGGATGGCGTGCATGGCTTCCTCCAGCGGGGTTTGCGGAACAGGGGTGCCCGCGGCCATGACCCGGTGCTGCGGCTTCGTGGCCGCGGGCTGGCGGGCGGGTCAGCCGGTGAGGAGCTTCTGGGCGTACTCCGGGTTGGTGTAGTCACGCCAGGCGGCGATCTTGCCGTCGCGGATCTCGTAGATCGCCATGTTCATGACCGGCGCCACCGGCCGGCCCGGCAGCCCGAGGCCGTGGACCTGCTCGGCGATCACGACGTCGCCGTCGACCGCCTGGTGCACTGTCGCGAACTGGATTTCCGCAAACGTCCCGAAGACGCCGCGCCACACCTCCACGACCGCGTCCCGGCCCCGCACCTGCTGGTCGCCGTACGCATGGAACACGACCTCGGGGTGCAGGTAGGGCACGAGGCGGTCCGCGTCCTTGGTGTTGAACGCCTCGACGAACTCACGAACCAGGGTGTCGTTGCTCTGTGCCATGTCCGGTCCCTTCACTTGGTGGGCTGGGTGGTGCTGTTGAACACGGGCGGGGCGTAGCCGGCCGGCTTGTCGCCGATGCCGAGGCCGGGGCTCACCACCCAGGACTGGTACTGCGGGGTGAACATGCCGTACGGCAGCCCGAGGTCCGGGGCGCTGGCCTCGTCGAGCCGGCGACGGGCGTCGGCCGGGATCTCGAAGTCGAGCGCCTCGAAGTTGCTGCCCACCTGCTCGGCGCTGCTCGCCCCGATGATCACCGAGGCGACGGCGGGCTGGGTGGCGACCCAGTTGATCGCGACCTGGGCCATGCTGCGACCCAGGTCGCTGGCCACGCTCTCGAGGGCCTCGATGACCTTCCAGTCGTTGGGGCTGATCTCCCGACCCGCGGCGTTGGGGTTGGTCAACCGGCCGGTCCCGCTCAGGCCCTCGCTGGTCCGTCGGTACTTGCCACTGAGCAGGCCACCGCCGATCGGGCTCCACGCGGTGAGCCCCATGCCCAGGTTCTGGGCCATCGACACGAACTCGGCCTCGATGCCCCGGCCGACAAGCGAGTACGGGAGCTGCATGTTGATCATTGGGGCCAGGCCGTGCGCCTCGGCGTAGCTCTGCGCGCGGGCCGCGTACCAGGCCGGTACGTCGGAGAGCCCGGCGTACCGGATCTTGCCGGAGCGCACCAGGTCGTCGAGGGTGTGCACGACCTCCTCGACCGGGGTGATCCGGTCCCAGGTGTGCAGCAGGTACAGGTCGATGTAGTCGGTGCCGAGCCGGCGCAGAGACGCCTCCACGGCCCGCATGATGTGCTTGCGGCCGTTGCCGCTGGCGTTCGGGTCGGCCGGGTCGACGGTGTTGGTGAACTTGCTGGTGAGGACGAGCCGTTCGCGGACGCCGGCCCGGTCGATCAGGCGGCCGAGGATCTTCTCGCTCTCTCCGGCGGTGTAGAAGTCCGCCGTGTCGATGAAGTTCCCGCCTGCCTCCAGATACTGGCGGAAGATCGGCTCTGACTCCTCCTCGGTCTTGCCGTACGCGGCGTGGAAACCGTCGACACCGAAGTTCATGGTGCCCAGCGCCAGCCGGCTCACCCGCAGACCGGACCGCCCGAGCAGGTAGTAGTGGTTCATGGCTGTGCCCTCCCGATCGTGATGTCGGCCCGCAGCGGACCGCGCGTTCCAGACCTTTGCTCGCCAAAACTGGACCTGCAAGTCCAAAACCTGCGCTAGGGTTGGGCCATGACACGCGCGTTGACCCGCAAGGGCGAGGCGACCCGGGCGCGGATCGTCGCCGGTGCCGCCGCCGAAGTCCGCGAGCGCGGCGTCGACGAGGTACGCCTCGAGGATGTGATGGCCCACACCGGCACCAGCAAGGGTCAGCTCTTTCACTACTTCCCGGACGGGAAGGAGGGGTTGCTGCTCGCGGTGGCCCAGCACGAGGCAGACCAGGTGCTCATCGACCAGGAGCCGATGCTGAGCAACCTGACGTCCTGGCCGGCCTGGCTCGCCTGGCGCGACCGACTGATCGAGCGGTACCTCGCCCAGGGGGTGAAGTGCCCCCTCAACGGTCTGCTCGGGCAGACCGGCCGGCGGGCGCCCGGCGCGCAGGCCATCGTGACCGGGCTCATGTGGCGCTGGCAGAAGGCGATCACCGAGGGCATCCGGCACATGCAGTCGACCGGCGACATCGACCCGGACCTCGACACCGACCGGGCCGCCGCGGCCCTGCTCGCCGGCATCCAGGGCGGGGTGCTGCTGCTGCTCTCCACCGGAAAGATCGACCATCTCGAAGCCGTCCTCGACCTCACCATCGACTCGCTGCGCGCTGGTGCCCGCACGGGCGGGAGCTGAGCCGAGGCCAGCGACGCACCGAGTTATCCTTACGCCCGAGTTTTCGGAGATCGGAGCAGACGTGGCAGGTGACGACGACATCTCCGGGTGAGCACCCGGACCGGCCGCCGACGAGCGCGTGATCGCGCCCTTGTCGCCGCGGCCTCCGTCGTCATGCCCTGCTCCCGTCGGGGTGCCCCTGTGCGCCCGGATCTTCACTCTCCGAGGGTTCCCATGTCTGTTCGACCTGCTCTCATCGCCCATGACCTCGTGCGGGTCCGCGGCGACCGCCGGGTGCTCGACGGCGTCTCCCTGACCGCCGCACCCGGCCACCGGATCGGCCTGATCGGTGAGAACGGCACCGGCAAGACGACACTGCTGCGGGTCCTGGCCGGCGCCGACGAACCCGACTCCGGCACCGTCACGCGCCCACCACGCCTTGGCTTCCTGCACCAGGAGATGCCCCACGCCCCGTCGGTGACCGTCGCCGCAGTCCTGGACGACGCGCTGCGCGAGGCCCGCGCGGATCTCGCCGAGCTGGATCGGCTTGGCGCCGCGCTGGCCGAAACGTCGGAGAAGCCCGAGCGGCACGAAGGGCTGCTGGCCGCGTACGGCGAGGTTCTGGAACGGGCCCAGGACGGTGACGCCTGGGATGCCGACCGGCGTGCGCTGACGGTGCTCGACGGCCTCGGCCTCGGTGGAATACCCCACCACCGGAGGCTCGGCGCGCTGTCCGGCGGGCAGCGCGGCCGCCTGGCCCTTGCCGCCCTGCTGATCCGCCGGCCGGATGCGCTGCTGCTCGACGAGCCCACCAACCATCTCGACGACGCGGCGGCGGCGTTCTGCGAGGACCAGCTTCGTGCCATGCCGGGGGTGGTCGTGGTCGCCAGTCACGACCGTGCGTTCCTGGACGCGGTCTGCACCGATCTCATCGACCTTGACCCGGCGGTCGACGGGCCGGTCCGCTTCGGCGGCGGCTACACCGCGTACCTGACGGCGAAGCGCGCCGAGGCGCAACGGTGGCGCAGACGTTACGACGACGAGCAGGCGCTCCTCGCCGAGCTGCGTGAGGCCGCCGCCGTGACCGGGCACCAGGTCGCCCACGGCCGCGGCCCGCGCGACAGCGAGAAGATGGGGTACGGGCACACCGCCGGCCGCGTCCAGAACCAGATCTCCCGTCGCGTCCGCGACGCCGCCCGTCGACTGGAGACGATCGAGCGCGACCCCGTTCCGGTGCCGTCGGAGCCGTTGCGCTTCCACGCGCCGGCACTCGCCGTCAGCGACAGCGACAGGGTCATCGTCACGGCGGACCGGCTGGAGGTTCCCGGCCGACTGCGGGTGGCGCACCTGCAACTCAAGTCCCGCGATCGGCTGTTGGTGACCGGCCCCAACGGCGCGGGCAAGTCCACACTGCTCGCCGTGCTCGCCGGCCACCTGGCCGGTGTCGGAGCGCTCTGGCGACGACCGGAGCTGCGGGTCGGCCTGCTCGCCCAGGACACCGTCTTTGCGGATGCGCGGCGGACGGCCCGGCAGGTCTTCGACGCGACCGTCGGCGTGGAGCGGGCCGCTGTCGTACCGCTGTCGTCCCTCGGGCTGCTCGCCCCGGCGGACCTCGACCGCCCGGTGGCCGACCTGTCGGTGGGGCAGCGCCGTCGGCTCGCCCTGGCGGTGCTCGTCGCCGATCCGCCGGAGCTGCTCCTGCTCGACGAACCCACCAACCACCTCTCGCCGACGCTCTGCGACGAACTGGAGGAAGCCCTGGGCGCCGGCCCGGGTGCCATCGTCGTGGCCAGCCACGACCGTAGACTCCGCTCCCGCTGGCCAGGTCGAGAGCTCTCGCTTCCGGGAGCTGGAATGCCGTGCTCGGACCTGGGGTGAGTGACGACGACGGGCTGGGCCGGGTGGTGGTCGCGCAGATCACGGCACCGACACCGGGAGTTCACCCGCCTCGGGTGGTCGGCGGGGCGGAGCCCGCTATCGATGGCTCTGCGGGGTCGAGGTGATCGAGTCGTTCGAGGTCGGCGGTGCCGGACCGGACCACGGCCTCCGCCAGCGCGACGGTGGCCGGCTGGACCCCGTTCTGCTGCTCCGCGGTGGCGATCCGGACCGACTGTGCGAGATGCGCCCGCAGGTGCCCGACCAGCAGGCGGTGAAAGGGCTGCCCGCTGGCCGCCCGCAGCGCTGTCATCTCCTGCGCCGTGGCCATGCCCGGCATGTCGTGCCCCTCGTGCGGATTCGTCGTCGGGGCGGCGGCGTCGGCCAGTAGCCGGCGGGCGCGGTCCAGATCGGCGCGCCGGGTGCCAGCGACCTGAGTGGCCGTCCGCCGCCAGGCCGGGTCGGTGGTCCGCGCCGGCACCAGATCGAGTACGGGCAGCAGGCGTTCGGTCATCGCCACCGTCAGTTGCAGCCAGGCGATGTCGGTGGGGTTGAACGCCGTACCCGTGGGTGTCGGCGCGGCCGTCACCGGTGGCGCGGTCACGGGTGGTGTGGCGGTGCTGGCCGCGTCTTGTGGCCCGTCGGCGCAGCCGGCGACGAGCAGCACGGCGATGAGCAGGGTAAACGCCGTGGGCTTGCGCATCCGATCTCCCTTCCCAACCAGGGCGGCGGGCCCGGGTGACCGGACCCGCCGCAGTGGTGTGGAGCTGTCGCTCAGATCGGTCGGCCGTCGTGACCGCACTTGATGACGGGACGGATGCAGTCCTGGACGCGGCGGGCCAGCTCCGCCACCGGCCAGGCGTTGAAGAAGTCGCCGTGCATCGTGTAGCCCGGTCCGGAGGCCAGCCGGAACCGCGACGGGTCGCCGGTGACCGGGTACCGAAGCACCTGGCGCAACTTCGGCACGTGCACCGGGTGGGTGCTCGGGCAGGCCTGGTTCACCGGGTACGCCAGGTGGCTCTTGTGGTCCGGCGAGTCGAGGTCACGGCCGTTCCAGCACTGCGGGAAGTCCAGGTACGACTCCAGCATCGTGCCCGACGGGCAGTTGACGAAGTCCTTCGACGGTGGCACGTGCCCGGCGTGCAGGCAGGACCAGCGGGCGATGCTGTCGTTCGGCCCGGTGGCCTTCGCGTTGCCGGCGACGAGCCGCAGCCCCAGCGGGAACGGCTGGGTGTTCGCGACGACGTCGGCGCGCACGCCCTCGCCCAGGTAGTAGAACGTGGCGATCGCCGGCTCCACGGCGACGTTGTCCCGATACAGGGTCGGCACCCAGTACGACGAGACGTCCACCCGCGGGTTGCAGGTGGTGGGCGAGTTGACCAGGTCCGGGAGCGTGGTCCTGGCGTTCGTCACAGTGCTGCCGAAGAAGCTGTGCATGTGCGACGCCCCGGGCAGCCCGGGGAAGACGATCGGGTCGTCCGGCAGCCGGTGGCTGTAGGTGCAGTCGGCGGGGAACTCGGCGACCCGGATGGCGTTGGCGCCGAAGTCAGCGCCGGCTCGGCCGGGGGCGGCGTCGGCCCGGTTGGTGGTGGACACCAGGTACGTGCCGAGTAACACCAGCAGGGCACCGATCGCCGTGGCGAGGCGCAGTCGGCGGGGGATGCCGGAGAGGGGTGCGGCCCTGTCCATCGTGACTCCTGTCGGGGGACGGGTCAGGGACAGCTCCGGCGCCGCCGCCGAAGGCATCGGAGTTGTGCCTGGCCAGACTGGGTGGTGGCCGGTTGGGCCGGTGCGAGAGAGCGCTCTCACTGCTCCCAGCCTCACGCTGAAGTCGACAATTGTCAATACGTGCCGCAGTTGGTGGAAAAGACGCCGAAGGGCCGGGCCCCGTGGTGGGGTCCGGCCCTTCGGTGTGTGCGGGTGGTGTGTGGGTCAGCTGGTGGCGTAGCCGCGGGTGGCGATCCAGTCGGCGAGGTGCTCGACGGTGACCTCGTAGGAGGCGGTGTTCGCATCGGCGGAGTCGGCGATCTTCACCACGTTCCCGCCGTCGCGGTAACCCACGACGCTGATGTAGTGCCCGCCCTCGAAGGAGTGCACGCCGCCGTCGGTGTCGACGCTGGTGCCGGCGATGTTCGCGACCACGGCCCGGCCGTCGTCCACGGTCTTGACGATGTCGGCGCGCAGCCGGTCGGTCTGCTTACCGTCAGCGTTGGGGCTGGAGATCTCCACGCTGTGGTAGGCGTCGTTCTTACCGGTCTCCTTGTTCAGCACGGGGGTGATGTCGTTGATGGAGTTCGTGCCGGCCTCGGTGGTGCCCATCTCCTTGGCCATGGCGTCCACGCTGATCTCCTTGCCCTGCACCGACAGGGCGTTACGCGTGGCGGCCGGGCCGCAGTAGTAGAAGTTCGGCTGCGCCTCGTAGCGCACACCCAGCTGACGCTCACCAGCGGGCTTACGGTCGCTCTGCGTCTGGGAGGCCGGCTTGGCATCCGACGCGGCATACGCGGCGGTCACCGGTCCGGCGATAGCCCCACCGGTGAACGCGAGGCCAGCAGCGGTCAGAGCGGTCTTACGGATCAGATCGGTACGCATGATGGCGTGCTCCTCTGCATCGGGGGTGCCCGCACGGCAGTACAGGGGGGTGCGTGCCGTGCGGGGGAAGCTTTTGCCCGGTGACCCGCAACGAGGGGGTCGGCGTCGGGACAGGGTGTAACCGTTCGCGGTGGCAGGTCATTCCGCCTACCCGCGGCAGTCGGCCGTTGTGCTGCTCGACCGTTCGGGGGGTGTAACCGGGGCGGCCCGGCGGGTGTTCCCGGCGGCTGCCCTGCCCGGCCGTTGTGGTGCTCGGCCATGCCGGGGATGTAACCGGGGCGGCCTGGCGGGTGTTCCCGGCGGGGCCGGCGCACCATGACCCGGGCTGTTGCGGTGGTCTGCCAGGTATAACGACCCGGCCCGGCCGCCGATTCCGCCGCCGGGGTGGCCCCGACCACCCGACAGCCGACACCAAACCCGGCAAATCACCCACCTTGCCCGGGCCGGTGACCCCGACACGGCGGTCACGGCGGCATGATCCACTCGGGTTCCTGAAAGTCGCGGTGTCCGGGTGGCGGGGATGCCCCGACATCATGAAAGTCGAGTGGATCATGCCGGTCTGCGCCGTTCGTCTGCCCCGGACCGGTCCGGGCCCGAGGCCAGCGCGCCGTGTGCCCCGGCCTGGTCCGGGTCGGCGCGCCGGACGGAACCTCGCGTCCCGCATGATCGTGCTCGATCCAGGAAACAGGCCCTTCCCCATGCGAGGAAGCCACTACATCCAGGATCGAGCACGATCATGCGGACTCGGGCCAGGGCGGCGGAGTGGTCCCGACATGCGGATGGGGCAGCCCGAACGTGTCGGACTGCCCCACCGGGAGCGCAGGGACGAATCAGAACCCGAGGACGCTCCGCCCGCCGACAACCGGCAGTCGCAGTTCGCTGTCGTTCGGCGCGACCCGCAGTTCGGTGCCGCCCAACGGCAGGAGGGTGTACTCCTGGTCGCTGGAGAAGACGACCACGCCGATCCGGTGTCCCGCCGGGAAGATGTAGTCCTTCGGCTCCATGGTCCACCGGTAGTCGTACAGTTTGCCCTGCTTGACCGGCTCGGTGCGCGCGGCGCTCTTGCGGTTCTGCGGGTCCATCCACCCTCGCGTCACCACTGTCGGGGCGGCGGTCGACCCGGCCGGGCCGTAGTCGACCAGGTACGCGGTGAGGTTCGCGTCCGGCTTGTTGTCGATAGCCATCCGCAGTCGCATCTCCGGACGCCCGGAGATGCGCACGCTCTGCGTCAGCTCGGGGGAGCGGTAGGCGAGTCGGTTGGCGCTCGCGGTGTCCGGGTTGGACACCAGGGTGTCCGGGTGGATGGTCCGGCCCTCGTCGACGAAGCTCTGCTCGACCTTGGCGTTCGGCGGCTTGCCGGTGGTGAGCGCGCCGGGTGCGGTGGCGTCGGTGGCGGCGAACCGCAACCCGACCTCACGCGCCGCCGGGTCGGGCCAGTTGGCGTACGTGGTGTAGGCGCGGTCCTCGCGCTGGAGCACCGCCGTCGGCTCGTCCATGATGCCGTTGCGCACGTTCCACAGCCAGAAGTCGAACCAGCGGTTCTCGGTCTGCTTGTACGTCCACGTCTGGCCGCTGGGCAGGGTCACCGACGCGCTGCTGCCGGGACCACCGTGGCCGCCCTGGTGCAGCCAGATCTTGCGGGGGACGTCGCGCTTGGCGAGCTGGTCCCACCAGCCGGCGAAGTGCTCGGTCTTCACGTTCCAGTCGTTGAGGCCGTGCACGACGAAGACGCTGGCCTTCACGTCGCGGGCGTCGAGGTAGTCGCGGTCGCGCCAGAACTTTGAGTAGTCGCCGGTGACCCGGTCCTGCTTCGCGGTGATGTCCGCGAGCTCGTCGGCGCACTGCCCCTCGGCGCGGGCCTGCCCGGCGGTGTACTGGGCCAGAATATCGAGGTCCTCGCCCTGGAACGTCCCGGGCGCGACCACCAGACCGTTGGCCCGGTAGTAGTCGTACCAGCTGCTGATCGCGGAGACCGGGACGATGGTCTTGAGTCCCTTGACGCCCGTGGTGGCCACCTGGTTGGGCAGCGTCCCGTTGTAGGAGACGCCGGTCATGCCGACCGCGCCGGTGGTCCAGCCGGCGGTGACCGGGGCGCCGTTCGCGTCGTACCCCTTGGCCCGGCCGTTGAGCCAGTCGATGACCGCCTTGGTGCCGAGCGTCTCGGCCTGGTCCCCGCTGGTCGGGCAGCCGTCGGAGTCGCCGGTGCCGACGCTCTGACCGAGCACCACCGCGTACCCGCGGGGCACGTAGTAGTCGTCCAGCGAGCCGGGCAGGTTGGCCTTCGCCTGGGCCCGTTGTGCGCCGGCGTCGAGTGCGCGACGCCCGTTGCGGTCGGTCAGGCCGTTCTGCGGCAGGTCGTCGACCAGCACGCTCGGGTACGGCACGTCACCCCAGGTGCCCTTGCGGTACGGGCTGTGCTCGAAGATGACCGGCACCTTGAAGCCCTGCGTGGCGGTCTCCCGGGGGCGGGAGATGTCGATCGCCACCCGGTCGGGCCGACCGTCGTGGTCGGTGTCCACAGGGGTCTGGACGAACACGCGCTCCTCGATCGCGTCGGCGAGCGAGAACACCGGTTGGGTCATGCCGTCGCTGACCACGATGCCGGTGGGCGTGGTGGGCGTGGGCAAAGCGGCAGCCGCGGGTGGGGCTGCGCCGAGGACCAGGGCGCCGGACACGCCGACGCTCAGGAGTGCCAGATGACGGGGTCGACGCATTCGCGTCTCCCTTCGGTTGGGCTGGTTGCCGGGGTCGGCACTGGCCAATCTCGAAGATCCATTCGTCGCCATGCTAGGGCGGGGCCGGCGTCCCGTCGATCCCTTCGGCCGGGGGCGCATCTGTCGTCCGCACCGTCGCTGTCGGTCCGGTGGGCGGCAATCGAAACGACATCGAACTGAGCCCGGCGGCGAAACAGCGCCGAAATCCTCAGCGCGCGGGCCGGAAAACCCCTCGTCAAGGGGTGCCCGGATGATCGTTCCCCTGCATATGATCTTGCCGAAGCCGCCCGAAGAGGCGGCTTCGTCCACATTAGACGAGGAGCGACATGCTCAGGAAAACGCGATGGCTGTTGGCCGTCGCCGTCACGGCCACGACGCTGACCGCCCTACCGGGCGGCACCGCCACGGCCGGACCCAGCGACATCGGTCAGACCGGCGCACCCGCGGCCACTGCTGATGGGAAGACGCACACCGTCACCCTGCTGACCGGGGACGTGGTGACCGTACGGGACAGCGGATCGGGCTGCCCGCAGGCCACAATTCGGCCGGCGGACGAGAACGCGGTGATCCACCAGAGCTGCGGCCCCGACGGTCACCTGCACGTCATCCCCGCCCGCGTCGCGTCCCAGGTCGGCTCGGTGCTCGACCCCGACCTGTTCGACGTCACCACGCTGATCGCCGACGGCTACGACGACGACAACTCCGCCGAGCTGCCGCTCATCGTGCAGCCCGCTACCGCGTCCGCCCGGGTGGCCGCGCTCGGTGACGTGCTGTCGCTGCCCAGCATCGGTGCGGTCGCCGGCCGCGTACCCAAGAAGAGCCCGGCCACGGCGAAGCTCGCGACCAACTCGCTGCTCGCCGGCGCGAAGAAGGTCTGGCTCGACCGCAAGGTCCGGGCCACCGCCCTGACCGGCGGTGGGCGCCCGGCCGGCCTGGACCGCAACCTGGGCCAGATCGCCGCGCCGGACGCCTGGAAGGCCGGCTACACCGGCAAGGGCGTCCGGGTCGCGGTGCTCGACACTGGCGCCGACTTCAGCCACCCGGACCTGGTCGGCCGGGTCGCCGACCGGGCCGACTTCACCGTCGAGGGTGGTGACGCCGTCGACCACAACGGCCACGGTACGCACGTCGCGTCGACCATCGCCGGCACCGGCGCGGCCTCCCACGGTCAGCGTCGCGGCGTGGCGCCGGACGCCAAGCTGGTGATCGGCAAGGTTCTCGACGACCACGGCTACGGCGATGACTCCGGCATCATCGCCGGCATGGAGTGGGCCGCCACCCGGGCCGACGTCATCAACATGAGCCTCGGCGGCAGCGACCCGGACGACGGCAACGACCCGCTGTCGCTCGCCGTCGACGGTCTGAGCAGGTCCACCGGCGCGCTCTTCGTCATCGCCGCCGGCAACAGCGGCGCCGCCATCTCCTCGCCGGGCTCGGCCGCCAGCGCGCTGACCGTCGGCGCGGTCGACCGGGACGACAAGCTCGCCGACTTCTCCAGCCGCGGGCCGCTGGTCACCAGCAACGTGGCCAAGCCGGAACTGGTCGCGCCCGGCGTCGACATCGTCGCCGCCCGGGCCGCCGGCACCAACCTTCAGGACCCGATCGACAGGTACTACGAGGCGATCAGCGGCACCTCGATGGCGAGCCCGCACGTGGCGGGCGCCGCCGCGCTGCTCGCCCAGCGCCATCCGGACTGGAGCGGTGAGCGACTCAAGGCTGCCCTCGTCGGCGCCGCCGACCCACTCAGCGGCATCGACCCGTACGCCGTCGGCGCCGGTCGGCTCAACGCGGCCCGGCCCCTCGGTGGCCCCACCAGCAACCAGCCGGTGGTCAACCTCGGCACCTTCGCCTACCCGCAGTCCGGGACCAGCGAGACGAAGCTGAGCTGGACCGGTGAGTCGACGGCCGTTCTCGACCTCGACGTATCGATCGTCAACCACGACGGCCAACCGGTGCCGCGTGCCGCGGCGTCGCTGTCGACGAGCCGGCTGGCGCTCAGGCACGGCACCACCGCCTCGGCGACCCTGCGGGTCAACCGTGCGGCGCTGGCCGCCCGACCGGGCTTCTACCTGGCCACCGTCACCGTCCGTTCCGGCCGCAAGCTGGTCGCGACGACTCCGGTGAGCTTCTACGTCGAGCAGCCCAGCTACGACCTGACGATCCAGACGAAGCCGCTGCCGGGCCTGAAGGACGGCGCGGAGAGCTGGATCAACCTGCTGGTCACCAACCTCACCGACCCGGTCATCTATTACGACGGCGCGGGCGGTACGCCCGGAGACACGTTCACGCTGCGGGTGCCGGCCGGCCGGTACGCGGTCCTCGGCTCGTCCGTCGCCTACTACGTCGACAGTGACGTGTTGGAGACGACGCTCGCCGCCGAGGTCGACCTGGACGTGCGCGGCGCTCGGAGCGTGACGCTCGACCCGGCGCGGGCCAGGCCGGTGACGGCGACTGTCGACGGGGTGCCCACCACGCCTACCCGGACCGACCTCACCAACGTCCAGACCGCGCCGAACGGCCTGTCCTGGTGGCACCAGATCAGCGGGTACGGGGCGAAGACGACGGTCCGCACCACCGCGCTGCCCAAGCCCACCGTCGGCTCCCGGCGCACCTGGGCGGCGGTCAACCTGGACTCGCCGGCCGGCACGGTCAAGCCGTACCGCTACAACCTGGTGCACGAGTACGCGGGCGGCGCACCGGCCGACCCCGCCTTCCGGGTGAGCAAGGCCGAGCAGTCCACGCTCGCCCGGATCGAGGAGCGCTTCCACCAGATGGACTCGGAGGGGATGGTCACCCAACTGATCCGCAGCGGCTTCACCCCGGACGGGGTGCCGGTGACGCAGACCCACGAGGGGAACCTGCCGCCGTACCGCACCGACTACCTCTCGGCCGGCTACCGCTGGGCCGACGAGGGTGTCTACGGTGGCCTGTCGGCCCAGGAGGCGCCCCGCACCTACCAGCCGGGCAGTCTGCAGACCAAGGTCTGGGCGCGCCAGCCGCTGCACTCCGGCTGGTACGACGACCCGGCCGGCGTCGACCACAGCTGTGCCACCGCGCCGTCGCGGACCCGGGGCAACCTGCACATCGACCTGGTGTCGCTGACCGACCAGCACCAGCGGGCCGACTGCCTCCAGGGCTCCGCGATCGGCGTGAACCGCAAGCTGTCGTTGTACCGCAACGGGAAACTGGTCGAGGAGCGGGACCGCCCGCTCGCCGACTTCACAGTGCCGCAGCAGGCGGCCGACTACCGGCTGACCCTCGACGTCGACACGAGGCTGATCCTGCCGATCTCCACCACTGTCAACACGTCGTGGACGTTCCGGTCGGCCGGGCCGGACGGCACCGGAAGCGTGCCGCTGCCGCTGCTCGCTGTGGACTACGCGCTGCCGATGGACACCAACAACCACGCCACCGGCGGAACGGCGGAACTGGCCGTCCGGCAGATGCGGGGCATCAAGGCGCAGAAGGTGACGTCGTTCCAGGTCTGGACCTCGACGGACGACGGTGCCACCTGGACGTCGGCCCGGGTCACCGGCAGCGGCGACAGCTACCGGGTCGCGCTGCCGACGGCCGCCGACGGGCAGTCCGTGTCGTTGCGGGTGAAGGCCGCCGCCAACGGCGGTAGCGGAATCGACCAGACGATCATCCGGGCGTACCACGCCGGCTGACCGTCGACAAAGGTGGTGCGGCCCGGCTCCGGCCGGGTCGCACCACCTTTTTGCGTCGCGGTGTCGATCCGGCCCCACCTCGATCGTCGTGACGGTGAACCCCGACGCCGACAACGAGAGGTACGCCCATGACGTCCGTCGCCGAGACAGCGCTGCGCCGAACCCACTTCCTGCTGGGCTGTGGCACGGTCGCCGGCCTGCTCTTCCCCGTCCTGTCGTTCGGGCAGGCGTTCACCCGGTCCGGATTCGACCTGCGCCGGCACGCGATCAGCTCACTCACCCTCGGTGACCTCGGCTGGTTGCAGGTCATCGCGTTCGTGGGCACCGGCGTACTGGCCGTCGCCTTCGCGCTGGGCCTGTGGCAGGCACTGCGACCGGGCCGGGCCGGCACCGTGGTGCCGGTGCTGGTCGGCGTGTACGGGGTGGCGATGATCGGCGGCGGGATCTTCGTGCCCGATCCCGCGCTCGGCTGGCCACCCGGAACCCCGGCCGGGCTGCCCGAGCAGGCCAGCACGGCCAGCATTCTGCACACGGTGTGCGGCGCGGCGGCGTTCCTGTCGCTGATCGCGGCCAGCCTGCTGTTCGCTCGACGGTGCACCGCCCAGGGGGACCGGAAGTGGGCGCTCTACAGCGCCGCCAGCGGTGCTGTCGCATTCGTGCTCACCGCTCTGCCGTGGAGTGAGGGGAGTGCGAGCATCCGCTTCGCCGTCGGAGCGGTGCTCATCTCCGGGTGGCTCGTGGCGCTCTCCTGGCGAACACGCGACGAGGTTGCCTGACCATCACTGGCCCTCCCACACTGCCTTCGCCCCGGAGTCGCCGGTGCGGACCACGTAGTACACGGTGACGGCGGCGGCCACCAACGACAACACCTGCAACGCCAGGGTCACCGGCCGACCGGGCCGTCCGTCCGCGCCGGCGTCGGCGGTCCTCGGCGGGACGAGCCGGACCAGCGCCAGGGCCACCACCCCCAACCCGATGCTGGCGTAGAGCGTGATGTCACCGAACTCCTGGTGCGCCTCCAGCTTCGGCAGGAACTCGGGAGTGACCCGGTTGGCGGCGCGCATCCGCTCGAGGAAGGCGTCACCGGAGAGCTTCGTCAGCAGGGCCGCGACGGGCGCGCCCACGGCGAGCAGCCCCAGCACCCACCGGGTGTGCGGCCGGATCAGCGGGACGAACGCGTAGCCGACAGTCAGCAGGGCCAGCAGCGGCACGAACGCGACAGCGGCGTGCAGCAGCAGAGGATGGGCCGGGATGCCCATGAACTCCTCGAACATCGGCGTCTCCTCCGGTGGCATCGGCCTGGACGTTGATCGTCCACACCGGGACGCTATCGGTACCACGCCGGCGTGTCATCCCCGTCGATCGCTCACCTGTCGCAGCGCAACGCGGCCAGGTCGACGGCGTCCGCCATCGCCTGCATGCCCTTGTCGTTGGGGTGGATGTGATCCCCGCTGTCGAAAAACGGCAGCAGCGCCTGCCTGTCGTACGGGCTGCGGGTGATCCGGTCGAAGTCGACCACGGCGTCGAACACGCCGCTGTGCCGGATCCACTCGTTGACGCCCTGGCGTACGGCCTCACCTGCGGCGTCGTACTCCGGCCAGCCCTTGTACGCCATGACCGTGGCGCCGACGACGCACTTGCCGGCCGCGTGCGCCCGATCGGCCAGCTCCCGGTAACCAGTGGTCAGGTCGTCCACCGTCACGCCGGTGTGGGCCTTGATGTCGTTGATGCCCTCGTACACGAAGACCGTGTCGACCCCGGGCTGGGAGAGCACGTCACGGTCGAACCGGCGCAGCGCGGCCTCCCCGGCGCCGTCGGCGAGCACCTTGTTGCCGGAGATGCCGGCGTTGGCCACGCCCCTGACCGGGCTGTCCGGCGCGGCCTGGAGCCGTCGGGAGAGGTAGTCGGGCCAGCGCCGGTTCGCATCAGTGCTGGAGGCCCACCCGTCGGTGATGGAGTCGCCGAGGGCCACCACCGAGCCGGTCGCTGTGGACGTCCGCACGCTGACCGCGTCCAGCCAGTACCAGGAGGTCATCGAGTCGGTCCAGTTGGTCGCCGCCTCCTCGGCGGCGTGGTCACCGGCGGTCGCGTACGACGTCTGCATGGCCATGCCGTGCCCGCTCGTCGGGCCCTGCGCTCCGGTGACGTGGAGACTCACCACGAGATTGCTCTGGGCGGCCAGCCGGCCGGGCAGCGGGTCGCTGAGGATCGTCTCCCCGGCCGCGACGGTGACGGACGGCTGACCGCCGAACGTCAGCCGCCGGTTGCTGCCTGCGATCAGCTCGGCGCCCTGCCGCTGCAACCCGGCGTACGCGCTGCTGAAGGTCACCGGGTGCTCGCCGAAGGCGTTGGTGAGACGGATCCGCAGCGCGTCCCCGCCGACGCTGGTGCGCACCACCAGCCGGTAGCTGCGCTCGGCGGGCCCGGCGCCCTGCCGGTCGGCACTGGCGGCCCAGGTGACAGCGAAGTGCCGGCCGTCACCGGCCGCCGGGTCGTGCCGCGTCCGCGCCTGCCCCGCCGACCCGACCAGAGGAACGCAGAGCAGCGCGGCGACGGTGGCGGCCGCCCCGCGGCGGGCGAGACCGGCCCGCATCAGAGGTTCCTCAGGGTGACCGACTCGCCGGGGCGCAGTGTGACCTGGCGGGAGCGACCGTTGGCCAGCACTGTGGTGCTGCGGCCACCGACGCTCGTCAACCGCGCCTGGGTGACCCGCCCGTCGCGCCAGCTGAGGTCGGCGGTGAAACCACCGCGTACGCCGACGCCGGCCACCGAACCGGCGGACGCCCAGGCGGCGGGCAGCGCCGGCAGCAACTCGACGTGACCGGGCCGGGAGTAGAGCAGCATCTCGACGATCGCGGCGGGGGTGCCGAGGTTCGCGTCGATCTGGAAGATGCCCCGGCCGGGGTTCGTCTCGTAGATGTCGAAGAGGTTCATGGCGCTGCCGTTGCTGCCGTTGGTCGACGGCCGCAGGTTGTTGACGATGAGCTGGTACGCCTTCTCCGCGTCCTTCAGCCGCGCCCAGCATAGGCTGCGCCACGCGTTGGCCCAGCCGAAGCTGTTCATGCCGCGCGCGGTGAGCAGGGCGGTGGCACCGGCGACGATCGCGGCGGGGGTGGAGCCGTCCGGGCGGATCCGGTCACCGGGGAAGAGACCGATCAGGGGGGAGAGGTGCCGGTGCGTGGTCTCACCGAGGTTGTCCGGTGACATCCACTCCTGCAACCAGCCCGAGGTGGGGCTGACCTCGGGCAGGTAGAGGCGCTTGCGGAGCGCGTCGACGCTGCGGGCGTGGTCGGCGTCGCGACCGAGCACCCGGGCGGCGGTGTGGTAGTTCTCGAAGAGGTTCCACACCAGCTCCTGGGAGTAGGTGTTGCCCCGGGTGTCCTGCGGCCCGTGCTCGGCCGACCAGTCCCGGTCGGCTACCAGCACTTCGCGGGTGGCGCCGGACGCGTCGGTGACGGTAGCGGTGACGAGTCGGGTCTCCCAGAACTCCACGGCACCCTTGACGACCGGGTAGATCTTCGCCAGGTAGCCGCGGTCCTGGGTGTACTCGTAGTGCTCGAACAGGTTCTGGCAGAGCCAGGCGTTACCGCTGGGGTGCCACCACCAGCCGCTGCCGCCGTACGGGTTGGTGGAGAAGGCGACAGCCCACCCGGCGACCCGGCCGCTGCTGTTGCGGAACCGGTTGGTCGAGGTGTTGAAGAGCCGCTGGGTGACCTCGGTCCAGACCGGCAACTGCGCCACGCAGTAGTCCGCGTACGCGTCAAAGGTGTCGGTGAGGCCGGTCCGGTCGGCCGGCCAGTAGGTCATCTGGATGTTGACGTCGCTGTGGTAGTCACCCATCCAGTCCGGGTCGTTGCCGTCCAGCCACGGGCCCTGCAAACCGATCGGCAGGCTGCCCCGCGACCCGGAGATCAGCAGGTACCGGCCGAACTGGAGGTACGCGGCCTCCAGCTCCGGGTCGGGGACGTTGTCGCGCCAGCGCGCCTGCACCCGCTCCCAGGTGTCCAGTTCGCGCTGGCCGGCGGACGACGCGCCGAGGTCGATGGCGAACCGCTCGAACGCCGGCCGGACGTCGGCGACGTGGGTGTGCAGCAGCTCGCGGACCGACGCACGCGCCGCGGCCAGGACCTTGTCCCGGGCCAGCCGTTGCGGCTGTACCGATTCGTCGCGGAACCCGGTGGCGGCGGTCGGCGCGTAGTTGGTGCCGCCGCTGACGATGACGGTGAGGTCCCGGCAGTCGGTGAAGGAGATCGACGTGCCGCTCACCGCCACCGTTCCGGTGCCGCTGTGCGCGGTGACGGCGGCACCGTAGCGCAGCCCGTTGGCGAACGACGCGCCGAACGACGCGTACCGGCCGGTGGGGTCGGCGGTGGTGGACTCGCCGTGGGTGCCGGCCAGGGAGACGGTGCCGGTGTACGTGCCGCCGCTCTGCGAGGTGAAGTGCAGGACGATGACGTCGTCCGGGCGGCTGGCGAAGACTTCCCGTCGGTAGCCGACCCCACCGATGTCGTACGCGGTGCTGACCAGGCCCTGCGCCAGGTCGAGGGTGCGGCGGTAGGCGTCGACCGCGCCGAGGTCGTGCCCGGGGATGTCGACGGTCAGCGTGGCCAGCATGGTGAGCGAGCCGAAGTCCTCGCGCCCGTAGGGGAACTGGCCGTCGCCGTCGAGCGTGTCGTTGCGGCCACCGGTCCAGAGCGTCGCATCGGTGATCGCCAGGAACTCCCGGGACGGGTCGTTGCTGGCGAGCGCCCCGAGTCGGCCGTTGCCCACCGGCAGGCCCTGCTCGATCATCGAGGTGGCGGAGCCGGGTGCCCGCCACCAGAGCTGGTTCTTCTCGGCGACGTTTCCGGCGAGCATCGGCGACGTCGTGGGCCGCCGGGGTGCGGGTGTGGCGGCGAAGGCGGGTAGGCCACCCAGTGCGGTGGCCGCGCCGGTGGCGGCGGCCAGCGCGAGGAAGCCGCGACGGCTGGGGTGGTTGTCGCGCGTGTTGTGGATCTCCATGTCGGGTTCTCCAACCTGGGCGTTCGGCGGATGCGCGCGCCGGCGCGGCCAGGCTGTTCGCGCCGGGCCGCGCCGGGCACGTCAGAGGGTCTGCGGTACGGCGATCCGGTCGATGTCGGGGGAGTACCAGGTGCCGCTGTCGAAGGTGATGGTGTTGGCGCCCGCCTTCAGCGCCAACTGGACGCTGACCGTCTCGACGGTGCCCCAGTCACCAGTGGAGGGGAACTTCAGGTAGCTGCCGTTGCCGCTGTTGGAGGAGACCTGCACCGAGCGCGCGTCACCGCTGACGTAGGAGACGGCGACGGTGTAGATGCCGTCCTTGCGCACTGTCACCTCGTTGAACCGCACAGTGCCGCCGACATAGAGGTTGCCGACCTTCTGACCCCCGGAGCAGGCGTCACAGCCGCCGACGGAGGCGGTACCGGTCAGGGTGTTGACCGCCGCCTCGGCCTCGTAGCTGGTCGAGGTCAGAGCGGTGCCCGGCCGTACGGTGAACAGCCGCGAGCCGTGCGCGGGCAGCGCCGCGGTGATGGCGTTCCTCTGGGTTCCGAGGTCGCGGCGGTTCCACACGTCCCGGACCGAGGCGTTGCCGGTGAACCCGAACGACGCCCAGTGCGCGGTGACCGACGCGGGCGCGTCGCCGAGGTTGAACAGCGCCACGGTGTAGCTGCCGTCCGGGTTCTTCGCACCCCAGACCTGCTGGTCACCGGCCGGGGTGACCGGCCGGGCCGGCGCGCCGCCGTTCTGGTCGATGGCGATGACCTCGCGGTTGGTCAGCAACGACAACCCGTAGTCGTCGAGTCGGGTGAGGTCGTCCCCGGTGTACAGCGGCGACTTCGAGATCGCCCACAGCGTCGCGTACGACTGACGCTCGGCCTTGGTGAGGCCGTCCATCTCGCCGTTGCCCACGTTGAGCGAGTCGAGGTCGTTCCACCCGCCGGGGCCGGCCTTGCGGCTCCAGGCCGGCGCGTCGTCGAACCGGTCGTCTACCGAGTTCTCCCAGCTGACCAGGGTGTTGCAGTAGCACTCGACGTCGGTGTCGATGCGCCAGCCGTTGGAGTACCGCTTCCAGTCGGCGGCGTGGTTGATGTCGAGCGACCAGGACAGTTCGAGGTGGATCGGGCGGCCGGCGGTGGCGATGGCCCGCTGCCAGGCGGCGACGTCGGCCACGTTGTCGTAGTTGTCGCCGGACTTGAACGAGCCCGGGCCGACCCCGTCGAGCTTCAGGAAGTCGTAACCCCAGTCGGCGAAGAGTTGCGCCTGCGAGTCGATGTACTTCTGCGCGCAGGGGTTGTCAAAGTTCAGCTTGTACGCGCTGTCCCAGCCGTTGGTGGTGCGCAGGTCCGGGTAGACGATGTTCGCGGTGGTGCAGCCGGGGGCGTTCCAGATCGGCGCGGCGCCGCCTGCGTACGCCTCCTTCTCCAGCCCGACGGGCAGGTAGATGCCGGCCTTCAGCCCCTTGCCGTGGATGTGCTCGGCGACGGCCTGCATGCCGCGCGGGAACCGCACCGGGTCGGGGGTCTGCCGGGCGTACTGGTCGAAGCGCGGCACCCAGGCGTTGTCCCGCCACCAGCCGGCGTCGATGTTGACGTACTCGTAGCCGTACGGCTTCAGCTTGGTGGCGAGGGCGTCGGTCTGCTTCAGGACGTTGGCCTCGGTGAGGTAGCTGTAGTCGCCGTCGGGGTTCAGGCCCGGGTACTTCGAGGACTGCATGGTCCAACTGGTCCACCCCATGAAGGGGCGCTGCGCGATGTCCGCCGCGGCCTGCGTCGGCGCGGCCTGGGGCACTGTCGTCGGGGCGGCCTGGGCTGGGGCGGCGCCCGCGGCGAGGAGCACGCCCAGCGCCGCCGCGACGAGCGGCACCCGGGTACGGGGCTGTCTGCGCGGGGTTGTCGGTGACGGCATGGTCAACCTCCTGGTGCGGTGGGTCGAGTTGAGCGCTGTGGACGGTGAGTGGCCGAGGTGACGCCGGGGTCAGGGGACGACGAGCGACTGGATGCTCACGGCCGCCGCCGCGCGGGCCCACTCCTCGAAGGGCAACGGGCGGATGAAGAGGGGGCACCGCGCGGCGGCGCCGAAGGCCTGCCGTTCGAAGCTGGCGCGGATGTGGCTGTCGAACAGGTCGTACGCGGCCAGCCCTTCACCGGACACGACGATGCGGGTGGGACCGACCAGGTTCGCGACGGCCGCGATGCCGCAACCGATCGCGCCGCCGGCCCGGGTGAAGACCGCCCGCACCTGCTCGTGGCCGCCGCGTGCCAGGGTCACCGCCTCGTCGATGGTGAGGTCGGGGCGGCCGGTGCGGTCGCGGGCCTGGGCCACTATGGCGTCGGTGCCGGCGATCGACTCGATGCAGCCGCGACCACCGCAGTGGCAGTCCGGGCCGGTGGCGTCGACGGTGAGGTGGCCGATCTCGCCGGCCACGCCGTACGACCCGGAGACCAGACGGCCGTTGACGACGAGGCCACAGCCGATGCCGGTGCCCACGGTGACCAGGGCGAACGACTCGGCCCCCACTCCCTCGCCGAACCAGTGCTCAGCGGCGGTGAGCGCCTTGACGTCGTTCTCCACGGTGACGGTGAGGCCGGTGCGCTGGGCGGCGAGTCGGCCCAGCGGGACGTCCCGCCAGTGCAGGAACGGTGAGTAGCGCACCAGGCCGATGCCGCGGTCGATGTCGCCAGAGAGGGCCAGCCCGAGCCGGCGGACCCGGGTCCGGTCGCCGGGGAACGCGTCGAACAGGTCGTTGGCGAGCCGGTCGACCTCGGTGAGGACCGCGTCGACGTCGGGGTCGTCCAACGGCCGGCGGGCGCTGGCATGGACCTGCGCGCGCAGGTCGCAGACCACGCCGATCACCTCGTCGGCGGTGATTTTCACGCCGAGGAAGAACTCGCGTTCGGCGCGTACCGCGAGAGGGCTGGCGGGGCGTCCGGCGCCCGGCCCGGAGCGTTCGGTGGCGGCCAGTTCGTGCAGGTAACCCAGGTCGATGAGCGGCCGGGCGGCCTTGGTGACGGCGGCGGAGGAGAGCCCGAGCCGGCGGGCGAGCGCGACCCGACTCACCGGCCCCTCGGTCAGCACCGTCGTGAAGATCGCCGTCGCCGCCGGTGGCCCGGCGAACGCGCCGGCGTCGATCCCAGGAAACATGGACGAAATCTAAGGCGAATATTTAACTTCTTCAAGTATTGATTTGCCTCAGTGCTCCGTCCTAGAGTCGGCGACGCACCGGCCACGGCAAACTCAGGTCGCCGCCGCACGTACGCCGAGGCCGACCAGGATCACGCCGGTCAGCCGATCGAGCATGCGTCGCACCGATGCGGTGCGGAGCAACCGGGCGGCGGCACCGGAGACGACGGTCCAGCCGGCGAGCCAACAGGTGGCCAGCGCGACGTGCGCCGTGGCGAGCAGCAACATCGGCACCAGCACCGGTCGGCCCGGTTCGAGGAACTGCGGTGCCAACGTGAGGTAGACGGCGGCGGCCTTGGGGTTCAGCACGTTGCCGAGCAACCCTTGCAGGTACGGGTGGTCCACGCGCCAGGGCAGCCTTCGGGCGGAAACCGTCGGTCGCCGTCCCGCCTCCGTGCGGCGGCGCGACGCGGACCAGAGCATCCAGAGCCCGAGCCCGACCAGATAGCCGGCCCCGACCAGCTTGACCACCCAGAACGCCTGCGACGAGCGGAGCACCAGCGCGGCCAGGCCGACAGCGGCCAGCGTGGCGTGCACGTAGAGCCCGGTCACCGTACCCAGGATCACCCACCAGCCCTGCCGCCGCCCGCCGCTGGCGACCCGTGAGACGACCAGGGTCAGGCTCGCGCCCGGCGTGGCGGTGATCGGCGCGACGGCGAGCAGGAAGCCGAGCACCGCGACGCCGTGCATGCTCAGACCACCACCCGGTAGTGGGTGGTGAACAGCCCGGCGTCGTCGTACACGTGGAACGCGACACCGGGCGGCTGGGTCTGGGTGGTCAACGGGCCCTCGCCCTCCCAGGGCATCCGCAGTGTGGAGACCACACCCGGGGCGATCCGCAGTGGACGGCCCGCGAAGGCGCTCGCGGCGGCGGTGTGGAAATGCCCGGTCAGCACGGCGACGACCTGCGGGTGGGCGGCGACGAGTTCGGCCAGCGGGTCGGCCGGCAGAAGCCGCATCGGGTCGATGACCGGGTGGTGCAGCACCACCGGCGGGTGATGCAGGGCGATGAACGCCGGCGTCCCGGCCGGCACCGAACCCAGCTCGTCGGCGAGCCAGGCCATCGTCTCCTCGTCCAGGTGACCGTCGTCCGCGCCAGGCACCGAGGAGTCGGCGAGGAGGAAGACCGCCCCGGCCACGTCGTGGCGGGCGTTGATCGGGCCGGTGCCGCCGCCGTTGTCACCGAGCAGACCCTTGCGGTACGCGTCGCGCACGTCGTGGTTGCCGGGGCAGACCATCACCGGCAGCGGGGAGTCGAAGAGTTTCGCGGCGGTCTCGTACTCGGCCACCTCGCCGTGGTCGGCGATGTCCCCGGTGATCAGGATCGCGTCGACAGGTCGTGGCAGGCCGTGCAGGTAGTCCATGACCCGGGCGGTCCGCTCGGCCGACCGGGGATGGCCGTCGAGGTGGGTGTCACTGAGATGCGCGATGACCAGCACGAAGTCGCTCCTAACGGCTATTGGTGTCGAAGCCGTTAGGGACGCTACTCCGGGCCAGGTCGGCCACCGCAGCGCGTTAGCCGCCGCGGTCAGCTCCGCGAGCGCGGCAGGCAGTCCTTCTTGTACTTGAGGCCCGAACCACACCAGCAGGCGTCGTTGCGCTCCGGCGGCCAGGCGATCCGTGCGCTGGGCCGCGCCGACACCTCGGCCGCGTAGCCGGACCGGACCGCCGCGTCGGCCGGATCGCCGCCACGTCGACCGGCGAACGCGGTCAACCCGGCCACCGTCGCGCCGAACACGCCCAACCCGGCCTGACCGGCACCCCGCAGCCGAACCAACTCCGTCTCCAGCCGGCCCCGGTGCGCGTCCCAGTCCGGCCCGTACACGTCCGTGAGGGCAGGGTGCTCGGCGAGCAGGCGATCGAACTCGGCCCGCGGCCAGAAGAGCAGATCCGACTCGGCGTCCCGACGCTCCCCGGCCCGACGCACGAGCTGGGTCTCCAACCGGTCCGCCAGGTCGTCCTGCCGGTCGTGCGGCAGGTTCAGGTTGCGGCGTACCCGATGCCGTTGTTGCAGCAGGAAGAAGGTGACACCGGGCGCGTCCGGCGGACCGAGATCGACCACCGGGTCGATAGCGGTGCTGGCCGGCCCGGACGCGGCGGTCGCACGTTCGTTGAGCAGTGTGTCGACCGCCTCGCTCAGCCACGTCTCGGCGGTCGCCGAACGCCCACCGGCGTCCAGCGCGGCACTGACGTAGGCGGGGGCGTCGGGCTGCACGAGCAGCAACGGGCGCAACGCGGTCAACTCCGCCATCGCCTCGTCGTCGTGACCGCCGGCCCGGAACAGCGCGCGGGCCCGCAGCGCGCGGGCGAACCCGGCCCGAGGGTCGTCTCCGGACGGGTACGCCGCCAGGGCCTGCTCCGCGTACCGCAGCGCTGCCTCGGGCCTCGCTCGGATCTCCGCGATCTCGGCGGCCAGAGTCAGCGCGTCCCCGGCGTCGTCCGGGTCCTCCAGCCGGCCCTGCTCGGCGGCCTCCGCGAGGTCGGCGGCCACACCGAGCGGATCGGCCTTCCCGAGCGCGGAGCGGCGCAGTTCGGCGAGGTCAGCCTTGGTGAGTATCTCTCTCGTCGGCACGATCTCACGGTACGTCGGGGTACTCACGGTATGCGGGCAGATCACCTGTTACGCCGCTCTCATACCGCGTCTTCTGCCGCCCTGCCGGGCGGACTACGACCAGGCGCCGGCCGCCGCGGCCCGGGCGGCGTAGGTGTCGAAGTCGAGCGGGTCCCGCCCGAGAACCCGCCGTACCCCGTCGGTCGGTTCGGCGAGATGGCCCGCCCGCATCCCGGCGAACAGGGCGTTCAGCGCCGTAGCCGCCTCCGCCGGATAACCCTCGGCGAGCAGTTCGGCGTGGTACTCCTCCGGGGTGAGCTCCACGTAGCGGATCGAACGACCGGTCACCCGGGCGATCGTCGCCACCGCCGCGTCGAAGGTGAGCGCACGAGGACCGGACAGGTCGTACACCTGTTCGTGGTGACCGGGCGATGTCAACAGCGTCGCGGCCACGTCGGCGACGTCCTGGGCGTCGACGAACGGCTCCGGGGTGGCGCCCATCGGCAGGGCCAGCCGACCGTCGAGCAGCGGTTGGCGAAACAGGTCCTCGCTGAAGTTCTGACAGAAGTTGTTCGGCCGGATGATCGTCCATTCAATGCCGGACTTCCGCACCGCCTCCTCGGCCGCGACCATGCCGGGGGAGAAGTCACCGACCCGGTCGATCCCCCGGCCGGAGAGCGCCACGATCCGGTTGACACCCGAGTCGACCGCCTGGGTCACGAAGTCGGTGGCCAGCGTCGGGTCCTCCGGTGCGAGCAGATAGACCGCAGAGGCGCCCGCCAGGGCTGGCCGCCACGTGTCCCGCCGCGACCAGTCGAACCGCACCTCACCGGAGCGAGAGGCGGCCCGGACGTGCCGACCCGCCGCCCGCAGTGTCTGGACCAGCCGGCGACCGGTCTTGCCGGTGCCGGCCATCACGAGTGTCGAAGGTGCGTCAGTCGTCATGACCACGAGTCAACTCGCCCAGCCGCGGGCGGGACATGTCCCGTCGTACGCCAGGCATGTCCGATCGTCCGCGGCCCATCCTCCGCGATCTATGGTCGGTGCATGGACCCGTTCGACAATCTGCTGCGCGGCGTGCACGCCGACGGCGCGGCCTTCGGCCGGTCGGTGCTGACGCCGCCGTGGGCGCTGCGGTTCACCGACGGCGCCCCGCTGACGCTTTGTGTCCCGATGCGGGGCGAGGGCTGGATCTCCCACCCGGAGAGCGACAAGCCTCGCCTGGTCCGGGTCGGCGAGACGGCCACCGTGCGCGGGCCGGCGCCGTTCGTCTTCTCCGCCGAGCCCCGGTCGAGCTTCGAGCCCGGGGAACTGCGGGACGTCCGGCGCGGCCGGACCGGGGTGCTCGACCCGGTGGGCGCGGATCACACCGACAGCCTCGTGCTGCTGGTCGGGGTGTACCACGTCCGGGGTCGGGTGCCGCAGCGGCTGCTGGGTGCGCTGCCGCCGGTGCTCGTCGTGCCGGAAGACCAGGACTGCGCCGCGCTGCGCGACTACCTGGACGCCCAACTCGACGCGGGTCGGCCCGGACGGCAGGTCGTGCTCGACCGACTGCTGGACTGGTTGTTGGTGTGCACGGTGCGGGACTGGTTCGACCAGCCGGAGGCCGAGGCCCCCGGCTGGTACCGCGCGTTGAGCGACGACACGGTCGGGCCGGTGCTGCGCGCCATGCACGACGCGCCGGGCCGACCGTGGACGCTGGCCAGCCTGGCCGCGCAGGCCGGCGTCTCCCGGTCCACACTGGCCAAACGGTTCACCACGTTGGTGGGCGAACCGCCGCTCACCTACCTGACCGACTGGCGCATGACACTGGCCGCCGACCTGCTGGCCGAATCGACAGCGACGGTCGCCGCCGTGGCGCGTCACCTCGGGTACGCGGACGCGTTCGGCTTCAGCGCGGCCTTCAAACGGGTGCACGGCATGAGCCCCAGCGGGCATCGACGGCTCACCCGGGTCGACGCCACGGCGGCCTGAGCGGCTGCTCTTCAGGCCCAGAGCCGGTCGACGAGTGGTCGCAAAACCAACGAACTACGGTCATCTGCCGTCAACCCGTCGTCGGTAGCGTCCGGTCGCCAGTTTCCCGACCAGGTCGCACAAAGGCGGAGTTATGGGCACCGTGGATCGCCGTACGTTCCTCAAGGCGATGGGAGTTCCCGCGATCGGCGCGGCGCTCCCGTTGGACCTCAGCAAGGCGCTCGCCATCCCGGCGAACAACCGGACCGGCTCGATCACTGACGTCGAGCACGTCATCATCCTGATGCAGGAGAACCGCTCCTTCGACCACTACTTCGGCACCATGCGCGGCGTACGTGGCTTCGGTGACCCCCATCCGGCGACACTGCCGTCCGGCAAGGACGTGTGGCACCAACCCAACGGGGACAACGAGCTGCTGCCCTTCCGCCCCGAGGTGAAGGACCTCGGCCAGACCTTCCTGCCGGACCCGCCGCACGGCTGGAACGACGGGCACGCCGCCTGGAACGACGGCCGCTTCGACAAGTGGGTGCCGAACAAGGGCGTTACGGCGATGACGTACCACACCCGCCAGGACCTGCCGTATCACTACGCGCTCGCCGACGCGTTCACCGTCTGCGACAGTTACCACTGTTCGCTGATGGGGCCGACCGACCCGAACCGCTACCACATGTGGAGCGGCTGGGTCGGCAACGACGGCAAGGGCGGCGGGCCGGTCATCACCAACGCCGAGGCCGGCTACGACTGGTCCACGTACCCGGAGCGCCTGGAGCGCAACGGCATCTCCTGGAAGATCTACCAGGACGTCGGCACCGGCCTCAACGCCGCTGGCTCCTGGGGCTGGACGAACGACCCGTACATCGGCAACTACGGCGACAACTCGCTGCTCTACTTCCACCAGTACCAGAACGCGCAGCCCGGAACGCCGCTGGCCGACAGGGCCAAGACCGGCACCGAGGTCAGGACCCAGGGCCGCGACCCGGAGGCGCTGCTGGCCGACTTCCGCGCCGACGTCGAGGCGGGACGTCTGCCGGAGGTCTCCTGGATCACCGCGCCTGAGGCGTACACCGAGCACCCGAACTGGGAGCCGGCGTACGGCTCCTGGTACATCTCGCAGGTCATTGACATCCTCGCGTCGAACCCCGAGGTGTGGAGCAAGATGGCGCTCTTCATCACGTACGACGAGGAGGGTGGCTTCTTCGACCACGTGGTCCCGCCGACGCCCCCGCAGACCCGCGAGCACGGCCAGTCGACAGTGCCGACCACCAACGAGATATTCCCCGGCGACGCCGACCACCCGGCCGGGCCGTACGGCCTCGGCATCCGGGTGCCGATGGTCATCGTCTCGCCGTGGACGCGCGGCGGCTACGTGAACTCGCAGGTCTTCGACCACACTTCACTGATCAAGTTCCTGGAGGCGCGGTTCGGGCACGGCCGGCCGGACCTGATCGAGCAGAACATCACCCCGTGGCGGCGGGCCGTCGTCGGCGACCTGACCACTGCCTTCGACTTCCGGCACCCGAACCGCTCGCGCGAGGTCAGGTTGCCCGACACCGACGACTTCAAGCCCGAGGAGTTGGTCCGGCACCCCGACGAGGTGCCGGTTCCGCCGGCGGACCAGCGGCTGCCGAAGCAGGAGCACGGGGTACGGCCGGCGCGGCCGATCCCGTACACGCTGCACGCCGACGGGCACCGCGGCGACGACTCGTTCCGGATCGACTTCCGCAACTCCGGCGGGGTCGCCGCGGTCTTCCAGGTCCGCCAGGCGGGCAGCGCGGACGCCCCGCGCAGCTACACCGTCGAGCCGGGCAAACACCTGAGCGACACCTGGCCGGTCACCTCCGGGTACGACCTGTCGGTGCACGGGCCGAACGGGTTCTTCCGCCGGTTCACCGACGGCGGGTCCCACCTTGACGTCACCCCCGCCTACGACGAGCACGGCTACAAGCTGGCCCTCACCCTCAAGAACCGCGGCTCGAAGCGGGTCGAGGTGACCGTCCGCGACGGGTACAACGCCCGACCGGTCAAGCTGTCGCTGCGCCCCGGCGAGACCGAGCGCGCCACGTGGGCGCTCGCCCGCACCCACGGCTGGTACGACCTGACGGTCTCCGTCGCCGGTGATGCCGACTTCGCGTACCGCTGCGCGGGTCATGTCGAGAACGGCAAGGACAGCATCAGCGACCCGGCCCTCGGCGGGCTCGTCTAAGGGACACCGCGTCACCCGGGCCGCTGCCGACCCGGGTGACGCGGTGTCGCCTCGCTGTCGGCCCGTCGCGTGGCTGTCGTCCGGCCGCCTCGCTGCGCGGCCCGGCCGATCGCTGGCTGGAGGCGGATGTCTCGTTGAGCGTTATGACTCACAGGTATAAATATTCCTCTGAGTCATAACGCTCGTCACTGAATCCTCTCGTCCCGAGGTCACGCTTCGTAGCGGCCACGCCAGCCATTGGTGCGCGGCCCTCACCCGCGACAACAGGCAAGGCGACGGTCAGAACTCCTCGTACACCGCCGGGTCCTGGTCCGAGAGCCGCCCGTCCGGGCGGCCCAGCGAGGTGATGGCCTCGACCTGCGCGTCGGTGAGCTTGATGCCGAAGACGTCCAGGTTCTCGACCTGCCGCTGCGGGGAGGCGGCCTTGGGCAGCGGGATCACCTGACGGGCCACGTGCCAGGCGAGGATCGCCTGCGCCGGGCTGACGCCGAGCGCGGTCGCGATCTCCACGACGACGGGGTGCTGCTGCAGGTCGTTGCCATGGCCGAGCGGGCTCCACCCCTGCACCAGGATGCCGTGCTCCCGGTGGTAGTCGAGCGCCTCCTGCTGCGGAAAGTACGGGTGCACCTCGATCTGGTTGACCACCGGGGCGACCCCGGTCTCGGCCACCAGCCGCTCGATGTGCTCGGGCAGGAAGTTGGAGAGCCCGATGTGGCGCACGAGCCCACGCTCACGCGCCTCGATCAGCGCCCGCCAGGCCTGCACGTACAGGTCGACCTTCGGGTTCGGCCAGTGGATCAGGTACAGGTCGACGCGGTCGAGGCCGGTGCGGAACACACTCTCCTCGATGGTGGTCAGCGCCTCGTCGTAGCGGTGGTGCCGCCCCGGCAGCTTCGAGGTGACAATCAGCTCGTCCCGCACGTCACCGGCCGACCGGGCGGCCCGGCCGACCGCGCCCTCGTTCTCGTAGTTCACCGCCGAGTCGATCAACCGATAGCCCGCCCGGATCGCCTGACCGATCGCGTCGACACCCGCCGAGCCGTTCAGCCGGTACGTGCCGAGCCCGATCGCCGGCAGGGTCGTGCCGTCGGCTGCCGCAAGATGGGGAATCGTCATGATTGGGACCCTACCCGCACGAGCTGCGCACCGACGGAGGCTCGTTGCTGAACGCCTTGCGGTTACCGGGTGAGCGCCCGGGCCGTCGAGGACTCACCGCTCAGCAGCGGGTCGGTACGCCGCTCGGACTCGGGTAGATCCATCGCTGCGGCAAGGAGATTGGCGAGCCGGCGGGCGTCGTCCAACCCCTGCCCCTTGCCGGCCCAGTCGTCGAAGGTGAGCTTGATGTTCTCGTCCGTGGTGATGATGTCCAGAACCGGGCCTCGCTTGTCGCGTTCGCGGAACCGCACGTACCGAACGTCCGCGAGAGGGAACTCGCGCTCGATCACGCCTTGTTTGCGAATTGCGCCCTGCGTCGAGATGAAGAGACGTGCCGGTGTGACGCCGAGGTACGCGTCCTCGCCGACGAGGCGGTCAAGATTGACGTCGGCGATGGCCAGCAAGGGTTCCTCGCCAGGCACGACCCACCGGAGGATTCGCAGCACGTCATCTGGCACAGACTCAGCGAAGACGGTGAGAGGCGGGTCCAGCGGAGCGGGTTGCGTGTGAACGCGGTTGCGAAGGGTCGCCACCCGTTCGGCCAATGCCTCGGCCATGGCAACGGTGTCCCGGATGTTCTGACGCTTCGTGGTGAACGGCAGGCTCCACTCGGCCGGGAGTTCGGCGATCAGACGGCACTGACGTTCAAGGTCGGTGAGGAGATCCGCCACCTCGTCCATGGCTCGCGTGTGCTCGCGCTGAGTGTCGGCGACCAACTCGGCCAGGAGCCGTTCGTTCTCGACGGCATTCGCCTCGTCGCGGCTGATGTGACCCGCTCGCAACACTTGAGCGCGATACCAGGACCACTCCGCCATGAGCATGCCGTGCGCGTCGGCGAGAATCTGCTCGATGTTCTTCTGGATATGGGCACGGCGGCTCTGTCCGTCAGTATCGAGCGCCTTGATGTGCCCGCGCACGAACGACCTGAAGAGCAGCCGTTGCTTGCGCAGGTCCGGGTCCCTGGTCGCGATGGAGGCGTAGATGTGGTCGTTGACGGCGCCGGCCGCCTGGGCCTCGCGCACGGCGCGCATTGTCGTCTCGTGCAGGCCAAGCAGCGTCGTCCACTGATCCTCGTGCAGCGCCTGGAGGACGTCACGGGTGAGTTGGATGTTCTCGTCGATACGACGTGAGATCGACGCCAGCTGTACCTGTAGCGCCAGAAGCGCGGCGGCCGGCCCGAGAGCGGTGAGTACGGATGCGGCCTGCGCGCCCGTCACAGGTGCCCAGCGTACGGAGGCGGCGATCTTTCCCTTGCTCGTGACGAGCGAACCCAGGTTCCAGCCGCCCGACGTCATCGGCTGCGCCGTCTTGAGCGCCTGCAACGTCTCGGGCGCCAGACGCACCAGCCCCTGCGCGGTGGCCGCGCCCTGTGCGCCCTGCGCCGCGAGATTGCCGATGCCCGAGGCCATCGCGAGCTTGTCGGTCAGGCCCTGGCTTGCGTGAGGGCTCATCATTTCGAAGGGGATCAGGTCGAAGCCGACGGGCGGCTGGTCCGCGAAGAGCACGGCCAGCCCCGGCTCGATCTCGACGAGGCTGACCATCGGTTCGTCGGGCGCCATCCCACATCCTTCATGATCGACAACGGGAGCATCACAGTACGTGTCAAGCAGGTCACCCCGGCTCAACCGGAGCGGCACCTCATCGCGCGTACCGTCCACACGAGAGTGACTGAACAGGTCGAACGCGTGGTGCGGGCGCGTCGGGTCGCCACAGCGACGCGCCGCCGTGGATGTGCTCACGGGGTTGACGTCGGCGTCGGAGTTGCCGCCCCGATCACACCGCCGAAGAAGACAAGGACCGTGAGCGCGATCATCGGGCCGACGAAGACGTAACCGAGGATCAGGCCTGTCACTGCCATTCCCCGTCCGGACTTCGTGCCATTGCGGGTCTCGTGGAGCCCGACGTGGCCGAGGATGACCGCGAGGACGCACGGTATCCCGAACAGGCACCAGCCACCGAGGACGCCGAGGATCCCGAGGACCATCGACGCGGTAGCGGTGCTGGACGAGGGCGGGGCCTGCACCACCACCTGGGGCAGCAGCTGGTGGTAGTAAGGCGGCGGGTAGGGGCTGGCGGGAACGGCCGAGATCGGCGGCTGCGGACGGGTCGGGTCGTACCCAGGCTGGTAGGACAAGGCGATATCCCTCTTGGTCGAGTCAGATGTCGGGGGTCAGCTCGTGCTGCTGGCGGGTGCCTGGAGTCGGGTGAGCAGGGCGCTCACCTCGGTGTGCAGGCGACGCAGCTCCGCTGCCGTAGGGGCCAGCTCGTAGCAGTGGTGGTGCGTGGCGATGGAGAGCGTCGCCCAGGCGAACGCCACCCGGCGGGCCGTTTCACTGCCCGGACCGAGCCGGCCGCGCAGCATCAACTGCTTGGCGCGACCCTGCCGGCACGCCGCCACGGTCGGCTTCACCCGCCGCCAGTAGGCGTCGACGCCGCCTTCTAGGGCGAGCCGGATCAGACAGGCGCAGGCCCGCGGCCACCAGCCCGCGGTCACGGCAGCAGCGCCGAGCAGCCCGGCCCCGCGCAGCAGCTGATCGGCCGCCGCCAGGCAGCGCTGTGGCGTCGGCGCGGTCACGACAGCGCCGCCGCGAGGAGGCGGGCGTCCGCGACCAGGCCGGGCAGGTCCGCCAGGTACGCGCCGTGCACACCCTCCCGGCATGCCTGGTACGCGTTCACCGCACGTCGTCCGTGCCGGCGGCCCAGCCAGCCGAGCACGTCACCACCCTTCTCGGCGTCGTCGAACACGGCCAGGGCGACGGTGGTGGCGACCCGTCGGGACGCGTCCTCGATGGCCTCCTCGATGTCGGCGTGCCGGACACCCCGCGTCACCCGGTTCCGCCAGACCGAGCGGTGGCAGGCCGCCTCCACCGCAGAGCGGCACAGCTCCGCGACCACCGGCCCGCGCACCTCGGCGGGGATCTCCTCGTTGCGCGCCAACGCGTACGCGTCGTCCAGGTAGCGGGTCACCGGGTCGGAGCCGGGCCGCAGCGTCACCACCGACTTCTCCGCGCGGGTCACCTCGATGATCCGCGCCTTGCCGAGATCGAGTCGGCGGACCGCGTCCGGCAGCCGGGTGTCGTGGGTGAAGACGACCACCTGCCGCTGCTCGGCCAGCTCGGCGAGCACCCGCGCGAGGCCGTCCACCTTCGACGGGTCCATGCTCTGCACCGGGTCGTCGACCACGATGAACCGGAACGGGCTCTCCGGGGCGCAGCTGCGGGGCAGGAATGTCGCCAGCCCGAGCGCCTGCATCTCACCCTGGCTCATCACACCCAGCGCCGTGCCGTTGTCGGCACCGTCCACGCTGACCCGGAAGACCACCCGCCGCCGGGTGTTCGCGCCCTCCAACGTCATCGACCCCAGCTCGACGTTGCTCTCCTGCCGCAGCTGCGCCCAAATGTGCTGCGAGTGCCCGGCGAACGGCGCGACCCGCTCGCTGCGAATCTGCGCACCGGCGTCCTTCAGCCAGGCGCGTGCGGTCTTCAACCGGGCCAGTGTCGCCTCCTGCGCCGGCAGTCCGCCGACGGTGGCCACCCACTCGCGCACGTCGACGGCCGCCGCCCGCCAGCCGGTGTCGCGCTGCCGCAGAAACCCCTCGGCGTACGCACGGGCCGCGTCGACCGCCGCCACCACCGCCGGGTACCGCGCGGCCAGGTGGTCGGCCAGGTCGGCCGGCTCCCCGGGTACGCGCCGCAGCGCGGCAACGGCATCACACAGCGCCCCGACCGTCGGCTCCGACCCGGGGCCCTCGGGCACAACGAGGTCGTCGATCAGGTGGTGCGTCTGCCGCAGCAGAGCCGTCAGCCGGGTCGTCGCCGTCTGGGCGGCGACGCTGCGCTGCCGAAGCTCGCTGAGCGACTCTGCGGCGGCGGCACGCCAGCCGTCGTCGAGGGTGCCGGTGGCGCAGACCGGGCACGACCCGTCGCCCTCGTCCTCGTGATGTTCGAGGGCGAGGCGGAGCAGCTCGGCGCTACGCAGCGCGGCCCGGGACCGACCACCGTCGTACCGCCGGGCCTCGACCGCCGCGTCCCGCAGCTGACCGGCGAGCCTTGTCACCTCGTCGACCGGCGGCGGGGCGAGGGCGGCGAGCGCCCGACAGAGCAGCACCTCCCGGTCGGTGGTCGCCTCGTCCGGCTCGTCGAGGATCGCCGTCACCGCGCCGACGTCGACCGCGCCCCGGCCACGCAGCAGCACGGCGGCCCGCCGGGCCCGCTCGTCGGCGATCCCGTCGAGCGTGGCGACCAGGGTGGCGCGCTGTGCGCGTACCTCCTTGATGGTGTTGTCGTGCGGCCGGGTGGCGCGCAGCAGACGCTGGTCGGCGTCGGTGAGCGCGTCCAGCCCGAGGATCGCGAAGAGCGCGTCGAAGAGCTGACTCTGCGTTCCGGCGGCGAGCTTGCCCAGCTCGGCCGCGGTGAGGAACGGCCGGTACAGCTCCAGAGGGCGGGCCAGGCCCAGCTCAGAGAGGCCCGCATGCCGGCCCTGGGCGCTGGTGACCGTCACCTCGGCGTCGGCCAGCTCGGCCCCGACCGGCCAGGCCCGGTGCACCCGCGTCGGCGTGGCCACCCCGTCGACGCGCAGCTCCACACCCACCCAGCACGGGTCCGGGTTGTGCAGGTTGCGCCACCCGGTACGCCACACGCTCGTCTTGTCGGCCCACCGGGCGCTGTCCCCGGTGAGGGCGAGTTCGGCGGCCTCGGCGAAGCTGGACTTGCCGGAGCCGTTGCGGCCGACGACCAGTGTGAAACCCGGGCCGGGCCCGATCTGGACGGTCCGTTCCGGTCCGACGCCACGGAACCCGGCGACGGTCACCGACTTCAACCAGATCCGTTCCGCCGGACCGTCGTCGGTGGGGGAGCGGGGGTCGAGCCGCGTGGGAGTGCCGGCGAGCGCGGCGGTCAGGTCCTCGTCGCCGGTGAGGGCGGCGAGGACGAGCTCGGCGGTCTCGGTCGGGACGTCGTCAGCGGCGGCCAGTCGGTCGAAGATCAGCTCGATCAGGGGCGCGGTGGTCGGTGCGGGCTGGGTCATGGTCGTCTCCAGGCGTGTGGTGTCCGCGGGCCGACGGCTCGTCGGCCCGCCCGGGGTGAGCGGTGGAAGTGCGGGTTACCGCGGTCGCGCGGTCAGACCGTGGCGTTCGCGTGCCAGTCGCGCAGGAACGCGTCGACCAGGGCGTGCGCCCGAGGACGCAGGTCGAAGGACTCCTCCCGCCGGCGGCGGGCCATGTGCGACAGGCCGTCGGCGGCCTCGTTGAGGGCGTGGCCGCTGTGTCCCTTGACGTGCGAGAACGTCAGGTCGGGACGGTGGGCCACCTGCTCGGCGAGCCGGACCAGGGTCGGCTTGTCTGACCAGCGGCGCTGCCGCAGGCTGTAGCCGGCGGGCATCGCGTCGGTCTCGCCGGCCTGCCAGCGGTGCAGGTACCGCACTGCCGTCAGACTGTCCAGCAGCACTGTCATGCCCGCTGGCACCTCGTCGTACCCGGTGAGCAGATAGTCGACCGCGCGCAGTTCGTCGACGAGCACCCGGGACCTGCCGGTCGGGTCGAGCCGGCCGGTGCCCCGCCCCAGCAGGCCGTAGTGGCCATCGCTGACCACGTACCCGATGCCACCCGCGCGGCCCTTCCAACTGGCGTCGGTCGCGGCCACCAGCGGACCGGCCGCCTTCGCCCAGCGGAGTACCCGGCCGCGCCCACGGTCCTGGTCGGGAAGCGGCAGGCAGTCGGCCTTGCGCCCCGAGTGCTCGGTGTGCGCGGCGGCGAGGCGCTCGGCGGTGTCGAGCAGCTCGGCGGCGGAGGTCAGCTCGTCGTAGTGGGCGGCGGTCAGGGCGAGGTGGACGGCATCACCGATCCCCTGGCAGTCGTCGCAACGGGTGGCGCGGGTGTAGGGGCGAAGGATGAGGACGCGATCGTGCAGGGGCGGGGGGAGCTGGGTCAGGGCGCGGAGGAACTCATCGGGGCGCACGACGCCTCCTGACGTCTGAGGGGAGTTCAGAGGACCTTGATGGAGTCGACCTGGAGCAGGGCGACAGTGGTCTCGCCGCCGATCTGGGTGTCGTAGCTGAAGGAGCCGAGCACCGTCACGTTCGCGCGGAAGATGTCGTCCTCGACGAGGTTGTCGAGGTCCGATGCGGACCCGTTCAAGATGGTGTTGGTCTCGTAGTCGTAGTCCTCGGCCATCCGGCGGTGAGCGACGTCGGCGCGGAAGCTATCGGTTCCGGTGGCCGCATCGAACTGGGTGACCCGCCCGTAGACGACGTAGGTCTTCCCCAGGTAGCCGTCCGGGTCCTTGGCGATCAGCTTCCACTGCCGTTCGGTCAACGTCTTGTACGACGGCGGCTTCGGCTTCGGCGGCGGGGCAGCCTTGGTCGGGCTCGGGATGGCGCTGGTGGGGGCTGCGCTGGTCGGGGCCGCAGTAGTAGGAGTGATCGTCGTCGGCGACGCGCTGGTGGGGCTTGCCGCGGGCGAGCTGCTGGCGCCAGCGGTCGGCTTCGACTCGTCACCGTTGAACGTGCCGATGACAGCGCCACCGCAGCAGAGGATGACGGCGAGTGCGATGCCGCCGACCACCCACGCCCGCACCTTGGACCGCTTCTCGGGGGTGGCGGTGCCGGCACCGGCGACCAGGTTGGCCTCGTGAGTCGGGCTGGCTACAGGCGACATCGGGGGCTGCGGCGGCTCGGTGGGCGGGTCGGGCGGTTTCGGGGTGGTCGGGTCGGTCATGGCGAGGCTCCTTCTGTGAACAGGTGCGCTGTGAACAGCCGGGGCGGGCGTGGGTTGCCCGCCCCGGTCAGTGGGGGAGAGGTCAGCCGAGGGCGACGTCGACGCCGCCGGAGAACATCGAGTCGTGCAGCTCGAGCTTGGTGATCTTGACGTTCTTCGGGATGTCGAAGACCACGACGCCGTTGACCTGGTTGCCGGGGTTGATGTCGTTGAGGAACGTCTCGGCGTTCTTGTTCGCGTAGATCGCCGCGCCGGTGTCGGCGGAGTACTCGGTGCCGTCGGCCGCGTACGCCTTCTGGCTGCTGCCGTCGAACATCTGCGCTTCCTTGCCGATGTTCTTCACGTTGACCGTGACCAGGCAGAACTGGCCCTGCGCCTTCTGGCCGAGCATGTCGCTGCCGATCTTGGCGACGCCGCACTTGGACGACTTGACGGTGAACTCGAACTTCCCGTCCCGGGCCGGCTGCCCGATCTTGGCGGTCTTCGCCGGCTTCTCCTCGGCCTTGGCGCCGCCTTCGTCGCCGCTGGAGCTGCTCGCCTTGCTGTCGCTGCTGGAGTCGCTCGCCTTGTCGGCGGCGCCGGAGCCGCAGCCCAGGGCGATAAGGCCGGTGGCGAGCAGGGCGAGAGTGGTGGTCTTGCGCATCGTTGTCCTCCTGAAGTGAGCGTTGCGGGGTCAATAAGAGCATCGTCCGACAACACTGTCAACAGACAATCTCGTGCTTGACAGGTGTGCGAGACTTTCGGCGTGGAGAACCCGACCATCACGGCAGCGGAGATCGCCCGGCTCGCCGGTGTCGGTCGCGCTGCGGTCAGCAACTGGCGTAAACGGCATCCCGACTTCCCCGCCCCCGTGGGCGGAACGACGGCGAGCCCCGAGTTCGACCTGATCCAGGTCGAGCAGTGGTTGCGCACCCAGGGCAAGCTCCCCGAGCTCGCCACCGCCGACCGGCTCTGGCGACACCTCGCCGCAGCCAGCGACTCCCCGGCCGCCGGCCTCGCCGCCGTCGGCGCCCTGCTGCTGGCCCGTCAACGCGGCTCCCGCAGCGCCAGCATCGATGCCCAGCTCACGCCGCTGCTGCCCGACGTCGACGCCCTCGCCGACGAGTTGGGCCCGCAGGGCGCGTTCGACGAGTTGTGGCAGCGGTTCTCCGCACCAGGGCCCGGTCGCCCCTTCGCCACCCCCGACGACCTCGCCGACCTGATGATCGGGCTCGCCAACGTCGGCGGCGGCTCAGTGCTGGACCCGGCCGCCGGCTCCGGCGCCATCCTGCGAGCCGCCGTCCGCGCCGGCAGCACCTCGATGTACGGGCAGGAACTCGACGACGAGTTGGCCCGGCTCGCCGGCCTGTGGCTAGCCCTGCACGACGTACCCGGGGAGGTCAGCGGCGGTGACTCGCTGCGCGCCGACGCCTTCGCCGGCCGCGCCGTCGACGCCGTCGTCTGCCACCCACCCTTCGGTGCCACCAACTGGGGCGACGAGGAACTCGGCCACGACCCCCGCTGGATCGTCGGCACCACACCCCGCACCGAACCCGAGCTGGCCTGGGTGCAGCACGCCCTCGCCCACGTGCGGGTCGGCGGGCACGCCGTCCTGCTGATGCCACCCACTGTCGCCAGCCGCCGCGCCGGCAAACGCATCCGCGGCGAACTGCTCCGGCGAGGTCACCTGCGCGCCGTCATCGCGCTTCCGCCGGGCGTGGCGGCGCCGCACGGCGTACCCCTGCACCTGTGGGTGCTGCGACGCGCCGCGACCGACGCGCCGCCACCAGCGCGGGCGCTGCTGATCGACGCCGCCGGCGGCGACCTGGCCGACACCGCACCGCGCGTGCTGGCCACGTGGCGGGAGTTCGTTGCCGCCCCCGACGGCGACGTCGAGGAGGCCGGGTTCGCCCGCGCGGTCCCGGTCATCGAACTGCTCGATGAGGAAGTCGACCTCACCCCCGCACGCCGGCAACCCGCCGTCGTGGGCGAGGCTTCCGGAGAGCATCTGGTACGCACCAGAGAACGACTGGCCGCCATCGTCGGCGAGCTTCCGGCGCTACTTCCGCAGGTCACGGCAACACCAACAGAAGCGCCGGCGTCGGGCACCCTGACGGTCGCCGAGTTGGCTCGCACCGGCGCCCTGCAGGTGATCGGGCCCATCCGTTCCACGCCAAGCCGGGCGGAGGGTGGCTCCGTAGCGCACGGGCAAGGCCCACTCGTCCTCACCGGCAGGGACGTCGTCGCAGGTGTCGACGCGTCCGGGCACGACGACGGCACACTGCTGGAACGCGTGCCCCTGATGGCGGGGGACGTGGTCGTGCCTGTGGCGGCGCGGCAACTGATCTCACGGGTGATCACATCCGATGGGGTGCTCCTCGGTGCTCACCTCTATCTGCTGCGTCCTAACCCGGCCGCGCTCGATCCGTGGTTCATGGCCGGGCAGTTGCGCAACTCGGCCAACGACAAGCAGACGACGAGTCTGTCTGGTTCACGGGTCGACGTCCGTCGGGCACAGATCCGGCGGTTGCCATTGGATGAGCAACGGGCACATGGGGAGGCGTTTCAGCGGCTCATCGCGTTCGAATCGGCTGTCGCGGAGGTGGGTTCGCTCAGCGCCGAGCTGGTGCGTCTCACCGCGGACGGACTGGCCGCCGGCGCACTTCACCCCGCAGGTGGGGCGAAGTGACCGCAGGCCTGAACGACACCGCGGCGCAGCGCTGCGACTATCGCACGTTGCTGCCGGACGATGCATCGGTCTACGACAGGGGCGTGGTCGAGGGCGGCCTTGCTCCCGAGGAGCAGGGTTGGCTCAGGCAGCAGCGTCTTGAGTGGGAACTCAGGTCTGGCGGGCACCGCGGTGCCGAAGACCTGGTCAGTGGTCACTCGATCGGCATCGTGCCGGCGCGGTGGGCGAAGTTCAATCAATGGCTGCCCTTCGATGCTGCTGCCACGTCGCCTCCGGCGCTGAATCGAGGCGAGGTGACAAAGGTGGCGCTACGGTGCCGCGAAAGCGAGCTGTGGCTGCCGCTGCTGGTGACGTCCTTTGCCTGGGGCTGGGGGAATCGTGGTTTTGGCCCGATCCGGCTGCGCTGGGTGTTGAACGGCAAGGGTGGCTCGCCAGGGCTGTCGAGCAATGAGATCGAGGAGCGGTTAGCCGCAGCGGTCGACGCTCTCGATCAGCAGGGTGCCCGGAGTGCATACCAGTTGCTGTTGAACGCTGGAAAGATCTCCGAGTTCGGGCCGGCCTTCTTCACAAAGTTCCTCTACTTCGCCAGCAGGACGGGCCAAGGGCGTTGCCCAGCCCTGATCCTGGATGGGCGGCTCGCGCGGCAGATGCGGGGTTTCTGGGAACGGCGGGCCAACGAGCCATACGCGGAAAACGGTAGCTCCGCCCGCTGGCTCTGGCAGGGACCGCGCTGGTCGGACTACCGCTACCAGATTTACCGGACGTTCATGGTTCGGTCAGCATCGCAATTGTCCGAGTCGGGAGACCGGTGGATACCGGAGCTAGTGGAGCTGTTGCTCTTCCGGGCAACCCGGGCGGTCTGACCTATCGATGTCGTGCATCTGACGGGTTAGGCAGTCCCGTCAGTGGGACCGCTAGGGGATGATCGTTTGGCCGCCCCGCGCTGTCCTGTGAAGTGAACAAACAAGCCTTTTGGCGGACTGTGACTCCACGAGTACCGGGCGTACGGTGCGGGTCGGATCGAGTGGGGGCGAACCAACAATGGGGGGACTATGCCGAGCGTGACGACGGCGAAGCCGGGAATCGGCGACCTGGTCGCGGTACGCGGCCAGCGCTGGGTGGTCAGCGATGTGCAGGAGGGCGAGCACAGCAGCCTGGTCAGCCTGCAGAGCGTCGAGGATGGCCGCTACGGCTACACCCTCGACGTCATCTGGGAGGTTGAGCCGGGGCGCCAGGTGCTGCCCAGCGGCTCGTTGCCCGACGTCACCGAGGGCAAGTTCGATTCGCCGCAGCGGCTGGCAGCCTTCCTCGACGCCGTCCGCTGGTCGGCGGTGACCTCCGCCGACGTGAAGACATTGCAGTCCCCGTTCCGCTCTGGTGTCGCCATCGAGGACTACCAACTGGAGCCGGTCGCGCGCGCGGTCGACGCGCCCCGGGTCAACCTGCTCCTCGCCGATGACGTCGGCCTCGGCAAGACCATCGAGGCTGGCCTGGTTGCCCAGGAGCTGCTGCTGCGCCAGAGGGCCCGGCGAATCATGATCGTTTGCCCGGCGGGTCTGACCCTCAAGTGGCGTGACGAGATGGCGGAGAAATTCGGCCTCGACTTCACCATCATCGACGCCGAACGCTGCGCCATGGTTCGTCGAACCCACGGCTCGGCGGCGAACCCCTTCGAGGTCTACCCGCTGAGCATCATCAGCCTGCCGTGGCTACGCGGGCAGAAGGCGCAGCGCCTGCTCGACGAGGTGCTTCCCGCCGACGGCCCTGCCTACCCGCGTACCTTCGACCTGCTGATTCTCGACGAGGCGCACCACGTCGCCCCGGCCGCCCCTAAGCAGGTCTACGCGATCGACTCGCAGCAGACCAAGCTGATCCGCCGGCTCGCGCCGCACTTCACCCACCGGCTGTTCCTCTCCGCCACCCCGCACAACGGCTACCAGGCGTCCTTCACCGCGCTGCTGGAGATCCTCGACAACCAGCGGTTCGCCCGGGGTGTTGACCCGGACCCGTCGGCGGTGAAGGACACTGTCGTCCGGCGGCTCAAGCGCGACGTCACCGACGCCGACGGAAAGCCCCGCTTCGTGGAGCGGGTCGCCACCGCTATCCCGGTTACCTACCCGGAGAGCGAGCGGCAGATCCACGCCCTGCTCACCGAGTTCGCCGAGCTGCGACGGAAGCGGCTGCACTCGCAGCGTGGACGCAAGGCGACCGATCTGGTCACGCTGCTGCTCAAGAAGAGGCTTTTTTCCAGCCCCGCCGCGTTCGCGCACACCGTGGGCGTCTACCTGGAGACCCTGCGCAGCCGTACGGCCCCCGCCGTCCTGCCGGCCGATGACGATGTACCGGAGTGGATGGAGGACTTCTTCGACGACGTCGCGACCTACGCCGACGACCAGCTCGCCGAGGCCGAGGACGACGCGCTCGGCCGGACCCGGGCCATGCAGCCCGACGCCAGCGCCGACGAGATGGCCCTGCTGGAGAAGATGTACCAGTGGGCCGAGGCGAAGGAGGCGCTACCGGACGCCAAGGCCAAGGAGCTGATCGCCTACCTCAGCGCGGTCTGCAAACCGGATGGCCGGCACTGGACCAACGAGCGCGTCGTGGTCTTCACGGAATACCGCGACACCCAGATCTGGCTGGCCGAGCTGCTCCGCCAGGAGGGTCTGGCCGGGCAGGGGCTCGTGCTGCTGCACGGCGGCACGCCCGCCGAGGAGCGGGAGCAGCTACGGCTGGCTTTCCAGGCCGACCCGACGAAGCAGCCGGTGCGCATCCTGCTCGCCACCGACGCCGCCAGCGAGGGCATCGACCTGCAGAAGTACTGCCACCGGCTGGTCAACTACGACATCCCGTTCAACCCCAACAAGCTGGAGCAGCGGATCGGTCGGGTCGACCGGTACGGCCAGACCACCGCCCCCGAGATGAAGCACTTCGTGGGTAGCGGCTTCGGTAAGGCCGTCGACTCGTTCGAGGCGGACCTGGAGTTCCTGTCCCGGATTGCCACCAAGGTGGCCCGGATGGAGGCCGACCTCGGTTCGGTCAACGCCGTGCTCGCCGACGCCGTGCAGCGCCGAATGCTCGGCCAGCACGTCGACGTGGACATCGACAAGGCGGGCAAGGGCAAGAGCACTCGCAGTCTGCCGGCCGAAACCAACCTGCGCGAGCAGGTCGTCAAGCTACGGGCGGAGCTGGACAAGACCGTCGAGGAACTCGGTATCACGCCGCCGGCCGTCAAGCGGGTCGTCGACACGGCGCTGGAGCTGGCACGTCAGCAGCCGCTGAAGCGGCACATCGACGACCGGCACCTGGTCGACGGCCTCTACACCGTCCCGCCGCTGACCGGTTCCTGGCAGCGGGCTGCCGCAGGGCTGACCGCGAAACTGCAGAGCAACGACGAGGAGCCTCGACAACTACCGGTCACCTTCGACTCCATGGTTGCCAAGGACCAGGACGAGATCGTGCTCGCGCACCTGAACCACCCCCTCGTAGCCATGTCGACCCGGCTGCTGCGCGCCGCCGTCTCCAACCCGGACATCGGGCTGCACCGGGTCACCGCCGTGGTCAGCGACGACCCGGCGCTGGAAGACGTGCTGGTCGGGGCGTACTCCCGGTTCGTGCTGGTTGGCACCGACGGCGTGCGGCTGCACGAGGAGGTTCTTTACGCCGGTGGTTGGGCGCCCGAGCACGGCCGATTCCGCCGGCTGGACAACCTCGGTACCCTCGCCGGCATCCTCGACCGGGCGATCACTACCGGCAGCGCCGCCTCCGGCCTGGTGGAAAAGCGGCTCGCCGAGCGCTGGCCCCGCGTCGCCGACGGTCTGCTCGCCGCCATCGACTGGCGCACCGCCACGCGCCACGAATCCCTGAAGCGCAAGCTCGACCAGCGGCAAACGGCTGAGCAGCAGCGCATCGTCGACAACCTCGACCAGTTCGCCGCCACCCTGCGCGGTGCGCTCGCCGACGATGACGCCGAGGACGCACTGTTCAGCCTTGCCGTAGCCGCGAAGAGCAAGGACGAACTGGCGCAATACCGCAAGGACCGTCAATCCTGGGAGGAACGCTTGTCGGCCCTGGAAGTCGAGCGCGACCGCGAACTCGCGGCCGTCGCCGCCCGCTACCGAGACCCGAAGCCGCACCGGTTCCCGGTGGCCGTGGTCTTCGTCGTGCCGAAGCGGGAGGCCATCCGATGAGCCGTACCTTCCGACGTCCCGCGCCCGACGGCGCCGAGCAGCACCGCAACTGGTTGAGCCTGGTCGAGGTCAGCGGGCCGTTCCTGAGCCTGCCGGTGCTCCGCGCCACCTGGCCGACCTTGGACGCGCTCGACAAGAAGACCCGCGAGCGGCTGCGCCAGGAGCACGCCACCTGGCAGGCCGACACCGTCGCGGGCCAGCAGCCCTGGATCGGGTACGTGCTGCGTGAGCTGCTCGGCTGGGGCGACACCCTGCACACCGACGGCCTCGACGCGCTCGCGCACACCGTCGCCGAGCACGACACCGAGCTGCGCCCGTCGATCGCGCTCGTGGAGCCGGGCGAGGAAATCAAGCCCGACAGCGTACGGATGCTGGGGATGATCTGCCCGGCCGGCAGCCAGCCGACCGCCCGGATTCGTGATTCCGCGTGGGCGGCGACCCCGGTCGACCGGCTCGCCCACCTGTGCCGGCACCACAACATCGAGCTGGGTCTGGTCACCGACGGCCGCTGGTGGACGCTGGTTTGGGCGCCGCGCGGTGGCGTCACCACCACGGCCGTCTTCGATGCCGCGGCCTGGCCCGAAGCAGCCGAGCGCGACGTGGTCCGCGCGTTGGTCTCGCTGCTGTCCCGACACCGGTTCTTTGGCGTCCCCGATGCCGAGCGGCTGGTGCCGCTGCTGCGAGCTAGCCTCGGCAGCCAAGAGGAGATCACCGAAGCGCTCGGCGTCCAGGTCCGCCAAGCCGTCGAACTGCTGGTGGCCGCAATGGGCCGCGCCGACGTGCGGGACCGAGAACTCGGCGGGCGCGGCCTCCAGGACGTCGACGCGCACGACGTCTACCGAGGCGCTGTCTCCGTGATGATGCGGATCGTTTTCCTGCTTTTCGCCGAGGAGCGCAAGCTGCTCCCCGCCGACAACGAGCTGTATGTGAAGGCATACTCGGCGGGGCGGCTCTGCGCCGAACTGGAACAGCGGATCGTCGAAGGCAGCGAGGAAGACCTGGAGCACAGCTCCGCCGCCTGGCACCGGCTGCTCGCCCTCTTCAATGCCGTCTACCGCGGCGTCGACCATCCGCGGCTCACCATGCACGGCCACGACGGGTCGCTCTTCGACCCGGAAGCCACGCCGTGGCTGCCGCTGACCATCGACGACCGGACCGTGCTGCACATGCTCAGGGCGGTGCAGTACGTCGAGATCGGCACCGGACGGTCCCGGGAGCGCCGCACGCTCAGCTTCCGTGCCCTCGACGTCGAACAGATCGGGTACGTCTATGAGGGCCTGCTCTCCTTTGAGGGCTTCCGTGGGGAGGACGTGACCGTCGGACTGATCGGCAAGGAAGGGCTGGAGGAGGAGGTCGCGCTCGCCGACCTGGAGGCTCTGGATGAGCGGGCGTCCGACGTGCCCGCGCTGGCCAGGGCGCTCGCTGAGAAGTACAAGGACTCGAAGATCGGGTCGGTCGCGGCGCTGACCAAGCGGCTGGCACCGCTCGACGGGGTGGAGCGCGAGGAGGCCCGCAAGAAGCTGCTCGCCGTGACCGGCGGCGACTACCCGCTCTCCGAGCGGCTGCTGCCCTTCGTCGGGGTCATCCGTGATGACCTGCGGGGTCTGCCCGTGGTGATCCTGCCCGGCGCACTCTTCGTCACGGAGTCGGCGCTGCGCCGCAACACCGGGACGCATTACACGCCGCGCTTCCTAGCTGAAGAGGTGGTCGAGGGGGCGTTGGAGCCGCTGGTTTACGAGCCGGGGCCGTTGCAGACCGCGGACAAGTCGCGGTGGAAGCCGAAGTCCAGCAAGGAAATCCTGTCCCTCAAGGTCGCCGACATCGCCATGGGCTCGGCGGCGTTCCTGGTCGCGGCGGCTCGCTACCTGGCGGGCCACCTGATCGAGGCGTGGTCGCGGGAGGGCAATGAGCAGGCGCTCGCCTACCGGCAGGGCGCCGTCGACCGGCCGGTGGACACCGATGAGGACCCGCTGGTGGTGGAGGCGCGGCGGCAGGTCATCGAGCACTGCCTCTACGGGGTGGACATCAACCCGATGGCTGTGGAGATGGCGAAGCTGTCCCTCTGGCTCGTCTCCATGGACCCGCAGCGCCCGTTCACCTTCCTCGACGACCGGCTCGTCGCTGGCGACTCACTGCTTGGCATCGGCAACCGGACGCTGGCCGACGACGCCGGGCGTGACCTGCGGCTGGACCGGGAGCTGTCCCAGGCCCTTGAGCTGCGGCGGCAGCTCGCCGCGTTGCCCGACAGCCAGGAGACAATGGCGGAGAAGCGGCGACTCCTTGCCGAGGTGCGCGCGGTCCGGCGGCGGGCGGATGCTTACGCCGACCTGCTCGTAGGTGCGTCGCTCGCCTCGGCGAAGCGCGGCCAGGATCCGGTCATCATCGCCGAGCGTGTCGGCGAGTTGGCTCAGCACCTAGCCGGCAACGGCGATCTCGCTCCGCTCATCGAGAAGGCCCGGTCGTGGCTGGCGCTCGACCTGCCGGACGGCGGATTCGATCGGAAGCCGCTGCACTGGCCGCTGGAGTTCCCTGAGGTTTTTGCGCAGGGCGGCTTCGACACCATCATCGGCAATCCGCCGTTTCTCGGCGGCCAGAAGCTGACCGGCGCGATGGGGTCGGCCTACCGTGAGCTGCTGATTAGCGCGATCGGCCGGGGCGCCCGGGGCAGCGCCGACCTGGTCGCGTACTTCCTGCTCCGCGCGCACGACCTGTTAAACCGGGACGGGCAGACCGGGCTGATCGCCACGAACACTCTGGCCCAGGGCGATACCCGTGAGGTCGGTCTCGACCAGGTCGTCGCTGGCGGGGTGACCATCCGGCAGGCGATTAAGAGCCGACCCTGGCCATCGCGGTCGGCGGCACTGGAGTTCTGCGCGGTCTGGACCAGCCGTGCCGGCCTCGGTGCCACTGCCGAGCGGCGTGCGGACGAGTTGGTGGTCGCTGGCATTACGCCGTCCCTGGACACCGAGTCGCGAGTCATTGGCAACCCGCACCGGCTCGCTGAGGCTGCCGGTGTTGCATTCATTGGGTCGTACGTCCTTGGCGCGGGTTTCATGATGACTCCACAGCGGGCAAAAGAACTAATCGCAAGTAACTCTAGGAATTCCGAAGTTATTCTTCCGTACCTCAATGGGCAAGATTTGAATTCCAGCCCGAATTGCTCGGCGAGTAGATGGGTTGTGAACTTCCGAGATTGGCCTGAGGAGCGCGCGCGAGCTTATCCGGACGCTTTCCAACCTGTCAACGATAGAGTGCGCCCTGAACGAGCGCGTAACAAACGCGCCTCGCGGCGCGAGCGTTGGTGGCAGTACGCGGAGCGTTGTGTAGGGCTCTACTCCGCAATTGCTCAAATGGAGAAAGTCATTGTTCTAGCAAAGACCAGCAAGACGTACGCGCCCGTGGTTGTTCCCACCGGGCAGGTATTCGATCAGACTTTGGTCGTCTTTGCTACCGATGATATGGCACACCTTGCTGTGCTTTCAAGTTCCACGCACTTCTGGTGGGCTATGCGCTATTCGTCAACGCTGAAAGCGGACTTAAGTTACACCCCCTCTGACGTTTTTCAGACGTTCCCTTCCCCCCGCCCGACGAACCATCTTCGCGACCACGGAACCCGCCTAGATACGCACCGGCGGAGTGTGATGCTGAGTAGACAAGCAGGTCTCAGTGCGTTATGTGCACTTGTGTTTGACCCTGCTTGCTGGGATGAGGACATCGTGGAACTGCGGCGGATTCACCGCGACATCGACGAGGCGGTCTTCCGCGCGTATGGCTGGGACGACCTAGTGGCGCAGGGCCTCGACCACGGCTTCCACCAGGCGGGTGCGTATACCCGCTACACCGTCGGCCCAGCCGTTCAGCGCGAGATGCTGGACCGCCTCCTGGAACTTAACCACCTTCGCCACGCCAAGGACGTGGGGAACGGTCGGCACGACAAGCAGCCGGGCCGTAGGACCAGCACCAGCACCGAAGGACTGTGGTGATGGCTGAGGCCTTGTTAGCTCTCTGCGACGACCTGGCACTTGAACTTTCCCCTGGCCATGAAGGGACAGAAGCTGCCGAGGAGGAGCGCTTTACGCGCTGCGCCGGATCGGAGTCGAGGACCTCGCTGGCTGCTCGGCTGCGCACTGCTGAGAGCTGCCAGCGGCACATACCGAAGCTAAGGGGGCCACAATGACGGCCGATGTGCAAGGTGGCCTCTTTCCGCACCCGCGCGGCGAGCAGCAGGCGCTTGCGCTGAACGGTGCTGCCGAATCCGCGCCGGTGCTGCCGCTCGACGTGCCGCAGACGTTTCCCGAAGCGACGTCCTACCAGGTGCGGGACGAGCTGGAGGAGCTGATCGGGCGGGACCTGCTCGGGCCCTGGGACGGCGAGCGTGAGGAGTTCCGGTCCGGCGCGATGGGCCCGCGTGAGCGCTACCTCGTCGGCATGCTCGGCCCGAAGCAGCGCCCGCGCTCCGACCGTCGTGAGGCGGCCGAGGTGGCAGACGTGGACTCCGCTGTCCAGGGCGACGGCGCGGAGGCCGAGCTGCCCGAGGTGGTCACCCCGCAGAACCTGGGCAAGATGTGGGCCTCGTCCATGGGCCTGTCGTTCGCCGTTCCCGGCGACGTCGACGTGCTCACCGTGACCGCTGACTGGGGTCGCTACGACCTGCGCGAGTCCGAGGACGAGAAGGGCAAGAAGCGCCGGGTCTGGTACCGCGAGCCGATGTCGTACCGCAAGGAGGTCCGCCTCGACAGCGAGTCGTCCTACCGGATGCCGCTGACGGTGGCGGACGAGGACGAGCCGGGCGTGCACCTGGCCGTCGAGGTCCGGCCGCGCGACGGCCGCCGGGTGGTGCAGCTCGCACTCATCAACACCCAGTCCGAGGTGACCAGTAACGGCGACACGACCTGGCTGTTCCAGGCCGCCCTGACGGTGAGCGCGCTGGACGGCGCTGCCGCCGTCTTCCTGCCGATCGATGACCCGCTGGACGGGGTGCAGGGCGTCGGTGACGATCTGGAGGAGACGCACCTGCGACTCCTCTACCGGTCGCAGCGCCGCTACGCCTCCGGCCGCAACGTCGCCGTCCACCCGTCGGTGCGTGAGGACGAGCGGTGCGCGTATCAGCTCGCGACCACCTGGCTGCCCACCCACAACGTGCCGGCGACCGTCGCTCAGGTTGGAAAAGACAGCGGCCTGGCGGGCGTGGAACTGTCCATGGACGCGCTCTCCACCGCCGACATTGACCGGCTGCGTACCCGGCTCGCGCCACTGGCCGATGGGTACGAGGACTGGCTGGACGACGAAGAGGCCAAGATCCCCGGCCTACCGGAGCCGCTGCGTCCCGCCGCCGTGACCGCCGTGTTCAACGCGCGCCGGGCCGCCGAGCGGATCCGGGCCGGCATCGCGCTGCTCACCGATCCGGAGACCGAGAAACACGCTGATGCCATCGCTGCTTTCCGCTTCGCCAACGAAGCGATGGCGCTGCAACGTCGACACAGCGAGGTTGCCCGGCTCCGCGAGGAGCAAGGCCTGTCGTACGCGAAGGCCAGGGCCGCCATCGACGCGCGCGGCGCCGCAGCCGCCTCCTGGCGCCCGTTCCAGCTCGCGTTCGTACTGCTGAATCTGCCGTCGATCACCGATCCGGCGCATTCGGAGCGGGCCGCCGACCGGGACGCGACCGTCGACCTGCTCTTCTTTCCCACCGGTGGTGGCAAAACGGAGGCGTACCTCGGGCTGACCGCTTTCACCTTCGCGATCCGTCGTCTCCAGGGCGTGGTCGGTGCTGGTGCGGACGCCCGCAGCGGCGCGGGCGGTGTGGCCGTGCTGATGCGGTACACGCTGCGGCTGCTCACCGCGCAGCAGTTCCAGCGGGCCGCTGCCCTGGTTTGCGCTGCCGAGGTGCTGCGCCGACAGGCCGAGAGCACCTGGGGTGCCGAACCGTTCCGGATCGGGCTGTGGGTCGGTGGCGGGGTGTCGCCGAACTGGTTCACCGAAGCCTCCGAGCAGATCGCGGAGGCGCGCGAGGCCGGCAGCGGCAAGTTCACCAACGTCCTGCAGACGTTGAGCTGCCCGTGGTGCGGGTCGAAGCTGCGCGCCGAGCGTGACCTGACCGTCCGCGAGGATGAGCGGCGGGTCCTGGTCTTCTGCCCCGAGGCCGAAGGCGGGGACGCCTGCCCGTTCTCCCGGACCCGCTCCGCCGAGGGCCTGCCGATCCTCACGATCGACGAGGAGATCTACCGGTACGCCCCCAGCCTGGTCATCGCCACCGTCGACAAGCTCGCCCAGCTGCCCTGGCGGGGCTTCGCCGGGATGCTCTTCGGTCGGGTGCGGGAGCGCTGCCCCCGGCACGGCTACCGGCACGACGACCTGGACGCAAAGACCGGTTGCGGGGCTCGGCACAACAAGAAGGGCAAGCTGCCGGCCGTCAACAGTGAGCCGGTCATCCGGCTGCGCCCGCCGGACCTGATCATCCAGGACGAGCTGCACCTCATCTCCGGTGCGCTCGGCACCATCGTCGGCCTGTTCGAGGCGGCCGTCGACCAGCTCTGTACCTGGTCGTTGCCCGGTGGCCGCGAGGCCGGGCCGAAGATCGTGGCGTCCACGGCGACCACCAAGCGGGCCCGGGAGCAGGTGCTCGGCGTCTTCGGCCGACAGCTCGCCGTCTTCCCGCCGCCGGTCATCGACATCACCGACACGTTCTTCAGCCGACAGGTGCCGGTCACCGTGCAGAATCCCGGCCGCCGATACCTGGGCATCTGTGCGCACGGCGTTCGAATGAAGTCGGCAGAGATCCGCGTCTCGGAGATCCTGCTCATCGCCGGGCAGACCCTCTTCGACACGTACGGGCAGCCGGCCGACCCTTACATGACTACCGTCGGCTACTTCAGCGCCACCCGCGAGTTGGCCGGCATGCGCCGTCTCCTCGACGACCAGGTCACCACCCGCGTCCGCAGCCACGGCCGACGCAAGGGACTCTCCGACCGGATCGCCGGCACGCAGATGCTCAACGTGCAGGAACTAACCTCCCGGGTCTCCTCCGCCGACATCAGTGAGGTGCTCAAGCGGCTGGAGAACGGCTTCGACCCGGAGCTCGACACCACTGCCCGACGGCGGGCGGTGCTGGAGGACATGCGGGACGCGTTCAAGGCCAAGACCGCGTCGAACCCGAAGCTGTCCCTGCACCCGGTCACCCAGAGCTTCTACCAACGACAGGACGAGAATCGGGTGCCGGTCGACGCGGTGCTCGCCACCTCGATGCTCCAGGTCGGCGTCGACGTGTCCCGCTTCGGCCTGATGGTCGTCACCGGGCAGCCGAAGAACACCGCCGAGTACATCCAGGCGTCTTCGCGGGTCGGCCGCGACGCGAAGCGGCCCGGCCTGGTGGTCACCCTCTACAACTGGACGAGGCCGCGGGACCTGGCCCACTACGAGGACTTCGAGTACTACCACGCAACCTTCTACCGTCAGGTGGAGGCACTGTCGGTCACCCCGTACACCCGGCGGGCGCTGGACCGAGGCACCACCGCGACCCTCGTCGCGGCCGTGCGCAACGGCGAGGACAGCTTCTCCCGCAACACCGACGCCCATGACGTGCCGCTCGATGGCCCGGAGGTGCAGCGGGTCATCGGCCGGCTGCTGGCCCGCGCCGAAGCGATCGGCGGTACGCGCGGTCGCGACTACCTCCAGGAGCGGCTCAACACGCTCCGCGACGCATGGAACAAGCAGAAGACCGGCTCGTCCCGGCTCGGCTACTCAGAGGGCACGTTCAAGCAACAGAAGCTGGATGGCCTGATGACCGTGGCCGGTGGCGGGCGGTGGACCGGCCTGACGGTCGGCATGTCCATGCGGGAAACCGAGAACGAAATCAACCTGGTGCTGCCCGCCGGCGGGGAAATCTTCAACCCGCAGTACGGGACGCCGGAGTGGTCCTTCGGCCCGCAGACCGACGGTAAACGGGATGAGGATTTGCCCGACGGGGATGAGCTGGGCGAATCGACGCTGACCGGGAAGGGCAACTGATGGCCGCCAACTACTTCCGGCGGGTCGGTGCCGTCCGCCCCAGCCACCTGATGTTCACCACCGGAGTCGGCTCGATTGTCGACCTGCCCAACTTCTCCGTTCTCGTCCGAGGGCTCGACGACTGGAACTACTCGGTTGTGCCCCAGTGGGAGGAGATCGTGGAGCCCCGGCTGCTCGCCGCCGTGCGGGCGCTGGGGTTGCGTTCCGTCAAGGAACTGCGTCCGGCGCCGTGGCTGGACGGTACCGACCGAGAGCCGACCGGCCCGGCCGGCCGAGTGGGCGTGCCGATCACGCCGTTCCCCGGTTGGCTGCGCTGCACCGCCTGCGACGACCTGGCCCCGATCGACTCGAACGTCTTCGGCTTCGAGAACTCCAAACCGCGCAAGCCACACGAGGCCCGCTTCTTCCACACGGTGTGCAGCCGCAAGAAGTCGGGGCGCAAGCCGATGGCGGTGGGTGCCCGGTTCGTGCTTGCCTGCACCGCCGGCCACCTCGACGACTTCCCGTACGCCCACTTCGTCCACCAGGGCGGTGCCTGCCCCAACGCCAGCCATCCCAAGCTGAAGATGGATGACCGCGGCGGCAACCTGGGCGCCAACGTCGAGATCAAGTGCGTCCCCTGCGGCGCCCGCCGCAACATGAAGGAGGTCCTCGGTCCACGGGGCGGGGACAAGCTGCCCCGCTGTCGTGGCCGTCGACCGCACCTGGGCGACTTCGACCCGAAGGGCTGCGGCGGTGCGGAGCTGAAGCTCCTGGTCGTCGGCGCGTCGAACCAGTGGTTCGCGCAGACCCTCTCCGCCCTGGCTGTGCCGCGCACCGGCGCGAGCGAACTCCAGGCCAAGGTGGAACAGCACTGGGCCGCCCTGGAGGGTGTTCCCAACGTGGACATGCTGCCGTACCTGCGGACGGTCGTGCCGGCGTTCCGCGAGCTGGAACGGTGGAGCGACCAGGAAATCTGGACGGCGATCGAGCGGCACCGCACCGGCGCCAAGGGCGACGATGAGGAGAAGGGCTACCCCGACCTGCGGACGCCAGAATGGGAGATCTTCTCCACCGGACAACTGCCGCCGGCCACGGACGACTTCACCCTCCGCCGAGACCCCGACGGTGTTCCTGGTGAGCTGAAGAACGTCTACGCCGACGTGATCCAGGCCGAACGGTTGCGGGAGGTGCGTGCGCTGGTCGGCTTCACCCGACTCGACTCGCCCGACCCGGAAGACCCCGACCTCGTCACCCGCGCGTCGCTGTCCAAGGCGGCGGCGACCTGGGTACCCGCCAGCGAGGTACGCGGCGAGGGCATCTTCCTGCGCCTGCCGGAGGACCTGCTCGCCGCGTGGGAACAGCGGATCGAGTACACGGAGGTTATGCAGGAACACCGGGACGCGTATGCCCGGTTCCGCAAGAACCGCTACTCCGGTCGCATCGCGGGACCGTTCGACCCGATGCACCTCTGGCCGGGGGAGCGCTACATCGCTCTGCACACCCTGTCGCACCTGTTGATCCGCACCATTGCCCTGGAGTGTGGATACAGCTCGGCGAGTCTCTCCGAACGGATTTATTCCGGGACCGAGGCCGACCCGCAGCGCGCGGGCATCCTTATCTACACCGCCGTGCCGGACGCCGAGGGCACCCTCGGCGGGCTGGTGTCGCTGGCCGAGCACGACTCGCTGGTACGGCTTACCCGGCGGGCGCTGTCCGACGCCATGTACTGCTCGTCGGACCCGCTCTGTGCCGAACGGCTGCCCCAGGACCCGGCGGACTTCCTGCACGGGGCCGCCTGCCACGTTTGCTTGTTCGTCTCCGAGACAACCTGCGAGCGTGGCAACCGGTTCTTGGACCGGCGGTTCGTCGTGCCGATCGACAAGCCGGAGCTGGCGCTTTTCCCCGAGCTGCCATGAGCTGGCATCCGGCGTTTGAGGCGGCGGCCGAGGCTGCGGTGAACCGGCTCGGGCCGGGACACCTGCGGGTGCTGGCCGACCGCCTCGGCGACGGCTCGCCGGAGCAGGCCGTCCGGCACGCCGTGCCGGTGCCGGGATTCGCCGAGGCGGCCGGGGCGGTGCTGGCCGCGCAGCGGGCCTCGGGGTTGCCGGGCGTGGAGGTGTCGGCCTACCTGCGAGGGCTGGCTGCCGGGCACGCGCAGCGGTCAGCGGCGGTGCGGATCGAGTCGGTGTGGAGTGGGCCGAGCACCCACCCGGTGCCGGTCCGCGCCACCGCTCAGGTGCTGGTCGACCTGGTCGCCGAGGCCAACGCCGAGCTGCTACTGATGACGTACTCCGCCAAGCCCTACCCGCCCCTGCTGACGGCTCTGGCGGCCGCGGTTGCACGCGGCGTGACCGTGACCGTCGTGGTCGAGACACTGGCCGGAGCCGGTGGAGCGTTGAACGGCACGGAACCCGCCGCTGCCTTCGCTAACCTGCCCGGCGTCCGGTTGTGGCACTGGCCGGTCGAGCGGCGGGCCGAGGACCACGCCAAGATGCACGCGAAGATCGCTGTTGCCGATCGTCGCGTGTTGCTGGTGTCCAGCGCCAACCTCACCCAATCCGGGGTCAACCGCAACATCGAGGCGGGGCTGCTGGTGCGCGGCGGCACAGCACCCCAGCGGGCGGCCGAGCACATCGCGGAGCTTCAGAGCCGTGCGGTGCTGGTCAGGCTCCAGACATCTGGCCAGGGGTGGTGACCATGCTGGGTTCGGACGGCCCCACCGTCGCCACAGGTGACATCGCGCGCCTGGCGGGCGTCGGGCGGGCGGCGGTCAGCAACTGGCGGCGGCGCTTCCCCGACTTTCCGCAGCCCGTCGGCGGTAGCTCTGCCAGCCCTCTGTTCGCTCTGGCGGAGGTCGAGGCGTGGCTGAGCGCACATGACAAGCCGTTCCGACTCACCCCCGTCGACCGGGTCTGGCAGTCGCTGCGAGGCTCCGCTGCCGACCTGGAGCTGGGCGACCGAATCGGCTACCTCGGTGGCTTCCTGGTCTTCCTCGAGCGGGATCCGGCCGGCTGGAAGGCACTCGCCGACCAGCCCGACGCCGTGGTGGTGGACCGGCTGGTCGAGGCCATGCGCACGGCCGTCCCGGAGTTCGGGCACCTCATCACCGACCTGCCGGACCGGGATGCGGCGATCATCGTGCGCCTGGTCGCAGAGGCGGCCGACCAGGAGGGATCCCGGGCCGTCTTCGACTTCCTCTGCCAGCGCTATCTTGAGGTGCACTCCCGCCGCCACACTGTCACGCCCGCGGCGTTCGCCTTCCTCATGGTCGCTCTTGCCGCGTCGGAGACGGAGACCATTCTCGACCCGGCCTGCGGGATCGGCACCCTGCTGCTCGCGGCTGCTGGGAGCCGGGCTCAGGAGTTCCGCGGCCAGGAGGTTAACCGGACGGCAGCCCGTATCGCCGCCGCCCGGCTCCTCCTGCACGCCGGGAATGCCCGGGTCGCCGTGTCAGATTCACTGCGATCCGATGCGTACGCCGGGGACCTGTTCGACGCGGTGGTGTGCAACCCGCCCTTCGCGGACCGGTCCTGGGGGCATGACGAACTGGCCGGCGACGCGCGCTGGGAGTACGGCCTGCCGCCACGGGGGGAACCGGAACTGGCCTGGGTGCAGCACTGTCTCCGGCACGTCAAGCCCGGAGGGCGGGTCGCGATCCTCATGCCGGGCGCTGCCGCCAGCAGGCGTTCGGGCCGACGCATCCGGGGGAACCTGCTCCGTGCCGGGGCGCTGCGCGCGGTGATCTGTCTGTCGGCCACCGGACCGGCCGGGACGCTGGCACCGGATGTGTGGCTGATGCAGCGCCCCGACGGAACGCCGCGTCTTGACGAGGTGCTGATGGTCGATGCGTGCTCCGAACCGGCAGGTGCCGTAGAGGCATGGGTTGCTTTCTGCGCCGGGTCCGAGCTGCCGGCCGGTAGCCGGGCGGTGCCGATCATCGATCTGTTGGACGACGATGTCGATCTCTCTCCGGGACGGCACCTCGCTGCCGCCGGCACGCGACCGTCCGCGTTTCCACCTGTGCTGGCGGCGCTGAGCAAGGCCGTTGATGCCCTCGTGCCGACACTGCCGGACCTGACCGACAATCCGTCGCCTGACGTCCCGGTGATGACCACCGTCGGTGAGCTGCTTAGAACGGGCGCGGTCACCCTCCGGCAGGCTCCGATGAAGATGGGTACGGACGAGGACGGACCCACGCCGGTGCTCACCGCCCGGGACGTCCGGCTCGGGCGCCCGGCATCCGGGACAGCCGTGCCCCTACCCGGTGCGGTCACCCTCAGGGCGGGCGACGTGGTGACACCCCTCGCCTCACAAGCATCCGCTTTCCATGTCGTCACCGAAGGCGGCCCACTGCTCGGCCCGCGGCTCTACCTGCTCCGGGTCGACCCGGAGCAGTTGGATCCGTACTTCCTGGCCGGTTTCCTGCGGGCCACGCGGCATGGCTCGGGCTCCGGCGGTTCGTCCCTCGCCGGCCGCCTCGACATCCGCCGGGCCCGCCTGCCCCGGCTGCCCCTGTCGGAGCAGCGCCGGATCGGAGCAGCGTTCCGCCAGTTGATGGCGTTCGAGACGCGGTTGCGGGAGGCGACGGCTCTGGGGGAGGAGTTGGTCGAGCGAGGGTTCGTCGGTCTCAGCGACGGGACACTGCGCCCGACGGTGGCGGACTAGCGTGCGCATGCCAGTGGATCGAGAACGGGAAGGGCTGTCGCGGTGGGGATGCTGATCAACGGCCGGTATGAGCTGGACGACCTGCCCATCGGCCGTGGCGGCATGGGCGAGGTGTGGCTGGGGCACGACACCAAACTGGACCGGCACGTGGCGGTGAAGTTCATCCGCTTCCCGAACGGTGAGCAGGACAAGGACTACATCCGCCGGTTCGTCCGCGAGTCGCGGATTACCGCCCGGCTCGAGCACCCCGGTGTTCCGGCCGTGTACGACGTCGGGTCGCACGAGGGTCGCCCCTACCTCGTCATGCAGCGCATCCAGGGGATCAGCCTCGCCGACCTGGTCGCCGAGCAGGGCGCGCTGCCCATCGGCTGGGCGGCCGGGATCGCCGCCCAGGTCTGTGCGGTCCTCGCCGCCGCACATCAGGCGTCGCTCGTGCATCGTGACCTCAAGCCGAGCAACCTCATGCTCCAGCCCGACGGCGCGGTCAAGGTGCTCGACTTTGGACTCGCGGCAGCGCCCACCCTCGCGGACTTCTCGAAGATCACCGCCACCGGGCTGCCGCCCGGCACGCCGGCCTACATGGCGCCCGAGCAGATCGAGACGAACATCAGCGGCCCCGCCACCGACCTCTACGCGTTGGGCTGCACCCTGCACGAGATGCTCACCGGCGAGCGGCTCTTCAGCGGGTCGACCTCCTACGACGTGTGGAGCAAGCAGGTCAGCCACAAGCCGCTGCCGGTGCGCGGCGTGCGGGACGACGTACCCGTCGGCCTGGAGGACCTGCTGCTGCATCTGCTGCAGAAGAAGCCCGAGGACCGACCGGTGAGCGCCCAGGTCGTCTTCGACCGGCTCCTTCCCTTCGCCATCGGTCTCGGGCCGATCCCGGGGGTCCTTGATGGGGTGTCGACGGTAAGCCCCACCCGGATGTACGGCTCGATGCTGGCGCGGGTGTTCACCTCGGCCTCCGCGCCGCCGCCCGCCGGGCCGATCCTGCCGCCAGCGCCCACCACTGAGCCGGTCAAGCCGCCGGCACCGCCCCAGCGGCGGCCAGACGAGGCGTCGGGGATCGGACACTCGGACCTGCGGCATGCCCGAGCGGAAGCCAGTCGGCTGGTCGGGTCGTCCCGCTACGGCCAGGCCGCGGAAGTCCTCGCCGCCGCGGTCGCGCCGGCGATCAACGCTCTCGGCGAGGCCGACGACGACGTGGTGGGTGCCCGTCGAGAACTCGCCGACGCGCTCTTCGAAGAAGGCGACTACCGGCGGGCTGCCCCGGCGTATGAGAATCTCGCCCAGGATGTCGCCCGGGAGCAGGGCCCACGGGTTGATCTCGCGCTGCACTGTCGGCTGAGGGGCGCCACCTGCCGCGCGCTCCTCGGTGAGACCAGCGAGGCGTTGCGGCAGCTCGATGCACTCGTGCGGGACGAGACCGAGGCGTTCGGCGCTGACCACTCACGCACCTTGGAGCTGCGGCGCCAGATCGGCCTGCTCCAGCTCGGGGCTGGTCAGCGGCACGCCGCTGAGCAGACCCTGACCCGCCTTCTGGCGGACCAGACCCGGCTGCGTGGCGCCACCCACCCCAGCGCTCAGGAGATTGCCGACTTGCTCTCCGGACTGCGCAGGCCCAAATCCCGATGAACCACGCCGCCGATTGGCGGACCGCACCGCAGCACCGACCGATCACGTGACCGCCGCCGAAAGCGGCGTCGACTGAGGAGAGCGTCATGGGTGAGACCGCGGCACAGATCGAACACATCTCCATCCGCGTGCCGTGGCATGACAACGGCTGGAAGGGGACGGTCTGCGCCGATCCGCACGGCAACGGCACCTGCGTGCTGCTCAAGAACATCGGCCAGAACCGCCGTGACGACCATGAGCAGCGCCATGCCGGGCGCGACATCGCCGACCTGCCGCTGGTGGACGCTCCGCCCTGCGTGGCGGAACGGGCCACGTTCATGTCGCCCCGGGTGATCCCGTTCCAGCGCACGCACCCCTTCACGCAGAAGTCGCCGGCCTTCGCGACGTTCCAGCCCACCTCGCAGACCATGCCGCCGTACTCCGCCCAGGCGGTGCCCTTCCGGTGGATGTCCCGAGACGGAGCCAAGACGGTGAACGAGGAACGCCGCCTCGGCCTGCTGCCCGAGCTCGAGGAACGGGTCGACGCCATCACCGGCTGGGGAAACACCACATGGACGATGCACGGCGACAACCAGCGGGCGATCCTGGACTCCTTCTTCAGCTCGGTACAGACGGAGCGCAGCATCGTCTTCTTCTATGCCAAGCACAGTCCGCTCACTGACGACTCCCGTCGATTGCTCGTCGGTGCCGCCATGGTCACCGCCGTCACGCCGACCGGGGCCTACCGCAGCAGCGGTGGGGAGCCCTTCTCGGCCCAGATGTGGGAGACCACCATCGGGCACTCACTGCGCCCCGATCAGCAGCGGGGCTTCCTCATGCCCTATCAGGCGTTACTCGAGGCCCGCGACCGGAAGGGCGTCGACATCAGCGACGCGCTGGCGTTCGCTCCGGAGGGCGGCTGGGAGGCGTTCTCCTACGTCACCGAGCACGTCAGTCACGACCTCGCCATCGATGGACTGCTCGCGTTGATGGCGGCGGGACGCGCCGCCCGACGGGTCCTCGGCGACGATGCGGGCCCGCTCGGCTTCGACTGGCTGGAGGAGCAGCTCAACCGGCTTTGGAAGCTGCGCGGGCCGCGTCCAGGCCTGGCGAGCGTCCTGGCCGCCCTCGGCGTCCCGCAGTACGTGACTTTCGCCCACATGGTCGCCGCGGCTTCCGGTTCGGGTACCGATCCCTGGCAGACCCTTGAGGCGGCGATGGCGGACCCGGAACGGCTCGGTCTGACCGCCAAGACACACCTGACGCCCACCCTGCGCACGACCTGGAAGGCTCTCAGGCCCGAGCGGAGGCAACTGCTGCAACTGCTGAGCCGCTTCTCACTGACTAAGGATCAGGCCGAGAGGTTCTTCGTCGTCGAGCGACGCGACCCCGCGCTCCACGACCGCGACATCATCGCCAACCCGTACCGACTGTATGAGGCCGACCGCGACCAGCCCGAAGGCGTACCTCTCGCCGTCATCGACCGAGGGTGTTTCCCGGACGCCGCCCTGGCTTCCGCGTTCCCGCTGCCCAAGCCCAGTGCAATGGACGACGGCCTCGATGCGCGTCGGGTGCGTGCCTTCATCATGGAGGAGCTGCAACGGGCTAAGGCGGCCGGGCACACGCTCCAGCCTCAGGCCGACGTGGTCAACAGGATCCGAGAACGGACGCTCAGCGCACCGTGCCCGGTCACGGCGGACGTCCTCGACGCCCATCACCTGTCGGCGGAGAGCCTGCCTGCGGACGCATCGCTGACCGGGGTGACCCTGCCAAATGGTGCGCCGGCCCTGCAGCTCGCCGACCTAACCCGGGTCGGGGACGTCATCCGCGACCAGACCGAACGCCGTCTCAAGGCGGTTCCCATCGCCGGCGCACCCGATTTCGCGGTACGTCTCAACACGCTGCTGGGCCCCATGGACAACACCCTCCCAGAGGACGAACTGGACGCCGAGGAGCGTGCCCGGGCCGAGAAGGTCGCCGCCCTCAATACGCTCTACTCGTCGCGGATCAGCGTCCTTATCGGCTCAGCGGGAACTGGCAAGACCACCCTCTTGCAGGTGCTGCGGCACACGGAGTCGGTGGCCGCCGGGGGAGTACTCCTGGTCGCCCCCACCGGTAAGGCCCGGGTGCAGCTGGCGCAGCGGGTCGACGCCCCCGCGGTCACCCTGGCGCAGTTCCTGATCTCAACCAGCCGGTACGACCCGTGGACCGAGCGGTACCTGGTGACCGGTGACGTGCAGACTCGGTCCAAGAACTACAGGACCGTGGTGGTGGACGAGGCTTCGATGCTCACCGAGGAGCAGCTGGCGGCACTGCTCGACGCGGTTACCGGGGTGCAACGGCTGGTGCTGGTCGGAGATCCCCGGCAACTCCCGCCGATCGGCGCCGGTCGCCCCTTCGTCGACATCGTCCGTCGACTCGCACCCGACGACATCGCTACCCGCACGCCACGATGCGGACCTGGCTACGCCGAACTCACCATTCCCCGCCGACAGGTCGGACAGGAACGCGATGACCTGGTCCTGGCCAGTTGGTTTGCCGACGGGGAGCTGTCCCCGGCGGCCGACCTGGTCTGGGAGCGGCTGCGAGCGGGCGAGCAGTTGTCGACACTGCGCGCCGTCCAGTACGGCCGAGGCGACCTGTTCCCGACTCTCCTCGCCGTCCTGCGTGAGGAGGTCGAGGAGATGAGGATGGCGTCCGACGAGGATCTTGCCGCAGCTTTCGGCCGCAGCTACGGCGGCATCGTGTCCGCCAAGGGAAATCTCTACTTTCCGGCTGGCGCGGGAGGCCGCGCCGACGCCTGGCAGATCCTGTCACCTGTTCGCAGCCGGGGTTGGGGCACGATCGAGATCAACCGTGCGCTGAAGGACGCGTTCGGCACTGGTGCCCTCGAACAGGCGGTCGGGCCGACGCGGCGGAACGCCAAGCCGATCGGCCCGGAACGCATTGTCGTCGGCGACAAGGTCATCAACATCCGGAACCACCAGTTCAAGCCGTCCCGGATCTACCCCAAGGACGCGGAGCGTTTCGTCGCCAACGGTGAGCTGGGGGTGGTGGTCGGCCAGACGCGTTCCAAGTGGGTCACCTGGCCGCCGAACAAGACCGAGATTGAGTTCAGCGGCCGCGAGAGAGTCAAGTACGACTTTTACGACTGGTCCGACGACACCCGCGCGCCGATGCTCGAACTCGCATGGGCGATCACCATCCACAAGTCGCAGGGAAGCGAATTCGGTATCACCGTTGTCGTGCTCCCGGCGGAAGCTGCCGGGCTCAGTCGGGAACTGCTTTACACCGCCCTGACCCGGCAGAAGGGCAAGGTGATCCTGCTGCACGAGGCCGACCTCGACGAGGTCGCCAAGCGCGGCTCCCCCGTCTACTCCGACACCGCCGGTCGTCTGACGAACCTGTTCGTGCCGTCGGAACCCATTCAGGTCGGCGATGCCGTGGTCGACCGGGGCCTAGTGCACCGTACTGACCGGGGTGAACTGGTCCGCAGCAAGAGCGAGTTGTTGATCGCGAACCTGCTGCACCAGCTCGGTCTGTCCTACGACTACGAAACGCCCTTCATCGGCGCCGATGGCAGGACTGTTCGACCGGACTTCACGATTGACACGGACCTGGGGGAGAAGGTGATCTGGGAACACCTCGGGATGCTCTCCGACCCAAGGTATGCCGCCAAGTGGGCGCTCAAGAAGGACTGGTATGCCCGCAACGGGATCCTGTCGACGGAGGATGGCGGCGGAGCCCAGGGCATGTTGGTTGTGACAGACGATCGGGGTGGGGTGGACTTCCCGGCCTGGCGAAACCTTGCCCAGAAAGTCTTCGGTCTCTGAGTTTGCGGGCTGCGGCTGACGTCGCTTGCTTATTCGGACGTTGATTTGCTTCCTTGCCGGCTCGGGTGCCGGCCCAAAATAGAGGGGTCGAGGATGGTCGCGGCAGCGGAAACCACGCTTCAAGGGTTGTTGGAGGGGACGAAGCAGTATCAGGTGCCGTTGTATCAGCGCACCTACTCGTGGACAAAGGCGCAGTTGGCGCGACTGTGGGAGGACGTGCGCAAGCTAGCCGAGGACCGGGTGGACAACCCGGGCGCCACGCACTTCATCGGCTCGCTGGTGCTCGCGCCCAGTCCCGCGAACGGTCCGGCGGGCCTCGCCGAGTTTTTGGTGGTCGACGGCCAACAGCGGTTGACCAGCCTGACCATCCTGCTCTGCGCCATTCGCGATCATCGGGCGCAGCACGAGGACCCCAAGCACCGCGACCGTCTCAACCAGCAGTACCTGACGAATCCGTGGGAGCAGGGGCAGCGCCGGTGGAAGCTGGTTCCCACCCAGGCCGACCGGGACGCCTACGTGGCCTGTCTGGAATCCTCCCCTGAGGCCGGGGGCGTCGACCCCGTGGGTGTCGCCTATCAGTTCTTCGCCAACCAACTCGCCGCGGCCGACGACCCGGACGATCCGCTGGACATCGAGCGCATCGAGAGCGCCGTCATCACGGGCCTGGCGCTGGTGTCGGTCACCGCGCAGCCGGGGGACAACGTCTACCGGATCTTCGAGTCGCTGAACAACACCGGTTTAAAGCTCACCCAGGGTGACTTGCTGCGCAACTATCTGTTCATGAGGCTGCCGGTCCGGGGCGAAACGGTCTACCAGGCCCTGTGGCTGCCGCTGCAAAGTCGACTGACGTCGGCGGAGCTGGAGTTGCTCTTCTGGCTCGATCTGGTTCACCACGACCCGCGGATCAAGCAAACCGACATCTATGCGGCGCAGCAGACCCGGCTTGAGCAACTGCGTTCCGAAGAGGAGATTGAGGCGCAGGTGCAGCGGTTCAGCCGCCTTGGTGCCCTGCTCCGGGTGATCCTCCATCCCGGCGAGGAGCAGGACCCTGACGTACAGCGGCGGCTGGAGCGGCTGAGTGCCTGGGGCACGACCACGGTCTACCCGCTGCTGCTGCACCTGCTAGACCGCCGCGAGAACGGCACTGCGACATCCGCCGAGGTCACGTCGGCGATGCTGTACATAGAAAGCTTCTTCGTTCGTCGCCTGGTGATCGGTCGAGCCACCGCGAACATCAATCGGATCCTGTTGTCCGTCGTCACAGAGATGGACCGGGACCTGCCGGTGGATCAGGCTGTGCACTCCTACCTCTCGGTCGGTCGCAAGTACTACGCCACCGATGAAAGCGTCCGGGCCGCCGTCCGGTCGATCCCGTACTACCTCAACGGCCGTCCACACCAACGCAACCTGGTACTGCGGTGGCTGGAGGAGTCGTACGGCAGCAAGGAGCCGGTGGCGCTGGACTCGCTGACCATCGAGCACGTGCTGCCTCAGACCTCCACCAGCGAATGGCGGCAGATGCTGGCACCTGACCTCGGGCCGGAGGAAAACGTTGGTGAGGCGCACGAGGCCCTGGTCCACACCCTCGGGAACCTGACCCTGACCGGCTACAACTCGGAGCTGAGCAACAGCTCCTTCCCGGTCAAGCGAGTCCAGCTCGGCAAGAGCGGGATCGTGCTCAACCAGGAGATCGCCGCCCAGGACCGCTGGGGCCGTCCCGAGATTCATGCCAGGGCTGACGCGCTCGCGGAACGAATCATCTCCATCTGGCGGGGCCCCACGGAGCAGGCGGTCGACCAGTCGGTGGTGCCATGGGATGTGATGAACAAGGCTCTCGCCGAGCTGCCCGCAGGTTCGTGGACCACGTACGGCGACCTGGCCGCACTTATCGGCACCGCTCCAGTGCCCGTTGGTGCCCGACTTGCCAACCACCCTGTCCCGAACGCCCATCGGGTCCTGCAGGTCGAGGGCACGGTCTCCCCGGGCTTCCGCTGGCTCGATCCGAACCGCACCGACGACCCGCGCGCCCTACTGCGTGCGGAGGGCGTGCAGTTCGACCAGTACGACCGCGCGGACCAAGCCCAGCGGATCGGCACCGAGGAGCTGGCGCAGCTGGCCGGGGTGACGCCGGATGACCTGCCCGAGCGCCTGCCCCGGCCGCGCGCCGACCAGGAGGTCGACTACGCCGCACGCTTTCTTGAGCAGTTGACCGCTCTCCAGGGACCGGCGGTTGCCACCGCTACCCAGGTCGTGCTGGAGGCTTGGATCGCGATCGGCGGCACCCTCCTTTTCGGCACGAGGGACGAAACCTCCTGCTTCCTCATGGCCCGCGACCGGAGGCACGAACTCGGTGACGTCTGGCCGGCGACGATCTACCCGAGCGGGAAATTCGAAGTCGTATTCCAGCACCTGAGCGTCCGGCCCCCGTTCGGGGACGTCGCCCTCCGGAAGGAGTTGCGTCAGCGGCTGAACCAGTTGCCAGGTGTGGACATCGCCGCCGCCAAAATCGCGCTTCGGCCCGGGTTTCCGCTGACCGTCCTCACCGACTCCGACGCCCGGGACGCTTTGCTCGACCACCTGCGCTGGTTCTACGACCAGGCGCAGTTGCCCGCCTCGGAGGAGCTGATCATGGTCTAAGCTCCGGCGCCGACACATCCGCTTCCGCAGCGCCCCGGGCTGGGGCGTTGCGGAAGCCGGCCCGCCTGGCGTGGCCCGATAGTGCCACCGCCGCCGACCCCACTCTCTGGAGATTGCTCGTGCCTCAGCTCGCCTTCGCCAACACCTTCTGGGAGAGCTTCGACGTCCTGGAGAAGCCGATAAAGGCCGGCGTACGCAAGGCAATGGCGAAGTTCCAGCAACTCACCATCGCAGACCTGCACGCAGACAAGGGCCTGCACCTGGAGTCGGTGAACAACGCCCGCGACCCGCGGATGCGGACCATCAGGATCAACGACTTCTGGCGTGGAGTCGTCCTAGCACCTGACGACGGCAGCGACACATTCCTCCTGCTGAACGTCGTACCGCACGACCGCGCGTACACGTGGGCGGCAAAGCGCCTCTACACCGTCAATACGGCGACTCGGGCACTGGAGGTCCGCAACGTTGTCGCTCTCGAGCAGCTCACGCCGACACTGGAGAAAGCGGCGGCGAAGGCGCCGGCGCTGCTGTTCGCCCGCCACTCCGACACCGTGCTGCGTCAGCTCGGTATCGACGACCAGGTGCTGCGAGCCGTCCGGACGGTCATCGACAAACCCCAGCTCGAAGCGTTCGGTATGCTGCTTCCTGAGGACCAGTTCGAGGTTTTGCAGTACCTCGCGGAGGGCTTCTCCCCCGATGACGTCTATCGCGACCTCGTTGCCGAACGCCGGCCGGCTGGCGCGACGCCAGAGCAGCCGAGCGGGAGCCTGGCCGCAGCGATCGCCAACACCGCCAGCCGCATCATGCTGGTGACCCGGCCCGACGAGCTGGCCGAGATCCTCGACAAGCCGTTCGCCGCCTGGCGGGTGTTTCTTCACCCGTCGCAGCGGCGGCTGGCGTACCGGGTCTCATACAAGGGACCGGCTCAGGTGACGGGTGGTCCGGGAACCGGCAAGACGGTGGTCGCCCTGCACCGGGTCAAGCACCTGCTGTCCCGCTCGGCCGTCAGTCGGGTGCTGCTCACCACGTACACGAATGCCCTGGCCGCCGCCCTTCGGGAGAACCTGGCGCTGCTCCTCGGCGACGAGAAGCAGATGGCGCGGGTGGAGGTGACCACGGTCAACGCACTCGCCAATCGAACGGTGCGCGCTCTCGCCGGGCGAGTGCCCACTCCGATCGGGGACGCGGACGAGCGACAGGTCTGGCGGCGGGTGTGCCGGCGGCTGACGCTGCCCTGGACCGAGCAGTTCCTCGTCCAGGAGTACCGGCACGTCATCCTCGCCCACGACGTGCGCAGCCGCGAGGAGTACCGCGAGGTCAGCCGGCGGGGAAGAGGATCGGCGCTGGGCCCGCGACAGCGTGACCGGGTATGGGACGCGGTGGAAATGTTCTCGGCCGAGCTGGCGGCGGCCGGCACCATCACCCACCTACAGGTGTGCGCCCGAGCGGCTCAACTGCTCGGTGAAGCCGACCTCGGCGTCCACGGCTTCGACCACCTGGTGGTCGACGAGGCGCAGGACCTGCATCCGGCCCAGTGGCGAGTCCTGCGCGCCGCGGTGGTGCCTGGCCCCGACGACCTGTTCATCACCGGTGACCCACACCAACGGATCTACGACTCCCGGGTGTCACTCGGCGTCCTCGGCATCTCCGTCACGGGGCGCAGCAGCCGGCTGCGCATCAACTACCGCAGCACCGAGGAGATCCTTGTCTGGTCCACGGCTGTGCTGGTCGGGTCGCGGATCGACGACCTCGCCGGTGAGGGCGAGGACAGCCTCACTGGCTACCGCTCCCTGCTGCACGGCAAGCGGCCGCATGCCAAGGGTTATGCGACCAGTCAGGCTGAGGTCGCGGGGCTCGTGGCGCGAGTTCGGGAGTGGCTGGCGCAGGACGTGCAGCCGAATGAGATTGCGGTTTGTGCGCGATTCAACACGACCCTGGGCTCGGTACGCGACGAGTTGTCGGCAGCCGGTATTCCGTCGGTGTGGGTGCGGGACCATCCCGGGACGGAGGTCGACGGGGTGCGGCTCGCCACCATGCACGCCATGAAGGGTCTGGAGTTCCGGTGCGTCGCCGTCGTCGGCGCCACGGCACGGGCCGTGCCTTTCGCGAAGGAGATCACGCCGCCCGAAGTGGACTTGTTGCAGCACGAGAGCGACGTGCTCAGAGAGCGCTGCCTTCTCTTTGTCGCCAGCACGCGGGCGCGAGAGGCGCTATGGGTGTCGTGGAGCGGAGCGCCCAGCCCGTTCCTGGATTTCGCCGCCGGCAGCCCGCCCAGGTGACGACGTCACCGGCGCTCCCGGGTGGTGTGGAGCGCACGTCTAAAGTCTCACCCGTGGATCAGGCGGAGATGGTCGTGGTGCAGGAGTCGGACCGACCTGGCGGACCAGTTCGGGTCGGCGCGGTGTTGTCAAGAAGCGGCGGGAGCTATCAGGTCCGCTGGCACGACGACGGCACCGAGGAGACGGTCAAGATCGGTGGCCGGAACCATTTCGCCCCTCGCGGCTCGTTGCGTCACCAGTTTCTCCTGGACCTGGCAGCGGCGACGGTCATGTTCGACGAGGACCCGACCGCGATGGTCCTACGACTCCTTCGGGAGTACGACTCGGGGCTGACCCGGACCAAGATCAAGGAGAAGCTGGATGCGCTCGGCCTCGACCTTGACCGGGATCGCGCCCGCTGGAGGCTCATTAATCGGTTCCTTACCAGCAGCGACGATGTGCAGATGACCGGTACGGGGGTGGCGGCGACCTTCAAGTGGAAACCACCCAAGAGGCGCCGCACGGAGCTCTCCGAACAGTCGGACGTGGCACCCACCTTGCCCATGGCCGATCAGCAGGATCATGCGACGGCAACACCGGCGTACGCCGTCGAGGAAGGCTCAGTCGAGCACGATGTCCACGAGGCTCGGCAGATCAGTCAGCCCTCGGGTACGTCGCCAACGGCGGAACAGCCGGAGTCCCCAGGATCCCCTTCAAAGGACCAAACCCTACCGGCAACAGATGAGCGGCCGACCGTCGTGGCAAAGGCTGCATCCCTGCCTGATCGGCTGGCCGGAGCGACCGGCGAGGACAGCTCCCGGCCTTTACCGTACTACCTGTCTAAGCCCCTCGCGGTCGGTGCCCAGCTCGGACGACTGAATGACCAGCAGCTGCAAGACCTCATCACTGACCTGGAAGAACCGGAAGCCGCAGCCGCAGCCGCTCTATTGCTTGCTTTGCCCCGGCAATCTGCGGTCGTTGGTCGTGTCACCGCGCTCAGCCATGAAAGCACGACACTGCTTCTGACCTCGGCGGCCGCGGAAATTCAGGTGTACGCAGAGCCAGACCCAGACGTCATCACCGCAGCAGCCGCGCTGCTACGACAGGTCTGCAAGGTCGATAACGTGTCGACGGGGGCAATCTCGCCGCTGATCACCCTCGCGTCAGCCGTTGCTGCCAAACATCCCCAGGATGTAGTGCCGGTGATTGACGGTGTTGCGCAGAAGCTTGGCCGCCTTCTGCCGTTGATGTCGCGCGACGAGCGCAATGCCGTCGACCTCGACCGTCTCGTACCGCTCGTCGTGCGGCTTCCGTTTACCCGAGACGGGGGACGTGCCGCCCTCATCGCCGCCGTGGGCAAGGTGCGGGCCAAGAGCGTTCTTCACGACGCCTGGTGGGCGGGCGCCACCCTGGATGACCTCGCTCGCTGTGCCACCGGCGTCCTCGGCGCGGTCACGTCTATCCCGGAGGTGGCCGCCCGCCATCTTCATCCGCTCGTGCTGCGGGAGCTGGCTGTCACCGAGTCCCGACGACGCTTGACCTTCCTGCTCGGCCTACCTGGTGAGTTCGTCGCCGGACTTCCCTCCGACCCGGTTGTCGCCGCCTTTCACCGGGTGGCCGCAGGCGACCCGGTGGTGGCTGGGTGGACAGGCGCACTGGGGCAGGAGCAGCGGGTGGAGACGCTACGTCACACCGCCGAGCGGGCCGCGGCGGCCGCAGCGGCAGCTGATCAGCGTGCCGAGGCGGCTGAGGGCCGAGCTATTGCTTTGGCGGACCGGGTTTCGCAACTGGAAGAGACCCTGCGGGCGGAGCATCGCCAGACCTCTTCGCTGCGGTCCGCCCAGGACCGGCAGATTCAGATCGACATAATCCGTTCCTTGGCCGATCTTGCCGCCGAAGTGGAGGAACTCGCGGTCGAGCAGACAGCCTCGGAGACTCTGGTCGAACGCGTACGGGCGCTTGTCTCGGCACAGGCACTCGAGCCGATTGGCCAGGCCGGACAGAAACTGACCTTTGATCCGACCGTTCATGAACCCATCGTCGGTGTTCCCACCATAGGAAGCGCAGTTACGGTCATCCGACCTGGATACCACTGGCACCCGTCCGGTGAGGACATTCTCATCGAGAGGGCGCTGGTGACTACGACCTAGGAGCGCTCATGGGGGGAGCCCACGGCCACGCCGTCGGGGTCGATTTCGGCACGTCCACGTCTTTGGTGGCCACCCGGGCGGGTCGCCGCCCCGTGGAGATCGCGCCGCTGGGCCGTACGACCCGATGGTTTCCCTCCCTGGCGGGCTACCGTGGTGAAACGTTGCTGGTCGGAGAGGACGCCGACGCGCTTCCGAGCGACCAGGTGATCCGGTCCATTAAGCGAGCGATCACCGACAACCAGGAGACGGTCTCGTTGCCCGGCCCCGGCGGGTTGCAAACTGTGTCCGCCGATGACGTCATGATCGCCCTTCTTGCCGAGATCGGTGAACGGGCCGCCAGGGCGGGCGAGCCGCTAACCGCCGATCGCGAGTTTCGGCTGGGTTGTCCGGCCATGTGGGATGGGCCGCAACGGCAACGCCTGCTTGACCTGGCCGCGAAGGCAGGCCTGCCGGTAGACGATTCGGCTCTTGTCGACGAACCGATCGCTGCCGGCATCGCCTGGGTGACCCACCGATTCCTCGCGCACGGTGAGCGACCGGAGGGCCGCCTGCTCGTGTTCGACATGGGCGGCGGCACCCTCGACATCGCGGTCCTCGACGTGGTGGGCGGCGCCCACCCCGAGATCTCAGTGCTGACGGCACTCGGCACCGCGTACGCCGGCGACGCGCTCGACCATGCGATAGCACGGGATCTCCTTGAGGGCCTGGGCGCGCGGGGCGTCGACTTGGAGGCCCTGCGGCACCCGGAACTGCTGCGAGCGCTTGTCCTCCGCGCCGCCCGCGACGCCAAGGTCAGTCTTTCCCGCCTGCCTGAACACCGCATTGTGCTGCCCTCTCGACAGATCGGGCATATGCCGGTCTTGACCTACAGCCGGGAGCAGTTGGAGGAGGCATTTCGGGAGCAGATGGACAATGCGGAGCAGCTGGTTTGGGCTGCGCTGCGGGCCGCTCAGCTGACTGAACGTGGCAGCCGGTCGCCGTCTGAGCTACGCGCGATGGGGCCGGCGGAGCTGAGCGGCGACATCGACTACGTGCTGCTTGCCGGGGGAATGAGTCGCATCCCGTATGTGGAGCGGCGCATTGGCGCGCTGTTCCCGAACGCCCAGGTATTCGACAACGCCGGAGTGCAGCCCGACGAGGCGATTGTTGCAGGGCTGGCCGATACCGCCAGCTACGAGCGGCTCAACCTGCACCGCCCCGGGTTCGACTTCGTCGTCGAGTGGGAAGAGGGCGGTCAGGTACGGCAAGAAATCTTGTACGCGGCGTACACCCCGTTCTACGAGCCATGGCAGGTGCTCACCGGTCAGTCCAATCTCGGATATGAACGTCGCGACCGAGCCTTCCCAGGCCCGCAGCAGGGCATTGGCCGGCTCCGCGTTCGCGCCACCAGCGGGGAGCCGCTCGGCCTGAAGTTTGACGGTCAGGTCATGGACGGATTGAGGCTGAACTTCGGCCACAAGATGATCTTCAAGCTCTACTGCGACGGGCGAATCCTCATCCAGCACGGGTCGGGTAGCAGGATTCAGATGCGGGTCGACCGGTGGCCGGTGATCCGCGGTCGCGACCATGCGCAACTGGTGCTGCGCAGTGCCGAGGAGTCGGCACCCACGCCTCCTACTCCCTGGTACATGGAGAAGGAGTGGGCTCCGCCGATTCGATGAGTGCGATGGCCACGGCGGTCAGCGAGATCTCCAGCTCTTGACGGCTGGCCAGTTCGTAACGGATCTCGGCGCGGCGCGCACGAAGATTGCGGAGCCGCCCCTCGTACAGCCGGACGATGGTCGGCCCGCGCCCGTCGACACGCAGTCGCGCGAGCAGCTCTTGGGTCTTCTGAATCTGAATGTCCAGCGATCCCTGTCGGGCCAGGATTCGTCCCTCGACAAGAGCGGCGTTCTCCTGCCGCCGGGTCCGCTCGGTGTCCCGATGCCGAACGGCGAGATGCTCCTGCGCCTGGCGCCACACCTCAGACAGTTCGTCAGGCGGCGTCGGCGTGCCGTCCCGGAGTCTGCCTTCGGCCAGGGCGGTGAGTACAAGGTCCCCAACTTCGGGGTTTGGACGACGCGTGCCAAGGTCGATCGCCGTCGCCCACAATTCGAGCAGTGGCCGGAGCCCTGACGTTTCAGCAAGGTCCAACATGACCAGATACCTCTTACCCGCCGGGAGTGCCGGTACGGCCATCGATCCAAACCGCGGCAGCGCCAGCGTCTCGTCGTTCAACACCTCAAGCGCGAGCTTGACGAGCGGGTGCCGGCCAGAGAGGAGTTCGACGTCGTACTTGCTGGCTGCCTCCGGCTGGAACGTGCACTCCAGCGGAGTCTCGCTCTGCAGAAGAGCCGCGAGCTTGGATCGACTGTGCTTGCTCCCGCCGTCGCCCACCCGGCTTGAGCGCAGCCGCTCAGCCAACTCGCTGGACCCAATGATCGAGAAAATGCCGCTCTTGTTCGGCTTGCGGCGGCGGCCCCCAACCCGATCGAAAAGTTCATCGAGCATCCGCTGAACCTCTGCTGGGCCGATGAAGCGGCCGTTGCCTGGCCCCGTCTCGGTGAGGCCCTCGACAATCAGCCCATCGAGTCCGGAAAGCTGCGCTTGAGAAGCACGCAGTTCGTCGGTCTCATGGGAGCGCTGTTGAATGGCGACCTCGATCCGGTCGATTTCGCGCCGACGGCCTGCCATGTCGAGTCTGGGGTCAAGCAGTCGTTTGGTGATGTCGCCGAGCTGGTCGCGCAGGATGGGTTCGAGTTCGCCGATAGAATTCTCGAACACGCCGATCCGATCGTAGAGTCGCTGGAAGATGTCCGTCTCGATCGTTCCAGGCACGCGCATGTTGTAGATGAAGATCTTCTCGTGCTCCTGACCGAAACGATCGAGTCGGCCGATGCGCTGTTCCACGCGCATGGGGTTCCAGGGCAGGTCGTAATTGACCAGGACATTACAGAACTCGAAGTCGAGACCTTCCGAGCCGACCTCACTGAGCAGGAGAATCTCGAAACGGCCGTCGCGGAACTCCCGCATAATCTTTTCTCGGTCAGCCATTGGCACACCGCCGTGCATAACCCGCACGCTGAAGTGCTTCCCAAGGCGGCCAGCCAGGTAGGAGAGCGTGCGCCGGAAGAACGAAAAGATCATCACCTGCCGTAGTTCCGCCCCGCGCACCTTGCGCAGTTCGGCCAGGAGCTGCTCGTACTTGCTGTCCACCGGTACCGGACGCGCGAGCGTCGGTAGGTCGAGCAGGCCGGTCAGATCCCCACTGATCTCCTCCTCGCTGTCGTCGACCTCCTGCCGGAAGAGCTCCGGGTTGCGCTCCCGCATGAGCTCTTGCGAGGCCGGGATGCAGCTCGCCGCCTGGCGTAGCGGCATTTGCATGGCGAAGCCTGGCGGGGTGTTCATCTCCAAGGCCCGGCTCATGTACCAGGCATAGACCGAGTCATAATAGTTCTGCTCCTCGGTCGTCCACTCCACGTCGATATTCCGAGGATCCCGTACGGCTTTCCGATCAGGCACGTCCGCCTTGCGGGTCCGGGTCAACACGCTGCCAAGGACGTTCAGGTCGGCGAGCAACCGACGTGCCCGGGCAACCTCATCGTGGGTGAGTGGCCCGTCGACGTCGAACAGACTGCGGAGCAGTTGGTAATCGGGGCGATCGGTGACGGTCGACCCGAATTGGAGAGCGTCGAGCTCGGCGAGTTGACGTACCAGCTTTCGGGGTGTCCGCCGACCTTCCTCCAGTAGTGACCGCGCTACTCCGTTCAAAATCTGATTGGGCTCAAGCTGCGCTTCGAAGATCGCATGGTCGCCGAAATGCCCCTCGTCGAGGAGATTCATCAGATTGAAGAGATCCTTGTTGCCAAGGTTGAGTGGCGTGGCGGAGAGGAAGATCAGGTAGTCGGACCAGTCCGCCAGCAATCGCCCCAGGGCGTGTGACTTGCTGTCGCTGTTCCGCAGATAGTGCGCCTCATCGATGATGACCAGGTCGAAGCGCGGATGAAGATCGTTGAGCTTCTCGAGAACAGCGTCGGCCGAGCGCAGCGACTCGAGGGAAACGACGCCCTGGAGGTTTGGCTCGTCGCCGTTCGCGAGCCTGTCCGCGAAGTCCGCCAGGTCGCGGGGTCGAAGTATCTCGAGTGGGCGGTCGAACCGGCGCCCCATCTCGGTCTTCCACTTGAGCGTCAGTACAGCGGGGGACACGACGAGGACCCGCTCAAGTCGCGACCGCTGTTCAAGCTCGCTCCAGATGAGGCCAGCCTCGATCGTCTTACCGAGGCCGACCTCGTCCGCGATCAGAAGGCGTCCCGAGGATGCGGTGAGAACTTTCAAGACCGGCTTGAACTGGTACGGCCGGAAGACTGTCTTGCTGGATGCGAACGAGTAGAGGGTGTCGGTGAGCGGGTGACGCAGCTTCGTCCAGGTCAGCGTCAGCGACAGACCCTTCGCGCCGACGGGAGCTTGGGACAGCCAGAAAGCAGGATCACGCGGGTCGCCCTCGACAAGGACGAGTGCCTCCTCGCTGTAGCGTTTGATGTCGCCGTGCATGTCGACCTGGTACTGGTAGCTCCCGGCCGCTGGTAGGACCTCGTTCACGCGCCCCACGCTTCGGGCGCCGCCCCGGGTGCGCACCATGTCCCCACGGTTGAACTTCGCTCGACCAGCGAATGGATCTGCACCCACCCACAACGTGTCGTAGACCGCCCCGGCCGTCACGAGATGGCCGTCCTCGGCGTATCTCCGCCGGTCACTCGCTGCATCCGTTGGTGGCCTACCGGTTGCCACCACCATCGCGTGCCAGGAGCCGGTTCGATTGAAGGCATAGGCGCCGCAGTGGAGTAGTCCTGTGAGCGGACTAGCGGAGGATCCGCGGACGTCACCCGCGATGGTGCTGACGATGTCGCGATGATGTTCGGGTATCTGACCGACGACGAGGCAGGAGGCCGGCTGCAGTCGAGCCAACCAGTCATATCCGTGCTGTGGCGGCTCATACCGAAGGTCGTCGTCGGGCACGGCTTGTCCCCCGTCCTACCCGTATGCGCAGAGTCCCCCGATCCTGCTGGAGAGGATTGCCCGTGTAACGGCCCGGTCGTCCAGAAGGCGCTCCACCGTTGGTCCAGAGACTCCGCTTGAGGGAGAAGACCTTCCCCCGGTTCCCAAGGACGGCAAGTGGTCCGGGCCTTGCAGCGGCGGCCGTTTTGTAAGCCCACCTCTCGGCAAAGCTGCCCTCGTTCCCGCCGCCGCCCCGACCTGGCTGCCGGGCAACGCCTGACCCGGGTCACCGGGCGTTGGATGCTGGTGCCACCGACGACCGATCTGGGGGAGACCACCGTCTCCGAAGAAGACCATCGGCTCGTCCGGCGCCGAGTCTTCTGCGATCGGCGGATGCGTGGGCGCTGCCTCCTCCGCGACGGCCACGACGGCGCCTGCTCCCGCTGCCTACGCCGCTGACCCGGCGTCTCGAGGCTGGTGCAGCATGATCGCGATCTGCGACGGTACGTGACGAACCGACCAACTACCCGTCTCGGCGTACTACCTGCTCCGCCCGGAGCGTGACCATGGCGATGGTGCGGCCGTCGGCGTCGGCGAATTCGACCTCGTAGGCAGTCGAGGGGTCGTTGAATATATGAACGACGGTTCCGACTGCCCCGGCTGGCAGTTGTTCTCCCGGAATGGCTTCGCGGAGCTCAACCACGTCGTACAGCTCCAACATGTCACCCTTCCTTGGGCGGGAACGAGATGGTCACCATTCGCGGTGAGGAGGACCCATTCTCCAGTATCCAGGCTGTGCGGACGACGACCGTGCCACCCGGCCCGTTCAGGGGTAGGTCGACGTTCCACCGCTGGCCGAACTCGTCGGCCTTGCCCAGCAAAGGCGTGCCAGCGACGACGCCTTCGCGGATCTGCTGCATGATCACGTCGGCGTCGTCCGGCCCGAGGCCGGTGGTGGAGTTGATGACGCGGTACTTGTTCTTGCCAACAGGGTGGTCCGGGTTCATGGCGTAGGCGGTGATCTTCCGTGCGTCGATCTCGGCCTTGGTGAAGTCCGGTCGGCCGGGATCGCCCGGAATCTTCGTGGGCTCGGGGCCATCTGGCTTCTGTGGGGTGGGCGGCTGCTTCTGGAGTCGCCCAAGTGCCTGCTTGAGCCTCTCGATGAGGTCGCCGAGCCGACGCATCTCCGGAATCAGCCGTCGCAGGCTGGCCAACAGCCCTCGCAACAACCGCGCAATCCGCGCCCCCCACGACGCCACCAAGGTCGTGACCTGCTCCACCACCAGCGGCGCGGCCAGTCCGCCGGTGATGAGGAGTTCTCCCGCGTACACGATGATCCGGGACACGCAGGTGGCGATGGCGTCGCGGACCAGGAGTCGGACGGCGGCCACCAGGCCGGCGGCGCCTTCGGTGATCGCGGCCATGGTGTCGGCGCCCTGGGCGAGCCCGGTGATGGCCTGTCGCTGTTCGTTGGCCCAGGCTCGGTAGGCGGGTCCGGCACTGCCGTCCCAGCCTGCGATGTCGGTGCGGACGGCGCGTGCCAGTTCGGCGGCGTCGTCGCGGAGCGACCCGGCGACGTTGCGCCAGGTCTGGGCGTGTGCGGTGATCTGCGCTGGGTCGCCGGCGAGCCAGTCCAGCGCCTCGCTGAGCGGTTTGACGTGTTCGATGAGCCAGGCGATCCCGTACTGGAGCAGGGCGCCGACCGGGTCGGAGACGAAAGCGAGAGCGTCCAGGCCGGCGCTCACCACGCCGAGGCTGCCGTCGATCCAACTGCCGGTCCGGACGCCCTGGGCGATGAGTTCGATGTCCTCGCAGATCCACACGCCCGCCCAGGCGCTGGGCGGGGTATCCGCAGTGGCGGTGACGAGCGGGTTCGACGTCACCGGCGCTGCCGCGCCTCATCGAGCTGGCGCTGCCGCACCCCGTCGAGCAGTTGTTTGGCATGGGCGTCGGAGCTTCGGTAGCGGTCGGCTCCGACCCGCAGCTTGCCGGCGGTGTCCCGTACCGACGCGGCGGCGGCTCCGATGCCGTCGACCAGGGTTCGCTGGAGACCGTCGAGCAGCACCGGCATCATCGCGCAGAGCTGTCCGTAGGCGTCGGCGCCCAGCCGGACGTGCTGGCCTGCCTGCTGGGCGGTGTCGAGACTGCTGGCACAGCGATCGAGGCGTGCGGCGTGGGCGGTCAGGTCGTCCGGGTCGACCTGGATGCCGTCACCGGCGGGCATCGTTCGATCCCTGGTCGGGGAGGAGCCGGCTGCGGTACGAGTCGATGATGGCCTGGGCGCTCGCGTCGTCGCCCAATGAATCCGTGACTGCGTCGCCGACCTGTCGGAGCAGGTCGGCGCGCGCGGCACTGGTGGTCTCCAGGATCTGCCGAGCGGTGTGCGCGGCGGGTTGTTGCCGGATGCGCTCGTCGAGCCGTAGGTCGATCAGCAGGCCGGCCGAGTCGACTGTGACGCCGACAGTCCGGTCCGCGTTGTGGGCGGTGCCGGCCAGATCCCGCATCGTCGCCGACAGCGTTTTCGCTCGCGCCGCCCGCTCGGTGAGCGACTTCTCCCACTCGTCGAGCCGGCGCTCCGCCGCGTCGAGCGCAGCGTCGTCCGCCCACATGTCGACCCTCCCCAGGGGACCACTGCCGGCGGCAACCGGCGCGACATCACCGGCACGCTATCAACCGACGACGCTGCGTGCATGCCCCCTCAGGATGGTCGGCAAGACCGGACCCCCTCCGCGCGATCTTGCACTTTCTGTCGCGACGAATGACGCAGAATCCCGCATAACGACGACCGAAACTGCAAGATCGGCGCAGCAGGGGGCGGCGTCCGTATCATCTCGGCATGACGCGGTTCAGTCGGCGGGCGGTGCTGCTGGCCGCCGGCGGGCTGCTCGTTGGCTGTTCACGGCGGCCCGAGGCGGACGAGGTCCACCTGCGACTGGCTACCGGGCCGGCGGGGGCGGTCTACCGGCGGATCGGCGGGGCGTTGGCCGAGCACATCTCCGAGCAGGTCCCGGGTGCCACTGTGACGACAGTGCCGAGCGGGGCGTCCACCGACAACATTCGGATGCTGCGGGCCGGCGAGGTGCATCTGGGGCTGACCAGCCTGGACGCGCTGATCACCAGTGACGGCAGCGCGCCCGGGGGACTGTCGGCGATCTGCCGGCTCTACGACAGTCATCTGCATCTCGTGGTGATGGCCGGTTCGGCGATCGACGAGTTTCGGGATCTTGAGGGCAAGCGGGTGTCTCTCGGGGCGCACGACTCGGGCACCGAGTTCACGTCGCGGCGGGTCCTGCAGCTCGGCCCGCTCAAAGCCGACGCCTGGAACCTCAGCCAGGCCGGGTCGGCGGGGGCGCTGCGCGACGGCACGATCGACGCGATGTTCTCCCTGACCGGCGTTCCGACGCCCGCCATCACCGAGTTGGCGCAGCGGCACCCGATCCGGTTGATTCCGTTGGACGCGCAGGCGGATGGGCTCTTCACTGCGTACCCGGGTCCCTACGCCCCGGCGATGATCCACGCGGCCGCCTACGCCGGCGTCCCGGCGACGCGCACGGTCGCCGTGCCGAACGTGCTGCTCGCGCGCGATGACCTGCCTGACGACCTGGTCTACGCCATCACCGACACTGTCTTCCGGCACACCGGGGCGATCACCTCCGCTGGTCGTGACGGTGGCGAGGACCTTCCGGAGGCGTGGCAGATCAACGTGCGTACCGGAATCTCCACCGCGTCGGTTCCGCTGCATCCGGGTGCGGCGGCCTGGTTCCGCGACCGCAAACGCTGAGCCCGGTGGTCGTCAGACCGGCGCGGACGCGGGAGCGACCGGCAACACCACCACCGCGGCCAGCCCGTGCCCGGAGCCGTCCGGACGCGGCAGGCCCTCCTCCAGCCGCAGCTCACCGCCGGCCGCCCCGATGAGGTCGGCGCAGATCGCCAGGCCCAGGCCGGTCCCGGACACGTTCTGGTGCCGAGGTGAGCGCCAGAACCGTTGCACCGCCTGGGCCCGCTCGGACACGTCGATGCCCTGGCCGTCGTCGCGAACGGCGACCGTGACGGTGCCCGGACCAGCGGAGACGACCTGCGCGGTGACCTCTACGACCTGCGCGTCGGACAGCCGCAACGCGTTGCTGATCAGTTCGTCCAGGATGCTGCCCAGGCCGCCCGGCGGCTCCAGTAACCGCAACCCAGGGGGTACGTCGACAGTCAGGGTCTGCCCGGCCGTGGCCGTCAGGGCCCGCCACCGGTCCACCCGGGTCGCGAGCACCTCGTCGAGGTCCACCGGCGACGCCGTGCGCAGGCTCTCCATCCGCGCGCTGGCCTGCAGCGAGTTCAGCAACCGCTGCATCGCCTTCAGCTCGTCGACGGCGACGTCGTACACCTGCTGCCCGCCGCCGTCGGACCGCAGGTGTGGTGCGAGGCTCTCCACGGCGAGCCGGAGGCTGGTCAGCGGGTTGCGTAGCTGGTGTGACGCGTCGGAGACGAAGGCCCGCTGTCGTTGGGCCGCGTTCTCGACGGCGTCCATCATCGTGTTGAACGATCGTGCCAGCCGCCGCAGCTCGATGGGGCCGGCCTCGGCGTCGGCGCGGATGGTCAGGTCGCCCTCGGAGATCCGCGAGGTCGCCGCGTCGAGTTTCCGCACCGGCCGCAGCACCCACGCCGACACCGGCCAGGCGACGGCCGTCAGCGCGAGCAACGGCAGCAGCCCGAGCCCGGCCAGCCGGGCCCAGCGTACGAGGATGAGCTCGCGCGTCCGGGACAGGTCGGAGATGGTCACGACGGCACCGACGACCTCACTGTCCCGGCCGACCGGCTCCGCCACGACGAGTGCGGAGTCGTCCCACGGTGCCCACTCCCAGGACGGTTCGGAGCGCGCGCCGGCAAGCGCGGCGGTCACGATCCGCGGCAACGCCGCCTCGGCGCGCGCCGCCTTCTGGTACGGATCGGCCGGTCCGAGCAGCACCGCGCCCGACGTGTCAATCAGCGCGACCGGGATGCCGTAGAGCTCGTGGTAGCGCGTCAGCTCCTGCTGTAACGCCTCGGTCCGGCCGGTCGACAGCGCGGTCTCGGCCAGTGAGGCGAACCGGCCGACGTCGCCCAGCCGGTTGACGTACGTCTCCTGCATCTCGCGTTCGGCAACGGTGATGCTGAGCGGCACCCCGAGCGCCGCGACGAGCAGCACCGCGAGGGGGACCAGGACGACGAGCAGCCGGCGGTGCACGCGGTCAGCCGATCAGCTCCGGCTGGTCGGCCATCAGCCGATAGCCGACGCCGTGGACAGTCCGAATGACCACGTCGGGCCCCAGCTTGTGCCGCAACGCCGCGATGTGGGTGTCCAGGGTGCGGCTCGACGATTCCCAGGTCGCGCCCCAGATCTGGTCGAGGATGACGTCACGGCTGACCACGTTGGGTGCCCGCCGGGCCAGGAGCAGGAGCAGTTCGAACTCCTTGCGGGTCAACGGCACGAGCGCGCCGTCGACGGTGACCTCGCGGGTGCCGACGCCGATCCGCATCGGGCCGAGGACGAGTGGCTCGTCGGTCTGGCCGAGCGCGCGAGCGGCCCGGGTGCGCCGCAGGACGGCGTCGATCCGGGCGAGCAACTCGGGGATGCCGAACGGTTTGACGATGTAGTCGTCGGCGCCGGCGCGCAGGCCACGGACCCGCTCGTGCTCCTCGGACCGCGCGGTCACCGCGATGACTGCGGTCTGCGGCTGGTCACGCAGTTTGCGGATCACATCGAGCCCGTCGCCGTCGGGGAGACCCAGGTCGACGAGGACCACGTCGGACGGCGCGGCGCGCTCGGCTTCCGCGGCGGTGGCGACGCGGTGAACCTCGAAGCCCGCCTGGGTCAGGACTGTCACCAGACCCCGCGCCACGCGGTCGTCATCCTCGATGACGGTTATCCGCATACCGGCGAAGTGTACGGCCCGGATCGGTGCTCGTGCCGGCCCGGTTCTTGGGATTTTTCTGACACCATCCGGGCCCCGACCAGCCCAGACTGGGGGCCACCAACTTGCCGAGGGATGTCCATGCGTTGATGGGGAGGTCGCCGTATGCGAACGACCAGCAGGTACCGGGCCACCGCGCGGATGATCGCCGCGATCGGTGTCGTCTCGCTCGCCGCCGCCTGTTCGGGTAACGGGGGTGCCGCCGGCGGAGGGGACGCCGCGAACTACCCGGACGAGAACATCACGATCGTCGTGCCGTTCAGCGCGGGTGGCCCGACGGACACTGTCACCCGGATGATCGCCGGGCCGATGGCCGCGAAGCTCGGCGGCAAGATCGTCGTCCAGAACGTCGAGGGTGCCGGCGGCACTGTCGGCGCCGGCGATGTCGCGCGGGCCAGGCCGGACGGCTACACAGTGCTCATGCACCACATCGGCATGTCGACGGCGCCCGCCCTCTACAAGAGCCTGGGCTACAAGCCCCTGGAGGACTTCGAGACGGTCGGGCTCGTCACCGAGGTGCCGATGACGATCGTCGCTCGTAAGGACTTCGCGCCCGCGACGCTCCAGGACCTGGTGACCCACGTGAAGGCCAACGCCAGCAAGGTCACGCTGGCCAACGCCGGTATCGGCGCCGCGTCGCACCTGTGCGGCCTGCTGTTCCAGAGCACCACCGGTGTGAAGCTCCAGGAGGTGCCGTACCAGGGCACCGGTCCCGCGCTGACCGACCTCGTCGGCGGCCAGGTCGACTTCATGTGCGACCAGACGACAAACACCAGCGGCCAGATCGCCGCGGGAAAGGTGAAGGCGTACGCGGTCACCACGCCCGAGCGGGTGAAGAGCCTTCCCGACCTGCCCACCACCACCGAGGCCGGGTTGCCGCAGCTGAAGGTCAGCGTGTGGCACGGCCTCTACGTTCCGGCCGACACGCCGCCGGAGATCGTCCAGAAACTCTCCGAGGCGTTGAAGGTGGCACTCGCCGACCAGGGGGTCATCGACCAGATGGCCAAGCTGGGCACCGCGCCGGTCCCGGCCCAGGACGCGACACCGGACGCGCACCGGGCGAAGCTCGACGAGCAGCTCGGCACCTGGGCGAAGATCATTGCCGACTCCGGGGTCAAGGTCTCCTGAGGTGGAGCGCCGTCGGTCGTTCCCGGACGTCCTCGCCGGGGGGATCTTCGTCCTGATCGGTGGCGCATTCGTGGTGGGGGCGCTCGGCTACGAGCTGGGCACCCCGACACGGATGGGCCCGGGCGCCTTCCCGCTGCTGGTCGGCGCGGCCGTGGTCGCCCTGGGCCTGGCGATCGCCGGCAAGGGGCTCATCGCCGGTGAGGTGATCTCGTTCGGGCCGGTCCCGTGGCGGGCGGTCGCCGTCATCGTGCTCGCGGTCCTGTTCTTCGGGTTCACCATCCGGCGACTCGGGTTCGTACCGACCACGGCGGTGACCGCACTGCTCACCACCCTGGCCAGCGCCCGCGTACGGCTGCTCACGGCGGTGGCAGTGGCCGCCGGGCTGACAGTGGCCAGCACGCTCATCTTCGTCGTCGGACTTCAGCTGCGGATCCCGCTGTGGGGCCCCTGGCTGGGCCTCTGACGCGGCAACCGGATTGAGGCATGGAACTCCTCGACAACCTCGCGCTGGGCTTCTCGACGGCCCTGCTGGTCCAGAACGTCCTCTACTGCTTCGTGGGAGTGCTGCTCGGGACCGCGGTCGGCGTGCTGCCCGGCATCGGGCCCACGGCCACGGTGGCGATGCTGCTGCCGATCACGTTCAGCTTCGAGCCGGTCACCGCGCTGATCATGCTGGCCGGCATCTACTACGGGGCACAGTACGGCGGCTCGACGACCGCCATCCTGATCAACCTGCCCGGTGAGTCGTCAGCGGCGGTCACCGCACTGGACGGGCACGAGATGGCCCGCCAGGGACGGGCCGGTCCCGCCCTGGCAGCCGCAGCGATCGGGTCCTTCGTCGCGGGCACTGTCGCCACCGTGGCGCTGGCCGCCGCGGCCCCGCCCCTGGCCAGTGTCGCGCTGAAATTCGGCCCGGCCGACTACTTCTCACTCGTGCTGTTCGGCCTGATCGTGTCGATCGCGCTGGCGCGGGGCACGGCGCTCAAGGCACTGGCGATGATCGCGCTCGGCGTGCTGCTCGGCACGGTCGGCCAGGACATCTACACCGGAACCCCCCGCTTCGTGTTCGAGCAGCGCGAGCTGTACGGCGGCATCGACTTCGTGTCGGTCGCCGTGGGCCTGTTCGGGGTGGCCGAGATCCTGCGCAACCTGGAGAACGAGCAGACCCGTACGGCGATCGTCAGCAAGGTGACCAACCTCTGGCCGACCCGCGAGGACCGGCGTCGGATCGTCGCCCCGATCCTGCGGGGCACCGGTCTCGGCGCCGCGCTCGGTGTCCTGCCCGGCGGCGGTCACGTGCTCGCCTCGTTCACCTCGTACGCGGTCGAGAAGCGCATCTCGAAGCGTCCGCAGGAGTTCGGGCGGGGCGCGATCGAGGGCGTCGCCGGCCCCGAGTCGGCGAACAACGCCGCCGCGCAGACCTCGTTCATTCCGCTGCTCACCCTGGGCCTGCCCGCCCACCCGGTGATGGCACTGATGATCGGCGCGTTCATCGTCCACGGCATCACCCCGGGCCCGAACGTCATCAACGACGAGCCGGCGCTGTTCTGGGGCCTGATCGCGTCGATGTGGATCGGCAACGTGCTCCTGCTGCTGCTGAACCTGCCGCTGATCGGCCTCTGGGTGCGCATGCTGCGCATCCCGTACCAGGTGCTCTTCCCGATGATCATCCTGTTCGCCGCGATCGGCACCTACTCACTGAACTTCAACGCGTACGACGTCTACGCCATCGCGTTCTTCGGGATCCTGGGCTACGTCCTGATCAAGTGCGGGTGCGAGCCGGCGCCCCTGCTGCTCGGCTTCGTCCTCGGCCCGCTGCTGGAGGAGAACCTGCGGCGGGCGCTCATCATCTCCCGCGGCGACCCGTCGGTCTTCGTGACCCGGCCGATCTCCGCCGCGCTGCTGGCCCTGGCGCTCGCCGCGCTCGTCGTCGCCGTCCTGCCGACGATCCGCCGGCGCCGCGCTGTCGTCTTCGCCGAGGAGGAGTAGCAATCCGAACCACGTGACGGTCAGGTCGACGAAGATTGTTCCCGTGACGAGCGACAACACGCCCCGGGGCTGGACCAGCCGGACTGTCTGGGACAGGCGGTTCAACGCCCCGCTGCGCTCGTTCCTGCGTACCGAGACCGGCGGCGCGCGGGTGGTGCTGATCGCCGCGGTGGTGGCTCTCGGCTGGGCGAACCTCAGCGCATCGTCGTACGAGTCGGTCTGGAACACCTCCTTGTCGATCCAGCTCGGCGACTGGCAGGTGGCGCATGACGTGCGTACCTGGATCAACAGCGGCCTGATGACGTTCTTCTTCCTGGTCGCGGGGCTGGAGTTGCGCCGCGAGTTCGACATCGGCGAGTTGCGGGAGCGGCGTCGCCTGGCGTTGCCGATACTGGCCGGGGTCGGCGGCATGCTCGTGCCGATCGCGATCTACCTCGCCATCAACGCCGGGCACACCACCGCGGCGGGCTGGGGCGCGGTGATGGCCACCGACACGGCGCTCGCGCTCGGAGCGCTGGCCGTCTTCGGGCCGCGCTTCTCGGAACGGCTGCGGGGTTTCCTGCTGACCGTCGCCGTCGTCGACGATGTGGTGGCGATCGCGGTGCTGGCCATCGCGTACCCGCACCACCCCTCGCTGACGGCGCTGATCGTCGCGGCGGCGATCTTCGGCGTCGTACTGCTAGTGCGGGGCTGCGGGGTGCGGTTCGGCCCGGTCTACGCGCTGCTCGGGGTGGCGGCCTGGCTCGCCGTCTCGATGTCCGGTGTCGACCCGGTCGCGGTGGGTCTGGTGATGGGGTTGCTGACCTACGCCTACGCTCCCGGCCGCAGCGATCTGCAGAGGGCCAGCGACCAGTTCCGCCTCTTCCGGGAACAGCCCACCCCGCAGCTCGCCCGGATGGCCCGGGCCGGACTCACCTCGGCGCTGTCGCCCAACGAACGGTTGCAGACGCTCTACCACCCGTTGGCGAGCTACGTGGTGGTGCCACTGTTCGCGCTGGCCAACGTCGGCATCGTGATCGACGGCGACCTGCTGGCCCGGGCCGTGACCTCTCCGGTCACGCTGGGGGTCGTGGTCGCGTACGTTGTCGGCAAGCCCGCCGGGATCGTGGTCGCCGCGTGGCTGGTGACCAGGCTGAGCGGTAACCGGTTCCGGCCGCCCGTCGGTTGGGTTGCCGTCGCGGGGGTCGGCACGATCTCCGGCATCGGCTTCACCGTCGCGCTTCTGATCGCCACCCATGCCCTGAGCGGCCCGGCCCTTGACGAGGCGAAGTTCGGCATTCTCGTGGCGACGCTCGGCGCGTCCCTCGTCACCTGGCTGGTGTTCCGCTCCGTCAGACGGCTCTCGCCGGCGCGGCGGACCCGCGCGCTGCTGGGCGTCGCCGAGGGGATCGTCGACCTGATGCTGCCGGTCGACGCGGAGCGCGACCACCTGCGGGGGTCGCTTGAGGCGCCGGTGACGGTGGTGGAGTACGGCGACTTCGAGTGCCCCTACTGCGGGCAGGCCGAGCCGGTGGTCCGGGAGCTGCTGGCGGACTTCGCCAACATCCGGTACGTCTGGCGGCACCTGCCGCTCACCGACGTCCACCCCCATGCCCAACTCGCCGCCGAGGCCGCCGAGGCGGCGGGGGAGCAGGGAGCGTTCTGGGAGATGCACGATCTGCTGCTCGCCCACCAGGACGCTCTCAACCCCACTGACCTGCTCGGTTACGCCGAACAGCTCGGCCTGGACCTGGACGGGTTCCGGGAGCACATGGTGAAGCGAATGGGCGTGGACCGGATCGCCGAGGACGTCGACTCGGCCGACCTCAGCGGCGTCACCGGCACCCCTACCTTCTTCATCAACGGCCGGCGGCACCACGGCGCGTACGACATCGCTGCGCTCTCGGCGGCGGTGAAGTCGGCGTTCGCGAGCGCGAAGCTCCGTCCCGAGTACCACCCTCGGAATCCCGGCCGCCGGGAGACCGGCCCGGCGAGCTGATCGCGCGGGCGCGTGGTCGCCACCCGGCGCGGTGGTCAACGGGTACGGAGTGGGTCGCCGACGAGCCTTCGGGTCCGATCGGCAGCTGTGCGGGTGCTGCCGCGCGGGTGGAGGAGGTGGCGGTCGCTGCCTTCGGAGCTGAATCGTTGACGACATCACCGCCCAGGCGGCGCGTGGACAGCATGGGTTGTTGCCGCATCGCCGGCCAGGAGCGTGGGTCGGTCGGTAACGGCTTAGCGGATTGTCACCGACTCCCCGACCGGGATGCGCGCGTATTCAGTGCCGCCCTTGAGGTCCAACCAGCCGTCGAAGTACTCCTGGCCGAGCTCGTTGAGCGTGGCATCGTGGATCGGGAACGCCCGCTTCGGCCGCACCGCCCGCACGAAGTCCAACGCCTCGCTGAGCTTGAGCCAGGGTGCGGCAGCCGGCACGAGCAGCGTCGCCACCGGCGACGGCGGGACAAACAGCGAGTCGCCCGGGTGGTAGACCGTGCCGTCGACGACGAAACCGACGTTGGCGCAGCCGGGCAGACCGTCGTAGATCTCGGCGTGTTCCCCGCCCACGACGTCGACGGCGAACCCGGCCGCCGTGAACCGCTGCCCCGCGTCGACGGCGACCGCTGCGCTGCCCAGTTCGGGGGCCGACTCGATCACTGCCGACGGCAGGTACACCCGGAACGCGGAGTTGCGCTGACTCGCCGCCACGAGCTTGGCGATGTCGAGGTGGTCGGGGTGCTCGTGCGTCACCAGCACCTCGTCGACCCCGTCGAGCGCCTCGGCCTCCGAGAACGTCCCCGGGTCGATTACCAGCACCCGGTCGTCCGCCTCGAGGCGCACACAGGCGTGGCCATACTTGATCAACCGCATGCGCCCACTATGGCAGGGACGGTCGAAGGCGGGGGTCCGCTCGATCAGGCTGTGTCGGGCGGCCTGATTCGTTTGGGACATCAGCTCCAAAGGCAACCCGTCAAGCCTGCCGCCCCTGCGCCGCGAGGACCCGGGCCGCGAGGCCCCGGAGCCCCGGAGCCGCGGAGCCCCGGAGTCACCACCAAGGTCCCGCAGTCCACGGCCGCGTACCCGCAGTCCGGCACTCTCGCAGCCCCGCCGCCCGCGCGGGCGGTCAGGTGACCGGAAGGGCGGCGAGCCGGTTGGCGCGGCGGCCCGCGACGGCCACGACGACGGCCAGGGCCAGGGCGATCAGGAAGAAGACGTCCGCGCCGGTGAAGGCCGCGTGGAAGCCCGCCGTCGGGTCGGTGGTGGAGCTGGCACGGGTGTACGCGATGGTGAGGATCGCGATGCCGAGTGAGCCGCCGAGTTGGTGGGCGACGTTGACGAGGCCGGACGCGGCGCCGGCGTCCTGCGGTTCGACTCCGGCGACGCCGCCCTGGGTCATCAGGATGATGGCGATGCCCTGGCCGATTCCGATCACCAGTAGGGGCAGCAGCACGTCCGGGAAGTAGCTGGAGCCGGTGGAAATGCGCGACAGCCACGCCATGCCGGCGAGCGCGAGGACGAGGGACGCCACCAGCAGGATGGGACGGCCGAGCCGGTTCTGCAGGGGCCGGATGGCGTACACCATGGCGAAGAACATGCCGGTGATGGGCACGTACGCGAAGCCGGTCTGTAGGGCGCTGAGGTGCAGCACCTCCTGGAGGTACTGGCTGAGGAAGTAGAAGGTGGAGGAGGTCGCGCCGACGATGAGGATCCGCCCGGCGTACGCGCCGGAGCGCTCCAGGCTGCGGAAGAGTCGCAGTGGGGTGATGGGCTGCGGTGCCCGGTGCTCGATCAGCACGAAGGCGGTCAGGAGGCCGGTGCCGAGGCCCAACGCGACCACGGTGGTCGGTGCGCCCCAGCCGGCCGCTGCGGCCTGGATGAAGCCGTACACCAGGGCGGTCATGCCGACGGTGGAGGTCAACGCCCCGCCGAGGTCGAACGTGCCGGCACGGCGTTCGGTCTCGATCAGGAACCGTGGTGCGAGCAGCGCGATGGCGATGCCGATCGGAACGTTGACGAGCATTCCCCAGCGCCAGGAGAGCAGGTCGGTGAAGACGCCGCCGATGACGATGCCGACGCTGCCGCCAGCACCGATGACCCCGCTGTAGAGGGCGATCACCCTGGCTCGGGCCCCCGGTTGGGGGTGGTCGGCGACCAGCAGCGCGAGCGTGGAGGGCACCGCGAGCGCGGCGGCGAGACCCTGCACGACGCGGGCGGTGATCAGCCAGCTGCCGCCCTGAGCGAGGCCGGCGGCGAGGGACGCCGCAGTGAACAGTGTGATCCCGGCGAGGAAGACGCGGCGGCGGCCGAGCAGGTCACCGGCTCGGGCGCCGAGCAGGAGCAGGCCGCCGAACGCCAGGACGTAGGCGTTCTGCACCCAGGAGAGCCCGGACTGGGAGAAGCCGAACTGCCGTTGCACGTGCGGCAATGCGGTCGTGATGATCGAGGTGTCCAGCGTCATCATGAGCTGCGAGCCGAGGATGAGCGCCAAGGGGATCCCGCGGCGGGAAGCGGGAGTCGGAGACATGGTCCGCCTACTTTCGGACTAGACTGATAGGAGACCTCCGAATAAGTGGAGGCTTACTATCACTCTAGTGATAGCTCGCCTCCGGTTGCTAGCACTGGGAGACATCGGCATCGTGACGGCCCTCACCCACCTGCGCGTGGCCCGCCCGCACCGGGCAGACGCCGCCCGCAACTACGACGCGATCCTGGCGGCTGCCCGGGTCGCCTTCGCCGAGCAGGGCGCGGAAGCTCCGCTGGAGGAGATCGCCCGCCGGGCCGGGGTGGGCATCGCGACGCTCTACCGCAACTTCCCGACCCGGGAGGTGCTGATCGAGAACGTCTACGTCACCGAGGTCGAGGCGGTGTGCGCGACCGCCGGGGAGGCGGAGAGGCTCGCCCCACGCGACGGCCTGTACGCATGGCTGCGGCGCTTCGTGGAGTACATCGGGGCGAAGCAACCGCTGGCCGCCGGCCTGAACCGGGAGTCCACCGCCTACCTGGAGTGTCGGCGGGCGCTCTACGCCGCCGGTGGGCCGCTGCTGGAGCGGGCCCAGCGGGCGCGCGAGGTGCGCGCCGACGTGACCATCGACGACGTCATGCGCCTGACCAGCGCCATCGCCTCCGGGCACTTCCCCCGCGCCGACCAGCGCGATCACGTGCTCGCGGTCGCCCTGGACGGGCTGAGCACGCAGCCGGAGTGACCTCAGGCCTGCCTGCGGGTCGATGTCCGAAGTGGAACAGCTGCGGAACGTGTTCGGGGAATCACGATGGACTCGGACCCTTGACTCTCAGGAAACATCGGGCCACCATCTGACAACGTTGTCAGAGACCCCCGCCATCTGACAACGTTGTCATGTCTGGAGGCAAGATGTCCGAGCCATCGCCGATTTCCCGGCGTACCTTCCTCTCCGCCGGCGCGACGCTGCTGGCGTCGGTCGGGGTGACCGCGGCCCTCCCGGACGCCCTCGCGTCCGCCGCCGCGCCGGCGCCGACCCCCACCCCCACCGACCTGGCCCGGTACCGCCCGGTGACGGTCTCCTCGACCGACTACGCGCCGACGCCGGCGACCTTCGCCGTGGACGGCCTGCCGCAGGTCGGCGTCCGGGGGAGTGGATGGCGCGCCGCCAACGGCGATCCACAGTGGATTTCGGTGGACCTCCAGGCGCTGTGCCGGATCGAGGCCGTCTCCCTGGTCTTCGAGGCCACGCTCACCGACGGGCCGTTCGACGGCAACTACACCGACACCGACGGCGACGAGATCCTCTCCAGCGCCGCGACGGCGTACCGGATCGAGGTCTCCACCGACGGCCGTGCCTGGCGGTCGGTGTACGAGACCAGCGAGGGCCAGGGCGGCGCGCAGACCATCAAGCTGCCCGAACCGGTCACCGCCCGGTGGATCCGGATGACCGCCACGAAGCGCTCGAACAGCAACCCGGTGGGCCTCAACGGCTTCCAGGTCTACGGCGTACCGCTGGCCGGCCGGCCGAAGGTCGAGGGCTGGACCAGTTGGGAGGGCGGCAACACCGGCCCGGCCCCCGAGCTGAGGGTCGCCGCCGACGGCACGGTGCCGCTGGAGTCGGGCTGGTCGTTGACGATGGACGACTTCGCCGGCACCGCCGACGGCGCCGAACTCTCCCGCGCCGGCGTCGACGTCCGGTCCTGGCTGCCGGCGACGGTGCCCGGCACCGTGCTGGGCACCCTGGTCGAGCAGGGTCACCTGCCCGACCCGGTGGCCGGTTTCAACAACATGCGCATCCCGGAGGCGCTGTCCCGGCACACCTGGTGGTACCGGCGCGCGCTAAGGCTGCCCCGCGACCTGGACACCTCGCCCGTCCGTCGGATCTGGCTGGAGTTCGACGGGATCAACCACGAGGCGACCGCGTGGGTCAACGGCGTGCAGGTCGGCAGCGTCAAGCACCCGTTCGCGCGGGCGGCCTTCGACATCACCGACGCGTTGGCCGGTCACCGTGGCGAGCACGTCCTCGCCGTCCGGGTCACCCCGATGCCGCACCCGGGCACCCCGGGCGACAAGGGCCCCGACGGTCGTACCTTCCTCCAGTCGGCCCACCACTACCTTGACGCGCCGACCTACCTCGCGGTGTCCGGGTGGGACTGGATGCCCGCCGTCCGTGACCGGGTCACCGGCCTCTGGGACCACGTCCGGCTGCGCAGCACCGGCGCCGTGGTCATCGGCGACCCGCACGTGCAGACCACGCTGCCCGACCTGCCCGGCACCGACACCGCCGAGGTCACCATCCGGGTGCCGGTCCGAAACGCGGCGGCCACCGCCACCACCGTCACCGTCCGCGCCGAGTTCGACAAGGTACGCGTCGAGTCCACGGTGACCGTCCCCGCCGGCGGGAGCACCACGGTCACCTTCACGCCGGAGCGCTTCCGCGCGCTGCGGCTGCGCAACCCCCGGCTCTGGTGGCCCAACGGCTACGGCGACCCGCACCTGTACGACCTCACGCTCACCGCCACCGTGAAGCGCTCGGTCAGCGACCGGCGTGCGCTCCGTTTCGGTGTCCGCGAGTTCGCCTACGACTGGCACCAGCCGATCGTCATCTCGCCGCCCGGCAAGCCTGCGCTGGAGTTCGTCGACGGCGCGGCGACCCAGACGGTCACGTTCGACAGGCAGCACGCCCGGCACGTGCGCATCCAGGCCGGCCAGCGCGCCACCGGGTGGGGCATCTCGATGTTCTCGCTGTCGGTGGCCGACGGCACCGGCCCGGATCTCGCACTGCGCCGCGACGCCAGCGCGTCGTCGTCGGAGAACGACGGCAACGGTCCCGGCAAGGCCGTCGACGGCGACACGGCGACCCGGTGGGCCTCGCAGGCCGAGGACAACCAGTGGATCCAGGTCGACCTCGGCGCGGCGGTCGACTTCGACCGCGTCACCATCGTGTGGGAGCAGGCGTACGCGCTGGACTACCGCGTCCAGGTCTCCGCCGACGGGGACGCCTGGAACGACGTGACGTCGGTCAGCAACGACACCCCGTTGGGCAGCCGCGCCACCCAGGTCGAGACGTTCGCCAGCCAGACCGCGCAGCACCTGCGGATCCAGACCGGCGCGCGGGTGACCTCGTGGGGCGTGTCCATGTGGGCGCTCTCGGTGCAGCGGCAGGCCGAGCCGGACCTCGACCTGGCTCTGGGACGGACCGCTACCGCGTCGTCGTCCGACAGCGACTCCAACGGCCCGGACCGGGCCGTCGACGGCAACCCCCGCACCCGCTGGTCGTCGAAGTTCGAGGACAACCAGTGGATCCAGGTCGACCTCGGCGCTCCGGTCAGCTTCGACCAGGTCACCATCGTCTGGGAGCAGGCGTACGCCCGCGACTTCGTCATCCAGGTGTCGGACGACGGGCAGCGGTGGACCGACGTGAAGTCGGTCAGCAACGCCGTCACCCAACTCAAGATCAGCGTGAACGGTGTGCCGGTGTTCGCCCGGGGCGGCAACTGGGGCTGGGACGAGCTGCTGCGCCGGGTGCTGCCCGACCGGCTGGCCGACACCGTCGAGATGCACCGCGACATGAACTTCACGATGATCCGCAACTGGCTCGGCAGCAGCAACCGCGAGGAGCTGTACCAGGCCTGCGACGAGCAGGGCATCCTGGTGTGGAACGACTTCTGGCAGGCGGGCGCGTTCCTGCCCAACCCGCCCGGCTACGTCGACATCGCCGCCGACACGATCCGGCGGTTCCGCCACCACCCGAGCATCGTCGTGTGGTGCGGCGCGAACGAGGGTGACCCGCCGCCGATCGTGGACGCCGGGCTCAAGCAGGCCGCGGCCACCGAGCACCCGGAGATCCTCTACATCCCCAACTCGGCCGGCGGCATCGTCAGCGGCCACGGTCCGTACCACTGGGTGGAGCCGGCGACGTACAACAACAGGAACACCTACGACACTGGCGCGTTCGGTTTCCACACCGAGATCGGCATGCCGGTGGTGTCGGTGGTCGAGAGCATGCGCAACCTCGTCGGTGACGCGCCGGAGTGGCCGATCGGTGAGGTGTGGAACTACCACGACTGGTCGACCATCGGTAACCAGCGTGTCGGCACGTACCAGGCGGCGATCGACGCCCGGCTCGGTGAGTCCGACTCGCTCGACGAGTTCGCCACCCGGGCGCAGTTCGTCAACTACGAGAGCCACCGCGCGATGTTCGAGGCGTGGAACGCCAACCTGTGGCAGGACGCCACCGGTCTGCTGCTGTGGATGTCGCACCCGGCGTGGCACAGCACGGTCTGGCAGACCTACGACTACGACCTCGACGTGAACGGCGCCTACTACGGCGCGCGCAAGGGGTGCGAACCGGTGCACGTCCAGGCCGACCCGGGCACCTGGCAGGTCCGGGTGGTCAACCACACCGCCGCCCCGCTCAGCGGGGTCACGGTCAGCGCCCGACGCTACGACCTGAGCGGCCGGTCGCTGGGTTCGCCCCAGCGTCAGCGGGTGGACGTGGCCCGCTCGGCCACCACGGCGGTCTTCCCGCTCGCCGCGCCGGACGGGGGCGGGCTGCACCTGGTGCGACTGGAGCTGCGGGACAGCCGGGACCGACTTCTCGCGGAGAACACCTACTGGCGCTACGACAAGGCCGAGCAGTTGCGGGCGCTCAACGACGTGCCGAGCACCCGACTGTCGACGTCGTCGAGCACGGTACGCGTCGTGGACGGGCGCAACACCGTCACCACGACGGTCCGCAACCAGGGTCGTACGGTCGCCGCGTTGGTGCGGCTCGCCGTACGCGACCAGCGCGGTGAGCGGGTTCTGCCGGCCCGCTACGACGACAACTACTTCTGGCTCCTGCCGGGGGAGAGCCGCGAGGTGCGGATCTCCTGGCCTGCCCGGTCGGGCCTCGCCCGCCAGGTCACGGTGACCGCACAGGCGTACAACTCCTAGACGAGGGCGCTGCGAGGCTTGCTGGCTCTGCGGGCGGATGCGGTATTGAGCGGTATACCTCAGAGGTATATTTATGCCTCTGAGGTATACCGCTCTACAGCACATCGACATGCCGGGCCAGCCGACGCGCATGGCGCGCCGCTTCCCACCGTGACCCCTGCGTTGCCACCTGATGCGGGGGATTAGGTCCGTTACCGCACCTCGGCTCGGAACCGAGATCCATGCTGTACGTGTGACACGGTCCGGTTCCACGTCCGGGGCGGTACGGGTCGCGTTCGCGTTCTGGATCACGCTCGTGGGCACCACAGTGCCGACGCCGCTCTACCCGCTCTACGAGCTGGAGTTCGGGTTCTCGTCGTTGACAGTGACAGTGGTCTACGCGCTGTACGCGCTGGGAGTCGTCGTCGGGCTGCTGGTCTTCGGTCGGCTCTCCGACCAGATCGGCCGACGCCCGGTCATCCTCATCGCGCTGCTGCTCTCGGTCGCCGCCGACGCCGTGTTCCTGGCCGCCGTGGACCTGGCGATGATCATCGTGGGTCGGGTGCTCGCCGGGCTGTCCGCCGCACTGATCATCGGCACGGCGACCGCGGCGTTGGCGGAGCTGATCGACCCGCGGCACCCGAAACGTGCCGCCACCGTGTCGATCTTCGCGAACCTGGGCGGCCTGGCCACCGGCACCCTGCTGTCCGGGATCGTGTCGGACGTGGCACCCGAACCGCTCCGGCTGCCCTGGGTGATCGTGCTGGTCCTGGCGGTTATCGCGATCATCGCGCTGCGCGGGGTCCCGGAGACGGTCCGCGAACGTTCGCCGGTGACAGTGCGGGTGCAGCGGTTGCACGTGCCGGCGACCATCCGGGGCGCCTTCGTCCGCTCGGCGATCACCGCTGGCGCGGGCTTCGCCGCTCTCGGTGTGCTCACGTCGGTGAGCGGGCTGTTCCTCGGCATGGTCCTGCACGAGACCTCACACACCCTGGCCGCGCTGGTGGTCTTCGTGGCGTTCGCCGGCGCGGCGTTCGGTCAGCTGCTGACCCGCGTGCTGTCCTCGCGCGCCGCGCTGGCCAGCGCCTGCGCCGGCCTGGTCGTGGGGGCGGGCCTGCTCGCATTCAGCATGTGGATGGCGTTGCTGGCGACGCTGCTCATCAGCGCGGCGATCATCGGTGTCGCGTCCGGGGTGGCGGTCGGCGACGGCATCGCGACGATCACGATGAAGACCGAACCGAAGCACCGGGCCGAGGCGGTGTCGACGTTCTTCGCCATCCTGTTCGCGATGCTCGGTGTGCCCGCGGTGGGGGTCGGTCTGCTGATCCAGACGATCGGTCTGCGCCCGGCCGGCGAGGTCTTCAGCGCGGTGGTGGCGGTGCTCGCGCTGGTCGTCCTGCTCAGCCTGGTTCGGGGCGGCCGGACGCGGCCCGCGAGCTGATCGCCGGTCAGGCCTGTTCAGGGCGCCCGGGGTGCCTGGCGAGCCATCTACGGAGGTCTTGCGGCGGTCATCGTATACAACATACGCTCCCGGAATCGCCCACTTGAGGAGCTCTCCATGACGAACCTCTCCGTCCGCGAAACGAGCCTGCCCCGCCGTCGGCTGCTCCGGGTCGCGGTGGCGGCGGCCGCCGTCGTCTGCACTGTCGTCGCCTGCTCACCGGTGTCGAACAACGAAGGCGGCGACCCGTCCGGCGGCGACCAGTCGGCAGGCCAGGATTCCTTCGGTACGCCCGCCGACCCCGCCGCCGTGAAGCAGGGCGGCAAGCTGGTCATCGCCCTCTCCGCCGAGCCCGACGCGCTGGACCCGACGCTGTCGAGAAGCCTCTACTCCCGCTACGTCTTCCAGGCAATGTGCCAGAAGCTCTACGACGTCAACGAACAGGCGCAGGTCGTACCGCAGCTCGCGACGGCGCTGCCCACCACGAGCGGCGACGGCCGGACGGTGACCATTCCGCTGCGACCCGGGGTGCGCTTCGCGGACGGCACGGCGTTCGACTCGGCCGCGGTGAAGGCCACACTGCAACGCCACCTCACCAACGCGCGGTCGGCGCGCAAGAGCGAACTCGGCCCCATCGACGGCGTCGACACCCCGGACGCGCAGACAGTCGTCCTGCGGCTGAAGCAGCCGTTCGCACCGCTGCTCGGGGCCCTCGCCGACCGGGCCGGCATGATCATGAGTGCGCAGGCGCTGCGGACCCTGGGCGACGACTTCGCCTCGGCGCCGGTCTGCGTCGGCCCCTTCAAGTTCGCGAAGCGGGTGCCGCAGAACTCCATCGAGGTGGTGCGGGACCCGAACTACTACGACGCGAGCAAGGTGCACCTGGACGCCATCTCGTGGCGGATCCTCACCGACGCCAGCATCCGCGCCGCCAACCTGCGCTCCGGCGACGCGCAGGTCGCCGACTCGGTCTCCACCCAGGACGTCGCCTCGCTCCGGCAGGACACGGCGGCCTCCGTCCTCCAGTCGCAGTCCCTCGGCTACCAGGGTCTGACCATCAACGTCGGCAACGTCGACGGCGTCGGCACCGCCCCCAAGCCCATCAACCGCCCCCTCGCCCAGAACGCCAAGGTGCGGCAGGCCTTCGAGCACGCCATCGACCGCAAGGCCCTGGTCGACGCGGTCTTCAACGGTCTGCACGCCGCCGCCTGCTCCCCGATCTCGCCCGCGAGCACGTTCTCGTCTCCCGAGGCGCAGACCTGCCCGGCGCACGACCCCGCCAAGGCCAAGCAGTTGCTGGCCGAGGCCGGCGTGCAGACGCCGTACACGGTGACGATGCTCGCCTCGAACACCCCCGACACGCTGCGTCTCGCCCAGGCGTTGCAGTCCATGGTCAAGGACGGCGGCTTCGACCTGAAGATCAACCCGGTGGAGTACTCGTCGCTCCTCGACGAGCAGGACCGCGGCAACTTCGAGCTGCTGCAACTGGGGTGGAGCGGCCGGATCGACCCGGACGCCAACATCACGAACTTCGTCGGCACCGGTGCCAGCCAGAACGTCGCCGGCTACAGCAACCCGCAGCTCGACACAGTGCTGACCCAGGCCCGACAGGCCGGCGACGTGGAGGAGCGCAGGAAGCTGTACGGGCAGGCGGTCACACTGCTCCAGCAGGACGACGCCCTGATCTACCTCTACCGGCAGCGCAACCTGACCGCCGTCAGCAAGCAGATCCAGGGCCTTCAGGTCTACCCGGACGGCGTGATCCGGGCGGCCTTCGCCGGCTTCGGCAAGTAGGCCGCCGTGGCCCGGTATCTGCTCACCCGCGCCTGGCAGTCGGCGCTGACCCTGCTGTTGTCGACGATCGTGGTCTTCGTCGGCGTACGGGCGCTCCCCGGCGACCCGGCCCTCGCCCTGGCCGGTGAGGACCGGTCGCCGGAGGCCCTGGAGGCCATCCGCCGGCACTACGGGCTGGACCAGCCGCTGCCCGTGCAGTTCGCCCAGTACGTGGAGCGCATGGCACAGGGCGACTTCGGGGTATCGATCCGCACCGGTACGCCGGTCTCGTCGATGCTCACGACCGCTCTGCCGGTGACCGTCGAGCTGTCCGTCCTGGCGATCCTCATCGCGGCGGCGCTCGGCGTCGGCGCCGGGGTGCTCGCGGCGGTCCGTCGTGGACGTCCGGCGGAGTGGCTCGCCAACGGCCTGGCCCTGATCGGCCTGTCGGTGCCGCACTTCTGGCTGGGGCTGCTGGCGATCCTCTACCTGTCCGTGGCGACCGGGCTCTTCCCCGCCTCCGGCTTCGTGCCGATCCTGGAGGACCCCGTGGACAACCTGCACCACATCGTCCTGCCGGCCGTGATCCTCGGCACCGGCCTGGCCGCCATCATCATGCGGCAGACCCGGTCGGCGATGTTGGACTCGCTCTCCTCCGACTACGTCCGCACGGCGAAGGCGAAGGGGCTGCGCCCGCGCGCCGTCATCACCCGGCACGCCCTGCGGAACAGCCTCATCGTGGTGGTGACCGTCGTGGGTCTCCAACTCGGCGGGCTGATCTCGGGCGCTGTCGTCACCGAACAGATCTTCGGGCTGCCGGGCTTCGGCAAGATGACCATCGACGCGGTGTTCCAACGGGACTACCCGGTGATCCAGGCCGTCGTCCTGCTCACCGCCGCCGCCTACATCGTGATCAACTTCTTCGTGGACCTGCTCTACTCGGTCATCGATCCACGCATCCGGGTGACGGGAGATCCGGCATGACCGTCCTCACCGTACCGATGGCGGAGACCGGCACCGCCAGCATCACCAGGCGTACCCGGGTGCTGCGGCGGCTGCAGCGCAACCCGCTCGCCGTGGTGAGCTTCGTCGTGCTCGCGCTGGCAGGTGTCATCGCGCTGCTCTCGCCCTGGCTCGCGCCCTACTCGGTCGACCAGACCGACTTCGCCCGTACGTTCGCACCTCCCGGCACTGCCGGTCACCTGCTGGGCACCGACGACCTCGGCCGGGACGTCCTCTCCCGCATCATGCTCGGCGCGAGAGCGTCGTTGCAGGTGGGGCTCCTGGCGGTGGCCACATCACTGGTCATCGGGGTGCCGCTCGGGCTCGCCGCTGGCTACTTCCGGGCCTGGGACGCGGTGATCTCGCGCTTCACCGACCTGCTGCTGGCGTTTCCGTTTCTGATCATGGCGGTGGGTTTGGCGGCCATCCGGGGCGCCAGCCTCGGCAACGCCGCGGTGGCCATCGGCATCGCCCAGATCCCCGGGGTGATCCGGGTCGTCCGCTCGGACACCCTGCGCCTCAAGTCGCTGGATTTCGTCGCGGCGGCCGTCGTGGACGGCGCGAGCGACCTGTGGGTGCTGGCCCGGCACATCCTGCCGAACGCGACCTCGGTGATCCTGGTGCAGGCCACTGTCGCCATCCCGGCCGCGATCCTCGGCGAGGCGGTGCTGTCCTTCCTCGGCCTCGGCATCCAGCCACCCGCGCCCAGTCTCGGCACCATGCTGGCCACCGCCCAGCAGTTCGCCGCCCGCGCACCGTGGGCCGCCGTTCTCCCCGGCGTGGTGATCATGGGTCTGGCGCTGGCGTTCAACGTCTTCGGTGACGCCCTGCGCGACGCCCTCGACCCGAAGGGAGACCGGCGATGACCACCGCCTCCGCGCCCGTGCTGGAGATCCGCGACCTGTCGGTGTCGTTCCCGACCGAGACCGGCACCGTCTCGGCGGTCGACGGGGTCAGCCTGGACCTCGCAGCCGGGGAGATCGTCGGAATGGTGGGCGAGTCGGGGTGCGGTAAGAGCGTCACCGCGATGAGCATCGCCGGACTGCTCCCGGGCAGCGCCCGGGTCACCGGGTCGGTGCGCCTGGACGGCACCCAGCTGGTCGGGGCCCGCGAGTCGGCCCTGCGTCGGGTCCGTGGCCGGGAGATCGCCTACATCTTCCAGGAGCCGATGACGTCCTTGAACCCGGTGCTCACCGTCGGGCGGCAGATCGGAGAGGTGCTCCAGGTCCACGAACGGATGTCCCGACGGGCGGCGCGGGCCCGCGCCGTCGAGCTGTTGACGCTCGTCGGGATCCCGTCCGCCGCCCAGCGGGTCGACAACTATCCGCACCAACTCTCCGGCGGCATGCGCCAGCGCGTGATGATCGCGATGGCTGTCGCCTGCGGCCCGAAGGTGCTGGTGGCCGACGAGCCGACCACCGCGCTGGACGTCACCGTCCAGGCCGGCATCCTCCAGGTGCTGCGGGACCTGCGCGACCGGCTCGGCACGAGCGTCCTCATCATCACCCACGACCTCGGCGTGATCGCCGACATCGCGGACCGCGTCGTCGTCATGTACGCGGGCCGGGTGGTGGAACGGGCGCCGGTGGACGACCTGTTCGCCCACCCACGGCACCGGTACACGGCCGGGCTCCTGTCGGCGTCACCGCAGCCGGGCCGGCACGCCGGGACCGACCGGTTGACCGAGATCCCCGGGCTGGTGCCCGTCCTGGCCAGCCAACCCGACGCCTGCACCTTCGCGGATCGCTGCCCGGCCGCCGACGAGCAGTGCCGGGCGGCCGCCCCGCCGTTGGAGGATGTCGGTGGCACCGACCATGTCGCGGCCTGTTGGCACCCCTGCCTCACAGCACCGACGGCAGCTCAGGAGGCGAACCGATGACGCCGCAGCCGAACGCCCTGGAGATCGCGGACCTGGTGATGCACTTCGGCCCGGTGCGTGCCGTGGACGGGGTGTCCCTGACCATCCCCCGGGGCCGGGTCACGGCCCTGGTGGGGGAGAGCGGTTCCGGCAAGTCCACAGTGGGCCGATGCGTGGTGCGGCTCGTCGAACCGACGGCGGGAACTGTCCGGATCGCGGGCACGGACGTCACCCACCTGTCCCGACGGCGACTGCGTCCCCATCGCGGCGCGGTGTCGATCGTCTTCCAGGACCCGGCCGCGTCACTGGACCCGCGCATGCTGGTGGGCGAGATCGTGGCCGAGCCGTTGCGGCTGGCCGGCAAGCGGATCTCCCGGCGCGAGCGGGACGCCCGCGTCGCCCCCCAACTCGAACGGGTGGGCCTGCGCGCCGAGGTGGCCCGTCGCTATCCCCACGAGCTTTCCGGCGGGCAACGCCAACGGGTCAGCATCGCGCGGGCCCTGATCTCCGAGCCCATGCTGCTCATCGCTGACGAACCCACCAGCGCGCTCGACGTGTCAGTGCAGGCGTCGGTGCTCAACCTCCTCGCCGACCTGCAACGCGACATCGGGTTCGCCTGCCTCTTCATCACCCACGACCTCTCCGCTGTCGAGTACCTGGCCGACGACATCGCGGTCATGTACCTGGGTCAACTCGTCGAGACCGGCAGCCGCGAGCGGATCTTCGCCCGGCCAGCACACCCGTACACGCAGGCGCTGCTGTCCGCCGCGCCGGTGGCCGACCCGGTGCGTCAGCGCCACCGCCAGCCGGTGCTGCTCGGCGACGACCTGCCGTCCGCGCTCGACCCGCCGTCGGGCTGCCGGTTCCGGACCCGGTGCCCGCTCGCCTTCGACAGGTGCGCGACGGAGGTGCCGGCGCGGACCGCCATCGGCGACGGCATGGCCGCGTGCCACCTGGTCCGGCCGGACGGCACCGGTCCCGACGTTCGTACCGCAGATCCCAGTGAGGTGTTGTCATGACGTTCACCACCCGACCCACGTTGCAGGGCACCTTCGGCATGGTGTCCTCCACCCACTGGCTCGCCAGCCAGTCGGCGATGGGCATCCTGGAACGCGGGGGCAACGCCTTCGACGCCGCGGTCACCGCCGGTTTCGTCCTGCACGTCGTCGAGCCGCACCTGAACGGGCCGGGCGGCGAGGTGCCGGCCATCGTGGCCACCGCGCGGGACCCCCGACCGAAGGTGCTGTGCGGGCAGGGGCCGGCGCCGGCCGGCGCCACCATCGCGCACTTCCGGTCCCTCGGGATGGACCTCATCCCGGGTGCCGGGCCGCTCGCGGCGGCCGTACCCGGCGCGGTGGACGCCTGGCTCCTGCTGCTGCGCGAGCACGGCACGCTCACGCTCGCCGAGGTGCTGGAGCCGGCGATCGGCTACGCCGGCGCCGGGCACCCGCTTGTGGGCCGGGTCGGTGACACAGTGGCGGCCGTCCGGTCGTTGTTCGAGGAACACTGGCCCACCTCCGCCGCGCTCTGGCTGCGCGGCGGCCGGCCACCGGCTGCGGGGGAGTTGGTCACCAACCCGGCGTACGCGGACACCCTGCGCCGGCTCGTCGAGGCGGGACGGGCGGCCGGCGTCGACCGGGAGGCCCAGATCGAGGCTGCGCGCCGGGCCTGGAGCACGGGTTTCGTCGCCGAGGCGATCGACGCGTTCAGCCGGCGACCGTTCCAGGACTCCAGTGGCCGCCCGCACGCCGGGCTGGTCACCGGCGACGATCTGGCCGCGTACTCGGCGAGCTGGGAGCCGCCCGCCACCCTCGACTGGCACGGCTACTCGGTCGCGAAGACCGGTTTCTGGGGCCAGGGTCCGGTGCTGCTGGAGTCCCTGGCCACACTGGACGCGCTCGACGACCCGGGCGCGTACGACCCGGCGGCCGCGGCGGGTGTGCACGCCCAGGTCGAGGCGCTCAAGCTCGCCTTCGCCGACCGGGAGGCCTGGTACGGCGACGGCGCCGACGTGCCCGCCAAGGCGTTGCTCTCACCGCAGTACGCACGGGAGCGGGCCGCCCTGATCGGCGACCGCGCGTCGGCGGAGTTGCGGCCGGGGCGTCCGGACGGGGCGCAGCCGCGCCTGCCCGCCCACGTCCGACCCGGCGCCACCCGGCGTGCCGACCCGACAGACCCGACGACGGGGGAGCCGACCGTGCAGGCGGACGGGGTGACCCGGGGCGACACCTGTCACGTGGACGTTGTCGACCGCTGGGGCAACATGATCTCCGCGACGCCCAGCGGCGGTTGGTTGCAGAGTTCCCCGACGATTCCGGAGCTGGGCTTTCCGCTGGGCAGCAGGTTGCAGATGTTCTGGCTGGAGGAGGGGCTCGCCTCGTCGCTGGCGCCGGGCCGCCGCCCGCGTACGACGTTGAGCCCGACGATGGTGCACCGCGACGGCGAGCCGGTGCTGGCCTGCGGCACCCCCGGTGGCGACCAGCAGGACCAGTGGCAGTTGCCGTTCCTGCTGCGGCACCTCGTCGGTGGGCAGAGCCTTCAGGAGGCCATCGACGCGCCGGCGTGGCACACGGTCAGCCTGCCGGGGTCGTTCTATCCCCGCGACATGGAGCCCGGTGTCCTGGTGGTGGAGGACCGGTTCGACGAGGGCGTGCTCGCGGCCCTGCGGGCGTACGGGCACGAGGTGCGGGTCACCGACGGGTGGAGCCTCGGTCGGCTCTGCGCGGTGACCCGTGACCCGGCGACGGGAGTGCTGGCGGCCGGCGCGAACCCCCGGGGGATGCAGGGCTACGCGTGCGGCCGGTAGCCGATGCCGCAGCCGCGTGCCCGTCAGCGGGCGCCGTAGCCGCCTTCGGCGTTCTCGTACGCCGCGGCGGATGCCGCGTCGAGATGGTCGAGCGCGGCCCGCTCGGCGCGGTCGCCGTCGCCTGACTCGATGGCGTCGACGAGTTGGATGTGCTCGGCCCACGAGTGTGGCGCGCGTTCGGCCGCCCCGAGCCGGAAGACCCACTGGACATGGAGGTAGAGCGACTTGGCGATCGACGACAGCCAGGGGTTTCCGCTGATCTGGAGGATGCGCAGGTGCAGCGTACTGTTCAGTTCGGCGACCCGGGCCAGGTCGTGGCGCTGCGTCGCCTCGCGGCCCTGGTCGAGAAGAGCGCGCAGGGACGCCACGTCGGCCGCGGTGGCCCGCTCGGCGGCCAGCCGGGCGGCCAGCGTCTCCAGGCGCTGGCGCACGGCGAACATGTCGGTGATGGTCCCGCTGCTCGGTGAGGCGACGACCGCTCCCCGGCGGGGGAGGATCACGACGAACCCCTCCGCCTCGGCGACGCGCAGTGCCTCCCGGACGGGGTTGCGGGAGACACCGAAGTCCTCGGCGAGCCGGTCCTCGGTCAGCCGTTCCCCGGGCAGGTAGTCGCCGTCGATGATGGCGGTCCGCAACGCGGCGAGGACCTGATCGCGTAGCGGCAGGTGTTGCGCGCCGAGTTTGTCCCGTAGGTCTTCAGCCACCTGGTCGCCTCTCCGTGAACGTGTCCGAACAAAGTGTATACGAAGAACAATTACTGGAAGGTGGCCGACAGTGTCGAGCACAGCGCCCCGCGTCACCCACCCCCGCGTCGCTCCGCGCCGAGACGAGCGCCTGCTGCGGCGACGGCAGGCGCTCGTTGTCGTCCTCACCTTCCTCACCGGCAGCGCCGACGCTCTCGGCTTCCTCGCCCTCGGCGGCGCCTTCGCCAGCGTGATGACCGGCAACATGGTCCTGCTCGGGCTCTCGGCCGGCCGGGGCGAGGCCGACCTGGCTCTGACGTCGGGCTGCGCCATCGTCAGCTTCATCGTCGGTGTCCTCGCGGGCGCCCGCGTCGTCGGCTCGGCGCAGCCCGACGATCCGGTCTGGCCCCGGCGGGTCACCTGGGCGCTGGTCCTGGAGCTGTCGGTGTTCGTGGTGTTCGCCGTCGTCTGGGAGGTCACCCTGCACACCCCCGACGCGGGTGTCCACCTGGCGCTGCTGATGCTGTCCGCTGTCGCGCTGGGCGTGCAGAGCAGTGCGATCCAACGCTTCGGCGTGTCCGGCCTGTCCTCCACCTACCTGACCGGCACCCTCACCAGCCTGATCGCCGGGGTCGCCGCGCGCAGCCCGTGGGCCAGCCTGCGCCCCAAGGCTCAGGTGCTGCTGGCCCTCATGGTCGGCGCGGCGGTCGGCGCTCTGGTCGCCCTGCACCTGCCGGTCGTCGCCCCGGCTCTGCTGATCGTGCCGCTGCTGCTCGTCATCGCCGTGTCCGCGCGGATGCGGGCCTGAGCGTCAGACGCCGCGAGCGAACAGGGCCAGACGTACCCGGTTGGGGCTGTCGGTCTTGGTCATCAGGCTGGTGATGTGGGTCTTGACCGTGGTGACACCGATGTGGAGCTGGTCGGCGATCTCGGTGTTGGACAGGCCCTCGGCGACCAGGTTGAGCACGTCCCGTTCCCGGGCGGTCAGGCCCGGCAGGGCCGGTGGTGACCCGGGGCGGGCGTGCACCGCGCGTTGCACGAGGCGGCGCAGCACCTCGGGGCTGAACGGGCTGTCGCCGACGGCGGCCCGGCGGATGCCGTCCAGCAGCTCGGTCGGGGGTGCGTCCTTGAGCAGGAACCCACACGCCCCGGCGGTCAGCGCTGGGTAGAGGTGGTCGTCGTCGCCGAACGTGGTCAGCACCAGGACGCGGGTGGCGGGGCGTTCGGCGAGGATCCGGCTGGTCGCGGTGATCCCGTCGACACCGGGCATCCGCAGGTCCATGACGACGACGTCGGGGAGGAGCCGCCCGGCCAGCGGGATCGCCTCACGGCCGCTGTCGGCCTCCCCGACGACCTCGATGTCGGGTTGGGCGTCGCAGAGCATGCGCAGCCCGGCCCGGATGAGGTGCTGGTCGTCGACCAGCAGCACCCGGATCACGCCGGCTCCGGCGCGGGCGACCCGGCCGGGGCCTCCCGTTCGCGGGGCACCGACCCGACCGGTGCGTCGGCGGACGCGGCGGCCACGGCCGGAAGGACGGTACGCACCCGCCACCCGGTGTCGGTCGGGCCCGCCTCCAGCCGGCCGCCGAGGACCTCGACACGCTCGCGCATCCCGGTGATGCCGTGCCCGCCACCGGCCGGCACGCCCGCCGGCATCCCGCCGCGCCCGTTGTCGGTGACCTCCCAGTGCACGGCGCCGTCCCGGACAGCGACCACGAGGTGCGCGAGCGCGGAGGTTCCCGCGTGTTTGGCCACGTTGATCAGCGCCTCCTGGGTCAGTCGCAGCACCGCCATGCCGCGCACCGCGTCGAGCGAACCGATCGCCGGGTCGAGATCGGCCTCCACCGTGACACCCGCCTGCCGGGCCCGGTCGATGGACGCGCCGATCGCCGCCGGCAGCGCGGACGGTTCGATCGCGGTCAGCGCCGCGTCGCCGCGTACCCCGTCGGGGTCGCGCAGCACCGCGACCAGCCGGCGCAGCTCCGCGAGGGCCGCGGTGCCGGTGCCGTGCACGTCGTCGAAGACCTCGCCCACCCGGGGGTCCAGGTCGGTGAGCACGTGCCGGGCCACGCCGACCCGCAGGACCATCGACGCCACGTGGTGCGCGACGACGTCGTGCAGCTCGCGGGCGATGGCGCTGCGTTCGTCGGCGCGCGCCGCACGACTCTCCGACGCGTGCTGGCGTTGCTCGGCCACCGCCCGCTCCACGGCCTGCCGACTCAGCTCCCGGTTGGTCCGGATGACGAGGCCGAGCAGCACCGGCACACCGACCTCCAGGGCCAGTCCGACGACGCCGGAGACGACCCTGCCGGCTGGGTCGCCCACCGAGTCGGTCAGGTCGACCACGACCAGCAGCGCGGTGGACAGCCAGATGGTCCGGGGGCGACGCGCCCGCATGGTGATCTCGAGCAGGGCCCAACTCGCGCCGACCTGGTTGATGGTGAAGTCGTCGACCAGGCTGATCGCGACCGTCAGCAGGGCGGCCTGCGCCACCAGGTTGACCACCGGCCGACGGTGCGCCGCCAGCGCCACTGTGAACGCGAGGACCGCGAGGATCCACTGTGTCGTCGTGGGCGTGCTGGTGGAGTGCGGAACGAAGAGCAGGTAGCACAACCCGCTGAGATCGAGCAGCACCATCCGCACGAGGGTGTCCCGCATGTCGAACAGTCGCCCCGGCCAGCTCACGGTGGTCAGCCTAGGTGCTGCGGGCCGGTGGCGACGGCCGTCGGCCGCCGCCACCGGGTCCGGACCGCGAGGTACGCGGCCAGGCCGAGCGGTCCGAGCAGGATGGTCAGCAGCAGCACCGGAGCCATCACCAGCGCCGGCACCCCCCGATCGCGGCTGTCCAACCACGCCCACCGTCCGACGAACAGATCGAACGCGATCATGTGGGCCCAACCCGCCGCGGCCCCGTCGGAGGTGCCGAGCAGGTCGCGTACCCCGGCCAGGGTCGGCGACGCCACGGCCGGCAGCACGTCGTTGAACGCCGGGAGCACCAGCAGCGCGTAGATCACCACGACCGGCAGCACGATCAGCGGTGAGGCGATGATCCGGGCGGTCCACGACCAGCGCGGCAGCAGGATCATCAGCGCCCAGAACGGCGCGGCCACCGCGAACGTCAGGGAGAACAGCGTCCCGGTCATGCGGCCAGCGCCAGTTCCGGGCGACGGCGGCGGGCCAGCACCAGGCCGGTAGCGGTCGCCGTCGCGACCACCAGGGCCGCGACCGCGGCGAGCGTGACGGCGTCCGGCCGCAGCAGCGGCTGTTCGCGCAGGGCCTGCCAGGTCAACAGCACGGTGAGTACGCCGTACGCGACGCCCGCGACGACCAGCAGCCGGGCGCGGGTGCGCTCGTCCAACCGCGTCGCGAACCGGCTCAGCAGGATCGCCAGGATCGGCAACGCCTGGAGGGCGTGCAGCCCCACGAAGTGCCCGATCCGCAGGTCACCGCCTGTAGTGCTCCAGCCCACCAGTGGCAATCCCGGCCCACCGTCGGGCACGCCGACGCTGTGCGCCCCACCGATGCCCTCGATCCCCGGGTCCTGCATCGGCAGCGCCATCGGCACCGCCGCGAGCATGCCCAGCAGGGACAGACCGAGCCCCCACCCGACGGCGGTCGCGGCGACCCGATCGGGGATCCGCTGGATCAGGACCACGATCCCGATGACGAGGTGCGCGAAGAACAGCACCATGATCGCCGCGCCCATCGCCGCGAACAGCGCGGTGTTCAGGGGGGTGGTGTCGTTGAAGTGACTGGTCTGCCCGCGTATCACCTGACCGACGATCACCGCGTTCTCGACGACCGCCACCGCGACGATGACGACGACCGCCCTCTCGACGGCCCGGCTGCGTCGCGGCAGCAGGGAGAGCATCCAGGCGAGCGTCGCGCCGTAGAGCACGAACGACACCGCGAACTTGAACGGCTTCAGCCAGATCGGCGCCCCGGTGAGGACGCGCGGGTCGACGAGGATGCCGACCACGGTGACGACGGCCAGCACCGCCATCACGGATACCAGGAACATCAGCGGGCGGTTCCAACGCGCCGCCCGGCGCACAACAGTAGTCATGCCTGTAGATGTTCGCGGCCGCGCACACCGATCGCGTCCGACCCCGGGCCCCGGTTCCAGCCGCTGGTCGGAGCCCGCCTCCTCCCTGGGTAGGAGAGGAAACCCGTCGAAGCCGCTCGGTGGAGCTGGCACAATGGCCGGCCTGCCGACGGGACGGGGATCGACAATGACGACCAATGCGGACCGTGTCCAACCGAACGAGACCACAGTGCCGCTGCTGCACTGCGCGGCCCCGGAGGAGACCCTGGCGTTCTGGCGGGCCCTCGGGTTCGAGGTGGCCTTTGAGCAACTCAGGCCATACGTCTACCTGGCGTTGACCTGGAGTGGGTTCCAGCTGCACTACGGCCCGGCACCGAAGGATCTCGACCCGGCGAAGGAGCATTCCGGCGGCTGCCTGGTGATGGTGGACGCGGTGGCGTCATACCACGCGGTGTTCGCCGAGGCGATGCGCCGCAGCTACGGCAAGGTGCTGGTCAAGGGCCTTCCCCGGATGACCCGCTACCGGGCCGGGGCGTCGCGGTTCAGCATCGTCGACCCGTCGGGCAACACCATCGTCTTCATCCAGCGGGATGAACCGAAGGACGTGGAGTACGGCGGGTCGAAGGAGCTCGACGGGCTGGCCCGGGTGCTCGACAACGCGCGGATCCTGCGCGAGTTCAAGATGGACGACCGGGCGGCCTATCGGGCGCTCGACTCGGGGATGCGCCGCCGCGCCGAGGACGCGCCGGCGGTCGAGCAGGCGATGGCGCTGGCCGGGCTGATCGAGCTGGCCACCGCGTTGGACAAGGCTGACCGGGTGCCCGAGTGGGGCGCCCGACTCCAGGCGCTGTCGCTGACCCCGGAACAGCGGACGCAGGTGGCGCAGTACGTCGCCGACCCCACCCTCCTCGAACCGTGGTGGCCCGACCCGCGCTGACCCGGCCCCCGCGTCTGGCCCGCCAAGATCCGCACAACTTCCGGGATGTAGGTGCCTCCGCGGCCGGTGAGGCAGCACTTTCCCTGTTCCTGTGCGGATCTTGGCCGAGCGGTTTTAGGCCGTACGGCTCATCGGGCTTGTGCCGCGGCGCTGTGGCGGAACAGCGCCGCCACGCCGGCGAGCATGACAAGTAGCAACCCGGTGAACCAGTTCATCGCCGTGCCGGCGGTGACGGCCTGGGTGGCGACGCCGATGCCGACGGACGGCAGGATCATCCCCAGGTAGCCGATGAGGAACAGCCCGGCCAGGGCCTCGCCGCGCTGCGCGGGTGCGGCCATCGCCGCGACGGCGCCGACGGCGGCCTTGAAGAGCACGCCGGCGCCGATGCCGGCGACCACCCCGCCGACCAGGAACACCGAGAGGCTGGCGGTGTGCATCCCCACCAGCAGGACGGGCACGCCGACGGCCTGGGCGAGCAGCCCCAGGCGCACCTTCGCCGGGGCGGCCAGCCGGCTGGTGAGGGTCTGCGCCACGGCCGCACCGCCGAACACGGCGAACACGATGGTGCCGGCCAGGGCCCGCGACGGGAGGTGCAGGGCACCCGCGACGAAACCCGGGGCGACCGAGGTGAACAGGCCGAACACGGCGAACGAGGCGAACCCGGCGGCTGCCGCGGCCAGGTAGCCGGCGCGGTCCCCGTGGTCGGCGCTGATCCGCTGCGGCCGGTAGGTGGGCTTGACCGGCCGCTCCTCGACGGTCTCCGGGGACAGGGCGACCGCCACGATGCTCACCGCCAGCAGGACGGCGAACACCAGGTACGGCGTACGTAGCGGTGCGTCGACGTACTGGGCGAGGACGCCCGCGACCAACGCGCCGACGCCCAGCCCGCCGATGTTGGCGGCGGTGGAGACCATCTCGAAGCGCTGACGGGACGAGCCGGGCCGGTGTGCGGCGTGCAACTCCTGGAGGTACGCGGTGGCGGTCGCGGTGATCAGGCCGATGCCCAGCCCGCTCACCAGCCGGGCGACCAGCAGCACCGGCAGGGACGGGTCACCCAGGAACAGGGCGGCGGCCACCAGCTCCAACGCCAACGCCGGAATGAGGATCTTCTTGCGGCCGACCCAGTCCGAGACGTGACCGGCGAGCAGCAGGCTGATCACCACGCCCACCGCGTAGACCGCGAACACGATCGTGCCCATGAACGTGGAGAAGCCGTCCCGCGCCATGTAGAGCGGGTAGAGCGGGGCCGGCACGGTGCAGAACGCCATCGCGGTCAGGAACGCCAGGGCGATCGCCCAGAAGCCACGGCCGTGCCGGCGCGACGAGCCGTCGCCGCGGTCGGACGTGGTGGGTCGGGGTGTCAGGGTCGACAAGGACATGACCCCACTGTTGCCCCACCCAAGCATCAGGTCCAACGAAAGTTGATGTTCGCGACGATCGCGATCGGTGATACTTGGTGGTGTGGAGCTCCGCCAACTTGAGTACTTCGTCGCCGTGGCCGAGGAACAGAACTTCACCCGCGCCGCCGCCCGCCTGCACGTCGTCCAGTCCGCCGTCTCCGCCGCGGTCAAGACCCTCGAACGCGAACTGGGCGCGTCACTGCTGGACCGCAACTCCAAGCGCGTACGCCTCACCGACGCCGGTGCCGCGCTGCTGCCGCGCGCCCGGATCGCCCTCGACGCGGCCCGCGACGCCCGCGACGCGGTCGCCGAGGTGCACGGCGGCCTGCGCGGCACCCTGCGCATCGGCACGATGACCTCGATCAGACTCCTGCACCTGCCGGCCCTGCTCGGCGAGTTCCACCGCCGGCACCCCGGAGTGCTGCTGCACACCAGCGTCGCCCCGCACGGCTCCCAGGGGCTCATCGACGCCCTCGCGGAACGCCGGCTCGACCTCGCGTTCGTCTCGCTGCCCGGCACGCCTCCGGCGGAGATCCACCTCACCGAGCTGGCCAGCTCGGTTCTCGACCTCGTCGTCCCGGACGACCACCCGCTGGCGACCCGCGAGGCGGTCACCCTCGCCGACATCGCCGGGTTGGACTTCATCGACTCCCCGGTCGGCTACGGCAACCGGGCCGTGACCGACCGGGCGTTCGCGGCCGCCGGCCTGTCCCGGCGCGTCACGATCGAGATCCCCGACATCGCCACCGGCGCCGAACACGTGCGGCACGGGCTCGGCATCGCGCTGCTGCCCCGCTTCGCCGTCGCCGACGACCACGGGGTGCGCCTGCTGAGCGTCGCCGGCGTCGACCTGAACTGGACGGCGTCCCTTGCCACCCCGGTGGACCGCCCGGTCGGGGCCGCCGCCCGTGCGCTGATCAGCCTGACCGCCGAGTTCCTGCCCTGACGGGCCGCGGATCCGCTTTGCCCCCGATGCCACCTCTGCCCGCACGTCTGCTCATTCCACGGAACGGCACGAAATTACCGCTTTAGGGTAAGTGAGTCGAACGCGCCTACCTGCTCCGATAGCTTTCGAAGGAGAGGAAAACTCGTATTCCTCCCTTCGGGTGCACAAGGAGTCAGTGATGAAGCGCAGTGTGGCGCTCGCGGCAGCCCTCCTGGCAGGTCTGACCAGCATCGGATCGATCCCCGGGGCCGCCTTCGCCGATGGCGGCGGCCCCGGGTACCACGACGACCGCAAGGGGGGTGATCACCACCACGGCGACGAGGGCGCGGTCTTCGTCCAGACCAACAAGGCCGAGGGCAACACCATCAAGGTGTACGACCGCGACGAGGACGGCCGCCTCACCAAGGCGGGCGAGTACGAGACCGGCGGGCTGGGCGGCTTCACCATCGGCGCGCCGCTCGACGCGCTGGCCTCGCAGGGCTCCCTCACGTACCACCGCGGACTGCTGTTCGCGGTGAACGCCGGCAGCAACACCGTGACGGTCTTCCGCGTCGAGGGCACCAAGCTGCACAAACTCCAGGTCATCTGGTCCGGGGGTCTGCTGCCGGTCAGCGTCGCGGCCCGTGGCGACCTCGTCTACGTCCTCAACGCCGGCGGCGAGGGCTCGGTGCAGGGCTTCGAGCTGCACAAGGGGCGCCTGTCGCGGATCGAGGACGCCAACCGGTCGCTCGGGCTGCACAACGGCAACCCGCCCGCGTTCGGAACCGCCCCGGCCCAGGTCAAGATCGACCCGGACAGCGAGTTCGTCCTGGTGTCGACCAAGGCCGCCAACGTGATGTTCAGCTACGAGATCGGTCGCAACGGCAAGCTGTCCCGCAACCCCGTCATCAGCGACGCGGGGAACACCCCGTTCGGCTTCACCTTCGACACCGATGACTCGCTGCTGGTCACCGAGTCGGGTGCGAACGCGGTCAGCCGGTTCGAGCTGGAGGACGACGGCGCGCTCGACCAGGTCGGACCGTCGGTGCCGAACGGACAGCAGGCGCCATGCTGGATCCAGCGCGTCGGCGACTACTTCTTCGTCGCCAACGCCGGCAGCTCCACCATCAGCTCATACCGGGTCGACGACGACGGCAAGCTCGAACTCGTCAAGAACGTCGCCGCCGACACCAACGGCGGGTCGATCGACATGACCAGCAGTGACGGCTTCCTGTACGTGCAGAACGCCACCGCCGGCAACGTGCAGGGCTACAAGGTGCACGAGGACGGCTCCCTGAATCTCGTCACCACAGTGGAGGGTCTGCCGAAGTTCGCCGACGGCATCGGCATGGAGGGCATCGCCGCCTCCTGAGCGCACCACCCGCTGGCCCCGGTCGTTCATCGACCGGGGCCAGCTCCCGCCGGTTTCTAGACGGCATCCGCTGAGTCCGGCCGCGTTCGCTCGCCCCATCGGACGACCGCCGGGGCGGCGAGCCCGACCGCGACGAAGATGCCACCCATCAGCAGCCAGCCGGGGGCACCCCAGGCGATGCAGAGCAGGCCCAGGAGGGAAGGGGCGGCGACGTTGGCCAGGCCCGTGCCAAGGCCGGAGATCCCCATGTACTGCCCCTGCGCGTGCGCGGGAGCGAGCCGGAACTGCAACTCGAGTGAGCCCGCCGCGTGCCACAACTCGCCGACGGTGTGCGAGGCGACCCCCAGCGTGAGCACCGTGACGGCGACCCATCCGGGCATTGCCGACGTGGTGGCGATCAGGGCCATTCCGATCAGGAACGCCAGCCCGGAGCGGCGCATCGCCCGACCTGCCGCTGAACTGGTGTCGACCCCCCGGCTCGCTCTGACCTGCAGCGTCGCCACGAGTGCGGTGTTGACCAGCACGGCCACCCCGACGAACCAGCGTGGCGCGTCGGTCTCCGAGATGATCCACACCGGCAGCGCGAAGACCAGTACCTGGCCCTGTATTCCCAGGATGGCGTCGAGCACTGTGACTGTCAGAAACGGCCTGTCCTTCAGTGCGATCCAACGCCCGGTCAACTGGGGCGCTGGGACGGGCGGCAGCGAGGGCAGTCGAGTGATGATGGCGGCGCATGCCACGAAGCTGACGGCGTTGCCGACGACCAGGGCCAGATAGGCCGCGCGGGTGTCCAGTTGCACCGCTGCGCCGGCGGCGAGGGCGCCGCAACATCCCGCGAGGTTGGCGATCGACCGCAGATAGGCCCGGTACTGGCCAAGGTTGGCGCCGCCGAAGCCACGCACCAGCGGACCGCGAGATGCCCCGCCGGCTGAGTGCGCGAGCTGGGTCAGGCAGACCAGGACGACAAACGGCCAGAACGTGTGCACGAAGGCCAGAGCGGCCATGGTGGCGGCTCGGATGACCAGGGTCAGCAGATAGATCTCGCGCGGGCCCCGACGATCGGCGAGATGCCCCACCGGAACTCCGGCGAGCATCCCGACGAGCGCCGCGATGCCCATCCCCAGAGCGACCTGCGCAAGGGGAAGACCGACGGATCGGGTGAAGAAGAGCACGGCGGTGGCCATGAAGATGCCACTTCCGAGCATGTTGACGAAGGTCGCGACGGCCAGGACGCGCCGAGGGCCGTGATCGGGGATGAGTCCTCGGGCAACGAGCCACGAGGTGTCGCGCGGAGGAATGGGAACGGGCGTTGTCGCTGTCTGCACAGTGACGAACCTTCCGGCCGAGATGCCGGAGAGTCCGGCGTCACGAAGCTCGGACCAGCGCGCCGAATCCGATCCGATTGACGCTCAGGTCGCCGAGCGTCCAGGTACCCGCGGATTCCGCACCGATCATGTTGGTCGGGCATTGGGCGAACTTAGCCACCGCCGCTGACCTGCGCAGTCGGGCGTCTGCCCGATACCGATCGGGAAGGATCACTGTTAGGTTATCTATCGTGGGAAGCGCTTTGCCGGCAGCGCCGTGACAGCCCGCAGTTCATTCGGGGCCTGAGCGCATTCGCGTTCCGCACCTGACGACAGGCCGTCCCGAAGACGAAGCCTTGACCGAGTCCTGGCCGACAAGGCGTACACAGCGCGAGCGAATCGGGCCCACCCGCGGCGGCGTCAACCGGCTCGACCGCAGCGCGCTAGGAGGCCAACCGTTCGCGCGCGGTGCGCGTCGGTCGGGGGAGTTCGGCGCTGCCGTCCGACGTGTTGATCTCCGACCAGACGGCGTCGAGGGAGAGGCCGAGGACGTCGGCGATCGCCGCGATGGTCGGAAACGCGGGGGTGGCTATCCGGCCGGACTCGATCTTTCGAAGGGTCTCCGGCGAGACGCCCGCGTCCAACGCGGTGAGGAGCATCGAACGCTCTCCACGGGCTCGACGCAGGAGGGCACCGAGGCGCTGTCCGCGTTCGAGCTCTGCGGGAGTGAGCGGCAACCTGACCATGCTCCGATTCTAGTACCGGGATAATATGGCCGGGATACTTATTGGTCGTCCGAGGAAGGCGCTGCATGATCGAGATCCTGAGCCCCACCGACGTGCTGCGAGCGAAGGGCGCCGGCGCGCTGGTCGCCGGCATCCTGCAGACGCTGAAGAGCCGCTGCGTGGTCGGCACCAACCTCCTGGACATCGACCGGTGGGCGCAGGCCATGATCACCGAGGCCGGGGCGCAGTCCTGCTACGTCGACTATGAGCCGTCCTTCGGTCGCGGGCCGTTCGGCCACTACATCTGCACGTCGGTGAATGACGCCGTGCTGCACGGATTGCCGTACGACTACCCGCTCGCCGACGGCGACCTGCTCTCGCTCGACCTCGCCGTCTCCCAGGGTGGAGTCGTCGCGGACTCGGCGATCAGCTTCATCGTTGGCGACGTGCGGCCCCCGGAGAGCGTCGCGCTGATCGAGGCGACCGAGCGCGCCTTGCAGGCGGGGATCGCCGCCGCCGGCCCCGGCGTCCCCATCGGTGACATCTCCCACGCGATCGGCTCGGTCCTCAAGGCGGCGGGATACTCGGTCAACACGGAGTTCGGCGGCCACGGCGTCGGATCGACGATGCACCAGGACCCGCACGTCTCCAACACCGGGCGCCCCGGTCGCGGCTACCGGCTACGCCCGGGGCTGCTGCTGGCGCTGGAGCCGTGGGTGATGGCGGACACCGCCACGCTCGTCACCGATGCCGATGGCTGGACCCTCCGTAGCGCGACGGGCTGCCGGACGGCGCACAGCGAGCACACCATCGCCATCACCGACGACGGTGCGGACGTGCTCACCCTGCCGACGCCCTGACCCGTACGCGACGATCGACGCCCGCACCGGTCAGCCGAAGACGGGCCGCCCACGATGGACGATTAACCGGCGGCCGAAGGGGCACGTCCCTCCGTGGCACCCTGCCGGATCGCGTTCAGAATGAACCGATCGGTCATATTTTCCGTGATGACGGTCAGGGTCACCCACCAGAGTCACGGAGGCACGATGTCAACGGTTCGAACTGGTCCGGTCATCGGACTGCTCGTGCAGATCGTCCTGCTGGCGGTGCTGGCGGAGACAGTCGGTCTGGGCGCGGCGGGCTGGGTGGCGGGGCTGGCGTACGGGGTGGCCCTGTGCGCCCTGCTCAGCCGGGGAATGTCCCGCTCGGGCGCGGGTGCGCTCAGCCCGGCCGACCGGGTGACCCTGAGCCGGGCGATCCTCGTCGGCGGCGTGACGGCCCTGGCCGCCGACTCGTTCGGCCGGTCGGCGCCGATCACGGTGATGGTCGTCCTCACCAGCGTGGCGTTGGCCCTCGACGCCGTGGACGGGTACACGGCCCGCCGCACCGGGACCACCAGCGAGCTCGGCGCGCGCTTCGACATGGAGATCGACTCCTTCCTGGTCCTGGTGCTCTGCCTGCACGTGGCCCCCGCGGTGGGTGGCTGGGTGCTCGTGATCGGCGCGATGCGTTACCTCTTCGGCGCCGCGACCTGGGTGTTGGAGTGGATGCGGGGATCCGCGCCGCCGCGTTACTGGAGCAAGGTCGTCGCCGCGATCCAGGGCGTGGTGTTGACGGTGGCGATGGCCGACGTGCTGCCCCCGCCGCTGACGACAGTGGTGCTGGTGGCGTCGGTGGCGCTGCTGGTCGAGTCGTTCGGGCGTGACGTCGCCTGGCTCTGGACGACCCGGCGCCTCCGCCACGCAGTCATCCACGACGCCCAGGGTGCGATGGTTCAGCCGGTCAGCTCGCAGAGCCACGGCGCCCCAGGCGCCGGAGCGGGGCTGGCCGAGCTGATCCCGAGCACTACCGATGGGCTGCCGTGGTCGGACCGTCCCACTGTCGCCGTGGCCCGACGCGGGATCGCCCGCGTCTGAGCCGCCCGGATGCCGCTCCCAGCAAAGATCATGGAAGGATGCCCGGGTTGTCGCTCTTGACGCGCGTACGTCAGTTGCCGAGCCAGGGACGGAGGGCGATGAGGGGCGAAGCCTCGGGCGGGACCGCTGACGGCACCGACGTCGAGGATCGGCCGAAACGCTCCATCGCCGCCCGGCTGACGACCGTGCTGGCCGCGCTGCTTGTGCTGCTCGTCCTCACCGTGCCGTACGACTTCGGCCGGCTCAGCCCGGCGGCGTTCGCGCGGATCCCCCTGGAGGCGCTGCTGGTCGTGGCCCTCCTGCTCGCCCTGCCGTCTCGTGGCAGCCGACTGGTCGCGACGCTGGCCGGCGTGGCCCTCGGCCTGCTCGGCCTGTTGAAGCTGCTCGACCTGGGGTTCACCGCCTCGCTGAGCCGGGCGTTCGACCCGGTGCTCGACTGGGCGCTCCTCGACGAGGGGTTCGCCTTCCTCAGCGAGTCGTACGGTCGACCCGCCGCCATCGGCGTCGCCATCACCCTGGCGGTGGTGTTCGTGGGCCTGCCCACACTGGTCACGCTGTCGATGCGGCGGCTGCGGCGACTGGTGGTCCGGCACCGCACCGGGACCACCCGGATCGTGGCCGCGCTGGTGGTCGTCTGGGTGGCCTGCGCCGCGTTCAACGTGCGGGTGGTCGAGGGCGTGCCGGTCGCCGACACGTCCGCGACCACCCTGGCCAACGGTCACGGCTTCCAGGTGCGCCTGCGCCTCGACGACCGCGAGACGTTCGGCGCGTTGATTGAGGCCGACAGGTTCGGCGACACCCCGGGTGACCAGCTACTGACCGCGCTGCGCGGCAAGAACGTGGTCGTCGCCTTCGTGGAGAGCTACGGCCGGGATGCCGTCGAGGACCCGGAGTTCGCGCCGCAGGTCGGCGCGGTCCTCGACCGCGGCACCAGCGAGCTGGGCGCGGCGGGTTTCGCCGCGCAGAGCGGCTTCCTCACCTCGCCGACTTTCGGTGGCGGCAGTTGGCTCGCGCACGACACGTTGCTCTCCGGCCTCTGGATCGACAACGACCAGCGGCACCGCACCCTGCTGGCCAGTGACCGGATGACCCTCAACGGCGCCTTCCGACGGGCGAACTGGCAGACCGTCGGCGTGATGCCAGCCGTCACCAGGGCATGGCCGGAGGGTTCCTTCTTCGGCTACGACCGGTTCTACGACGCCAAGGCTCTCGCGTACCGTGGCCCGAAGTTCAGCTTCGGCACCCCGCCCGACCAGTACACCCTGGCCAGCTGGCAGCGCCTGGAGCAGGCGAAGCGCGACGGCAACGTGATGACCGAGCTGGCGCTGGTGTCGAGTCACGCGCCCTGGACGCCCGTCCCGCCGCTGCTCGACTGGGCCGACGTCGGCGACGGCGCGGTCTACCGTGGGGCTGGCGCGCGCAGGTCGGACGACAAGCGCCGCAACACCGCCCAGATCCGGGCGGACTACCGAAAGTCCATCGAGTACACCCTCGGCTCGCTCATCTCCTACGTGCGGACCTACGGAGACGACGACCTCGTGTTCATCGTCCTCGGTGACCACCAACCCGCCGCGGTCGTCACCGGCGAGAACGCCAGCCACGACGTGCCGATCTCGATCATCACCCGTGATCGGGCCGTGTTGGACCGGATCTCCGGGTGGGGCTGGCAGGACGGGCTGAAGCCCGGGCCGCAGGCGCCGGTCTGGCGGATGGACGCCTTCCGGGACCGGTTCCTGACCGCCTTCGGACCGTAACCCGGCCACCTCTCTCACGGACTGGACACCAGACAGATGACGGCTACCACCGACACCAGGATCGCCGCGCTCCGGAACGACCCGGCCCTGTCCCTGCTGCACCGGTCGCTGGACGTCTACTACGGCGATCCCGAACGGGACGCGAGGATGGACGCCTTCTACTCCCGCTTCGTCGGGAGTGGGGACCTCGTCTTCGACATCGGCTCCCACGTGGGCGACCACATCGCCAGCTTCCGTCGCCTCGGTGCCCGGGTCGTCGCTGTGGAACCGCAGCCGCTGTGTCTGCGCGTCCTGCGGGCGATCTACGCCGACGACGACCAGGTGACTGTTGTCGACGCAGCGTGCGGCGCACTCCCTGGGCGCACCCGGTTGCACGTCAACTCCGCCAACCCCACCGTCTCGACCGCCTCACCGGACTTCGTCCGCGCCGCGAAGGGCGCGGGCGGGTGGGAGGGCGAGGTGTGGGACACCGACATCGAGGTCCCGGTGGTCACCGTCGACGCGCTGATCGAGACGTACGGCGTGCCGACCTTCACCAAGATTGACGTTGAGGGTTTCGAGGACGAGGTGCTGGCCGGCCTGAGCCGCCCACTGCCCGCGTTGTCGTTCGAGTTCACCACCATCGCGCGTGCGGTCGCCGACCGGTGCCTCGATCGCCTGACCGCGCTGGGCTTCGACGGCTTCGACGTCGCGGTGGGCGACGACAAGTCGATGACGTTCCGGCGTTGGATGCCCGCGACCGACCTGGCCACGCACCTGCACGAACTGCCGCACGCCGCGAACTCCGGCGACGTGTACTGCGTGTCCGGGAGCCAGGCGGCCCCCACCGAGAGCTGACCGGAGCACGCGTCACCGCTTCGGTCCACCGTGAACGGCATCGGGCCCGACGATCAGATGATCGGCCGCTGGCGGTGGGACGGACCAGCGCGGGATGATCGACGTTCGTCTCGACGCCGAGCCGAGCCACGCGATCGCGGGGAAGAGGGTGCCGGTGACCCCGACACAGCTGCGCGCGTACGTCGCCGTGGTCCGGCTGGGCTCGGTCAAACAGGCCGCCGCGGAGCTTCAGGTCTCCGAGTCGGCGGTGTCGCTGCACATCGCCCAGCTGCGCAAGGAGTTCGGCGACAAGCTCTTCGCCCGGACGGCGGCGGGCCTCGCGTTCACCCCGGGTGGGCTGCGGCTGGCCAGTCGCGCGGCGGAACTGCTGGGCCTGCAGGACCGCACCATGCTGGAGGTCAGCGCCGCGACGCGCGGCCGACGGATGCTGCGGGTCGCCGCGTCGAGCCTGTTCGCCGAGTTCGCCGCGCCGGGGCTGATCGAACTCTTCGCGAAGCGGGCCGCCGACCTCGACGTCGAGTTGAGCGTGCGCAACCCGGGGTCGTTTGAGTCGCTGTTGTTGACCCGCGCCGTGGACATCGCGATCGGGCCGCAACCCTCGGTCGTCGACAGCGCCATCGGCTGCCGGCCGGTGATGAACTACCGGCTCGTGATCGCCGTCGGTCCGGAGCACCCACTGGCTGGCCTGGCGGCGTCCCCAGGGCAGTTGCGGGAGCAGACCTGGCTGCTCGGGCCGTCGGCCGCCACCGAGTGGGGCGCGGTCCCGGCGCTGCTGCGCCGGCTGGCCGTGCCGGACGAGCGGCAGCAGATTTTCCAGAGCCACGCGGCCGCGCTGGGGGAGGCCAAGCGGGGCAGGGGGGTGGCACCGGCCCTCGCGTTCACCGTCGCGCCCGACATCCGTCAGGGCCAGCTCGGGCAGGTGGTGGGGCCGCACGCGACGATGGAAGCGGTGTGGCATGCGCAGGTGCTCGCCACCCCCGGTTCGATGTCGGCCGCCGAGGAGCTGTCGCGCTTCTCATCGACGCCCAGGGCGATTCAGGCGATGATGCGCGGCGCGGGCGTCAGCGTCGGCCATTTCCGGCCGTCGGTGCACGTGACGCTCTGGAGCTGACGGGCGACGACCAGCAGGTCCTGGAAGGTACCGGCCGGCAGCATCCGGTCGCAGTAGGGGAGTGCGGCGGCCATCCCGCCGACCCGGGGGGCAAAGCCGGGAGCGCCGGCGCGGGGATTCAACCAGACGATCCGGTACGCGCGCCGGCTCAGCCGGGCCATCACCGTCGCCAGAGCGGCGGGCGGATCGCTGTCCCAACCGTCCGACCCGATCACCACCACCGCCCCGCGTACGGCCTCCGCGTGGTGGGAGGTGAGCAGGGCACGCAGGTTCGTGGCGATCCGGGTGCCCCCGTACCGGTCGGTCACGGCGGCGCTGGCCTGCGCGACCGCCTCGGCCGCCGAGGTGTGCCGGAGCAGCACTGTGAGCCGGGTCAGCGTCGTGGCGAACGCGAACACCTCCGCGTCGGCGACCACCGCGAACGCCCGCATCAGATGCAGGTACGCGGTCGCCTGCGCCCGCATCGACTCGCTGACGTCGCAGAGCAGCACGACCCGGCGTGGCCGTCGTACCGGGCGCGCGCGGACGACCTCGACGGGTTCCCAGCCGGTACGCCGGGCCCGGGCGATGGTGGCCCGCAACGCGATCCGGGCACCGGACGAGCCGATGCTGTGCCGCCGGGTGCGTCGGGTCGGCCAGCCGGCGACGGCCGCGCGCAGGGCGTCGCCGAGTTGCGTGACCTGTGCGGCGTCGAGTTCGTCGAACGGACGGTCGGCGAGCCCGGTGTGGGCGCTCGGGCGTCGCTCGGGCAGTCGCAGCACTGTGTCGCGCTCGGGTGTCTCGGCGACCGCCGGCGGCACTGTCGCCCACGGCAGGCCGCCGCCCGGCCCCGCGTCGTCGGTGTCGGCCGGCACCCGGACGTACACGTCGTCGGGGCCGCCGGTCGGGGGCGCGGACCGCTGCGATCGGGGCAACGGCGGCGGGTCCGCGAAGACCGCCGCGAAGACCCGGTCGAACGCGGGGACGTCGGTGTGCCGTCGCACCAGGCTGATCCGGGCGGCCCAGTAGAGCGACGACATCGAGTCGGGCGGGCTGGCGGCGAGCGCCCGGACGAAGTCGTCGACGCTGGTCAGCCCGGTCGGAACGCCGGCTCGGCGCAGCCGGCTGGCGAGGGCCACCGCGAACGCGGCCCGGTCCACGCCGCGCAGCACGCCCGGGCTCACCGGCGCGCGACCAGCCAGGCGATCACCGCGCCGACCGCGACCAGACCGACGAGCACCGGTACGAGGCGCTTGGTGACCGACCCGCCGGCGATGCTGAGCAGGTCGAGCGCCTCCGGCTCGGCGGTCGGCGCGACACGTACGGCATCGCCCGACGGCCTGACGACCGACGGCCCGGCGGCCGACGGCGCGACCGGTGGCGGCGAACCTGGCCGTGACGAGACCGGCGACGGTCCGACGACCGACGGTGCGACCGGTGACGGCTCGACGGGTGAGGGTGCCACGGCGGCGGTGCTGGGGGTGGTCGCGACCGCCGTGGCGGACGCGGCCGGGGTTGGCTCGGGCGGCGCGGCGGACGTGGCCGTCACGGGTTCGGCGTTCGGATGCGGGGCCGGCGGTTCGGCGGCGAGCTTGGCCTCCAGGTTGGCGACGAACTGGGCCAGCAGTTTGCCCGACACCTCCTTGATCATGCCGCTGCCGAACTGGGCCAGCCTGCCGGAGATCTTCAGATCGGTGTCCACACTGACCAACGTCCGGTCGCCGTCCGGCCGCAGGTGCGCGGTGACCAGCGCGGACGCGGTACCGGCCGAGCGGGCGTCACGGCCCTTCGCGTCGATCACCCCGCGATACGCGGCGTCGTCCTTCTCGACGAACCGGGCGGTGCCCGCGAACTCCGAGACGACCGGCCCGACCTTGACCCGCACCCGGCCCTGGTAGACGTCGCCGTCGACGTCGGTCAGTTGGGCGCCCGGCAGGCACGGCGCGAGCCCCTCCAGGTCGGTGAGCACCGCCCAGGCCTGTTCGATCGGGACGGTGACCGCGAACTCGTTGGTGATCTTCATGGCGGACTCTCCTGGTAGGCGCCGAGCGCGGCGGCGACCACGGCGCGGTCGTCGGGGGTCTTGGCGATGGTGCCGATGGTCTGCGCGACACCGTCGGCGGCCAGGTCGGTGACGCCCAGCACGGACAGCGCACCGACCCAGTCGATGGTTTCCGCCATCCCGGGCGCCTTCTCCAACTCCCGGTGGCGTACGCCGCCGATGAACTGCACGGCCGTCTGGATCAGCGGCCCGGTCGCGCCCGGTACGGCTCGGCGGACGATCTCCACGGCGCGGGCCGGTTCGGGGAAGTCGATCCAGTGGTACAGGCAGCGGCGGCGCAGCGCGTCGTGCAACTCCCGGCTGCGGTTGGAGGTGAGCACCACGACGGGTGGGGTGCGGGCGGTGAAGGTGCCGAGTTCGGGGATCGTGATGCCGGCCTCGCCGAGGAACTCGAACAGCAGCGCCTCGAACTCGTCGTCGGCCCGGTCGATCTCGTCGATCAGCAGCACCGGCGGGACCGGCCCACTGTGGCGTACGGCCCGCAGGATCGGCCGTTCCTGGAGGTACTCGGCGCTGAACAGGTCCGCGTCGGTGAGCCGGGTGTGGTGCGCCTCGGCGAGCCGGATCGCCAGCAGTTGCCGCTGGTAGTTCCACTCGTAGAGCGCCTCGCCCGCGGTGAGCCCCTCATAGCACTGCAACCGGATCAGCGGTGTCTCCAGCGCGCGGGCCAACGCCTTCGCGGCGGCGGTCTTGCCGACCCCCGGCTCGCCCTCCAGCAGCAGGGGCCGGCCGAGGCGCAAGGCCAGGAACAGGGCCATCGCCATGCCGTCGTCGACCAGGTAGTCGACGGCGTCGAGGCGGTGCCGGACGGCTTGGGCGTCCTTCATGCCTCGCCCGCCAGCAGGCGCTCGTAGTCGGCTCGGGTGTCCACGTCGATCGGCACCGGCCCGTCGACGGTCACCTCGGTCACCGGGTGGCGTCCGGAGTGCAGGAGCTTCCAGACGGCCTTGTCGCCGTGCAGGTCGTACAACTCGGGCAGGACCTCCCGGCCGAAGCGGAAGGGGTGGCCCAAGCCGTCCGCGTACCGGCACACGGCCAGCGGGGTGCCCGCCGCGGCGACCCGGCGGACGTCCGCGGCGCGGACGCCGGGCTGGTCGCCGAGGAGCAGCACGAGCGCGTCGGCGCGCGGGTCCACCGCACGCGCGGCGGTGCGCACCGACGACCCGCAGCCGGTGCTGAACGCCGGGTTCTGCACGACCTGGCAGCCGGTCAGGTCCACCCGGTCGCGGATGTCGCCCGCCGCGCCGCCCACTGTGACGAGCAACTGGTCGAAGCCGCACGAGCGGGCCAGGTCGACTGTGGCGTCGAGCAGCGTCCGCCCCCGGTACGGGAGCAGTTGCTTGGGCTCACCGAGCCGCACCGACGCTCCCGCGGCGAGCACCACGCCGGTCAGGAACACGTGTCACGCCGCCGTGTAGCTCGCGAGGCAACCGGCGCAGCAGAACCAGAAGTCCTGCCCGTCGACGCGCGCCTGTGGCGTCTCCGCCCCGACCAGCACTGTCATCCCGCACACCGGGTCGACGGCCTGCTGCGGTCGGGCAGCCGGCGCGCCGGCGGACGGGGCCAACCCGTCCACCCGGATGGCCCGGACCACCTCGCCCATGATCGCCAGGGCGATCTCCGCTGGCGTACGCGCGCCGATCTCCAGCCCGGCCGGAGTGTGGACGCGGGCGCGTTCCGCGTCGGTGAGCCCCAGCTCGTCGAGCAGGACCCCGCCGCGTTTGCCGCTGGCGACCACCGCGATGAACCCGACGCCGGCGTCGAGCGCTGCCCGGATCGCCTCCGGCTCGCCCTTTCCCAACCCGGCCACCACCACGGCGGTGCAGCCGGTGCTGTCGTCGGCGGCGACGACGTCGAAGTCGAGGAACGCGGCCAGGGTCGCCACGGCGGCGCTGATCGGGGTGTCACCGACCACGCGCACCGCCGGCGCCGGCAGCATCGGTCGGAGGAAGACCTCGATCGCCCCGCCGGAGTGGCACGGGTTCACCACCACCCGCGCTCCCGGCGTGTCCGGGAACGGGGCCGCGCCCTCCGGCAGCACCCGCAGCAGCAGGGCGGTCCCCTCGCGCAGGGCGTCGAGCGCCGCCGCCCGTACCGAACTTTCCGCGCAGACCCCGCCCACGAAGCCCTCGATCGAGCCGTCGGACCGGATCACCGCGGCGTCGCCCGGCCGGGCCGACGTCGGATCCTGCGCGCGGACCACTGTGGCGTGGACGAACGGCTCCCGGGTGTCGGTCAGCTCCCGGGCGCGTTCGGCGATGGTGGTCATCCTCGGCTCCTCAGATCGGCGGCCGGGCCTGGCCGCGCATCGCGTCCCAGACCCGCGACGGCGTCAGCGGCATGTCGGCGTGGCGGACGCCGAAGGGCTTCAGGGCGTCGATGACCGCGTTGACGATCGCGGGCGGCGACCCCACTGTGGCGGACTCGCCCACGCCCTTCGCGCCGATCGGGTGGTGCGGCGACGGCGTGACGGTGAAGCCGGTCTCCCAGTCGGGCACTTCGAGGGACGTCGGGATCAGGTAGTCCATCAGGGACGCGCCCAGGCAGTTGCCGTCCTCGTCGAACGCGATCATCTCCATCAGCGCCATGCCGACCCCGTCGGTCAACCCGCCGTGCACCTGCCCCTCGATGATCATCGGGTTGATCCGGGTGCCGCAGTCGTCGACAGCGATGAACCGTCGTACCGTCACCTGCGCCGTGCCGGGGTCGATGTCCACCACGCAGATGTACGCGCCGTGTGGATAGGTGAGGTTCGACGGGTTGTAGCAGATCTGCGCCTCCAGGCCACCCTCGATGCCCTCGGGCAGGTCGCCCGCGCCGTGCGCGCGCAGAGCGATGTCCTGGATCGTGACGGACCGGCCCGGGTCACCGGCGACGTGGAACGCGCCCCTCTCCCACTCCAGGTCGGCGACCGACACCTCGAGCATCCCGGAGGCGATGATCCGGGCCTTGTCGCGGACCTTCCGGGCCACCAGGGCCGCCGCCGCGCCCGAGACGGGTGTCGAGCGGCTGCCGTACGTGCCGAGGCCGAACGGGGTGTTGTCGGTGTCGCCGTGCAGCACCTCGATGTCCGCCGGGGGGATCCCGATCTCCTCGGCGACGATCTGCGCGAACGTCGTCTCGTGCCCCTGGCCCTGCGACTGGACGCTGAGGCGTACCACTGCCTTCCCGGTCGGGTGGACGCGCAGCTCGCAGCCGTCGGCCATGCCCAGCCCGAGAATGTCCATGTCCTTGCGCGGCCCGGCGCCGACGGCCTCGGTGAAGAAGGCGATGCCGATGCCCATCAGCTCGCCCCGGGCCCGCTTCTCGGCCTGCTCGCGGCGCAACTCGTCGTAGCCGGCCATCTCCATCGCGAGCCGCATCGTCGGCTCGTAGTTGCCCGAGTCGTACACCCAGCCGGTCTTCGTCGTGTACGGGAACTGCTCCGGCTGGATGAAGTTCTTCAACCGCAGCTCGGCCGGGTCCATGCCGAGTTCGTCGGCGAGGCAGTCGACGATCCGCTCGACCAGGTAGACCGCCTCGGTGATCCGGAACGAGCAGGCGTACGCGACACCGCCGGGCGCCTTGTTGGTGTAGACCGCTGTCATCTTGCAGTACGCGGCCTCGATGTCGTAGCTGCCGGTGAAGACCCCGAAGAAACCGGCCGGGTACTTCACCGGGGCGGCGGTGCCGTTGAACGCGCCGTGGTCGGCCAGCACGTTGGTGCGGATGCCGAGGATCCGGCCGTCGCGGGTCGCGGCGATCTCCCCGCGCATGATGTAGTCGCGGGCGAAACCGGTGCTGATCAGGTTCTCCGAGCGGTCCTCCATCCACTTCACCGGCTTGCCGGTGACGATCGAGGCGACGATCGCGCAGACGTACCCGGGATAGATCGGCACCTTGTTGCCGAACCCGCCGCCGATGTCCGGCGAGATCACCTGGATCTTGTGCTCGGGTAGGCCCGCCACGATGGCGTAGAGGGTGCGGTGCGCGTGCGGGGCCTGGGTGGTCGACCAGAGTCGCAGCTTGCCGTCGACAGCGTCGTAGTCGGCGACCGCCCCGCACGTCTCCATCGGCGCCGGGTGCACCCGGGGGTAGACGAGATCCTGGCTGACCACGACGTCGGCGCGGGCGAAGACCGCCTCGGTGGCCGCCTCGTCGCCGGTCTCCCAGTCGAAGCAGTGGTTGTTCGTCTTGCCGTCCAGATCGTCGCGGATCAGCGGTGCGTCCGACTCCAACGCCCGGCGTGCGTCGATCACCGGGTCGAGCACGTCGTACTCGACGTCGATCAGCTCCAGCGCGTCACGCGCCGCGTACCGGTCCTCGGCGACGACGAACGCCACCTCCTGGCCCTGGAAACGCACCTTGTCGGTGGCGAGCACGGCCTGCACGTCGTTGGAGAGCGTCGGCATCCAGGCCAGGTTCTGCTGCGCCAGCATCGCCCCGGTCACCACCGCCTTCACCCCGGGCGACGCCTCGGCGGCGCTGGTGTCGATGCTGACGATCCGGGCGTGCGCCACCGGCGACCGGAGGATCGCGAGGTGCAGCATGCCGGGCAGTTGGACGTCATCGACGTACCGGCCACGACCACGCAGAAAGCGTGGATCCTCCTTGCGCAGCATCCGGCCGTACCCGACGGGCTTCTGGTCGTTGTCGTGGAACGTGTCCACGCGCTCGTGCACAGTGGTCATGCGACGGCCTCCGCGGGCTGGCCGGCGTTGTCGATCTCGCCGGCCTCGGACGATTCGGTGGTCTCGGTGACCTGGGCCGCAGCCTGCGCCTCCGCCACGGCGGCCCAGCGGACCGAGCGCACGATGGTGGCGTAACCCGTGCACCGGCAGATCTGACCCGAGATCGCCTCCCGGATCTCCGTCTCGCTCGGGTCGGGGTTGCGGTCGAGCAGCGCCCGCGCGGTCATCATCATCCCCGGGGTGCAGAAACCGCACTGCAGACCGTGGCACTGCATGAACCCCTGCTGGACCGGGTCCAGCTCGGCGCCCTTGGCGAGGCCCTCGACGGTACGCACCTGGTGGCCGCCGGCCATCGCCGCGAGCACCGTGCACGACTTCACCGGCTCGCCGTCGAGCCAGACCACGCAGGTGCCACAGTTGCTGGTGTCGCAGCCCCAGTGCGTGCCGGTCAAACCCAGCACGTCGCGCAGGAAGTGCACCAGCAGCAGCCGGGCCTCGATCTCCCGGGTGACCTCGACGTCGTTGACGGTCATGGTGACCTGCATGCTCAGCTCCTCGCCCGTTCGACGGCCCGGCGCAGGGTCCGCCGGGTCAGCTCGGCGGCCAGATGCCGCTTGTAGTCCGCGCTGCCGCGCTGGTCGGTCACCGGGTCGCAGCTGTCCGCCGCGATCGCCCCGGCCTGCTCGTAGAGGCTCTCCGAGGGTTCCTGCCCGCGCAGCGCCGCCGAGATCGCCGGGATGCCGGTGGTGTTCGGGCCGACCGCCGCGAGCCCGACCCGGGCGTCGACGATCGCGCCGCCGTCGAGCCACACCGCCGCGCCCGCCGACACCACGGCCCAGTCGCCGGCCCGGCGCTCGACCTTGGCGTACGCGCTGCCACAGCCGGGCCGTACCGGTAGCCGGATCTCGACCAGGATCTCGTCGTCCGCGACGGCCGTCTCGTACGGCCCGACGTGGAAGTCCTCCATCGACACGACCCGCTCCGCGCCGCCCGGACCACGGATCACGCACCGCGCGTCCAGCGTCGTGCAGACCGCCGACAGGTCCTCGGACGGGTCGGCCTGGCACAGCGAGCCGCCCAGCGTGCCCCGGTTGCGCACCACCGGGTCGGCGATCACCCGCTCGGCGTCGGCGAAGATCGGGAACGCCGCCGCCAGCACGGGGGATTCGAGGAGTTCCCGATGCCGGGTCAGCGCACCGATGCGGACCTCGTCCGGGCCCGCCTCGACGTAGCCCAACTCGCCGTGCAGGTCGTTGATGTCGATCAGATAGTCGAAGTTGGCCAGCCGGAGCTTCATCATCGGCAACAGGCTGTGCCCGCCGGCGATCAGGCGGGCTGTCCCGCCCAGCCGCTCCAGCAGGCTGATCGCATGGTCCACACTGGTGGCTCGCTCGTACTCGAACGGTGCCGGCACCTGCATGTCGCACCTCCGCAGTCCGGCAAAATCTCTGCCCGGCGGTGGCCAAAGTCAACGGCGACCTAAGCAACTGCTTAGGTCGCCGTTGACGCTGCCGCCGGGGCTCGCGGATCGTGCGGCCATGCGGGACATCGTCGACGGACTGGCCGGCTGGCGCGTCGCGGGCGTCGCGTTCGCCGTCGCGACCGTCGCGCGGACCTGGCAGTCCGCGCCTCGGCAACCTGGCGCGGCGATGGCCGTCTCGGCGCACGGAGACGTGGTGGGCAGCATCTCGGGCGGCTGCGTCGAGGGCGCCGTCTACGAACTCTGCCGGACCGCGATCCAGACCGGCGCGGCGCACACCCAGACCTTCGGCGTCAGCGACGACGACGCGTTGGACGTCGGGCTGACCTGCGGTGGCACCATCCAGGTCCTGGTGCAACCGAGCGTCGCGATGACCGAGTTCGATCAGGTCCTCGCCGCGATCCGCGACGGCCGTCCGGTCGCCACCGCATCGGTCGAGAACGCCCAACTGGTGATCTGGCCCGATCGGGTCGCGGGCAGCCTCGGCGCACCCGACCTGGACGACGCGGCGGCCCGGCAGGCGACCGGGATGCTCGCCCTCGGCGTCACCGGCACGATCCACCTGGGCCGGCAGGGGCAGCAGCGCGGCGACGAGGTGGCCGTGTTCGTCCAGTCGTACGTGCCACCACCTCGGATGATCATCTTCGGTGCGATCGACTTCGCCGCCGCGATGGCCCGGATCGGTAAGTTCCTCGGCTACCACGTCACGGTCTGCGACGCCCGCCCGGTGTTCGCCACCCGTGCGCGTTTCCCGGACGTCGACGACCTCGTCGTCCGCTGGCCGCACGCGTACCTGGAGTCCACTGCCGTCGACGACCGCACGGTGCTCTGCGTCCTGACCCACGACCCCAAGTTCGACGTGCCGCTGCTCCAGGTCGCCTTCGCCACACCCGCCCGTTACATCGGCGCGATGGGCAGCCGGCGCGCCCACGACGATCGGATGCGCCGGCTGCGCGAGGCGGGTGTACCGGAGAGCGCGCTGGCCCGACTCTGCTCACCCATCGGGCTGGACCTGGGCGCGCGGACACCGGAGGAGACGGCCGTGGCGATCGCCGCCGAGATCACCGCCCAGACCTGGGGCGGCTCGGGTCGCCCGCTCAGCGACCTGGCGACCCCGATCCACCACAGCTGACCGAGGGCCAATTCGTCGGCACAGCCCGCTCCCGTCGATCATGGAAATGTGGTGCCAAAATTCGCACTGTAAAAGCTTCTTTGTCACCCACCACAACTGCCTGATCGTTGAGGCAGGGCAGGTTGACGACGTTTGAAGCTAGATCATGCGCAGGACCAGGGCGGTGGAGACCGCCAGCTCACGATCGAGCACCTCGTCTCGAGGAATGAACACCATCGCTTGCCCCTCGCCGACCATCACGTCCTCCTGACGAGCCGTGGTGGTGCCACGGAACACGTGGACAGTCACGGTGTGCGGAAAATCCGCTTCGTACCGGCGCGGTCCGCTCCACAGCGGGTGCAGCTCACCCACGGTCAGACCAGTTTCCTCCAGCAGTTCGCGGCGGGCCGCCTCCTCCGGTGACTCGCCGGGCTCAATGTGGCCACCCGGCAGGCTCCACTGGCCCGGCGAGACGACCGCATCCTCGTCGCGGTGCTGTAGCAGCACCGCGCCCGACGAATCGACAAGCAGTACGAGGGCGACGCCATAGGTGGCCATGACGAGACCGTGCCACCTTGCCGCGAGCATGTCGACGACGGTCCCTCACACGCACCGGATCGCGTACCCTCCGCGGATGGACCTCGACGATCTTCCGCTTGCTGAGTTCGCCTTTCCGGGGCCACTGCGGGACAAACTCGTGGGCGCGATCCTGTCCGGGGCGAAGACCTCGACGACCGGCCTGCTGGCCGGGTACGAGTGCGCGAACGAGCCGCTGCCCGAGGTGGGTCAACTGTCCGCCGTGGTCGACTCCGCCGGCCGCCGGGTCGCGGCCATCGAGCTGACCGACGTACGGGTGGTCCGGCTCGCCGAGGTCGACCTGCCACACGCCCTGGCCGAGGGGGAGGGCGACGAGTCGGTGGCGCAGTGGCGTGCGGGGCACGAGGCGTTCTGGCACAGTGCCGAGGTGCGCGCCGAGCTGGGCGACCCGGACTTCACCGTGGACGACGACACCCTGGTGGTGACCGAACGCTTCCGACTGGTGCACGTCGTCTGAGCAGCTCCGCCCACTGTGGACTTGTGAGCGCCGGGCCACGGGGCAGCGCAAGGTCACCTATGCTCGGCGCGTGATCCCCCCGGCACTAGAGATCCGTGGCCTGGTCAAGACCTTCGCGGCGCATCGCGCGGTGGACGGCATCGATCTGACCGTGCACCCCGGCACCTTCCACGGCATCGTCGGGCCCAACGGCGCCGGCAAGTCCACCACCATCGGGATGGCCGTCGGCCTGGTCACCCCGGACTCCGGGCAGATCCGGATCCTCGGCCACGACGCGCTGCGCGAGCGCGGCCTCACCCGCGCGCTGACCGGCGTGCTGCCCGACGGCCTCGACTTCCCGGAACGCCTCACCGGTGCCGAACTGCTGCGCTACAGCGCCGGCCTGCGCGGGCTACCCCGGGCCACAGCCGCCGACCGTGCCGCCGAACTGATCGACGTGCTCGGCCTGGCCAAGGGCGCCGGCACCCCGCTGGCCGACTGCTCCACCGGCACCCGCAAGAAGCTCGGCCTCGCCCAGGCGCTGCTGCACGCGCCCCGGCTGCTCGTGCTCGACGAACCCTTCGAGGCGGTCGACCCGGTCTCCGCGGCCACCATCCGCCAGGTGCTGCGCCGGTTCGTGGCCGGCGGCGGCACCTGCGTGCTGTCCACCCACTCGATGCTGCTCGTCGAGCAGATGTGCGACGAGGTCACCGTGATCCATCAGGGTCAGGTGGTCGCCGCCGGGTCGGTCGCCGAGGTCGCCGCCGGCAGCAGCCTGGAGGACCGGTTCGTCGAGTTGGTCGGCGCCGAAGCCTCCGGCAGCGCCGGTCTGGACTGGCTGACCGGGGCACGATGAGCACGCAACTGACCGCCCCCGGCCAGCTGGGCGGCGCTCTCGGCGCCATCACGGTGCCGGCCCGGATGCGTGCGACGATGGTGCGTCGCTCGCTGCGCGAGCACCCCGGACCCACGGTGGCCGGCCTGGTCGGTCTGCTCGCCGCCGCCTGGTTGATCCGGTACGCGCATCGCGGCGACCAGCACACCCTTGGCCTGCTGGCTGGGGCGTGGGTTCTCGGCTGGATCGTGTTGCCGCTGCTGCTCGGCGGCGGGCGCGGCCGGGTCCGCCCGGCCCACCTGCGGTTGGAGCCGATCGGCGGCGTCTCGGCCGCGATCGGCCTGCTCGCCGCGTCGGCGATCGGTATCGGCCCGGCCGTGTCGCTGGTGGCACTCGCCGCGCTGCCGGTGCACGCCGCCCGGTACGGCACCGTCGCGGTCCTCGTCACCGCCGGCGGCGCGGTGCTGCTCTGGTTGCTCGGACTGATCGGCTCGGCCATCGCGCTGGAGGTCGTCGGCCACGCCGGCGGTCCGGCCGGGGCGCTGCTCACTGGCGTATTCACCGGCACGGCGATGGGTGTCGCCGGGTCGCTCTGGGCGGTCTTCCCGTGGGTGTCGGTACTGCTCGTGGCAGCGCCGGAGGAGGTGGTCCGGGCCATGGCGTACGTGCCGAGCGCCTGGCCGGTCTCCGCCGTGACCGGGCCAACCGGGCAAGGGGTGCGCCTGATGGCGACCCTGGTGGGCATCGTGGCGCTCTGCGCCGCCGCGTACATCATGCTCGTCCGAAGGGTGATCGCCGCCGGCGCGCCGTTCCGGCCGCGCCGGACCACGGCGGCGTCACCGGCCACGACTGAGCGCGAGTGGCTGGGGTGGGTGCCGGCGGCGACGCGGGCGGTCGTCGGCCGTGAGCTGCGGGCCTGGATGCGGCATCCGTTGCGGTTGCAGTATCTGGCGTTCGCTGTGGTGTACGGAGCGTTGCTCGCCGGGCTGCCGCTGCTGTCCGACGTGGACCTGCTGCTGCCGTGGGCGGGACCGCTGGCAGTGCTCGGCGCGGCGGCGATGTCCGCTGGGCTGGTCGGGCTGGACGGCACCGCGTTGTGGCTGCCGCTCACCACGCCCGGCGGCGAACGGGCCGAGGTCCGGGGTCGGGCCCTGGCGTGGTTGGTGCTGGTCACCCCGATCGGGCTGCTGCTCACCGTCGCGGGCATCCTCCTCGCGCCCGACGTCGACCCGCTGGCCGCGCTCTGCACCCTGCCGGCCCTGCTCGGTGCGGGCGCGTCGGTGCCGGTGTGGGTGTCGCTGCTGCGCGTACGCCCGGTAGCCGACCCGCGGCATCCGACAGCGGCTGACAACCCGACCGACATCGTCAGCGTGCTGGTCGCCACCGCGGCTGGACTGCTCGCTGCGGCGCCGGTGCTCGCCCTGATGATCTGGGGTCCGCCGGGGGCGGCACTGTTATTGCCGCTGGTCGGGCTGCTCGGAGGCGCCGCAGTCTGGTGGGGTGGCGTATGGCTGGCCGACGAGCGGTTCGCCCGGCGCGGCACGGCGGTGCTCGCCGCGGCCGGTCAGCGGAGCCGGCCCCCGGAGACGGTGCTCCCGCTGAGCTGGGACGCGCAGTGGTATCGGGAGAACAAGTCGACAGCGTGGGCGCTGGGGTTGCTGACGGTCGGGTGGATCCCGGTGATCCCGCAGGGGTTGATGCCGTTGGCGTTCGGAATCGACAGCGGGTGGATCGTGGCGGGTCACCTGAGCGGGAGCGCGCACACGGCGGTGGGGTTGGCGATGGTCGGTCTGGGCGTCGCGATGCTGCTCACCGGCCTGGTGCTGTGGGATCGCCGACCGCAACCGGGCGGCAGTGCCCAACCCGCTCCCCCCGGGTGACCGTCCTCTGTATGGGGAATCGCCACGTCGATCGGTGGCAGCTCAGCAGGGCACCGCTCGGCGTGTCGAACAGCTCAGCTGCCAACGATCAAGGGAGCAGCACCACCTACAGCAGTGCGAGCTGGCCCTCGACCTCATCCGTGTGCGGCTCGCGTAGCTGCCAGAGCCGGACCACCCCGAGGCGGGCGTCGTGCGTCATCCACCGTCCGTGTCCACCGGCGGACCGAATCGAGTTCTGCGGCATGTCGATGCCGTAATCCATCACGGTCTGCGGGCGCAGCGTGCGGGTGGAGAGCAGGAGATGCTGCTCGGCGTCGCTCTCGTCGGTCGCGACGCCGACCATCTCTGGAGAGGATGCCGGCCGACCTCCGATCCGCCTGCGGAGTCCCATACGACGACGTGGTCACCGGAATCGTCGGGCACGAACATATAGACAAGGCCGTCACCGGCCAGGTGACAGTGTGGTTGTGGCCATCCGATCGACAGTGCTACGCCGTGCTCGGCCGACCATTGAACGCGGCCGTCGGCACCCCGGATCTGCACCTCACGCGGCCCCACCAGCGCGAACCGCGACCGGTCCGGTGCCACGCCGACAGCCAGAATCGGATCCGCGTCGGGGCTTACCGCCTCCCACGCGAGCGCGACGCTCAGATCCGGGTCCAACACCCGCAGCGAGCGACGGTCCCAGACCAGCGCCCCCGCGCCGGCCACCCACTCGACACAGCTCGACGGCGTCACCACCGTCTCGGCGATCCGCAATGGGCGCACGGCCGAGAGCCTACGCACCGCGAGGAGCCGACGGGCGCGCGGTCGTACCGATCAGCTGTGACGGCACCGGCCCCCCGATCGTTGTCCGACAGCGCCTTCGACTGGAGTCGTCAGGATCTCAGCGCCGTGGCTGGTCTTCGTAACCTTGGTCCGCCAGACTGCGCGGTATGGGTGATCGTTGGCGCCGGTGGGCGTGGGTCGGGGTGCTCGTCATCGGGCTGATCCTTTATCTGGCGGTGCTGCGGACCCTGGTCAGCACCAAGAATCCGAACTTCGTACCGGCGTTGATCCTGCTCGGGGCGACGTTGGTGCCGTTGACGTTCCTGACGTTCGCGCAGGCCCGCACCGGGCAGTGGCAGGTGCCGGCGTCGGTGTTGGTGACGTCGGCGTTCTTCGGCGGTGTGATCGGCACGGTCGTCGCCGGCACCCTGGAGTACGACACCCTGCGCGGCCTCGGCACCCTGCCGATGCTGTTCGTCGCGTTGATCGAGGAGTCGGCGAAGCTGATCGTCCCGGTGGTGCTGCTGTTCACGGTGGTGGCCCAGCGTCGGCGCCGGGTGCCCTCCGACGGGCTGATCATCGGCATCGCCGCCGGGATGGGGTTCGCCGCGCTGGAGACGATGGGCTACGCCTTCAGCGCGCTGCTGAGTTCGCAGGGCAACATCGGCGCGGTGGAGCAGACGCTCTTCATCCGGGGTCTGACGGCGCCCGCCGGTCACACCGCCTGGACCGGGCTGACCGCCGGCGCGCTCTGGGCATTGCTGGCGAGCCCGAGCGTCGCTCGGCTCTTCGGGTTCATCGGCACGTTCGTGGGCGTCGTCGTCCTGCACACCCTCTGGGACACGTTCTCCGGTTCGCTGGTCTTCGTCGTGTTGGCGATCATCAGCATCGGCTGGCTGTTCTGGGAGCTGCGCCGCTACCGGACGTTCAGCGACCAGCACATGGGCCAGCTGCAACCGCACTGACCAGCGCCGTACTCCATGCCTCTCCCGGCCCGCACCAAGGGGCTGGGGAAGGCATGACTGTTTGTGATCCCGCTGCGACCGGGCCGGCTCCTCATCTAACGTCAGAGTGTTCATATTTGGCGGGATTGGTCGGGAAGGTGCGGCGATGGGGGTGCGCAGCTGGTTCGAGGGCTGGCCGGTCTATCGCCAGCTCACCGGCACGGACCCGCTGGGCCGGGGTGCCGCGGCGAAGTCCGACGGGTCCCGCGCGCTCACCGCCCGCACCGACACCGCCGATTCGATGGCCCGGTCCGTGTGCCCGTACTGCGCTGTTGGTTGTGGTCAGCGGGTGTTCGTGAAGGACGGGCAGGTCAGTCAGATCGAGGGTGATCCGGACAGCCCGATCTCGCGGGGTCGGCTCTGCCCGAAGGGTTCGGCGAGCAAGAGCCTGGTCACCAGCCCGCTGCGGCAGACCACGGTCCGCTACCGCCGGCCGTACGGCACCGAGTGGGAGGACCTCGACCTCGACACGGCGCTGAACATGATCGCCGATCGGGTCCTGGCCGCCCGGGACGAGACCTGGGAGGACGTTGACGCCGAGGGTCGACCGCTCAACCGGACGCTGGGTATCTCCAGCCTGGGTGGGGCGACGCTGGACAACGAGGAGAACTACCTCATCAAGAAGTTGTTCACCGCGATGGGGGCGCTCCAGATCGAGAACCAGGCCCGTATTTGACACTCCTCCACCGTCCCCGGTCTGGGGACCAGCTTCGGTCGTGGCGGCGCCACCCAGTACCAGCAGGACCTGTCGAACTCCGACGTCATCGTCATCCAGGGTTCGAACATGGCCGAGGCGCACCCGGTGGGCTTCCAGTGGGTGATGGAGGCCAAGCGTCGCGGGGCGAAGGTCTTCCACGTCGACCCGCGGTTCACCCGCACCAGCGCGCTGGCTGACTCGTACCTGCCGATCCGGGCGGGCACCGACATCGCGCTGCTCGGCGGGGTGGTGCGCTACATCCTCGACAACGAGCTGGACTTCCGGGAGTACGTCGTCGCCTACACCAACGCCGCGACCATCGTGACCGAGGAGTACGCCGACACCGAGGACATGCACGGCCTCTTCTCCGGCTTCAACGACGACAACGCCACCTACGACCAGGCCAGTTGGCGGTACGAGGGTCACTCGCAGAACCGGACGACACGCGACAGCGAGACGCAGCGGGAGACGGCGGCCGGGCTGGAGAACGAGTCGCACGGCGCGCCTGTCGGCGGCGAGACCGAACGGGACGAGACGTTGCAGCACCCGCGCTGCGTCTACCAGATCCTCAAGCGGCACTTCGCCCGCTACACCCCGGAGATGGTGGAACGGGTCTGCGGCATCCCGCAGGAGAAGTTCTTCGAACTGGCCCGGGCGTGGACGGAGAACTCCGGCCGGGACCGGACCGGCATGCTCGTCTACTCGGTGGGCTGGACGCAGCACAGCGTCGGCGTGCAGTACATCCGCACCGGCGCGATCATCCAGCTCCTGCTGGGCAACGTGGGCCGCCCGGGCGGTGGGGTGATGGCCCTGCGCGGGCACGCCAGCATCCAGGGGTCCACTGACATCCCGACGCTGTTCAACCTGCTTCCGGGCTACCTGCCGATGCCGCATCACGCCAATCACCCGACCCTGGACGAGTGGGTGAACAGCATCGCGCACCCCGGCCAGAAGGGCTTCTGGGGCAACGCCCGCACCTACGGCGTCAACCTGCTCAAGGCGTACTGGGGCGACGCCGCCACCGCCGACAACGACTACTGCTACGGGTACATGCCCCGGATGACCGGCGACCACGGCACCTACCAGCAGGTGCTCGACATGATCGACGGCAAGATCAAGGGCTATTTCCTGCTTGGGCAGAACCCGGCGGTCGGCTCCGCGCACGGCCGGGCGCAGCGTCTCGGCATGGCCAACCTCGACTGGCTCGTGGTCCGCGACCTGTTCATGATCGAGAGCGCCACGTTCTGGCAGAACGCGCCGGAGATCGAGACCGGCGAGATCGTGCCCGAGCGGTGCCGCACCGAGGTGTTCTTCCTACCGGCCGCCTCCCACGTGGAGAAGGAGGGCACCTTCACCCAGACCCAACGGCTGTTGCAGTGGCGGGAGAAGGCCGTCGAGCCACCAGGCGACGCCCGCTCCGAACTCTGGTTCTTCTACCACCTCGGTCGCGTCATCCGGGAACGGCTGGCGACGTCGACGAAGCCGCGCGACCGCGCGCTGCTCGACCTGGCCTGGGACTACCCCACGCACGGCCCGACCGCCGAGCCGAGCGCCGAGGCGGTGCTGCGCGAGATCAACGGGTACGACGTGACCACCGGCCGGCCGCTGGCGTCGTTCACCGAGATGAAGGACGACGGCTCCACCGTCGGCGGTTGCTGGATCTACACGGGGGTGTACGCCGACGGCGTCAACCAGGCGGCCCGCCGCAAACCCGGCTCGGAGCAGTCCCTGGTGGCACCCGAGTGGGGTTGGGCGTGGCCGGCGAACCGGCGCATCCTCTACAACCGTGCCTCCGCCGACCCGGACGGCAACCCGTGGAGTGAGCGCAAACGCTACGTCTGGTGGGACGCGGACAAGAGCGAGTGGACCGGCTACGACGTACCGGACTTCGAAAAGACCAAACCGCCGTCCTACCGGCCGGCGCACGACGCCTCGGGTGTGGCGGGCATCGCCGGCGACGACCCGTTCATCCTTCAGGGCGACGGCAAAGGCTGGCTGTACGCGCCGACCGGGGTGCTCGACGGGCCGATGCCCACCCACTACGAGCCGGTCGAGTCGCCGGTGCGCAACCCGCTCTACCGCCAGCAGGCCAACCCGACCCGCAAGGTCTACACCCACCCGATCAACACGCTCAACCCGAGCCCGCCACAGGAGCACAGCCAGGTGTTCCCGTACGTGTTCACTGTCAGCCGGCTCACCGAGCACCACACCGCCGGCGGGATGAGCCGGACGGTGTCACCGCTGGCCGAGCTGCAACCCGAGATGTTCGTCGAGGTGTCGCCGGAGTTGGCGGCCCTGCGAGGGTTGAGTCACCTGGGCTGGGCCCACCTGGTCACCAGCCGGGCGGCGGTCGAGGCGAAGGTGCTGGTGACCGACCGCGTGACGCCTCTGCGGGTGGATGGCCGGATCATCCACCAGCTCTGGCTGCCGTACCACTTCGGGTACGAGGGCCTGGTGACCGGCGACTCGGCCAACGACCTGTTCGGCATCACCCTCGACCCCAACGTCCTGATTCAGGAGAGCAAGGTCGGCACGTGCGACGTCCGGCCCGGACGACGCCCCAGAGGACAGGACCTGGTGGACCTCGTCATCGACTACCGGCGGCGGTCGGGAAACCTCGTCCACCGATACCCGCCGATGGTCACGACCGACGTCGCCGACAGCAGCAGCGACCAGGAGGCCTGACCGATGCCCCACGCCAACGCCCTGTACGGGCCGCTGGACCCCGCACCGGACGCCGGCTACGAGAACCCGCCGCCGCGGATGGGGTTCTTCACCGACACCAGCGTCTGCATCGGCTGCAAAGCGTGCGAGGTGGCCTGCAAGGAGTGGAACGGCGTCCCCGAGAGTGGGCTCGACCTGCTGGGCATGTCGTACGACAACACGGGCGCGTTGACCGCCAACTCGTGGCGGCACGTCGCGTTCGTGGAGCAGCCCCGCTCGGTGGGCTGGGCGACTCCGGCGTTCGAGGGGGACCCGGACGGGCCGGCGATCAGCCCGGTGACGGCTGCGGTCGGCGCGCGTACCAGCACCGACACCGGAACGGACCCCGGCCTGCCCACCGGCTCACCCGCCGCGGCGGCCCGCATGTCGGGCGGGCCGGAGTTTCTGGGGATGCCGGGTGCGCAGCCGCCGGGGAGGGGTTCGGGCGCGGAGGGACGGACGGATTTTCGCTGGTTGATGATGTCGGATGTGTGCAAGCACTGCACCCACGCCGCCTGCCTGGATGTCTGCCCGACAGGTTCCCTGTTCCGGACGGAGTTCGGCACCGTGGTGGTGCAGGAGGACATCTGCAACGGCTGCGGTTACTGCATCTCCGCCTGCCCGTACGGCGTCATTGATCAACGTAAGGATGATGGTCGGGCGTGGAAGTGCACGCTGTGCTACGACCGGCTCGGCGTCGGCATGACTCCGGCGTGTGCGCAGGCGTGCCCGACGGAGTCGATCCAGTACGGGGAACTGGACGAGTTGCGGGAGCGGGCCGCCGCGCGGGTGGCGAAGCTGCATGAGCGGGGCGTGCCGGAGGCGCGGTTGTACGGGCACGACCCGAACGACGGTGTCGGTGGTGATGGAGCGTTCTTCCTGCTGCTGGACGAGCCGGAGGTGTACGGGCTGCCACCGGACCCGATTGTGACCACCCGTGACCTGCCGGCCATGTGGAAGCGTGCCGGCCTGGCGGCGATGACGATGGCGGTCGCCGCGGCGGTCTCGTTCCTGGGCAGGCGGCGATGACCCGCGGCGGCGAGCAACTCACGGTGCCGCCGGCCGACTTCGCCTCCTACTACGGCCGACCGGTACTGAAGCCGCCGGTGTGGAAGTACGACATCGCCGGCTACCTGTTCACCGGAGGCCTCGCCGCCGGAAGTGCACTGATCGGCGCGGGCGCCCAACTGACCGGACGACCCGCGCTGCGCACTGTGGGCCGTTGGACTGCCCTCGGTGGCGTCGCCGCCAGCACCTACCTGCTGGTCCACGACCTCGGCCGGCCGGCCCGGTTCCATCACATGCTCCGGGTGGCCAAGGTGACCTCGCCGATGTCGGTCGGCACCTGGATTCTCGCCGCGTTCGGCCCGATGGCCGGCGTGGCCGCGGTCGCCGAGCTCGCGCCGCTGCTCCCGCAGCACGGTGTGCTCGGCCTCGCCCGTCGGATCGCGCCGCCCATCGGCAACGTCGCCGGCCTGGCTGCGGCGGCCACCGCGCCGGCGCTGGCGACGTACACCGGGGTGCTGCTCGCCGACACGGCGGTGCCGTCCTGGCACGACGCCTACCCGTCGTTGCCGTTCGTCTTCGCCGGCAGCGCGCTCGCCGCCGCGTCCGGGGTCGGCTTGATCGCGGCACCGGCCGCGGAGACCGCCCCACTGCGACGACTCGCCCTGGCCGCCGCGGCCATCGAGTTCGGCGGAGGGCACCAGCTGGAGCGGCAGGGCCTCACCAGCGAGCCCTACACGCACGGACGCAGCGGCCGGCTGGTCAAGGCGGGACGCGCCCTGCTCGCCGTGGGCGCAGCCACCGCGCTGCTCAGTCGACGCAGCCGGGTCCTGGCGGCGATCTCCGGCGCCGCCCTCGTGGCATCGTCGGTCGCCACCCGGTTCGGCGTCTTCGAAGCGGGAAGGGTGTCGGCCCGCGATCCGAAGTACACGGTCGTGCCACAACGGGAGCGGCTCAACGAGAACCGGTCGGTGACCCGGCTCTGAGCGGATCGGCGGAACGGAAGGAAGGCGCCCCTTTCGAGGGGCGCCTTCCGTTGCGATGCAAAGGGTTTGGCGGCGATGGGCCGCCGCGCGTCAGCCGGTGAACAGCTTCGCGGCGGTGATGGCGGTCTGAACGATGCCGTACCCGAGTAGCACCGCGACCAGCAGCCACGACAACCAGAGCCGACCGGTCTGGCTACCGACGCGCGGCGGCGCGGGCGGCTGGCTGTCCCGCCCGAGAGCGACCGGCTCGGTGACGGTGGCCTTCGCCACGGGCGAGGTCGGTCCTCGGTTCGGTTCGTGGAACCGATCGGGCACGGAACGGACCAGCAGGTTCGCGATGAACCCGATGGCGAGGATGCCGACCATGGTGAACAGCGCGGGCCGGTACGCCGACGCGGTGAGGGTGCCGGGCTTGCCCTGGGTGTCGAGGATCCCGTTGACGATCAGCGGGCCGGCGACACCCGCGGCCGACCAGGCGGTGAGGATCCGGCCGTGGATGGCCCCGACCTGGAAGGTGCCGAACAGGTCACGCAGGTAGGCGGGCATTGTGGCGAAGCCACCGCCGTAGAAGGAGATGATCGCGGCGGCGATCAGCACGAAGACCGCGGTCGCGGAGTGGCCGGCCACGGCGAGCAGCAGGTACAGCACCATGCCGACGCCGAGGTAGACCATGTAGATGGGCTTGCGGCCGATGAGGTCCGACGTCGTCGACCAGACGAACCGGCCAGCCATGTTGAACAGCGACAGCACTCCCACGAAACCGGCCGCCGCCGTCACCGAGACCGTGGTGGCGGTCCCGTTGTCCCGGAAGAAGTCCTGGATCATCGGGCTTGCCTGCTCCAGGATGCCGATGCCCGCTGTGACGTTGCAGAACAGCACGATCCACAGCAACCAGAACGACCGGGTACGCACGGCGTTCGACGCGGACACGCTCGCCGTCGTCACCAGAGGCCGGGCGGCGACGCTCGCAGGATCGAACCCGGCGGGCCGCCAGTCGGGTGCCGGAACCCGGACGTTGAACGGGCCGAACATCATGATCACGAAATAGCCGATGCCGAACGTGACGAAGAGCGCCACGAGGGCGCTGCCCGACGCCACGGCGGCCGGGTTGCTGGGGTTGTAGCCGGAGTCGTAGAGGGAGAGCAGTTGGCGCGCGAGGGGGCCGGCGACCAGGGCGCCGCCGCCGAACCCCATGATGGCCAGCCCGGTGGCGAGGCCGGGGCGGTCCGGAAACCACTTGATCAGTGTGGAGACGGGCGAGATGTAGCCGATGCCGAGCCCAATGCCGCCGATGACGCCGTATCCGAGGTAGAGGAGCCAGAGTTGTTGGGTCGCGATGCCGAGCGCGCCGACCAGGAAACCGACGGCCCAGAAGCACGCCGAGACGAACATCGCCCGGCGCGGTCCGTTCCGCTCCACCCAACGGCCACCCACCGCCGCCGACGAGCCCAGCATGACGATGGCGATACTGAAGATCGCCCCGATCGCTGTCTGGCTGACGTCGAAGTGCGCGATGAGGGAGTTCTTGTAGACACTCGTCGCGTAGACCTGGCCGATGCACACGTGCACGGCCAGTGCCGCGGTCGGGATGAGCCAGCGGCTGTATCCCGGGGGAGCGACAGTGTGCCGGGGATCGAAGACCGACAGCATGGGCATCGTCCACACCTCCTGCGGCCGAACAGGCCGCAACGTTGCCGAGCTGTCCGACCCGGCAGTTGGCCGAGCGGCGCCGCCGCAGTGGCGGCCCGGCGCACGTCTGGCGTCAGCCGTTGACCGGCTCAATCTCACGTTACGTGGCAACGGGTTCACACCATGTCATTACCGAGAAACGCGGAACCGGGCGCAGAGCGGGGGCGGGCCAACCGGCCCGCCCCCGCCCTGCTGGCGTACGGCTCAGTGAATCGCGACCTTTGCGGCCGCCTCCTCCTGGGCGCGTCGTTCGTCCCCGCTGAGGGTGTGCAGCGGCTTCTCCTTGATGAACAGCACGACGATCAGCGCGAGCAGCGCGATCGGCGCGCCGACCAGGAAGAGGTCCGCGGTGGCGATGCCGTACACGTCCTGCACGATGCGCAGCACCGGCTCGGGCAGGGTGGACAGGTCGGGCACCTCGGCGGAGCCACCGCCGGCGGTCGCCGCCGGGCCGAGCCGGTCGGTCGTCAGCGAGGTCACCCGACTTGCCAGGACCGCGCCGAGGGCGCTGACTCCGATCGCGCCGCCCATGCTGCGGAAGAACGTCAGCACGGAGGTGGTGGCACCGAGCTCGTGGGCCGGCACGTCGTTCTGCGCAGCGAGCACGAGATTCTGCATGAGCATGCCGACGCCGACGCCCAGCACGGCCATGTAGATCGACAGCACGACGACGCTGGTGTTGGCGTCGATGGTGCCCAACAGCAGCATCCCGACGGTCATCACCGCGGCGCCGGCCACCAGGTACGCCTTCCACCGGCCGTACTTCGTGATGAGCTGGCCGGCCACCGTCGACGAGACGAGCAGACCGAAGATCATCGGAAGGCTCATCAGGCCCGCGACGGTGGGCGACTTGCCCAGCGAGATCTGGAAGTACTGGGACAGGAAGACGGTGCCGCCGAACATCGCGACACCGACCAGCACGCTGGCGATGGTGGCCAGGGAGACAGTGCGGTTGCGGAAGATGCTCAGCGGGACGATCGGCTCCGCCGCCCGCGACTCGACGACCACGGCCAGCGCCAGCAGGACCAGCCCGCCGATGACCATCAGGGCCGTCCAGCCGGAGGCCCAGTCGAACTTGTTGCCGGCGAGGGACGACCAGATCAGCAGGGTGGAGACGCCCGAGGTGATGAGCAGGGCGCCCAGCCAGTCGATCTTCGCCTTGCGGCGGACGACCGGCAGGTGCAGGGTGCGCTGGAGCAGGGCGATGGAGATGATGCTGAACGGGACGCCGATCAGGAAGCACCACCGCCAGCCCAGCCATGACGTGTCGACGAGCAGGCCGCCGATCAGCGGACCGGCGATGGTGCCCACACCGAAGACCGCGCCGAAGATGCCGGCGTAGCGGCCCAGCTCACGTGGCGGGATCATCGCCGCCATGACGATCGTGGCCAGCGCCGTCATGCCGCCGGCGCCGATGCCCTGGACGACCCGGCTGAGCAGCAGAACCTCGACGTTCGGCGTGAAGCCCGCGATGAGTGAACCCACCACGAACAGTCCCAGCGACAACTGGATCAGCAGCTTCTTGCTGTACAGGTCGGCCATCTTGCCCCACAGCGGCACCGTCGCCGTCATGGCGAGCAGTTCGCTGGTGACGATCCACGTGTAGACGGTCTGGCTGCCGTTCAGATCCGCGATGATCCGCGGCAGCGCGTTCGCCACCACAGTGGAGGCGAGGATGGACACGAACATGCCGACCATCAGGCCGGAAAGGGCCTGCAGAACCTCCCGACGCGACATGCGCGTGCCGACGTCGGCGGTGTCGGCGGGCGGGACGGTGGTGGTCATTGACGCTCCCTTGTCGGGTTTGTGGCGGAGTGACTGACCCCGGAGCTGATGCGGCGGGGCAGGGGCTGGCGGGTCAGGAGAGGGCCGGCGGATCAGGTAGGCCGGCGGCGATCGCGGCGAACGCCTCGTCGACGAAGTCGTGCAGGGGCCGGTCGTCGTCACCGGCGGCCCAGCGCAGCATCGCGGTGCGGAAGGCGGCACCGGCGACAGCGACGACCAGCGGCGGATGGCCGTGGTCGAGGCCGACGCCGAGGCGGGTGGCGACGACCGCGACCATGGCCTGCTCGGTCGCGCTGTTGCCGGCCACCAGCCGGGGCAGCAGCGCGGGGTTCTGGGTGATGACCGTCAGTCGCAGCCGCCACAACTCCCGGTCGGCCTGGATCGAGTCGACCGACTCGTCGAGGGCGACCCGCACGGCCTGCAACGCCGACACCTGCGCGGGGGCGGCTGCCAGACGCGCCACGACCGGGTTGCCGTCGAGTGCCGGATCGTCGGTGAGGGCCTCGTCCTTGCAGGTGAAGTAGTTGAAGAAGGTCCGTGAGGACACGTCCGCGGCCTCGCTGATCTCCTCCACCGTGACGTGCTCCAGGCCGCGCTCCGCGACCAGCCGTAGCGCGGCGGCGGTCAGCGCGGCCCGCGTCTGCGCTTTCTTGCGGTCGCGACGCCCGGGCGCAGCGTGGTCGGTGTCGGTCACGCGGGCGAGATTAGGAGCGAACTTGCACAGTCTGCAAGTTTTTAGAGTGTGAAGTGATCTTCCTGACTCGTGACCTGGGCGGAGACCGACGCATCCGGTCGTTCGGTGCGGGGCACGGCGCCGGTGGTCTCCAGGATGAGCGCGGCCACCAGGTCCGGGTCGTCGCTCATCGGCACGTGCCCGCAACGGGGCAACGTCACCACCCGCGCCGCCGGCAGGCCCGCCCGGGCGCGCTCGGCCTGGTGGACGCCGAAGATCCGGTCGCAGTCCCCCCAGCCGATGGTCACCGGCACCGTCGCGTCGGACAACCGAGGGCAGTCGAAGCGATAGTCGCGGGCGGCTCGGGCCACGGCGTTGAAGCCGGCCCCGCGTCGCAGCGCGAGCGCGTCGCCCAGCGCGCGCTCGACATCCAGCAGCGTCGGGCGGGCCATCAGCGGCGCGAAGCACAACGCCCGCAGGTACGCCGAGCGCAGTGCGACCCGCATGATCGGGGTGGGCAGGTACGAGTTGGCCCGCAGCATCCGGAGGATGGCCAGCGCCCGGCGGCGCTCCGCCGCTGTGAAGAAGCCGGCGGGGGAGAAGGCGGTGGCCGAGGCGACCGCCCCGGTGACGGCAAGCTCCAGGGCGATCGCTCCACCGAGGCTGTAGCCGGCGACGTGCGGACGCTCCAGCCCCCACTCGGTCAGTGCCGGCAGGACCCCGGCCACTGTGGCGGCCATGTCGGCGGGCATGCCGGTGCCGGGCACCGGAGAGTTCCCGAAGCCCGGCAGGTCGAGCGCGATCACCTCGTGGTGGGCGGTCAGCCTGTCGAACACCGGCTCCCACGCCTGATGGCGGTGACCGATACCGTGGATGAGCACGAGCGGCTCACCGCTGCCAGCACGTCGGAAATGAATGCTCATGACCGCTCTCCCACCGACGTCCTGCCGAAGGAACGCCCGAGCTGGCGTACCTCGTCCTCCATCTGGCCGACCATGCTCTGGCCGCCGAACCGGTTGATCAACGCGTCCGAGAGGCCGCTCAGCACCACCGGCCGCAGCGCCTGCACCAGGGCGAGCGACCGTGGCACGTACACCTTGCGCTTGCGGCGCTCGATGCCGTGAAGCAGGGCCTCGACGCACTGCTCGACGGGTACGACGGTGGACAGCGGCCACGGCAACCGGCCCAGCGCGGTGCGGAACGACGCCAGGTCGTCACGGATGTCGCGGACCAGGTCGGTGTCGATCCAGATGGAATGCGCCGTGCCGACGGTGACGCCGCGTGGGCGGGTCTCCAGGCGCAGCACGTTGGCGAACTGCTCCACACCCGCCTTGGACGCGCAGTAGGCGGCCATCCCGGGCATCGCCGTGAAAGCGGCGGCCGACGAGACGATCAGGACGTGGCCCCGGGCGGCGGTGACGTGAGGTAGCGCCGCGCTGACCGTGCGGATCGCGCCGCAGAGGTTCACCTCGACGGTACGGACCAGCGCGTCGACAGGTCCCACGGCGACGGTGCCGAGGTTCGCGATGCCCGCGTTGGCCACGACCACGTCGATGCCACCGAAGCGGTCCACAGTGGACGTCACCGCCGCGTCCAACGCCGCCTGATCGGTGACGTCACACTCGTACCAGTGCGCGTCGAGGTCGGCGCTGAGCTGTTCGAGCAGCTCGCCTTCCAGACCGACGAGGGCGACCCGGGCCCCGCGGGCGACGGCCTCGCGGGCCAGCTGCGCCCCGATGCCGCGCGCCGCGCCGGTGATGAGCAGGATCTTGCCGGCCAGGTCATACCGCATCGGCGTGCTCCCGCTCCGGTTCGTTGGGGGTGCTGCCGGTCGAGACGATCTGGTAGTCGGCCGGGCGGAACCGGCGCAGCCGCATCCGGAAGCTGGTGGCGAAGCCCGGCCAGATGGTGGTGTTGCGGCCGGTGGTGTCGAGGTACCAGCTCGAACAGCCGGTCTGCCAGACGGTGCCGGCCATCTTCTGGTCGACCCGCTCGGTCCAGCGTCGTTGCGCCTGGGCGGTGGGCTCGATGGCCTGAACGCCAGTGGCCCGCATGTGACGCAGGGCCGCGAGCACCAGATGCAGCTGTGCCTCGATCATCAGCACCACCGATGTGTGCCCGAGCCCGGTGTTCGGGCCGAGCAGGAAGAACAGGTTGGGGAAACCGGCGATGGTCGTGCCCCGGTACGCGCGCATGCTGGGGGTCCACGCGTCGCCCAGGCTGCGCCCGCCCCGACCGTGGATGCGCCGGACGACGGGGGAGTCGGTGACGTGGAAGCCGGTCCCGAGGATGATCGTGTCCGCCCGGTGGTGGACGTCGTCGTCGGTGACGAGACCGTCCGGCACGATCCGGGCGATGCCGGCGGTGACCACGTCGACGTTCGGACGGGTGAGCGACGGCCAGTAGTCGTTGGAGATCAGCACCCGCTTGCAGCCCATCGCGTACCGGGGGGTGAGCTTGTCCCGCAGGTTCGGGTCGGGAACCTGCCGCCGCAGCGTACGCACTGACAGGCGCGAGGCGAGGCGGTTGACCGCCGGGTGCAGGAAGCCCAGGCCCATGCTCTCGCGTACCAGGTAGAGCCATGCCCGGGCGGCCCGCTGTGCGCCGGGCACTGTGCGGAACGCGGCCTGCTCGACCCCGCTGATCCGGCGCGTCAACCTCGGCATGATCCAGGCGGGAGTGCGCTGGAAGAGCGTCAGCTTCTCGACCGTCGGCTGGATCTGTGGCACGAACTGGACGGCCGAGGCGCCGGTGCCGATCACCGCGACGCGCCGGCCGGCCAGGTCGTGGTCGTGCCGCCAACGGGCGGAGTGGAACACCGTGCCGGCGAACTCGTCGATCCCGGGCAGGTCGGGGATGGCCGGGTCGCTGAGCGGGCCGGCGGCACAGATCAGGACCCGGGCGCTGTGGTCGCCGCCCGAGGTGCGCAACAGCCAGCGTTGGCGCTGCTCGTCCCATCTCGCCTCCCGCACCTCGTGGCGCAACCGCAACCTGGGGCGTATCCCGAAGCGGTCGACGCAGCCGCGCAGGTAGTCCCAGATCTCCGGCTGGCCGGAGAACGTGTTCGACCAGCCGGGGTTGGGGGCGAAGGAGAACGAGTAGAGGTGCGACGGGACATCGCAGGCGCAGCCCGGATAGCTGTTGTCACGCCAGGTGCCGCCGACGTCCGTACCCCGGTCGAAGACGAGAAAGTCGGTGAAGCCGGCCCGCTGTAGGCGGATGGCGGCGCCCAGGCCGCCGAAGCCGGCGCCGATGATGGCAACGTCTGTCTCCATTCACTCCTCCGTGAGCTCAGGCGCGCAGGTCGGGTCGGCCACGGGTGGCCAGGGCGGATCGCCCACGCCGGTGATTCGGACGCCGCCCCACGGATCGACCTCGGCCAGTCGGGCCGCCCGGACGCGGTCGGCGATGCGCAACTCGACGTCGCGCCGGCCGGAGCGCAGCAGGTGAGCCATCCGTGGCTCGGGCTCGATCCGGCCGCCCCAGTGGAAGCGGCCGTCGACCGGCTCCCACCGCCCGCTGAGGTGCACCCGGACCGAGGTGCCCTCGACACCCGCCGGGCCGTGGTAGCTCACGGCACGATCCGCTCGTGGGCGCGGGTGAGCTCGTGCGGCAGGTCGGCGCTGGCTCGCACCCCTTCGATGCCGCTCCACAGCAGAGTGGTCAGGTAGTCGGTGAGGGCGGCCCTGCTGATCGGCTGGCCGTGCGTGGTCCACCAGTCGCCGACCGCCTGCACGAAACCCACCAGGCCGTACGCCCAGGGCTCGGCGGGACCGGCGTCCAGGCCCAGCGTGCGTAGTCGGTCGCCGATCACCCGGGCGAGCCCGGCGGCCACCTGCCGGCTGGTGCCGGCGATCACCTGGTGGATGCCGGGGTCGCCGGACTGGTGCATCAGGAACCGGTAGAGCGTCGGCTCCGACTCGATCACGCCGAGGTAGGCGTCGATCGTCGCCTCGACCAGGCCACGTTCCTCGCGGACCTGTTCGACGGCGGGCGCGATGGTGTCGACCATCCGGGCCGCGACCACCTCGCTGACCGCGACCCAGAGCTGCGACTTGTCGGCGAAGTAGCGGTACAGGACCGGTTTGCTGACGCCCGCGGCGGCGGCCACCTGTTCCATGTCGACCTCCGGCCCGTGCCGCAGCAGCGCCTGCACCGCGGCACCCACCAGCTCCTGCCGTCGCTGCTCGCGATGGTCTGCCCAACGGTCTCGGCGGCCGTTGCCCTTCGCCTTTGGACTGCCGTCGGGGGGCGTGACCGACGGGTCGGACGCATTGACATCGGTGAGCGACGATTGCATGCTACTACTCGTAACAGTTACTGGTCGTCACGTCAATATGGAGGAGCCATGGAGGCGGCGGAAACCGGGCGCGCGGCGGTCGCCGAGCGACTGCTCACGTCCTCACTGCGGACCAGCTACGACCCCACCGTCGAGATCGACTGGGACGCCCCGCACACCCCCGGCGCCTACTGGCTCCCGCCACAGCGCAGCAGCCTCTACGGCACGCCACTGTGGGAACAGCTCAGCGAGGAGCAGCGCGTCGAGCTGACCAGGCACGAGGTGGCCAGCGCGGCCAGCGCCGGGCTGTGGTTCGAGACGATCCTCATGCAGATGCTGATCCGGGAGTACTACCGTGCCGACCCGACCAGCCGGCAGGCCCAGTACGCGTTGACCGAGGTCGCCGACGAGTGCCGGCACTCCATCATGTTCGGCCGGCTGATCGAGGCGATGGGTTGTCCGGTCTACCGCGCGAGCACCGTGGACCACCACCTCGGGCGCTTCCTCAAGGCCACCGCCAGCGGCCCCCGGATGTACGCCGCGATCCTCATCGCGGAGGAGATCCTCGACGCGTTCCAGCGCGAGATCATGGCGGACGAGTCACTCCAGCCGCTCATCCGGATGGTCTCCCGCATCCACGTGGTGGAGGAGGCGCGGCACGTCCGGTTCGCCCGCGAGGAACTGGCCGCCGAGGTCGCGGCCACCGGTTCGGTGGGCATGGCGTACGCCCGACTGTTGGTCGGTCGCGCGGCCTGCACGATCGCCAACCGCCTGGTCCATCCCGACGTGTACGCGGCCGTGGGCATTCCGCCAGCCGTCGGTCGGGCCGCTGCCCGCGCCAACCCGCACTGGCGTGCCACCCTCCGCTGGTCCGCGGCGCGGGTGCACGCCCACCTGGCGGACGTTGGCCTGGTGGCCGGGCCGGGGCGCCTGCTGTGGGCGCGGGCCGGGCTGATCTGATCCGTTGTCCCTGGGGTGAGCGGCGTGGGGGCCCCGTTCCCGGCCGGACCCCCACGCCGCCCGTGTCGGCTCACTCGCTGCGGGCGAAGCCACCCTTCGGCGCGATGATCTCCAGGTTCGTCCCGTCCGGGTCGTTGAAGTACGCGACCTCGGTGCCGACCGCCGCCGGCGGCTCCACCTCGCCGGACGCGAACGTGTACGGCTGTCCGAGGAACTCGAACCCGGCCTCGCTCATCCGGTCGTAGACCGCGCGCACGTCGTCCACGTGGAAGCACAGGTGCATCGAGCCGGGCCGGTTGGCCGCCACCTGGGCGGCGTCACCGACCGGCTCCTGAAACTGGATCAGGTCGATCCCGAGGTTGTCGAGGTTGAACGTGGCGTACCGCAGCTTCGTCGTCGGCAACCCTTGTGACTGCGCGAAACCGGTGCCGTGCATGTTCTCGTCCCGAACGACCGGTTCCGCGCCGAGCAGGGCCTGGTAGAACGCGACCGAGCGGTCGAGGTCACTCACCGCGATCCCGACGTGCGCGGCCTTCTTCAGCCCGATGGACACGGTCGCGGGATTGGGGAATGGCATCCTGACTCTCCTTACCAGCGCTCTTCGTCGCCTGTGTCGATGCTGATCTTCCTGGCGTACCCCGGGTGAGATCAGTTCATGCGACCTCGCTGTCAGGCCCGTTCGACCCGCGCCTGCTGGTGATCGGTCAACCGCAGCCCCACACCGCGGACGACATCGATGGTGGCCCCGGTGCCCAGGTCTTGCAGCTTGCGGCGCAGCCGCTTGACCAGCGACTGCACGTCCGCCTTGCGTTCGCGCCCCTCGTCACCCCAGACCGACCGGTGCAACTCGGCGTAGCTCCAGACCCGGGCCGGCTCGGTGATCAGGCAGGTCAGCAGGTCGTGTTCCAGGCGGGTGAGGTCGATCTCACGTTGTCCGCAGCGGGCGCTGGAGCGGGCGGAGTCGATCACCAGTGCGGCGACCGGCGCCGGTTCGGACGGGGCGGCTGCCTGCTGCGGAGCGGCGATCAGCCGGCGCAGCTCATCGAGGTCGGACACCAGCAGCAGCGGTGCGATGCCGTCGAGAAGCTCCGCGAGCCGGATGCGCTCGGCTGGCGACGGGGTCACCGCGATCAGCAGTGGGAACGGCTCGTCGGCCGGATCGCCCCTGTTCACCGTTGCCTCGTCCTCGGCCACCGCACCACCCGGGATCGATGGGCATCCCTGCCCAGCTCTCGTCACGGTTCTGACAATGATTGGCAAGCGTGCCGCCAGCCAGGGCAACTCTTAGCGACAAGTTGCTCACGGCAAGTTCTTGATCGTCCGTTCTTCTCGATCATAGTGTCCACTCGGGCAACCGGCGTGACCCGCGCGGTGCATGGGGGAGGTCCACCATGGCCCATTTACACCCTGGGTCGTTCTGAGGGAGGCAGCACCGATGTTCAGACGTCCACAATGGCGGCGCGCGGCCAGATCACTGGTAAGCGCCGGCGCGGCGACGATCCTCGCCGCGACATGCTTGGCCACGATCAGCTCGGGCGCGCAGGCTGCGCCGGGCGGTGCGATGGGGGCGGGCGCCCAGACCGGGGACAAGATCCGACCGGAGCTCGCCAAGCAGCTCCAGGCCAAGAGTGAAGGGGACTTCTGGATCCGGTTCAAGGACCGGGCGGACCTGAGCAAGGCCAGCGCCATCAAGGACTGGTCGAAGCGTGGCACGGCGGTGGCGGACGCGCTGCGCAAGACCGCCGCCGCGAGCCAGGGCAAGATCCGGGCCGACCTCGACAGCTCGGGCACCAAATACCAGACCTTCTGGGCCACCAACGCCATCAAGGTGAACAGCGGTTCGCTGGCGATGGCCCAGAAGTTCGCCGGGCACTCGGAGGTCGAGGGCCTCTACGCGCCGGTCGCGTACAAGGTGCCGGAGACGACCAAGGGCACCGACGAGAAGACCGTGAACGCCCTGGAGTGGGGCATCGCCAACATCAACGCCGACGACGTCTGGTCCCAGTACGGCGTCAAGGGCGAGGGCATCACCGTCGCGAACATCGACACCGGGGTGCAGTTCAACCACCCGGCGCTGGTGAACTCCTACCGGGGCAACAACGGCGACGGGACGTTCGACCACAACTACAACTGGTTCAACGCCGCCAACGCCACCGGGGCCTGCGCCACCGCCCCCTGCGACGGCGACGGCCACGGCACGCACACGATGGGCACCATGGCCGGCTCCGACGGCGCGAACCAGATCGGTGTCGCCCCCGGGGTGAAGTGGATCGCGGCGAACGGCTGCTGCCCCAGTGACGCCGCTCTGGTCGAATCCGGTCAGTGGATGCTCGAACCGCTGGACCTCAACGGTCAGAACGCGGACGCGAGCAAGCGCCCCAACATCATCAACAACTCGTGGGGCACCCGGGACCCGTCCAACGAGCCGTTCATGGAGGACGTGACGAACGCCTGGGCCGCGTCCGGGATCTTCGGCAGCTGGTCCAACGGCAACAGCGGACCGGCCTGCCAGACCAGTGGCTCGCCGGGCAGTCTCGTCAGCAACTACTCGACCGGCGCGTACGACAGCAACAACAACGTCGCCGGCTTCTCTGCCCGCGGCGCCGGCCAGAACGGCGAGATCAAGCCCAACATCTCCGCGCCGGGCGTGAACGTGCGGTCGAGCATCCCGGGCAGCGCCTACGGCAGCATCAGCGGCACCTCGATGGCCGCACCGCACCTCGCGGGCGCGATCGCGCTGCTGTACTCGGCGGCACCGTCGCTGGTCGGCGACGTCAATGCGACCCGCGCGCTGCTCAACGGCGCGGCGATCGACAAGGCCGATGACCAGTGTGGTGGCACCGCCGCCGACAACAACGTCTACGGCGAAGGCCGACTGGACGCCCTCGCGTTGCTCAACGCCGCCCCGACCGGCGACATCGGCACGCTGGCCGGCACTGTCACCGACGCGACCTCCGGCGCCCCGATCGCCGGCGCGACACTGACGCTCACCGGCGCGTCCGAGCGTGAGCTGACCACCGGTGCCGACGGCAAGTTCTCCACCCAGCTCCCCGCCGGCGACTACCAGGTCGCCGTCGCGGCGTTCGGGTACGCCAGCACCAGCAAGACGGCGACGGTCACCAAGGGCGCCACCACGACGCTCGACGTCGCCCTCACGGCGGTGCCGAGTGTCAACGTCACCGGAGCGGTCACCGACGGCTCCGGCCACGGCTGGCCGTTGTACGCGAAGGTGACAGTGACGGGTGTGTCCGGTGTCTACGACTACACCACCCCGTCGAACGGCCGCTACAGCATCAAGCTGCCGGCCGGGCAGACGTACACCCTGAAGTACGAGCCGCAGTACCCGGGCTACCAGACCGTCACCAAGGAGGTTGTTGTCGGCTCGGGCAACGCCACCGCCAACGTCGCCGTGCCGGTGGACAGCACCGTGTGCACCACCGCGCCCGGATACACGACCGGCTCCGACGGTGAGTACGAGACCTTCGACGCAACGACCACGCCGGCCGGCTGGACCGTCGTGGACAACGCGGGCAGCGGTCAGGTCTGGAAGTTCACCGACGACGGCGACCGGGGCAACCTGACCGGCGGCAGCGGCAACTTCGCGATGATCGACAGCGACAACTACGGTGCCGGCACCAGCCAGGACACGTCCCTGGTCAGCCCGGTGGTCGACCTGACCAGCGTCACGGCCCCGGTCATCCGGTTCAACCAGGACTTCAACCAGCTCAACGACGACACCGCTGACGTGGACCTCAGCATCGACGGCGGTGCCACCTGGACCAACGTGCTCCGGCAGGAGACCGACGTCCGGGGACCGAAGCTGACCGAGATCCCGATCCCGCAGGCGGCCGGTAAGGCGCAGGTGCAGGTTCGGTTCCACTACTACGACGCCTCGTACGAGTGGTGGTGGGAGGTCGACAACGTCCTGATCGGCAGCCAGGTCACCTGCGTGCCGGTCGACGGCGGTCTGGTCGTCGGCAACGTCCGCGACAAGAACGACGACAGCTACGTCAACGGCGCGACCGTCACCAGCAAGGATCGGCCCGCCGAGAAGGCCGTCACCGTGGCGACCCCGGACGACCCGGGGCTGGCCGACGGCTTCTACTGGATCTACTCCTCGCTGACCGGCGAGCACCCGTTCACGGCGACCGCCGGCAACTACGTCAGCCAGACCAAGCCTGTCGACGTCGAGGCCGACTGGGCGACCACCGCGAACTTCCAGCTGGCGGCCGGTCGACTGGCGGTGACGCCGACGCAGCTGAGCGCGACGCTCCAGATGCCCAACGGCAAGACCAGCAAGTCGTTCACGGTGACCAACACCGGCGGCGCGCCGGTCGAGGTCAAGTTCGGTGAGCGGGACAACGGGTTCGAACTCCTGCGGGCGGACGGCTCCACTGTCACCCGGCAGCAGGTGCTCGGGTCCAGCGGTGCGCCGGAGCAGCGGCTCACCGTACCGACGTCGTTCGCCGCCAAGGCGTCCGGCAAGGAGGCCAAGGCCGCTGCCGCGGCGGCCGGCCCGCAGGCGGCGCCGTGGACCGACATCGCCAACTACCCGTCCACGATCATGGACAACCGGGTGGTGAACCTGGACGGCAAGGTGTACTCGCTCGGTGGCGGCGACGGTGAGGCCTCCACCGCCAAGAACTACGCCTACGACCCGGCCGCGCAGACCTGGACGGCGATCGCCGACCTTCCGGGCGCGCGCAACGCAGTGACCGCGGGCGTGGTGAACGGCAAGATCATTGTCACTGGCGGCTGGGCCGACGCCGGCCCGGACTCCGCCACCTGGTCGTACGACCCGGGGGCCAACACCTGGACCGAGCTGGCCGACAACCCGGCACCGCGGGCCGCGGCCGGTCAGGCCGTCGTCGACGGCAAGCTGTACGCGGTCGGTGGCTGCACCACGGCCGCCTGTCTGCCGATGTCGAACAGCGTCGTCCGGTACGACCCCACCGGTGACAAGTGGGAGACGATGGCCAACTACCCGAAGTCGGTGGCCTTCGCCTCCTGCGGCGGGATCGACGGCGTCCTCTACTGCACCGGCGGCAACGACGGTTCCGCCGCGCAGAAGTCCAGCTACGCCTTCGACCCGGGGGCCAACACCTGGACCGCCATCGCCGACGCGCCGGCCGACAACTGGGCCAGCTCGTACGCCGTCGCCAGCGGCAAGCTCCTCGTCGTCGGTGGCTCGCAGGGTGGGGCCATCAGCAACGCCGGCTTCGCCTTCGACCCGGCCGCCGGTTCCTGGTCAAACCTGCCCAACTCCAACACCGCGCGGTACCGCGGCGGCGCGGCGTGTGGCTTCTACAAGATCGGCGGCTCGTCCGGCAGCTTCAACGCGGCTCCGGACAGCGAGGTGCTCCCGGGCTTCGAGGGATGCTCCGAGTCGGCGGCCGACGTCAGCTGGATGACCATCGACAAGTCGGCTGTCACCCTCGCACCGGGTGCGAAGGTCACTGTCACCGTCGGTCTGACGGCGAACGTGGACCAGCCGGGCACCTACTCCGGCGCGGTCGCGATCTCCGAGAACACCCCGTACTCGGTGGCACCGGTCGCGGTGACCATGACCGCGAACCCCCCGAAGACCTGGGGCAAGCTCATGGGTACGGTCACCGGCACCAGCTGCCAGGGTGCGACCTCGCCGCTCACCGGCGCGGTCGTGCAGGTCGACTCGTGGGCGGCGTCGTACACCTTCGCCACCGACGCCGAGGGCAAGTACGCCTACTGGGTGGACCGCCGCAACAACCCGCTCACGATGATCGTGGCCAAGGACGGCTGGAAGCCGCAGACCCGTCAGACCCGGATCGACACCGCCACTCCGACCGTGGAGAACTTCGGGTTGGCACCCATCAAGTGCTGATGCTTGAGCACTAGCCGAAAAAATCCGGCCCGCCTGGTCCCCGACCAGGCGGGCCGGACCGCGCCCCGGGTGATCAGACGGGAGCGAGCCGGAAGCCGACGCCGCGTACCGAGTGGATCGTCGCCGTGGCGTTGAGACTGGCGAGCTTGCCGCGCACCCGGCGGATCACCGAGTGCATGTCGGAGCCCCGGCCGAGGTGCCGGTTGCCCCAGACCTCGAGGTGCAGGCGCTCGTAGGTCCAGACCTGCCCGGGCGCGTGCACCAGGCAGAGCAGGACGTCATGCTCCAGCCGGGTCAGGTCGATCTCCTGGTCGCGCCAGCGCAGCACCCGGCGGTCGGAGTCGACGGCCAGATCCGGTGGCGGTGGCTGTGGGCTCGGCGCCACCTCGGCGAGCGCCACAGTGGTCGGGGGAGCCGGGGCGGCAGGCGCCTCGACCACCCCGAGGAACTCTCGTGCCTGGTCGACGGTCGAGACGATCAGGAAGGCGTCACTGCCACCGAGCAGCCGGGCCAGATGTCGCCGCTCGGCCGGCGAAGATGCGATGCCGATGACCAGGCTGGCCACTGGAATTCCCTGCATTTGCCAACACCTTCCGGTTCCCCAACTCACTCCGGATGGATTTTTCGCACCGCCGACCGAAACATCGATCGGCGTCCTGACCCTAGTGGTGACTGATCTCGGCTGGGTAAAACCTGGTCGCATGTAAGCACGTGAATCCCGCCGCGCCGTCCAGGTCCCCCCGGCCCACCGCCGACGATCCGCTTTTCCGGAAGCGGCGGGGGTGGTTGTGACAGAACCAAGACAATCCGAGGACGGGGTACGGACCTGCCGGGGCGAGCATGGTCGCCATGTCCATCGGATCGTTGTACTCCGTCGGGCGGTCGACGCCCGGTCCGGCGCGACCGCTGCCGCACGCTCGCGCCGCGGTGCCGCTGGGGCTCCGACTGCTCGCGGCGGCGCTGTCCGGTCTGGTTGCCCTGACCCTCACCGCCGTCGTCTTCGTGCGGACGTACCCCGGGCAGTGGCTGGACGGGGTGCTCCTGCCGCGCGCCGAGCGGGGCGGGGGGTACGAGCAGCAGACCGTGCTGGTGGGCCCGGCCAAGACCGTGCTGGCCACCTTCGGCAGCCCGAGCCTCATCGCGGCCCTGCTCGGTGTGGTGCTGCTGGTGGGTCTGCTCCGCCGGCGGCTGGTGGCGGGGGTCGTCGGTGTGGGCATTGTCGTCTGCGCGGTGCTGCTGGCCGGCGCGGTGAAATCGGAGCTGCCCCGCCCGGATCTGCAGATCCTGAGCTCCACCACCCACAACAGCTTCCCCAGCGGCCATGTCGCGGCGGCGACCGCCCTGCTGCTGGCGTTCATGCTGGTCCTGCCCGGGTGGGCCCGGCGCTGGCTGGCGGCGCCGGGCGCGGTGGGTGTCTCGGTGATCGCCTCCGCCACGATGATCGCGGGCTGGCACCGGTTCAGCGACGTGCTCGGTGGCGTACTGCTGGGGGTGACAGTGTTCTGCCTGGCCGCGGCCGCGTTGGCGGCCCGTTCCGGCGACCGCGACCCGACCGGCGGTTCGGGCGGCGGCAGCCTCTGGCGCGGGCTGGCCGAGGCGGGGGTTGGGCTGGTGGTGCTGGTCTGGGCGCTGCTGGTGGTCGTGCCCGGTCTGGCCGCGTCGGTGCAGCGCGGCTTGTTGATCGCCATCGTGGCCGCTGCCGCGTCGACGATGTTCCTGGTGGGCGCTGTGGTGTTCCTGGTGCGTTCGACGGATTTCGCGGTGCCGCTCTCCCCACGGAACCCCGCGCAGCCACGGCCGACGACCGAAACCCGAAAGATCTCATGATGGGATACTTGACGACATGTCCCAGGTGCTGTTGATCGAGGACCACCAGACGGTGCGCGACGGACTGCAGTTGGCGCTCACCCGACAGGGCCACACCGTGCATGCCGTGGGCACCGGTGAGCAGGGGTTGGAGCGGCTGCGCACGACCCCGTCCGATGTCGTGGTCCTCGATCTCATGCTGCCCGGGATGGACGGGTTCGAGGTCTGCCGCCGGATCCGGCAGCTCGGCGACCTGCCGATCATCATGCTCACCGCCCGCAACGACGACATGGACGTGGTCGCGGGCCTGGAGGCCGGCGCCGACGACTACGTGGTCAAGCCCGTTCAGGCCCGGGTGCTGGAGGCCCGCATCCGCGCGGTGCTGCGCAGGACCGGTGGCGACTCGCGGCGCGGCGGCGACCGGGCCGGCCTGGAGCAGCACGGCGCGTTGACCATCGACCGGGCCGCGCTGGTGGTCAGCAAGGACGGAACGCCGGTCAGCCTCGCCCCGACGGAGCTGCGGCTGCTGCTCGAACTCTCGCACACGCCGGGCCAGGTGCTCAGCCGCCAGCAGCTGCTGGAGGCCGTGTGGGAGCACGGCTATCTCGGCGACTCGCGACTCGTGGACGCGTGCGTCCAGCGGGTACGCGCCAAGATCGAGGTCGATTCGTCGGCACCGGTCTACATCCAGACCGTGCGTGGTTTCGGATACCGGTTCGGGCCGCTGTGACACAGTGGCGCCGGGTCGGCGCGTGGGTCTCGGGTCTACGGGTCCGGCTCGTCCTGGCGTTCGCGCTGCTGGGCGTCACCACGACGGTGGCGGTGGCCAGTGGCAGCTACTTCCAGGCTCGGAACGTCATCCTGCAGCAGGCGCAGGACGCCGCGGTGATGTCGCTGACCGACCAGCTCACCAAGGTCTACCCGATCGCCCAGCTTCCGCCGACCCAGGACGACCTCGAACTGTTGGCCCAGCGCCTCAGCGACCGGGAGAGCTTCGCGGTGGTCCTCTACCGGGACATGCGGGCACAGGGGGGCTCCGAAATCACCGACCCGCTCACCCCGGAGCTGCGGCAGGAGGTCCGTGACGGTCGCATCGCCTGGCAGCGGGTCTTACTCGCCGGACAGCCCGCGCTGCTCATCGGTACCCAGTTGGCGCTGGACCGCCCGGACGGCACGTCCCGCCCGTCCGGGGTGGAGGTCTACTCGGTGCGCAATCTCGTGCCCGAGCAGCAGAGCATCGACCAGCTCGCCACCAGGGCGTGGCTGACCGGCGGGTTGTCCCTGGTCCTCGCCGTCCTGCTGGCCCTGCTGTCCGCCCGCGGAGTCCTGCGACCCGTCCGCGACCTCAGCCGGGCTGCGCGCCGCCTCGGTGAGGGCGATCTGAGCACCCGGTTGACGGTCCGCGGCGCCGACGAGCTGGCGGATGTGGCACGGACCTTCAACGACACCGCGGGCACGTTGGAGCGGCAGGTCGGCGAGCTGCGGCGGTTGGAAGCCGACGCGCGCCGCTTCGTGGCCGACGTCTCGCACGAACTCCGGACACCGCTGGCCGCGATGACGGCGGTCACCGACGTGCTCGACGAGGAGGCGGAACACCTGCCCGGGGACGCGGGCCGGGCCGCCCGGCTGGTCAGCCAGGAGACGCAGAACCTCACCCAGCTGGTCAACGACCTCATCGAGATCAGCAGGTTCGACTCCGGCACCGCGCGGCTCGCCCTGGACGACGTGGACGTGGCCGCGGCGGTGACCGCGACCCTGCGGATCCGCGGCTGGCTGGACCGGGTACGAACGGAGTTGCCACCTGGCGTCGTGGCTCGACTCGACCCCCGCCGACTGGACGTCATCGTCGCCAACCTGGTCGGCAACGCCTTCCGGCACGGTGCCGAGCCGGTGTCGGTGCGACTCAGCGCCGACCCGGACTGGGTCACCATCGAGGTGGCCGACCGGGGGCCCGGACTGGACCCGGAGGTGTTGCCGCACGTCTTCGACCGCCTCTACAAGGCCGACACCGCGCGAACCCGCTCCGAGGGCAGTGGCCTCGGTCTCGCCATCTCCTGGGAGAACGCGCGCCTGCACCGTCACGGCGAGCGACGGGGGAGCCTCGTCGCGGGCAACGGCACCCACGGCGGCGCGGTGTTCACCCTCCGACTGCCCCGCGAAACGGCGGACACCGGAGGTGCCCGGTGACCGGCCGACGGACGGGCCGCGCGCTGCTCGCCAGCGGACTGCTTCTGACGCTGCTCGCGGCGGGCTGTGGGGTACGCCCCAGCGCGGTCATCACCGGTCGCCCGCCGATCAGCGGCCCCGCCCAGGGCACCTGGGTCTATCTTCTCGCACAGGGCGAACTGGTGCTGGTCCTCCGCCCGGTCACCACGGACCCGTCGCCCGCCGCCGCGCTCTCGCTGCTCGCGGCCGGTCCGCAGGAGAACGAACGCGCCCAGGGTTTCACCAGCGACGTTCCGGCCGGGCTCGACCCGGTCACGGTGACGGCGGGAGCCGGTCGGTCCGGTGACCTCACGGTGCGGGCGAACATCGCCGCGCAGGCGTTGTCAGCGCACGCGGCCGACCAGATCATCTGCACGACGGTCGCCGCCGCGGCGCAGGTCAGCGCGGCGAACACCGCCACCACCGTCACCATCGTCGGGTCGGACGGCGTCCGAGGGCCTCGGGCGTGCCCGATCAGGTGACCGCGCACGACCGCCGACTCACACCAGGTGGTCGACCGCTCGGGCCGGCCGGGGCAACCCGCTGTGGCGGCCGTGGTCCTGGTCGGCCAGCGCGCCGGCGATCAGGATGTCGATCAAAGCGGCGAAGCCGATGCCGGCCTGCTGCCAGATCTGCGGGAACTGGGACGCGGCGGTGAAGCCGGGGAACGTGTTGACCTCGTTCACGATGGGCTCGGGCGACCCCTCGGTGGGCAGGAAAAAGTCGACCCGCAGCAGCCCACGGCAGTCGAGGGCCTGGAAGGCGCGAATCGCACGGTCCTGAAGCACCTCGGTGGTCGCCGCGTCGAGCGGGGCGGGAATCTGGAAGATCGCCCCGCCGTCGTACTTCGCGTCGTAGTCGAAGAAGCCGGCGCCGGTCACCCGGATCTCCAGCGGCGGGCCGGCCTGCACCCGGCCGTCCGGGTGCTGGAGGACGGCCACGTCGATCTCGCGTCCCCGCGCCCCCTGCTCGACGAGCACCTTCGGGTCGACCTGGCGGGCCTGCTCCAGCGCGGCGGGAACTCCCGCCCAGTCGTCCACCCTGACGACGCCCAGGCTCGACCCGGCCCGGGCCGGCTTGACAAAGACCGGCAGTTCCAGCCGACGCTGGTCCTCGGGCGACAGGGCCTCGCCGGGACGCAGGGTCACCCCCGGGCTGACCCGCAGGCCCTCCGCCGCGAGAAGCCGCTTGGTGACCCCCTTGTCCATGCCGGCGGCGCTGGCGAAGACGCCGTTGCCGACGTACGGCACGCCGAGCCATTCCAGCAACGACGACACGGTGCCGTCCTCGCCGTACGGGCCGTGCAGGGCCGGGAACACCACGTCCTGGGCGCGCAGGACGCGCAACGCCGCCGGCAGGGGCGTCGGTCGGCCGCCGACGTGCCACCCGCCGTCGCGGTCGATGAGCACCTCGGTGACCTGGTACCGCTCACGGTCCAGGTGGGCGAGGATGCTCGCCGCCGAGCGGCAGGACACCTCGTGCTCGCCGCTCTGCCCGCCGTACAGCACTGCCAGTCGGGTTGTCATGAGTTCCGTGCCCTTCCGTGGAGGTACTCGCGGGCCACCCGGGCCCCGATGCCGGTCAAGATCTCGTGTGGGTTGGTGTCGGCCCAGCGGGCCCACTCGACGACCGTCGGAGGGCGCTGGTCACCCTCGGCCGGGCCGAACACCACGACCGGATCGCCGATCGTCACGGGAAGATCCCCGGCGTCGACCACGCACTGGTCCATGGCGATGCGCCCGACGATCGGGCACCGCCGGCCGGCGAGCCACACCGAGGCACGGCCACCCGCGGCCCGGGGCAGCCCGTCGGCGTAGCCGAGCGGCAGCAGCGCCAGCGTGGTCGGTGTGCCGGTCACGTGCTCGGGCCCGTAGGAGACGCCAGTGCCGGCCGGCACCCGCTTGACGTTGACCACGCTCGTTCGCAGGGTCATCGCGGGGTGCAGCCCGAACTCGCCCGGACCGCTCACGCCGAACGGGTCCACGCCGTAGAGGGCGATCCCGATCCGGCAGAGGTCGAAGCGGGTCCGTGGTGCGGAGAGCGCGGCCGCCGAGTTGGCCAGGTGGACGAGATCGGGGTCCAGGCCAGCCGACCGTGCGGTCCGCAGCGCCTCCTCGAAGATCGCCACCTGACGGGTGAGCGCGGGGGCGCCCGGCAGGTCGGCGTCGGCGAGATGGGACCACACCCCGCGCACCCGGATCCCGCCCTCTCGTTCGTACTTGCGGGCCCAACCGACCAACTCGGGCCAGTCGTCCCCGGCGGCCCCGTTGCGGGACAACCCGGTGTCCGCCTTGAGCTGCACCATTGCCGGTGCGCCGAGCAGACGGGCCGCGTCGGCGACGGCGTGCAGGTGCGTCGTCGTGGACACGCCGATGTCGACGCCACCCTTGATCAACATACCGAAGTCGTCATTCGGGCCGTGCAGCCAGCTCAAGGTGGGCGCTGTCACACCCGCTTTGCGCAGGGTCAGCGCCTCGGCCGAGGAGGTCACTCCCAGCCAGGAGGCGCCGGCGCGCAGCGCGGCCCGGGCCACCTGCACCGCGCCGTGGCCGAACCCGTCGGCCTTCACCACGGCCATCAGTCCGGTGCCGGTGACCGACGCGATAGTCCGCACGTTGCTGGCGATCGCGTCCAGGTCGATCAGGGCTTCGGCGAGGGCGCTCATCCGGTCGCCTCCACCCGGCGCGTGCCGGGCAGCGCGAACAGCCAGCCCGCGCGAACCGCCAGCAGCCCGCGGTGAACGGCCAGGCTCAGGCCGATCACCAGCCCGCTCAGCAGAATCGGATAACCGAGCACGATCAGGCCCTGAGCGGACCCACCCAGCCCGGAAACCGGTACCAGCAACAGCCGGTGCAGCAGGGCCAGGACCGGCATGTGAATGACGTAGATCGGCAGGGTGATGCGGCCGAGCCTAGCCAGTGGTCTGCTCAGCGCCGACCACCGCGACAGCCGGGCAGCGGCGGTTATGCCGAAGATCACTGCCACCACGGACACTGCCGGCCACACCCCGAACCACTGCTGGGCGCCGGTCACCGCCATCGCGGTGAGCGCCAGGACGTAGCCACCCGAGGTCAGCAACAGCCGGCGGCGGCTTGCGGTGGCGGCCCACCGCTGGATCTGCGGCCGCAGGTACAGGCCGGCGAGGAAGAAGACCAGGTTCTGGTAGAGGCCGGCGCGGTTGCCCGGGGTGTCGAGCAGGCCGGCGGCGGCGACGGCGGACAGCGCGGCGGCGGGGACCAGGACCAGCGCCCGGGGCAGCCTGCGGGTCGCCTTGGCGATCGTGAAGTACAGCGCCAGGGCGTACAGGTACCAGAGGTTGGACGGCGTGATGGTGAGCTGCTGCAGCAGGCCGAGCGCCGAGGTGGCCCGGTCGGTCGGCAGTCCCGGCGCGGCGGCGAGGACCACCGTGTGGATCAGCAGCCAGACGGCGTACAGGTAGAGGAACCCGGCGATCCGGCTGCGGGCGACCACCCGCCACGGCCGCTGGGCGGCGTTCGCCGCGAAGACGCCCGAGATGGTGAAGAACAGCGGCATCCGCAGCGGGAGGAACTGCTCACCCAGGGTTCCCCAGAAGCCCGGCACCGGTACGCCGATGTGCCAGTCGATCTGGAGGTAGTCCTTCACGACGACGTGCCACAGGACGACGAGGATGATGCAGACGCCCTTCGCGGCATCGGCCCACTCCGCCCGGTGCGATCCGGCGGCGCGCGCGGGCGCGGAGGCAGGCGTGGGTCCGGTCCGTTGGCGGTGGCGGAACCGGACGCGCGTCGCGTCGGGCTCCAGCTCGGCGGGCCGGGACTCGGTCAGCTGTCGGATCACTCACCGAAAGCTGCCAGCCGGATATCCGCACGTGATCCACGAATTGTCATGAGTTGGTAATGGACGCCGCCGGACCCGATCCGTGGGCGGTTCCGAGCCGCCCCCGGCGGACGCCGGGCGGCACTAGGCTCGTTGCGGAGGTGCCGAACATGAAGCTCGGGCTGCACTACTGGAACTACTCGACCCCGGCCGACCCCGCCGCGATCGCACCGACCCTGGCGCAGACGGCGACAGTCGCCGAGCAGGCCGGCGTCGCGTCGTTCACGGTGATGGACCACTTCTTCCAGATGGACGCGGTGTTCGCGGCCGAGGAGCCGATGCTGGAGGCGTACACCACGCTCGGCTACGTCGCGGCCATGACCCAGCGGATGACACTGGGCGTGCTGGTCACCGGCGTGATGTACCGCTACCCGGGGTTGCTCGCCAAGACCGTGACGACCCTCGACGTGCTCTCCGGCGGCCGGGCCCGCCTCGGCATCGGCGCCTCCTGGTACGAGCGGGAGCAGCTCGGGTTGGGCGTGCCGGTCGTCCCGGTGGCCGAGCGGTTCGAGCGGTTGGAGGAGACGCTGCGCATCTGCCTTCAGATGTGGAGTGCCGACGACGGCCCGTTCAACGGGCAGCACTACCAGCTCGCCGAGACCATCAACTCGCCGCAGCCGTTGAGCCGCCCGCACCCGCCGATCATGATCGGTGGCGGCGGCGAGAAGAAGACCCTGTTATTGGTGGCCCGGTACGCCGACGCCTGCAACCTGTTCGGCCGTGGCGGCATCGACGACGTCGCGCGCAAGCTGGATGTGCTGCGCGGGCACTGCGCCGCCGAGGGCCGCGACTACGACACCATCGAGAAGACGGTGGTCGCCTCGCAGGCGCCGCTGGACGACACCGACGCGTTTCTCGCCGAGGTGGCCGAGTACGCCGCGCTCGGAGTGAGCGAGGTGCAGGTGACACCGGATCGGCACCCGGTCGAGTTCGCGCAGCGGCTCGGCGACGAGGTGCTGCCCCGGTTGGCCGACATCGGCTGATTCCGCCACGAGGGGTGCGGGCGGCCATTGTGAACGACTGGCCAATTCCTGGGGGATCAATGGTGCGCCCGCGCCGGCTTCGGCTCCACGAACGACGTTGCCGGCGGGGATGAGCCGGATCACATATGGCGGTTCGCTTCGACTGCCGGAAATTGTTCGACGGCGTGCCAGGTAGCCTCTCCGGGTGTCGCAGATGTTACCGCTTCTTGTTACCGATCGGTATGACGTCGTCGAGCTCATCGGCCAGGGCGGAATGGGTCGAGTGTGGAAAGCCCGCGACCGAATGCTGCAACGGGACGTCGCCATCAAGGAAATCGTTCCGCCCCCCGGCCTGACCATTGAGGCGCGACAGGAATTGCGGGTCCGGTCACTTCGGGAGGCTCGGGCAATTGCGCAACTCGACCACGTCAACGTTGTCCGGGTCTTCGATGTGCTGTTGAGCGCCGACGGCGACCCGCAGATCGTGATGGAGTACGTGCCGTCCCGTTCGCTGCACGACACCATCACCACCGACGGTCCCGTCCCGCCGGTGCGGGCGGCCGAGATCGGGCTGGCCGTGCTCGGCGCGCTGCGCGCCGCCCACCGCGCTGGGATCATGCACCGCGACGTCAAACCGGCCAACATCCTCGTCGGCGCGGACGACCGGATCGTGCTCACCGACTTCGGCCTGGCCACTGCCGTCGAGGACGTGAACCTGACCCTCAGCGGTGTGGTGCTCGGCTCGCCCGCGTACGTGTCTCCCGAGCGGGCCATGCGGGGCACGGTGGGTCCGGAGGGGGATTTCTGGTCGCTCGGCGCGACCCTGTACGCCGCCGTGGAGGGCCAGTCGCCGTACGCCCGGCCGTCGAGTCTGATGAGCCTCACCGCGCTGGTCACCGAGCCCCCACCCGCGGCGCGACGGGCGGGACCGCTCGCACCGGTGCTGGCCGGTCTGCTGCGCAAGGACCCGGCCGAGCGGGTGGACGCCGACGCGGCCGAGCAGTTGCTCCGGGCGGCGCTGGACGGCACACCGCGGCCGCCCATCGCGGTGACGTGGCGTCCGGCGCCCGCACCAGCGGCGGTCACGGCCCATCCGGTCGGCGCGCCCGGCGTACCCCGGTCGTCGGCCCCGGTGGCGGCGGATCGTGCCGGTCGGGGACCGGCCCGCCGACGGCGGACCTGGGTCCTCGGTGGTCTCGCGGCAGTGGTCGCGCTCGGCCTGGCGGTAGCGGTTCCGCTGGCCACCCGCCGTGCGTCACGGCCGGCCGGGGGAGAGGCCGAGCTGGTGGACGCCGCCGTGCCGGGTACGCCGTCGACGCCCGGTGCCGCACCGACGACCGCTGCGCTCCAGCCAATCTCGTGGTCGGTCTACCGGGACAGCAGCGGCTTCTCGATGCCGGCGCCGCGCGACTGGCAGATCGTCCGACGCGGGCAGCGGGTCGAACTCCACGAGCCGGGTGGCGAACGGATGCTGGTCGTCAGCCGGACCGGCTCGCCACGCAGCGACCCGTTGGCCGAACTGGGCGGACCGGCCGTCAGTGGGCGGTACCGCGACTACCGCCGGATCGAGCTGATCGCCGTCAACTACCAGGTCAAGGCTGCCGACCTGGAGTGGGTCTACACCAGCGAGGCGGGTACCGCGATGCGCGGGCGCCAGCGCGCCTTCACGACGGGTGAGCGCCTGGGCTACAGCATCGCCTGGTTGACACCCGAGTCCGCCTGGGCGGTGGCCGGGGCGGACGCGTTCCGGGAGGTCACCGCGGGCTTCCGGCCGGCGTCGACGGCGGGCGGGGCGACCCCGTCCGCCACGCCGGACCGTCGAGTGTCACCGACTCCGAGCGTGTCCCCGGCGCGGTCGGGCAACCGGCTCGTCGGGGTGGCGAGCAAGCGGTGCCTGGACGTCAGCGCGCCGGACTCACCCGACCCGGTCCGGCTCGGGATCTGGGACTGTCGGGACGATCGCGCCTCCCACCAGCTCTGGTCGATGCGGTCGGACAGGAGCGTGCAGTTGGGTGGGCGTTGCCTGGACGTGCTCTCCGCGTCCAGCGACGCCGGGGCGGCGATCCAGCTCACCACCTGCAACACGACCCCGGCGCAACAGTTCACCCTGAACGAGGCCGGGCAACTCGTCAACGCGCACAGCGGACTGTGCCTGGGCACTGTCGGCCAGAGCACCGCGAACGGCGCGATGATCGAGCAGCGCAGCTGTAGCGCCGGCACGAGCCACCTGCAGTGGACCCGGCGATAGCGCCCGGACACGGACGAGGGCCGTCCTCCCTGTGGTGCGGAGGACGGCCCTCGTCGGTGGTTGGATCAGGCGACCGCGGCGGGGAACCGTTCCCAGACCCGGTGCGCGGCCATCAACTGCTGCACCGCGGTCAGCGCCTCGGCGCCCGAGCCCGCCGCCACGACGCCCGGGGTGCCGGCGACGCCGGCCTGCTCCAGCACTGTGACGCCGGCGCCCCAGGCGCCGATCGCCTTGGCGTGCCGCCAGGACTCCTCGACGAGCAGCAGCACGCGGGGGTCCACGGTGGCCGGGGCCGGTGTGCCCGCCTTGGCGTCGCGGGCGGGCAGGGCATCCGGTGCGGGTGCCGGCGCTCCGGCCAGCAGGACTGCGTCGAACTCGACCGACCGGCCGGTGGCGAAGGTGCGCTGCACCGGCAGGTCGCCCACCATGCCGCCGTGGGGGGCGATCAGCAGCGGCACCATGCCGGCGCTGAACACGGCCCTGCGGACCTCGTCGACGCCCTCCAGGTCGCCGTCGGGGTCGACGACGATCCCGACCATCCGGCCGTCGCTCGGCCACTCCCGACCGACCTGCGACAGCGCCGGGCTGGGCGTGACGTCGGGGAGCGGCACGGTCGGCTGGGGTGCGGGCAGGCCCAGGCCGGTGGCGACCTGCTCGCACAGCACCGGGTCGATGTTGGCGAGGCTCTGCAGCTGACGCTCCTTGATCGTCTGGTGGTAGCACTTGCCCAGCTCGAAGGTGTACGCCCGGATGATGTGTTCCTTCTCGACCGGCGACATGCTCAGCCAGAACAGGCGGACCTGGCTGTAGTGGTCGTCGAACGAGGCCGGGTTCGCGCGTACCTTCGGTGCCTGCGCGACAGTGACCGGCACGTCGACGAAGGCGTGCTCGGCGTCCCCGGCGGGGAACGGGTTGCCGCCGTCGAGCGAGTTCGGTCGGTACGGCGCGACGCCGGCGTGCACGGCGTGCTGGTGGAAGCCGTCGCGCAGCATGTCGTTCACAGCCGCGTGCGGGCGATTGATCGGGATCTGCGTGAAGTTCGGCCCGCCCAGCCGGGTGAGCTGCGTGTCGACGTACGAGAAGAGCCGGCCCTGCAACAGCGGGTCGTTGGTGACGTCGATGCCCGGGGGCAGGTGACCGAGGTGGAAGGCGACCTGTTCGGTCTCGGCGAAGAAGTTCGTCGGCGTCCGGTTGAGCACCAGCCGCCCGATGGGCTGTACCTCGGCCAGCTCCTCCGGCACGATCTTCGTGGGGTCAAGCAGGTCGATGCCGGCGAAGGTCTCCTCGGGAGTGTCCGGGAAGACCTGGATGCCCAGCTCCCACTCGGGGTACGCGCCGGCCTCGATGGCGTCGTAGAGGTCGCGGCGGTGGAAGTCCGGGTCGATGCCGCCGATCAGCTGCGCCTCCTCCCAGGTCAGCGAGTGCACGCCCAGCTTCGGCTTCCAGTGGAACTTGGCCAGCACCGTCTCCCCGGCCTCGTTGACGAGGCGGAAGGTGTGCACGCCGAAGCCCTCCATCGTCCGGTACGAACGCGGAATGCCCCGGTCGGACATGTTCCAGATGGTGTGGTGCTGCGCCTCGGTGTGCAGCGACACGAAGTCCCAGAAGGTGTCGTGGGCGCTCTGCGCCTGCGGGATCTCCCGGTCGGGGTGCGGCTTGCCGGCGTGGATGATGTCCGGGAACTTGATCGCGTCCTGGATGAAGAAGACCGGGATGTTGTTGCCGACCAGGTCGAAGGTGCCCTCGTCGGTGTAGAACTTCGTGGCGAAGCCACGGGTGTCGCGGACCGTGTCGGCCGAACCCCGCGAACCGAGCACCGTGGAGAACCGGACGAAGACGTCGGTCTCGCGTCCCTTCTTGAGGAAGCCGGCCCGGGTGACCGCCTCGGCGGTGCCGTACGCGGTGAACACACCGTGCGCGCCGGCACCCCGGGCGTGCACCACGCGCTCCGGAATACGTTCGTGGTCGAAGTGCGTGATCTTCTCGCGTAGGTGGTGGTCCTGGAGGAGCACCGGGCCGCGCGGGCCGGCCTTGAGCGAGTGGTCGGTGTCGCGCAGCCGCGCCCCGTTCGCGGTCGTGAGGTAGGCCCCCTGCTGGCCGTTCGCGATCGTCGGCGCGCCGGTCTCCGCGCCGGTCGGCGTGCGCGTCTGCGGTGCCCCCTGTTCCGACTTCGGCGGCAGCGGGTCGTGCGGCGTCGTCGGCTCCTCAAGCGGCGGTGGCGCGCTCCCCGGCGCGCCGGGGACGTCCGGGGTGAGGGCATCGGCGATCTTTCCTGAGGCGGTCTTCACGACGTTCTTGACCGCCTCGGCGGGCTTGCTGGAATCCACTGAAAGAACCTCTCCATGGCGCGTGTGCGGGCCGGCGCCTGCCCTGCTACCCCAGGTCAGAGGGTCGAAACACGACTGATCTCGGCATCCTGCGCCGGGACTGGTGATTTCGCCGATGCCGGGATCGGCGGAGCAGCCAAAACTGACACACGTCGATATCCCTCGACTTTAGGGAGTGCCCGACGTGTCCTCACCAACCACCACCCGTCCCCGTTCCGTCGCAGCCCGTGCCACCCGGCTCGCGCTGGCCGCCGTCCTGGCCGCCGGCGGCGTCCTGGCCGGATCGTCCGGCGCCGCCCAGGCCGCCGGCCCGTACGAGCGGGGCCCCGCCCCGACCACGGCGATCCTGGAGGCCAGCCGTGGCCCGTTCGCGACGTCCTCGCAGAGCGTGTCCTCGCTGAGCGTCACCGGCTTCGGCGGCGGCGTCATCTACTACCCGACCAGCACCAGCGAGGGCACCTTCGGCGCCATCGCCATCTCGCCCGGCTACACCGCCGCCTGGTCCAGCATCAGCTGGCTCGGACCACGCATCGCCTCGCACGGTTTCGTGGTGATCGGCATCGAAACCAACAGTCGGCTGGACCAGCCGGACAGCCGGGGCCGGCAGTTGCTCGCCGCGCTGGACTACCTCACCCAGCGCAGCTCGGTGCGCACCCGGATCGACAGCAGTCGGCTCGCGGTGGCCGGCCACTCCATGGGTGGCGGGGGCAGCCTGGAGGCGGCCTCGTCGCGGCCGTCGTTGCAGGCCGCGGTGCCGCTGGCACCGTGGAACCTGGACAAGAGCTGGTCCGAGCTGCGGGTGCCCACGCTGATCGTCGGTGGCGAGAGCGACTCCGTCGCGCCGGTCTCGTCGCACTCGGTGCCGTTCTACAACAGCATCCCGGCCTCCGCCGAGAAGGCGTACCTGGAGCTGAACGGGGCGAGCCACTTCTTCCCGCAGACCACGAACACGCCGACCGCCCGGCAGATGGTGGCCTGGTTGAAGCGGTTCGTCGACGACGACACCCGCTACGAGCAGTTCCTCTGCCCCGGCCCGAGCGGCTCGCAGATCCAGGAGTACCGCAACACCTGTCCCAGCGCCTGACGGCGGTCACGGGGCGGTCGCTGCTGGCGGCCGCCCCGTCCACGTGCGTAAAGGGGGCATTGAAGGTCTTGACGCCAAACCCGAGAAACGTACACTGCGAGTGTAAATAAACACCCGCCACGACAGAGGGATGGGTGATGGAGCGCGGCCTCGAACTGCACCACATCGGCGTCCGTTTCGGCGGCCTCACCGCCCTCGACGACGTGTCCCTGCGGGTGCCACCCAACCGGGTGGTGGGCGTCATCGGGCCCAACGGCGCCGGCAAGACCACGCTGTTCAACGTGATCTGCGGCTTCGTCGCACCGGAGACGGGTTCACTCACCCTCGACGGCCGGCCGCTGCGGCCACGGCCGCACCGGCTGACCCGGCTCGGCATCGCCCGGACCCTGCAGGGCACCGGGCTCTTCGCCGGGCTGAGCGTGCTGGAGAACGTGATGACCGGCGCTTCGCACACCGCCCGTGCCGGCTTCGTCCCGGCGCTGCTCGGGCTGCCGGCCAGTGACCGCGACGAGCGCCGGCTCCGCGGGGACGCCCTGGCCATCCTCGACGAGCTGGGCATCGCCGAGCACGCCGAGGCCGCGCCGACCACCCTGCCCTTCGCCGTACGCCAGCGGGTCGCCCTGGCCCGCGCGCTCGCCGCCCGGCCCCGGCTGCTCCTGCTCGACGAGCCGGCCGGTGGCCTCGGGGCGGACGACATCGCCGAGCTGGCGGAGCTGGTCCGGCAACTGCCCCGACGGGACACCGACCCCTGCGCCGTGCTCCTGGTCGAGCACCACATGGACCTGGTGATGGCCGTCTGCGACGAGCTCGTGGTCCTCGACTTCGGCCGGGTCATCGCCGCCGGCACCCCGGACGAGATCCGCGACGACCCCGCGGTCACCGACGCGTACCTCGGTGCCACCGTCGAGGAGGCCTCCCAATGACCGCGACCGACCTGCTCGTCGTGCGGGGGCTGGTCGCCGGCTACGGTGCCGCGCCCGTGTTGCGGGCAATCGACCTCACCGTTCCGGCCGGCACCATCGCCGCGGTCGTCGGCGCCAACGGCGCCGGCAAGACCACTCTCCTGCGCGCGCTCTCCGGCATGATCCGCCCGGCCGCCGGCCAGGTCCTGCTGGCCGGTGAGGACCTTCGCGGTACGCCGGTGGAACAGCTCGTCCGACGCGGCATGGCGCACGTCCCGGAGGGCCGGGGCGTGATCAGCGAGCTGACCGTCGATGAGAACCTGCGACTGGGCGGGCTGTGGCGACGCGACCGGGCCGACGCCGGGCGGGCCCTCGACGAGGTCTACCAGCTCTTCGAGCCGCTGGCCCGACGCCGTCGGCACCTCGGTCACCAGCTCTCCGGCGGCGAGCGGCAGATGCTCGCGCTCGGTCGGGCCCTGGTCGGCCGACCCCGTCTGCTGCTGCTGGACGAGCCGTCGCTCGGCCTGGCGCCACGGGTGGTCGCCCGGACCATGGCCCTGCTCCGCCAACTGCGCGACCGCACCGGGCTGACCGTCCTGCTGGTCGAGCAGAACGTGCGCAGCGCGCTCGCCGTCGCCGACCAGGGCGTCGTGATGTCCCTCGGCCGGGTGGTGATCGCCGCCCCGGCGGTGCAGCTACGCGACGACGTCGACCTGCGCCACGCGTACCTCGGTTTCTGACCACCACCTCGTCCCCCGGAGGGAGAACTGTTGGACCGCTTCGTCTTCCTCACCGTCGACGGCCTGTCCCGGGGCGCGGTGTACGCCGCGTTCGCACTGGCCCTGGTGCTCATCTGGCGGGCGGCGCGGGTCGTCAACTTCGCCCAGGGAGCGATGGCCGTCGCCGCCGCGTACGTCGCCTACACCGTCAGCACCGCGACCGGTTCCTACTGGCTGGGCTTCGTGGTCGCGATCGTCGCCGGCCTGCTGCTCGGTGCGCTGGTGGACCGTGCGGTGATGCGGCACGTCGATCACGCCTCACCGCTCAACCCGGTGATCGTCGCGCTCGGGCTGGTGCTGCTGATCCAGGCCGTGCTCGGCATGGTGTACGGCAGCGAGTTCCGCCCCGCCGAGGCCCCGTTCAGCCGGTCCGCCCTCACCGTGGGCGGCGTCGCCGTGCTGTCCCCGTACGACCTGTTCGTCTTCGCCACGATCGGCGTGGTGGTCAGTGGCCTGGCCTGGATGTTCGCCCGTACCCCGGTGGGGTTGCGGATGCGCGCGGCGGCCTTCGCTCCGGAGGTCTCCCGGCTGCTCGGGGTCAACGTCGGTGGGATGCTGACCCTCGGTTGGGCGCTCGCCTCCGGGGTGGGCGCGTTGGCCGCCATGCTGGTCCTGCCGACCGAGCTGGGCCTGCACCCGCACGCGATGGACCTGGTGTTCGTCTCGGCGTTCACAGCGGCGGTGGTCGGCGGGCTGGACAGTCCACCGGGGGCGGTGGTCGGTGGGCTGGTGGTGGGGCTCTTGCTCTCCTACGTGAGCGGCTACGCCGGCAGTGACCTGACCCCGCTCGCGGTGCTGGTACTGCTGCTGGCGGTGCTGCTGGTCCGGCCCGGTGGGCTGTTCGCCCCGGTCGCGGCGAGGCGGGTGTGAGCGCCACGAGGGCGGCACTGCCGCCGAAGGAGCAGCTCGACGAACAGGGCGGCCGACCGGTCGACCGGCGACACGGCTCCACACTGCTGCGCCACCTCGCCGTGGTGCTGGCCGCCGGGTTGCTGCTGGTGGCGGTCAGCTACTCCGTCGAGCCGTTCCGCAACTTCCAGCTCGCCACCGTGGCCGCCTACCTCTGCGCGACCGCCGGGCTGACCGTCCTCACCGGGCTCAACGGTCAACTGTCGCTCGGGCACGGCGCGCTGATGGCCACCGGGGCGTACACAGTGGCGCTGTGCCAGACCGCGTTCGCCGACCGGGGAATGACCGGCGGCTGGCTGTTGCCGCTGTCGTTGGCTGCGGCGATCGTCAGCACTGTCGCGGTCGGCGCTGTGGTCGGTGTGGCAGCGGCCCGGCTGCGCGGTCCCTATCTGGCCGGGGTCACCCTCGCGGTTGCCGTTGTGGTGCCGGCGCTGGCGGTCACCTTCGACGGCGTGTTCAACGGCGAGCAGGGGCTGTCGGTGCCCGTGGAGCCGCCGCCGCTGTCGCTCGGCCCGTACTTCCCCTACGAGCGGTGGCAGCTTTGGGTCACCGGCGCGGCCACCCTGCTCGCGTTGCTGCTGTTGGCGAACCTGATCCGCAGCCGGTACGGGCGTACCTTCCGGGCGGTCCGCGACGACGAGGTGGCGGCCCGCCTCGCCGGCATCCACGTGGCCCGCACCCAGGTCCTCGCGTTCGTGGTCAGCGCCGCCACCGCCGGGCTCGGCGGCGCGCTGCTGGCGGTGCTCGCGCAGAGCGTCTCACCCGGGGCGTTCTCGCTGACCCTGTCGCTGTTCCTGCTGATGGCCGTCGTGATCGGTGGCCTGGGTCGACTGACCGGCGCGCTGTGGGGGGCCGTCCTGCTGGTCGCCCTGCCCGATCTGACCCACTCGGTGACCGAGATGCTCACGCTCTCACCCGCGGTGGCGCAGCGGCTGGAGGGCAACCTCCCCCTGGCGATCTTCGGACTCACCCTGATCGTCGTCATGATCGCCGCCCCCGGCGGTGTGCAGGGTCTGCTGTCGCGTCTCGGCCGGGCGCTACTGGCCAGGCGGCCGACCCGGCGTTCCTGAGCTGTCCTCGGTCCGGCCTCGGCCGGGCGCCCCACCACCACACCGTTCCCACAGACAACCGGACCGAGAAAGGTCGGTGTTTCCCATGCACCGTAAAGCGCATCGCGGCCTCGCGATCGCCAGCACCCTTGCCCTGCTCATCACCGCAGCCGGCTGTAGCGGCGACGACGGCCCCGGCTCCGGCGGGGCGTCGGTGCCGGGCGTCACCGACACCGAGATCGTCGTCGGCACCCACATGCCGCTGACCGGTCCGGCCTCGGCCGGCTACTCGAAGATCGCCCCGGCGACGAAGGCGTACTTCGACTACGTCAACGCCAACGGCGGAGTGCACGGCCGCAAGATCACCTACAAGATCATGGACGACGGTTACAACCCGGCGAACACCCAGCAGGTGGTCCGTCAGCTCGTCCTCCAGGACAAGGTCTTCGCCGTCCTCAATGGTCTGGGCACGCCGACGCACACCGGTGTGCTCGACTTCCTCAAGAGCAACCGGGTGCCCGATCTGTTCGTCGCCTCCGGCAGCCGCAGCTGGGACCAGCCGGACAAGTATCCGGGCACGTTCGGGTTCAACCCGGACTACACGGTCGAGGGCAAGATCCTCGCCAACTACGCGAAGGCGAACCTGGCCGGCCAGAAGGTCTGCTTCCTCGGTCAGGACGACGACTTCGGCCGGGACAGCCTGGCCGGCGTGGAGAAGGTGCTCGGCGCCGGTGCCGTTGCGGTCAAGCAGACGTACGTCACCAGCAACACCAACGTGGCGCCACAGATCGGCGCGTTCAAGGCGGCCGGCTGCCAGGTCGTCGTGCTCGCCACAGTGCCCGGATTCACCGCGCTCTCCGTCGGCACTGCGGCACGGCTGGGTTTCAAGCCGCAGTGGCTGGTCTCCAACGTCGGCGCCGACCACCCGACCCTGGCCAAGCAGCTCGGCGCCGCCGCGCCGCTGCTGGAGGGCATGGTCGGCACCAACTACCTCCCGATGCAGAACGACACCGCGAACCCGTGGATCCAGCTCTTCACGAAGGTCAACAAGGAGCACAACGGGGACGCGCCGTTCGACGGCAACACCGTCTACGGCATGTCGGTCGGCTACCTCTTCGTGCAGGTGCTGCTCGCCGCCGGCAAGGACCTCACCCGGGAGAAGGTGCTGGACGCCGTGCAGAAGGGCGGCTACCAGGGCCCAGGGCTGGTGCCGCTGCGCTTCTCTGCCACTGACCACTCCGGGTACGGCGGTCAGCGCCTGAGCCGGGTGAGTGGGGGAGTGCAGAGCTACTTCGGGCCGGCGTACGAGACGGACGAGGCGGACGGGGCGGTCAACGAGTACACCGCCACCCCGGCCGCGCCGCCGGCGAACGGGGTGCCGACCGTCTCCTGAGGGCCCCGCAGCGCCGACGTCCGACCGGGCGTGGTCCCGCCTGACCACGTCCGGTCGGACGGCTGCGCTCGTGCTGCCGCGTGGCCTGCCGGCCGATCGTCGGAGGCGTTGACCGATACCGATCGACGCTCCTACTATCTGCACCGTGAATGCATATTCGGACCGGCTTGCGGGCCGGGTCGCCATCGTCACCGGCGCCAGTCGCGGGATCGGTCTGGCCATCGCCCAACGCCTCGTCGCCGAAGGCGCGCGGGTGGGCCTGACCGCCCGCCGCCCCGAGGGGCTGGCCGAGGCGGTCGCCACCCTGGGCGGTCCGGCACACGCCCTGTCGGTGCCGGGCCGGGCCGACGATCCCGAGCATCGGGTCGCAGCGGTCAGCCAGGTGAGCGCGGCGTTCGGGCCGGTGGACCTGCTGGTCAACAACACCGGCATCAACCCGGTGCACGGCCCGCTGGTCGAGCTGGACCTGGCCGCGGCCCGCAAGATCCTCGACGTGAACGTGGTCGCCGCGCTCGGCTGGGTGCAGGAGGTCTGCGCCGCCGGCATGAGCGAGCGCGGCGGCTGCGTCGTCAACGTCTCGTCGATCGCCGGGCTCGGTCCGTCGCCCGGCATCGCCTGCTACGGGGTCAGCAAGGCCGCGCTCAACCACCTCACCGCCAGCCTCGCCGTGGAGCTGGGGCCGACGGTCCGGGTCAACGCGGTCGCCCCCGGCGTGGTGAAGACCCGCTTCGCCGCCGCCCTCTACGACGGGCGGGAGGCCGAGGTCGCCGCGCGGTACCCGCTCGGGCGCCTCGGTCTGCCGTCGGACGTGGCGGGCGCGGTCGCCTTCCTGGCCTCCGACGACGCCAGTTGGATCACCGGGCAGACCATCGTCTGCGACGGCGGCGTCTCGCTGACCGGCCGGGCCGGATGAGGGCGTCGGCGGAGCGTCCGGAGCCGCTGATCAACGGCTGTCTAGACTCGGCGGTGCGTCGGGGGACGCCGTGGCGGTGAGGGGGCGAGGGCGGATGGACGGGGTCGATGTGGCGGGCCGGGTCGACGGGCGCACCGCCCGCGCCGAGCGGACCCGCGCGGCCATCGTCGAGGCGCACCTCGCGCTCATCTCCGAGGGCGACCTCCGCCCGACCGGGGAACGCATCGCCGAGCGGGCCGGCATCTCGCTGCGCACCCTCTGGACCAACTTCAAGGACATGGAGACGCTCTTCGAGGCCAGCGGCGCGGAGGTGCTCCGCCAGCAGGACGCCGCCTACCGGCCGATCTCGACCGGGCTGCCGTTGGCGAAGCGGGTCGACGCGTACTGCCGGCAGCGAGCTCGACTGCTCCAGCTCATCGCGCCGTCGGCGCGGGCCGCCCAGATGCGTGAGCCGGTCTCCGAACAGCTGCACCGCAACCGTCTCAAGCACATCGAGCGGGTCCGCGACGAGGTCGAGGAGCTTTTCGCCGTCGAGCTGGCCGAGGCCGGGCCGGGGCGGGAGCAGTTGCTCAACGCCCTGGTGGCGGCGAGCACCTGGCAGGCCTGGTCGATGCTGCGCTACGGGCTCGGTCTCGGCGTGGACCAGGCCCGCGCGGTGATGGCCCGGACCGTGGGCGCCCTGCTGGCCGAGGTCGCGCCCGACTGATTCCGGCCCGGCCCGATATCGCCCCCTCTTTCCATTCGGTTTCCGATGGGTAACACTGGCAGGCATGGTTACTGCATCAAGAGTGCAACTAACCGTGCTGCGTGGCCGGGACGACGAGTGCCGGGCTGTCCGGAGCCTGCTCGACGGCATGACCAACGCCGGCGGTGCCCTGCTGTTGCGCGGAGAGCCCGGATCGGGCCGGACGGCGCTTCTCGGCTACGCCCATCGGCACGCCGAGAGTCGCTGCACAGTGCTCGCCGGCAGCGGGCTCGCCGAGGAGGCCGCCCTGCCGTACGCCGGCCTGCAACGCCTGGTCGACCCGGTGCTCGACCGGGCCGCCGCGCTCCCCGGCGAGCAGCGCCAACTGCTACGGCGCGCACTGGGCGGGGAGAGCTGCCCGGCCGACCGGCAGCTGACCCTGTCGATGGCCGTGCTCGGGCTGCTCGCCGCCGCCGCCCGGGACCGGCCGTTGCTCGCCACCATGGACGACATCGACCGAGGGGACCCGCAGACCGCGCAGGTGCTGGCGTTCGTGGCCCGCCGACTGCGGCACCTGCCGCTCGCCGTCCTGCTCACCGCGGACGTCACCGCCAACCTCGACGGAATACCGGCGCACCGGCTGCGTGCGTTGACCGAGCACGAGAGCGGCGCGGTCCTCACCGATCGACTCGATCGGCTGACCGAACGCGAGGGCGGCGACCGGCTTCCCGACCGGCCAGCCGCGTCGGCCCTGACCGCGCTGGCCACGATCGGCGGCGGCAACCCGCAGGCCCTGGTGGACCTCGCCGAGGTGCTCACCGCAGGGCAGTGGCGGGGCGAGGAGTCGTTGCCCGCCGCGCCACCGGCGGACGGAGCGCTGGGTCGCTCGTACCGAACCCGGCTGGACCGGCTGCCCCCGGAGACCCGACGGGTGCTGTTGCTCGCCGCGCTCGACGAGGACGGGGAGCCGGGCACAGTGATCCGGGCCGCGGCGGCCGCCGGCGCCGAGGTCGAGGCGCTCGCCCCGGCGGAGGTCGCCGGCCTGGTACGCGTCGAGCAACGCGGCGTCACCTTTCCGCAGCCGCTGGTCCGCACGATGATCGCGGCCAGCGCGCCGCTCGCGGAGCGCCGCGCGGCGCACCGACTGCTCGCCGAGGTGCTGGTCGCGGACGGGCAGCGGCTGCGCCGGGCGATGCACCTCGCCGCCGCGACCGCGGGTGCCGATCCGGCCCTCGCCGCCGAGCTGGAACAGGCGGCGGTCGGCGGACCCGACGGCTGGGCCGCCGCCTCGGTGGCCCTGCGGTGGGCCGCCGAACTGAGCGACCATCCGAGGCTGACCACCACCCGTCTGCTGACCGCAGCCCGCTACGCCTGGGCCGGGGGGCAACCCGACGAGGCCCGGCTGCTGCTCGACCGCCTCCGCGCGGTCTGCGTAGACCCGGTCGTTCGAGGCCGCGCCGACCTGCTCCGCGGTGAGCTGGAGTTGCGCTGCGGTACCGCGTCGAGTGCGTCGGCCACGCTGCTGGCCGCAGCCGCGGCGGTGGACGGCACCGACCGCGCCCTGGCGTTGACCGGGCTGGTGCGGGCCGGCGAGGCGGTCTGCTTCACCGGCGACCAGTACCGGTACGCCGAGGTCGGCCGGCGGTCGCTGGCGTTGCGGCGCCCAGACGACCCGCCGGCCCTGGAGGTCATGGGCTGTCTGATCGCCGGGGTGGCCGCGACCCTGCGGGGCGACCACGAGCGAGCCGGGCCCGTGCTGCGCCGCGCCGTGGTGCTGGGCGACCGGCTGACCGGTTGGGCGTTGACCCCCACCGCGCTCAGCTGCGCCGCGGCGGCCGGACTGCTGGTGGCCGTGGACGGCGCGGCCCACCGGCTCGCCGAACGCGCCGTCGAGCTGGCCCGGGAACGGGGTGAGCTGTCCATGCTGTCGCGGGCGTTGGAACTGCGGGCGGTCGCCGAGTACTGGCTGGGTCGACACGAGGCGGCGGCGGAGACCTCCCGCGACGGGCTGCGCGTCGCCCGGGCAACCGGGCAGGTCAACTGCGCCAACGTCCATCTGGGCATGCTCGCCGTCCTCGCCGCGATCCGGGCCGATCGGGAGACCAGCCTGCGGCGGATCCGCGAGATCGGCGAGTCGCCGACGCCGGGCAGCCGCCCGCACGCGCTCGCCGCGTGGGCCCTGGCGGTGCTCGACCTGGTCGACGGCCGGCACGCCGAGGCCGCGGAGCGGTTGGCGTCGCTGGCTCGGCTCGGCACGCGTCGAGGTCAGATCCTCGTGCAGGTGATGGCCACCCCGTACCTGGTGGAGGCGGCGGCACACCTGGCGCACCGGCCGGCGGCGACGGCCGCGCTCGCCGCGTTCGACAGGTGGGCCAGCAGCACCGCGAGCCCGTTGCGCCGGGCCCTCTCCGCGCGGTGTCACGCACTGCTCGCCCCTCGGGGCGGCACCGAGGCGGAACGGGACTTCCAGGCGGCGCTGCGCCTGCACCCGACCGAGGCCGGCACGTTCGAGCGGGCCCGCACCGAACTGCTCTTCGGCCAGGAGCTGCGCCGCAGTCGACGCCCTCGTGACGCGCGGACGCACCTGCACCAGGCCCGCGAGATGTTCAGCCTGCTCGGGGTGGAGTGCTGGGCCGAGCAGGCCACCACGGAGCTGCGGGCGGCCGGGGAGTCGATCGGTCCGCCGGACCTGCCCGCGGCGCGGTTGTTGACCGGCCAGCAACTGCGGATCGCCGAGCTGGTCGCCGAGGGCGCCACCAACCGGGAGATCGCCGCCCGGATGTTCCTCTCCACCCGTACGGTCGACCATCACCTGCGCAACGTGTTCCACCGGCTGGGCATCCGTTCGCGGACCGAGCTGGCCCGCGCGTTCACCGCCGAGCGGCACGTCGGTCTGGCCTCAGACCGGTGAACGTCCGGTCTGGACGCGTTTAACTATCACCGCTAGTTTGAGCGTCATGGACCTCACCCTCTCCGCCGAGCAGGCGGCGGTCCGCCAACTGGCCGCCGAGTTCGCCGACCGCGAGCTGCTGCCGCACGCCGCCGCCTGGGATCGCCGCGAATCGGTCGACCCCGCCATCGTCGGCATGCTCGGTGACCTGGGCTTCCTGGGGCTGACCATCGCCGAGACCGACGGCGGTTCCGGCGGCGACCACCTCGCGTACTGCCTGGTCCTGGAGGAGTTGGGCCGGGGCGACTCGGCGGTGCGCGGCATCGTCTCGGTCTCCCTCGGCCTGGTGGCGAAGTCGATCGCCGCGCACGGGAGCGCGGAACAGCGGGCCGAGTGGCTACCGAGGCTCTGCGCCGGCAGCGCACTCGGATGCTTCGCGCTGACCGAGCCGGACAGCGGCTCGGACGCGGCCGCCCTGCGCACCCGTGCGGTCCGCGACGGCACCGACTGGCTGCTCACCGGCACGAAGACGTTCATCACCAACGGCACCACCGCCGACGTCGCGCTGGTCTTCGCCCGCACCGGCGGCCCCGGGCACCGAGGAATCACCGCGTTCCTGGTGCCCACCGACAGCCCCGGGCTGACCCGGCGGGAAATCCACGGCAAGCTCGGCCTGCGCGGTCAGGCCACCGGCGAGCTGGGCTTCGACGAGGTGCGCGTGCCCGACACGGCCCGCCTCGGCGCCGAGGGCGCCGGATTCCGGCTGGCCCTGGCCACCCTCGCCAAGGGTCGGATGTCGGTGGCCGCCGGGTGCGTCGGCATCGCCCAGGGCTGCCTCGACGCGGCGGTCGGTTACGCCGGGCAGCGCACCCAGTTCGGCAAGCCGATCGCCGGGCACCAACTCGTCCAACAACTGCTGGCCGCCATCGCGGTGGACACCGCCGCCGCCCGGCTGCTGGTCTGGCAGGTCGCCGACCTGATCGACCGCGGCCAGCCGTTCGCCACCGAGGCGTCGATGGCCAAGCTCTTCGCCAGTGAGGCCGCCGTCCGCGCGGCCAACAACGCGGTCCAGGTCTTCGGCGGGTACGGCTACATCGACGAGTACCCGGTCGGTAAGTATCTGCGCGATGCCCGGGTGGCCACGCTCTACGAGGGCACCAGTCAGATTCAGCAACTCCTCATCGGACGTGCGCTCACCGGCGTCAACGCCTTCTAGTAGCTGTAGGGAGATCCGGCATGAGAGTCTTCACCTCATTCGAGGAGTTGGCCGCCGCGACCGGCGAGAGCCTCGGGCCCGGTCCGTGGCAGCGCGTCGAGCAGAGCCGCGTCGACCTCTTCGCCGACGCCACCGACGACCACCAGTGGATCCATCTCGACCCGGTCCGAGCCGCGGCGGGGCCGTTCGGCGGGACGATCGCACACGGGTACCTCACCCTGTCGCTGTTGCCGGCGTTGGCGAGCGGGCTCTACCGGGTCGAGGGGGTGGCGATGGGCGTCAACTACGGACTGAACCGGGTGCGCTTCCCCGCGCCGCTGCGGGTCGGCGCCGCCGTACGCGCCACCGCCACCATTGCCGACGTGTCGCCGGTGAGCGGCGGTGTGCAGCTGGTCGTGACGGTCACCGTGGAGAGCGACAGCGGCGGCAAGCCCGTCTGCGTGGCCGAAACCGTGAGCCGGCTCTACCACGCCGTGGAGCAGTGACCCTCCGCAGGCTGACGGGGCGGCGACGGATCCCGTCGCCGCCCCGTCACCGCACCCCCGTAGCGGTCGATGCGGAGGGAGATGGTCCTGGTCCTCGCCGACTCGATACCGGCGGCGACCGCGAGGGCCGCGAATCGATGACGCACCGAACGTTGGGCCCCGAGGCGAACTGCCGAAACGGGCCCCATTCAGTCGCGCTAGCGAAATCGTAATCGAATAAGAGTCCCCCTTGTCTATCCGGGATTGCGTGACGCCCCCCGTACCCAGGACGACCATCAGTGCTGTGGGTAAACAGCGCCGGTGCCGTTTCTGGCGTGCATCACACACCCCCTCCCGGTCCTCCTCCGTGTCGTTGATCGCGTTGAGTCGTCGCACGCCAAGTTGCGCTGTGGCTGCTACCCGACACTCGCCGATCGACGTCCACGGAACTAGATATAGTCCCGTATGGATTGTTTGCCAATCATGTCGCCAGGCTGACAAACAACTCTGTGACGGGGGACAACGTGGGAAGACCTGAGCGGCCGCTCGACCCGGAGGCAGGCGCACTGGAGCGGTTTGCCCTCGACCTGCGCCAGCTGCGGACAAAGGCGGGTTCGCCGACCTACCGTCAACTGGCCAGGCGCGCGCACTTCTCGGTGACCACACTGGCGAAGGCGGCCAGCGGCGACACCGTGCCGAGCCTTCAGGTGACACTGGCGTACGTGGCCGCCTGCGACGGCGATCCGGCCGAATGGACCGAACGGTGGCACAGCCTGATCGCAAGCGTGACGTCCGCCGAGACGGTGGGGGTCAGCCGCGGGCCGTACTGGGGAATGGCAGCGTTTCAGCCGGAAGACTCAGAATGGTTCTTCGGACGCGAGCACCTGGTGGCTCAGCTCTGTGAAATGCTCACCCGCCGCCGGTTCGTCGCGGTTTTCGCCCCGTCCGGTGCGGGCAAGTCATCCCTGCTACGAGCGGGTCTGATAGCGGCAGTGGTCGAGAATCCGGTCAAGGGTCAGCCGGCCTGGGCCACGGTGCTGATGACGCCCGGCGAACATCCCATCGAAGAGCTCGCGTTCCAGCTCGTCAATGAGCAGGACCTGGCTCGTGACACGATCCAGCGCCACCTGGCCGATGATCCGGCCAGCATTCGCGGAATGATCGAGCAGATTCTCAATTCGCGTCCATCGGTCGCGAACATGCTCATCGTGGTGGACCAGTTCGAGGAGCTCTTCACGCTCTGCCGGGACGAGGAGGAGCGATCGGGGTTCATTGCCGCGCTGCTCGCCGCAGCGGAGATCCCCAGGGTGCGCGTGGTGCTGGGAGTGCGGGCCGACTTCTATGGTCGGTGTGCCGCCTATCCGGCCCTGGTGGCCGCTCTCCATGAGCACCAGCTGTTGATCGGCCCGATGGACGATGAGGATCTGCGTCGGACGATCACCGGCCCCGCGGAGCGCGCCGGGTTGCTGGTGGATCCGGCGTTGGTGGAGATGGCCGTGGCAGACGTTGGCGGTCAGACAAGTGCGCTACCGCTGCTGTCCCATGCACTCTTGGAGACGTCGCGCCTGCGGCAGGGCAAGCGGATCACGCTGGCCCACTACCGCGAGTCAGGCGGCGTGAACGGCGCCATCACCCGTACCGCTGAAGGGGTGTACGCGCAGTTCGATGAGGGGCAGCGAGGGCTGGCACGGGACATCTTCCTGCGCCTGACCGCCCTCGGCGACGGCACCGAGGACACCCGACGCCGGGCACCCCTCGCCGAGTTGGTGGGCGGGGTGGACCCCTTGGCCGCGGCTGGGGTACTGGCCAGGTTGACGGCCGCGCGGCTGGTCATGGCGGACGAGAAGGGCGTCATGGTGGCCCACGAGGCCCTGATCCAGGAGTGGCCCCGGCTGCGTCGCTGGCTGACCGAAGATCGGGAGCTGCTGCGCTCGCACCGCAGGCTGACAGAGGCTGCCGCCGAGTGGGATCGGCACGACCGCGTGGACGGATTCCTGTATCGGGGGGTCCAGTTGGCGCTCTGGGGAACGCGCCAGGTGATGGACCTCAGTGACCTGGAACGGGACTTTCTGGAGACCAGCCGTGCACGCGAGAGCCGGCACCGGGCAGCCCGACGGCGGCGGAGCAGGGTGGCATTGACCGGGCTCGCGGCAACAGTTGTCGTGGTGAGCGTCCTCGCGGCAGTGGCACTGGTGCAGGCGAACCGGGCGGCCGCCGAACGAGACCTCGCTGTTTCCCGGCAGCTGACGGTCGAGGCCGACAACCAACTCCAGATCGATCCGCGGCAGGCGCAGCGCCTCGCCAGACGCGCTCTGACCACCCGCCCGACCGTCGGTGCGGAGATGGTGCTCCGCCAGGCCGCCGTCGACGACCGGCTGCAGGCGATTGTGCCGATGAGCAGCAAGAAGGCCTTGGGCGTGGCGTTCAGTCCGGACGGAAGGCGGGTGGCGGCCACCGGGACGGACGGCGAGGTGCGGGTGTGGACCTGGGCCGGGCACGGCGTCTCCGGACCGGGCCAGGCTCTCACCGGCGGACCCGAGGGACAGCTCTGGAGCCCGATGTTCAGCCCGGACGGGAAGCGACTGGTCACCGCCGGCTCGGACGGCACCGTCCGGATCTGGCAGGTCGATGGAAGCGCTGGGCCCATCGTCCTCCGCGGACACGAGGGCCCGGTCTGGGGAGTGGCCTTCAGCCCCGACGGACGGTTGATCGCCAGCGCTGGCGAGGACACCACCGTTCGGGTCTGGGATGCCCGCGGCGACGAACGACCGGTGGTGCTGCGTGGGCACACGAAGGTCGCGGTCGGTGTGGCCTTCAGCCCCGACGGGCGCCAGTTGGCCAGCAGTGGCCACGACGCGACGGTACGGCTCTGGGATCTGGCCGCGCGATCCACCAGAACGGTCCTCACCGGGCCACGCGAGGCCACCAGGACGTTGGTGTTCAGCCAGGACGGCACCCGCCTGGCCTGCTCCAGCGCCGACGGTACGGCCTGGGTCTGGCCGCTGACCGGGTCGGCGGCCCCGGTGGTGCTGCGTGGGCATGAGGGCACTGTGGAAGGGCTCGCGCTGAGCCCGGACGAGCAGTGGTTCGCGACCACCAGTGACGATCTGACCGTACGGATCTGGAACGCCAACGGCGCTGGTGACCCGTTGGTGTTGCGCGGCCACACCAACCGGGTCTGGGCGTTGGCGTTCAGCCCGGACGGATCCCGGCTGGTGAGCGCGGCCGATGACGGCACGCTACGGATCTGGGACCCGGGCAGCGATCGTCTGATCCTGCGGGGCCACAAGAAAGCCACCTGGTCCGCCGCGTTCACCCCGGACGGGCAGCGGGTGGTCAGCGGCGGCGAGGACGGCACGGTACAGGTCTGGAACCTGGCCACACCGGCCGAGCCCCGGGTGCTCGGCCGCCACGACGGCGACGTCTACGGTCTCACCGTGAGTTCGGACGGGGCGAGTGTGGCCACCGGCGGCCGCGACGGCAGCGTGCGAGTCTGGGACCTCGCCGGCAGACACGATCCTGTGGTGCTTCGCGGGCACGAGAAGCAGGCGTGGATCGCCGACTTCAGCCCTGACGGCCGTCGCCTGGCCAGCGTCAGCAACGACAGGAGCCTACGAATCTGGGACCTCACCGGCCGGAGTGCCCCGGTGGTCCATCGAGCCGCCGAAGAGATCCGGTACGCCGCCTTCAGCCCGGACGGCCGGAAGGTCGCCACAGCTGGCGCGGAGGGCACCCTACGGATCTGGGACGCTCTCGGCACGGCCGAACCACTACTACTTCCCGGTCATGAGGGATTGGTATGGGCCGTGGCCTTCAGCCCGGACGGACAACGGGTCGCCAGTGCCGGCTTCGACGGCACCGTGCAGATCCACTCCGTCACGAGCGGCATCGCGCCTATGGTGTTGCGAGGACACGAGGGGCCGGTCTGGCACGTGTCGTTCAGCCCGGACGGGCAATGGGTGCTCAGTTCTGGAAAGGACGGCACCGCTCGGCTGTGGCGCGCTTCGGAGGCCGCGCGGTCCGTGACCTTCGGGGGATTCGGTGCCTCCGTGGAGACCGTCGACTTCAGCCCGGACGGCGAGCGGCTCGTCTCGACGCATGACGACGGCACCGTACGCGTCTGGCCCTGCCGGGCGTGTGCTCCGGTCCAGAACCTGCTGGAGCCGTGACCAGGGAAGGTGGGCCGTTCAGGCCCGCGCTGAGTGGAGCACCGAGCCCAGCCAGCGCAGCTGACGCCGGACGTGCACGGCCTCGCCGCCCTCATGACCGTTGAACGGGTAGACGTGCATCTCCCGCTCGGGCGGCACCGGCTTCCCGTTCGCGGCGCCGTAGTGGTTGTAGGCGGCGAAGGCGGTTCGCGGTGGGCAGACGGTGTCGCGTTGGCCGACTCCGAAATGTGCCGGCGCCGTCGCCCGGCGCGCGAAGCTCACGCCGTCGACATAGGACAGGGTGCGCCACACCGCCTCCTCGGCCTCCCGGTGCACCGCCAGGTACCGGGCGATCTCGCCGTACGGCGCGAGGTCGGTGAGCGCGACGGCCCGGCGCATGTCGCACAGGAACGGGGCGGTGGTCAGTACCGCGCTGAGGTCCTCGACGAGACCCGCCACCGCCAGGGCGATGCCACCGCCCTGGCTGTTGCCGATCACGGTGACCCGGTCACCCGCGGCCCCCGGCAGCGCGCGGACCGCCTCGACCGCCCGCACCGCGTCAGTGATCAGGCGGCGGTAGTGGTAGTCGCGCGGATCGAGGATCCCCCAGGTGGCCGGCCAGGGCCCGCCGGGCGCGCCGTGCGGGTCGGGGGTGTCCCCGGCGCCGTGCTGCCCCGCCTGGCCCCGGTTGTCCATCAACAGGTGCGCGTACCCGGCAACGGCCCAGGTCGGCCGTTCGTGGGGCAGGCCCCGCCCGCGACCGTAGCCGGCGTACTCGACAACGGCCGGCAGCGGCTCGCGAACCCCGGCCGGGCGGGTGTACCAGGCGCGGACCGGGTCACCGCCGAAGCCGGCGAACGTGACGTCCCAGGAGTCGAGCAGCCGCAGGTCGGTGGGTTCGGGGCGGACGTCGACGAGCACCGGCACGGCGGCCGCCTCGGCGAGCGTGTCCCGCCAGAACTCGTCGAAGTCATCGGGTTCGGCGACCTCGGGTGCGTACCGCTGAAGGTCGTCGAAGGTGAAGGCGGAGTGGGGCACGGGTCCTCGCAGGGGCCGGGGTCAGTGCGGGTGGGCGGGGGGCGCGGTGCTCTCCCGGACGACCAGCTCGGTCACCAGGTCGATCCGGCTGGTCGCCGGCTCGTTCCCCCTGGTCAGGTCGAGCAACATCTGGGTGGCGATGCCGGCCATGTCACGCAACGGCTGGTTGATCGTGGTGAGGGCCGGGTCGGTCCAGGCCGAGACCGGCAGGTTGTCGTACCCGATCACCGAGAGGTCCTCGGGCACTCGCAGGCCGCACTGACGGGCGGCCCGGAGCACCCCCATGGCCTGGATGTCCGACCCGGCGAAGATCGCCGTGGGTCGGTCCGGCCGCTGGAGCAGTTGCAGCCCGTGGGCGTGCCCCGCTCCGGCGGAGAAACTGCCGTAGCGGATCAGCTCGCGGTCGACCACTATTCCGGCTTCGTCGTGGGCCGACTGGAAGCCGGCGGCCCGGGCTCTGCTGCACAGCACGTCGGGTGGCCCGGAGATGATGGCGATCCGTCGGTGCCCCAGCTCCAGCAGGTGCCGGGCGGCGAGCAGACCGCCGTTCCAGTTGTTCGACCCGACGGTCGGCACGGAGGCCGAGGTGGCACTGTCCGTGTCGACGACGACGAACGGAATGCCCTGCCGGCGCAGGTGCTGCTGTTGGGCCTCGGCCAGGTGGGAGAGGACGAACACCACGCCCAGGGGGCGGTCGGCGAGTAACGCCTCCAGCCATCGTGCCGGCGGGCGGTGCGCGCCGTCGAGCTGGGCGATCGACAGCCCGATGCCGGCGGCGGAGGTCACCGCCTCGACGCCCCGCAGGATCTCCATCGCCCAACCCGTGTCGAACTCGTGGAACACGAGGTCCACCCGGCCGCCGCTGGTCGCGTGTCGCCGGGCGCGGCGCTGGTACTGGTGGCGGTCGAGGCTCGCCTCCACCCGGGCTCTGGTGCCGGGGGCGACATCGCCGCGTCCGTTGAGGACCTTGGACACGGTCGCGACCGATACGCCGACATCGTTGGCGATGGTCGCGATGGTGGTGGAGGCGGGTGGGTCGAGCGGGCGGTGCTCTGTCATCGCGGCCTCATACAACATCCGAAAGTTTCGGGCGACCTTAACACGATGAGACATTCACGCCAGTGGGTGCCGCACTCGGGCTGGGCATTCACGGGACATTGCGCGGCTTCTCGGCGACTGAGCGCTGATCGTGGGGTCACCGTGTGCAGGATCCGCCCCCTGGTAGTCCGATTGAGACTCTTGACAGGCATCGATGGGACACTTAGGTTGCCGAAAAGGTTACGCAGGTTTCCGGAAAGTTTCGGATCGTGAGATACGTCCGCCACGCAGCTGGTTCACGAGGGCACGGGGATGTGGCCGGAGCTAAGGGGTCATGGCATGAGAAGTCAGTCGCTCGAGGACGGCGGCGCCGCGCCGTGGCGTGATCAGCGGCTGTCGCCCACCGAGCGAGCCGAGGCGCTCCTACCGAAGATGACCCTCGAAGAGAAGATCGCCCAGCTCGTCGGTGTCTGGGTCGGCGCGGACGCCAGCGGCGAGGGCGTCGCACCGCACCAGTCGGACATGATCAGCGAGTTGCCGCCGTGGAGCACTGTCATCCAGTACGGGTTGGGTCAGCTGACCCGCCCGTTCGGCACCGCCCCGGTCGACCCGGTGTTCGGCGCCCGGTCGCTGGCGGCCTCACAGGCGCAGATCGTGGCCGCGAGTCGGTTCGGCATTCCGGCGCAGGTGCACGAGGAGTGCCTCACCGGGTTCGCGGCCTGGCGGGCCACCGTCTACCCGACTCCGCTCAGCTGGGGCGCGTCCTTCGACCCCGAACTGGTCGAGGCGATGGCCGACCGGATCGGGCGGTCGATGCGCGCCGCCGGTGTGCACCAGGGCCTCGCACCGGTGCTGGACGTCACCCGGGACTACCGCTGGGGCCGTACCGAGGAGACGATCGGCGAGGACCCCTACCTGGTCGGCACGACAGGTGCCGCCTACGTGCGGGGCCTGGAGCGGGCCGGCGTCGTGGCCACTCTGAAACACTTCGCCGGCTACTCCGCCTCCCGGGGCGGACGCAACCTCGCGCCGGTGCCGATGGGTCGCCGCGAGCTGGCCGACGTCATCCTGCCGCCGTTCGAGATGGCGCTGCGCCTCGGCGGCGCGCGCTCGGTGATGAACTCCTACGCCGAGATCGACGGCCTGCCCGTGGCGGCAGACCGTGGGCTGCTGACCGGGTTGTTGCGGGACGAGTGGGGCTTCACCGGCACCGTGGTGGCCGACTACTTCGCCGTACGGTTCCTCCAGACCCTGCACGGAGTCGCCGGGGATCCCGCCGACGCGGCCCGGCTCGCCCTGCGGGCCGGGATCGACGTCGAGCTGCCCACAGTGGACGCCTTCGGTGGACCGCTGGTGGAGGCGGCTCGCCGCGGCGAGGTCGACGAGGCGCTGATCGACTGCGCGCTGCGTCGGGTGCTGATCCAGAAGATCGAGCTCGGTCTGCTCGACGAGGGCTGGCAGGAGCTGCCCGACGACGTGGCGTCCCTGCGCTTCGACGACGAGGCCAGCCAGGACATCGCCCTTCGCCTGGCCCGCGAGTCAGTCGTCCTGCTGCGCAACACCGGCGTCCTCCCGCTGACCGTGGGTAGCCGGGTCGCCCTGGTCGGTCCGGTCGCCGACGACCCGATGGCCATGCTCGGCTGCTATTCGTTCCCCAACCACGTGGGCGTCAACCACAGCGAATTCGGGCTCGGCCTGGACATCCCCACACTGCGCGACGAGTTGGCCCGACGCGTCCCGCTGCTCACCCACGAGCCGGGCTGCGCCATCACCGGCGAGGACACCTCGGGTATCCCGGCCGCGGTCGCCGCGGCCGCCGACGCCGACGTGTGCGTGCTGGCCGTCGGCGACCGGGCGGGAATGTTCGGTCGGGGCACCTCCGGTGAGGGCTGCGACGCGGTCGACCTGCGACTACCCGGCGTGCAGAGCGACCTCGTCCGCGCCGTCCTCGCCACCGGCACCCCGGTCGTCCTGGTGTTGATGGCCGGTCGCCCCTACGCGCTCGGCCCGGAGTTCGACGGCGCGGCGGCCGTGGTGCAGACGTTCTTCCTCGGTCAGCTCGGTGGGCAGGCACTCGCCGAGGTGCTCACCGGCGCGGTCGACCCCTCCGGGCGGTTGCCGGTCAGTGTTCCCCGCGACGCTGGCGGGCTGCCGAGCACCTACCTCGCGCCGCCACTCGGTCGGCGCAACAAGGTCTCCTCGGTCGATCCGACCCCGACGTACCCGTTCGGCCACGGGCTGAGCTACACCACCTTCGAGTGGTCCGACGCGACGGTGGTCGAACCGCGCGAAGATCCGACTGCCTGGCCGGTCGACGGCGAGGTACGGGTGCGGATCACCGTCGCCAACACCGGTGAGCGGGCCGCGACCGAGGTCGTGCAGCTCTACCTGCACGACCCGGTCGCGCAGACCACCCGTCCGGTGGTGCGGCTGATCGGCTACACCCGGCTGCCGTTGGCGCCCGGCGAGGCCGCGCACGTGACGTTCGGCGTACCGGCCGACGTGGCGTCGTTCGCCGGGCTGACCGGCCAACGGATCGTCGAGCCCGGCGACGTCGAGCTGCGGTTCGGCCGATCGAGCGGCGACGCGGCGGCGGCCCTGCCGCTGCGACTGGTCGGCACCGAGCGCCAGGTCGGTTTCGAGCGGGAACTGCTCACCTCGGTGCGGGTCGAGCCCCTCGTTGCCGTTCCACAGTCGGCATAGGAGGCCACGGATGACATCCACCCTGCGGCCACCGCCGCCGGCGCCGCCGAATTCTCCGCAGCAGGCGCAGAGCCCTGCCCCGCGCTCGCCACGACGCCGTCGCAGTTGGCGCCAGGCACTGCGCCGGGACTGGCAGCTCTACTCCCTCGCCATCCTGCCGCTGCTGTTCTTCCTGGTCTTCCGCTACCTGCCGATGATCGGCAACATCATCGCCTTCCGCCGGTTCAAGCCGGGCGGCAGCATCTTCGGTGAGTACTGGGTCGGGCTGCGCTACTTCCGGATGTTCCTCACCGACCCGACGTTCTGGGAGGTGTTCACCAACACCCTGGTGCTCGGGACGCTGACCCTGCTGTTCTGTTTCCCGCTGCCGATCGTGCTGGCGCTGCTGCTCAACGAGGTCCGGGCCCGCCGTTTCAAGCGGTTCGTCCAGTCCGTGTCCTACCTGCCGCACTTCCTGTCGATCGTGATCGTGGCGGCGATGGTCATGCAGTTGACCTCGATCGACGGCACGGCCAACCAACTCGTCAACCTGTTCGGTGGCGACCCGGTGGCGTTCCTGCAGAAACCGGAGTGGTTCCGCACCATCTACGTCTCGTCCGAGGTCTGGCAGACCGTCGGGTGGGGCACGATCCTCTACCTCGCCGCCCTCACCACCGTCGACGAGGACCTGTACGAGGCCGCCCGGATCGACGGCGCCGGCCGGCTGCGGCAGACCTGGCACGTCACGCTGCCCGGCATCCGCCCGACGATGGTGACCCTGCTGATCCTCAACATCGGCAGCTTCCTGGCGGTCGGGTTCGAGAAGATCCTGCTGCTCTACAACCCGTTGACGTATCCGACCGCCGACGTGGTCTCCACCTATCTGTTCCGGATGGGCTTCCAGTCGAGCAACTTCAGCTACGCGGCCGCCATCGGCCTCTTCGAGGCGGTGATCGGGCTGATCCTCGTCCTGTCGGCGAACGTCATCTCCCGTCGCACTGTGGGGACGAGCCTGTGGTGACCCTTGGTACGAAGATCGACGCCCCGAAGACGCGCGGGCCGGTGGACAGCCGGGGCTACCGGATCTTCCGGGTGGTCAACACGATCGTCCTGCTCGGCGTCGTGGTCGTGACGCTGTACCCGTTCCTCAACATCGTTGCCCGCTCGCTCAGCGAAGAGGCGTACATCATCGCCGGCAAGGTGACCATCGTCCCGCGTGGGTTCGACGTGACCGCGTACAAGCTGGTGATGTCCGACTCGCTGTTCTGGACGAACTATCGCAACACGCTGGTGTACACGGTGGTCGCCACGCTCATCTCGATCGTGCTGACCACGTGCTACGCGTACGTGCTGTCCAAGCCGCAGCTCAAGGGCCGCGGGGTCCTCGTCGGCATCGCGCTGTTCACCATGTTCTTTTCCGGGGGCCTGATCCCCAACTACGTGCTGGTCACCAGCCTGGGAATGAAGAACACCATCTGGGCCGTGGTGATCCCCAACGCCATCAGTGTCTTCAACCTGCTGGTCATGAAGGCGTTCTTCGAGAGCCTGCCGACCGAGTTGGAGGAGGCTGCGGCGGTCGACGGGTTGAACACCTACGGCATTCTGCTGCGGATCGTGCTGCCGCTGTCGAAGGCGATCATCGCGACGATGGTGCTCTTCTACGCGGTCTCGTTCTGGAACTCGTGGTTCACCGCGTTCCTCTACATGGACCAGCAGGATCTGCTGCCGGTCACCGTGTATCTGCGCAACCTCATCGCGGGTGCCACCGACGCACAGCAGTCCGGCGCTGCCGACGCCGACGTCGTGCAGGCCGCGGCCACGCTCCAAGCCGTGACGATCGTGCTCACCACACTGCCCATCCTGGCGGTCTACCCCTTCGTCCAGAGGTACTTCGTCTCCGGCGTGATGCTCGGCGCGGTCAAGGGATGACGCCGGGCGCTGCATCGCATCACCTCCGTTACCCCCACCACCGAAAGGACGAGCCATGCTGTACAAGACGTGGCGCCGGGTGGCGATAGCCACCGCGGGTCTGCTCGCGCTCAGCCTCACCACCGCCTGTTCCGAGGATCCCGGCGAGTCGACTGACCTCTCCGAGAACCGGGCCGGCGCGATGGCCAACTACGGCGTCGGTGACCAGTTCAAGGCCACCGAGGCCCTCTCGTTCTCCACCCTCTACAACAACCACACGTTCTATCCACTCAAGGAAGACTGGCTGTTCTGGTCGGAGCTCACCAAGCGGACCAATGTCAAGATCGATCCGGTGGCCGTGCCGCTGAGCGACTACGAGCAGAAGCGCAGCCTGCTGATCGGCGCCGGAGACGCTCCGCTGATCATCCCGAAGACGTACCACCCGCAGGAGGACGCATTCGTGTCCTCCGGGGCGATCCTCCCGGTGAGCGACTACCTGGATCTGATGCCCAACCTCAAGGAAAAGATCACCAAGTGGAACCTCAAGCCGGAGATCGACAACCTGCGGCAGTCCGACGGTAAGTTCTACCTGCTCCCCGGCATGCACGAGAAGCCCACGCAGGACTACACGGTCCTGGTGCGCACCGACATCATGCAGGAGCTCAACCTCCCCGTCCCGAAGACCTGGGACGACCTGTACACCGTGATGAAGGCGATGAAGGCGAAGTACCCGAACGTCTACCCGTACTCCGACCTGTTCAGCAAGCCCAATCCGACCGGCGCTCTGCTGAACATCCTCGGCTCGGCCCACGGCACCCAGGCGGGTTGGGACTACCAGCACGCCACCTGGGACCCGGCGGCGAAGAAGTTCGTCTACACCGGCGCGTCCGAGCAGTACAAGCAGATGGTCACCTACCTGCACAAGCTCGTCGCCGAGGGCCTGCTCGACCCGGAGAGCTTCACCCAGACCGACGACCAGGCTCGGCAGAAGCTCGCCAACGGCAAGTCCTTCATGGTCACCGGCAACGCGCAGACGCTCGTCAACAACCACCGGCCCGACCTGGCCAAGACCCTGCCGAACGCCAAGATGGCCAAGATCCCGCTGCCGATCGGCCCGGCCGGCGAGATCAACCCGTTCCCGAGGCTGGAGAACGGCATCATGATCTCCTCGAAGGCCCGGGAGAGCAAGAACTTCGTGGCCATGATGCAGTTCATCGACTGGCTGTGGTATTCGGACGCCGGCATGGAGTTCGCCCGCTGGGGCGTCGAGGGCACGACCTTCACCAAGGACGCGTCCGGCAAGCGCTCGGTCACCCCGGAGGTCGACGTCCTCGGGCTCAACCCGAAGGCCACCAAGCACCTCCAGAAGGATTTCGGCTTCTACAACGGCGTCTTCACCTACGGCGGCACCCCGGACCTGGTCCGTGGATTCTTCTCCCCCGAGGAGTTGGAGTTCCAGAAGGTGATGGACGCCCGCAAGCCGAGGGAGGTCCCTCCGCCGCGCCCGTTGACCGACGAGGAGCGCGAGCAGGTGTCGCTCTGGGAGACCCCGCTGAAGGACTTCGTCACCCAGAACACGCTGAAGTTCGCCCTGGGGCAGCGTCCGCTCAGCGAGTGGGACGCGTACGTGGCCGAGCTGAAGGCCAAGAACTCCGACCAGTACATCGACCTGGTCAACAAGGCGTACGAGCGGTTCCAGAAGAACAACAGCTGATCAGCGGGGGTCCGGTCGGGCGGCCTGTCGCGGCCCGGCCGGACCCCCGGCGACCACGGATCAGCGGAGTCGACCGGAGGGAGCGACAGTGAGCGGCGCGACTCAGACCCGGCGACAGTTCGGCGACGGACCACTGTCGCGGATCACCTCGCGCGTCTACATCCTGCTCGTGGTCGAGCTGCTCCTGCTGCTCACCACGTTGCCCGCCCTGCTCCCGCTGCTGGTGCTGGGCCGCGATCCGAGCAACCTGCCGCTGGCCGCGCTCCTCCTGGTACCAGTCGGCCCGGCGATCTCCGCCGCCCTGTACGCCCTGCGCCACCAGCGAACCGACCTGACCGACCTGCGCCCGGCCACCCTGTTCTGGCGTGGCTACCGGGCCAATGTGCTCGGCGTGCTGCGCGTCTGGTTGCCGACGCTGCTGTGGCTGACAGTGCTCGCCGTCAACCTTGCCTACCGCGGTGCGGTCGGCCTGGCAAGCTGGTGGGCGGTGCCGCTGGTGCTGATCGGAGTGGGCGTGACGCTCTGCGCGGCCAACGCCCTGGTGATCACATCGCTGTTCGACTTCCGCACCAGGGACGTGCTGCGGCTGGCCGTGCACTTCCTCGTGCGTACCCCCGGTGTCTCCGTCGGCAACGCCCTGCTGCTGGCCGCGGCGGCCGGGATCACCGCGGTCTTCTCCGAAGCGGTGTTGATGCTGCTCGCGTCGATCGCGGTCCTGGCGTACCTGCGCATCAGCGACCCGATGATCCACCTGATCCGGAAGGAGTTCACCTCGTGAGCCTGCCCCTCAGCGCCAAGGTGCCCTTCGGGGGCGACTACAACCCGGAACAGTGGCCCGAGGACGTGTGGAAGCAGGACTACCGTCTCTTCGACACCGCACGGATCGACCTGGTCACCCTCGGGGTGTTCGACTGGGCGCTCACCCAGCCAGCCGAGGACACCTACGATTTCGCGCTGCTGGACAGGGTCGTCGAGCGGGCCAGCGCAGAGGGACGCGGGATCTGTTTGGCCACCGGCACCGGCGCCCACCCACCGTGGTTGGCGAAGGCGTACCCCGAGGTGACCCGGACCGACTTCGAGGGCCGCAAGCACCGCTTCGGCCAGCGACACAACTCCTGCCCCAGCTCGCCGGTCTTCCGCCGGCTCTCGACGGAGCTGGCCCGCCGGGTCGCCCGCCGCTACGCCGACACCCCGGCGGTGCTCGCCTGGCATGTCGGCAACGAGTACGGCGGCGCCTGCTACTGCGAACTGTGCGCGGCCGGCTTCCGGAACTGGCTGCGCCACCGCTACGGCACCCTCGACGAGCTGAACGAGGCCTGGTACACCACCTTCTGGTCGCACACCTTCACCGACTGGGACGAGATCGAGCCGCCGTCGGCGCTGACCGAGCACTGGCGCGGCCCGGACCACACCGCGTTCCAGGGCATCACAGTGGACTACCTGCGGTTCACCTCCGACGCGATGCTGACCAACTTCCGCGACGAGAAGGCGGCCATCCGGGAGTCCAGCCCCACGCTGCCGGTGACCACGAACTTCATGGGCATGTACCGGCCGATCGACTACCACCGCTGGGCCCCTCATCTGGACTTCGTCTCCTGGGACAACTACCCGCCCGACGACGAGTCGGCGGCCCGGATGGCACTGACCCACGACCTGATGCGCGGGCTCAAGGACGGCCAGCCGTTCTGGCTGATGGAACAGACCCCGAGCTGCACCGCGTGCCGCGACGTCAACCCGTTGAAGCGTCCCGGGCTGATGCGGCTGTGGAGTTGGCAGGCCGTGGCGCACGGCGCCGACGCGGTGCTCTTCTTCCAACTGCGTGCCTCCCGGGGTGCCAGCGAGAAGTACCACGGTGCGGTCATCGGGCACGCCGGTCGCGCCGACACCCGGGTGTTCCGGGAGGTCGCCGAGCTGGGCGTCGAACTGGAACGGCTCGGCCCGGCGTCGCTGGGCGCGCGGACCCCGGCCCGGGTGGCGCTGCTGTTCGACTGGGACAGCTGGTGGGCGCTGGAGCTGTCCGACGGCCCGTCCCGGCTGGTCCGCTACCAGCAGGTCGTGCTCGCGTACCACCGGGCACTCTGGGACGCCGGTGTGGACCTGGACGTCGTCGCGGTGACCGCCGACCTGTCCCGCTACGACGTGGTCGTGGCCCCGGCCCTGCACCTGCTCAAGGGGGACCTGCCGCAGCGGCTGGAGGCGGTGGCGACGCGCGGCGGGTCGGTGCTGACCACCTACCTGTCCGGCCGGGTGGACGAGAACGACCAGGCGTTCCTGATGGACGTGCCGGGCCCGCTCGGGCAGCTCATGGGCGTCCGGGTCGACGAGTGGGACGCCCGCGGCCCGGAGGTGGTCAATCCGGTCCGCCTCGGCGACGGCGCGGATCAGGTCGAGGTCGACGCGCGGCTGCTGTTCGAGCTGGTGATTCCGCAGGGCGCGCAGGTCGTCGGCACCTACCAGGCCGACTTCTACGCGGGCACCCCGGCGGTGACCCGCAACTCCTTCGGCGCCGGCGACGGCTGGTACGTGGCCGCCGGACTGGACCAGGCCGGGGTGTCCTGGGTGGTGCGGCAGGTGCTCGCCCGCCATGACCTGCTCGGGCCCTACCCGGACGTGCCGGACCTGGAATCCGCCGTCCGGGTCGCGGCGGACGGGTCGCGGCTGCTGTTTCTGCTCAACCACCGCGCCGAGCCGGTCGAGGTGACCGCCCGGACCGGCGGCGTCGACCTGCTCACCGGCGACCGTACGGCGGCCGGCGGTGTGCTGCGGCTGCCGGCGTACGGGGTTGTCGTGCTGGAGGAGGACCGGTGAACGCCGAAGAGTCGGTGGAGTTGGAGCAGCTGATGTTCGTCGAGGAGCCGATGGACGGTGACGAGCCGCGCGTCCACCCGGCCTGGCTGCCCCCGGAGGCGTTCCGGTCGCTCGGCGCGCGCCGCGTCCTCCTGCACGGCGAGGGGTTGCTCGTCGACACCGTCCTCAACGAGGTCTCGCGCGCCTGCGCGCGTTACGGCGGACGGGTGTGGCACTCTCCGTCCTGGGACGTCGACGTCGACCTGGTGCTTGCTCTGCGCGACGCCGATGAGCTACCCAACCCGTCGGTGGAGGCGGCACGCGCCGCCGGCGAGGCGGCGCTGGTCGAGCTGGGCGACGGCGGGCCGCTCGGCGACGAGGGTTTCGTGTTGGCGCGGGCCGGCGACGTGACCGCGGTGCTGGCCGACGCGCCCGCCGGCCTGCTGTACGGGCTCTTCCACGTGGTCCGGCTCTGCGCGGCGGCCTTCGACCCGGCCCGACCGCCCGAGCGGCACCGGCCGGCGCTGCGCCGACGAATGCTGAACCACTGGGACAACGTGGCCGTGCACCCGGTGATGGGCCAGGTCGAACGGGGGTACGCGGGCGGCTCGATCTTTTGGCGGGACGGCCGTCCGCGCGGCGACCTGGCCCGGGTACGGGAGTACGGGCGGCTGCTGGCCTCCTGCGGGGTCAACGCGATCTCGGTGAACAACGTCAACGTGGCCCGTACCGAGGCGCTGCTGCTCACCGAACGGCTCGGCGACGTGGCCGAGATCGCCGACGCGCTGCGCCCGTACGGCATCCGGGTGCACCTGTCGGTCAGCTTCGCCGCGCCGGTGCTCCTCGGAGGCCTGTCGACCGCCGACCCCCTGGACGAGGCGGTGCGGGCCTGGTGGGCCGCTACCACCCGGCGGGTCTACGACCGCATCCCGGACTTCGGCGGTTATCTGGTGAAGGCCGACTCGGAGGGGCAGCCCGGCCCGTTCACGTACGGCCGCGACCACGCCGACGGGGCGAACCTGCTGGCCGAGGCCCTCGCCCCGCACGGGGGAGTGGTGCACTGGCGGGCGTTCGTCTACAACCACCACCAGGACTGGCGGGACCGGTCCACCGACCGGGCTCGGGCCGCGTACGACCACTTCGCCCCGCTCGACGGGCGGTTCCGCACCAACGTGGTCGTTCAGGTGAAGTTCGGCCCGGTGGACTTCCAGACGCGCGAGCCGGTCTCACCGGTGCTCGCCGCGATGCCGGCGACCCGGCTGGCGGTGGAGTTGCAGGTCACCCAGGAGTACACGGGCCAACAGCGGCACGTCTGCCACCTCGGCCCGTGGTGGAGTGAGGTGCTCGGCTTCGCCCCCTGGGGGCCGGACGGGCGGACGATCGCCGACGTGGTCACGGGGGAGTCGGCGTCGGGCGGCGGGATGGTCGCCGTCGCCAACGTCGGCGACGACCTCTTCTGGACCGGGCATCCGTTGGCACAGGCCAACCTGTACACGTTCGGCCGGCTGGCCTGGGACCCTCGGCGGGACCCGACGGCGATCCTCGACGAGTGGATCACGCTGACCTTTCCGCCGTCGGCGACCGCCGACGCGGAGCTGGTGCGGCGGACCCTGCACGAGATCATGGACGACTCGTGGCGCACGTACGAGCGCTACACCGCCCCGCTGGGCGTCGGCTTCATGGTCAACCCCGGTGATCACTACGGTCCCGGCGTCGACGGGTACGAGTACACCCGGTGGGGCACCTACCACTTCGCCGACCGCGACGGCGTCGGCGTGGACCGCAGCCTCGCGTCGGGCACCGGCTTCGCCGACCAGTACCCGCCGTACTGGGCCCAGGTGTACGAGTCACCCGAGACCTGCCCCGACGAGCTGCTGCTCTTCTTCCACCACGTGCCGTACGGGCACGTGCTGCACAGCGGCTCGACAGTCATCCAGCACATCTACGACACCCACTTCGCGGGGGTCGACGAGGTGACCGCGATGCGACGGAAGTGGCAGACGTTGACCGGCATGATCGACCCGAGCGTGTACGAGCGGGTCGCCGAGCGCCTCGATGAGCAGGTGCGCTGCGCCACAGAGTGGCGTGACCAGATCAACACGTACTTCTTCCGCAAGTCCGGGGTGCCGGACGAGCGAGGGCGGGTCATCTACTGAGCGGCGCTGAGGCACGGCCCGGCCATCCGGTCGGGCCGCCCTCGTGCCGTGCGCCCCAGCGCCCTGGCAGGTTCCGAAAACGTCCCGATAATTTATCGCCACCCATCGGCGCTGACCATGCCCGCCGATGCCCACTGCTGCGCAGGTGGCCGCCGGAACCGTTGCGGCGAAAGGTTTCCGGAAGTCTTGACAATCGACTGTGCTCGATCGAAGCTGACATGGTCACGCGAGCCGCGGTCAAGGTCGGGCGAAGGGCAGTCCTCGACTTAAGTCCCCTTCCACGCGCCTTTTTCGCAAGGGATCGCGACGATGACACTGAAGACGAAAATGCTTGGCGTCGTCATGGCGGCCGTGACACTGGCCGCCGCCGCGTTGACGTTCGCCACTCCCGCGTCGGCGGCGACGCTCACGCAGGTGACCAACTTCGGCACCAACCCCACCAACCTGCAGATGCACCTGTACGTCCCGGACCGGGTGGCGGCCCGACCGGCGATCCTCCTGGCCATGCACTACTGCACCGGCACGGGCCCCGCGTTCCACTCCGGCACCCAGTACGCCTCCCTCGCGGACCGGTACGGGTTCATCGTGATCTACCCGTCGGCCACCCGCAGCAGCAAGTGCTGGGACGTCTACTCACCGCAGGCGTTACGCCGTGGCGGCGGCAGCGACCCGGTCGGGCTCATGTCGATGGTTGACTACGTGCGGCAGCGCTACTCCGCCGACCCCGCGCGGATCTTCGCCACCGGCACCTCTTCCGGCGCGATGATGACCAACGTCATGCTGGGCGTCTACCCGGACGTGTTCGCGGCGGGCGCCTCGTTCGCCGGGGTGCCGTTCGCCTGCTTCGCCACCGGCGGCACCTCGGAGTGGAACAGCCAGTGCGCCAACGGGCAACTCATCCGGACCGGGCAGCAGTGGGGTGACCTGGTTCGGGAGGCGTACCCCGGCTACACCGGCCAGCGGCCCCGGATGCAGATCTGGCACGGTACCAACGACGAGACGCTGCGCTACCCGAACTTCGGTGAGCAGGTCAAGCAGTGGACCAACGTGCACGGGCTGAGTCAGACCCCGACGTACACCGACTCCCCGCAGTCCGGCTACACCCGCACCCGGTACGGCAGCAGCGGCCCGATGGCGCCGGTCGAGGCGATCAGCATGCAGGGCGTCACGCACAACCTGCCGGTCGACGCCGCGCAGGTGATCCGCTTCTTCGGGCTGGACGGCACCCCGCCGCCGACCACGCCGCCCCCGACCACGCCGCCCCCGACCACCCCGCCGCCGACCACTCCGCCCCCGACAACCCCGCCCCCGACCACGCCGCCGCCGACCGAGGGCGCCTGCCGGGTCGGCTACACGGTCAACGCCTGGAACAGCGGCCTCACCGCGAGCGTGGCCATCACCAACACCGGTGCCACCGCCGTGAACGGCTGGGCGCTGACCTTCACGCTGCCCAGCGGACAGCGCATCACCAGCGGCTGGAACGCGCAGTACGCCCCGGCGAGCGGTGCGGTGACCGCCCGCAACGTCTCCTACAACAACACCATCGCCCCGAACGCGTCGGTCGAGATCGGCTTCCAGGCCACGCACGAGGGCGGCACCGGCAAGCCCACCTCGTTCGCCCTCAACGGTGCCGCCTGTTCGGTGTCCTGATTTCCCTTCCCACCCCACCACCCTCAGAAGGAGCCACACGATGAGAAGTACGAGATGGAAGGCGGCATCGAGAGCCACGCTAGCGCTGGCCGGCGCGGGCGCCCTCGCGGCCGGCATGGCGCTGTTCGCGACGGCACCCGCCTCCGCCGGGACGACGCTCGGTGCGTCCGCCGCCGAGAAGGGTCGGTACTTCGGCACGGCGGTGGCCGGATTCAAGCTCTCCGACAGTGCGTACACCACGATTTTGAACCGTGAGTTCAACATGGTGACCGCCGAGAACGAAATGAAGATGAACGCCACCGAGCCGCAGCAGAATCAGTTCAGCTACGGGGCGGCGGACCAGATCGTCAACCACGCGCGCAGCCGCGGGATGAGCGTGCGGGGTCACACGCTGGCGTGGCACTCGCAGCAGCCCGGCTGGATGGAGAGCATGAGCGGCAGCCCGCTGCGGCAGGCGATGCTCAACCACGTCACGCAGGTGGCCACCCACTTCCGCGGTCAGGTCGTGGCGTGGGACGTGGTGAACGAGGCGTTCGCCGACGGCAGCTCCGGAGGCCGTCGCGACTCCAACCTCCAGCGCACCGGCAACGACTGGATCGAGGCGGCGTTCCGGGCGGCGCGTGCCGCGGATCCGGGCGCGAAGCTCTGCTACAACGACTACAACACCGACAACTGGACGCACGCCAAGACCCAGGGCGTCTACAACATGGTGCGCGACTTCAAGGCTCGTGGCGTGCCGATCGACTGCGTGGGCTTCCAGTCGCACTTCAACAACGAGTCCCCGTACGTGAGCAACTACCGCACCACGCTGTCGAGCTTCGCGGCGCTCGGTGTGGACGTGCAGATCACCGAGTTGGACATCCAGGGCGCTTCGGCGAGCACCTACCGCAGCGTCGTCGAGGACTGCCTGGCCGTGGCCCGCTGCAACGGCATCACCGTGTGGGGCATCCGCGACAGCGACTCCTGGCGGGCTTCGCAGACCCCGCTGCTGTTCAACAGCAACGGCTCGAAGAAGCCCGCGTACGACGCGGTTCTCGCGGCGCTGAACAACGGCACCACACCCACGGATCCGCCGACGGACCCGCCCACGGACCCGCCGACCGACCCGCCGACCGACCCGCCCACGACTCCGCCTCCGGGCCCGGGTGGTTGCACGGCGACGGTGTCGTTGAACCAGTGGACGGGTGGCTTCGTGGCCACGGTGAAGGTGACGGCCGGTTCGTCGGCCATCAGCGGCTGGACGGTCGCCATCGGTCTCCCGTCCGGCGCGACGGTCACCAACGCGTGGAACGCCAACCGCAGCGGTAACACCGGCACGACGAACTGGACGAACGTGGCGTACAACGGCCAGATCGGCGCCGGACAATCCACCGAGTACGGCTTCCAGGCCAACGGCACCGCCGGCAGTCTCAGCCCCACCTGCTCAGCCCGCTAAAGCCCCACCGGCCGGTGCGGAGGCTCCCGCCCCCGCACCGGCCCATCACCCGGGGGGCTAGTCGCCGGAGAAGCCCCAGAAGTAGATTTCCTCCGGCTTGCCCTGAGCGTCGTGCAGGACCGCGCAGCGGCCGAACCATCTCTGCTCGGCCAGCCCCTCGATCGCGGCCAGGTGCTCGCGGGTCAGCCGCTCGGTGCCCGCATGGCGCAGTGCCTCGGCAGGGCTCACCGGCTCGACAGTGCCGAATTCGGGCCGTTCGCCCTCGTCGAGGACTCGGTAGACATCGAGGATGGAATGGGTGCCCGATTCCTGCACCCATTCGTCGTTGAACAGCTCTTCCATCGTGGCGGGACGGTTCGGATAGTCGCTCGCCGAGCTCGGGATCTCACCGCGGGCCCACCAGTAGTCACCCTCGGCGAAGGTCCTGTCCCGCAGCGCGTCCAACGCCGCGTCCAGGTCTGGCTGGTACGCGACGAAGTAGCTCCACCCGGATGCGCCCACCACTGCCTCTTTCCTCAGCGTGTCAACAGTGCCGGCACGGTAGCGGGCAGCACCGACATCGGTGGCGGGGCGGGCTTCCTCGAAGGTGGTGGCTAGCCGTCGATGCGGACGATGTTGCGGATCTTGTTGGACGCGTCCAGGGCGGCGACCTTGTACGCCTCGGCCAGCGTCGGGTAGTTGAACACCGCGTCGACCAGGTAGTCGATCGTGCCGCCGCAACCCATCACCGCCTGACCGATGTGGACGATCTCGGTGGCGGCGGTGCCGAACACGTGCACCCCGAGCAGTCGGCCGTCGTCGGGGGAGACGAGCAGCTTCAGCATCCCGTACGAGTCGCCCACGATCTGACCCCGGGCCAACTCGCGGTAGCGGGCGATGCCCACCTCGAACGGTGTTGAGCTTTCGGTGAGCTGCGCCTCGGTCTGCCCGACGAAGCTGATCTCCGGAATCGTGTAGATGCCGATCGGTTGCAGGCCGTGCATCTCCCGGATCGGCTCGCCGCAGGCGTGCTGCGCGGCCAGCCGGCCCTGCTCCATCGAGGTGGACGCGAGCGCGGGAAAGCCGATCACGTCGCCGACGGCGTAGATGTTCTCCACCGAGGTGCGGTAGTTGGCGTCCACCTTGATGCGGCCGCGTCGGTCCGCCTCCAGCCCCGCGGCCTCCAACGCCAGGTCGTCGGTCTGACCCTGCCGCCCGGCCGAGTACATCACCGTGTCGGCGGCGATTTTCTTGCCGCTCTTGAGGATGCACAGCGCCGCCGTCTGGTGCTTCTCCACTGCGGCGACCTCCTCGCCGAAGCGGAACGCCACGGACAGGTCGCGCAGGTGGTATTTGAGTGACTCGACGACCTCGTCGTCGCAGAAATCCAACATCCGCTCGCGGCGTTCCACTACCGTCACCTTGGTGCCGAGGGCGGCGAACATCGAGGCGTACTCCATGCCGATCACGCCGGCGCCGACCACGACCATGCTGCGGGGTACGGCCTGAAGGTTGATGACACCGTCGGAGTCCACGATCGTCCGGTCGTCGAAGTCGACGCTGTCCGGGCGGGCCGGGCGGGTGCCCGCGGCGATGACGATCTTGTCGAAGGTCACTTTGGACTCGCGGCCGGAGCCGCCGTCGACCCAGATCGAGTGCGCGTCGGCGAAACGCCCGGTGCCGGTGATCATCGCGACCCGATTGCGGGCCAGTTGATTGCGGATGACGTCGGTCTGCCTGGTGATCACGTGCTGGGTCCGGGCCGCCAGGTCGCTGACCGTGATCTCTTCCTTGACCCGGTAGCTGCTGCCGTACAGGTCCCGCTGACTCAGGCCGGTCAGGTAGAGCACGGCCTCGCGCAGCGTCTTGGAGGGGACCGTGCCGGTGTTGATGCACACCCCACCGATCATGTCGCGGCGGTCCACGATGCCGACCCGCCTGCCGAGCTTGGCGGCGGCGATCGCGGCCTTCTGACCGCCGGGTCCGGAGCCCAGCACCAACAGGTCGTAGTCATACACAACCGCTAGCGTCGCAAGATGTCGTGGCCAGCGCCAGACCCCGGAGTCGAGCGTTATTCGTCTGCCACAGTGCAGAGGCCGCCGTTCAGTGTGATCTCCTCCGGTAGTTGCGTGCCGGTGGCGACGAGGCCCAGCGACACCGTGCCGCCGGGCGGGATCACCGCGTTGCGACCGGTGTTGCGCACCCGCAGGTAGCTGTTGTTGAGCCGGTCGACGACCTTCGCGCCCCAGATGCCCTGCACCTGCTGGCTGGCCCAGAACCGCCACGTCATCGTCCACCCGTCGATGGCCGTGGTGCCGGTGTTCTCGACGACGAGGTGGGCCACGAAGCCGTCCGGCCACTGCCGCACGACGGACCGGACCGCGCAGCTCGGCGGCGGTGGCAGGGTGGTCACGGTGACCGGTGCGGACAGTGGGGACAGGTGTCCGACCTCGTCGCGGGCCTGCACCACGAAGGTGTACGTGGTGTCCGGCGCCAACCCGCTGATCTGTGCACTGTTCACGGGCGGGTACTGGTACACCTCGCGGACCCGGGTGAGAGTGCCGCCGGCGTCGACCCGGAACACCTCGTACCGGTCGAGCGCGACGTTCTCCACCGAGTGCGCCCACCGCAGCCGGACCACCGTGGCGGCGACGTCGTACGCCACCGGCTGGCCCGGCGCGCTCGGCGGTTGGTCGTCCCCCGGTGGCATGGTCAGCCGCAGGGTCGGGTTGGACACCGAGCTGTTGCCGGCCGCGTCCAGCGCCCACACCGAGAAGGTGTACGTGCGCGACGGCCGCAGGTTGATGATCCGGATGCTGTTGGTGTCGGTCGAATACTGGGCGCCGGAATCCTCGAACTGCGCGCCGACCGGGTAGCGGACCACGCCCACGTTGTCGGTGGAGGCCGCCCAGGTCAGCTCGACCGAGGTGGTGTCGATGGCGACGACCGTGATCGGGCCGGGCGCGGTGGGACGTTCGGTGTCGGCGGCGGCGTGCGCCGGGGTCGCGCCCGCCGCGACCAGGGCCACCACTAGCGCGCCGGCGGCCAGCGTGGCGGCCTTCGACCGGATTGCTCGACTTCGACGATCACGCACGATGAATCTCGCCGCCCTCCGGTCGCCCACCGCTTTCATCAATCCATTTCCGTCAATGCTAAGTCACTGTGGCTCGGCAGGTTGCCCCGCCGGACCCGGACGCCGCCCTCGGTGCGCGGAGTAGCCCGAGGGCTGGTGGATGGTGTGCCGTTCGTTGCCTTTGGAGCTGAATCGTCTATGACATCGGTGGTCGCCGGTGCCGCTGATTCGTTGACGACATCAGCTCCAAAGGAAACGAACAAGACACCAACCCGCCCGGGACCGCCGCGCGGGAGCCGCCGCCCGGGAGCCGCCGCCCGCCAGGGCCCGATCTAGCCGACGAGGCGGCGTTCCCAGGCCCAGGCGGCGATCTCGACCCGGTTGCGCGCCTTGAGTTTCATCTGCACGCTCGCCAGGTGGGTCTTGACCGTGCCCACGGCGATGAAGAGATGGGTGGCGATCTCGGCGTTGGTCAGGCCCCGGGCGACGAGCTTCACGACGTCGAGTTCCCGTGGCGACAGGCCACCGTCGTCGCGCGCCGGAGCCGGCGAGCTGAGGTGCTCCAGCAGCCGTACCGTGATCGAAGGGCTGATCAGCGCGTCGCCGGACACGGCCGCGCGGACCGCCTCCACCAGCAGGGCCGGGCCGGAGTCCTTGAGCAGGAAGCCGCACGCGCCGTTGGAGAGCGCGGTGTGCACGTACTCGTCGAGGTCGAAGGTCGTCACGACGACCACCCGGACCGGGTCGGCGACGCCCGGTCCCGCGAGCAGCCGCAGTGCCTCAAGACCGTCGAGGCGGGGCATCCGGATGTCCAGCAGCACCACGTCCGGGCGCAGTCGTCGGGCCAGTTCGACGGCCTGGACGCCGTCGGCGGCCTCGCCGACCACCTCCATGTCCGACTGGGCGCCAATGATCATGCCGAAGCCGGTCCGGACCATGGCCTGGTCATCGGCGATCAGCACCCGGATCACCGCGTCACCGCCACCTGAAGTGGGAACGCCGCGTCGAGCACCCAGCCACCGGCGACGCCGGGCCCGGCGGTGATCGTGCCGCCGAGGGCGCGTACCCGCTCGTTGAGGCCGATCAGACCGAAGCCGTGCCCCCGGGCCGGCGCGGTGCGCGGCGACGCGCCGTCGTCGGCGACCCGGACCAGCAACCAGTCCGGGGTACGCCGCACCGCCACGTCCACTGACCGCGCGTCCGGCGCGTGCTGGCGGGTGTTGGTCAGCCCCTCCATCACCACCCGGTACGCCGACGTGGACACCTCCACCGGCAGCCCGTTCAGGTCGCCGTCGACGTGCAGTCGTGCCGGCGCGTTCGCCGCGCCGTTGAAGCCGGTCAGCAGCGGCTCCAGTTCGGTCACCCCGGCCAGTGGCGCCAGCGGCGCGTCCGGCGGGGCGTCCGGGTTGCGCAGGATGCCGACCATCCGGCGCATCGAGGTCATCGTCTCCGCGCCGGCCCGCTCGATCTGCTCCAGGGCGACGATCACCCGTTGCGGGTCCTGCTCGGCGACGAACCGGGCACCCTGGGCCTGCACCACGATGCCGGTCACGTGGTGGGCGATGAAGTCGTGCAGGTCCCGGGCGAACTCGGCACGCTGCTCGGCCCGGACCAGCGCGATGGCCCGCTCCCGGCCGGCGGCCATGATGCGCAGGTAGAGCCCCACCCCGGCGGCGCCGGCCGCGGCGAGCACCTGGAGCAGGCCGAAGATCACCAGCAGGTTCTCGGTGCCGACGCGCAGCGGCATCGCGGCGACGGCGAGCCCGGCGGCCACCGCGGCCCACGGGGCGAGCCGCGGTGCGCCCCAGCGGCTCACCACGAAGACCACGCCGATCAGCCCGGCCGACTCGGCGAGCCCCCAGGTGCGGGCGAGCAGGATGCCGCCGCCTCCGGAGAGGAGCACCACCCCGGCGGTCACGGCCAGTGAGGCGGTGGCGAGTGCCAGCGCGGCCAGCGGCAGCCGGCGGGAACCCAGCCGGTGCACCGGCAGCCACAGCGGCACCGTCGCCACCGCCAACCCCATCGGCACCAGCAGGAGCAGAAGAGTTCCGATGCCGGAGTCATCCGCCGTGCTGGCCGCAAAGTCGAAGAGGGCGAGCAGGCCGAAGGCCACCAGCCCGGCCGCTTGGGCCAGGCGTACCCACAGACGTCGAAGATCCGGCGCGCTCATGGTGACCCAGCGTAGCCAGCCGGGTGGAGGTGGTGGATCGGCCAAAAGGCAGACCCCGCACCGGCGATACCCGGCCCTGGGCCGATGCGCGCACCCGCCGGTGGCGGCGACGCTTCCCGGGTCACCACGCAGCCACTGGAGGAACGATGACAACCCACGCCCCGCCGGAGACCAGCCACGCCGCGGTCGCCGCGGTCGACCTGGTGAAGGTGTACGGCAGCGGCGACACCGCCGTCCGTGCCCTGGACGGGGTCTCGGTCGGCTTCGGTCGGGCCGAGTTCACCGCGATCATGGGCTCGTCCGGGTCCGGCAAGTCGACACTGATGCACTGCCTCGCCGGCCTCGACACGGCCACCTCCGGTCGCGTCCTGCTCGGCGGCACGGAGCTGACCGGCCAGTCGGACCGGACGCTGACCCGGGTACGCCGGGAGCGGATCGGATTCGTCTTCCAGTCCTTCAACCTGCTGCCGCAGCTCACCGCCGCGCAGAACATCACGCTGCCGCTGGACCTCGCCGGTCGGCAGCCCGACGCCGAACTCCTGGCGCGCCTGGTCGACCTGCTGGGCCTCGGCGACCGCCTGAAGCACCGGCCGAGCGAGCTGTCCGGCGGCCAGCAGCAGCGCGTGGCGCTGGCCCGGGCGTTGGTGGCCCGGCCCGAGGTGGTCTTCGCCGACGAGCCGACCGGCAACCTCGACTCCCGCTCCGGCGCCGAGGTGCTCACCATCCTGCGCGACTCGGTACGCGACCTCGGCCAGACCGTCGTCATGGTCACCCACGACCCGATCGCCGCCGCGTACGCCGACCGGGTGGTGCTGCTCGCCGACGGGCGGTTGGCCGGCGAGATCGACAAGCCGAACCAGGTGTCGGTCACCGACGCGCTGCGCGATCTGGCGGCCCGCCGATGAGGGCGACAGTGCTGCGTACCCAGACGACCGCCGCAGCCCGGCGGCCCGGCCGGCTGATCCTGACCGGCCTGGCGATCCTGGTCGCGTCGTTCGTCGTGTTCGGCACCGTTCTGGTGCAACAGATCACCGAACGGACCGTGCGGGACAACCTCAGCGGCACCCCGGCCGTCACCGACCTGGTGATCGGCAGCGTTGACGTGCCGCCACCCACAGTGACCGACGTGCGGCAGGTCCGGGCCGTGCCCGGGGTGGCCGAGGCGGTGGCCCGGGTCTCGACCGGGGTCTCCATCGGAGAGGGGTACCTCAACCTCCAGTCCGATCCGGGCACCGGCGCGCTGACGACGGTCCGGGTGATCGAGGGCAGCTACCCGGATCAGCCCGGCGAGATCGCGATCACGCCGCGTACCGCCGAACGGCTCGGACTCTCGGTGGGCACCACCACCAGCGGCACCGGCGGTGAACTCACCACGCCTGCCCCACTCACAGTGACCGGCGTGGTGGAGAGCAGCGCCGACGCCGGCTACGACGCGTACGCCCCGGACAGCGCCGTGATCGCCTGGGCGCGCCTGACGACCGTGGAGCGCGTCGACGTGCGGGTGGCCCCCGGGGCCTCGACCGACGCGGTCCGCCAACGGGTTACCGCGGCGGTCGCCGGCCAGCCGATCCGCTCCGGCGCCGAGGTGCGCGAGGCCGAGGCCCAGGCGGCGGCCGAGCAGGTCGGGAGACTCTTCATCCTGGTCGGCATGTTCGTCTCCATCGCGGTCGTCGCGGCCGCGCTGGTGGTCACCTCGACCTTCCGCATCGTCTTCGCCCAGCGGATGCGGCAGCTCGCGCTGTTGCGGGCGGTCGGCGCGAGTCGGGCCACCCTGGTGGGGGCCCTGACCGCCGAGGGAGCCCTGACCGGGCTGGTCGCCGGCGTCGTCGGGGTCGCCAGCGCCCTCACCCTCGGGTACGCGCTGCCGGCGATCCTGCGCGCCACCGGCCACGCCGTCTCGTCGCCGGGCCTGCCACTGGCGGCGGCGGTCACTGTGGTGATCGGCGCCGTCGTGATCACCGTGCTGGCCGTGCTGGCACCGGCGCTCTCCGCCGCCCGGGTCTCCCCGCTGGAGGCGCTGCGGGCGGCGAGCGTCACCGCCGGCCGCCGCGGCATCGGCGTGCTGCGTCTGGTCTTCGGGCTGCTCCTGGCCGGCGGCGCGGTCCTGGCGGCGGTCGGGACGATCAGCCAGTTGCCGAAGCCGGAGCAGTCGGACTACGACCCGTCGATGCCACTGCTCCTGCTGGTCGGGTCCGGCGCGTTGGCGTTCTTCGCGCTGGTGGCCCTCGGCCCACTGCTGGTGCGCCCGGTGCTGGCCGTGGTGGGTTGGCCGCTGCGCCAGCTCGGGCCGCTCGGGCGGATGTCGGTCGGCGGAATCGGCGGGACGCCGCGCCGCGCCGCCGCGGTCTCCGTCGTGGTCGCCCTCGGCGTGACCCTGATCTCCGGGGTGGTCATCGGCGGCGCGTCGTTGCAGATCCTCGCCGACCGCGAGATGGCGCTCTCGGCCCCGTCCGACTTCGAGGTCACCAGCAACGGTGGGACGCTCCCGCCGGCCATCGTGAACCGGGCCGAGGCGGCACACGGTGCGCTGGCCAGAGTGGTGCCGTACCGGATGGTCGGCGACGCCACGCTGCTTCGCGGCGCGGACAAGCTCGGCGACGTCGAGGCCGGTTATCCGACCAGCGACCTGGACCTGGCGGCGTTGCCGAGCACCGGCGACCTGGACGTGGCCCAGGGCACCCTGACCGATCGTGGCCCCGGCCGGATCGTGCTCAACAGCTGGGTCGCGCGGGACGCGGGCCTGCGCGCCGGCGACACTGTCACGCTCGCCGTCGCCACCGGCACCGTCGAGGTGCGGGTGGCCGCGGTCCTGCCCGGTGACGGGCCGCTGCACGCGGGCATCCTCGTCGATCCGGCCGACCTGGACCGGCTCGGTGTGCCGGCCGCGTACACCGGTCTGCTGGCCGACGCGGCCGGTGCCGGCGAGGACGGTCGCACCGCCGGCGTGCGGGCGCTGCGGCAGGCGATCGGGGGTAGCGACGGGGTGGGCCTCGCGGTGCTCGCCGACGAACGGGACCGCAACGACGCGTTGGTGCGCACGCTGGTCTGGATCGCTGTCGGTCTGGTCAGCCTGACCGTGCTGATCGCGGTTGTCGGCGTGGGCTCCACGACCGCGCTGTCGGTGGTGGAGCGGGTACGCGAGTCCGGGTTGCTCCGGGCGATCGGGCTGTCCCGGACCGGCCTGCGCACCATGCTGACCGTCGAGTCCGGCCTGTACGGGGTGATCGGCGCGACCATCGGCCTGGTGCTCGGCATTCCGTACGCCTGGTTGGCGGTCCAGACCCTCGGGATCGAGGCACCGCTGACCGCGCCTCTGCTGCCGCTGGCCGGGCTCTTCGTGGTGCTGGTCGGGCTGACCGCGCTGGCCGGGGTGCTGCCGGCCCGTCGGGCGTCGCGGGTCAGCCCGGTGGTGGCACTGGGGGCCGACAACTGAGCACCGTCGTGGGGTGGCGCCGCGCCTTCGGCGCCACCCCACGGCGGCCTGGTCAGTTGGGGTTGTTGGCGTGGGTCAGCGTCTCCCAGGCGACGAAGAGGTTGTTGGTTCCGGCCGGACGTTGTTGCAGCGTGAGGGTCTGGGTGTTGGTCATGACGTTGCCCAACCGGGTGCTCATCGCGTTGAAGCCGACCTCGGTGATCGGCCCGAGGCCCCGGGTGAGGCTGCCACCGCAGAGCCAGGATGGCGGCGCCTCGCCGAGCTGGTAGCGCGAGTGGAAGCCCAGCGCCTGACGAAGCCGCTCACCGACCTGTGGGTACAGGTCCCGTCCCTGGATCCGGGAGGTCTCCGCGACGTGCGAGATGGCGGAGATCCCGTACCCGGTGTGGACGAAGTCGCGGCAGGTCTCCTGGGCGAGGCCGGCGACGAAGGTGGACTGGCCCTGCCAGTAGCCGATGATCTCCGCGCTGGTGTCCAGGCCGCTGCCGGGCATCGTGTACGGCAACGTGCCGTCGCTGGGCAGGTAGACGAACGCCCGGGTGCGGTTGAGGAAGCGGCTGACCGCCGCGTCGTACACGGCCCGATCGTCCAGGAACACCGCGGTGCCGACGGCGGCCTCCATCATGGTCAGTTCCCAGTTGCCGTTGCTGTTCGAGCCGTTGCGCACCACCGGCAGGTAGACGTTGCGCAGCATGGTGGCGAAGCGGTTGGCGTTGGGCCAACTCGTGTACGTGTACTTGATGATCTCCGCCGCCCGGGGCCAGACCGAGGCGGCCCAGCCGGTTTGTAGTGGCGCGTTGCTGCCGGTGTGCGCGGTGATGGTGGCCGACCACGCGTCCATGATCTGGATCGACTTCTGCGCGTACCGCGCGTCCCCGGTGAAGTACCAGGCGAGCGCGTCGGTGTACGCCGCGATGGCGTCCTCCCGTTCGTCGGTGCAGCCGTTGTTCGGGTTGGAGTAGGAACCACACTCGACCACCGAACGGGGAGCCGGGGTACGCGACAGGGAGGCGTACCGGCTGCTCATCATCTGGTTGTAGGCCGCCGCCCACGGCTGCGCGCCGGCCTGCACCCGGCCGCGGACGAAGTCGAGCTGGCCTCGGCTGACCAGCACTCCGGGGTGGGTGAAACCACCCGAGGGCGGTGGTGTGGTGCCGCCGCCGGTGGGCAGCGCCCAGGTCTGGTTGGCGGTGCCGGTGCAGCTCCAGATCTGCAGCGGGGTGCCGTCGGCCGAGCTGGGGCCGGTCGCGTCGAGGCACTTGCCCGAGGTCGGGTTGACCAGTTGCCCGGCGCTGGGCGACCACTGCTGCGCTCCGGTGCCGTTGCAGTCGTAGATCTGCACCCGGGCGCCGTTGGCGGTGCTGGCGGCGGCGATGTCCAGGCACTTGCCCAGCGCCCGGATCGTGCCGTCGTCGGCCACCGTCCACTGTTGCGCGGTGGAGCCGTTGCAGGTGAAGAGCTGCACCGCTGTGTTGTTGGCCGCGTTCGCGGCGGCCACGTCGACGCACTTGCCGCCGTACCCGGTGATGGCGCCCGTCGCGGCCGCCACCGCGGGCGATGCGGCGACGACCAGGCCGGTCGGTACGGCGAGCACTGCCGCGGCGAGCGCGGAGGTCAGTCTGATGCGGGGGCGGCGGGGCAGGAGCCCGGCCGATCGTCGCGCCATGTGGGGGTCCTTCCGGGGCGGCGAAACAACTGTAAAGTGTATTAATCATTACAGCCATACACACCGATATCAATGTCTTCGTCGCCACGGATGCCGTTACGGGTGCATGGACGCACCCTTGAGCACCTTGTCCACCACGTTGCGCGGCGCGTGCAGCGCCAGGCCCGTCAGCCCCGCCCGCCACCCCCGCCCGAGTTGATCGCGGTCAGACGAGCTGGCCGCCGATGACGGCGAGCAGGCGCAGCTTCTCGTCGCTCGGCGACCCGGGCACGGCCGTGAAGACCAACAGTGTCTGTGACTGGTCGGGGTCCACCAGCGTCTGGCAGTGCAGCTCCAGCGCCCCGACCTCCGGGTGCACGAAGTGCTTGGGCGGGCAGTAACCGGCGGGCACCGGGTGCTCCCGCCACAGCTGCGCGAACTCCGGGCTCCTGGCCAGCAGGTCGTCGACGAGCGCGGCGGCCCGTGAGCCGCGCCCGTCGCGGGTGTACGCCGCGTGCAGGTGCGCCACGAGCAGGCGACTCTGCGTCTGGTGATCCTGCGCCGGGTGCAGCTGCCGTGCCGCCGGGTCGGTGAACCAGCGGTGGTGCGCGCTGCGCGCGAACCCGGTGTACCGGGTCTCGTCACCGAGCAGGGCGATGGCCGGCGCGGTCTGCGCCAGGGTCTCGCCGAGGTGGTTCACCACCTGGGCCGGGGTGTCGTGCATCCGGTCGAGGATCCGCATCATTCCCGGGTTCACGTGGTCGGCCCGCACCGCGCGGCGCGGAACGGCGTGACCGGCGAGTTGAAACAGGTGGTCCCGTTCGGCCAGGGAGAGCCGCAGGCCCCGGGCCAGGGCGGCGAGCATCTGCTCCGAGGGGTGCGGCCCGCGCTGCTGCTCCAACCGGCTGTAGTAGTCGGTGGACATTCCGCTCAACGTGGCGACTTCCTCGCGCCGCAGCCCTCCGGTGCGCCGGCGCGGGCCTCGGGGCAACCCGACGTCCTCGGGCTGGAGCGCCTCGCGGCGGGTGCGCAGGAAGCTGGCGAGTTGGGCGCGGTCCACGGTGTCTCCGATCACTGCGTGCCGGCTGTCGACCGGCGCATCGAGTGCAACAGGGGAGACCCGGCAGGGTGTTCCGCCTCCCGGGCCGTCCCGTGCCGTCAGCGCTGGATGGACTTGGTCTCCAGGAACTCCTCCAGCCCAAAGCGGCCGAACTCGCGGCCGTTGCCGGAGTGCTTGTAGCCGCCGAACGGGGCGAGCGGGTTCCAGTGGCCGGCGTTCACGTCGACCTGGCCCACGCGCAGCCGCCGGGCGATCGCCAGCGCGTGCTCCGGCTCACCGAAGACGCCGCTGGTCAGCCCGTACAGCGTGCCGTTGGCGATGGCCACGGCCTCCTCCTCGTCGGCGTAGGGGATGATCGTCAGCACCGGGCCGAAGATCTCCTCCTGGGCGATCGCGGAGGTCGGGTCGACGTCGGCGAAGATCGTCGGCTGGACGTAGGCCCCGACGGTCAGCCCCTCCGGCCGCTGCGGACCGCCGAACACGAGCCGGGCACCGTCGGCGATGCCTCGCTCGATGTAGCCGACGACCTTCTGCCGGTGGGCCTCGGACGCCATCGGGCCGATCCGGGTGGCCTCGTCGCCCGGGTCGCCGACGGTGTACTGCTTCGCGGCCTCGGCGGCCAACGCCACGACCTCGTCCTGACGGGAGGCGGGCACCAGCATCCGCGGCCACGCGCCGCAGACCTGACCACCGTTGCTGAACGCCATCATGAGACCCCGCTCGACCGCGGCGGGCAGGTCGGCATCGTCGAGGATGATGTTCGCGCCCTTGCCGCCCAGCTCCAGCGCGACCCGCTTGACGGTCGCCGCGGCCACCGCGGAGATCCGCTGCCCCGCCCGGGTGGAGCCGGTGAAGGAGATCATGTCGATGTCCGGGTGTGCGGAGATCGCCTCGCCGACTGTCGCGCCGGTGCCGTAGACGACGTTGAACACACCCGCCGGTACGCCGGCCTCGGCGGCGACCTCCGCGAGGATGCGCGCGGTCAGCGGGGCGTTCTCGGACGGCTTGAAGACCATCGTGTTGCCCGCGAGCAGGGCCGGCGCCAGCTTGGAGACGACCTGCTGAAGCGGGAAATTCCACGGCGTGATCGCGCCGACCACGCCGATCGGCTCGCGGACGATCAGCGAGTTGCCGACCTCCTCGGTCCAGGCGAAGTCGTCGGCCAGGCCGGCGACGGACTCGACCACCGCGGCCGGGAACGCGACCTGGGCGGTCCGGGACATACCGATCGGAGAGCCCATCTCGGCGGTGATCGCCTGGGCGATCTCCTCCGTGCGGGCGGCCAGGCCGGCGCCGAGGCGACGCAGCACGTCCGCCCGGTGCTGCGGGGTGGTCGCCGACCAGGCCGGGAAGGCGGCTCGGGCGGCGGCGACGGCGCGGTCGACGTCGGCGGCGGTGCCGGCCGGGGTCTCGGCGACGACCTCGCCGGTGGCCGGGTTGACGACGGGAAGGGTGTCGGCGGAGCCGGTGACGGTCTCGCCACCGATCCAGTGGCCGGCGACGGTGTAGGTGGAAGGTGTCATGGACCGACCGTCGCACCGCTGCCGAACCCCAACCAGGTGCGGTTTATCCAGGGTTCCGCGATCCCTGGCTGAGGCCCGGCCCCCTCAGAACGCGAGGACGATCCGGCCGGCGGTGGTGCCCGCGTCCTGCCGGGCCCAGGCGTCCGCGATGGCGTCGAACGGCACGATCTCGTGGTCGACGGTGAGCCGGCCGGCCGCCGCGTGCCCGGCCACCACTGTCAGCGCCGCGGCCCCCTCGGCGGTCGACAACCCGTTGTTGGTGTAGCCGATCATCCGCAGTGCGCCGCTGCGCAGCACTGCGGACTCGATGGGCGCGGTCGCGCCGGCCGCGCTGCCCAGGTTGACCAGTCGCCCACCCGGGCGCAGCACCCGCAGCGCCGCCGCGGCCGGGACACCGAAGACCGGGTCGAGGACGAGGTCGACCGGCCCGTCGGCGGCGTGGCGCAGCCGGTCGGCCATCGACGCGACATCGTCGTCGGGGAGCAGCGGGACCGCGACGGCGGCACCGAGCTCCTCGGCGCGGGCCCGTGCCGCGGCCGACCGGGCCACGGCGATGACGCGGCGGGCGCCGCCGAGCAGGGCGAGCTGGACGGCGGCCTGACCGACCACACCACCGGCGCCGAGCACGATGACCTGGTCGCCGGCCGCCAGGCCGCCGGCGTGGGTCAGCGCCGCGTGCGCGGCGACCGCGGAGAGACCGAGGGCCGCGAGCAGGGTAAGCGGTACGTCGGCCGGCAGCGCCACCACGTCGACGGTCGGCACGGTGACAGTGGTCGCCATGCTGCCGTCGACGCCGGAGCGCATCCCGGCCGACGTGCCGAACCAGACCGGGGTACCGTCGGCGAGCCGACCGATTCCCTGCACGCCCGGCACGTACGGGGTGCTCGGCGGGCCGAAGTAGCTGGTGCCGCTGGCGCAGAGCACGTCCAGCGGGGTGATCGGCACGGCCTCGACGGCGACCGCCACCGTACCGTCGGCCGGTACGGGCGCCGGCCGCTCGGCGATCGTCGGCGCGTCGCCGCAGGTGGTGAGCACTGCCGCGCGGATCACGTCGCGATGTCCGGGTAGGGCATCGAGAAGTGGGCCAGTCGCGCGCCGTAGGACTTCTGGTATTCCAGCGGCTCGGTGTTGTCCCGCTCGAAGAGGGCGATGAAGAGGGTCAGGGTGAGGAACGGGTGCGCGCCCAGCTCGAAGAGCTTCACGTGGTCGTGGGTGGCCAACGCCTCGCGCTCCACGTCGTCGAAGCGCAGCCAGGTGCTCGCCTCGCCGGTGTGGCAGTTCAGCACCGTGTTGGCGCACTCGGCCTCCCACCGGGAGACCAGCTCGCGCGGCTCGCTGCGGTAGCGTTCGACCAGCTCCGGGTCCCGGTCGACCATGAAGAGGAACTTGTTCAGCAGGTACTTGCTCATGCCGTCGGCGCTCCGTTCGGGTACCAGGTGAAGTACGCCTCCATGGTGTGGAACAGATCGAGGGTGTCCACGTAGTCGGCCTTCACGCCGGCACCGGCCACGCCCATCATGAGCATGAAGTCCATGAAGCCGTGGGTGGCGTTGCCCGGTGAGTGCAGGCTGTCCAGGGTGACCTCGCGCAGGCACTCGTCCAGGTCGCCGTTGGCGATCCACTCGACGGCCCGCTGGTCGAACTCCGGGTCCGGGCCGTGCGGGCCGAACTGCCGGGGGCCGCCCAGCTCCAGCGAGAGGTGGCCGGTGCCGATGACGGCCACCCGCAGGTGCGACGGCCACGACTCGACGATGTCGCGGATGCTCTGGCCGAGCTGGACGAAGCGCTTCGGCTGCGGCAGCGGCGGCGCGAAGATGTTGGTGTAGATCGGCACGATCGGCAGGTCGGCCTCGGGCCGCAGCGTGATGATCGGGCAGGTGATGCTGTGGTCGATGCGCAGCTCGTTGCTGAACGCGAGGTCGAAGCCGGCGTCGAGCCCGGCCCGCAGGATGTGCCCGGACAGGTCCTCCTGGCCCCTGAGCAGCATCCGGGGCAGCCCGAACTCGCGCTCCTCGTTGTACCAGTTGGCGTCGTAGTAGGGCGCCTTGCCGACCAGGAACTGCGGCATGTTGTCCAGCCAGAGCTGGTGGAAGTGGTCGGAGCCGACCATCACCAGCACGTCGGGCCGGGCTCGGGTCAACGTCTCCCGGAATGCCAGGATCTTGCGGGTCCACTCGTCGGCGAACGGTGGCCGATCCTCGCCGGTGGCCGTGCTGGCCCGGTAGTAGAAGGGGTGGTGGGTGGAGGCGATGACCGCGACGATGGAGGCCATTCCCGCTCCTTTCGGGGGTGGGAGAGAAGATCAGGGTTCGTAGACGGCGTTGCGGTCGACGGTGCGGTAGATGTCCATGCCGAGCGGTCGTCGTCGCTCCTCGGCGAGGTGCCCGAGCAGCCCCGCCGCGCGGGCCAGCAGGGCGAAACCGCGCAACATCTCGACCGGGAGCCCGAGGTCGGCGAGTGCCGCCCCGCAGACTCCGGCGCCGTTGAGCGGCAGGGTGCGGCCGAGCACCTGCGGGTGTACGCGTCCGATCGCCTCGAACAGCCGCAGGTGCGGGCCGTGCAGACCCTCCTCGGTGGCGATCCTGATCAGCACGGGGGTGCGCGGGTCCTGCTCCTTGTGCACGGGGTGCCCGAGCCCGGGGACCAGTCGACGCTCCTGCTTGGCCCGGGTGACCGCGTCGAGCGCCACCGCGTCGTAGTCGGTCACCTCGCCGGCCTGGGCGAGCGTGTCGGCGAGGAAGCGTCCACAGTCCTCGGTGACACCGAGGAAGCGGGCGCCGCCGCCGAGCAGGCCGGCGGCGAGCGCGCCCTGCAACGACTCGGGCGCGGACAAATACGTCAGCCGGGCGGCGATCGCCGTCGGGGTGAAGCCGTGGTCGGCGAGGGCCACCAGCACCGCCTCGAAGACCCGTACCTCACCCGGGGTGGGACGGCGGCCGGCGACCAGCCAGTACGCCAGCTCGCCGAAGCCCACAGTACCCATCAGGTCGGCGGCCAGGTCCTGCCCGAGCAGGGAGATGGTGGTCGGGTCGGAGGTGCCGATCCCGGTGGGGAAGCTCAGTTCTTCAGCCACGCGCGGATCTCCTCGCCGTGTTCGTCGAGTCCCGGCGGCGGCAGCTCGTACCGGGCCGGGGTGTCGGAGAAGGTGATGGGGTTGCGGACACCGGGCACGTCTCCGACGGTGACGACCGGGTCGAGGCCCAGCTCCTCGGCGAGCGCCACGCCACCGTCGATGGTGTTGATCGGCGCGCATGGAACGCCGGCGGCGAGCAGGTCCCGGAACCACTCGTCCTTGGTCCGCTTGGCGAGGCGTTCGACCAGCAGCGGCCGCAGTTGTTCGCGGTTGGCCGTGCGGTCCTGGTTGCGCCCGAAGCGCGGGTCGTCCGGCAGGCCGGGCAGGTCGAGCACCTGGCAGAGCTTGCGGAACTGCCCGTCGTTGCCGGCGATGACGATCAACTCGCCGTCAGCGGTGGGCAGTGGCTCGTACGGGAAGAGGCTGGGGTGCGCGTTGCCCATCCGGAACGGGACGGTGCCGCCGGCGACGTAGCCGCTGGAGTGGTTGACCAAACCGGACAGCGCCGAACTGAGCAGATTGACCTCGACGTGCTGGCCTCGCCCGGTCTCGTCACGGTGGTGCAGCGCGGCGAGGATGCCGATGCTGGCGTGCAGTCCGGCCATCACGTCGAAGACGGAGATGCCGGCCCGGTACGGCGAACCGTCCGGGTCGCCGGTGAGGCTCATCAGGCCCGAGATGGCCTGCACCATGAGGTCGTAGCCGGGGAAGTCCCTGCCTGCGCCGGTGCCGAAGCCGCTGATGCTCGCGTACACGATCTTGTCGTTGGTCGCGGTGACCGTGTCGTAGTCGAGGCCGAACCGGGCGAGGCCGCCGGGCCGGAAGTTCTCGATCAGCACGTCGGCCCGGCGGGCCAATTCCTGCGCGGCGGCCAGGTCGTCGGGGTTCCTGAGGTCCAGGGCGACCGACCGCTTGTTGCGGTTGATGCCGAGGTAGTACGTCGAGACCCCGTCGCGGGTGGGCGGCATCCAGGTGCGGGTGTCGTCGCCACCGGGGCTCTCCACTTTGATCACCTGGGCGCCCAGGTCGGCCAGGAGCATCGTCGCGTACGGCCCGGCGAGGATCCGGGAGAAGTCCGCGACGAGCAGGCCGGCCAGTGGGCCTGTCGAATGCTGCACCATGTTTCCGCCCGTTCTGCGGACACCTGTCCGCCGGGACAGCTTGCGATACCGCACGGTGCGTGTCAACGGTGCGATTCGCGCGTGGGACCACGCTCTTGACACGAATCGTGACCGGGACCACACTTGCGCCACTCGGACTGGCCGCACAGCGGACAGGAGTCCGGATTCCCCTCGTACCGTGAAAGGAATGGGTGGCGAATGAGCGCAACCGACCGGCCGGTGGTCTTCCGTAACGGCCTGGTTCTCACCATGGACGACGCGCACACCGTGCTGCCCGGCGCCGACGTGCTGGTCGTCGGCGGCCGGATCGCGCAGGTCGGCGTCGGTCTCACCGCACCCGACGACGCCCTGGAAATCGACGCCACCGGCGGCATCCTCATGCCCGGCATGGTCGACACCCACCGGCACCTGTGGCAGACCGCGATGCGCGGGTACGGCGCCGACTGGACCCTGACCCAGTACTTCGTCTGGTACTACCTTGAGTCGGGCAAGCTGTTCCGGCCCGAGGACGTCTACGCCGGCAACCTGCTCGGCGCGATCGAGGCGATCGACGCCGGCGTCACCACCACCGTCGACTGGTCGCACGGGTTGCAGACACCCGAGCACGCCGACGCCGCCGTGGACGCGCTGGAGGCGGTCGACGGACGGTTTGTGCTCGCCTACGGCAACATCCAGCAGGGGCCGTGGGAGTGGGCGACCTCGCCGGAGTTCCGCGACTTCCACCGCCGTCGCGTCGACGGTGGCAAGCTGGCCGGCTTCCAGTTGGCGTTCGACGTCACCGGCGACCCCGCCTTCCCGGAACGGGCCGCGTTCGAGGTGGCCCGGGAGTTGGGCGCCGCGGTGACCACCCACGCGGGCGTGTGGGGCGCCACCAACGACGACGGCATCCGGCTGATGCACGAGAACGGATTCATGACCCCGTCGACCGTGTACGTGCACGCGGCGACGCTCACCCAGGACTCGTACAACCGGATCGCCGCGACCGGCGGCTCGGTCTCCGTCTCGACCGAGAGTGAGCAGAGCGCCGGCCAGGGTTACCCACCCACCTGGCAGTTGCGCCACCACGACATCCCGGTGTCGCTGTCGATGGACACCAGCGTGTGGTGGAGCGGCGACCTCTTCTCCGCGATGCGCAGCACGCTCGGCGCGGACCGCTCCCGGGAGCACCTGGAGGCGCACGCCAAGCAGGAAACCATCACCCACTGCCACCTGCGCGCCGAGCAGGTCGTCGAGTGGGCCACCCGAGGCGGCGCCCGTGCGCTCGGCATGGACGCCACGATCGGCGCGCTCACCCCCGGCCGTCAGGCCGACGTCGTCCTGATCAAGAACGACGCCTCGCCGGCGATGTTCCCGATCCTGAACCCGCACGGTCACGTCGTCTTCCAGGCTCAGCGCGCCGACGTGCACACAGTGCTGGTGGGTGGCCGGGTCGTGAAGCGGGACGGCCGCCTCGTCGGCGTCGACCTCGCCGCCGCGCGGGCCAGTGTGGCCGCGACCATCGATCACCTGCGCGAGACGATGGGGGAGGAGGCGTGGCAGCGGGGAATGAACCCGGACGTCCCCGAGACCGCGATCCTGGAGAACCCGTACCAGTACACCGAGTGGGACGCCGGGTCGGCGCAATGGAAGCATTAAGGACATGAGTGACAACGGAAGGGGCGCCGGGCCCGACTTCATCGAGGCTCTCGCCCGTGGCCTCGACGTCCTGCGCTCCTTCCGTCCCGCCTGCCCCTCGATGACGCTCAGCGAGCTCGCCGCCGCCACCGGCCTGGCCCGCCCCACCGTCCGGCGCATCCTCATCACGCTCGAATCGCTGGGCTACGTCCGCGCGGTCGGCCGCGGCCACACCCTCACCCCGCGCGTCCTGGAGCTGGGGATGGCGTACGTCAACGCGCTGAACATGTGGGACGTGGCCCGGCCGCACATGGAGAAGCTCGTCGCGCAGACCAACGAGTCGACCTCGATGGCCCAGCTGGACGGCAGCGACATCGTCTACGTCGCCCGGGTGGCCGTCCCCAAGATCGTCACCCTGGGCGTCACCATCGGCACCCGCTTTCCGGCACCCGCGACGTCGATGGGCAAGGTGCTGCTCGCGGCCCTCCCACCGGAGACGCTGGCGACCGTCCTCGCCGAGCCCAGCCGCTCCGGCATCACGCCGCGCTGGCAACCCGCACCGGGCGACCTCGACGCCGTGCTGCGCGAGGTCCGGGCCAAGGGCTGGGCGCTCGCCGACCAGGACCTGGCGCCGGGAATCCGGTCCGTCGCCACCGGCGTCCGCGACGGCGACGGGCGGGTCGTCGCCGCCATCAACGTGACAGTGCACGCCGCCGAGACCTCGCTGGAGACCCTGCGCGAAGAGCACCTTCCGAGGTTGCTGCGCGCGGCCGCCGACATCGGGCACGATTGGGCGCTCACCGCCGCCGTGCCGGTGGTCACGGCCTAGGCGTGTCCGGCCGATCATGAGCTTCGCGGATCGTCCGGGGCAGCGCCGACGCCCGACCGGATGCCATAGTGCCGCGATGAAGGCGGACCTGCACAGTTACTTGACGGGCGGCCGCGAGTCGCTGCTGTGGAAGCTCGACGGGCTCGGCGAATACGACATTCGGCGTCCGTTGACCCCGACCGCGACCAATTTGCTCGGTCTGGTGAAGCACTCGGCGGCCATGGAGATCCTCTACTTCGGCGTCGTGTTCGGCCGACCGTTCGAGCAGGAGCTGCCGTATGTCGGCGACGGGGCGGAGACCAATGCCGACATGTGGGCGAGCGCGGATGAGACCCGCGAGGAGATCGTCGCATTGTACCGTCGCGCGATCGCCCACGCCGACACCACCATTGAAGCCCTTGCACTGGATGAGGTAGGCCACGTGCCGTGGTGGGGCGGTGCAGCGGTCACGTTGCACCATGTCCTGGTCCACGTCATCGCGGAAACCCAACGGCACGCCGGCCACGCTGACATCGTGCGCGAACTCATCGACGGCACGGCCGGGCTGCTGCCCAGGAACGACAACCTGCCCTCCGCGGACGAGTCATGGTGGCTGGACCACCGCCAGCGGGTGGAGCAGGCCGCCCTCGACGCCGGCGAGCGCAGCCACTAGTTCTCCGCCGGTCATGGCAGCCAAATCGCCGGCCTGCCGCGTGGGTCGGCCTGCCGCGTGGGTCGGCCTGCCGCCTGGGTCGGCCTGCCGCGAATCGATCATGATGACTGAAAGTGTCGTACGCCTGTTCTAGTCTCGGCTCATGGTCGAGGAGTTGACGCAGGCAGAGGACGCCATCGCGGCCTGCGCCGACACGGCCACCTGGGCACTGCGCGAGGACGGGCTGATCGCCGCGCTCGACGCCGCGCACCGCATCGAGCAGCGGCTTGCCGCAGTGAAACTGGCTCTGATCCGTGAGCTTGACGGCCGAGGTACCGCCACCGCGCAGGGCGCCTCCTCCACCGCGGTCTGGCTCCGCGAACGGTTACGCCTCACCATCCCGGCCGCCCGCCGCCTCGTCGACCTCGCCGCCGTCCTTGACACCGGCAACCCTGGGGTACGACAGGCACTGGCCGATGGCCACATTGCCGTCGACCAAGCCCGGGCCATCGCCGACACGGTCGACAGCGTGCAGACCGCCGCCGGTCCCGAGGCCGCCGACAAGGCCCTCGGAGTGCTCGTCGAGTGGGCCGGGCAATTCGATCCCACCCTCTTACGCAAACTCAGCACCCGCATCCTCGACCACGTCGCACCCGACGTCGCCGACGCCGCCGCCGAAGCCGCCCTGGACGCCGAAGCCCGCCGTGCCACCCGCGACCGCCACCTAACCCTCTCCACCCTCACCGACGGCCGCCTGCGACTCACCGGCATCCTCGACACCGAGACCGCCGGGCTGCTCCGTGCCGCCATCGACCCACTCAGCGCACCCTTGGGTCCTGACGACCAGCGCTCTCCCGGGCAACGGCGGCACGACGCTCTCAGCGACGTGTGCCGCCTCGCCCTGCGCACCGGCGAGTTGCCCGAGCACGGCGGTGATCCCGCCCAGATCGTCGTCACCACCAGCTACGACGGGTTGACCCGGCAACTGGGCAGCGGTGCCCTCGACACCGGCCTGCGCCTCACCGCCGAGGCCGTGCGCCGCCTCGCCTGCGACGCCGCCATCCTCCCCGCCGTCCTCAGCGGAGCTGGCCAACCACTCGACCTCGGCCGACAACGTCGTCTCATCACCGGCTCGCTCCGGCGAGCTCTGGTGCTGCGGGACGGTGGCTGCGCCTTCCCGGGCTGCGACCGACCACCGCGCTGGTGTGACGCCCACCACATCCACCACTGGGCCGACGGCGGCGACACCAGCCTCGCCAACGCCGTCCTGCTCTGCGGCCACCACCACCGGCACCTGCACCACAGCGACTGGGCGGTGCGACTGGCAGGCGACGGCCACCCCGAGTTCGTGCCACCGGCCTGGCTCGACCCCGAGCAGGTCCCCCGCCGCAACCACTACCACCGACGAACGTGAGCACCACCAGCACACAACGATCACCAGGTCAGCAGGCCGATCGAGCGACCAGCCCAGCACGCCCCACTCCCGCTCAGCTGCCGGGGCGGTGAGAGGCGCGCGACCAGGACGCGGCGCGTGCCAGGTGGACGCGCCAACCCTCACGACGCTGATCGCTTGGCCGCCGCACCGCCGCACCGCCGACCTCACTGGGCACAACACCTGGCTCGCGGCTCTGCCGGCTGATTGCCACCCCGACGTCCGGCCACAGTCGCACGGCCGATCGGATACGCGGCCGGGCCGTCACGAAATCCGGCGGCGAATCGTCACAGCTGGCGGTTAGTCTTCCTCCGCGCGTCGTCGTCCTGGCACGTCGCGCCCCGCGCCCGGTTGGCGCGGCATCGCCGCCACCGCCCACCATCGGCCGGCTCAATCGACTTCAGGAGAGTTAGTGACACAGCAATCCCTCGCGACATCGGACAAACTCGACGGCGCGGTGCTCAAGGTGGCGGGCGTCGTCGTCCTTGGCGCGATCATGTCGATCCTCGACGTGACGGTGGTCAGCGTGGCGCTGCCCAAATTCCAGAGCGAGTTCGACGCGTCCTACGCCCGCGTCGCCTGGACCATGACCGCCTACACCCTCGCGCTCGCCACCGTGATCCCGCTCAGCGGGTGGGCGGCGGACCGGTTCGGCACCAAACGGCTCTACATGGTGGCGCTGACCCTGTTCACGATCGGGTCGGGGCTCTGCGCCATGGCCGACACCATCGGCGAACTGATCGGCTACCGGGTCCTGCAGGGCCTCGGTGGCGGCATGCTCATGCCGCTGGGCATGACCATCATGACCCGGGCGGCCGGTCCGCACCGGATCGGCCGGTTGATGGCCGTCCTCGGCATCCCGATGCTGCTGGGGCCGATCGGCGGCCCGATCCTCGGTGGTTGGCTGATCGACACCGCGAGCTGGCACTGGATCTTCCTGATCAACCTGCCGATCGGCCTGATCGCCCTGATCTACGCGCAGGTCGCGCTGCCGAAGGACGCGCCAGAGCCGTCCGAGTCGTTCGACTTCGTCGGCATGCTCATGCTCTCCCCGGGTCTGGCCCTTTTCCTCTACGGCGTGTCGTCCCTGCCGGAGGCGGGCACCTTCGCCGAGGTCAAGGTCTGGGCCCCGATGCTGGTCGGCGGCGCGCTGGTGGTGGCGTTCGTGCTCTACTCGTTCAAGCCCCGGCACCCGCTGCTCGACCTGCGGCTGTTCCGCAACCGCAGCCTGACCATCGCGTCGGTGACGATGTTCGTGTTCATCATCGCGTTCATGGGCGCCGGCCTGCTGTTCCCGAGCTACTTCCTGCAGGTGCGCGGTGAGTCGACGCTGGCCGCCGGCCTGCTGATGGCGCCGCAGGGCATCGGCGCGATGATCACCATGCCGATCGCCGGCACGCTGGCCGACCGCGTGCCGATCGGGCGTACCGTCCCGTTCGCGCTGGGGCTCATCGTCGTCGGGTTCTTCGGTTTCACCCAGGTCGACCCGCAGACGTCGTACTGGCTGCTCGGCGGGTCGCTGTTCGTGATGGGCCTGGGCATGGGCGGCACGATGATGCCGATCATGACGTCGGCGCTGCGGACATTGTCGGCCAACGACGTGGCCCGCGGCTCGACGTTGGTCAACATCCTCCAGCAGATCGGCGGCTCGGTCGGCGCCGCCGTGATGTCGGTGATCCTCACCAACGAGCTGAACGGCTCCCGGCAGATCCCTGGCCTGGTGGACGAGAGCGGCAAGCCGGTCACCGAGGCCGGGCTGGCCATCGCCGCCCAGCAGCGGCCGGAGCTGCTTCAGCAGATGCCGGTCGACCCGTCGCTCATCGAGCGCGGGCTCGACTTCGCCGCCAAGTCGTTCGCCAGCACGTTCTGGGTGGCGTTCGCGCTGGTCGTGCTCACGCTCATCCCGGCGGCGTTCCTGCCGCGCCGACGTCAGCCGGCGCAGCTCGACGACCCGCAGGGCGAGCAGGTCAGGACGCCCGTCGTCATCCACTGACCGACCCCGCCGCGCTCGGCACCCGGTGAGGTGCCGAGCGCGGCGGGTACGGCGTCAGCGCAACGGACCGTCGCCGGGCCCGTCCGGGTCCTCGACCACGTGGATCGCCGCCTCCTCCGCGCTGGCGGCACCCGCGTCGATGCCGGCGTCCCACGCCACCGACTCGGCCTCGTCGTCCTCGCGGACGCCCTCGTCGTACGCGACGAGACGGCCGGCGCGCGCCTCCGCCTCGTACCCCCGGCGGGTCAGCTCGTCCTCGTCGTCGCCACCCTCGGCGTACGGGTCGACATCCGGCACCTCCTGGGCGAGGTGTTGCGCCAGGGACTCGCCCGCCCGCTCCTCGGCCGGCGTGGTGCCGAACCGGTTTGCCGCCGTCCAGTGGTCCTCGGCGACGATGCCGGTGTCGAGGGGGTCGCCGACCCGGTCGTCGTCGAGGGTGTCGGAGGCGTCCAGGACGCCGTCATCCTCGGCCACGTTCCACTCGTCGACGGAATCCACTCGTTCGGTCTGGCTCACGGCGGTCTCCTCTTCGTTGCGGTGCAGCAAAGCGCTCAGCCTATGACCGTGCAACGCGCCCGCACCCCGAGGCCTGCCCGCTGTGACGAACCCACCTCGGGGCGGGCGGTGCCCGGTGGGTCAACGCTTCAGCAGCTCCGCCACGGCGTCGGTGAACTCCACCGATTGCTCGATGTGCGCGAAGTGTCCGCTGCGCTCCAGCGTCACCAGCCGCGAGTCCGGAAGCCCCGCGTGCAACTGCTCGGCCCAGCGAGGGCCACAGATGAAGTCGTACGCCCCGACGATCACCACGACGGGCACGGTGATCTCACCGAGGTTCTCCCGCACGTCGAAGGGTGTGGGGTCCTGCGCGCCGGCCGGCGTCGCCCAGATCCGGACGGCCGCCTGAAACGGGGCGAACTCGTCCTGTCGGCCCCAGAAGTCCGCGAAGTACACCGGCAGGGCGGCGCGCAGAGCGGCCCCCAGCGACTCGTCGTCCGTCGCGCCGCCGATCTGCGCGAAGGCAGCCGGGACCGTTGCCGCCTCCGGCCGGTCCGGGTGCCGCTGCGGGTAGGCGGCGAGGCCGGCCATGGCCTCGCCCCAGAACTCGGCGCCGGTGACGGGGGAGGTGTCGTACAGGGCGAGGCCGGAGATCCGGTCCGGGTGGGCGAGCGCGTACCGCTGGACGACGAAACCGCCGTGCGAGTGCCCGAGGAGGTACACCCGGGGTTCGCCGAGGTGCTCGACGACGGCGTGCAGGAACCGGACATACGTGTGGAGACGGTAATCGTCGGGGTTGTCGAGCTGCCCCGACGCGCCAGTGCCCACCGGCTCGACGTAGACCATGGTGAAGTGCGTCTCAAGGCTGGGCGTCCGCAGGTACGCCCACTCGATGCCCGGGCCGCCGGAGTGCGCCACGCAGACCGGACCGGTGCCGGCGACGTGGTAGACCTGCCGAACGCCATCCACCGTGAACGTGTGGGCGCCGGGTGCGAGGGCGCTGACGTCGTGGCTGGTGAAACCCATGAACTATCTCCCGATCCGAGACCCGCGCGGCGTCCGCCGGCACGGCAACTGGTGCATGACGCAGACCAGATGCGCGGGTCGAGAGGAAAGTTCGCTCGGTCGGAAAAGTTTTTTCAGACCAGCGCGGGGACGGGGTGGAAGAGGGTGAGCTGGCGCACCCGGCCCTCGCGCAGCACCTGCAACCACAGCGCCGCGGGTGGGCAGTGCTCCGGGTCATCGGGTGGGCTGATCAGGTCGGTCTCCCAGATCAGCACGTCGCCGCTGGCCACCACGTTGCGCAGCCGCTGACGTACCCCGGCGGCCAGGTCGCAGTTCATGCCGTTGATGGCCAGGTCACGGCCACCGCGCGGGCCGCCCGGCACGATCATCTCGGCGTCCGGCCACCAGCTCTCGCGGACCACCCGCTCGAAGTCGCCGCCCATCGCCGTGGAGATCATGTCGCTGCCCTCCCGCCACCGCGAGTCGTTCGAGGCGGCGACGTCCGCGTGCGCCGCGTCCGCCGCCGTCCGCAGGCCGCCGGCGAGCGCCCGGCGGGCGTGGCTGAGGCGACTGCGGACGGTGCCGACCGGCACGCCACACACGGCCGCGATCTGCTCGTACGAGGACGCGTCGCTGAAGTACCGCAGCAGGGTGACGAGCCGGTCAGGTTCGGACAGTTGCCCGAGGGAGTGCCACACCCAGTCGCGCATCGCGGCCCGGTCCAGTGCCTCCTCCGGGGTGGGTGTGTCGGCGGGGCGGGTGAACCACTCGGGTTCGGCGACCGGGACGGCTCTGTGCCCGCGCAACGCCATCCGGCTGTTGTTGCGGACGATGGCCCGCAGCCAGGGGCCGACGCCGTTCGGGTCGCGGACCTCGCCGATGCGACGCAGGGCGACGACCATCGTGTCCTGCACCGCGTCCTCGGCGTCCGGCCCGTAACCGAGGACGCTCAGCGCGACGGCCCGCATCCCGGCCTCGTGCCGGGCCAGCAGCGCCCCCAGCGCGGCCGCGTCTCCCGCCTGCGCGAGCACGACCAGCTCCCCGTCGCTCTGCGTCACGCCCAGTTCCTCCCCGAAACGCCTGTTCTGAACGCTTGTGCTCCATCAAGCGTACGGCGGGCCGGCGTGCCAATGCCCCAGGCCGTCGGCCGTCCTACGCTGCGGACGGGCTGGCGGCGCGGGTTGCCCGGGTGCCGATCTGCCGCAGGTGCGCGATCAACTCCGGAGGCTCGTGCACCTTGATGTCGCAACCGAGGGTCAGCAGGCGCCACGCCAGCCACTCCAGAGTGTCGGCGTTGCTGCGCAACCGGCAGGAGGTCGCGTCGATCGGCTCTAGATCGACGCCGGCACCACCGAGCGGGCCTGCCATCCGCTCGATCGGCGCGTGCAGCGTCACCACCGCCCGGTAGACGGGCGTCAGCTCAAGCAGCTTCTCCGTCATGAACGAGGCGGCGTCGGGCGCCGGCAGTTGCCGGGCGGCGACCCGGGTCCCTGTGGGCCGCAGGTCGGTGATCCGGTCGACCCGGAAGATCCGCCAGTCGTCGCGGTCGTTGTCGTAGCCCACCAGATACCAACGCCGGCCTGCCGACACCAGCTTGTACGGCTCGACGAGCCGTTTGGTGTCCACGCCGTCGCGACGGCGGTAGGTGAACCGCAGCTGCTCACGATTGTTGACGGCGGCGGCCAGCGCGCTCAGGTGCTCCGGGTCGACCGTCGGTCGGTCCCAGGTGAGCAGCGGTTCGGTGGCCGCACCCAGCGCGCTGACGCGGTGCCGCAGCCGGGACGGCAGCACCTGTTCGAGCTTCGCCAGCGCCCGTACCGAGGCCTCCTCGATGCCGGCCACCGCGTGACCGGCGGCGGTGCGCAGACCGACAGCGATCGCCACCGCCTCGTCGTCGTCGAGCAGCAGCGGCGGCATCGCCTTGCCGGCGACCAGGCGGTATCCACCGATCGCGCCCATCGTCGCCTGCACCGGGTAACCGAGGTCGCGCAATCGCTCCACGTCGCGGCGGATGGTGCGCAGGCTGACGCCGAGCCGGGTGGCCAACTCGCTGCCGGGCCACTCACGGGGCGTCTGCAACAGCGACAGCAGGCCCAGCAGTCGGGCGGGGGTGTCGGACATGGTCCCAGAATGCCAGCGATGTGTGCCAGAAACTGTCCTATATGGGCCGTAGCGTTCCCGGCATGACGCCATTTCGCATCGACATCCCACAGGCGGACCTCGACGACCTGCGTGACCGGCTCTCCCGAACCCGGTGGCCCCGCTCGTTGCCCGGCACCGGCTGGAGCCGCGGGGTGCCGGTGACGTACCTGCGCGAGCTGACCGAGTACTGGGCGAATGGTTACGACTGGCGGGCCCACGAGGCGCGCCTGAACGACTTCCCCCAACTCGTCACCGAGATCGACGGCTTGGATGTGCATGTGCTGCACGTCCGCTCGCCGGAGCCGGACGCGCTGCCGTTGTTGCTGACACACGGCTGGCCGAACTCAGTGGTCGAGTTCACCGAGCTGATTGGCCCGCTGTCCGACCCACGCGCTCATGGCGGGGATCCCGCGCAGGCGTTTCACGTGGTGGTGCCGTCGGTGCCCGGCTACGGTTTCTCGCAGGCGCCGCCGGCCGGGTTCACGATCGACCGGCTCGCCCGGATGTGGGTCGAGCTGATGGCCCGCCTCGGCTACCACCGTTACGGCACCCAGGGCGGCGACCTCGGTGCGTACATCGCGCCACGGGTGGCAGCGGTGGCGCCGGAGCAGGTGGTGGGCGTGCACATCGACGGCGGGTTCGGCTTCCCGACCGCCGCCGACGTGCCGGACATGAGCGCGGCGGAACGCGCCGAGTGGGAGCAGATGCAGCAGTGGATGAGCGGTGGCGTCGACCATCATGCGCTGCTGCGGGCAGCGCCGCAAACCTTGTCGTACGCCTGGAACGACTCGCCGGTCGGGCTGCTGGCCTGGATGATGCAGAAGTTCAAGGAGTTCACCATGACGGTGCCGACGCCGGAGCAGGCCATCGACCGGGACCACCTGCTCACCAACGTGAGCCTCTACTGGTTCACCGGCACGTCGGGAACGTCGTCGTGGCCCATGTACGAGCGACTCACCGTCGCCGACGATGGCGGTTTCGCCTGGCCCACGGGCCAGCGGCGGGTGCCGTCCGGTGTGTACGGCGGCGGCTCCGCGCTGATGCGCCGCCTCGCCGAGCGGGACAACACCATCGTCCACTGGCCGCAGGGCAACCCGGGCAGCCACTTCGTGGCGATGGACGAGCCGCTGGCGCACGCGGCGGACATCCGCGCGTTCTTCGAGGGCCTGCGATGACCGAGCTGAGCTGGGCGCAGGTGTCCGCCCGACGGCTTGCGCGACACCGGCTGCGCCCGCCGGCGGCGGACGCGGCACCGGATGCCGCACGCGTCGCCGACGTGGTGTCGACGATCTGCGGCGCGCACGCCCAGATCGCGTCGGCCGCCGAGCTGTCCATCGGGCTGCGGGTGCCGGGCACGACCCGCGCCCTGGTACGCCGGGCACTGTGGACCGACCGCACCCTGGTCAAGACCCGTGGGCCACGCGGAACCGTGCACCTGCTCGCCGCAGCGGACCTGCCGATGTGGGTCGGCGCGCTGACCGCGTTGCCGGCGCCGTCCCGGGAGCGGAGCGTCGTCCTGCTGACGCCCCGGCAGACCGAGCAGGTCCTCGCGGCCATCGCCGACGCGGTCGCCGAGGCCGACCTGACCACCGCCGAGCTGACCGAGGAGATCGTCGCCCGTACCGGCCCGTGGGCGGGTGACCTGGTGATGGAGGCGTTCCAGGACATGTGGCCCCGGTGGATCGCCGCGATGACCGCCGCCACCCGGGCCGGAGTGGTCTGCTTCGGCCCGAATCGCGGTCGGCTCAGCACGTACACCAGCCCGACCCGATGGCTGCCCGACTTCGCGCCGATGCCCGGTCCCGCCGCCCTGGCTGCCCTCGCCCGCAGCTACCTGTACGCGTACGGGCCGGCCACCCCGGCACAGTTCGCCAGGTGGCTGGCGGTGGCGCCGGGGTGGGCGACGTTGCTGTTCGACTCGCTGGACCTGGCCGAGGTGACGGTGGAGGGCACCCGGGCCTGGGTGGCCGCCGACGACACGGAATTCCCCGACGACCGGCCGTCCGGGTTGCGGCTGCTGCCGTACTTCGACGCGTACGCGGTCGGCTGCCACCCCCGCGAACGGCTCTTCCCCGATGCCGCCGCCGAGCGGGCGCTCGCCGGTGGCCAGGCCGGCAACTATCCGGTGCTGCTGGTCGACGGGGTGGTCGCTGGCGTGTGGCATCAACGCCGTTCCGGCCGCTCGATCCGGGTCACCGTCGAGCCGCTGCGGACGCTCGGTGCCGCCCAGCAGCGGGCGTTGGGGGAGGAGGTCGAGCGGGTCGGCGAGATCCTGGAGGGCAAGGCGTCGCTGACCATCGGCACTGTCAGTGTCGGTCCGCACGCCTGAGGCCACGCGGGCCCACCGCCTGGGCGACGATGGGAGCGTGCATCCCGAACCGGTCGACCACGCACCCCGGCAGGCGTTCCCCTGGGCGCTCCTGCGCCAGCGCTGGGAGGACCTCGCCTTCCTGCACTGGGCCGTCGCTCCGGAGGTGGTCGCGCCGTTGCTGCCCGCCGGCACTCGTCCGGACACGCTGCAGGGGGTCAGCTACGTGGGCCTGATCGGTTTCCGGATGGTCGGGCTGGGATTCGGCCGCGGCCCGGGGGTGCCGTACTTCGGCACCTTCTGGGAGACCAACGTCCGGCTCTACTCCGTCGACGACGCCGGCCGGCGAGCGGTCGTGTTCCGGTCGCTCGACGCGTCCCGCCTGCTGCCGGTGCTGGTGGCGCGGGCGACGCTGCGCCTGCCGTACCTCTGGTCGTCGATGCGATTGGATCGCGACGGTGACCGTCGCACCTACCGCTGCCTACGGCGCTGGCCGGGGCCGGCGGGCGCGACGAGCCGGATGGTGGTGCGGGTGGGGGAGCGGATCGTCGAGCCGTCCCCGCTCGAACACTTCGTCACCGCCCGCTGGGGGCTGCACACCCGGGCGTACGGGCGCACGCTGCACCTGCCGAACTGGCATCCGAGTTGGCCGCTGCACCGGGCCGAGGTGCTGCACCTGGATGACGAGTTGGTCGCCGCCGCCGGGCTGCCGGCACCGGTCGGGCCACCGGTGAGCGTGCTCTACTCGCCAGGTGTCGCGGTCAGGTTCGGCCCGCCGGTGGCGGCCCGGCCACACGGTGCCGGGCCGCCGGAGCCTCAGTAGCGGCCACCCTCGGGCGCGGGCAGCGCGTCCAGGTCGGCCAGGTCCTCGGCGCTGAGCCGCACATCGGCGGCCGAGCAGTTGTCCACCAGGTACTTCGGGGTCTTGGTACCGGGGATCGGGATGACCTGGTCACCCTGGGCGACGACCCACGCGAGGGCGACCTGTGCGGGGCTGAAGCCGGCCCGTTCGGCGATCTCCCGGACCCGGGCGACGATGGCGAGGTTGGCGCGCAGCGCGTCCTGCTGGAAGCGCGGCAGGCCACGCCGGAAGTCGTCGGCGGGCAGGTCGTCGAACGAGGTGAACCGGCCGGCGAGGAAACCGCGACCCAGCGGGGAGAACGGCAGGAAGGCGATGCCCTGCTCGGCGCAGTACGGCAACACCTCGGCCAACGGGTCGCGCGTCCACAGTGACAACTCGGACTGCACCGACGCCACCGGGTGCACCGCCTGGGCCCGCGCGATCTGCGCGACCGTCACCTCGGACAACCCGAGCTGCCGGGCCTTGCCCGCCGCCACGACCTCGGCCATCGCGCCCCAGGACTCCTCGATGGGCACCTCCGGGTCGACCCGGTGCAGCTGGTAGAGGTCGACGTGGTCGGTGCCGAGCCGGCGCAGGCTCTCGTCGATCGCCGTACGAATGTGCTCCGGGCGGCCGTTGTTGCCGATCTTCGGTGAGTTGCCGGGACCACCGGTGGGGGAGGTGGCCACCAGGCCGACCTTCGTGGCCAGTACGGCCCGCTCCCGGTGCCCGCCGGCCAGCGCCCGCCCGACCAGCTCCTCGTTGGTGTACGGCCCGTACACGTCCGACGTGTCGATCAGCGTCGCGCCCAGGTCCAGTGCCTGTCGGATAACGGAGATCGACGTGTCGTCGTCGCGGGGGCCGGTGATGTCGTAGCCGTGGCTCATGCCCATGCAGCCGAGGCCGATGACGCCGACCTCGGGTCCGGTGCTGCCCAGCGTGGTGGTTCGCATGCGCCCACGCTACGACCGGACCGACCGACCCGCACCCGCCGTGGCGGGCACAGCAGCCCAGCGGGTACGTGACGACTCTCACCGGAAGTGGACTCGGGAGTCCGGTACGGTGGGTGCTAAGCGGACCTGCGAGTCCGGATGTGCTCGACAGTGACTTACGAGGAGCCCCATGAACCCGGTACGGATCAGCGATGCCCTGCGCGCGGTGGTCTTCGAGCCGACGCGCGACCTGACCGACGCGCTCGATGAGTTCTACGCCCCCGACTACACCCACCGCAGCGACGGCGAGACCCTCGACCGGGCCGCGTTCGTCGAGATGGTGACCCGGGTGCGTGGTCAGATCGTCGGTGGCACCGTGCGAGTCCTCGACGAGCTGCGCGATGGCCTCCACTACGCCGAACGACACGTCTTTGAGATCACCATGGCCGACGGGTCGACCGCCAAGCGGGAGATCGCCATCTTCGGGTCGTACGCCGAGGACGGTCGCTTCCGCCACCTCAGCGAGACGGGCTTCGACCTGCCCGCCTGACCTCACCTCGACGACCAGAAACAGGAGAGAGCCATGCCCCGCCTTACCGACCCCGACCCGAACGCGATTCCCACCGACGTCCGCGACTTCCTGTCCGCCCTGCCGCCCGACCCGATGGTCAAGATGCTGACCCACTCGGTCGGCACTGTGAACCTCTTCATCCAGCTCGCGAGGGCGCAGTTCACCTCGTTGGAGCTGCCCGCCCGCTCGCGGGAACTGGTCATCCTCACCGTGGCGGAGTACACCGGGTGCGAGTTCGTGGCGGCCCAGCACGCTCCGATGTCCGCGGCGGCCGGCGTCGACGAGCGCACCCGCGAGATCATCAGCAGCCGGGACATCGACAACCCGTACCTCTCCGCGTACGACCGCACGCTCATCCGGTTCGCCGCCGAGGTGGTGCGGTCACCGCGCGTTCCCGACGACCTCTTCGACCAGGTGCGGCACATCCTCAGTGAGCGCGAGATCGTCGAGGCGCTCCACGTGATCGGCTACTACTGGTCGTTCGGCCGGGTGGCCACGGTGCTCGACGTCGAACTCACCACCGTGTACGGCGACGAGCCGCTGCTGACCGACGAGACCGAGCGGGCAGACTGAGGCCATGGCCCCACCGACGCCGAGCGACAGGGATGCTCCCCATCGCCGTCTGGACGCCCGTCGCAACCAGGAGCGGGTCATCGCCGCCGCCCGGGAGCTCTTCAGCGAGCAGGGTCTGCAGGTGACGGTGCCGCAGGTGGCGGAGCGGGCCGGGGTGGGCCGCGCGACGGTGTACCGCAGCTACCCCAGCAAGGAAGACCTGATCGTCGCGGTCGTCCAGCGGCAGTTCCAGGAGCTGGAGCAGCGCACCCGCGCGGCGCTCGACGGCGCGGACGCGTACCGGGAGTGGTGTTCCTACGTGCCCGACCTGTTCGGACGCCTCGCCCGCGACCGGGTCCTCGCCGACGCGTTCTTCGAGGGCAGGCTGGTGCCCGCCGCGCGCATCCTGGGCCTGATCGGGCAGCTGGTCGCGGCGGCCCGAGCGTCCGGCAAGATCCGCCCGGACGCCGGGGAGCTGGACATCCGGGTGATCCTTTGCGGGGCGGTCCGGCAGCTCATCGTGCTCGACGAGCGCGACCCGGCGGTGTGGCGCCGGTACGCCGACCTCGTGCTCAACGCGCTGCGCTCCTGACGGCCACGGCTGACACTGGGAGAAAGTTCGGCGGACGTGTCGAGGACGGTCGGCCGGCTTCGACCATTGGTTGAGGGCCGGAGACAGCCGGCCTCGCCGACGAGCCGACACGGCACGGACCGAGGAGTGGATCGATGACGAAGGTGACGACCGGGGCGACGATGTCGTTGGACGGCTACATCGCGGACGCGTCCCACGGCGGCTTCGAGTACCTCTTCCAGTGGTACGAGAACGGTGACGTCGAGACGCCGACGGCCGACCCCGAGCTGACCTTTCGCACGTCCGCCACGAGCGCCCGGCATCTGCGGGCTCTCACCGAGCGGACCGGCGCGCTCGTCGTCGGCCGGAGGCTCTTCGACATCACTGGCGGGTGGGGTGGCCGGCATCCGTTGGACGTGCCCGTCGTGGTGGTCACGCACAGCGTGCCGGAGGGCTGGGCACCCGAGAACGACTCCTTCGTCTTCGTCACCGACGGCATCGAGAGCGCCATCGCCCGGGCGAAGGCGATCGCCGGCGACAAGGAGGTCGGTGTCAACGGCGGCACCATCGCCGCCCAGGTCATCGAGGCCGGCCTGCTCGACGAGGTGCACGTCGACCTCGTCCCCGTCCTGCTCGGCGCCGGCATCCCGCTCTTCGCCGACCTGAAGATCGCGCCACTTCAGCTGGACGGCCCGTTCAGCGTCGTCGAGGGCGACGGCGTCACACACCTGGCCTACCGGGTACGCCCAGCGGCCTGAGCGCCTTGCCCCCATAGGCATTGATCGATATTGTGCGCGCAGGCGCCGCCCCGCCTCAGACCACCACCGTCGATCCGAAGCGGGTTCCGCATGCGCACACTGAGACTTGTCACGACCCTGGCCGTCGCCGGCCTGCTCGCCGGTGGGGTGGCAGTGGTCGCCGCCACACCGGCCAGCGCGGCCACCGCCGTGTTCTCCGTGACGAACAACTGGGGCAACGGCTACCAGGGGCAGGTGACCGTCACCAACGACACCTCCGCACCGATCACCAGCTGGCGGGTCGAGTTCGACCTGCCGTCCTCCTCGACCGTCAGCCAGTCGTGGAACGCGCAACAGACGACCTCGGGCAGCCACTACACCTTCGCCAACGTGTCCTGGAACGGCACCCTCGCCGCCGGTGCCTCCACCTCGTTCGGCTTCCTCGTCAACGGCACCGGCACCCCGGTCAACTGCACAGTGAACGGCGCTTCCTGTGCCGGCGGTCCGCCCCCGACCACGCCGCCACCCACCACCCCGCCGCCGACGACCCCGCCGCCGACCACCGGCACGCCGGTCGAGCGGCACGGGCAACTGCGGGTCTGCGGCACCACGATGTGCGACAAGTCCGGCGCGCGGGTGCAGCTGCGCGGCATCAGCAGCATGTGGCTCAACTGGGAGACGGCCCCGTACGCCGAGAACCTCTCCGCGTTGACCTGGATGCGCGACAACTGGAACCTCCAGGTGATCCGCGCGGCCATGGGCGTGGAGCCGGCGGGGGCGTACCTCAGTGACCCGGCCAAGGCGCGCGCGCAGGTGGAGACCATCATCAACAACGCGGTCACCGCCGGGGTCTACGTGATCGTCGACTGGCACGCGCACGAGGCGCAGAACAACCAGTCCCAGGCGGTGGCGTTCTTCGGCGACCTGGCCCGCCGGTACGGTCACCTGCCCAACGTCATCTGGGAGCCCTACAACGAGCCGCTCCAGGTCAGCTGGACCAACGTCATCAAGCCGTACCACCAGGCGGTGGTGTCCGCGATCCGCGCCGCCGACCCGGACAACATCATCGTGCTCGGCACCCCGACCTGGTCACAGGACGTGGACGTCGCGGCGGCCAGCCCGGTCACCGGCACCAACCTGATGTACACCCTGCACTTCTACTCCTGTACCCACGGGGCGTCGCTGCGCGCCAAGGGCGACGCGGCGATCCGCGCGGGTCTGGCGCTGTTCGTCACGGAGTGGGGCGCCAGCAACGCCGATGGCGGCCTCGACGGCCGGGCCTGCCTGCCGGAGGCGCAGTCCTGGATCGACTGGATGAAGGCGAACGGCATCTCCTGGACGGCCTGGAAGCTCGACGTCGGCACCGACACCACCAACCTGCTCAGCCCGGGGGCGCCGGTGACCGGTGGGTGGACCAACTACCTGCACGGCCACGCGCCGTTCGTGGTGGCGAACATGAGGTGATCCCGGCCGCTCCTTGACCGCGATTGATCGAATCGAGACTGCTGATGTCGGGGTGTCCAGGCCGGCGGGACACCCCGACATCGCCGACCGCCACCACGACCGCGCCACGGCCACCGTCGCGGGAGTCACTGTGTGAAAGCCCGGCGGTACGCGGTAGGGGTGGTGGCGAAGGCCCGCTGGAAATGCGCACGGAGATTGGTCGCCGTACCCAGGCCGGTGCGCCGTGCGACTTCGTCGACTGTTGTCCCGCCGTTCTCGAGCAGGGTGCAGGCGGCGCGCAGCCGTTGCTGGATCAACCACGCTCGTGGGCTCATCCGGAACCGGCTCTGGAAAGTGCGGTGCAGCGTACGGCTGGACATCACACCCTGCCGGGCAAGGTCCGCGACAGTGATCGGGCGGTGCAGGTTGCTGCCCGCCCAGGTGATGACCCCGGCCAACTCGTCGTCCTCATCCGGAACGCCGACCGGGATGAACTGGGCCTGACCGCCGGCGCGGTGCAGCGGTGTGACCATGTGGCGGGCCCGTTGGATGGCGGCAGCCTGCCCGTGGTCGCGGCCGACGAGGTAGAGGCACATGTCCAGACCGGCGGCGAGTCCGGCGCTGGTGATCACCTCGCCTTCGTCGACGTACAGCGCATTCGCGTCCACGAGCACCAGTGGGTGCTCGTCGGCGAGCGCGTCGGCGTGCGCCCAGTGGGTCGTCGCGCGGCGACCGTCGAGCAGGCCGGCCTGGGCCAGCGCGAAGGCGCCGGTGCAGATCGACGCGATGCGGGCGCCACGACTGTGTGCCTGCCGCAGCGCATCGAGAGCACGCGGCGGCGCCGGGCCACGGCGGAATCCGGGCACGATCACCGTGTCGGCATCGTCGAGCGCGTCAAGCGTCGCGGCGACGCTCAGCTCCAGACCGTCCGTGGTGGTGGTGACCGAACCACCGTCCAGTGTGCACACCGTCATCGCGTACCGGCCGTGACCCTCGTGGCCGAACACCTGCGTCGCGATGGTCAGATCGAAGGCGACGACAGTGGGTAGGGCGAGGACGGCGACCCGATGCGTGGCGGGTTTCTTACGCATGGTGGCAAGGATGCCACTCGCCGCCTCCCGGTCGGCAGGAGATCCTGGGCCGTATGCGGATCGAGATCGTGGTGTTCGACGGCTTCGACGAACTGGACGTCTTCGGGCCATTCGAAGTCTTGTCGATGGCCGACTTCGACGTGGCGCTGGTCGCCGTCGAACGGCCGGGGCTGGTCACCAGCATGCGTGGTGTCCAACTTCAGGTTCCCGAGGTGCTGCATCAGGCCGACGGCGTGGTCGTCCCGGGTGGCGGATGGCTGAACCGGGCCGCCGAGGGTTCCTGGGCGCAGGCGCAGCGTGGTGTGCTGCCGGCGAAGCTGGCCGCACTGGCGCCATCGGCGCGATGGATGGCGTCGGTGTGCACTGGTGCGCTGGTGCTCGCCGCCGCCGGCCTGCTGACGGGTCGGCGGGCGACCACCAACCGCAACGCGTACGACGAGTTGCGCGCCCTCGACGTCACAGTCCTCGACGAGCGGGTGGTCGACGACGGTGACCGGGTCACCGCTGGCGCGCTCTCAGCGGGGCTCGATCTGGGGCTGTGGCTCACGGAACGGGAACTCGGCGCCGCCACCGCCGACCGGGTCGCCACGACCATCGAATACCGGGCTGCGCAGCGCTGAGCAGCGCGGACAGAACGGGCGCGTCACCTTAACGCGCCGGAAACACCACCGGTACCAACCCTGGGAACGCTCGTCGGACAGCCAGACCACCGACACGCGAACCGGGGTGACCATGGCCGACAACACCACGAACGCGCCGACGTACGACGGGCCGGTGGGCCGGTCCGGCAACGGCCGGATGCTGCCCACCCCCCGTACGAATCCGGTCCTGTCGCTGGACGACGGCGACCCGGCGGACCTGGCCACGATCGGGGTGGAGGAGGAGTTCCACGTCGTCGACCTGCACACCCGGGAGTTGGTGCCCCGCGCCGGGGAATTGCTCGACCGGTTGCCGGCGGCCTCGTTCACCGCCGAGCTGCACCGCAGTGTGGTGGAGACCAACACCGCGGTCTGCCGCACCCTGGACGAGATCCGCGCCGAGCTGACCCGGCTGCGTCAGGCGGCCGTCCAGGTCGCCGACCGGGCCGGTCTGGGCATCGTGGCGGCCGGTACGGTGCCGCTGCGCGCCGACGGCGACCCGAGTGTCACCCCCACCTCCCGCTACCGGCGGATGCTCGACGAGTATCAGATGCTCGCCCGGGAGCAGTTGATCTGCGGCGCGCAGGTGCACGTCGGCGTCTCCGACCGGGACCTGGCGGTGGCGGTCACCCGCCGGGTCCAGCCGTGGCTGCCGGTGCTGCTCGCCCTCTCCACCAGCTCGCCGTACTGGATGGGCCAGGACAGCGGCTACGCCAGCGTCCGGTCCCTGGTCTGGCAACGCTGGCCCACCGCCGGTGACCCGGGGGAGGTGACCAGCGCCGCGGACCACGAGGCGCTGGTCGCCGAGCTGATCTCCTCCGAGACCATCACCGACCCCGCCATGATCTATTTCGACGTCCGGCCGTCGGCGCACGTGCCCACAGTGGAGCTGCGGATCACCGACGCCAACGCCGACGTGGAGACCATCGTCCTGCTCACCGGCCTGTTCCGGGCGCTCGTCCGACGGGAGGTCGCCGCCCTGCGCGCCGGGGTGGAGCGCACTGCCGTACGACCACCGGTGCTGCGCGCCGCCGTGTGGCGGGCCGCCCGCTCCGGGTTGGAGGGTGACCTGCTCGACCTGCCCCGGTCGGCGCGACCGGTGCCGGCCGCCCAGGCGGTCCGTCGCCTGGTGACCGACCTGCGCCCGCAGTTGGAGGCGACCGGGGACTGGGAGCAGGTCAGCGAGCTGACCCGGTACGCGCTGGAACGTGGCAGCTCCGCCGCCCGGCAGCGGCGGGCGTACGAGCGACGGGGCCGGTTGGCCGACGTGGTCGACCTGCTGCTCGACGAGACCCGGGGCCGGGTCCGCGGGCCGCTGCCGGGTGCGCCGACACCGCCGGCGCTGCCCACGTACGCCGACGCCGGCGACGAGGTCTTCGGACCGGACGGACCGCAACCGGCGTACGCCCCGATGCTCGCGGCCCTGCGCCAACTCGGCGCCGGGGTCCTGCGTCAACGCGAACACGACCGGGACGAGGAGCAGCGGGCCCGGGGCGTGACGTTCAGCGTGGCCGGCGAGGCGAGCACCCGGCTCTTCCCGGTCGACCTGGTGCCCCGGGTGGTGCCCGCCGCCGACTGGCGGACCCTGCGTACCGGCCTGGTGCAGCGCGCCCGTGCCCTCGACGCGTTCCTGCGGGACGTCTACGCCGACCGGGCCGTGGTGGCCGACGGCGTGGTGCCGGCGTGGGTGGTGGAGTCCTCACCGGGGCTGCGCCCGACCGGGGCGCTGATGGGCCGACGGAGCACCCGCGCCCAGGTGTCCGGCACCGACCTCGTCCGGGACCCGGACGGCGGCTGGTACGTGCTGGAGGACAACCTGCGGGTGCCCTCCGGGATCGGCTACGCGGTGCAGAACCGGCGGCTGACCCGGGCGGTGCTGCCGGAGCTGCCGGTGCCGGAGGATCTGCTGCCCGCCGACGAGACGCCGGCGATGCTGTACCGGGCGCTGGTCGCCGCCGCGCCCGCCGCGGCCGACGACCCCGCCGTGGTGGTGCTCAGCAGCGGCCCCGGTGATCCGGCCTGGTTCGAGCATCGGCTGCTCGCCGACGAGATGGGTGTGCCGCTTACCGAGACCAGCGACCTGCTGGTGGAGGAGGGCCGGGTCCGCCTGGTCCGCGAGGGCTGCCGCCGCGAGGTCGACGTGATCTACCTGCGGATGGACGAGGAGGCGCTGCTGCACGCGCCCGGCGCGGACGGGGTGCCGCTGGGGTGGCCGCTGCTCGCCGCCGTGCACGCCGGGCGGCTCACGCTGGCCAACGCGCTGGGCAACGGTGTCGGTGACGACAAGGCGCTGTACGCGTACGTGCCCCGACTGATCGAGTACTACCTGGGTGAGAAGCCGCTGCTCGGGGACGTGCCGACGTACCTGTGTGGGCTGCCCGAGCAGCGGGCCGAGGTGCTGGGTCGGCTCGACGAGTTGGTGCTCAAGCCGGTCGACGGGTACGGCGGTGACCGTGTGGTGATCGGCCCCCGCGCCGAGGCGGAGGAGTTGGACGCCGTCCGGGAGCAGATCCTCGCGGCCCCGCACCGGTGGATCGCCCAGGAGATGATCGCGCTGACCACCCACCCGGTCTTCGACGGCACGGCGCTCGCTCCCCGCCACGTCGACCTGCGGGCGTTCGTGTTCCTCGGTGACACCGCCGAGGTCGCGCCGGTGGCGCTGACCCGGGTGGCGCCGGCGGGCAGCATGATCGTCAACTCGTCGCGCGGCGGCGGGTCGAAGGACACCTGGCTGCTCGGTGGAGCCGACGAACCGTCGGCGTAACCGACGCTTGACCCACCCGTCATCGGGACGCAACCCGGTCCGCCAAGCCTGGACCGGTCAGCGGCCCAGCGGATCCAGCCGATGAGAGGTGTGTGCCATGTGCGGTATCGGAGGCGAGTTCCGCCTCGACGGGGCGCCACCGGACCTGGCCGCCGTCGAGCGGATGCTCCCCGCCCTGGCCTCCCGGGGCCCGGACGGCGAGGGTCGGTGGCAGCAGGGGCCGGTGGTCCTGGTGCACCGCCGGCTGCGCATCATCGACCTGTCCGACGCGGGCGCCCAGCCGATGGTCGACACCGGGCTGGGTCTGGCCGTGGTCTTCAACGGCTGCATCTACAACTACCGGGAGTTGCGCGACGAGCTGACCGCCGCCGGTTACTCCTTCCGCTCCACCTCGGACACGGAGGTGATCCTCAAGGCGTACCACCGGTGGGGGACGGCCTGCGTCGAGCGGTTCTACGGGATGTTCGCGTTCGCCCTGGTCGAGCTGGCCACGCACACCCTGGTGCTGGCCCGGGACCGGCTCGGCATCAAACCGCTCTACCTGGCCGAGGGGCCGGGCCGGGTGCGTTTCGCCTCGACCCTGCCGGCGTTGCTCGCCGCCGGTGACGTGGACACCGACCTCGACCCGGTGGCGCTGCACCACTACATGAGTTTCCACTCGGTGGTGCCGCCGCCGCGCACGATCCTCGCCGGGGTCCGCAAGTTGCCGCCGGCCACAGTGCGGGTGATCACCGCGGATGGCCGGAGCACCGACACCACCTACTGGCGGCCGGGGTTCAACCGGGCCGCCGCCCCCGCTATGTCCGCCGACGAGTGGCAGGAACGGCTCATGGCGGCGTTGCGCACCGCCGTACGACGGCGGATGGTCGCCGACGTGCCGGTCGGCGTGCTGCTCTCCGGCGGTCTCGACTCCAGCCTGATCGTCGCCCTGCTGGCCGAGCAGGGCCAGACCGGCCTGGCCACCTTCAGCATCGGCTTCGAGGCGGCGGCGGGGGAGAGCGGCGACGAGTTCCACTACTCCGACCTGATCGCCCGCCACTTCGACACCGACCACCAGCAGATCCGCATCGGCGCGAAGCGGTTCGTGCCCGCCGTGCACCAGGCCATCGCGGCGATGAGCGAGCCGATGGTCAGCCACGACTGCGTCGCGTTCCACCTGCTCTCCGAGGAGGTCTCGCAGCGGATCACCGTGGTGCAGTCCGGGCAGGGCGCCGACGAGATCCTCGCCGGCTACGACTGGTACCCGCCGATGGCCAACGTGGCCCGCACTGACGCCGTCGAGGCGTACGCCCGGGTGTTCTTCGATCGTCGCCACGCCGCGCTCGGCGGGCACCTGGCGCCCGAGTGGATGCTCGACCACGACGCCAGCCTGGAGTTCGTCGCCGCGCACTTCGGCGCACCCGGCGCGGACACCGCGCTGGACGCGGCGCTACGCCTGGACAGCCTGGTGATGCTTGTCGACGACCCGGTCAAGCGGGTCGACAACATGACGATGGCCTGGGGGCTGGAGGCCCGCGTGCCGTTCCTCGACCACGAGGTCGTCGAGCTGGCCGCCGCCTGCCCACCGGCCATGAAGCTGGCGCAGGGCGGCAAGGGTGTGCTGAAGGCGGCGAGCCGGGGCATCGTCCCGGACGAGGTGATCGACCGGCCGAAGGGCTACTTCCCGGTGCCCGCCATCCGGCACCTCTCCGGCCCACTGCTCGACGACGTGCGGGACGCGCTGACCGCCCGACCGGCGCGCGAGCGGGGCCTGTTCCGCAAGGACTACCTGGAGGAGTTGCTGGACGCGCCGAACGCCCGGCGGACCACGCTGGGCTCCAACGCGCTCTGGCAGCTCGGGCTGCTGGAGCTCTGGTTGCAGCGGATCGGGGTTTAGATGAGCGTACGGATTGAGCCGCCCCGCACCACCCGGCGGCCCCGACCCGCGAGCCACCGGCCGGTGTCACCGCCGGTGCCCATCAGCGAGGACTTCGCCCCCGCGCCGTCCCCCGACGGCCGCCGGGTGGCGTTCCTCTCCGACCGGGCCGGCACGCCCGGCGTCTGGGTCTGCGAGGTCGACGCGGGTGCGCCCGTCGCGCTGCCCGTCGGTGACGAGCCGGTCCTGGCGCTGAGCTGGTCCCCGGACGGCCAGTGGTTGGCCTGTGTCGTCGCCCCCGGTGGCGCGCCCCGCACCGAGCTGTGGGTGCTGCGCCCGGACGGCACGCGACGCCAGCAGGTCGCCGGGTTCGGTCGCCGCAGCGCCGCGCTGGCCGGCTGGCTGCCGCACGGCGCGGTGCTGGCGGTCACCGAGACCGACGAGCACGGGCAGGCAGTGCTGGTCGATGCGGCTACCGGGCACCGGCGGGTGCTCGCCCAGGGCGACCTGCTCACCCTCCTGGACGTGACCCCGGACGCCGGCACCGCGCTGCTGCGCCGCGGCCCCCGTAACGCCCGCTGGCTGGAGGTGCTCGACGTGGCCACCGGCGTTCGACGCCGGCTCTTCCCGGACACCGGGCGGGGCAGCACCGACCAGGGTTGGTTCGGCCCGGACGGCACGAGCGTGCTGGCTCGCACCGACGCGTACTCCGAACTCGCCGCGTTGGTACGGGTCGACCTGACCCGACCGGAGCAGCCGCCGACCCGGCTCGCCGGACGACCGGACGCCGAGCTGGAACACGTCACGCCCAGCGCGGACGGGCAGCGCGGCGCGTTGCTGTGGAACACCTACGGCGGGCGCAGCGAGCTGAGCATGCTCGACTTCGCCAGCGGTGTGCAGCGGGCCGTCGCCGCCCCCGGCGAGGTGCTCGGCGACGCCGTCTTCGCCGCCGACGGAGACCTGCTCTGCCTCACCGCGCAGGGGCCGGTGCAACCACGGGAGGTCTGGCTGGTCGACCCGTCGACCGGGGCGCCGCGCCCGCTGCGGCCGGACACCGGCGTCCCGCGTACGGACGATGCCGGTGTCGCGCCGCAACTGGTCGACCTGCGGGCCCGTGACGGGCTGCCGCTCTCCGGCTGGCTCTACCGCCCGGCCGGGCCGGGTCCCTGGCCGACCGCGATCAGCCTGCACGGTGGCCCGGAGGCGCAGGAGCGTCCTGGCCACAACCCGCTGTTCCAGGCCCTGGTGGCGCAGGGCATCGCGGTCTTCGCGCCCAACGTGCGTGGGTCGTCCGGGTTCGGCCGTTCGTTCGTCGCCGCCGACAACCTCGCCGGCCGCTACGGTGCGATCGCCGACGTGGCGGCCTGCGCCGACTTCCTCGTCGACGCCGGCGTCGCCCGACCCGGCCAGCTCGGCGTTCTGGGCCGCTCCTACGGCGGTTACCTGGTCCTCGCGGTGCTGGTGAACTTCCCCGGTCTGTTCGCCGCCGGGGTCGCCGAGTGCGGCATCTCCGACTTCCGGACCTTCTTCGCCGGCACCGAGCCGTGGATCGCCGCCGCCGCCGTCAGCAAGTACGGCGACCCGCACCGGGACGCCGAGCTGCTGCGTGACCTCTCCCCGCTGACCCACATCGACCGGCTGGACGTGCCGGTGCTGCTGATCCACGGCGCCAACGACACCAACGTGCCGGCGGGCGAGTCGGCGCAGGTCGCCCAGGCCCTCGCCGACCGCGGTGTGCCGCACGGGCACCTGGTGCTCGCCGGGGAGGGGCACGACTTCCTGGCGCGGACAAACGTCGAGGCGGCCCGTACGGCCACCACCGGCTGGCTGACCCGGCACCTCGCCGCGAGGACGACCGTCGTCGGCTGAGGCGTTATCCTGCGCCGGTGGAGGTCGCGGCGCAGGACGAGCGGTTGGCCGCGGACCTCGGTCGCTGGCTGGCCGAGGTGACCTTCGTCGACCTGGACACCGACGAGGTCACCGCGCGGGTGATCGACTCGGTGGTGCGGTGGGCCGAAGCCCAGGGCTGGCGGGTCTACCGGCGCGCGCCCAGCGTGCTGCCGTTGCCACCGCCGCTGGAGCAGCGGCACTCGGTGCTCGACGTGGCGTGTGCCCGTCCGGACGGCCCGCCCGTCGTGGTGGAGGTCGACCACACCGACCGGGCCCGTACGGTGCAGAAGCTGCGCGCGGAGGCGGACGCCGGCCGGATCCCGATCTGGGTGCGGTGGGGCGTCGGGCGTTTCACCGCACCGCCACCGCCGGTGCGGATGGTGACCGTCGAGGTGACCCGGCGGGCCGGTCCGGCCGGGCGCGGACGGCTGCACAGCCGCGGCGGTGACCGCCCCGCCCCGGCCCACTCGACCGGCGGCGGCACTGTGACCCCGCAGGCGCTGCCGATCCCGTTGACCGACCCGGCGCAGAGCCCGGTCGACGACGCGGGTAAGAGCACCTGAAGCGAATCGTAAGCGGGCTCCGGCAGAGTTCTGGGTGTCACCGGAGAGCAGAACAAACACCCAGGAGATCCCGATGCGCAAGCTCGTCAACTCGACCTACATCACCCTCGACGGCGTCATCGACAACCCGATGTGGACCATGCCGTACTTCGACGAGGAGGCCGCCAGCTTGGCCGGTGCGCAGACCGAGGCGGCCGACGCGATGCTGATGGGCCGGGCCACCTACGACGGCTTTTCGTCCGCCTGGCCGAACATGGATGAGAGCGACCCGACCACGGGCGCCGCGTACTTCAACAACGTCAAGAAGTACGTCGCCTCGACCACCCTGACCAACCCCACCTGGAACAACACGGAGGTGCTCCAGGGCGATCTGGTCGAGGCGGTCACCGCGCTCAAGGCCCAGCCGGGCAAGAACATCATCCAGTACGGCTTCGGCTCGGTCACCGCCCAGCTGATCCGCGCGGGACTGGTGGACGAGGTCCGGTTCTGGATCCACCCGGTGCTGGAGGGCGGCCCCAGCCTCACCACGCCGCTGACCGACCTCAAGGCGTCGTTCGACCTGGTCGACACCCGGGTGCACAAGAGCGGCGTGATCGTCGCCTCGTACGCGCCGAAGGTGACCCCCTGAGCACCGGTCAGAGCTGGGCCCGGGCCTCGCCCGGGCTCAGCTTCGCGCCCTCGGCGAGCAGCGCCTCGAAGCGTTCCGGCCCGAGTTCGGCCCGCAGTCGCGCTGTCGTCCGGTCGGTGTCGTCGCGTTCGGCCGGCGCGGCGGGCGACTGCGTGGCGAGCCGGGCGGCGGCCGCGGCGCCCAGCAGCCGGGCGGCGACCTCGGGGGAGCGCACCGCCGCCGCCATTCCCTCCAGTGGGTTGATCGCGTCCCGCATCGTCGCCATCGCCTCGGCGACCTCGAACGCCTCGACGTGCAGGGCCAACGCGGCGTCCGGGTCGCCGCCCTGTTCGACCGCGTAGCCCAGCTCCACCAGCACCATCGGCAGGTAGAGCGCGGGTTGGTTCTCTCCCCGACCCAGGTCGACCAGGTGGCTGAGGTGGGTGACGGCCAGGTCGAGCTTGCCGTCGCGGCGGGCGGCCAGCCCGAGGCTCATTTCCGCGAAGATCAGCGCGCCGGGCGAGCCCTGCTCCACCGCCAGGTCATAGGCGCGTTCGGCCAGTTCCCGACCCTGGGCGTAGTCGCGGGTCTGCACGGCGAGCCAGGCCAGCCAGGACAGCTCGGCGCAGACCTGCGGCCACAGCGCCAACTCCTCGGCCCAGCGCAGCCCCTCCCGGTGCAGCGCGGCGGCGCGCTCGTGCTCGCCGCGCATGTCGGCCAGCCCACCCACCCACTCGGTCGCCCGGAGCCGACCCCACCGGTCGCCGAGGTCGGCGAAGAGCGCGGCGCTGCGGGTCGCGGTGCGCTCCAGGGTGGCCTGGTCGCCGTTGGCGTGGGCGATGTGGGCCAGGGAGGTGAGCACCGCGGCCTCGGTCCACGGGTCGGTGGCGGTGGTGGGGAGCAGCTCCGACACCAGGGCCAGGTCGCCGTGTTCGATCACCGCGTTGGCCGCGAACCACGCGGCGTGGCTGTCCGGGTCGGCGGCCACTGCGGCGCGCACGTCGTCCGGTGCGATCACCTCACCCTGTGACAGGGCGAAGCCGACCCGCCAGGGTGCCGCGCGGGCCTCCTGCTCCGGGTTGCCGGGCACCGCCAGCGCCCGCCGTGCCTCGGTGAGCCGGCCGCGCAGGAACCAGTACCAGCTCAGCGCGACCGCCAGGCGCAGCCCGCCACCGTGCGCCAGCGCCGAGCGCAGGTTCGCCAGTTCGGTGTCGAGCAGCGCCAGCCACCGCTGCTGGTCGGCCCCGCGCAGCCCGGGGTCGGCGCGTTCGGCCAGCTCGGTGTAGTAGCTGGCGTGCCGCCCGCGTACCTCGTCGGCGTCGGTGAGGCGTTCCAGGCAGAACGCGGCCACCGATTCGAGCAGCCGGTAGCGGGGGGCCGCGCCGGAGTCGTCGAGCACCACCAGCGACCGGTCCACCAGTCGGGCGAGGGCGTCCAGGTCGGTTCGGCAGACCTGTTCGGCGGCCTCCGGGGTGCAGCCGTCCGGGAACACCGCCAGTTGGGCGAGCACCACCCGGTCGGGTTCGTCCAGGAGGTCCCAGCTCCAGCCGATCACCGCGGTGAGTGTCCGCTGCCGGGGTGGCACGTCCCGCTGCGCGGTGGTGAGCAGCCGGAACCGGTCGTCGAGCCGGTCCACCACCCCGCGTACGCCCAGCGCGCGGACCCGGGTCGCGGCCAGCTCCAACGCCAGCGGCAGACCGTCGAGGCGGCGGCAGAGCTGGGCCACCGCCGTCGCGGTCTGCCGGTCGAGGCGGAAACCGCGTTGCTGCGCGGCGGCGCGGGCGACGAACAACCGGGCCGCCGCCGAGCGCCGGACCTCGTCCAGGTCACCGTCGTCGGGCACCGGCAGAGGGGGTACCTCCCAGAGCAGCTCACCGGTCAGCCCGAGTGGCTCTCTGCTGGTGGCCAGCACGCTCACCCCGGACACGTCGCGCAGCAGCCGGGCGACCAGCTCGGCGACCGGTTCGATGACGTGCTCGCAGTTGTCCAGCACGAGCAGCAACTGCCGGTGCCGCAGGGCCGTGACCACCCGGTCGGCGGGGGACTGGGTCGTTCCGGCGGCCTCGTGGGCGCCCAGAGCGCCGAGCACCTGTTCGGCGACGCGGGCGTCTCCGGCCGGAAGTGGGGCCAGCTCGACCAGTCGGACACCGTCCGGATAGGACGACGCGCGGGCTGTTTCGGTGGCCAGCCGGGTCTTGCCGACGCCGCCCGGCCCGATCAGCGTGACCAGCCGCTGGCGGGGCAGCAACGCCCGCAGCTCGGCCAGCGCCTCGTCCCGGCCGATCAACTCGTCGAGCGGGGCCGGCAGGTTGTTCCGGATGATCGCCGCCTTCGGCGGGGCGTTCAGGCCGGCATCCTGTTCGAGGATCCTGCGGTGCAGAGCGACCAACTCCGGGCCGGGGTCGAGGCCCAACTCCTCGGCGAGCCGGGCCCGCAGCTCGGCGTAGCTCTCCAACGCCTCGGACTGGCGGCCGGCCGCGTACAACGCGCGTAGCTGCACCGCCCGCAGGCCTTCGCGCAGCGGATGTCTGGCGACCAGCTCGGCCAGGTCCGCGGCCACCAGGTCATGCTCACCCCGGGCCAGCCGGGCCTGCGCCAACCGCTCCTGAACGACGAGGCGCTGCTCGGCGAGGCGGGCCGCCTCGGCCCGCACGAACTCGGCGTCGGCCACGTCGGCGTACGCCTCGCCGCGCCACAACGTGAGGGCCTCGGTCAACCGTTCGACGTCGGCGCAGCGGGCCAGCTCGTCGAAACGGTCGACGTCGACCGCGTCGACCCGCAGCAGGTAGCCGGGTGGCCGGGACTCGACCAGCTCACGGGCGCCGGGCTCGGCATCGTTGAGCGCCTTGCGCAGCTGCGACACCCGCACCTGGAGCGCGCCGGCCGGATTGGCGGGGGCGTCGTCACCCCACAGGTCGTCGATGAGGCGGTCCGCCGAGACCACCTGGTTGCGGTTGGCCAACAGGTCGGCCAGCAACGCCCGTACCTTGGTGCCGGGCACCACCACCGGCTCGCCGGCGTCCGTGGTCACGGCGAGCGGCCCGAGCACCCCGAACTGCACGGCGGTCATCCTAACCGCGCGCAGGCGACCCAGGCCGACCACGAGCGCGTCCACCGCGCACCGGCGCCGCGAGCGACCCACCCGTCAACATTCGCGGTGCGGCGCTCGTGGCGTGCGGCCGCATTAACGGGTAGAAACATCTCAACCCCTTCCGGCCCGGTCCAACCTCCGGCGGCAAGGGTCAGAGAGCGCTCTCACCGCCCCCAGCTGCGCCGGAAGTACGCCCGGCCAGCGGAGAGGACGAACCACATGACAACCCCGTCCCCAGAAGTGCGCCGGAGATCCGGTCGTACCCTGCTGCTCGCCCTGGTGTTGACCACCGCCACCACGATGGCCAGCACGGCGGCCGTCGCCGGCCGCCCGACGCACGGCGCACCCGACTTCGGCCCGAACGTGACCATCTTCGACCCGTCCATGCCGGTCGCCGAGATCCAGCAGACCCTCGACGCGGCGCACGCCCGGCAGGTCGACAACGAGATGGGCACCGAGCGGCACGCCTACCTGTTCAAGCCCGGCACGTACGGCACGGCGGCGCAGCCGTTGCAGGCCAAGGTCGGCTACTACACCGAGGTGTCCGGCCTGGGCGCCTCGCCCACCGACGTCACCGTCAACGGCAAGCTGGAGGTCTACAACCGCTGCCTGGCCGACGGCGGCACCGGCAACTGCCTCGCGCTGGTCAACTTCTGGCGCACCCTGTCCAACCTCTCGCTCACCATCAACGCGGCCGGCCAGGACGACTGCCGGTCGTCGGCGAACTTCTGGGCGGTCTCCCAGGCGGTGTCGATGCGCCGACTGAACATCGGCGGCGGCGGTCTGTCGCTGATGGACTACTGCACCGCCGGCCCGCAGTACGCCAGCGGCGGGTTCATCGCCGACTCACGGCTGCCGGCCACGACGAACGGTTCGCAGCAACAGTGGCTGACCCGCAACAGCGAGGTCGGTAGCTGGTCCAACGCGGTGTGGAACCAGGTGTTCGCGGGGGTCGAGGGCGCGCCGGACGACGCCACGTTCCCCGACCCGCCGTACACCACACTGGAGACCACCCCGCTCAGCCGGGAGAAGCCCTACCTCTTCGTCGACGGCAAGGGGCGCTACCAGGTGCGGGTGCCCGCCGCGCAGCGCGACAGCCGGGGCGTCTCCTGGGCTGACGGCATCACGCCGGGGCGCACCATCGGGATCGGCGACTTCTTCATCGCCAAGCCGTCGGACTCGGTGCGCGTGATCAACAGCCAGTTGGCGCGCGGCAAGCACCTGCTGCTCACGCCCGGCACGTACGACATCGCGCGCAGCATCGAGGTCCGGCGTCCGAACACAGTGGTGCTGGGGATCGGGCACGCCACCCTGACCGCCGTGAACGGCGCGATCCCGCTGGACGTGGCCGGTGTTCCCGGGGTGATCGTCGCCGGTGTCACGATCGACGCCGGCCTCGTCGAGTCGCCGGTCCTGCTGCGGGTCGGACGTGAGCACGGCCGCAACGCGAGCAGCCCGCACAACCCGACCACGCTCTCCGACGTGTACTTCCGGGTCGGCGGCCCGCACATCGGGCGGACGAACACCGCGCTGGAGGTCAACAGCGACAACGTGCTCATCGACCACACCTGGGTGTGGCGCGGTGATCACGGCGTCGAGGGCTTCACCGAGGGCGTCAACGGTGACACCGACCGCTGGCGTACCAACACCGGTCGCTACGGGGCCGTCATCAACGGCGACCACGTGACAGCGACCGGCCTCTTCGTCGAGCACTTCCAGCGCTACAACACGGTCTGGAACGGCGAGCACGGCACCACGATCCTCTACCAGAACGAGCTGCCGTACGACCCGCCGACGCAGGCCGACTGGATGAACGGCGCGGTCGAGGGTTGGGCCGGGTACAAGGTCGGTGACCGGGTGCGTCACCACACCCTGTACGGGGGCGGGGTGTACGTGTTCAACCAGAACAACCCGTCGATCCACACCGAGAACGGCTTCGAGGTCCCGAACCGGCCCGGGGTGCGGCTGCACCACATCATGACCGTCAACCTCAGCGCCGGCACGATCGACCACGTGGTCAACGGCGTCGGGGACGCGGCCGACATGACCAAGGTCGGCGCTCCGGTGTACCTGACCCAGTACCCGACCCCGTAGCGGGGATCGGGCGTACCGACGGGGCCGGAGCCGGCGACGGCTCCGGCCCCTCTGGGCTGGTTTGTCGGGGCCCTGACTGACCCGCTGCGGGTGGTCGCCTAGCTCGGCTGTGACCCGGCGGCCGGTCCATAGTCCGGCAGTGGCAGGAGCCTGGGCTGTAGGCGTCGTTCCACTCCCGCCATGGCTCCCAGCAATGGGAGTCGGGCAACCGTGTTCCGAGCCCAGATGCCCGCGGTGCTCTTCGGCGCGATCATGCCGATGAAGAGGTTCGACTGACTCCGCTCGACCATCTTTCGGTGGCCCTGTTCGTACCGGCGAAAGGCGATCCGATGATCCCCGCCAGCAGCGGCCAATTCTCCCGCGAGTCGGTAGGCGCCGATGAGGGACAGCGTCGCCCCGGCACCCGCAGCCGGTGACGCACAGTGCGCAGCGTCCCCAGCGAGCGCCACCCGTCCCGATGACCACGACGCCATCCGTACCTGGCTCAACGCGTCGAAGTAGAAGTCAGGATCGGTGAGCGCGCCGGCCAGCAGTTCCGGGACGTGCCACGGCATGTCGGCGAACGCCTCCCTCAGCAGACGCTTCTGCTGCTCGACGTTCCGGTGGTCGTACATCAGGGGCTTACTGCGGAACAGAAAGTTCACCTTCGCGCCGGCGTGGTTGCCCGAGCGATAGATCCCCGCGGCCCGGCCTGGTCGGTTGTAGAGCGTCACCCACCGCTGCTCACCCAAGCCAGGGTCCGCGTTGGCGGACGCGAAGTAGTGCCCCAGGTGCCGGAGGAACTGCGACTCCGGGCCGAAGGCCAGATTCCGCACCGCGGAGTGTGTGCCGTCGGCGCCGACGACGAGGTCGAACCGGCGGGTCGGGCCGTGCTCAAAGGTGACTGTCACACCATCGTCGTCCTGGTCCATGGTGCGGATCGAATCATCGAAGACGTACTCGACGTCGTCCTTTGTCGTCTCGTGAAGGATCGCCGCCAGGTCGCCGCGCATGATCTCGACCTCGGAGCTGGCGGCCCTGCCCTGGATCGCCCGCATGTCGATGCGGGCCAGACTTCGGTCGTTTCTGTCCACGAAGGACATGCCAATGATGTCGGCCGCCGCCGCGCGGGTCCGCGACATGATCCCCATCCGCTCGACGACGTCAACGGCCTGCCCGCGTACGTCAACACCGTTGCCGCCCTCGCGGAGGCGGGGCGCACGCTCGACCACGGTGGGCGCAAAACCGTACCTGGCCAGCCAGAACGCCAGGGCCGGCCCCGCGATGCTGGCTCCGGAGATGAGAATCCGCTGGTTCATTGACTCCTCCTTGCCGTGCAGCGAGGAGCACGCCGGTGGCACCTGGGCCGCTTGCGTGGTCGGGTGAGCTTTCGTAAGCTAACCGAAATGCACGTTCCACTTACGATATGGAATGGACGTTTCAGATGTCAACCCCTGCGGCCAGCGGTGTGACCCGACGCAGGGCGGACGCCGTCCGCAATCGCCAACGCGTGCTGGCGGCGACGAAGGACCTCTTCGTCGAGGGGGGCGTCGCTATCACCGTCGACGCCATCTCGCAGAGGGCGGGCGTGGGAGCGGCCACTGTCGTGCGCACCTTCGGCAGCAAGGAGGCCCTCATCGACGCGGCCGTGGCCGAGCTGCTCGAACCGCTCATTCAGCGCGGCCGGCATGCGCTGCTTGAGCCGAATGCCGAACAGGCTCTTCGAGGCTTCCTCGTCGAGGTGATCGCGTTCCAGTCGGCGCACTGGATCATGGGAGAGCGGCTCGGCGGAATGCAGCTGCCGGACACGACGGCGCAACGAGCAGCTCTGAACAAGGTCGGGCTCGACCTGATCGCCAGGGCCCGCGACGGCGGTGCAATCCGTACCGACATTGACGCCGCCGTCGTCACCGTATTGATCAGCGAGGTGACCTACGCGATCGCGAGGTCGGAGTCGGCATCACGAGCACTCTCCGAGGCCTACGTGTCGGTCATCATGGATGGGCTCCGCCCGCAGCAGGGCAGGCCTGACCCCGCCCATTCAGGGAAAACCACTGACGCGGCTTGAGTCGCAGGACCGCCCCCGCCGGTCGTCAACGGTTGGTTGGGAATCTCGCTCATGGTCTTGAATTCCTACTGGGCTAGTAGGAAAATGGGCCAATGCCGGATGGTCCGTTCCTCACCTCGCGTCGGGCCGTTGACCTGATGCGGGTCGCCTCTGAGCTCTGTCCGGGTCGTTGACCACCGACTGAGCGCTGGCACCACCGCATCGTTCGTCTGGCCCCGCTGCCGAATCACGCGCCGCCCGGTGGCCCAACCGGCCCGGCGGCCTCCGCGCGGTCACCGAGGCCGCCCGTCTCACTTGCTCGCCCCGCAACCGATCCCGCCGCGGTCGGATCGGGCCATTCCTGGAGGTACGTCATGACCACCGATCCGGCACCGCCCAACCCGGAGACCGCCGGAGATTCCCGGCTCGCCTTCAACGAGGACTGGCTGGCGACCATCCTCGGCCTGGCCCTGCTCGCCCTGGTCCTGCTAGGTGCCATCCCCGCCGGGCTGGTGCCCTGATGACCGCCGACGCGACCCGGACGGGCACTCAGCCCGGCACCGCCTCCGCTGACGACCCGCCCACCGAGGACGTGGTCGAACGCGACGCGTCGTCGAGCACCGCCGAGCCGACCAGCGCGGCTTTCTGGGCGTGGACGGCGCTCGGCCTGCTGATCGTGGTCGGTCTCGCCGCGCTCACCCGCTACCTGGAGCAGAACGTCCCGGCCTGGGCCGAGGGCACCGCCGTCGAGGACATCGGAGCGGCGGTCGAGTACCCGGTCTACGCGATCCTGCTCGGCCTGCTCGGCAACGTCGCCGTCACAGTGCTCGGGTGGCGGGACCGGATCGCCGCCGCGTTCCGGACCGAGTTCTTCATCAAGACCGGTCTGGTGCTGCTCGGGGCGTCGATCAACCTGGCCGTCATCGCCAGCGCCGCAGGCCCGGCGATCGCCCAGGCGATTCTGCTGATCAGCGGGGTGTTCCTGTTCACCTGGTGGTTGGCCGGCAGGTTCGGCCTCGACGACAAGCTGCGGGCGCTGCTCGCGTCGGCGGTGTCGATCTGCGGGGTCAGCGCGGCGATCGCCGCCGCCGGCGCCGTGCGGGCGCGCCGCGAGCAGTTGGCCTACACGGCGAGCCTGGTCATCGTCTTCGCGTTGCCGTCGATCTTCGTCCTGCCCTGGTTGGCCGACGTGTTCGGGCTCTCCGACGCGGTGGCCGGCGCCTGGATCGGTGGCAACATCGACACCACAGCGGCGGTCACCGCGGCGGGAGCGCTCGCCGGTGAGGAGGCGCTCCAGATCGCCAGCATCGTCAAGGTCACCCAGAACGCCCTGATGGGCGTGGTGGCGGTCGCGCTCACCGCGTACTTCACACTGCGGGTGGAACGACGGCCCGGCGCGGCCCGACCGGGCCTCGGTGAGCTGTGGACGCGTTTCCCGAAGTTCGTCCTCGGTTTCATCGCGGCCTCGGTCATCGCCACCTGGTACCTCGACGCGGCTGGCGCGGACGGCAAGGCCACCATCGCCATCGTCAACGATCTGCGGGTGTGGTTCCTGATCCTGGCCTTCGTCAGCATCGGCCTGGAGGTCCGGGTCGCGTCGCTGCGGGAGGCGGGTTGGCGACCGGTGGCGGTTTTCGCCAGTGCCACAGTGTTCAACCTGGCGTTGGCGCTCGGCCTGGCGTCCCTGCTGTTCCGCAACTTCTCGGCCTGAGGCGGTCGGTCGTCCGCACCCGCACGGACGTTCGGGGCCGGAGCCAGGCTGGCTCCGGCCCCATCACGATCAGCGGGGTGGTGGCGTCGAGGTGGCCGGCGCGCGGTGCTACCGAACCGGTCGCCCGTCGGCAAGCACGCTTAGGAACGCTCCGGCACACAGCACGCCGATGGCGGCAGCCAGGCCGACCGGCCCGGGTGACCACGGTCAGCACCGCGCCCAGCCCGGCGCCGGCGAGCAGCACACCGGGCTTGTCTCAGCCACGGCCCGACCGCTCCATCGGCCGTGGCGCTCCGGCGGGCAGCAACTCGTCCTCGCCGAGGCGGCCGAGCACCGGCCGGGCGCGCTCGTCGTCGAGTCGCAGCAGGCGAGCGCCGGCGTGCCGGTCCAGCCAGTCACGCAGCGCACCGGCCGCGATCCGCCGGTTGATCCAGTTGACCAGCGGCACCGAGTCACCCAGCGGCAGCGCGGTCGGTGCGACGGCGTGCCAGGCCGCCGAGCCGATCGGGCTCACCTCGCACCGCCAGCGCGGCCGGCGTCCCGGTGGGTCGACGAAGAGCAACCGTTGCCCGGGCGCCAGTTGCCCCAGCACCGTCGGATGTCCGTCGGCAGACCAGCGGGTTCGGCTGAACAGCACCACCCAGTCGCGGGTGTCACCGTCGGGCAGCGGGCCGACGTCGCCGCGCAGCGCGGCTAACAGGTCGCCCAGGCCCAGCGGTACGGACCGACCGAAGAGTCGCTTGACCAGGTGGTCGGCGAGCAGCACGGCCCGGAACACCGGCAACCGGTGCCGGGGCTGGGTCATCCGCAGATACCCGACCAGGCTGCCGAGCAGGTGTCGAAAGCGGATGGTCGGCCCGAGCAGCCGACAGGACGCGCCACGGCTGTGCGTCACCATCGCGTCCGGAAGCATCCACAGCTCGTGCCCGGCCTGGTCGAGCTGCCGCGCGAGGATCGCGTCGTTCCAGTAGACGGGGAACGTCTCGTCGAAGATGGTCTGCTGCCCGAGCACCGCGCGGCGCAGCAGCACGCAGCTGCCCGAGGCGAGTTGCCGGGGACGGCTGAAGTCCTCGCCCCGCATCTGGAACCGGTGCAGCGCCTGGCGGAACCCGGGCAGTCGGCGCAGCGCGGTCACCAGCGCGATGGTGGCGGCGAAGCTGGGCTGTTGAACGTAGTGCTGCTGGAAGGTGCCGTCCGGGTTGAGGTACAGCGGGCTGACCCCTGCGACGTCCGGCCGCTCCCGCAGATGGTCGACCATTCGGGACAGCGCGCCCGGGTGCAACCGGATGTCGCTGGTGAGCAGCAGGATCAGCTGCCCGTTCGCCCGTCGGTACGCCTGGTTCACCGCGGCGGCGAAACCGTTGTTGTGCTTGTTGCGGATCAGTCGGACCCGGGGTTGGCCGGCGAGCAGGTCGGCTGAGCCGTCGGACGATCCGTTGTCGACGGCCACCACCTCGTAGTCCAGATCGGGATCGGCGGTCGACGCCAGCGACTCCAGGCACTGTCGGGTCTGCTCGCGGGTGTTCCAGCTGACCAGCAGTACCGACAGCAGGGGAGCGCTCGTCACGTCACCGCCCGGTTGTCGCGGTGGCGGGCCCAGAGTCTCTCTCAACACGCCGTCCTCCTCTCCGTCCGGTGCTCCCAGAGCATGCCGGCGGACACCCCCGGGGGAGAAAGTACTAGCGGTAAGGGGTGAATAGTGATGAATGGGTAAAACAGGCTTTTACCCACTAGAACTTGCATATCTTCCGACTGATCGTCCGTTTGGTGGCCTTTGGTGGGTTACGGTCGTGTCCGGCCGTCCGGTTGCCGCAGCGGGCCGACCGTTCCGTCGTTCCGAGGAGTCCGACATGGACCTGCCCGTTACCGCCGCCGGTGTCGACCCGCCGACGGACCTGATTCCCGGGCGCGTGCTGGTGACCGGGGGCGCCGGCTTCATCGGCAGCCACGTGGTCGCCCGGCTGATGCTGATGGGTAGCCAGGTCCGGGTGCTCGACAACTTCTCCACCGGGCGGATCGAGAACCTGACCGACGCCGCGTACGGCGGACTGACCGAGGCGGACGTCGTCTCGGGTGACATCCGTACGCCGGAGGGTGTCGAGATCATCCACCAGTGGCAGCCGGACGTGGTGGTGCACCTCGCCGCACAGTCGAGCGTTCCCGCGGCCCATCGTTCACCCCTGTACGACGCCGACGTGAACGTCTTCGGCACCGTCAACGTGCTGGACGCCTGCGCACGCAGCGGCGTACGGCTGGTGATCAACGCGACCAGCAGCGCCATCTTCGGTAGCGTCGCCGCCCACGACCTGCCGGTCCGGGAGGACCATCCGATCGCCCCGGTGAGCCCGTACGGCGTCAGCAACGCCGCCGGCGTGCACTATCTCGACTGGTACGGGCGTCAGCACGGCCTGTCGTACACCTCGATGGTGTTCGGGAATGTCTACGGGCCGCGGCAGGAGGGCAGCGACTGCGGCGTGGTGTCCCTCATGGTCGATGCGCTGCTCGGCGGTCGGCAGGCGGTGATCTACGACGACGGCACGCAGACCCGGGATTTCATCCACGTCAGCGATGTCGCCGAGGCGATCGCCGTCGCCTGTCACCACAACGGTGTGGGAATGGTCAACATCGCCTCGGGTCGGCAGACGAGCGTCAACGAGGTGTACGACACGGTCCGGGAGGCGTCCGGCGTCGACAGCGCGGCCCGCTACGAGCCGCTGCCCTGGCCGGGCGAGGTGCGCAACATGGCGCTGGACACCAGGAAGGCGCGAGATTTGCTCGGGTGGCACCCGAAGATCGGCTTCACCGAGGGTGTGCGGACAACGGTGCGCGACGCCCGCCGCCGCCAGGCCCCAAGCCAGATCCTGTCCCCGCTGTGGGCGCGGGAGCGGGCCGTCAGCCACTGACGACCCAGCGCGTAATTCCCGTCATCTGATCGGGATTTTCATCGATCAGTCTAACTCTTGCGGGTCGGCATCCACTGCTGCCACGATGGCCGTCAATGCCTTCCGTCCCGAAGGAGTGGTCCTCATGGCGGTCTCCCGCCGCAGGTTCGTCACATCGGTGCTGGCCGGGTCCGCCCTCGCCACCGCCTCCACCACCGAGCTGCTCACCACCCTGTCCAGCCCCGCGCACGCCGCCAGTCCCCCCGGGGACGTGGTCGGCAAAGTGACGGTCGGCTACCAGGGCTGGTTCAGCGCCCCCGGCGACGGGGCGCCGATCGGCGGATGGTGGCACTGGGGCCGCGACCGGTTCCAGCCGCCCTCACCCGCCAACACCACAATCGTGTCCTGGCCGGACATGCGCGAGTACACGCGCACCTATCCCACCGCGTACCCCAACCTGGGCAACGGCCAGCCGGCCACCCTCTTCTCCTCGTACGACCAGCAGACGGTGGACACCCACTTCCGCTGGATGCAGGAGAACGGCTGCGACACCGCCGCGCTGCAACGGTTCAACCCGATGGGCGACGAGGGCCCCACCCGCGACGCGATGACGCAGAAGGTCCGCTCCGCGGCCGAGCGGTACAACCGCAAGTTCTACATCATGTACGACGTCACCGACTGGCTGACCTTCCAATCGGAGATCAAGACCGACTGGACGACGAAGATGGCCGCGCACACCGCGTCGTCCGCGTACGCCCGGCAGAACGGCAAACCGGTCGTCTGCATCTGGGGATTCGGCTTCAGCGAGCCCAGCCGACCCTTCACCCCCGGGCCCTGCCTGGAGGTCATCAACTGGTTCAAGGCGCAGGGCTGCTACGTCATCGGTGGTGTGCCCACCTGGTGGCGGCAGGGCATCGAGGACTCCCGCCCCGGCTTCCTCGACGTCTACCACTCGTTCCACGCGATCTCGCCGTGGATGGTCTACCGGGCCAGGACCGTGGAGGAACTGGACTCGTACTACAACAACGTCAACGTCGGCGACATGGCCGACTGCGCGGCGCGCGGCATCGACTACCTGCCCTGCGTGATGCCCGGCGACCTCGCCGGGGGCCACCGCAAGCACGGCGACTTCTACTGGCGGCACATCTACAACATGGTCCGGCTCGGCTCCCAGGGCCTGTACGTGTCCATGTTCGACGAGTACAACGAGGGCAACCAGATCGCCAAGACGTCCGAGACCCAGGCCACCACCCCGGCCGGCGCGAACATCCGGGCCCTGGACGAGGACGGCGTCGCCTGCTCCGCCGACTACTACCTGCGGATCACCGCCGACGGCGGCCGGATGCTCAAGGGGCAACTTGCGCTCACCGCCGTACGCCCCACCCCACCGATGGTCGGCACCCCGCCACCGGTCACCGGCAACCTGGCCGCCGGCCGACCCACCTCAGCCAGCAGCCAGGGCGGCGGGTTCCCAGCCTCGAACGCTGTGGACTCCAACGCCGGCAGCTACTGGGAGAGCGGCGGCGGCTCCTTCCCGCACTGGTGGCAGGTCGACCTCGGCGCCAGCCACCAGGTCAACAAACTTGTGGTGCGGTTGCCCGCCGGCTGGGGCGCGCGCACCCAGACCATCACCGTGCAGGGCAGCGTCGACGGCAACTCCTTCGCGACCATCGCCGGGGCCTCCGCGTTCACCTTCGACCCGGCGACCGGCAACACCGTCACCCGCACCCTGACGACCACCACGGCCCGCTACGTCCGCCTCAGCATCAGCGGCAACACCGGCTGGCAGGCCGCCCAACTCGCCCAGGTCGAGGTGTACGCCGGCAGCACCGTCCCGGACAACCCGCCGACCGCCCCGAGCGGCCTCACGGTGACCGGCAAGACGTCGACGAGCGTGTCCCTGGCGTGGACGGCCTCCACCGACGACACCGGCGTGACCGGCTACCAGGTACGCCAGGGCGGCAACGTCGTCGCCACCGTCACCGGCACCACGGCGACAGTGAGCGGGCTGAGCCCGTCCACCGCGTACACCTTCACCGTCGTCGCCCGCGACGCCGCCGGCAACACCTCCAGCGCGTCCTCGACGGTCACCGTCACCACTGACGCCGCGGCCAACGCGGACCTCGCCCGCGGCCGGCCTACGTCGGAGAGCAGCCATGTCCAGAGCTACGGGTCGGGCAACGTGGTGGACGGGGACGCGAACAGCTACTGGGAGAGCGCCAACAGCGCCTTCCCGCAGTGGGTGCAGGTCGATCTGGGTTCCTCGCGCACTGTTGGGCGGGTGGTGCTGAAGCTGCCGCCGTCATCGGCGTGGGGCAGTCGGACGCAGACCCTCTCGGTGCAGGGCAGCAACGATGGGGGGAGCTTCAGCACGCTTGTCGGGTCGGCGGGGCGGACCTTCAACCCGGCCAGTGGTAATCAGGTGACCCTGACGTTCACCGCTGCCCAGGCGCGTTACGTGCGGATCACCGTCACTGGCAACACCGGCTGGCCGGCCGGGCAACTGTCGACGCTGGAGGTCTACGCCAGCTGACCAGGTGTCGGGCGGCCGCCAGACGCGACCGGCGGCCGCCCCAGCTCATGGACCTCGGCGAGCCGCGCCTCGCCGAGGTCCATGTTAAACGGGTCCTGGCCTGCTCTGTGGGATAGAGGTGGACAGGCCGGACCGCCGCGCGTGCTGCGGCTCAGGCAAGTCCGACCTCGGCATGCCACCGGGCCGACGGGTCGCGCCAGCGAGGACCAACACCCTCATCCCACGATGGTGATCAAGAGGTTTGCGGGACTCTTGGAGATCAAACTTCCCGCAAACCTCTTGATCACCGAGGCCAGGGCGCTCGCGAAAGCCAGGGCGACCGCCGGGAGTGGGCGGTGGGTGGGACGGCACTCGACCGTCATGCGGCGGGAGGGGTGGCGGCGGTTGCCGGCCGAGTATCGGGGCGCGTACCTGGTCGACGTCGCTCGGGCGTACCTCCAGGTGGGTGACCTGCGCGGGGCCGCTCGCGCGCTCGTCGACGCGGACAGCGTCGCGCCGGCTGAGGTTCGGTGTCGGCCTTTGGCGCGTACCGTGATCGCCGATGTTGCCCGCGCGCGGCCGGCGCCGGCCGGCGTGGCGCGACTGGCCACGTTGGTCGGGCTCACCCGCTGACGGACGAGCGCCGGCGCAGGTCGTAGGCCGGGTGGACGGTGCGTAACGGCAGGGTCAGTGCTCCCAGAGGTCCTCGGTGCGGAAGTACCTGGCGGTGAACGCCTCTTCGAAGGAGCCGGTGTCCGTCTCATCTGTCCACCAACCCGGCCAGACGTCGACACCGGAAGGCGCGCTGATGGCCGTCAGGACGGTGGAGCACCGGTGGCAGCGCCGAGGTGCCGAGTCCCGGAACCGCCCGCCGCAGTCGCATCGCCGAAGCCGTGCCTCAAGTGCCGTCATCAGCGTGGGGTAGGTCCGGTCCCGGGAAGGGAGCGCGTCGGCGATGGTCCTGAACGTCTTGTCGTAGTAACTGACATCTACCCGCATAGGGCAGCTGTCGCAGTAGAGGAAATAGCAGTCCAGCAGTGGTGAGTGGTCGAGGCGGTAGAGGCGTTCGTGGCACTCCGGACAGATAACTTCCTCGCCATTCAGCCAGTTGTCGTCGTCTTCGTCCGGTTGGCTCACTGGATGATCTTCCCATGGGTGCGACGCGGAGGAGCGGCGGCGATTCGCGTTTCGGCCCGGGTGGCACCGGCCCGCTGTGAGACTGGACGAGTGCCGGCACGTCGGTGCATCGGCGCTGGCCGACTCGACTTGGCGAGGTGGGGGAAGATGTCCAACGACAGCGAGATTCGTCCCTTCCGGCTCGACACACCGGAGGACGTGATCGCCGACCTGCGTCGCCGGATCGCGGCTACCCGCTGGCCCACCCGCGAGTTGGTCACCGATCGCTCGCAGGGGGTGCAGCTGGCGACGATCCAGGAGTTGGCCCGCTACTGGATGAGCGATTACGACTGGCGTGCGTGCGAGACGAAGCTGAATTCGCTGCCGCAGTACACGACGAACATCGACGGCGTCGAGATTCACTTCATCCACGTGCGGTCGCAGCATGAGGGCGCCCTGCCGCTGATCATGACGCATGGCTGGCCGGGCTCGGTCGTCGAGCTGCTCGGGGTCGTCGGCCCGCTGACCGACCCGACGGCGCACGGCGGCACGCCCGAGGACGCGTTCCACCTGGTGCTGCCGTCGTTGCCCGGCTACGGCTTCTCTGGCGAGCCGACCGAGCCTGGCTGGAACTCGGCGCGGATGGCGCAGGCGTGGGCGAAACTCATGGACCGCCTCGGGTATTCGCGCTACGTCGCACAGGGTGGCGACGTGGGCGCGGCCGTCACGGACGCCATGGGGCGTCAAGCACCCGGGGGGCTGCTCGGCATCCACGTCAACCTGCTCGCCGGGGCGGTCGGCATCAAGGACAAGTTGCCGGCGAATTCCGAGCAGGAGCGCGCCGCGCTCGACGCGCTCAAGCTGTTCTCGATGGACGGTTTCGGCTACTTCCTGGAGCAGTCCACCCGGCCGCAGACGATCGGCTATTCGCTGCTGGACTCACCTGTCGGGATGGCGGCCTGGATGCTCGACCACGACACGGACAGCTACTACAAGATCTCCCGCGCTTTCCTCGACGGTGATCCGGCCGGCGGTCTCACCCGGGACAGCATCCTCGACAACATCACGCTGTACTGGTTGACGGGCACCGGTGCTTCGTCCGCCCGGTGGTACTGGGAGCAGGGGCGGTTTCAGGCGGCGGCCCAGGCGGCCGGTCAGGCACCGCCGCCGGTCACGGTGCCGGTCGGCTTCACCACGTTCCCGGGCGAGCTTTGGCCCGCTCCGCGTAGCTGGGCCGAGGCGGTCTACCCCGGCATCGCGTACTTCAACGAGGCTGACCGCGGTGGGCACTTCGCGGCGTGGGAGGAGCCGGAACTCTTCTCCGCCGAGGTGCGGGCCGCGTTCCGGCCGCTGCGCAGCACCTGACGGCCTTACCCGCTGACGGACGAGCGCCGGCGCACGTCGTCAGCTGGGTGGATGGTGCGCACCGGGTCGGGCACCGGCCCTCGGGGCTGCCACTCGCGGGGATAGCCGAGGGAGACCTCCTCGAAACGCACCCCGTCGTGGAACGTGGTGCGGGGGATGTGCAGGTGTCCGTAGACCACTGTGGCGGCGTCGAAGCGAAGGTGCCAGTCGCTGGTGCGGACGGTGCCGCACCACTGGGCGAAGACCGGGTACCGCAGGACGTCGGTGGGTTCCCGCACCAACGGGTAGTGGTTGACCAGCACCGTCGGCAGGGCCCTGTCGCGTTCGGCCAGCCGGCGTTCGGTCTCGATGATCCGCGCGTCGCACCACGCCTCCCGACTCGGGTACGGGTCGGGGTGCAGCAGCGCCTCGTCAGTGCACACCACACCGGCCGCGTACGCCAGGGCCAGCGACTCCTCCTGGGTGCGTGCCTCGGGTACCCGGAACGTGTAGTCGTAGAGCACGAAGAGCGGGGCGATGGTGGCCGGGCCGCCGTCGCCGTCCCAGACCGGGTACGGATCCTCCGGGGTGAGCACCCCCAGCCGCCGGCACATCCGCACCAGCTCTTGGTAGCGCTCCTCGCCGCGCAACGTGACCGGGTCGCGCGGCGGCGTCCACAGCTCGTGGTTGCCGGGCGCCCAGATGACCCGCGCGAACCGACTGCTCAGTAACCCGAGCGCCCACTCGATGTCGGCGAACCGGTCGGCGACGTCGCCGGCGACGAGTAGCCAGTCGCCGTCGTTGTCCGGGTGCAGTTCCTGCACGAACGCGCGGTTCTGCGGGTGCCCGACGTGCAGGTCGCTGACGGCCCGCAGCCGGGGCGGAAGTTTCACCCCCCGAGGTTAGGACGGCACGGGCGCGTCACGGAACCTCTGCGGCCTGCTGTTCGGGCCGATCTGACGGTCGCATATCCGGCGACCCGACGGGAAAGCGCGGGGCGTCCGACAGCCCGAGACCGGAGCAGGAGACAAACATGCCTTTCATCACCGTGGGAACGGAAAACTCCGCGCCCATCGACCTGTACTACGAGGATCACGGTTCCGGTAAGCCGGTGGTGTTGATCCACGGCTTCCCGTTCAACGGCGCGACCTGGGAGAAGGAGACACGGGCGCTACAGAACGCCGGATACCGGACGATCACCTACGATCGCCGCGGTAACGGTAACTCCGCCCAGCCGGCCTTCGGGTACGACTACAACACGTTCGCGGCGGACCTGGACGTGTTGATGACCGAGCTGGACCTGAACGAGGTGACCCTGATCGGTCACTCGATGGGCACCGGCGAGGTGGTCCGTTACCTGGGCAACTACGGCTCGCAACGGGTCAGCAGGGCCGTGCTGCTCAGCCCGCTCCAGCCGATGCTGGCCAAGGCGAGCGACAACCCGGAGGGCGTCGACCGGAGCCTGTTCAAGGGCTTCCAGGACGCCATCATCAAGGACCGGTTCGCCTACCTGACGTCCTTCTGCGACGCGTTCTTCAACCCGGACCAGAACATGGGCAAGCGGGTCAGCGAAGAGGCGTACCGCGCGCACTGGCAGATCGGCGCGATGGCCTCCGGAAAGGCCACCCACGACAGTGTGGACGCCTGGCAGGAAGACTTCCGCCCGGACCTGCCGAAGATCGACATCCCGGTGTTGATCGTGCAGGGTGACCAGGACCGGGTGCTGCCCTATCCGGTGACCGGTCAGCGGCTCGGGCCGATGATGCCGACCGGCACGCTCATCACGCTCAAGGGCGCGCCGCACGGTATCCCGTGGACCCACGCCGACGAGGTCAACAAGGCGGTCCTGGACTTCATGAAGCAGCCGGCCAAGGCTCGCGCCTGACCCGTACCGGTAGCCGATCGGACGCCCGCGCCGTAAGGCGCCGCGACACCCGGCCCACGGTTCGCACCGGGGCCGGGTGTCGTCGCCGGTCAGGGCCGGCGGGCCACCACCGCGCCGTTGGCGCCCGGCGCGTCGAACGGCACGGTACGCACGTCCACGAAGCCGGCGTCGGTGAGCCACGCCGCGTACTCGGCGCCCGAGTAGTTCCGGCCACCCTCGGTCTCGACAAGCATGTTCATCCCCATCAGGGCCGCCTCCGGCGGTCCGGTGCGTTCGTCGTTGAGCAGCAGTTCGCAGACGACGATCGCCCCGCCGGGCGGCAACGCCGCGTGGCACCGGGCCAGCAACGCACGGTTCGTCGGCTCGTCCCAGTCGTGCAGGATCATGCTGAGCAGGATGACGTCGTGCCCGTCCGGCAGCGCCGGGTCGGCGAGGAAGTCACCGCCCACCGCGTCGATCCGCCCGGTCAGGCCGGCCTCCGCGATCCGCTCCCGCGCCCGCACGCAGACGTGCGGCAGGTCCAGGACCGTCGCCCGCAGCTCGGGCAGGCGTCGGCAGAACTCGATCGGGAACGCGCCCGCCCCGCCGCCCACGTCGAGCAGCCGCCGGTGCGCGGAGAAGTCGTACGCGTCGGCCAACGCGCTGGCGGTGAAGCTGGACGTGGAGAACATCGCGTCCCAGAACTGCGCCAGCATCTGCGGATCGGCGGTGTCGAACATCGACTGTTGGGCCTCCGGGTCCCAGGTCAACGGCCGATCCGTGCGTAGAGCCTCGCCGATGCGGTGCCAGGGCAGGTAGGTGCGCAGGTCCGAGTAGCGGACCTGCGCCCCGAAGTAGTACGGGCGGCCCTCGACCAGGAACTGCTCGGCCAACTCGGAGTTGCGGTAACCGTCGCCGGCCTTCTCCAGCAGGCCGAGCGACGCACTGGCGGCCAGCAACAGGTCCGCGGGCCGGTCGGGCAGCCCGAACTCGGCGGCGGCCTGCTCGACGGTCATCGTCCGCCCGCCGGCGAGCCGGGTGAACAGACCAAGTTCGACGCCGGCCGCGAGGGTCTTGAACCCCCACACACCGGCCACCAGACGCATGAGGGGAGTGGGGGTGATCACCACGATATGAGATCACACCTCACACGTTTCCACGATGGACGGTCACGCCCGGATCAGCGTCACCAACCCTGCGGCCACCAGCACCCCGGCCCAGAGTCGATCCACGTTGAACCAGGCCCGGCGCAGCACACCGACCCCGAACACCTGGTAGACCAGCAGCGCCACCGCCAGGGCGACGCCGAGCATGGCCACTGTGTGCGCTCCGGCCGCCGCGAGGCCGGACAGCGCACCGACCGGCGCGGCGGCCAGGTGCCCGGAGTGACCCCCGGGCACCGGCTCGGCCACCAGCACCGGCAACAGCATCAGCCCCGCGCCGTGCGCCGACGACATCAGGAACGACCAGGCGGCGAGCTGCGCCGCGGACAGCCGCATTCCCGCCCAGCGGAAGTGCCGCTCGGAAAGCAGCCGCCACAGCCCGAAGGCCACGAGCACCACACCGCCGACCACCGCGAGGGCACTGCTCGCCGTCACCGACCGGGTCGCCGAGACCAACGCGGCGACGATGGCCACCGAGGCGAGATGCCCGGCGGCTATCGGCGGCAGGGCGCGCAGCAACGCCAGCCGGCTGCGCTCCTGGAGGCCCCGGGCCACCGCGAACAACCAACCCATCGCCGGGTTCAGACCATGGAACGCGCCGAGCGCGGCGAGCGTCGCCACTGTGGTGACGGTCACGGATAGCAGTACGAGTCGGAGGAGGCGTCCCCGCCCTGCAACCGGGTCTGGTGCACCCGCAGGCCCCGGAACTCCTCCCCGTGCGGAAAGAACCGCTCATCCGGGGTGAGCCCGCCGGCGTCCACGTCGACGTCGAGCTTGGCCAGCCAGGCACCCACCCCGTCGGGGTAGAACTGGTCGTCCCACGCGCCGTAGAGCGAATTGCTGACGTAGACCCGTCGGCCGTCCCGGCTGACCTCCACCATCTGCGGGCCACCGGCCAACGCCTCGTCCGGCGCGGACGGGTGCGCGGTCCGGCGGACGATCCCGCCGAGGTGCACCGAACCCGTCTGCACCGGGTGCAGCGGATCGCTGACGTCGTACTGGCGCAGCTCCCCAGTGCCCCAGCAGGAGACGTAGAGGAACCTGTCGTCGACCGACAGGTCGATGTCGGTCACCAGCGGCGGCACCGCCCCGAACGGCTTGAGCAGGTCGGGCAGGTTCGCCGGGTCGGCCGGCTCGGCCGGGATGTCGATGATCTTGGTGACCGCCCAGGCGTCCCCGTCGCGGTGCCAGAGCCAGATCGACGCGGACAGGTCCTCGACGCTGATCACCACCCCGACGAACCCGTACGACTTCGTCGGGTCGTGCGCCGGCCGCAGCTCCAGCGGCATCTGGTACTGGTCGCCGAGATCGACCCGTTGAACGTGCCGGCGTTTCGCCAGGTCCCAGAAGTGGATGGCGTGCCCGTAGCGTCGGCCCAGCAGCAACTCACCGATGATGCCGTCCTCGATCATCGACGGGGTGCCCCACTCGCTGGTGACCAGCACGTCCTGGGTCAGGTGCCACCACACGTCGTACGCCAGGAACTGCGGCCCCCGGTCGGCCTCCCACGCCCCGCGGACCTCGAACGTGGTGTGGTCGAGGATGGCGATGCCACCCGGGCCCTCCGCACCGTCCGCGCCGCCGAGAGCCGAGAGGTAGATGCCGTCCGGACCGCAGTGCACCGTGTGCGGCCGCGAGTAGCCGGCCCGCTTCGCCAGCTCCTCCGCCCCGATCACCCTGACGATCTGCGGCTGGCGCGGATCGGGCTGGGTGTCGAGCACGTGGATGCGCGACGACCGCAGGCCGGGCACGATCAGGTAGCGCCGCTCGACATGCGGGTGCGGCGCGGTCGGGCAGAGCGCGCTGCTGCACGCGTTCCAGCCGAAGTGGTGCAGCTCGTCACCGACGTACGGCAGGTCGGTCCAGCCGACGACCCGGCCGTAGTCGGGGGAGTCGGGGTCGGTGTCCAGCACCACGATGGCGTCCGGACGGGTGGCCGTGCGGTCGAAGGCTGCCACGTAGGCGAGCTTCTCCGCCGGTGCGGTCACCGCCTCGCGGGGCGAGGGGTAGAACGTGGGGTCGGGGGTCCAGCGGGTCATCACAGCTCCGCTCGTCAGGTGGTGGGAACGCCGAGTCGGTCGAGCAGGTGGCGGCGCAGCGCGCCGAAGGCCCTGTCGTCCGGCGTACGGGTGGGGCCGAGGTCGACGGGCAGCTCCGCGGCGATGCGGCAGTCGTCGAGGAGCAGGATCCGGTCGGCGAGCAGCAGCGCCTCCTCCACGTCGTGGGTGACCAGCAGGGCGGCGAAGCCGTGCTCGGCGCGCAGCCGGCGCAGCAGGATCTGCATCCGCAGTCGGGTCAGCGCGTCCAGGGCCCCGAACGGCTCGTCGAGCAGCAGCAGGTCCGGTTCGCGGACCAGGGCCCGCGCCACTGCCACCCGCTGCGCCTGCCCACCGGACAGCTCGGCCGGCCAGGCGCGATCCCGCTCGGCGAGACCGACCTCGGCCAGCGCCCGCCGGATCCGTCCCGGGCCATCGGCGCCGGACAGCCCGAGCCCCACGTTCTCCGCCACGCGTTTCCATGGCAGCAACCGGTGCTCCTGGAAGACCACCGCAGCGGTGCCGCGCACGACGCTCGTCCCGCTGGCCTCGCCGTCCAACCCGGCGAGAATCCGCAGCAGCGTGCTCTTGCCGGAACCGCTGCCGCCCAGCAGGGCCACCACCTCACCGCGGGCGATGGTCAGGTCGACCCCGGCCAGCACGACCGTCGGCCCGAACGCCCGGCGCACCGCGTGGGCGGTGAGCACCGGCTCGGAGCCGTTCAGGTGGCCCGCAGTCCGCGACGCCATGTCAACATCCTCCTCTCCAGGACGCGCAGCGCACTGTCGGAAATCAGCCCGAGCAGGGCGTAGACGAGAAGGCCGAGCACCACCACGTCGGTCTGGCTGAACTCCCGCGCCTCCATCATCAGAAAGCCGATCCCGGTCTGGGCGTTGACCTGTTCCCCGACGACCAGGCTGAGCCAGGCCGCCCCGATCGCCAGCCGCAGGCCGAGGAAGAGGGACGGCAGCGCGCCGGGCAGCACCACGTGCCGCAGTCGGGCGGCCTGCCCCAGACCACAGGTACGGGCCGCCTCGACGAGCCGCTCGTCGATGTCCCGGATGCCGGCGTAGGTGTTGAAGTAGATGGGGAAGAACGCGCCCAATGCCACCAGGCTGATCTTGAGTGATTCACCGATGCCGACCCAGATGATCAGCAACGGGACCAGCCCGAGGTGCGGCAGCATCCGGGCCATCTGCACCGGCGGGTCGACCAGGTCGTCACCGAGCCGCAACAGCCCGGCCACGGTGCCCAGCACCAGGGCCAGGAGACCGCCGATCAGCAGGCCCGCCCCGGCCCGGGTGAGGGAGTCCAGCAGGTGGATGCCGAGCGTCCCGTCCCGGCTCAGCCGCGCGCCGGTGGCCAGGACGTCGCTGGGCGCGGGCAGCTTCTCGGCCGCCAGCAGCCCGGTCCGTGCGGCCAACTCCCACCCCAGGACCAGCGCCACCGGGCTCACCACCCGCCGCCAGCGCCGGGCCGGCCGCTGACGACGGGGTACGACCGGCACCGCCGCTGTGACCTCGTCGGGCGCCTCGACGAGCGTCGTACGACTCACTGGAACACCTCGTTGAACCGGCCGTCGATCCGGGATCGCAGGTCGACCGGCCCCGGGATGAGTTCCAGTGCGATGAAGCTGTCGGTGATCGCCTGAAGCTCGTCGCCGATGGCCGGGGTGACCGGGGCGAGGGGCTTGGCGCTACGGGCCAGGGCGCGGCTGGTGACGTCCTGCGGGATCTTCAGCTCCGGCGCGAGGGTGCTGGCTCGCTCCTCGGGATGGGCGATGCCCCAGTCGGTCACCTCGCGGTAGCGCTGGAGGAACGCCCGGATCTCGTCCGACCGCTTGTCCACCGCCCGGGGCGTGGCCAGGACGTACTCGCGGTTGCTGGCCAGGCCGGTCGCGTCGGCGAGCACCTGGACCCCCGGTTGCTCGGCCAGGGCGAAGTACGGGTCCCAGATCACCCACGCGTCGATCTGGCCGCCGTCGAACGCGGGTCGCCCCTCGGCGGGCCTGAGGTACTTGACCTGGATGTCCTTCAACGTCATGTTGTTGGCCTCCAGCAGCCGCACCAGCAGCCAGTGCACGTTGGACCCCTTGTTGAGGGCCACCGTCTTGCCCTTGAGGTCGGCGAAGCTGCGGTAGCCCCGGTCGGCCTTGACCAGCACGGCCTCACCCTGCGGAATCGGCGCCGAGGTGCCGATGACGGAGAACCGGATCTTCCCGGCGGCGGCGAAGACGGGCGGCGCCTCGCCGACCTGTCCGATGTCGATGGAGCCGGCCTTGAGCGCCTCGGTGAGCGCGGGGCCACTCTCGAACAGCGACCACTCCACATCCGGTGCGGCGCCGCGCGCCTTGACCAGGCTCAACCCGCCGAAGCGCTGGTAGCCGATCCGGAGCTTGTCCTTGGTGCCGACCGCATCGGCGGACCCGCCGCACGCGCTCACCGCGACCGTGGCGAGCAGCGCCACGGTGGTGAGCACGGCCGTCAGGAGGCGGCGTTGCGGGGGACGGCTCGTCGACGGGGTGGGCATGGCGGCTCCTCGGGTCGGGGCAGGCGGACAGCAGCGCATCGACAGGTGTCGGCGTCGGCGGTAGCCTACTAACCCGATAGGTTTTATGGGTAGGCTGTCGGCGGGATCGTCCCACCCCTCAGGAGGTGCCCGCCTCGCCGCGTGCGCCGACCGCCCCCGCTGGAGGAAAGAGCCCCGATGACCCTCACCTTCCACTGGTTCCTGCCCACCAACGGCGACAGCCGGGACATCGTCGGCGGCGGCCACGGCGTACCGACAGGCGCCGCCGGAGGCGCCCGCCCGGCCAGCGTCGCGTACCTCGGGCAGATCGCCCGCAGCGCCGAGCAACTCGGCTTCGTCGGCGCGCTCACCCCGACCGGCGCCTGGTGCGAGGACGCCTGGCTCAGCACCGCGATGCTCGCCGAGGTGACCGAGCGACTCAAGTTCCTGGTCGCCTTCCGGCCCGGGCTGCTGGCCCCCACACTCGCCGCCCAGATGGCCTCGACCTTCCAGCGGCTGTCCCGGGGCCGGCTTCTGCTCAACGTGGTCACCGGCGGTGAGTCGCAGGAGCAGCGGGCCTACGGCGACTTCCTGGACAAGGACGCCCGATACGCGCGGGCCGACGAGTTCCTGCACGTGGTGCGTGCGCTGTGGCGCGGCGAGACCGTCGACCACGACGGCACCCACGTCCGCGTCGAACAGGCACGGCTGCACCGACTGCCCGACCCGGTGCCGCCGGTCTACTTCGGTGGCTCCTCCGCCGCCGCCCTCCCGGTGGCGGTACGGCACAGCGACGTCTACCTCACCTGGGGCGAGCCGCCGGCCCTGGTCGCCGACAAACTGGAGCGGGTCCGGGCGCTGGCCGCCCGCGCCGGACGGCAGCTGCGCTTCGGCATCCGGCTGCACGTCATCGTGCGCGACACCGCCGAGCAGGCCTGGGCGCAGGCCCAGCGTCTGCTCGACGGAGTCTCCGAGGCCGACATCCGGGCCGTGCAGGAGGGGCTACGCCGCAGCGAGTCCGAAGGGCAGCGCCGCATGCTCGACCTCAACGGTGGCTCCCGCGACGGCCTGGAGGTCGCCCCCAACCTGTGGGCGGGGGTCGGGCTGGTCCGTGGTGGGGCCGGCACCGCGCTGGTGGGCAGCCACGCCGAGGTCGCCGACCGGATCGCGGAATACCACGCGCTCGGCATCGACGAGTTCATCCTCTCCGGCTATCCGCACCTGGAGGAGGCGTACTGGTTCGGTGAGGGCGTGCTGCCGATCCTGCGCGACCGAGGGCTGTGGCGGCACCCCGACGGCCAGCCGGGGACCGCGAACCACGTCGACGTCCCGTTCGCCGGCGTGCCAGCGCCGCAGCCCGCCGGAGTCGGCTGACCGGTCGACCCGCGGCAACCGGCGCCACGGCCGCCTACAGGTCCATCGCGTAGACCCGGACCTGGCGGCCCGTGTCCGGCTGCACGGTCTCGCGCTCCAGTGACATGCCCAGCTTGACCATCACCCGCGCGGACGCCTCGTTGCCGACGACGTGGATGCTGACCAGCCGCCGCAGGTCGAGCTCGGCACGAGTGTGGGCGACAACGGCCCGGGCCGCCTCGGTGGCCAGGCCCCGACCCCAGTACGCGCGGCCGAGCCGCCAGCCGATCTCCACGGCCGGCATGATCTCGGGCAGGAAGGTCGGCACCGCCAGTCCGGTGAAACCGGCCAGCTCGCCGGTCTCTCTGATCTCCACCGCGTACAGGCCGAAGCCGTGCTCGTCCCAGTGCCGCTGATAGGTGGCCAGACGCTCCGCGGTCGCGGCCCGGTCCAGGGTGCGGCCGTCATGGATGTAGCGCATCACCTCGGGCTGCGCGTTGACCGCGGCGAACCCGTCCAGATCATCGCTTCGCCAGCGGCGCAACAGCAGGCGCTCAGTCGTGAGGGACGTGGCATCAAAGGGGCTTGTCAGGTCAGGCACGTCCCCTTCGTAGCATTTCGGCGTCCACGGGGCGATGCGTTATCTCTACGTGGGTCGGCCGGCGAATCGCTGGCCGACCCGCCGCGCCGCGAGGCTCACCACAGTGCTGCCGGCCGCCATCCCGAGCAGCACCAGAATCCCCCCGACCACCCACAGCCCGCTGTCGTCGGTCGACGCCGCCCGCCACGACCAGGCCGCCGTGAACGCCACGGTCATCACCGGCGCCACCAGCCACGGGCTGAGCCGCGTTGCGGCGAGCGCGGCCAGCACCACGAGCGTCAGCACACAACCGATCACCTGCCACGGCTCGTACGGGCCGCTGCTCGCGCCCGTCTGCGCGTCGACCGTGTACTCGGTGTCCCAGCCCAACCAGAGGATCCACACCCCGACCGTGGCCGCCGCCAGGAACAGAACACCGAGCAGTGCGCGGGTACCCCTCGTCGCCGTCATCCGGCGATCATCCCCTGCCTGCCGCTCAACGGGAACACGGGCCGGCACCCGGCCGCCGACCGGCGTGATCCCCAATGGACTGTTGCCTCGGTCGGTGGCGATCCTCTACGGTCTGCTCAGCGGTGGGCGGTGCGGTCCGCATCCGACCCGACACCGCCGGTTGCCCGTCGTGCGGGCCGGGATGGTGGAGTCTCGGGTCGCCCCGTCGGCGGTGACCCGGCGGTCGTGTGACTCCCAGCTCGTCCCCTCGGGTCCTGGTGCCCGGGTGGCTCCGCGTGGAGCCGACGGCGAGCCGGGGCACGCCGACCCACCGGGAGAGCCCCGTGTTCCTCAGCCCCCACGAGCAGGACCGCCTACTCGTCCACGTCGCGGCCGATGTCGCCCGCGCCCGCCGCGAACGCGGCCTGCGCCTCAACTACCCCGAAGCCGTCGCGGTGCTCACCGCGTTCCTCCTCGAAGGAGCCCGCGACGGCCGGTCGGTGGTCGACCTGATGTCCGCCGGCCGGACGGTGCTCGGTCGTGACGACGTCCAGGACGGCATCCCCGAGCTGCTGAGGGAGGTGCAGGTGGAGGCAACGTTCCCGGACGGCACCAAGCTCGTGACGGTGCACCACCCGATCCCGTGATCCCCGGGGAGATCCTGCCGGCAGCCGACCCGGTCGAGATAAACGTGGGCCGTCCGGTGACCACAGTGCTCGTGGTCAACACCGCCGACCGCCCGGTCCAGGTCGGCTCGCACTACCACTTCGCCGAAGCCAACCCGGCGCTGTCGTTCGACCGGGGCGCGGCCTGGGGGCAACGACTCGCCGTTCCGGCCGGCACCTCCGTCCGGTTCGAGCCAGGCATCAACCGCAGCGTCGACCTCGTACCACTTGGCGGCGCACGCGTCGTGCCGGGCCTGCGCGGAGAGTGCGCGGGACCGTTGGACCCGCCGCCGCACGCGGTCACTGCCGACGGGGCGCCGCGGTGAGCGCCGTGCGGCGGGACCGCTACATCGACCTGTACGGGCCGACGACCGGTGACCGGATCCGACTGGCCGACACCAACCTGCTGATCGAGGTGGAGACCGACCACTGCGTGGGCGGCGACGAGGCGGTCTTCGGCGGCGGGAAGGTGATCCGCGAGTCGATGGGGCAGTCCCGTGCTACCCGCGCCGAGGGGGCACTGGACACCGTCATCACCGGCGCGGTGGTGCTCGACCACTGGGGCGTGGTCAAGGCCGACGTGGGGCTGCGCGACGGGCGCATCGTGGCGCTCGGCCGGGCCGGCAACCCGGACACCATGCCCGGTGTCCACCCCGACCTGGTCATCGGCCCGTCGACCGAGGTGATCGCCGGCAACGGGCGGATCCTCACCGCCGGCGCGGTCGACACCCACGTGCACTTCATCTGCCCGCAGATCGTCACCGAGGCACTGGCCAGTGGCATCACCACGATGGTCGGCGGTGGCACCGGCCCGGCTGAGGGGACCCGCGCGACCACTGTCACCCCGAATGCCTGGCACCTGGCCCGGATGCACGAGGCGCTGGACACCATGCCGGTCAACGTGCTGCTGCTCGGCAAGGGCAACACCGTGTCCAGCGAGGCGCTGTGGGAACAGCTCCGGGCCGGTGCGGGCGGCTTCAAGCTGCACGAGGACTGGGGCACCACACCGGCGGCGATCGACGCCTGCCTGCGGGTGGCGGACGCGTCCGGTGTCCAGGTGTCGATCCACACGGACACCCTCAACGAGGCCGGGTTCGTCGCCGACACCCTGCGGGCGATCGGTGGACGGGCGATCCACTCGTACCACACCGAGGGAGCCGGTGGCGGGCACGCACCGGACATCATCACCGTCGCCAGCGAACCGAACGTGCTGCCGTCGTCGACCAACCCGACCCGGCCGTACACCGCCAACACCCTGGCCGAACACCTGGACATGTTGATGGTCTGCCACCACCTCAACCCGTCCGTGCCGGAGGACCTGGCCTTCGCCGAGAGCCGGATCCGACCGTCCACGATGGCCGCCGAGGACCTGCTGCACGACCTCGGCGCGATTTCGATCATCGGCTCCGACGCGCAGGCGATGGGCCGGGTCGGCGAGGTGATCATGCGGACCTGGCAGAGCGCCCACGTGATGAAGGACCGGGTCGGCGCGCTGCCCGGCGACGGGCCCGCCGACAACCACCGGGCCCGACGGTACGTGGCGAAATACACCATCTGCGCGGCGATGGCCAACGGGCTGGAACGGGAGATCGGCTCGGTCGAGCCGGGCAAACTCGCCGACCTGGTGCTCTGGGACCCGGCGTTCTTCGGCGTCCGGCCGCACCTGGTCCTCAAGGGCGGCATGATCGCGTACGCCCAGATGGGCGACGCCAACGCCTCGATCCCGACACCGCAGCCGATGCTGCCGAGGCCGATGTTCGGGGCGTACGGCGCGGCGGCGGCCGCCACCAGCCTGGCTTTCGTGGCCCCGGCGGCCCTCGACGCCGGGCTCCGACTGGACGTGCGTCGCCGGGTGGTGCCGGTGAGCGACGTACGGTCGCGGGGCAAGGCCGACCTGCCGGAGAACAACGCGATGCCGCGTATCGAGGTGGACCCGGACACCTTCACGGTGCGGATCGACGGGCAGGTGGTGGAGCCGGACCCGGTGACCCGGCTGCCGATGGCCCAGCGGTACTTCCTGTTCTGATGGCGACGCCGAGCCTGCTGTTGTTGTTGGCCGACGGACGCTTCCCGGCCGGGGCCCACGCGCACTCCGGTGGTCTGGAGGCGGCCGTCGCCGCCGGCCGGGTCACCGACCTGGCCTCGTTGGAGGCGTTCCTGGCCGGCCGGTTGGCCACCGCCGGGCTGGTCGGCGCGGCGTTCGCGGCGGCCGCACACCGGGTGGCGATGCCCGAGACGGTCGGCTCGGCGCACCCGGCCCGGTCCGCCCGGCCATCGGAGGCGCCGGCCGGGTCTGCCGCTCGGCCGGACGCGCCGGCCGGGTCTGCCGCCCGGTCGGAGGCGCTGGCTCGGCTCGACGCGGAGCTGGACGCGCGTACCGCCGCCCCGGCGTTACGGGCGGTCTCGCGCCGACAGGGCCGGGCGCTGCTGCGGGCCGGCCGGACCATCTGGCCGGACGCCCCGTTCGCCGACCTGCCCGCGACGCCCGCTGGCGCACACCAACCGCTGGTGCTCGGGCTGCTCTGCGCCGCGGCCGGGCTGTCCCGCGTCGAGACCGCCACGATCGCCGCGTACGGGACGCTGACCGGGGCGGCCAGCGCCGGGGTACGTCTGCTCGGCCTCGATCCGTACCAGGTCCAGGCCCTGCTGGTCGACCTGGCCGACGCTTGCGACGGCACGGCCGCCGACGCGGCGCAGGCGGCCGATGACCCACCGGAGCGGCTGCCGGCCGCCGCCGCTCCACTCGCCGACATCCATGCCGAAATCCATGCCACCTGGGAGGTGCGTCTCTTTGCGTCCTGACACTGTTGTGCCGAGCGCTGTGCCCGCCGTCGAACTGATCACGCCGCCGGCCACCCCACCCCACGACGAGACCGTTCCGCACACCCATCCGGAGCCGGGGGTGGACCCCCATCCGCCGTTGGCGCGTGCCGGCCGTGCCCTGCGGGTCGGCATCGGCGGCCCGGTCGGTTCCGGCAAGACGGCACTGGTGGCCGCGCTCTGCCGTGCCTTCGCCGACGAGTTGCGGCTCGGCGTGGTGACCAACGACATCTACACGACCGAGGACGCCGACTTCCTCCGGCGGGCTGGCGTGCTGGACCCGGCCCGGATCCGCGCGGTGGAGACCGGTTGCTGCCCACACACAGCGATCCGCGACGACATCGGCGCCAATCTGGACGCCATCGACGAACTGGCCGAGGCGGTCGGCCCGTTGGACCTGGTCCTCGTGGAGAGCGGTGGGGACAACCTGACCGCGACCTTCAGCCGGGGGCTGGTCGACCGGCAGATCTTCGTGGTCGACGTGGCGGGCGGGGACAAGGTGCCCCGCAAGGGCGGGCCGGGGGTCACGGCCGCCGACCTTCTCGTGATCAACAAGACCGACCTGGCGCCGATGGTGGGCGCCGACCTCGCCGTCATGGATCGTGACGCGCGGGCGCGGCGCGGCGACCTCCCGACCCTCTTCCTGTCCATCGTGGGAGACCCCACGGCAACGTCGGTCGCGGACTGGATCCGGCACGAGTTGGCCCACCACGCCGCCCTGCACCCACTGGCCGTGCCGGTCGGCCCGGCCTGATGCGAGCGCTCGCTCGGCTGGTCGCCCGGACCGACGGCCGGGGCGGCACGGCCCTGGTCGAGTTGCACGGCGAAACGCCGTTGCTGCTGCGCCAGACCCCGACCGACGGTGGTGTCGCCACTGTGCACCTCGTCGGCGGGGCGGCCGGTCCGCTCGCCGGCGACGATCTGCGCCTGGAGATCGAGGTCGGGCCGGGCGCGGCGGTCCGGGTGCACAGCGTCGCCGCGTCGATCGCCCTACCCGGTCGCGCGGGTGCCGTCTCCCGAATGGCGGTGCGGGCGGTCGTGCACACCGGCGCCACGCTGCACTGGCTTCCGGAACAGTTGGTCGCGGCGGCCGGCTGCGCGCACCTCGCCGAGTCCCGGATCGAGCTGGCCGCCGGTGCGAGCCTGCGGTGGCGCGACGAGCTGATCTGCGGCCGGTACGGCGAGGCGCCCGGCGGCGCCGTCGTGCACACCCAGGTCGACTACGCGGGTCGGCCACTGCTCCGCCAGTCTCTCGCGGTGGGACCGCACGCGCCGGGCTGGGCCGGCCCGGCCGTACTCGGCGGCGCTCCGGCCACCGGATCACTGCTGGTGGTCGACCCGTCGCAACCCGCCCAACCTCCGACGGCCGAGGGCAGCGTCGCCCGGTTACCGCTGGCCGGCGGCCCAGCGACACTGTGGACCGCCACCGCTCCCGACGCACACACCCTGCGCGCCCACCTGACGCCCTAGCAAGACCGACGCCGGTCGTCGTGCGGGCCACTAACTCTGTGGGGCCGGTTGTCGTGTGGGGGCCGGTGGTCGTGCGGTGCCGGTCGTGGTGCGCGGCTGGCGGTCGTGTGGGGCTTGCGGTCGTGCGGCGCCGGTCGTAGTGCGGTGGCCGGTTGTCGTGCTGGGCCGGTGGTCGTGTGGCGCCGGTCGTCGTGCGGGGCTGGTGGTCGTGTGGGGCTGGTGGTCGTGTGGGCTGGCCATCGTGCGTGGTGTCGGCTGTGGTGGAGGTCCGCCCGGCGGCACTTCCGCTCACGAGGGCTATACCTGTAAGTCATATTTATGCCTCACAGGTATATCGCTCTCCGGGGTGACCGACCTCTGAGGCAACCCGGGCGACTGCAACCCGGGCGACGGTCGGGACTTCGGCCCGGCGTGCCGGCCCGGGGCGACGACTGCCGCTGTCCTGCAGGCGGTCCGGCGCGACCTGAGTGAACAGTTGCCGTCCGACGTTGCCCGGCCGGCCTACCGGTCGGCCCAGCAACGCCTTGCCCGCAGCGGCCGCTAGCGGTGGGGGCCACCGGCGGCGCGAGCATCGACGCGATCGTCGCGGAGGGCGGGGTCCTGGCGGAGGGCGGGATCGTGGCGGCGGGCGGGGTCGTGGCGGCGGGCGGGGTCGAGGCGGCGGGCGGGGTCGAGGCGGCCGATCAGGTCGTCGAGCTGACTCACCAAATCGGCGGCCGGTGGCACATCCGGGTTGCTGCTCTCTGCGGCGCCCAGCCCTGCGCTGTCGAGCCCTGCGCTGCCCAGCCCCGCAGTGCCCAGCCCCGCAGTGCCCAGTCCCGCGCTGCCGAGTCCCGCGCTGCCGAGTCCCGCGCTGTCGAGCCCCGCGCTGCCCAGCTCGGCGATGCCCAGTTCGGCGATGCTGGCTCGGACCCGTTCGTCCAGGCGGGCGTACTCGCGGCGGCCCCGAGCGGTGAGGTACGCCCGGATGCGTCGGCGGTCGATCGGATCGATCCGGCGGAAGACAAGGTTGCGGTCGACGAGTTGGTCGACCAGCTTGGTGAGGGTGCCCGGCGGCAGTGACGCCTCGGCGGACACCTCGCTCATCGGGTGACCCTGGCCGTCGGCGAGCAGGCAGAGCACCCGCCACGCCTCGATGCTGATCGCGTCGTCGGCCAGAACGGCGCCCAGCCGGCGGGAGAGCAGCCGTTCGGCGCGGGTGAGCGAGCGCAGCAGGTCGGCTGGCGCCCCGGGCACGTCTGACATGAAACTCCCTGGTCCGGTGGCCCTGTCATGGTAGCGAGTCGTCCCGGTCAGTGGTGAGTGCTGGTCTTCCGTCGTGGGCCGGACAATCATGTGCTCATGTCCGCGCCGGCACCGCCGTGGCTGACCGTCGACCGTGCCGTGGTCAGCATCGCGTTGGTCTACCCGATGCGCGGGCCGGCCGGCATGTTCGGCCCCACCTGTGAGCTCTGTGCGCAGCTCGCGGTCGAGGAGATCAATCGGTGCGGTGGCGTGCTGGGCCGGGAGGTTCGGCTGGTGCCGGTCGACGGTGGCGCACCGCCGGCCGAGGTGGCGGCCGAGGTCGAGGCGTTGGTGTCGGTGGGGGCCGTGCAGGGGGTGACGGGGTGGCACATCTCCTCGGTGCGCCAGGCGTTGGCGCCCCGCGTCGCGCACCGGGTGCCGTACGTCTACACCGCACTCTACGAGGGCGGCGAACGCACCGAAGGGGTCTTCCTGACCAGCGAGACGCCGGATGCCCAACTGTGGCCCGCGATGCGGCTGCTCGCCGGGGAGCAGGGCGTGCGCCGCTGGTTCGTGGTGGGCAACGACTACGTGTGGCCGCGCCGTACGTCGCGGGCGGCCCAGCGGTACGCGCTGCGCGGCGGTGGGCAGGTGGTGGGCCGGCACTTCCTGCCGTTGGACGCGCACGACTTCACCGAGGTCCTGCGCCGCATCGAGCACAGTGACGCGGACGCAGTGTTGATGCTGCTGGTCGGCGCCGATGCGGTGCGGTTCAACCGCGCGTTCGCCCGATCCGGCCTGGACCAGCGCTGCCTGCGGCTGAGCACCCTGATGGACGAGAACATGCTGCTGGCCAGCGGCGCCGGCGCGACCCGGAGGCTGTACAGCACGGCGGGTTTCTTCGCCGGGCTGGTCACCCAGGAGAATCTCGACTTCCACGGCGAGTTCGCGCGGCGCTTCGGGGTGGAGGCGCCGCCGCTGGGCAGCCTGGGGGAGTCCTGCTACGAGGGCGTCATGCTGCTCGCCGCGCTGATCGGCCAGGCCCGCACCCTCGACGTGCGGGCCATCGAGACGGCCGCCGACACGGTCGCCTACCAGGGGCCGCGTGGGCGGTTGCGGCTGCGCCAGCGGCACGTCCGGCAGCGCATCTACCTGGCCGAGGCCGACGGGCTCGACTTCACAGTGCTCGCCCAGCTCTGAACCGGGCACTACCGGTCGGCCCGTCCGACCCTTGACAGCGCCACCCGACACCGCCCTAAGATGCTTCCTGGGTGAAGTATCCGGCCACGGGGCCAGATCTCACCATTGCGTGCCCACCGTCGGCGGATTCGTCCGTCGGCCATTGTGGTGGCACCTATTCTGCGGTTTTCCCAACGGCCGACACCGTTTCCTCCCCAACGGTGTCGGCCGTTTTTCGTGCGCGCCCCGACGGTCCCTCGGAAACAGTCAATTAAGGACCGGGAAACACCCACGCAATCATGGCGGTCGACGCTTTCGGTGCCCATATCCGATCCGGTGCCCTGCGCGGCGTCCACCCGTCGACCTTGGTATCGCCCACGTCAGCTCAATCGGACCGCACCGACCGTCCTAACGCCACTTGAGTGCACCGCAGGGAGAGTAGATGTCATTATTCCGGGGCCGCCGCATCCTGGCGGGTGCCATGACCCTGGTCGCCGCGGCCGCGATGACCGCGTGCGGCAGCAAGACCACCGACGAGGGTGGCGCGACCGGCGTGACCGCCGACGTCTCCGGCGACACCGTCAAGGTGGGCCTGCTCAACTCGCTCTCCGGGACCATGGCGATCAGCGAGGTCACCGTCCGCGACTCCATCATGCTCGCCGTCGAAGAGATCAACGCGGCCGGCGGCGTCCTCGGCAAGAAGATCCAGCCGGTCGGTGAGGACGGCGCCTCGGACTGGCCCACCTTCGCGGAGAAGGCCGAGAAGCTCATCTCCGAGGACCGGGTGGCAGCCGTCTTCGGCTGTTGGACGTCGGCCAGCCGCAAGGCGGTCAAGCCGGTGTTCGAGAAGAACAAGGCGTTGCTGTTCTACCCGGTGCAGTACGAGGGACTTGAGCAGTCGCCCTACATCTTCTACACCGGAGCGACGACCAACCAGCAGATCGTTCCCGGGCTCGACTACCTCAAGTCGCAGGGCGCGAAGTCGGTCTATCTGGTCGGTAGCGACTACGTCTTTCCCCGTACCGCCAACAAAATCATCAAGGCGTACGCCACGGCGAACGGGATGACCGTGCTGGGTGAGGATTACGCGCCGCTGGGCTCCACCGAGTTCGGCACCATCGTCAACAAGGTCAAATCGTCCGGCGCGGACGCGGTTTTCAACACGCTCAACGGTGACAGCAACGTGGCCTTTTTCAAGGAGTACAAGTCCGCGGGCCTGAGCGCCGCCGCGATGCCGGTGGTGTCGGTGTCCATCGCCGAGGAAGAAGTCAAGGGCATCGGCACCCAGTACCTGGAGGGCCAGTTGACGGCCTGGAACTACTACCAGACCACCCCGGGCGCGGCGAACTCGAAGTTCGTGGCCGCGTACAAGGCGAAGTACGGCGCGGACAAGCCGACCAGCGATCCGATGGAGGCCGCGTACGTCGGCGTGCACCTGTGGAAGGCGATGGTCGAGAAGGCCGGCGCCTTCGACGTGGAGAAGGTCCGCTCCGCCTCGGACGGGATCACCTTCGACGCGCCGGAGGGTCTGGTCACCGTCGACGGCAAGACCCAGCACATCGCCAAGACCGCCCGGATCGGCAAGATCGGCGCGGACGGCCTGATCACCGAGGTGTGGAACTCCGGCAAGCCGGTCGCCCCGGACCCGTACCTCAAGACCTACCCGTGGGCGAGCGGCCTGAGCTGACGACGCCGGCCCGGGCGGAACGCGTTGCCGCGCGCTCCGCCCGGGCCACCCGACCAGCAGTTCGGAGTACCCACCGTGACAGTCCTCTTCGGTCAACTCTTCACCGGCATCAGCATCGGCGCGGTGCTGCTGCTCATCGCGCTCGGCCTCGCGCTGACCTTCGGCCAGATGAACGTGATCAACATGGCGCACGGTGAGTTCATCATGGCCGGCGCGTACACCACCTACGTTCTGCAACAGAGCATCACCGGCGCCGGCCTGTCGCTGGTGGTCGCGCTGCCGGTGGCGTTCGTGGTCGCCGGCACCATGGGTGTCCTGCTGGAGGTGCTGCTCATCCGCCGGCTCTACGCCCGGCCACTGGACACCCTGCTGGTCACCTGGGGTGTCTCACTGATCTTGCAGCAGCTGGCCCGGGACATCTTCGGCAGCCCGAACGTGCAGACCCGCGCGCCCGAGCTGCTCACCGGCAACGTGGCGCTGCCCGGCGGGCTGACCATCGCCAACAACCGGCTGTTCATCCTGGCCCTGGCGCTGGCCGCCGTCGCGGCGCTCACGCTGGCGCTACGCCTCACCCCGCTCGGGCGGCGTATCCGCGCTGTGGTGCAGAACCGCGACCTCGCCGCGGTGTCCGGCATCGCCACCTCCCGGGTCGACCGGACGACCTTCTTCCTCGGCTCCGGCCTGGCCGGGCTCGCCGGGGTGGCCCTCACCCTGCTCGGCCCGATCGGCCCGACCATGGGCACCAACCTGATCATCGACGCCTTCCTGGTCGTCGTGGTCGGCGGGATCGGCCAGCTCAAGGGCAGTGTGATCGTCGCCTTCGCCCTCGGCGTGCTCCAGGCCACCGGGGAGTACCTGACCACCCTCAGCGTCGCCAAGGTGATCGTGTTCGTGGCGATCGTCGCGTTCCTCCAGTGGCGGCCACAGGGCCTGTTCACCCTGCGGACCAGGAGCCTCGCATGACCGCCGTCACTCCCGCGCCACCGAGCACCGCCGTCCGCCCGGCGCCTGCCGGCCCCGTACCACCGGGTCGGCCCGCCGGCCGCTCGCGGCTACGGACCCTGGCCGGCTTCGCGTTCGGCGCGGCGCTGCTGTTCGCCGTTGCCCCGCTGGTGTTGTCGGACTTCCGGTTGGCGTTGCTCGCCAAGTACCTCTGCGTCGCCATGGTCGCTGTCGGCATCGGGATCGCCTGGGGCCGGGGTGGGATGCTCACCCTGGGCCAGGGCGTCTTCTTCGGCCTCGGCGGCTACGCGATGGCCATGCACCTCAAGCTCGCCGACGCGGGCCCGGGTGGGATGCCCGACTTCATGCAGCTGTACGGGCAACTCGACGAGCTGCCGCTGTGGTGGCGGCCGTTCGCCAGCCCGTGGTTCGCGCTGCCCGCCACGGTGCTGCTGCCGATGGCTGTCGCCTTCGGGCTCGGCTCGCTGGTCTTCCGTCGCCGGGTCCGCGGCGCGTACTTCGCCATCCTCAGTCAGGCGCTCGCCGCCGCGATGGTGATCCTGCTGATCGGCCAGCAGGGCACCACGGGCGGCACCAACGGGCTCACCGACATCAAGGGCTTCTTCGGCTACGACCTGGACGGCCCGGTCAACCAGCGGATGGTGTATTTCATCATCGCCGGGACGCTGCTGGCGTTGCTCGCGTTGACCCGTCAGCTCATCCACAGCCGTTACGGCGAGCTGCTGGTGGCGGTCCGCGACGGTGAGGAGCGGGTCCGCTTCCTGGGCTACGACCCGGCGTCGGTCAAGCTGGTGGCGTACGTGGTGGCGGCGGGCATGGCCGGGCTGGCCGGGGCGCTGTTCGTGCCGGCGGTGGGCATCATCTCGCCCGCGCTGATCGGGATCGTCCCGTCGATCGAGTTCGTCATCGGCGTCGCGGTGGGCGGCCGGGCGACACTGCTCGGGCCGGTGCTCGGCGCGGTGGCGGTGGCCTGGGCGCGTACCGCGCTCTCCGAGCGTTTCCCGGGCACCTGGACGTACCTTCAGGGGTTGCTCTTCGTGGTCGTGGTGGCGTTCCTTCCCGGCGGCCTGGCGTCGCTGTGGGCCTTGGCCCGCCGCCGCGACGTCGCCGCGGAGCCGCAGCGGCGCGGGCGGTTGTCGCTGGGCCGACGACGCGCCGAGCGGACGGAGGTGCCGGCGGCATGAGCGGCGAGCGGTTGGACGGGTTGTCCGTCCGGGACGTACGGGTCAGCTTCGACGGCTTCACCGCCGTGGACGGCGTCTCGTTGGAGGTGCCCGCCGGTGACATCCGGTTCCTGATCGGGCCGAACGGCGCCGGCAAGACCACACTGGTCGACGCGATCACCGGTCTGGTCCGGGCCACCGGCTCGGTCCGGTTCGGTGACGAGGAACTGCTCGGCCGGCCGGTGCACCGGATCAGCCGGCTCGGTATCGGGCGGACCTTCCAGACCTCGACGGTCTTCGAGGAGCTGTCGGTGTTGCAGAACCTCGACATCGCGGCGGGCGCCCGACGCAGCTGGGCGACCCTGGCGCGCCGCCGCCAAGGTGTGCCCGACGAGATCGCCGCCGCGCTGGAGACCATCGGTCTGGCCGCGCGGGCCGCGGACCTCGCCGGGACGCTCGCGCACGGCCAGAAGCAGTGGCTGGAGATCGGAATGCTGCTGGTGCAGGACGCGCGACTGTTGCTGCTGGACGAGCCGGTCGCCGGGATGAGCCACGAGGAACGCGATGCCACCGGCACCCTGCTGGAGACGGTGAGCCGGGATCGCACTGTCGTTGTGATCGAGCACGACATGGAGTTCCTGCGTCGGTTCGCGCGCAGCGTCACAGTGCTGCACGCCGGCCGGGTGCTCAGCGAGGGCACTGTGGCGCAGGTCCAGGCGGACCCGCGCGTGCAGGAGGTCTACCTTGGCCACCCGGTCGACGCCGGGTCGGCCCGCACCGGCCTGGAGGCATGATGCTGACGCTGCGCGGGGTGCACGCCGGGTACGGGCGTTCCCGGGTGCTGCACGGGGTCGATCTGGCGGTCCCGCCCGACGGGGTGGCTGCCGTGCTCGGGCACAACGGTGCCGGCAAGAGCACCCTGCTGCGGGTCGCGGCGGGTCTGTTGCGCCCGAGTGCCGGCACCGTCGAGCTGGACGGCGAGGACGTCACCCGCGCCGGGCCGCACGAGCGGGTGGCGCGGGGGATGGCGTACGTCCCGCAGGGTCAGCAGTGCTTCCCGCACCTGACCGCGGCGGAGAACCTGCGGCTGGTCGCCGACGGTCGGCGCGACGGGGCGGTGGCCACGGCGGAGGTGCTGGATCTGTTTCCGGCGTTGCGCCCGTTGCTGCGGCGTCGGGCCGGGCTGCTCTCCGGGGGTCAGCGCCAGCAGTTGGCCATCGCCCGCGCCCTGATCACCCGGCCGCGGCTGCTGATGCTCGACGAGCCGACCGAGGGCATCCAGCCGTCGGTGGTCGCGGAGATCCAGGAGCGGATCGTGGAGTTGACCCGGCAGTCCGGGTTCAGCGTGCTCCTCGTCGAGCAGCACCTGGGCTTCGCGCTGCGGGTGGCGGACCGCTACCACGTGCTGGAGTCCGGTCGGGTCACCTCGCACGGCGACGGGGGTGTCACGGCGGAACGGGAGGTCCGGGCGGCCCTGGCGGTCTGATCGGCGCGGCGTGGGTCAGGTTCTCGGCGCGGGCCCGGTCGAGTCGCGGACGACCAGCAGGTGCCCGGTGGGGCGGCGGCGAGGGCGTGTCGTGCGTGGCTTGAGCGCGAGGGTGAGTGCCGTGCGGCCCATCTCTGTCATCGGCAGGCGGATGGTGGTGAGGCTGGGTGCGAGGTCGGCCGCCACGGAGACGTCGTCGAAGCCGACCACTGACATCCGCGCGGGCACCGGCACGCGGCGGGACCGCAGCGTCGACAGCACGCCCATGGCCATCGCGTCGTTGAGCGCGATGATCGCCGTCGTCTCGGGATGGTCGTTGAGGATCTGCTCGGCGGCGGCGCGTCCACCGCCGCGGGTGAAATCGCTGTGCACGACGGCGAGGTCGGCGGGGGACCGCCCGCGCTCCCGCAGAGCCGACGACACTCCGGCCAGCCGATCGGCGACAGTGGTGAGGCCGGCGCTGCCCGCGGCGACAGCGATTTTTCGGTGCCCGAGATCCATCAGGTGCTGGGCGAGCGCGTGGCCGCCGGCCTCGTTGTCCGGCAGGACGGCGTCGACGCCGAGCGCGTGCCGTCCGATGGCGGCGGCCCGTCCGCCGTGGTCCTGGAACGCGGCCAGCTCGGCGCGCGCCGCGCTCTCCATGCGTGGGTCGTCATAGCCGGAACCGCTGATCAGAACGATGCCGACCCGCTGGGCGATCAGGTGGCGCAGCTGTTGCAGCTCGTAGTCGGGGTCGCGGCCGGACTGGCAGATCTGCACCAGCAGCCCCTGCTCGGAGGCGAGCTGGATGACCCCGGCGGCGATCTCGGAGAAGTACGGGTCGTCGACCTGGTGGACGATCAACCCCACCGTCGAGGTGGCCCCGCTGGCCAGGGTGCGGGCGTACGGGTTGGCCACGTAGCCCAGCTCACGGGCGACCTGCCGGATCCGGTCGGCCACCTCGGTGCTGACCCCCTCACGGCCGGCGAGGGCGCGGGAGGCGGTCGCCAGCGAGACGGCGGCGTGTTCGGCGACGTCCACGAGGCGCGGCCGGTGGCTGGCCCTGGACATCGGCAACCCTCCGAGAACATTCATGTCACCCGATCTGTTGCGAGTGGCATCGATCGAAGCCTAGGGTACGTAAGCGCTTACGTAAGCGCTTACGTGACCGGCATCCGGCATGCCGCGAAACGAGGTGACAGCCATGTCCAGGGCCCGACGAGCGGCCGTCTCCCTCCTGGCGATCGGCGCGCTGACCGGCGCCAGCGCGCCACCGGCGCAGGCGGATCGGAGCATGTCGCCCGACGTCCACCCGGCGCTGCGCGCGCACCTGGTCGCCGCGTACGACTTCGACCACCCGGTGCCCGGCGACCCAGCGCTGGAACGCGACCAGGGGCGTTCCGGCACCGAGATCGAGCTGATCAACGGCGGCACCGCCATGCGGGTGCCGGACCGCGCCTACCGGGGCAGCCGCAACGCCGTGCAGACCCGGCAGGTCGCCCCCGCCGTCGCCGGCAACGACGACTGGAAGGCCGGCACCTGGTCGGCCAGCGGCGTGCGGACGCTGCGTGCCTTCAGCGCCACCGCCGGCACCACGGTCATGGGCTGGTTCAAGCTGAACATGGACAGCCCGCTACCAAACTCCACCACCGCCGACCCGGACGACAGGTACAACGCTATCGGGCTGGCCGGAGTGCTGACCGGCGACTCCGACGGCCACGGCGTCCGCGCCCTGCTGGAGCTGATCGACGTCGACGGAGAGTTGCGTCTCGTCGCGCTCGGCCGGCGGCTCGACGGCGGCAACTCGCAGACCTTCGCCGCCACCCGGGACTGGCGTGAGCTGCTGCCGGTGGGGGAGTGGGTGCACCTGGCCGCCACCTTCGACTTCAACACCGGCGCGCTCGCCCTCTACCGCAACGGCGAACCGGTGGACGGCTTCTACACCCGCGCCGACGACCCGTGGCTGGTGTCCGGGCCGGGCCCGCACGTGACCACCGCGTCCGACCCCCGGGGCATCAAGATCGGCGGCAGCTTCCCCCAGGACACCCTGGAACGCAACCCGTGCGACTGCCGGATGGACGGCCTGATGTTCCTCGACAGTGTGGTCTCCGCCAAAGACGTGCGGAGGCAGTACCGCCACCTTGCCCGCTGACCACCCTCGGCACCGTCCCACCGAGAAGGAGACACGCGTGCGCACCCTGCACCGCCGCGCCGGCACCGTCCGCCGGCCCACAGTGAGGGCCGGCCTCACCGCCCTCGTGCTGATCCTGTCCACACTGGTCGCCACGCCCGCGCGCGCCGCCGACGCGGTCTACGACCCGATCCCCGAGATGCCGGTCCAGTCCCGACTGGGGCTGGTCCTCAGCGAGTACGCCAGCTTCCCGCAGTCGTACCCCACGCCGGCGCCGACCGACGCGCGGCTCATGCGTACCGCGCGGATCAACACCATCATGGAGGTGCCCGACGGCTCCGGCCGGCGGGCGGTGCCCGACCTCAACGGCAGCCTCTACCTGGTCGAGGGCGGCGTGCCGCACGTCTACCTGGACGTGGCCGCTACGTTCGCGCCGCGGTTTTTCTCCGGTCGTGGGCTCGGCCAGGGCTTCGGGTACGTGGCGTTCCACCCGGAGTTCGGGGTGAACGGCCGGTTATACACCATCCACACCGAGTTGGCGTCGACGACGACCGCCACACCGGACTACGCCCAGCCCAACACGCTCTTCCACGGTGTCATCACCGAGTGGACGGCGACGGATCCGGCCGCGGCCACCTTCGCCGGTACGCACCGGGAGGTGCTGCGCATCGGCTTCGGCGGCCAGGTACACGGCATCCAGGAGATCAACTTCAACCCGACTGCCAAGCGCCACGACCGCGACTACGGCCTGCTGTACCTCGCCGTCGGCGACGGTGGCCAGGGCGCCCGCAACACCGACCCGCAGAACCTGGCCCTGCCGCACGGCAAGCTGCTGCGGATCGACCCCCGGGGCACCAACTCCGCGAACGGGCGCTACGGCATCCCGGCGGGGAACCCGTTCGTCGGCCGGGCCGGCGCGCTCGGCGAGCTCTACGCAGTGGGTTTCCGGGACCCGCACCGGTTCAGCTGGGACCGGGCGACCGGCCGGATGTACCTCGGGCACATCGGTGAACACGCCGTCGAGGCCATCTACGAGGTCCGCGCCGGGGACAACTTCGGCTGGAGCGAGCGCGAGGGCTCCTTCGTCTTCGACAAGACCGCCACCAGCCCGTGCGACCGGCTGCTCCCGCTGCCCGCCGACGACGACAGGTACGGCTACACCTACCCGGTCGCTGCGTACGACCACGACCCCCCCGCCGGTTGGAACTGCACCGACGACGTCGGTGTCGCGGTGGCTGGCGGCTTCGTCTACCGGGGGCGGGCGCTGCCCGCGCTGCGCGGCAAGTACGTCTTCGGCGACCTGGTCGACGGCCGGGTGCTCTACACCGAGGCCAATCAAATGCGCCGGGGCCGAGGGCTGGCCACCATCCACCAGCTCGCGCTCTTCGACACGGCCGGCACCCCGGTCCGGATGCGCGACCTGTCCGCGCCGGGCGCGCCCGGTGACCCCAACCGGGTGGACCTGCGCTTCGGCACCGACGCCGCCGGTGAGCTCTACGTCGTCGCGAAGGCCAACGGAAAGGTCTGGAAGGTGACCGGTACCCGGGAGTTCGCCAGCGGTGACGTCGGGGACGTCACAGTCCGCCGCACCGCCGGAGCCGCGAACTGGTCGCCGGTGACGCCGGCGAAGTGGCAGTTCACCGGCGACCAGGTCATCCTGGCCGAGGCCGGGGAGAGCCGGCCGGGCCCGCGCCGGCCCTTCGAGTACGCCGTGCTGACAAACGGCCCGGCGTGGTCGTCGGTGCAGGTCGACGCCCAGGTACGACTCGACACACCAGTGGAGGTCACCAACCGGGACGTGATCATCGTCTTCGGCTGGCGCTCGGACACCGAGTTCTACTACGCCCACCTCTCCACCGACAACACGATCTATCCGCACAACGGCATCTTCAAGGTGGACAACGCCGACCGGGAGCGCATCGACCACCAGTGGAACGGCCGCTCCCGGGGCGCCAACCCGGCGATCACCGATGCCAGGTGGCACCGCGTCCGGGTGGTGCACCTGCCGGCCACCGGCGAGATCGCCGTCTACGTCGACGGGCATCGGGACCCGCTGCTGACCGCGAAGGACACCACGTTCGGCTCAGGACGGGTCGGCTTCGGCTCGTTCGACAACGTGGGCCGACTGCGCAACCTGACCGTCACCGGAACACCGGCCTGAACCGGGGGCGCGGTGGGGACGACGGCGTTCATACCGGCGTCCCCACCGCGTCATCCGTCGACCTGCCCCGGCGGGGCCGGTCCGGTTCGTAGACTTCCTGCCATGCCGGAGATCGTCGAGTTGCTGGCCTCGCCCGTGCACCGCTTCCTGGGTCGGCCCGCCGACGGCCCGGCCCCGGCCCCGCCCGGTGAGCTGGTCGACGCCGTCCGGATCCGGGCCGGCCTCGGCATCGTCGGCGACCGGTACTTCGGCCAGCAGGCACACCGCGACGCCAGCGTCACCGTCATCGCCCAGGAGTCGCTGCCGGTCGGCATCGGCCTGACCGAGGTGCGGCGCAACATCCTCACCACCGGGATCGCCGTGGACGAGCTGATCGGCAGAGTGCTGGTGCTGGACTCCGGCGACGGCCCGGTCAGCCTGCGGGTCAACCGGGCGGCCCGACCGTGCGCCTGGATGGACGTCACCGTCGGCCCGGGGACGTGGAAGGCGCTGCGCACCACCGGCGGCATCCGCTGCACGCCCCTCAACGACGGCACCCTGCGCGTCGGCGCGATCGACGCCGTCGTGAGCTGAGGAAAGGGCTCGACGTCGGACTCCCGGACCGGCATGGTGTACGTCGAGCTGACCGGCGCCGTCGCTTGGCCCGGCTGGCGGATTCGGCGAGGTGACGCTCTGGCGAGCTGGTGCGTGGTAGAACCAAACCGCGCATCGGCTCGCAGGTCTCCGGGCAGCCGGGGGCAATGCCGGACGGGACCTCATCCGAACGGAGGTGGTGCGTTGAACCTCGAGCTGCGGCAGCTCATCGAGGAGCTGCGGGCTGAGCTGGCCGATCTGCCGGACAGCCTGGCCTACGCCGAGTTCGGCGAGGGGGCGGCCATCGACGCCGTACCGGCGGGGCTCCCTGCCGACCTGCGGGACCTCCTGCTGGTGGCCGACGGGCTGCGGGCGGGTCGGGTCGAGTTGGCGTCCTCGTCGACGCTCGCGGGGATGCAGTACCACCTGGACTACGCGCCGGACTTCTCGTCCATCCCGCAGGACCGGGCGGGCTGGCTGGTGGTCGGCGCCCGCAGCGACGAGCCGATCTTCATGGACCGTGGCACGGGAGCGATCTGGTACTTCCCACCCACCGGCACCGAGTGGTTCATGTCCGACGCGTTCGAGGAGCTTGCCCCCGACGTGGAATCCTTCGTGGACTACTACCTGCTCGGCCCGGGCTACGCCGACCTGACCCCCGCCGACGACCGGTGGTTCGCGTTCCTCGACGAGCAGGGTCTGCTCGACGAGGACGACGAGGACGGCAGCTGAGTCAGACCGGGCTGATGTGTGCGGCCAGGACCCGCCAGCCGTGTGGGTCGTCGTGGACCCACGTCCGGGTGTAGCGCAGCCGCGCAGCGAACGGCGCTCCCTCGAAGACCCCGGACACCCGGCCCAGGAAGAACGTCACCCCCGTCGCGCCGACGACGAGCAGGTCCAGCTCCTCCTCGACCAACTCCTCAACGACCGAGCGGCGGTCCCGGTGGGCGGCCAGGTCGTCCTGCTTGCTGTGGGTACGCCCGTCCGGGCCGATGGCGATCAGCTGGTCGACCAGCAGCTGATCGAGGGCGGCGACGTCGCCGGCCCGTTGGGCGGCCTGCAGGGTGCGCTCGGCGTCGAGCAGCTCGGCCTCGCGTGCGCTGTCCGGCATCGTGGCGTCCTCCCGTTCGGGTCCGACCCGGTGCCACCGTCGGCGCGGGCTGTCCGCATTGTGGCAGCCAACCTGGCCCGGGCGGGTGGGGATCGCCGCTGACGTTCACAGACTCAGGCGAATCCGTACGACGGTCTCCCCGGGGCTGGTGAGCACCGCGACCTCGTCACAGATCTGCTCCACGATCGCCAGCCCGCGACCCCGTACCGAGTCGGCGGCCGGCATGCTCCGGCCGAACGCCCGCGTCGGACCCTGGTCGACCACGTCGCAGAACAGCTGACCCGGTTCGGCCCAGAGCCGTACCCAGCCGCCGCCGGTGGTGTGCTGCAACGTGTTGGTGGCCAGCTCGCTGACCGCCAGCGTCAACAGCTCCATCCGCTCGGCCGACAGGCCACGGGCCAGTGCCCCGGCGCTGACGAACGCGCGCAGCGCTCGTATGTCGGTCGCGACCTGATAGGCCATGGTGTCCGCGGCGTGGGTGGCGACACTCTGCTCGGCCACGGTCTCCCGTCGCTCGCCGGGCATCAGCCCGTCCGGTGCGGCTGCCCGGCCAGCGGCACCGCGTTCCGCGCGGGTGTCGTGGGCGTGCGAGCCTCGAAGTGCGCCATCGGGCAGCCGGAACCCTTCTCGTAGCGACAGCTGTTGCCGCCACATCATGTCACCCACTGCCCTCTTGCCTGTCTCGTCCGTTCGGCGGTTGATCACCTGCGGGCGGGCCCGACCAGCCTCGCAGCCCGACAGCGGAACTCGGCGTCAGGGGCGGATGTCCAGGGCACCGATGAGCCCGTCGCGCAGCGTGAACCGGTACCGCAGCTCGATCGGGCTGCCGGGGAAATCGCCGGACACCCGGGTGATGGCCAGGTACGAGTCGCCCGCCTGCGACGTGACCCGGACCGGCTCGGCGGTGTACGAGTAGGCGTCCATCGTCTTCTGTCGCCAGGCGCGGATCGAGGCCCGCCCGTCGTACAGCTTGTCCTCGTCGGCGACGCTCGCGGTGTCCGCGAAGCAGGCGACGAAGGCGTCCAGGTCCCGGTCGTTGACGGCCCGGAAGTACCGGTCGATCACGTCGGGCAGGTCGAGGGCCATCTGCTCCTCCTGCGGCACGGGCCGCCGTCGGGCAGCCGTCGGGTTCCCGGTCCGACCTCACGGTACGAGAAGGGGACGGCGCCGCGCGGAGCAACCAGCAGAACCATCTCGCTGCCGCTGCCGGGTTTGCTGCCGGTGGGCCCGGGTAGCCACGCGTTTCCGAAGGTGAAGGGCGGGGGGATGGCCGAGCTGGCGTTCGTCGAGAAGGTTGCGGCACGGGCGGGTCTCCCGCCGGAGCAGGCGCGTTCGCTCACCGAGGCGGTCCTGCGGACTCTCACCGAGCGGCTCAGCGGTGGGGAGGCGGGCGCTCTGGCCCCCCACCTGGCCGACGAGCTGAGCCCGCTGCTGGTCAAGGCAGCGGAGCCGCCGGAAACGTTCGGCTACGACGAGTTCCTGGGCCGGGTGGCCGACCGCGCCGGGATCGACCGTCCGGCTGCCGAGCGGGGCACCCGCGCGGTGCTCCAGACGATGCACCGGGTGGTCGGGCACCGGGAGTTCGAGGACGCCCTGGCCCAACTCCCGGCGGACCTGCGGGCACTGGCGCAGCCGCTGCCGCAGGGCCCCTGACCCACACCGACGGCGTGGCCCGACCCGCCGGTCAGACCACGCCCCTTCGGCGACTGTCAGCCGGTTACCCCGCTACTGACCACCCACTTCTGGTGGGCGCCGCCCGCGTACGTGCCGAGTTGGATCTGGGTGCCGTCGCCGGTGTTACCACCGGCGGCCTCCATGATCTTGCCGGACTGCGGGTTGCGGATCGACCCGTCGGCCTGCGGCTGCCAGACCTGCGCGCCGGTGCCGTTGCAGGTCCAGAGCTGGACCTTCGTACCGTTCGCGGTGCCGCCGTTGTCGATGTCCAGGCACTTGCCGAGCACCCGGTACGTGTCGCCGACCCGCGTCCACGACTGCGCGGTGGTGCCGTTGCAGGTCCAGAGCTGGATCTTCGTGCCGTCGGCGGTGCCCGCGTTGTCGACGTCCAGGCACTTGCCACCGGCGCCGGTGATGGTGCCGCCGGTGGGCGGCGGGGGACTGCCCGGGATCGAGTTGAGCGTGTACCACGCCTCGGTGCTCCACAGGGACTGGCCGCTGGTGGAGGTGAAGGGGCGCGGTGAGCGCAGGTGCACCACCCTGCCGGCCTTGCGACCGGGCACCGTGAGGCTGACCTTCTTGCCGTCCGCCGAGAGGGTGGCCGAGGTGACGGTCAGGGTCTCCTCGTCGATCTTCGGACCGCCGTAGTTCGACGTCGCCACGTACCGCCACTGCTTGAGCTTGTAACGCGCGGCCAGGTCGGTGGCGGTCGCCGTCGACACCGGCTGGGTGTACTCCACCTCGAAGCCGGTCGTGGTGGCGCGCATCGCGAGCATCTCGAACGTGGTGGCGGTGTTCGGGGTGAGCTTCTGCAGGCCGTACGACAGTTTGCCGGTCTGGCCCCAGTTGCCGCCCGCGCCGAGCCCGCCGACGTAGATCGCGCCGTCCGGGCCGACGTTGACCTCGGAGACGCCCGCCTCCAGGCCCTGGGTGAGTCGGAACAGCGCGCCCTGGTACTCGCCGTTGACCTTCTCCACATTCGCCCGTTGCAGGCCGCCGTAGGTCACGTCACCGATGACGAACTGGCCGGCGTAGCGACCGCTGGGCAGGTAGAGCGGAGTGCTGGGCGAGTTGGCGATCTCGTTCTGCGGCATCCAGAGCACCGGCTGCGTGACCGGAGCGGTGTCGAACGGACCCGCGGGGTTCGTGAAGTGGTTGAAGAACCGGCCCTGCTTGACGTGCACCAGCTTCGACGAGGGCAGCCAGCCGCCCTGGTTGTCGGTGACGAAGATGCCGCCCTCCGGGCCCCAGCCGATGCCGTGTGGCGTACGCAGACCGCCGGCGACGTAGCTGACCGCGCCGGTGTCCTTGTTGACCTTGAGCGTGGTGCCCCGGTTGGTGGCGGGCTGCGGGTTGGTGGTGGCGCCGCCGGAGTTGATCGACACCGACAGGTTCAGATAGAAGAACCCGTCCTGGTAGAGCAGGCCGAACGCGAACTCGTGGAAGTTGCCGCCGTACGGCCAGGTGGCGACGGTCTCCAGACGCTCGGCCACCTCGTCACCGCCGGTGTTCACCAGCCGGGTCAACCGCTGCTTCTCGGTCACGTAGACCACCCCGTCGACGACCTTGAGCCCCATCGGTTCCTTGAGGCCGCCGGCGATCTTCTTGGTGGTCACGTTGCCCGGGGTTGTCGACCCGCCGGTGTTGCCGAGGATCCAGACCTCGCCGTCCTGGGAGGTGCCGGACTGGTCGCTGCCGCCCCAGGTGCTGATGACCAGCCGGCCGTCGGCCAGCCAGTCCATGCCGGTGACCTTCGGCTGGAAGCCGCTGGGCCGCAGGTTGGTCAGTGTGTAGCCGGGGTGCACGCCGGTCAGCGGCAGGCCGTCACCGGGGGTGTCGGAGACACCCTCGCACTCCTTGCGTCCGGGTGCGGTCACCCGGACCACGCCGGCGTCGGTGCTCAGCGCCGAGTTCGGTACGACCACGAAGGTCGACGATCCGGGAGTCTTCCACTCCAGGGTGATCTGCTGCCCGCCCCCACGCTCGAAGTGGTCGATGCGCAGCGGGTGTAGGCCGGCGGTGAGGGTGACGGTGCCCTCTTTCGGCGGGGTCGCGCCGTGCAGGCCGTCATGGTTGATCACCACGGCGTTGTCGATCGACAGCTTGGAGCCGTCGTCGCTGCTGAGCCGGAAGGTGTAGCTGCCGGCCTGGGTGGTGGTGATGTTGCCCAGCACCTGCGAGACGAAGTTGTCCTCGAAGCCGAAGTCGGCCGCCGAGGTCCAGTTGATGGTGGACATCAGCTTGTCCACGTTCGGGGTCTGGGCGGGCTTGAGCGTGCACAGCTCGGACAGCGGCACCTGCACGTCGAAGACGCGCAGGGTGACGCCCGGTTCCTGCGCGGGGGCGGCGTTGGCGGGGACGGCCCAGAGACCGGCGGCGAGGACGAGTGCCAGCGCACCCAGGACGGGATGGTGGAGTCGGCGTAGCAGGCGTGTGCCCATCGTTCCTCCAGGAGGCAGTGGAGTGTCCGACGGCCGGCGTGGAGCAGCGGTGAGGATGACCGTCGGCCCCGGCTCCGTAACGTCCTCGACGCCGACGAGTGACGTTGCGGAAACACCGGGTGGATGGCTCGGAACATTAAGGTGTTTCGATTGGACTGTCCATGGCTTCGCCTCGATACATCAAAAGTTTCCAATGTCCGTGCGAAAGTTCGCGAGGGTACGCGGAGAATGCCCGGCTATTGCGACGGTCTACCGCCGTCCACGCCGCGCCGGACCACCGGCCCGATTGCCGCTCTTCCGGGTCGGGTTGGCGGGCTTGCGGGTTGCGGCTCCGCCCCGGCCCGCGCCGCCGACAGAACGGCGATCCGCAGTGGAGGCTCCGCGCGCCGCGGGTCGACGGCGGGCCGCCACCAGCACGATCGCCGAGACCACGACGACGATCAGGGCCGGGATCAGCCAGGCCGGGAACCCGCCGTCGCGTTGCTCCTGAGTGGCGCCGGCCGGGTCGTCCACCGCAGTGCCGGTGGGGGCGACCGGGCTGCCGGTGGCCCCAGGGCTCGATCCCTCGCCCTCGGCTTGGCCGAGCAGCGCCGGATCCGGCCCCGCCGTGGGTGCCGACCAGCCGGCCGGGGCCGGCTTGCCCGGGCCCTGGTAGTCGAAGGTCACCTCGCCCCGCACCGCCTCACCGTCGGAGGCGACCGAGAGGTAGCTGGCGGTGTAGCGGCCCTTCGCGGGCCAGTGCGCGACGGTAACCATGGCCGGGAAGCCGGTGTGGTACAGCCGTGGCTCGAACACGCCGTTGACCATGAAGTACTCGGTGACCGGCTTGTCGAGTCGCTTCGGCTCACCGTAGGACCAGCCGTTGTCCACTCGCGACCCGTCCGGACCGCTGATGGCGAAGTGCGCGTTCGACGCCGGCTTCTCGGTGAAGTACAACGCCAACTGGGTCAGCGGCTCGCGTACGACAGTGCCCTTCAGCGGCGTGGAGGTCGCCAGCTGGCCGTGCGCGGACGCCGGGGCGACCGGCAGCAGCAACGACACCACCACTGTCGCCGCCAGTGCCGCCACGACACGGCTCAGGACCTTACGCACAGTGACCAGCTTCGATCGCATTCGTTCATCATGGTCATTTCCCCGGCACCGAACAAGACGTAGAGTTCTCCTCCCCGACGATCAACCCGACACCCGTCCCCCTCGCGTCGTTCGGAGTCCGCCCGTGTTCGTCCGTACCCCCGCCGCCCGAACCGTCGCCGCCCTCGCCGCCGCCGCTCTCGCCGCCCTGCTCCTCGCCGGTTGCGGGCAGGACGACGACCCCTCCGTGGCCACCCCCTCGACGGCGCCGACGTCCGCGGCCCCGTCGAGCGCCACCCCCACCGCGCCGACCCCGACGGCCACCAGCACGCCCAGCGCCTCCGCCAGCACCACCGCGGTGGACCAACAGATCACCGTCACGATCGTGAAGAAGCGGGTCGATCCGCCGACCGGACGGGTCACCGTCAGTAAGGGCCAGCTGGTCCGGATCACCGTCACCTCCGACGTGGCCGACGAACTGCACGTGCACGGCTACGACCTGGGCGCCCGGCTGCCGGCCGGCACGCCCGGCTCGGTGGAGTTCCGCGCCGACAAGACCGGGCTGTTCGAGGTGGAGACGCACGAGTCCGAGCTGGTGCTCTTCCAGCTCGTCGTCCGCTGAACGACATGTCGGCCGCTCCCACGCTGCTGGCACACGGCGTCGGCGGCCGCCAGGACCTGCCGATCACACTGCCGCAGCTTGTCGTCGCCGCAGCGCTGACCCTCGTCGTCACGTTCGTGGCACTGGGCCTGCTCTGGCGCGAACCCCGGCTCGACCGGGACGCCACCGGCGGTCGCCCGGTGCCGCGGTGGCTCGCCCGACTCGTCGACGCGCCCGCGTTCCGGTGGGCGCTGCGCGGGCTCGGCCTGCTCGCCACCGCCTGGTTCTGCCTCGGCCTGCTGGGCGGGCCGGACACCGCGGACAACCCGACCGCCGGCGCGCTCTACGTGCTGCTCTGGGTCGGGCTGGCCCCGCTGTCGCTGCTGCTCGGCCCGATCTGGCGGGCGGTCAACCCGCTGCGTACGGTGCACCTGCTCGCGGCGCTGGCGGCGCGGCGCGACCCGAACCGTGGGCTTCGTGAGCTGCCGGACAGCGTCGGTTGGTGGCTGGCCGCCGCCACCCTGTTCGGGTTCGTCTGGCTGGAACTGGTCGCCCCCGACCGGGCCACCCTGCCGGTCATCACCGCCTGGCTGGCCGGGCACGCGGTGGTCCTGCTGGCCGGCGCGGTGCTGTTCGGCGCCGGCTGGTTCGACCACGCCGACCCGTTCGAGGCGTACAGCACAGTGATCGGTCAGCTCGCCCCGCTCGGCCGGGCCGCCGACGGCGTCCTGGTCTGGCGCAACCCGCTCGACGGGATCGCCGGCCTGCGACCCCGCCCCGGGGTGGTCGCCGTGGTGATCGTGCTGCTCGGCTCGACCATGTACGACAGCCTCTCCAACGCGCCAGGCTGGTTGCGTTTCAGCCAGGAGAACGGCCTGCACCCGGCGGTCACCGGCAGCGCCGGCCTGAGCCTCGTCATCGCCGCCGTCGCGGTGGCCTACCTTGCCGCCACCGGTGCCGCGGCGCGCATCGGTCGCGCCGACGCGGCCGGCGCCCGGGGGGTGCCGGGCGAGATCGCCCACTCCATCGTGCCGATCGCGGTGGGGTACGTGGTCGCGCACTACTACTCGCTGCTGATCCTGGAGGGCCAGCGCACCGTCGCGTTGCTCTCCGACCCCCTGGGCACCGGCGCCAACTGGCTCGGCACCGCCGACTGGGAACCGCAGACCGCGCTGATCACGCCCTCCGGGGTGGCGACCCTCCAGATCACCGTCATCATCCTCGGGCACCTGCTCGGCACGCTGCTGGCCCACGACCGCGCCCTGTACCTGTTTCCCCGGGCCCGGGCGGTGGCCGGCCAACTACCCCTGCTGGCACTGATGGTCGCCTACACCGTCGCCGGTCTGCTGCTGCTCTACGCGGGGTAGCCCCGCCCGGGTGCCGACCCGTGCGTCATGATGGCCCGTGCACTCCGATCTTCAGCGCTACCTCGATGACCTCGTCAGCACCGCCCGCGACGTGCTCGGCACCGAACTGGTCGGCGCGTACGCGGCCGGTTCGGTGGGGCTCGGGGCGTACCAGCCCGGTCGCAGCGACGTGGACGTGGCGCTGCTCAGCGCCGGACCGCTCACCGAGGCCGCCAAGCGGACGTTGGTCGCCCGGCTGCGGCACGAGGCGCTGCCCTGCCCCGCGCGCGGACTGGAGTTGGTCGTCTACGACCGGGCGGTGGCCGCCTCCGGCACCCCGGAGCCCGGCTTCGAGGTCGAACTGAACACCGGGGCCGGCATGCCGTTCCGGCGCACCCTCGACCCCGCCGAGCGCCCGGCCGCCGACGGCCGATTCTGGTACGGCCTCGATCGCAGCATCCTGCACCAGAGTGGACTCCCACTGCTCGGGCCGCCGGCGGGGGAGGCCTTCGCCGACCTCACCCCGGCCGACCTGCGCCGGCTGCTCATCGAGGCGCTGTCCTGGTGGCTCGCCCTACCCACACCGCCGGACGATCAGCCCGCGCCCGGCACCGAGGACGCCGTGCTCGGCGCCTGCCGGTCACTGGTGCGCCACCGCGACGGCGTCTGGTTGGCGAAGGTGGCCGCCGGTCAGCGGCTGATCGATGCCGGCGACCGGGCCGAGGTGATCCGTCTGGCGGTCGCCGCACGCCACGGTGGGCCGCCGCCCACCGGGGCGCAGGCCCGCGCCTTCCAACAACGGGTACGCGACGAGATCGCCGGATAGCCCCGTTGTGCGGTTGCCGGCCGGGCCTCGCGGCGCTCAGCGGACCGGCTTTGGGCCAAGGTCGAGGACGAGGAGGTCCATGGGCGGACCCCAGGGCAGGACTGATGTGCCGACCTGCCGCCATCCGTTGCGCGCGTAGACCTTCCGTGCCCGGGAGCGGGGGTCCGAGGCGAGAGTGGCGTACAGCTCCGAGCGGTCGGCGAGCAGCCGGCGCATCAGCTTCGCGCCGACGCCCTCGCCGCGGCGGTGCGGGTGGACGATCCACTCCATCACGGCCAGTTTCGCCGCCGCACGGATCTCGGCCGGCGGGTCGGTGTCGGCCCGGGACCACCATTCGCCGGCCGCCATGGTCCACCCATAAGCGGCACCGACCAGCGACGAGTCCACGGCGACGGTGACGAGGGTGAAACCGGATCGGTCGGTCTCCCCGGGCAGGCGGTCGCGGAAGCGGGCCACCTGGTCGGGGCCTTCCTCGTACGGCGGCTCGGCGTACACGCACTCGTACAAGTCGACCAGCGGTCCGAAGAAGCGGGCCGCGTCCCGGCCGTGGCTGGTGGTGTAGATCAAGCCCATGCCCGGATGCTAGACGCGTACCCGGTCTACCAACTCGCCGTAAACCGGTCGGTGTCGCTCGGCGTCGGGAACGGCGGCGGCAACCTGCCGGGCTACCGCCCGTACGAGTTCGTTGTGCTGTTCGGCGGGTAGCTGGTCGAGCAGGTCTGCGGCGAGGCGTAACCCGTCGGGGATGTGCCCGCTGCGGCACAATGCCGCCGCCTGGTGCAGCTGCACCTGCGTTCGTAGCCGCTGCTGCGACGGCGGGTACAGCTCCAGGGCGCGCTGCTGTGCGGCCTCGGAAGCGTGCTGGTCACCGGCGTGGGCATACACCCACGACTCGGTGTGCCGTAGCCGGTGCTCTGGCCATCCCCACAGCGACTCCACGTCGGCGGTCACGGTGGCGGGCAGCTCCTCCATCTGGTCGGCGAGGGCGCGCACGCAGGCCACCGCCTCGGCGTGCCGGCCGCCGAGCGATAGTGCCTGCGCCCGGCCCGCGAGCAGCCCGCACGTCGCCGCCGAAGGCGTACAGTCGGACAGCGGCAGCACCTGGTCGGCCAGCGCTATCACCGTGGTGGGTGCCCGACCGTCGTAGCAGCCGTTCACCACGTCCCACGCCCGGCTGAGCACCCGCGTGTCTGCATCGCCGGATTCGTCGGCGATGCGCTTCGCGCTGGCCCGCCACCTGCCAGCCAGCACGGTCTGCCCGCACGCGTTCAGGCTGAGCGCCACGATGACCGACAGGCGGCCAGCGGCGCGTAGCAGCAATGGACGATGATGCTCGTGGGCGGCGGCGATCTGGTGCTGCAACACGGCCAGGTCCCGCCCGAGTTGGGCCATGAGTTGGTCGTGCGGTTGGCGGTAGTAGCCACGTCCGTAGTCCGCGACTATCTCGGTCCACTCATCGAAGTCGACATCGACGGCGGCGCCGAGCCCATGCCGCAGGGCCTCCCATCCCGCCAGCCGATCCACTGCGGGCACCGCAGCGAGCGCGCCCATTGCCTGGAGTACCGACCGTCTGCGCACATCCTTGTCGCCTGCCTGCTTGCTCCCGTACGCCGTCTCCAATGCACCACCAGCCGACAACGCGCGGTCGTAGGCGGCCACCACCGCTGGGTTGGTGGGGCGGTCGCCGCGTTCGATCTGCCCGAGGTAGCCGAAGTCGTACGCCGTCAGCTCGGCGAACTTCCGCAGCGACCAGCCGGCGGCTTTGCGGTGCAGTCTGAGTGTGTCCCCGAAACCGTCCATCTCACCCCCGGCCTGTGGGCTCTCGTGTGGGCCCACTGCTCACGGCTGTCACACCCCGCAGCGTAGCGGCCACGCTACCCATGTCGGTCGATCTCGGGCGGCGAATAGGCGCGGCGGATCGCTGCCGGATGGCGTGGTCAGTCGTAGCCGCTGGTTGTGGTGGCCGACCGGAATACCGCTCTTGTCGGCCATCACGCACAAGCCTTGGGGTGGATGTCATGAACTGGATCAGGAGAGCGCCGGCCGTGGATGTCGACGTGGAGGTCCCCGCCGGAACCAAACTGCTCCTCCTGGCCGGGGAGTGGCTGTGCGAGCCCACCGTGCCCGCCCGACGGGACGAGGTGGTGATCGTCGTGGCCATCTCTCAGGGGGCGACCAGCGGCTGGGTGTGGGTGAGAGGGCACGTGTGCCGCCGCCAGGACCCTCCGGACTGCGGCACCGGGTCCTGCTTTGAGCACCAGGTGCTCGCCTCGGCGATCCGCCTGAACCTGGCCGGCCAGCGGTGAGCGCGGATCAGCCCCTGGAGGTCGACACGGAGCGGCACGGACTCACGGCCCACCCGGTGCACGACGGCGAGAGCCACACCCCGCTGCGCCCGGTGTGGCGTTGCCGGGTGGACGGCCAGCAGTGGCCCTGCCACAACGCAAAGCTGCTGCTCAGGGCGGAGTTCGATGACAACCCGTCGGGATTGACCATCTACCTGGCAGGCATGTTCTATGAGGCCACCCAGGATCTTCACTACCTCAACCCCTACGACGGACCCAGCCCGCGCGAGTTGTACGACCGCTTCGTGGCCTGGGGTCGGCGGGCCTCGCGGCGCTCAGCGGACCGGGCGGGATTCCAGCGAGGCGAAGAGCAGGTTGAGACCCTCGGTCATGGTCGGGTGGGTGATGACCGCGTCCCGCAGTGCGGTCCACGGCATCCCGGCGAGCATGGCCAGCTGCACCGAGGTGATCACCTCACCGGCCTCGGCGCCGAGCAACGACGCACCGAGAACCCGGTCGGTGCTGGTGTCGATGACCGCCTTCCACATGCCCTGAGTCTGGCGCAGGGTGCGTGCGCGGGGGATGGCGGCGACCGGCAGGTGGGCGACCTGGATGTCGTACCCGGCGCGGCGCGCCTCGGTCTCGGTCAGCCCGACTCGCGCCAGCTCGGGGGTGGTGAAGACGGTGTACGGGATCAACCGGTCGGCGGTGCTGCGCTGGCCTCCGGCGAGGTTCGCCCGGATGATCCGGTAGTCGTCCAACGAGACGTGGGTGAACTGCGGGCTGCCGGCGACGTCCCCGGCCGCCCAGGTGCGCTCGGCGCTGGTGCGCAGGTGTTCGTCGACCTCCACGAAGCCCCGCTCGCTGAGCCGCACGCCGGCCACGTCCAGGCCGAGCCCGTCGGTGACCGGTTCCCGGCCGGCCGCCACCAGCACGTCGTCCCCGATCACCGCGCTGCCGTCGTCCAGCGTCACCCGCAGCGAGCCGTCGGCCTCCCGGTCGACCCGCGCGACCGCGACACCCACCCGTACGTCGATGCCATCATCGAGGAAGACGCGCATCACCGCGTCGCTGATGTCGGGGTCCTCGCGGGTGAGCAGCCGTGGACCACCCTCGACCACCGTCACCGCGCTGCCGAACAGCGCGAACATCTGCGCGAACTCCACCCCGACGGTGCCGCCGCCGAGCACCACCAGCCGGGCCGGCAGCCGGTCCAGGTGCAGCAACTCGTCGCTGGTGAGCACCCCGGCCTCGGTCATCCCGGGCACCGACGGCAGATGGGGGCGGGTGCCCGTGTTTATCACCACGTCGCTGCCGCGCAGCAGTCGCTCGCCGCCGTCGGCGAGTGCCACCCGTACGGTTCGTGGGCCGACGAACTGGGCCTCGCCGATCACCAGGTGCAGACCGGAGTCGAGGAACTGCTGCCGGTTGGCGGCGACCATCCCCTCGACCACGTCCTGCTTGTGCGCGCGCAACAGGTCGATGTCGACCCGACCGCCCTCCACCGTCAGGCCGAGCGCCGACGCGTCCCGCAGCTGGCGGGCGGCCCGCGCGCTGGTCACCAGCGCCTTCGTCGGGATGCACGCGACGTTGATGCAGCTGCCGCCGATCATGCCGCGCTCGACCATGGCGACCCGCTGACCGGATCGGGCGACGTCCATGCTCAACGTTTTGCCGGCCTTGCCGCCACCGACGACGAGCAGGTCGAACTCCTCCGGTTGGTCGGTCACCGGTCGCTCCTCTCGGTCACCGGCCGGGCCGGCGGCCACCGCTGGTGCGCGGCGGCCAGCCCAGCCTGCCAGCTCAACCGGCTACGGCGACCCGGTTCCACGCAGAATCGCCCGCGCCTTGATCGGTTCATGAGAAGTAGATCGCCGTGCCGCCGTGGCGAGCCCGGTGAGGGATCATTGTTGGATGCCTGAACTCCCGCTGCGGTTCCGTGCACGGGTCCGCCATGAGCCTGATCGCTCGTACGCAGTGCTGGTCGAAGGACCCGAGGGGGAGGTGCTGGTCGGCGTCACCGGCAGCCTGAGGGAGGTGGGCACTGTGGCACGCGAGGGCGCGGCCCGCCTGTTCGGTGTGCCGACGGACCGAATCGCCGAGGATCACCTGGACGTGGTGATCCCTCAGCCGCCGTATGGGCGCGACGGGCAGTTGGTGCGAATCGTCTCGGCAGGTGAGTCCACCGCGCCGGACGACGCCGTCGACGTCGGTATGGCCGGACAGGCGCACTGGTTCGGCCACGAGGGCGCCTGGTTCGTCACGGTGGCCGGCTCCGGCACAGCCGTCCATCCCAGCGAGCACCTGGACTTCGCGCCCGTCCTCACCGAGGAGGAGGTCGCCGAGCTGCGGAGGTACCTCGATCGGTCAGCTCAGTCGCCCTCTTGAGTGGCCTGGTCATCGACCGACGACCGGCCGGCGATCGGCCCGGGCCCGTGCGGATCGGCTCCGGGCCCGGGTGCAACCGCGGCTGAGGTCAGTGCCGGGCGGCGCCGTTCTCGCTGACCGGCTGCCCGAAGGCCAGGAACGGTACGGGCGTCGGTGCGTCCGTGCCGATGTGCCGAGGGAAGGTCCGCTCGGCGTCGTCGACGCTGACCTCCCGGGCCGCCGTACGTTCGGACGTCGTCGACTCGTCCGCCACCGCCGGTACGTCCGCATGCTCGTCGTTCGCCTGCTCCGCCGGGGCCCGGTCGCCATTGGCCTGTTCCACAGGGGTCAGGTCGGCGTAGCCGTTCTCGACCGGGCTCCGGTCGGCAGGTGCGGCGTTGAGCGGGGCGCGGTCGGTGGTGGCACGATCGGCGTCCGCGTCGTCCACTGTGGGTCGCTCCGCGGGGTGCCGGTCGCCCCCGACGCGGTCGACGTTGAGCCGCTCGACGCCCACCCGCTCCGGGGCGGGCCGGTCGGCGTTGGAGCGGGAACCGACCATCGGGTACTCAGCGGTCTCCGTACCGCCGGCTGCCGCGGCCATGACCGCGGCGGCGGCGAGGTCGGCCACCCGCTTCGCCTCCCGCTGTACGCGGGCGCGGACCTCCTTGGCGTGCCGCTCGGCGGAGTCCCCGGCCCGCCGGGCCTCGTCCAACCGGGCACTTTCGGCGGTCAGGTCCCGACGGACCTCACTGAGTCGCTGCTGCATCCTGGACAGCTCGTTCTCCAGCGTCTCGCCCTCCTGGCGGATCTCGGCGAGCTGCTGGCGGCCGGTGTTCAGCTCGGCGTTCAGCTCGGCGGCCTCCTGCCGGCGTTCCTCAAGCTCCTTCTGCAGGGCGGCGAGCTGCTGCTGGTGGCTGGCGGCCTGCTCGTCGGCGCGGTTGCGCAGCTCGGTCACGTGCTGCTGCGCCTCGGCCAGCAGCGCGGCGATCTGCTGCTCGGTCGCGCTGCGCTCCTCGGCCAGCTCCTGCTCGGCGGCGGCCTGCTGTTCGGCGATGTCCTGCTCGGCGGCGGTACGCCGTTCGTTGACCTCTCGCTCCACGTTGGCCTGCCACTGGGCCATCTCCTGCTGGTGCTTGGAGCGGGCCGACTGGAGTTCCTGCTGGATCTGGGTACGGGCCGACTTCATCAGCGCGTCGGCGGCGACCCGGGTCTGGTTGAGCTGCTGCGCGCTCTGCTCGGTGATCCGCTTGGCCTCGTGCTGGGCGCGCTCGTGCGCGGCCTCACCGTCGGCCCGCAACTGCTCGGCGTGCTCGCGGATCGCTGTCAATTCGGCCTCGGCCAGGGTGCGCCGTTCCTCGTGCGCCTGCTCCTGCTCGGCCCGCCGGGCGGCCAGCTCCTCGGCCAGATCCTGACGTGCCTGCGCGGCCCGCTCACGGGTGTCGGCGAGGATCCGCTCGGACTCGCTACGCAGCTCGTTGGCCCGGTCGGTGGCCGACTCGGTGATGATGCCGGCCTGCTTCTCGGCGAGCGCCATGATCTCGCCGACCATCGGGCCCAGGTCATGGAACGAAGCGCGGTCCACCTGCACGGGTTGCTCCTGAAGCTCGGCCAGTTCGGCGCGCAGCCGCTGCACCTCGGCGGTCAGTTCACGGACGCGGACGGCGGAGCGCCCGTGCTCCCCGCTCAGCATCGCGATCTGGCCGTCGAGCTGCTCCAGGTGCCGGTCCACCTGGCGTTTGTCGTATCCGCGCAGGGCGAGCTCGAAGCTCGGCCGGGAGGCCGCATCGTCGCGTGCTGCGTGCGGCTCAGCGCCGATGGACATGCACCATCCTCCGTACGATCGGGGCGTCAGGGTCGGCGGTCGCCTGCCCCGCGGGCCGTCAGTGTGGCGCAACGCTACCGCCGAGCGGACCTCATGCGAAGTCCTGCCCCACCACCTCTCACGTTGCCGTCCCGCGTTGCCCCGATCCCGCGCCGATCATGGAGTCGTGGTGCCGGAAAGGTGATGCTCCACCACCTTTGTCATCCAGCACCACTCCATGATCGACGCAGGTCAACATGGGATCCGTAGCGCGACGTGGTCGCGCGAGGTCAGCGTCGGCGGGCCACCAGGACCGCGTCGTGGAGGGTGATGTCCTCGCCGTTCTGGTTGGTGGCGAGGCGGGAACGTTCCTCCGCCGCCAGCACCTCCCAGTGGGCCGGCTCCAGATCGGCGGCCACGTCCTGCGCGGTGTACATCGCGTCCGGCATGTGCATCCGGTGCGCCAACCCCCACAGATCGGACGGGTGGTGCCCGACGATCAGCAGGACGCCACCGGGTGCCACCGCCGCGGCCAGCCGGCCGAACAACTCCCGCCGCTCCGCTGGCGGCAGGTGCATGAACTGCGCGGACACCAGGTCGTACGCCTCCTCGGTGGGCGGCTTGTCCCGTAGGTCGACGTGGGTGAACTCGATCCGATCACCCACTCCGGCGGCCTCGGCGTGCGCGGCGGCCCGGCTCAACGCCGTGGTGGAGATGTCCACCGCCGTCACCTGCCAGCCGCGCTCGGCCAACCACACCGCGTCGGCGCCCTCGCCGCTGCCCACGTCCAGGGCGCGCCCCGGGGCCAGGTCGGTGACCTCGGCGACCAGCTGCGGGTTCGGCCGGCCACTCCAGACCGAGGGTCGGGACTGGTAGCGCTCCTCCCACGCCGGCTCCTCGAACGTCGTGGCCACCAACTGCCGGTACGCGGACACCGCGTCGCGGGTCTCCTCGGCGATGAGATCGGCGCTGATCGCCGCCGCCGCGTTCAGGCCGGCCGCGGCGGACGTGATCACCTGACTGCGGATGTCGGCCACGTTGCCCGCCACCCAGACACCACTGACGGTCGTCGCGCCGGTGGCGTCGGTCGGGATCTGGGCACCGATGACGTGCTCACCCATCGTCACCTCCTCCGGGGCCAGACCCAACCCCACCAGCACGTCGGCGCGGGGAGTCAGCCGCGTCGCCACCACGATCGCGTCGAGCGCCACCACCCGGCCGTCGGCGAGCCGTACGCCGGTCAGCGCGTCGTCGGTCACCTCCACCGCGGCGACCGGGCCGGGCACCACAGCGATGCTGCGGGCGGCGAGCCGCTCGGCGGTCTCCGCGTCCGGCGCCGGGGAGTCGTGCAGCAGGAGCAGTACGCTCGGGCTCCACTGTCGCCACATTTCGGCCTGGTGCACGCTCAGCGGGCTGGTCGCCAGGACGCCGATCCGGCGGTCCCGAACCTCCCACCCGTGGCAGTACGGGCAGTGCAGCACGTCGCGACCCCACCGCTGGGCCAGGCCGGGCACGTCGGGCAGCTCGTCGGTCAGACCGGTCGTCACCAGCAGCCGGCGGGCCCGCACCGATTCCCCGCCGTCGAGGCTCAGCCGGAACCCGTCGTCGTCCCGGGCCGCGGCCTCCACCCGCCCGGTGCGGAACTGCCCGCCGTACCCGGCGACCTCCGCCCGGCCGATCGCGAGCAACTCGCCCGGCGGCGTCCCCTCCCGGCCGAGGTAGTTGTGTATCCGGTCGGCCGGCGCGTTGCGGGGCTCACCGGAGTCGATCACCAGCACCGACCGTCGGGCCCGGCTCAGCGCCAGGGCCCCGCTGAGCCCTGCGGCACCGCCACCCACCACCACCACGTCATATGTCTCGTCCACCGCTATATCTCCCTCTTGCTCTGTCGGCTGCGCCCACCATCCGTCGCCGTCGGCAAGGTGGCAACTATCCTTGCCGTTATGGCAAACGAGGACAGCGCCGCGCTGGCGGCCGTCGGCCCCCGGCTGCGTGCCCTGCGTCACCAACGCGGGACCACGCTGACCCAGCTCGCCGACCTGACCGGCATCTCGGTGAGCACCCTGTCCCGGCTGGAGTCCGGTAGCCGTCGCCCCACCCTGGAGTTACTGCTCCCGCTGGCGCGGGCCTACCAGGTGGCGCTGGACGAACTGGTCGACGCCCCCGCCACCGGCGACCCCCGGGTACGCCCCAAACCAATCGTCATCCACGGCGTGACGTACCTGCCGCTGACCCGCCGACCGGGCGGTGTCCAGGCGTTCAAGCAGATCTTCCCGCCGGACCCGTCCGCCGGGGGCCGAATCCCGCAGGCCCACGAGGGGTACGAGTGGCTCTACGTGCTCTCCGGCCGGCTACGCCTGCTCCTCGGTGACCGTGATCTGACGCTGACCCCGGGGGAGGTGGCCGAGTTCGACACCCGCATTCCGCACCTCTTCTTCAACCCCGGCCCCGGCACCGCGGAAGCCCTCAGCCTCTTCGGGCCGCAGGGGGAGCGGTTGCACGTCCGCGCCCGCCCCGCCACGCCCGACAAGCAGCAGTGATCAACTCGGCTTCCATGGCGGGTACGGCGGGGTCGTCGGTGCGAAGATGGCCTGATGATCGATGCGGCATCCCGAGGTTGGACCGACCGGGTCGAGCACCGCGACATCGTCGTCAACGAGGTCCCGGGCTTCCGCCCGCTGACGTTGGACCTTGCCGTGCCGGTCGGGGCCGCCACACCAGCCCCGGTCCTGGTGTGGATCCACGGTGGCGCATGGTTGTTCGGCTCGCCCAAGCACCCGGCGGACTGGCTCATGGAAGTCGATCCCTTCGCCGCCGCCATCCGCGCCGGATTCGCTGTCGCCTCCGCGCAGTACCGGCTCAGCGGCGAGGCGCACTTCCCGGCTCAACTCGACGACGTCAAGGCGGCGGTGCGCTGGCTGCGCCGACACGGCGACACGGTGGGCGTGGACCGCGAGCGGATCGGGGTGTGGGGTGAGTCGGCCGGTGGGCACCTGGCCTCGATGCTCGCGCTGACCGGGGACGACCAGGACGACAGCGGCGTCCGGGCGGCGGTCTGCTGGTACGCGCCGTCGAACCTGTTGACCATGCAGTCGCAGGCACACCCGTCCGGAACGATCGACCACGACGCGGCGGACTCGCCCGAGTCACTGCTGATCGGCGCCCCGTTGGCCGAGAACCCGGGGCTGGGCCGGGCGGCCAGTCCGATCACCTACGTGACCGACCAGGCCCCACCCATGCTGCTGGTGCACGGCGACCAGGACCTGGTCGTACCGGTGGGGCAGAGCGAAGAACTCGCCGCAGCGTTGACCGTGGCGGGTGCCGAGGTCGAACTGTCGGTGGTGCAGGGGGCCGACCACTGTTTCGCCGGAGTGCCGCTGGAGCCGCTGATCCGCGACACCCTGACGTTCTTCACCCGGGTCCTCGCCCCCGACACCGGGGTGCTGCCGCCTCACTAGGGTGACCCGGTGACCGCCTACGACGTCGCCGTCAAACTTCCTGACATCGACCGGCTGCGGCAGCGCTGCAAGGCGTTGGCCGTGCTCGAGCGCATCATCGACGGCGGGGATCCCTACTACGCCTACACCTCGAACTGGGGCCCGGACGAGGCGGCGTCGATGAGCAACGGCAGCGGCGACGAGTGGGCCATCGTGTTCACCGCCGACGGCGCCTTCATCCGACTCTTCGATCATGAGTCGGCGATGTCGCCGTACTGTCATCCGGACCACGAGCTGTGGCCGGGCCTGGTCGACGGTGTACCGGAGGCGCTGCTTCCACAGGTGACGGAACCCGCCTTCTGCGACGAGGACGGGCAACTCGTCGCGACGACGGTGCTGTGGCGGCTGGCGGGGGACGATCGCTGGCACGCCGGGAACGGCATCGCCTTCCCACCACCGAGCGGGCCGTACGACGACAACGGCCCGGACGGGTCCGGGCTGCTCGACATCCTGTTCGACGACATCGTCGACCGCTTCGTCGAGTTCGCCGTCGGCTACTACGAGATGACTGTGGACCGGGCGGCAGTCGAGCACATCGTCGCCCATCGACCGCTCACCGACACCGTCACAAGGGCTCTGAACCCGCAGCTCACCGTCGCCGACCTGCGGGTGGACCTCACCGAGATCGGCTACCCGATCGCCGGGGACGGTGCCGCGACGGTAGAGGTCGGACCCCATGGCGCGTTCTCCACGAACAGCGTGGGACTGGACCGCGCGCCCTTCCCGTTGAGCTTCAGCGTTCGCGAGACAGGCGGCTCCTGGATGGTGACCGCGACCGCGGCGCAGGCCGCCGAGCTGGCCGACGTGCTCATGCTCGCCGGTAACGACACCATCATGGTTGTCGGCCTGGAGACCAACAGCTTCCTGGATGAGGAGTATCAGCAGTGGCGGCCGTCGCGGATCGCGGCGGAGCAGGGCGTCAGCTTCGAGGTGCACCAGGTCGGTGCGCTGGCGGCCGGGGTCGTCGGCCTCAGCGAAGAGGCCCTGGTGATCCGCCGTGAGCAGCTGCCCCGGTTCCTGGCCGGCTGGTACCCCTACGAGCTGACACTTGTCGACGTGCCCGGTACGCCTTCCGCCGCACGGGTCGACGAGATGATCGTGGTCATCGGAACGGCCACGTACGACGAGCCGGTCCTCCCCGCGCTGGCAGGCTCACGCCTGCTGTTCTCCGGGCACGACGACTGCTACGTGGCTGTCGAAACGACGGACGGCGCGGTACCCGCGGCGGTCCTCGGCCGGCTCCTGGCCTTGCTGGTCGGCTCGGCGCTTGTCGACACCACGATGGTGGAGGTGACGGCGCCCGACGTCGAGACCGTGCGGAGGCTGATCGAGGAGAGCCGGCATTGGATCGGCGAGTTGGGCGTCGCGACGCCGGGCTTGGTGACTGTCAATCTGCACGCCACGTCCGAATCGTGGCGGCTCGGCCAGTCGGTCCCGAAGCAGGTCGACCGCAGGATGGTCTACGACGTCGCGAGCAGGGCCTGGCGGCTGACCGAGGTGGTCGCGCCACTGCCGAATCAGTGACGTCGACCGTCGTGGTCGTCGGGTGACGTGCCGTGAGCGCCGGACCCGAATGGCGGTCCCTGCCGGCGGGCTTCGAACTGTGCGCGCCGACCTTCCGTGTTTATGATCGACAACCCCCGACCGGGGATCCGACATGGCCGATCGGTTCGGCCCGGAGCAGAGCTGAGGTGCGCGACGGTGATCCGCGAGGCGTACGCCTGCTGGGTGCGCGAACCCGGCGTGGCCGAGATCCAGCCGGTGTCGCTGAGCGCCCCGGGCCCCGACGAGGTGCTGGTCCGGGCCCGCTACTCCGGGGTCAGCCGGGGCACCGAGACGCTGGTGTTCGCCGGCCGGGTGCCCGCCGACCAGTACGCCTCGATGCGCGCGCCGTTTCAGGAGGGCGAGTTCCCCGGCCCGGTGAAGTACGGCTACCTCAGCGTCGGCGTGGTCGAGCAGGGCCCGCCGGAGCTGCTCGGGCGGACGGTGTTCTGCCTGCACCCGCACCAGAGCGCGTACGTCGTGCCGGTGAGTGCGGTGGTGCCGGTGCCGGAGGGGGTGCCGGCCGCTCGAGCGGTGCTCGCCGGAACTGTGGAGACCGCCGTCAACGCGCTGTGGGACGCGGCGCCGCTGGTCGGTGACCGGGTCACCGTGATCGGCGCGGGCATGGTGGGCTGCTGCGTCGCGGCGCTGCTGGCCCGGTTCCCCGGCGTGCACGTCGAGTTGGTCGACACCGACGCGCGCAGGGCTGGCGTGGCCGGGGCCCTCGGCGTCGACTTCGCCAACCCGGCCGACGCCCGCGGTGACCGGGACCTGGTCGTGCACGCCAGCGCCACCGCCGCCGGCCTGCAACAGTCGCTGGACCTGCTCGCCCCGGAGGGCACAGTCATCGAGCTGAGCTGGTACGGCGACCGCCCGGTGCAGGTGTCACTGGGCGGCGCGTTCCACTCCGGTCGACTCAGCGTGCGCAGCAGCCAGGTCGGCATGGTGGCACCCGCTCGACGGGGACGGCGCAGTTACGCCGACCGGCTGGCGCTCGCCCTGGACCTGCTCGACGACCCGGCCTTCGACGCGTTGATCACCGGCGCGTCGCGCTTCGCGGAGCTGCCCGACGTGCTCGCCAGACTGACCTCGGGCGACCTGCCCGCGCTCTGCCACCTCATCACCTACGAAGACGGAGAGTGACCGTGTTCAGCGTGACCGTTCGGGACCACATGATGATCGCCCACAGTTTCCGAGGCGAGGTGTTCGGGCCCGCCCAACGGCTGCACGGCGCGACGTTCGTGGTGGACGCGACGTTCCGCCGGCCTGACCTGGACGCCGACGGGATCGTGGTGGACATCGGCCTGGCCACCGAGCAGCTGCGGGCCGTGCTGAGCGAGCTGACCTACCGCAACCTCGACGACGAGGCGGCCTTCGCCGGGGTGAACACCACCACGGAGGTGCTGGCCCGTACGGTCGCGGACCGGCTGGTCGAGCGGGTGCACGCCGGTGAGCTGGGCGCGGGGGCGCGCGAGCTGACCGGCATCACCGTCACCCTGCACGAGTCGCACATCGCCTGGGCGAGCTACGAGCGGTCGTTGTGACCGATGCGGGCCGGGCGGTGCACGTCGTCCTGCCCGGTGACATCGACGATCCGGCCACGCCCAGCGGCGGCAACTCCTACGACCGGCGGATCTGCGTGGGGCTGGGCGAGCGCGGCTGGTCGGTGCACGAGCATCCGGTGCCCGGCGCGTGGCCGCACCCCGACCCGGCCGAGCGGGCGGCGCTGGGCGGGGTGCTCGCCGCCGCGCCCGACGACGCCGTGGTGCTGGTCGACGGCCTGATCGCCTCGGCAGTGCCGGACCTGCTCGCCCCGCACGCCCGTCGGCTGCGCCTGGTGCTCCTGGTGCACCTGCCGCTGGACGACGAGCCGGAGGCCCGCGCCCTGGCCACCGCCCGGGCCGTCGTCACCACCAGCGAATGGACCCGCCGTGCCCTGCTGGCCCGCCACCCGGCCCTCGCCGGCCGGGTCCGGGCCGCGCCGCCCGGGGTGCGGCCCGCGCCGCCCGCGCCCGGCTCGGTGTCCGGCGGCCGGTTGCTCTGCGTCGCGGCGGTCACCCACCACAAGGGGTACGACGTGCTGGTCGACGCGTTGGCCACGCTGGTCGGCCGGTCCTGGACGATGGTCTGTGCGGGCACCCTGGCCCGGGAACCGGATCTCGTGCACCGGCTGCGCGACCGGTTGACCGGAGCGGGCCTCACCGAGCGGGTGCGCCTGGTCGGCCCGCTGACCGGCGCGGCGTTGGACGACGCGTACGCCGCCGCCGACCTGCTGGTGCTGCCGTCGAGAGGCGAGACGTACGGCATGGTCGTCACCGAGGCGCTGGCCCGCGGCCTGCCGGTGTTGACCACCGAGGTGGGCGGGCTGCCGGAGGCGCTCGGTCACGCGCCCGGCGGTGAGCGTCCGGGGCTACTGGTTCCACCCGGTGACCCGGCGGCGCTGGCCGCCGCGCTGATCCGCTGGCTGGACGACGACGCGCTGCGCGCCCGGCTGCGGCGTGCCGCTCTCGCCCGGCGCGACACCCTGACCGACTGGCCGGTGACCACCGCGTTGCTGGCCGGCGTGCTGAAGGAGGTGGCGGAATGACCGCCGAGGAGACCCTGCCGTTCGCCGACTGGCTGCGGTTGCGTGAGCCGGCCGACGCGGCGGCGCGCGCCGAGGACCTGCTGGATGCCGTCCGTGCCCGGTTGACCGGGGACGCCCCGACGGTGATCCACGACCTGGGTAGCGGCACCGGGTCGATGAGTCGGTGGCTGGCCGCCCGGCTGCCCGGGCCACAGCACTGGGTGCTGCACGACCGGGACGCCGACCTGCTGGCCTGGGCCGCCGAGGGCATGAGGGGGGTGACCGCCGCCGACGGCGCCCCGGTCACCGTCCACACCCGCTGCGGCGACCTCACCCGGCTGACCGCCGCCGACCTCGCCGACGGTTCCCTGGTCACCGCGTCCGCGCTGCTGGACATGCTCACCGCGGAGGAGGTCGAACGGGTGGCGGCCGCCTGCGTCGGCCGACCAGCCCTGTTCGCCATCTCGGTGACCGGGCGGGTCCGGTTCACCCCGGCCGACCCGCTCGACGAGGCGGTCGAGGCCGCGTTCAACGACCACCAGCGGCGTACCGTCGAGGGCCGGCGGCTGCTCGGCCCGGATGCCGTCGCCGCCACCGCCGCCGCGTTCGCCCGGCGCGGCGTCGACGTGCGGGAACGGCCCAGCCCGTGGCGTCTGGGCCCGGAGCAGGCCGACCTGACCGCCGAATGGTTCCGAGGGTGGCTCGGGGCCGCCTGCGAGCAGCGCCCGGACCTGGCCGGGCCCGCCCAGGCGTACGCCCGCCGCCGGTTGGCCGACGCGGCGGCCGGCCGACTCACCGTGCTGGTCGAACACACTGACCTCCTCGCCGGTGGATGAACCGTTCACGCCCTGGGTACGTGCACTAGGGCAAGTGGACGATCTTCAAAGGGGAGGCCGGCGCCGATGTTCTGGGCCTGGGCACGAGTGGTCGGCGGGGTGGGTCTGCTCGCCGTCCTGCTGTGGCAGGTGGGCAGCGGCCCGTTCCTCGCCGGAGTACGACTGATCGACGCGTCAGCGTTGGCTGCGGCGCTGGTCATCGGGGTGCTCACCACGGTCTGCGCGGCGTGGCGCTGGAGCCTGGTCGCCGGCGGCCTCGGCGTACGCCTGCCGCTGGCGACCGCTGTGGCGCACTGCTACCGGGCCGTGTTCCTCAACGCCACCCTGCCCGGCGGGGTGCTCGGCGACGTGCACCGGGCGGTACGCCACGGCCGCGACGCCGGTGACGTGAGCCGGGGCATCCGCGCGGTGGTCTGGGAGCGTGCCGCCGGGCAGGTGGTCCTGGTCGGGGTCGCGCTGGTGGTGCTCGCCGCCTTCCCGTCCCCGGTACGGCCGTACCTGCCGGTGGCCGCCGCGCTCCTCGTCGCCGGCGGGCTGGTCGTCGTGTTGTTGGCGCGGGTCCTTCCGAACGGTGGCGGGTCGCGCTGGGCGACGGCACTGCGTACCGCCGTTGCGGACGTACGGTCGGGGCTGCTGGCGCGGCGCACCTGGTTCGGCGTGCTGGTCGCCTCGGCCGTGATGGTCGCCGGCCACCTGGCCACCTTCCTGGTGGCGGCGCGCACCGCCGGATCGGACGCCCCGCTGTCCCGACTGCTGCCGTTGACGCTGCTCGCCCTGCTCGCCATGGGCCTACCGTTGAACGTGGCTGGCTTCGGGCCGCGTGAGGGGGTGGCGGCGTGGGTGTTCGGCGCGGCCGGTCTCAGCGCGGCCGAGGGTGTCGCCACCGCCACCGTCTACGGTGCACTGGTGTTGGTGGCCAGCCTGCCCGGCGCCGCCGTGCTGCTGGTCCGTCGGCGTCGAATTCCGGTCGCCGCCCGGGAAGCGAGCTCCGGCGGCGGCTGTTGAAGTCGGTTGTGAGACGGTACGCGTCGCCGGACGGCGGTGGCGCCGGACGAAGGAGTCCCATGCCCGAAGCATTGCCGGTTGCCACGATCCGCACGCAGGTCACGGTGCCGCTGGCGTTCCCAGACGGCTACACCACGACCGCCCGGGTGTTCACCTTCAAGGGCCTGGTGGACGGTCGGGAGCACCTGGCCCTCGGCCTCGGCGACTGGGCCGGCGCCCTGGACCGGCTCGCCGTCGGGGGAGAGGCCCCGCTGGTCCGTCCGCACAGCGAGTGCCTGACCGGCGACGTGTTCGGCAGCCAACGCTGCGACTGCGGCCCGCAACTGCGCGAGGCGGTGCAGCGGATCGCCGAGACCGGCGGTTTCCTGCTCTACCTGCGACAGGAGGGCCGTGGCATCGGCCTGTACGCCAAACTCGACGCGTACGCGTTGCAGGACGCCGGGTTGGACACCTACCAGGCCAACGTCGCGTTGGGCCGGGGCGAGGACGAGCGGGACTACACCGCCGCCGCGCAGATGCTGGCCACGTTGGGTGTGCCGCGGGTCCGACTGCTGAGCAGCAACCCGGACAAGGCCGAGCAGTTGACCCGGCTGGGCGTGGACGTGGCCGAACGGGTGCTCACCAGCGTCTTCCTCTCGCCGGCCAACGCCGACTACCTGGCGGCGAAGGCGGCCAAGGCGGCGGAGGTCGAGGCGGCCGAGGCGGCGGATGCGCTCGCGGGCCGTGCTCCTGAGCGGCCCGTCTCCCGATGAGCTGGCGGCCGGGGCCGACGCGGCCGTACGTGCTGCTGAGTTGTGCCGCCTCCATCGACGGGTACATCGACGACGCCTCCGAGCAGCGGTTACTGCTGTCCAACGAGGAGGACCTGGACCGCGTCGACGCGGTCCGGGCCAGCTGCGATGCCATCCTGGTCGGCGCTGGAACCGTCCGACGAGACGACCCTCGGCTGCTGGTGCGCTCCCCGAGCCGCCGGGCCGAGCGGGTGGCGGCCGGTCGGCCGGCGTCGCCCACCAAGGTCACCCTGACCGCTCAGGGCGACCTCGACCCGACCGCCCGCTTCTTCACCGCCGGCGATTCGGCCCGCCTCGTCTACTGCGCCACCGGCGCGCTGGAGAAGACCGAGGAGCGGGTCGGCCGACTGGCCACCGTGGTCGACGCGGGTGAGCCCGTCGACCCGGGGTGGCTGCTGACCGACCTCGCCGCCCGGGGCGTACAGCGGCTGATGGTGGAGGGCGGCGGGACGGTGCACGCCCAGTTCCTCGCCGCCGGTCTCGCCGACGAACTGCACCTGGTGGTCGCCCCGTTCTTCGTCGGTGACGGCCGGGCGCCCCGGTTCGTCGGCGAGGGTCGCTTCCCCTGGCACCCGGGTCGCCGCGCCCGCCTGGCCGAGGCCCGCCAGATCGGCGACGTGGTCCTGCTGCGCTACGCGCTCTCCGACCTCTGCCCCACCGACCCCGCCCGCAACTAACGGTTGATCATGAGGTTGGCGGGTGATTCGATCTCCGCAGAACCCGCCAACCCCATGATCAACCCGACCGGGTGGGGTGGGGTTATTTTGTGGACGGTGGGGGTTGGGTCGGACAGGATTTCCGGATGTCCGTACCGAGCCTGACTTTGCTGCGCTGGCAGTTCGACCTGACGTGGTCGCTGTTCGAGTACCACCTTGAGCGACTCGAACCCGCGGACTTCCTCTGGGAGCCGGCCGACCACTGCTGGTCGGTGCGGCAGGGCACCGACGGCACCTGGAGCCCGGACTGGGCCGACACCGAACCAGACCCGGTCCCGGTGCCGACGATCGGCTGGCTCACCTGGCACGTCGGCTGGTGGTGGACAGTGGCGATGGACCATCTCCGGGGTGGATCAGCGCGGCAGCGCACGGCGGTTGTCTTCCCCGGTGCGGGCGAGCCCAGCGTCGCCTGGCTGCGTGACCTGCGCACCGAATGGCTCGGCCTGCTCGACCAGCTCGGCGACAGCGACCTCGACCGCATCGCGACGTTCCCGTGGCCGGAGGGAACCGACCACACCGTCACCCACACGATCGGTTGGGTCAACTCGGAGCTGATGAAGAACGTCGCGGAGATCGGTCAGCTCCGGCTGCTCCGCGCCGCACGGACCGATCGGTACGGCCCGACTGCTCGACAGTAGTACTTTCGTCACACGGAGTGCCGTGACGAAACCGGAGGCGGCGTGCTCAGTGCCCGGTGTGTCGAGTGCGAGGCGGACCTGCCCGTCGGCGCCGGCCGGGGACGCCCGCGCCGCTACTGCTCGCGGCGCTGCCAGGCCCGCGCGTACCGCAGGCGTCGCGAGCACGGCCCCACCAGCACCCCGCGTCGGATTCGGGACCTGCCCGCGCCGACCGGCGGCGACCCGCGCCACCGGTTGGTCGCCCTCGCGGTCGAGCTGGCGGACGCCGGGGGCCTGGACGCCGTCTCCCTGCGGGTCCTCGCCCAACGCGGCGGCCTGCCCGCCCACGCCGTGTACCGGCACGTCCGGAACCGGGCCGACCTCCTCGCCGCGATGGCCGAGCGGATAACCGCCACCCGCCCGCCCGGCACCGCGCCACTACCGCGTGATCCGCGCCAACGGCTCGAACGGCTGGCCGGGGACGAGTGGGCGATGTACCGCCGCCACCCCTGGCTGCTGGCCGTCCTCGCCACCGACCGGCCGCCGACCGGGCCGGCGGTACTCGCCATGGTCGACCGGGTGGTGGCGGCATTCACCAGCGCCGGATTCGAACCGGCCGAGGCATTCCGCGCGTACCTGGCGCTCAGCGGCTACATCCAGGGCATGGCCCTGCTCATCCGGCGTGACCCCGAGGACACCACCTACCACGCCTGGTGGTCGGCGACCCTCACCCGGCTGGAGCGGACCGGCCGTACCCGGGACCGGCCCTGGCTGGCCGCGGCCGGGCAGACCAGACCCGACACCGACCTGGACACCTGGTTTCTGTTCGGCCTGCGCGGGCTGCTCGACGGCCTGTTGCACAGCCCCGCTCGGTAGGGTGGCCGGCGTGCCGCGACTGGTGAAAGTCACTAAAGACAATGTGGAGGCCGCGTGCCGGGTCAGCGTGCGGCCCGACCAGGAAAAGTTCTCGTCTCCGGTCGCCTGGTCCCTCGCCGAGGCGTACGCGCAGCCCGAGATCGCGTGGCCGCGTCTGATCGTCGAGGATGACGAGATCGTCGGCTTCCTAATGGGCTTCTTCGACATCGTGTGGGATCCGGCCCAACCGGACGACAGGCGCTCGGGGCTGTGGCGGCTGAACATCGCCGCCGAACACCAGGGCCGGGGGTACGGCCGCTTCGCGGTACAGGCCGTCCGCGACGAGGCCCACCGACGGGGGCACGACCGCGTCTACACGACGTGGAAGCCGGGGCCGGACGGTCCGGAGCAGTTCTACCTGAAACTCGGGTTCCAGCTGACCGGGGAGACCAGCGAGGACGAGGTGGTGGGCGTCCACTCCACCCACTGACGGGACGCCACCGACCACCCCGGACCGAGTGATCAGCAGTGCGGCGGGGCCTGCGTACGATGCGGGGTCGAGTTCCCCTCGTCGCGGCGGAGGTATCGGGCAATGGCAGGCCAGCACGAGGGTTTCGCTCTCGGCATCGACCTCGGCACGTCCAACACGGTCGCGGCGCTGCGCTGGCCGGACGGGCGGACCCGTCCGCTGCTGATGGACGGTCAACCGCTCAGTCCGTCCGCCGTCTACGCCGACCCGGACGGCACCCTGCACACCGGCTGGGACGCCCGCCGGTTGGCGCAGGCCGACCCGGCCCGGTTCGAGGCGAACCCGAAGCGTCGGGTGGACGAGCCGACAGTGCAGCTCGGCGACCGCGCGTACCCGCCGGCCGACCTGCTCGCCGCGGTGCTGGCGGCGGTCGGCCGGGCGGCGGTGGGCGCTGTGGGCTTCCTGCCGCCGGCCGTGGTCACCTGCCCGGCCGCCTGGGACGCGACGCGGCGGCAGGTCCTCGCCGACGCGCTGCTGCGGGCGGGCTGGCCGCAGGCGGTCGAGCACACCCTCGCCGGGCCGACGCCGCCCGGCACCCGGCTGCTGCGGGAGCCGGTGGCCGCCGCCCGCTACTACACGCAGGTGCTGCACCGTCCGGTGCCGGTCGGCGGGGCGATCGCGGTCTTCGACTTCGGTGGCGGGACGCTCGACGTCGCGGTGCTGCGCAACGAGGGTGCGGACCCCTGGGGTGACTCCGGCTTCAGCGTGGTCGCCGACGGTGGCCTGCCCGACCTGGGCGGCCTGGACCTCGACGCCGCGCTGGTGCGGCGGGTCGGCGAGCTGGTCGGTGAGCGGCACGCCGCGCAGTGGGCCCGGCTCACCCGGCCGACGGATCCGGCGCAGCGCCGCGACCAGGTCCGGCTCTGGGACGAGGTACGCGGTGCGAAGGAGACCCTGTCCCGGTCTGCGGTCGCCCCGGTCGCCGTGCCGGGGGTGGCCGAGACGATCCAGCTGACCAGGGCGGACGTCGAGCGGGTGGCCACGCCGCTGCTGCGCCGGGCGGTGCAGCGGGCCCGGGAGGTCATCGCCGCCGCCGGGCTGCGCCCCGATCAGCTCGACGGGCTCTTCCTCGTGGGCGGGTCGTCACGGATCCCGCTGGTGGCCCGCATGCTGCACGCCGAGCTGGGGATCGCGCCGACGGTGCTGGACCAGCCGGAGTTGCCGGTGGCCGAGGGTGCCCTGACCGACCTGCCGCTGCGCAAGCCGCTACCCGCCCCGGCGTACGCGGGAGCGCCGCTCGCACCACCCGCTTCGGCTCCGGTGAGCCCACCCGCCCCAGCCGGAGCCCCCGCGCCGGTCGTACCGTCGCAGCCCTGGCCGGGGTCGACGCCGCCGGCGGGTCCGCCGCCCGGGCCGGGCCTGGCCGGCGGCACCCCGACCCCGCCGGGCGGCGCGACCCGCTGGCGGCGGGCGCGCTGGGTGGTGCTCGGCACGGTGCTGGCCCTGGTCGGGGTGGCCACCGCGGCGACGCTCTACCTGACCCGGGACCGCTACCCGGATCTGAAGTTCGACTCGCTGCGCGAGCTGTCCCGGCCGTCGGCCGGCGCCGAACGGCCGGTCGACATGTGGACGGCGGTGCTCGACGACCGGGCCTACCTCGCGTTTCCGCTGCCGGACGACCGGGTCGAGGTGGTGGCAGTCAACGCCAGCAACGGCGACACGCTGTGGCGCAAGCCGACAGACGTGCGGGCCGACGACTGGAAGGCGATCATCGCCATCCCCGGTGGGGTCGCGGTCCTCGCCGACGCACCGGGCGACAGCACTCCCCGACCGCTGGCCGTCCTCGACGGACGTAAGGGCGAGCAGCGCTGGCAGCGCGTACTGCGTGGTGACGACGACGTCTACTTCGCCGACGACACGGCGGTGCTGGTGGACAGGGCCGCTGACGAACTGGTCGGCCTGCGCCTGACCGACGGCTCGGCGAAGTGGAGGCAGCCCAACCCCCGCGGCCAGTACGCCGGTGGCCGTACCGTGGTCCGGCCGGTCGGCACCGACGCGGCGGCGGGCGGGCCCGCCTTCCTCGACGGCACGCCCCGCAACCCGTGGACGAGCAAGGGGCGGCGACTCGTCCAGGTGGGTGCGGACCGCTCGGTGCGGCTGCTCGACATGGCATCCGGCGCGGTGCTGCGCCAGTGGGGCAGCGTCGCCGACCTCGACGACCTGGTGGTCGCCCACGAGGACCGCCTGTACGTGGCCGCCAACGAGGGTGGCTACCAGCTGCTCGCGTACGACCTGGGTTCCGACGCCGAACCGGTGGTGCTGCACCGTTCCGGCAACGACGAGTACCGCCCGAAGGAGCTCATCGCCTGCGGTGAGCGGCGGGCCTGCCTGTTGCAGGTGCCGAACAATGACGTCGCGCGCACCGAGGTGGTGGCGGCCACCGAGGGTGAGCAAATGATCAAATGGTCGGCGCCGGGCGTGACCGGCCTGGTTGCGTTGGGTGAGCAGGTGCTCGCCCAGCGGGAGTTCCCGGAGCCGATCGTCACCGTCTTCGACGCCGCCGGCAAGCCGGTGCTGCGCGACCGGGGCGGGGTGGCGGTCCGCCTCGATGCGGGCAACCTGCTGGTCTTCGCCAAGGCTCCCAGCGTGGTCGCGGACAACCGGGTGCTGGCCGGGGTGTGGGCCGAGTCCGGGGAGGTCGACGAGTTGGGTGAGCTGAAGGACGTGCGCAGCTCGTCCTGCTCGTGGAACACCCACGTGATCGCCTGTGGCGCGGACAAGGACTTCGTGCTGTACCGCTTCACCGACGACTGACGTCAACGGTCCACCGGACGGCTCGTACGATGCTCCGGTGAATCTTCGAGGTACGGTCCGCGCCGATCGTCCGTTGGTGGTTCTTGCCGTGGGGGAGGAGGCCCGCTACCTGCCGCCTGAGCTGCCGGTCCTGCTCACCGGTATGGGCAAGGTGAACGCCGCCAGCGCGGTGGCGGCGGTGCTGGCCGCCGGGCCGCGCCCCGCCCTGCTGCTCAACCTGGGTACGGCGGGCGCGTTGCGTCCCGGGTGGGCCGGCATTCACGAGGTCGCCACCGTGCTCCAGCACGACCTGGACACCGAGCTGCTGCGCACGCTCACCGGCGAGACCTACGGGGCGCCGCTGTCGCTGGCCGCCGAGGGCGCGGTGCTGGCCACCGGTGACACCTTCGTGGCCGACGACGCGGAGCGGGACCGGTTGGCGCAGCGCGCCGACCTGGTCGACATGGAGGGGTACGCGGTGGCCTGGGCCGCGGCGCAGGCCGGCGTGCCGTGCCGGCTGGTCAAGCAGGTCAGCGACGAGGCGGGGGAGGGTGCGGCCCGGACCTGGCAGGAGTCGGTGGACGCGTGCGCCCGGGACCTCGCCGAGTGGGCCGCTCGACACTTCGCCTGAGCGTGGCGGGTCAGTCGTCGGGTTGCCGCAGTCGCAGGCCCGGCGTGGTCTCCCGGGCCGCTCCGGGAACCAGGATGTGCGCCGCCAGCGTGAGCGCCACGACCGTGGTGACCAGCAGCGGCGGCCAGCGGCCGGCCCACGGCAGCGTGAGCAGCGGCAGGGGGAGGCAGAGCATTCGCCGCCACGGCACGAGCATGGACACCAGCAGGGTGAACAGGGCGCGGCCGATCACGAACAGCGTGGGCCCGCCCATGATCAGTAACAGCCACCCCACCGGCGTGGTGCCGGTCGGCCGGCTGACGACCCTGTCGAACGAGGCCGCCGTGGCGACCACCCCGACCAGCATCACCAGGTGGGTGTACGGAGCCACCCGCGCCGGCCGGCCCGACTTCGGCCCGGCCCCAGCCTCCAGCAGCTCGCCGGCCCGAAAGACGTAGACCTGCCAGAGCAGCAGCATGATGGCGAACGCGCAGAACAGCGCGGCGACCCGGAGCCCGGCCAGCGGGCCCCGGCTGACCTGCAGCGTAGGCACCAGGATGATGTCGCCGAGGGCCAGGATGACGAACTGCTGATACCGCTCGCCCAGATGCGCGGTGGTCCGCTCGTACTGGTCGAAGGGCACCCGGCCCAGCCAGGGCGTGGGGTAGCGGGCCGCGGCGGAAAGCAGGTCGATCGTGATGGCGATGGTCCAGAGGGCCCAGTTCACAGTGCCGGACACCGCGCCGGTGATCCAGAAGACGCCGGACACCACGAACCAGAAGAAGAACCGGGTGGCCCGGACCATGGCCGCCCGATGTCGCTTCCGGTACAACGTCGTGACCAGGATGATGCCGCGGATCACGTGCGTGCCGACGTAGGAGATCGCGAAAACCATCGCGTGCCCGTCGGAGACCATCGGCAACGACGCCGCCATCCCCACCGAACCGACCATGGCGACCATCAGGATGGTCTGGATGGGGCGCTGCTGCGGGTCGTAGAACTCGGTGGTGGTGGAGGTGACCGACCAGGTCCACCAGATCGCCGTCAGCATCAGCAGGACCATCGCGGCGCCGGACCAGTCGTGGACTTCCGCGAGCAGGGTCGAGGTCAGCGCGAGCGAGGCCACGAAGACCACGTCGAAGAGCAACTCCAGCAGCGTGGCCCGCGTCGAACCGTCCGGCCGGCGTACCAGTGCCGCGGTGCCTCCGGTGGTCATGCGCGGCCTCCCGCCGTGTCTCCGAGGATTATCGGCGGTGCCGGCGCGGCCCGTCCCCGGATCGGCGATTCCCGCCGGTCGGGGAAGCGCGGCGGCCGGAGGTTGCCACGGCGAGCGCGGGTCAGTCGTCGGGTTGCCGCAGCCGCAGGCCCGGCGTGGTCTCCCGGGCCGCTCCGGGAAACAGGATATGACCGGCCAACCCGAGCGCCACGATCGTGGCTACCAGCACCGGCGGCCAACCGCCGGCCCACGGCAGCACCAGCAGCGGCAAGAGCTGCCAGGCAATTCGCCGCCACGGCACGACCCACGACACCGCCATGGTGAAGAGGACGCGGCCGAGCACGAACAGCGTCGGGCCAGTGATGATCAACACGAGCCACGGCACCGGCGTCGTTCCGGTCGGCCTGGTGACGATCAGGTCGAAGGCGGCGGCGGTGCTGGCCACGCCGGCCAGCATGACCAGATGGGTGAACGGGGCCAGCCGCGTTGCCCGGCTCCCCTTGGACCCGGCCGCCACCAACAACTCGCCGGCGCGGAAGACGTAGATCTGCCAGAGCAGCAGCATGGTGGCAAAGGCGCAGAGCAGGGAGGCGAGCCGGAGGTGGTCGAGGTGGCCCCGGCTGACCTGCAGGGTCGGCAACAGGATGATGTCGCCGAGGGCCAGGATGATGAACTGTTGGTACCGCTCGCCCAGGTGCTCGGTGGTCCGTCCGTACTGGGGGAGCGGTATCCGGCCCAGCCGGGGCGTGGGGTAGCGGGCCGCCGCGGCGACCAGGTCGATCGTTATGGCGATCGTCCAGAGCCCCCAGTTCGGAGTCTCTGACAACGCGCCGGTGACCCAGAAGACGCCGGACACCGTGAACCAGAAGAGAAACCGGGTGGCCCGCTCCCTGATTGTCCGGTGCCCCTGCAGGTGCAGGGCGGTGACCAGGATGATGCAGCGACTCACGTGCGTGCCGACGTACGAGATCACGAAGACCATCAGGTGCCCGATGCTGACCATCGGCAGCGATGCTGCCATCCCCACCGACGCGACCATGGTGATCATCAGGATGGCCTGAATCGGGCGTTGCTGCGGATCGTAGAACTCGGTCGTGGTCGTGGTGACCGACCACGTCCACCAGACGGCGGTCAGCATCAGCAGCAGCTTGGCGCCGCCGGACCAGGAGAGCTCTTCGGACAGCAGTTTCGATGTCAGTGCGAGGGCGGCCACGAAGACCACGTCGAAGAGCAACTCCAGCAGTGTCGCCCGGGTCGACTGGTCCAGCCGGCGTACCAGCGCCGCATTCCCTTTGGTGGTCATGCCTGGCCTCCCGCCGCGTCTCCCGAGGAATTATCGGCGGCCCCGACGTGGGCCGTCCCCGGATCGGCGATTCCCGCCGGTCGGGGAAGGGGGCGGCCGGAGGTTGCCACGGCTCGGGACGCCGGGTGATGCTTTATCGCATCCATTAATCTCGATCTCTTCGGAGGTTCGGATGCGCCGCTCCCCGCTGGCCGCCCTCGTCCTGACCACTCTGCTGCTCGTCGCTCCCGGTGCGGCGCAGGCCGCCGTCCCCGACCGGGTCGCCGTCCCCGCCGCCGACGCGGCGGCCACGCTGACCGGGGTACGTACCGCGGGCACCGCCTGGGGTCTCGACCCCGCCACCGGCCGGATGACCCTCACCGTCGACGACACAGTGGTCCCCAGCGAACTGGCCGCACTACGGACGGTGACCGACCGGGCCGGCGTGCTGCTGCGCCGCGAACCCGGAACGCTGCGCCCCCTGATCGCCGGCGGGCAGGGCATCTACGGCGGCGGTGGCGCGCGCTGCTCGCTCGGCGCGAACGCGCGCAGCGGCAGCATCTACTACGTGATCACCGCCGGGCACTGCACCACCGCCGCTGCCACCTGGTACGCCGACAGCGCCCGGACCACAGTGCTCGGCACCCGCACCGCCACCAGCTACCCCACCAACGACTACGGGCTGATCCGCTACACCGGTCGGATCGCCCACCCGAGCGCGGTCTACACCTACCCCGGCCTGCTCACCATCAACGGCCCCGGCAACGCGTACATCGGCCAGTCCGTGTGCCGCAGCGGTAGCACCACCGGCGTGCGCTGCGGCACCGTCACCGGTCTCAACCAGACCGTCAACTACGCCACCGGCGTGATCTACGGCCTGATCCGCACCAACATCTGCGCCGAGCCGGGGGACAGCGGCGGACCGCTCTACGTGGCCGCCACCGGCACCATCCTCGGCATCCTTTCCGGCGGCACCGGCAACTGCACCGCCGGCGGCACCACCTACTACCAGCCGATCGCGGAGGTGCTGGCCGCGTACGGGTTGACGTTGCCCTGAGCGTCGAGGTGTGACGCGCGACAGGTTGCCCGTCCCGCGCGGGACACCTAGGCTCGGCGACGCCCAGCACCCCCGCCGCGAGGACGTGTGCCAGATGCCGACCGCCCCCCGACCTGACCAGGCGAGTGCCCCGGCCGGCCTTCCGTCGATCGAGGTGGCCGCGGTGGGGGAGACGATGGTGGTGCTCTGCCCCGCCCCGGGTGAGCCGTTGGAGCGCGCCGAGCGGGTCGCCGTGTCGGTCGGTGGGGCGGAGTCCAACGTGGCCGGTTACCTGGCCCGCCTGGGACACCTGACGACCTGGGTGAGCCGGGTCGGCGACGACCCCTTCGGCCGGGCCGTCGTCCGGCACGTCGCCGCCGCCGGCGTCCGCGTCGACCAGGTGTGCGTGGACCCGGCCGCCCCCACCGGCCTGTACGTCAAGGATCCGGGCCCGGAGGGGACCGCCGTGCACTACTACCGGGCCGGGTCGGCGGCCGCCCGGATGGACCCCGCCACGCTGGCCGACCCGGCGCTGGCCGGTGCCCGGGTGTTGCACCTGTCCGGGATCACCCCGGTGCTGTCCGCGTCCTGCCGGGCGCTGGTCGAGCACGCGGTGACCGACCGACCGCTGGCGCAGGCGATGGTCAGTTTCGACGTCAACCACCGGGCCCGGCTGTGGTCCGCCGAGCAGGCCGCGCCGGTGCTGCGCGACCTCGCCAACCGCTGCGACCTCGTCTTCGTCGGGCAGGACGAGGCGGAAACCCTCTGGGGCACCACCGACCCGACGGCCGTACGCGAGCTGTTGCCCGATCCGGAGACGGTGGTGGTCAAGGATGGCTCGGTGGGCGCCACCGCACTGGTCCGCGACGCCGAACCGGTCTTCGTGCCCGCGCCCCGGGTGACGGTGGTCGAGCCGGTCGGCGCCGGAGACGCCTTCGCCGCCGGCTACCTGGCCGGGTTGCTACGCGGCCTCGACCCGGTGCGGCGGTTGCGCCTAGGTCACCTCGTCGCGGCGCAGGCGTTGACCAGCAGCGGCGACAACGCCCCGGTCCCGCCGTGGGCCTGGTTCGAGAAACTCATCGACGCCCCCGACGACGCCTGGTCGCCGCTCGACCTGACCGACCCGGGGGCGACGACCTGAGTCGGGCCGGCGGGTTGCGACCCGACCAGCAGCAACAGTCCCACCGCGACCTCGGATGGAGTGCACCATGACCACACCGGACTTCGACCACATCTTCGGCGGCGCCCGGGTGATGGCGATCCTGCGCGGCCTGCCGGTCGCCGAGACCGTTCGGCTCGCCGAGCGTGCCTGGGATCTCGGCATCGACGTGGTGGAGGTTCCGGTGGCCACCGCCGACGCGGTCCCGGCGCTGCGGGCCGCCGTCGAGGCGGGCGCCGAGCGCGACCGGATCGTCGGCGCCGGCACCGTGCTCGACGTCGAACAGGTCGCCGCGGCGGCCGACGCGGGCGCCCGGTTCACCGTCGCGCCCGGCCTGGACCTCGCGGTCGCCGACGCCGCCGCCGCGCGTGGCCTGCCGCACCTGCCCGGTGTGGCCACCCCGACCGAGGCCCAGCAGGCACTGCGGCACGGCCTCACCTGGCTCAAGGCGTTCCCCGCTGTCTCCCTCGGCCCGGCCTGGTTCAAGGCCGTCGCCGGCCCGCTGCCGCAGTTGCGCTTCGTCGCCACCGGCGGCCTCGACGCGAGCAACGCCGGCGCGTTCCTGCAAGCAGGCGTACGCGTGGTGGCCGTCGGCTCCGCCCTCTCCGACCCCACCCAACTGGACGCCCTCGCCACCCTGACCCGCCCCACCCCCTAACCCTCCCGCCCTCCCCGTCCGCCCCTCTCGCCGATCCTGCACTTGCGGTTGTCGATGCGCCCCGATTCGCGCCTTTGGTCGCGACAGCAAGTGCAAGATCGACGGGGATCGAGGCGGGACGCGCAGTCGGGGTGAGTGCGCGGTCGGGGGGAGAGCGGGGGAGGGTGGCGGGGTTGCGCCATGGCGTAAGTGCGTCGGGGCGCGGTGCGCGGTTGGGGTGGGCTCTGCGTCGATGCTGTGGTGCGTACCACTTCTCGACACAAAGAGGTCATCGTGGCTCTGTCTCACCGGCGCCGCCGATCCGGGCTGATCGCCCTCGGCGCCGCCCTCACCCTGGCGGCCGGGTTCACCCCACCCGGCGCGGGAGCGGCCGCCGCCCCGCCGAACAACCCCGACCGCCCCGCGGGTCAACCCCCGGCCGCCGCCGGACGCGCGTCCACCGTCACCCTGATCACCGGTGACACGGTCACCGTCACCACCGCGGCGGACGGCAGCACGGTGTCGACAGTGCGCCGGCCGGACGGCAGCACCCCGAGCTTCCACCGCACCGTGCGCGACGGCGACACCTACGTCTACCCGGACGCCGCGCTGTCCTATGTGACCAGTGGTCTGCTGGACCGGCAGCTGTTCAACGTCACCGACCTCATCGCCGACGGCTACGACGACGCGCACACCGACGCGCTTCCGCTGATCGTCACGATGACCGACACGGCGGCCCGCAACCGCACCCGCCCCACCGTCGACGGCGCGGAACTGGTCCGACCGTTGGACAGCGTGCAGGGCGCGGCGCTGACCCGCCAGCGCGCCACCGCCGACCGGTTCTGGACCGCGCTGACCGCCGGTTCGACCCGGCGTACGGGTGCCGCCCCGACCCTGGCCAACGGCATCGCCAAGGTCTGGTTGGACGGTCGGGTGCACGCGGACCTGGCCGAGTCCACCGCGCAGATCGGCGCGCCGAAGCTGTGGGCCGAGGGCAACACCGCCGCCGGTGTCGACGTCGCGGTGCTCGACTCGGGTGCGGACGCCGAACACCCGGATCTCGTCGGCCAGATCGCCGAGTCCAGCAGCTTCGTGCCCGAGGAGCCCGACATCCTCGACTACAAGGGCCACGGCACGCACGTCGCCTCGACGATCGCCGGCACCGGCGCCGCGTCCGGTGGCGCCGAGCGGGGTGTCGCCCCGGGTGCCCGCCTGCACATCGGCAAGGTGCTCAACAGTGAGGGCAGCGGACAGAACTCGTGGATCATCGCCGGCATGGAGTGGGCGGCCCGCGAGCAGAAGGCCCGGGTGGTCAGCATGAGCCTGGGCGGTGAGGCCACCGACGGCAGCGACCCGATGAGCCAGGCGGTCGAGCGACTCAGCGCCGAGACCGGTGCCCTCTTCGTGATCGCCGCCGGCAACAGCGGCCCGGCCAGCATCGGCAGCCCAGGTGCCGCCGACTCCGCGCTCACAGTCGGCGCCGTCGACAACACCGACCACCTCGCCGACTTCTCCAGCCAGGGGCCACGCGCCGGCGACGGCGGGCTCAAGCCCGAGATCACCGCCCCCGGCGTGGACATCCTGGCGGCCCGCTCGCACCTCGTGCGGGGCTCCGGCGACTACACGCTGATGAGCGGCACGTCGATGGCCACCCCGCACGTGGCCGGCACGGCCGCGCTGGTCGCCGCCGCGCACCCGGACTGGACCGGTCAGCGGATCAAGGAAGCGCTGGTCAGCACGGTCAAGGCCACCCCCGAGTACACCCCGTACCAGGCGGGTGCCGGCCGGGTCGACGCGGTCGCCGCCGCGCACGCCACCGTCTTCGCTACCCCGAGCGCCTACTCCGGCTTCCAGGCGTGGCCGCAGCAGCCGGGCACGACAGTTGACCGTACGGTCACCTACACCAACCTCGGCAGCGCGCCGGTCGACCTGAGGCTGGCCCTCGACGCGGCCACCGCGCCGGCCGGACTGTTCGCGCTCTCCGCCGACCGGGTCACAGTGCCCGCAGGCGGCACCGCCACCGTGACGGTGACCGCCGCGTACGACAAGCTGCCGGTGGAGAAGCAGGTCAGCGGCATGATCGTCGCCACCGACGACACCGGTGCGGTGCGCGGGCGCACCCTGATCGGCGCCGGCAAGGAGGGCCAGCGGCAGAACCTGACGCTGGTCGCCAAGGACCGCGACGGCAAGCCGCTCGTCGGCAAGGTCATCCTCACCGCCGACACCCTCTTCACCGCCGTGGACCTGCCCGAGAGCGGCACCGCCACGCTGCGGCTGCCGGTGGGAAGCTGGAACGGTTGGATCTCCGCGGACGTGCGGGGCGCGCACGGGCCGCACTCCAAGGGCATGGCGATGCTCAGCTTCACCGACGTGAACCTGGACCGCGACCGCACCGTCACCCTGGACGCGCGCGCCGCCCGACAGGTGCAGGCCCGGGTGCCGCAGGAGGCCACCGCGAGCGCGCTGCGGATGGACATCCACCGGTCCACGAAGAACGGTCTCACCGAGAGCCAGGTGCTGCCCGACGATTCGTACGACAGCATGTGGGCGTTGCCGACGAGCCGTCCGGTGACCGACGGCGAGTTCGAGTTCGGTGCCCGGTGGCGGCTGGAGCAGCCGGCCCTGACCGTTTCGGCGGGCGGTCGCTCGTACGACGATCTGTTGGTGAAGCGGGCGACCCCGGCGCTGCCGGCCGGTCGTCGCCAGTTGGACGCGGTCTACGTCGCCGACGCGTCGGCGGCGGGGCTGGCCAAGCGTCCGGTCCGGGACCGGGCCGTGGTGGTGCGCCGCAGTGACAGTGTGGACATCGCCACCCAGGCGCAGGCCGCCGCGGCGGCCGGGGCGAAGCTGCTGCTCGTCGTGAACGACGGCGTCGGCCGGCTCCAGCCGTGGGACGAGGCGGCGTGGAGCCCGGAGAGCCCGGCCCCGGTGACAGTGGCGACCCTCGGCGCCGACGAGGGCGGGCAGCTCATCGCCGCCTTGGAGCGGGGCGCGGTGCGGCTCACCGTCGAGTCGCACCCGGAGACCAGCTACCTGTACGACGTGGCGCACCACTGGACCGGCACGGTGCCGGCCGACCCCACCTACCGGCCCACGAAGCGGCAGTTGGCCCGGGTCGACGTGGAGTTCCGCAACTACCGGCAGGGCAAGGCGCTGGAGTTCCGCACCGACGTCTGGCGCGGCTGGGCGTCGAGCAACCAGGAGCCGGCCCCGGCGCAGGGCCGACGCACCGACTGGGTGAGTGCCGACCAGCGGTGGATCGACGACGCGTTCATCGCCGGCGAGACCGGTCAACACGTGATGGCGGTGACCACGTACCCGGCCGGCAAGCCGAGCGCCGTCACCTGGTTCGGGCCGATCCAGCGACCCCGGATGGGCGGCAGCTACGTGCCGGTCCGGTACCTGGACACCGTCTACCTGCCCGCGCCCGGGTGGGGCGACGGGGGCGGTCACATCGGTGAGGCGTACGCGAACTACGACATGGTCAACCGGACCACCCTCTACCAGGGTGACAAGGAGCTGAACTGGGGTAACGCCGAGTACCTCCAGGTCTCCGGGCTGGGGTCTCAGCGACTGCCGTACCGGCTGGTGGTGGAGAACGACCGGGCTGCCTGGACCAACCCGTACTCCCGGCAGACCCGCACCGAGTGGGGCTTCCACTCGGCGGTCACCGGGGAGGAGTCGGCCGAGGTCCTGCCGATGATCCAGCTTGACTACCAGGTGGACATCGACTCCGCCGGCACGGCGTCGCGGCGGGCACCGCTGACCGTTGTCGCCTCCCACCTGCCCGATGTCACCGGCACGATCGGGGCGGTGACCGTCGAGGTGTCCTACGACGACGGGGCGACCTGGCAGAAGCAGCGGCTGACCCGGCACGGCGACGGCTGGCGTACCTCGCTGGCCGCACCGGCGAAGGCCGGCTTCGTGAGCCTGCGCACCACGGCACGCGACACCGCCGGCAACACAGTGAGCCAGAGCATCAGCCGGGCGTTCGGCCTGCGCTGACAGCACTGCGGCCGGCCGCCGCTCGGGGTGCGCGACACACCCGAGCGGCGGCCGGTGCCGTCAGTGCAGTTCCTCGGCGAGCTGATCCCAGTCCGTGATGACCGGCAGCAGGTCGCCGGCCAGCCAGGCGGCGCTCTGGTCGTCGTGGTGCGGGTCGCCGGGCACCCCGCAGGCGCCCAGGGGGACCACCCAGCGGCTGTCCGAGCGGCGGGCCAGGTCCCAGACGAAGCGCGCCGCCGGCCCCCGGAAGCACCAGTGGGTGACCCCGGGCACGCTGGAGGTGGCCAACACACAGTCGTGGTCACCGTCGAGCCGGGGGCCGGGCCCGGTGTCCGGGCCGGGCAGGGCCCGCCACGGCGCCAGCCGGTGCAGGTCCCCCCAGGGCACCTGCCCGGCCGCCGCGTCGCCGACCTCCTCGGCCGCCGCGCGTACCAGCGCGGGGATGTCCACACCGGGCAGCGGGGTCGCACCGAGCAGGTGCTCCAGCGCGTGACCGACGCGCGGCGTCAGCGCCAGCCAGGGCGCGAACACCTCGGGGTACGCGGGCAGCTCGGCCAGCTCGGCCAACGCCGGGTGGGCGGCGATCCGGCGTACGACAGCCGCCCGCAGGAGGGCGTAGGCCGCCGCGTCAGTGCTGTCGGCGGCCATCCGACGATCCCAGCGCAGCAGTCGTTCACGCAGCGCGGCGGCGGCCGGACCGAGGTCCGTCGACTCGGCGAGGACCTCCAGCAGCGGCCCGGCGGCGCCCAGGTACGTGTCGGTGTGCACCGAGGCCATCTCGTCGGCCGTCCAGGCCGAACGGGCGTCGAGCAGCTCGGCGATGCGATGCGCCCGGTGCCGTGCGGCGAACTCCACCCCGAGTGGCGCCGCCAGCCCGCGCTCGTTGGCCATCACCGACCGACCGACCACCTCGGCGCGGGGCATCGGCGCGTGCCAGCCCTGCCAGGCGTACGCGGCGTCCCATCCGGGGACCACCCGCCGGCCGTTTCCCGGGTGCCGCACCGGCACCGCACCGGCGACCCGGTGCAACAGCCCTCCGGCGGTGTCCGCCGCCTGCACCACGTTGACCGGCTCCACCCAGTGCCGCAGCGCGTGGTCCACGTCGGCAACGGTGCGGGCGCGCAGCAGCTCCGGCAGCGTCGCGAAACCGAGGTCGCCCCGGACCCGGGGCGGGTAGCGCAGGCTGACGGCATTCTCGTCGTCCGGCCCACCGGCGATCACCGGACCACGATCGGTCTCCACCACCTCGACCTCGACCGGCTCGGCCCCGGCCACCTCGATCGTCTCGACGTGGCGGTGCGCCGGTCGCCAGCCGTCCGGGCCGAGCGCCTGCACCCGGGGGCCGTCGCGGCGCAGCCGCTCCGCGTACACGTCCTGGTAGTCGGCCATCGCGTTGGTGATCGCCCAGGCCACCGGACCGGCGTGCCCGAAGTGCGCGATGCCCGGCACACCCGGCACCGCCAACCCGACCACGTCGTACTCCGGGCAGGCCAGCCGGATCTGCTGGTAGACGCCGGGATCCTCGATGAACCGGTGCGGATCGCCGGCGAGCAGCGCGGCCCCGGTGCCGGTGCGCTCGGCGGCGAGCAGCCACCCGTTGCTGCCGGCCACTGCCGGTCCGTCGGTGGCGAACAGGTCGACCGCGTCCGGCCCGAGCCGCTGCGCCACGTGCTCGCGCCAGAGCTTGCCGGGGAACCCGGCGAACAGGATGTGGTGGCCCAGCCAGACCGCGAGCGGCGTCCACGGCTCCCACCGACCCGGGCGCAGCCCGGTGGCGGCGAACTCCGGTGACCGGGCCGCCCCGGCGGCGAGAGCGGCGTTGACGCCGTGCACGTAGGCGCCCACCCACTCGGAGGTCGCCGGGTCCAGTGCCGCGTGGCAGCGGCGTGCGGTGTCGTCGAGCCGGACCTGCCGGACGAACCGGTCCCAGCCGAGCGCGTCGGGGCCGAGGAACGCCGCGCTGGTGCCCTGGGCGCGGTGCCGTTCGACCTCGATCTGCCAGGCCCGGTCGTACGCGGTCACCCGGCCCTGCGCTGCCGCCAGCGCGAGCGGGTCGTCGGCCCGCAGGTGCGGCACCCCCCACGGGTCGCGGAAGCGCCGGCCGCTGTGCTCGCTCACGCCGGCTCCGGGGCCACTGTGGTGGCACGGCGTCGGGCCGCGGGGACGACCAGCGGGGTGCCCGTCTCCGGGTCGTCGATCACCCGGCAGGGCAGCCCGAACACCTCCGCCACCAGGTCGGCGGTGACCACCGACGCCGGCTCCCCGGCGGCCACCACGCGCCCGTCGCGCATGGCGATCAGGTGGGTGGCGTAGCGGGCCGCGTGGTTCAGGTCGTGCAGAACGGCGACAAGGGTGCGGCCCTGCTCCTCGTGCAACCGGGCGCAGAGGTCCAGGATCTCGATCTGGTGGGCGATGTCGAGGTACGTGGTCGGCTCGTCGAGCAGCAGCAGGGGCGTCTGCTGGGCCAGCGCCATGGCGATCCAGACCCGCTGCCGCTGCCCGCCGGACAACTCGTCCACCGCCCGGTCGGCGAGGTCGCCGACCCCGGTCGCGGCCATCGACTCCTCGACCACCCGTTCGTCCTCGCGGGACCACTGCCGCAGCAGCCCCTGGTGGGGGTAGCGGCCCCGGGCGACCAGCTCGGCGACGCTGATGCCGTCCGGTGCGATCGACGACTGCGGCAGCAGGCCGAGCGTACGGGCCACAGTGCGGGCCCGCAGATCGTGAATGTCCCGTCCGTCCAGCAGCACCGCACCGGCGCTGGGGCGAAGCATCCGGGACAGGGCGCGCAGCAGCGTCGACTTGCCGCACGCGTTCGGGCCGATGATCACCGTGAAGGACCTGTCGGGCACCGCCACGGTCAGGTTCTCGGCGATGGTGCGCTGGTCGTAGGCGAGGGTCAGCGCGGTGCCGCCGAGTCGGGATTCGCCGGGTCGCATGGGTGCTCCTTCGAGGGCGTCACTGGTGTTCACAGCCGGCCCGCCCGACGTTCCATCGCCAGCAGCCAGACCAGGTAGCCGCCGCCGATCACGCCGGTCACCACGCCGACCGGGAGTTGGTGCCCGGCGAACGCGCGCTGCGCCACCAGGTCGGCCCCGACCAGCAGCGCCGCGCCGACGGCCATCGACGGCAGCAGGTTCGGGCCCGGGGCCCGGGTCAGACGTTTCGCCACGTGCGGGGCGACGAGCGCCACGAAGGACACCGGCCCGGCGGCGGCCGCCGCGAACGAGACCAGCAGCACGGCGGCAGCGAGCAGCACCAGGCGCAGCCGGCGCACCGGCACGCCCAGGGCGCTGGCCGCGTCGTCGCCCAACTCCATCATCCGCAGCGCCGGGGCGCAGCCGACGAGCACCAGCGGCGCCAACACGACCAGGACGGCGAGCAGCGGCCCGGCGTTGGCCCAGCCTCGCCCGTCCAGGCTGCCGGTGAGCCAGAGCACCGCGCGGGCGGCTTCCATCAGAGGCGCCCGGGTCAGCAGGTAGCCGTTGACGCCGGTCAGGATCGCGGCCACCCCGATGCCGACCAGGATGAGCCGGTAGCCGTGCACTCCGCGCCGCCAGGCGAGCGCGTAGATCACCAGGCCGGTGCCGAGGCCACCGACGACCGCCGCGCCGGCCAACGCCAGGCTGCTGCCACCGAGGACGACCACCACCAGCGCCCCGGTCGACGCGCCCTGGGTGAAGCCCAGGATGTCCGGGCTGCCCAACGGGTTGCGAACCAGCGACTGGAACACCGTGCCGGCGAGAGCCAGGGCCGCACCGACCAACAGGGCGGTGACCAGCCGGGGCAGGCGCAGCTCGAGCACGATGAACTGCTCCGCCGCACTGCCACCGCCGGTCAGCGTGCGTAGCACGTCCGCCGGCCCCATCGGGTAGTCACCACTGCCCAGGGCCACCAGACCGAACCCGGCGGCGAGCACCGCCGCGCCGGCCCCGACGCCCAACGCGCGGGGCCGGAACCGCAGCGACAACCCCCATGAAGTACGCAGAACTGTCACGGTTGCGCCACCGGTCGGCGGGTGACCAGCCACAGGAAGAGCGGGCCGCCCAGCACGGCGGTCACCATGCCGACCTGGAGTTCTCCGGGGCGGCCCAGCACCCGGCCGAGCACGTCGGCGCCGAGCAGCAACGCCGGTGCGAGCACCGCGCAGTACGGCAGCAGCCAGCGCAGGTCCGGGCCGGTCAGGGCGCGGACCAGGTGCGGCACCAGCAGCCCGACGAAGACGATCGGTCCGCACGCGGCGGTCGCCGCGCCGCAGAGCAGGGTGACGGCGACGATCACGGCGGCGCGGATCAGCGCGGGTCGCGCGCCGAGGGCTCGCGCCGCGTCATCGCCGAGCGCCAGCGCGTTCAGCGGACGAGCGGCGCCGAGCGCGACCAGCAGCCCGATGAGGATGAACGGCAGCACCCGGGTGACGGTCGCGGAGTCCGCGCTGGCCAGTGAGCCGACCGTCCAGAAACGCAGCCGCTCCAGCGACGCGGTGTCCAGCAGCATCACCGCGCTCACGTAGGAGTAGAGGGTGGCGTTGAGCGCCGCCCCGGCCAGCGCGAGTCGGGCCGGGGTGGCGCCGCGTCCGCCGCCGACGGTGTAGACGAGCGCGGTCACCGCCGCCGCGCCGAGCAGCGCGAACCAGACGTACCCGCCGACGGCGGTGACGCCCAGGAACGCGGCGGCGGTGGCGACGGCCGCGGACGCGCCGGCGTTGATGCCGAGCAGCCCGGGGTCGGCGAGTGGGTTGCGGGTGAGGGCCTGCATGACCGCGCCTGCCACACCGAGGGCGGTGCCGGCGAGCAGCCCGAGCAGGGTGCGGGGCAGGCGCATCCGATGCACCACGGCGTACTCGGTGGCGTCGCGGTGCAGCAACCCGGACCAGACGTCGGCGAGCGGCATGGCCTTCGCGCCGACCGCGATGCTGAGCACCACGATCACCGCGAGCAGTGCCACGGCGGTGACGAGGCCGGCGGCGCGGGCCGCCCGACGGCCACGCCGGCTCGGGGGTGCGGCCGTTTCCCTGGCCGGCACGGGCGGTGCCGGTCGGGTGACGGTGGGTGTGGCGTCCAGTGTGGGCTCCGGGGTGGTGGCGACACGGCGAACCGCTGTTGACAATGACCGAGGTTAGGCTAACCTAACCCCGCTGCCCTGGTCGAGTCCGGCCAACCCTTGATCGAAAGACAACACCATGCCCGATGCCCTGTCCGCCCGCCGCCTCTCCCGCCGTGGCCTGCTGGCCGCCGGTGGCGCTGCCACGCTGGCCACCCTGCTCGCCGCCTGTGGCAAGGACGACGCCGCGAAACCCGCCGCCGGAAACGGAAGTGGCCCCTGGTCGTTCACCGACGACCGCGGCACGAAGGTTGAGGCCCCGGCGCGTCCGACCCGCGTGGTGGCCTTCACCGGTGTCGCGGCGGCCCTGATCGATTTCGGTCTCGACAAACAGCTCGTGGGCGTGTTCGGTGAGACCAGGCGTGCCGACGGCACGGCCGAGCCGCAGGCCGGCGACCTGAACGTCGAGGGCGTCGAGATCCTCGGCAACGTGTGGGGCGAGTTCAGCCTGGAAAAGTACGCGGCGCTACGCCCCGAACTGCTGGTCACCCACATGTACGACCCGGACGCGCTCTGGTACGTGCCGGACGAGAGCAAGGCCAAGATCCTCCCGCTGGCGCCCAGTGTGGCGATCACCACCGCCCGGGTGCCGATGACCAAGCCCATCGAGCGGTACGCGGCGCTGGCCGAGTCGCTCGGCGCGGACCTGTCCGCGAAGAAGGTCACCGACGGAAAGGCCCGCTTCGACGCCGCCGCCGAGGCGGTCCGGCAGGCGGTCAAGGCCAACCCCGGGATCAAGGTGATGGCCTGCTCCGGCAGCCCCGACCTCTTCTACGTCTCCAACCCGAAGGTCAGCACCGACCTGATGTACTTCGCCGAGTTGGGCGTCGACATCGTGGTCCCCACCAAGCTCGAAGCCGGCGACTACTTCGAGGCGCTGAGCTGGGAGAGCGCCGGCAAGTTCCCGGCCGACCTGATCCTGCTGGACAACCGCAGTACCGCCTTGCAGGCCAAGGACCTCACCGCCAAGCCGACCTGGCAGCAACTGCCGGCAGTCAAGGCCAACCAGGTGAGCCCGTGGGACGCGGTACCCCGCTTCTCGTACGCCGGCTCAGCGCCGCTGCTGGAGAACCTCGCCACCGCCATCCGGAACGCGAAGAAGGTCAGCTGACGCCATGAGTACGAGCGCCACCGCACCGATCGCCTCGCAGTACCGCTTCTACGCCGCGCACGTCGTCCGGGCCCGTCGGGTCGGCGCCTCGCTGATCCGGGTCACCTTCGGTGGCGCGGAGCTGGCCGACTTCGCCGGCGGCGGCCGGGACCAGAGCGTCTCGCTGTTCCTGCCGCACCCCGGGCAGCACGCCCCGGTGGTCCCGGTCGAGCAGGGCGAGGACTGGTTCGGCGGCTGGCGGGCACTGCCGGCGGACGTCCGCGCGGTGCTGCGCTCGTACACCATCCGGGAGCACCGCCCGGCCGAGACCGCTGTCGACATCGACTTCGTCAGCCACGGCGACACCGGCCCCGCCTCCCGCTGGGCCGCCCTGGCCGGCCCCGGCGACCGGGTGCTGCTGCTCGGCCCGGCGGTGCCCGACAACCGCAGCGTCTGCTTCCGCCCGCCGGACGGCACGGACCTCGTACTGCTCGCCGCCGACGAGACCGCGCTGCCGGCCGTGGAGGGCATCCTGGCCTGGCTGCCCGCCGGCACCCGGGTGCGCGCCTGGATCGAGGTGCCCGACGCCGCGGACATCACCGACCTGCCCACCGCTGCCGACGTCGAGATCAGGTGGATCGTGCGGGGCAGCACACCGCCCGGGAGTGACCTGCTGGTCAGCTCCGTGCGCGCCGCCCGGCTCCCCACCGGCGGCACCCCGTACGCCTGGATCGCCGGTGAGTCCGGCGTGGTGCGGGCGCTGCGCCGGCACCTCGTCGACGAGCGCGGCTTCGACCGCCGGAGGGTGACCTTCGCCGGCTACTGGCGACGCGGACTGTCCGAAGAGGACCTGCGTGCCGAGGCGCTGGCCGGCGCCACCGCCTGACTGACGACCCCAACCGATCGGCAGCACTGCCCCGAGGCGCACCGCCGCGCCGGGGAGGGTTCCGGCTGCCCCTCGTCGAGAACGTGGAAGGACATTCCGTGACCGTGCCGACGTACCCCGTCGAGACCACCACGCCGCCACCGGCGTCAACCGCCGCGCGGGCCCAGCTGCTGCACGGCGGCTCGGTCGAGCAGTACCGCCGGACGATCGCCGACGGCGTCGACCGGGTAGCCCGCCGAGTGGCCACCGTGGACCGTCCCGGCACCGGGATCACGCCGGCCGAGCTGGCCCCCCTGGTCGACCGGGTGGACCTGGACCGTCCGCTGGGCGACGCCGGCGCCGCCCTCGACGAGCTGGAGAACGTCTACCTGCGCGACGCCGTCTGGTTCCACCACCCCCGCTACCTGGCCCACCTCAACTGCCCGGTGGCCATCCCGGCACTGCTCGGTGAGGCGGTGCTCACCGCCGTGAACTCCTCGCTGGACACCTGGGACCAGAGCGCGGGAGCCACCCTCATCGAGCGCCGGCTGATCGACTGGACGGCCGAGCGGATCGGCCTCGGTCACCGCGCCGACGGCATCTTCACCAGCGGCGGCAGCCAGTCCAACCTCCAGGCGCTGCTGCTGGCCCGGGAGGAGGCGTGCGCCGACGCCATCGGCCCGGCGGCGCGTGCCGAACTGCTGCCCCGGCTGCGCGTGCTCACCTCCGCCGCCGGTCACTTCAGCGTGCAGAAGTCGGCCAAACTGCTCGGCCTCGCCCCGGACGCGGTGATCGCGGTACCCACCGACGCCCGGCGACGGATCCGGCCGGCCGCCGTCCGCGAGGAGATCGCCCGGTGCCGGCAGGCCGGGCTGGTGGTGATGGCCGTCGTCGGCACCGCCGGAACCACCGACTTCGGCTCGATCGACCCGCTCACGGACCTGGCCGGGATCTGCACGGCAGCCGGCGTGTGGCTGCACGTGGACGCCGCGTACGGCTGCGGTCTGCTCGTCTCGCCGACGCGCCGGCACCTGCTCGACGGCATCGAGCGGGCCGACTCGGTGACCGTGGACTTCCACAAGTCGTTCTTCCAGCCGGTCAGCTCCAGCGCGCTGCTGGTCCGCGACCGGCGGACGCTGCGGCACGTCACCTACCACGCCGACTACCTCAACCCGGCCCGGATGGTGGAGCAGCGCATCCCCAACCAGGTCGACAAGAGCTTGCAGACCACCCGCCGTTTCGACGCGCTGAAGCTCTGGCTCACCCTGCGGGTGATGGGCCCGGACGCGCTCGGCGGGCTCTTCGACGAGGTCGTCGACCGCGCCGCCGACGCCTGGCAACTGGTCAGCGAGGACCCGCGCTTCGAGGTGGTGACGCGCTCGGAGCTGAGCACCGTGGTGTTCCGCTACCTGCCCACCGGCCCCGGCCGGGAGTTGGCCGACGCCGCCAACCTGCACGCCCGGGAGGCCCTCGCGGCGTCCGGTCTCGCAGTGGTCGCCGGGACCCGGGTGGACGGCCGGCACTTCCTGAAGTTCACACTGCTCAACCCGGAAACCACAGTCGACGACGTCGGGTACGTGCTCGACCTGATCGCCACCCACGCCGGTCAGTACGTGCACGACCACGTCGACGCCGACCTGACCTGCCCCGTCGGCTGACGCCGATGGACCTGCCCCGTCGGCTGACGCCGGTGACCACGAACCCGCGCCTGGAGACCCCGATGTCCACCCACGACTTCATCGCCATAGGGTTGGGCCCGTACAACCTGGGCCTGGCCTGCCTCACCGCGCCGATCGACGAGCTCGACGGGGTGTTCCTGGAGGCCCGGCCGAGCCTCGCCTGGCACCCCGGCATGCTGCTGGAGTCAGCCCGGTTGCAGACCCCGTTCATCGCCGACCTGGTCAGCCTCGCCGACCCGACGTCGCCGTACTCCTTCCTCAACTACCTCAAGGAGATCGGCCGGCTCTACCCGTTCTACATCCGGGAGAGCTTCTACCCGCTGCGCAGTGAGTACGACGCGTACTGCCGGTGGGCGGCGGCGAAACTGCCGAACCTGCGCTTCGGCCAGAGCGTGACCACTGTGGAGTACGACAGCGCCGACGAGCGGTACGTGGTGCGGGCCAGCACCGGCACGGGGGAGACCGTGCAGTACCGGGCCCGGCACCTGGTGCTCGGCACCGGCACCCCGCCGCACCTGCCCCCGGCCGTGGCCGACCTGCCGGGCGACGCCGTGCACAACTCCCACTACCTGGAGCACCGCTCGGCGCTGCGCACCAAGCGCAGCATCACGGTGGTGGGCAGCGGGCAGAGCGCCGCCGAGATCTACCACGACCTGCTCGGCGACATCGACCGGTACGGCTACCAGCTCAACTGGGTGACCCGGTCGCCGCGGTTCTTCCCGCTCGAATACACCAAGCTGACGCTGGAGATGACCTCACCGGACTACGTGGACTACTTCCACGCGCTACCCGAGGCGACCCGCTACCGGCTGGAGTCCGAGCAGAAGGGCCTGTTCAAGGGGATCAACGCCGACCTGATCAACGACATTTTCGACCTGCTCTACGCGCACAGCGTGGACGGGCCGGTGAACACCCGCCTGCTCACCAACACCGAGCTGGTCAGCGCCGAGCACCAGGACGGGCAGTACACGCTGGGGTTGCGTCAGGTGGAGCAGGAGCGCGACTTCGTGCTGCGTACCGAGGGGCTGGTGCTGGCCACCGGCTACCACTACCGGGTGCCGGAGTTCCTCACGCCGGTGTCAGACCGGATCCGCTGGGACGCGCACGGCCGCTTCGACGTGGCCCGCAACTACAGCATCGACCACAGTGGGCGGGGCATCTTCCTGCAGAACGCGGGCACCCACACGCACAGCATCACCTCACCGGACCTCGGCATGGGCGCCTACCGCAACTCCTGGATCATCCGCGAGCTGCTCGGCCGGGAGCACTACCCGATCGAGAAGAGCATCACCTTCCAGGAGTTCGGGGTGTCGTCGTGACGAGCGTCTTCACCCGGGTCGACGAAGGGCTCGGTGAGTTCGCGCTGCGGCCGCTCGATCCGGACGCCGACGCGGCGCTGCTGCACGCCTGGGTGACCCACCCGAAGGCGGCGTTCTGGATGATGCAGGACGCCGACCTGGTCCAGGTCGCCGAGGAGTACCGGCGCATCGCCGAGCACCCGCACCACGACGCGTACCTCGGCCTGTGGCGGGGGAGTCCCGCCTTCCTGGCGGAGCGCTACGACCCGGCCCACGTCGAGCTGGTCGGCCTGTACGACCACCAGCCCGGTGACGTGGGCATGCACTTCCTCTGTGCGCCGGTCGACGCCCCCGTGCACGGCTTCACCCGGGCGGTGATCGGCACCGTCATGGCGTGGCTCTTCGACGACCCGACGACCCGACGGGTGGTGGTCGAACCGGACGTGCGCAACACCGCAGTGCACGCGCTGAACGCCGCCGTCGGCTTCGCTGTCGTCGGCCCGATCGCCAAGCCCGAGAAGGACGCGCTGCTCAGCGTCTGCACCCGAGCCCAGTTCCAGGCTGCCTCCGACCGCGTCGCCGCCGACCGCGCCGCTGTCACCCGAACCGAAGGAGCCCCGGCGTGACCACCACCGCCGTACCCACCCACCCGCCCGTCGCCACGGCGCACAACGCCCCCGGCGACCCGGTCGGGCACCTCACCCCGCAGCGCTGGGCCCGGGCCAACCGGCTGCTGGTCCGCAAGGCCCTCGCCGAGTTCACCCACGAGCGGCTGCTCACCCCGGAGGCCGTGGCCGGCCCCGACGACCGGCAGTGGTACGAGGTCCGCAGCGACGACGGCACTGTCACCTACCGGTTCGCGGCGCGGGTGCTCGCCCTGGCGCACTGGCAGATCGACGCGGACAGCATCACCCGACACCGCGACGGCAGCGCCCTGGCCCCGGACGCGGTGGACCTCATCGTCGAACTGCGCGACACCCTCGGGCTCTCCGCGCGGGTGCTCCCGGTCTATCTGGAGGAGATCACCTCGACGCTGGCCGGTACGGCGTACAAGCTGACCCAGGCGGCGCCGAGCGCCGCCGAGCTGGCCGAGGCGGATTTCCAGACCATCGAGACCTCGATGACCGAGGGCCACCCCTGCTTCGTGGCGAACAACGGCCGGCTCGGGTTCGGCGTCGACGAGTACCACCGGTACGCCCCGGAGGCCGCAGCGCCGGTGCGGCTGGAGTGGCTGGCCGCGCACCGGGACCACTCGACGTTCAGCAGCGCCGCCGACCTCGACTACGACACGCTCATCGAGAGCGAGTTGGACGCCGAGACGCGGGCCCGGTTCGCGGCCACGATGGCCGATCTCGGGCTGGACCTCGCCGACTACCACCTGATCCCGGCGCACCCGTGGCAGTGGTGGAACAAGCTGGCGGTCACCTTCGCCGGGGAGCTGGCCGAGCGGCGGCTGGTGCACCTCGGCCCCGGGCCGGACGTGTACCTCGCCCAGCAGTCCATCCGCACCTTCTTCAACGTCAGCGAGCCGGGCCGGCACTACGTCAAGACCGCGCTGTCGGTGCTGAACATGGGCTTCATGCGGGGGCTGTCGGCCGCCTACATGGAGGCCACCCCGGCGATCAACGACTGGCTGGCCGACCTGATCGCCGCCGACGAGGTGCTGACCGGCACCGGTCTGACCGTCATCCGGGAGCGGGCCGCTGTGGGTTACCGGCACCGGCAGTACGAGGCGGCGACCGAGCGCACCTCCCCGTACCGCAAGATGTTGGCCGCCCTGTGGCGGGAGAGCCCGGTGCCCGAGCTGGCGCCGGGGGAGCGACTGTCCACCATGGCCGCGCTGCTGCACGTCGACGACGAGGGCGGCTCACTGGCGGCGGCGCTGATCGCCCGGTCCGGCCTGGTGCCCGAGGTGTGGCTGCGTCGCTACCTGGACGCCTACCTGACCCCGTTGCTGCACAGCTTCTACGCCCACGACCTGGCCTTCATGCCGCACGGCGAGAACGTCATCCTGGTCCTCGACGAGCAGGACACCGTCCAGCGGGTGATCTTCAAGGACATCGCCGAGGAGATCGCGGTGATGAGCGACACTGTCGAGCTGCCGGCGGCGGTGGAGCGGATCCGCGTCGAGGTGCCCGACGACACCAAGCTGCTGACCATTTTCACCGACGTGGTGGACTGCTTCCTGCGGCACCTCAACGCGGTCCTGGTCGAGGCGGGCGTGCTCGCCGAGGACGACTTCTGGCGCACTGTCGCGGCCTGCGCCGCCGACTACTTCGACCGGGTGCCGCACCTGGCCGAGCGGGTCCGCCACTACGACCTGTTCGCCCCGGAGTTCACGCTGTCCTGCCTCAACCGGCTGCAACTGCGCAACAACCAGCAGATGATCGACCTGGCCGACCCGTCGGCGGCGCTCCAGTTCGTCGGCACCCTCACCAACCCGCTGGCCGCCCACGCTCGGGCCCGGTGACCGCTATCGCGTTTGGTCAGCGGGCACGCCAACGGGTGCAATAGGCGGATGGGAGTTCTGAGTACCGCGAGCCTGTTCGCCGCCACAGTGACCACCGGCCTGACCGCCGGGCTGTTCGCCGCCTTCGCGTACGCGGTCATGCCGGGTCTGGCCCGCACCGACGACCGGACGTTGGTGCTCGCCATGCGGCGGATCAACGAGTCGATCCTCAACGGTTGGTTCGCGGTGTGCTTCGGCGGCGCGCTGCTGTTCACGCTGCTGGCGGCGGCGCTGCACCTGGGGGCCGAGCGTCGGGCAGGGCTGCCGTGGATCGTCGCCGGGCTGGTGTTGTACCTGGTGGTGCTCGGCGTCACCGCCGTGGTCAACGTGCCGCTCAACAACGTGCTGGCCCGCGCCGGCGACGTCGACGACGCCACCGACCTCGCGGCGTTGCGGGCGCGCTTCGAGGTCACCTGGGTACGCGGCAACGTGGTCCGCGCCGTCGCGTCGACCGGTGCCTTCGGGTTGCTGGCGTGGGCGCTGGTGGTCGAAGGCCGGCTGCTCGGCTGAGGCCGGATGGGAGGGCGACCGACCGGGCCGGCGTCGGCTCAGTCGGTCGGGTCGGCCGTGCCGGCCTGCTGGAACGCGCGGGCCAGCTGGGCGAGGTCGAAGCCCTCGAAGTGCTGGAGGAACCGGCGGCGTACGGCGGCCAGGTGACTGGGCCAGGACTCCTGCAGGCGGGCGTAGCCCGCGTCGGTGAGGACGGCGTTCCAGCCGCGCGCGTCCTCCTCGCACCGTTCCCGTCGGACCAGGCCCTGCGTCTCCAGCCGGATGATCGTGCGGGTCATGCCGCTGAGGGAGAGGTGGCAGAGCGCGGCGAGCTCGTTCATGCGCATCCGCCGCTCCGGTGTCTCGGAGAGGTTCATCAGCGCGGTGTACTCGGTGAGCGGCAGCTGACGGTCACCGACCATGTCCGCGTCGATCGCGCGGGGCAGGACGTGCATCACCTGGCCCAGCGCGCGGACCAGGGATTCCTCGTCTGGGGTGAGGGGTTGTGGAGTCGCTGCGGAGGGGTTGGGCATCCTCCTATCATACTTGTTTGACTGAGCAAATGCTTACCCTCCGTGTGACTACGCCCATAGGCCACATATTTGCTTGACCAATCAAGCACCGGTTAGCGTTCCCGTCGTCAGGCAAGGACCTCTGAAAGGCGCCACACATGACCAGGATCGGGATCATTCTCGGAAGCACCCGCCCGGGGCGTAACGGCGAGGCTGTCGCCCGCTGGGTGCTCGACATCGCCAAGCAGCGCTCCGACGCGGAGTACGAGCTGATCGACCTGCTCGACTACCAGCTGCCGCACCTCGACGAGGCGTACCCGCCCTCGATGGGCCAGTACACCCAGCCGCACACCAAGCGGTGGGCCGAGACGATCGCGTCGTTCGACGGGTTCATCATCGTCACCCCCGAGTACAACCACTCGACCTCGGGCGCTCTGAAGAACGCGATCGACTTCCTCTACGCCGAGTGGAACAACAAGGCCGTCGGCTTCGTCAGCTACGGCTCGGTCGGCGGGACGCGCGCCGTGGAGCACCTGCGTCTGATCTCCGGTGAGCTCCAGATGGCCGACGTGCGCTCGCAGGTCGCGCTGTCGCTCTTCACCGACTTCGAGAACTTCAGCGTCTTCAAGCCCAACCAGTTCCACCAGGACTCGCTGACCGCCACGCTCGACCAGGTGGTCGCCTGGAGCGCGGCGCTCGCTCCGCTGCGCAAGGGCTGAGCGTTCCGCGCCTTTCGGAAACGGCCGTGGGGGATCCCACGGCCGTTTCCGGGCGTTCAGGCACGCTCTGCGCCGGCGAACAGGTCCAGCGACAGCTGCCACAGTCGCGCCGCCGCCGTGGGGTCGATCGCGTGGTCGGCGACGCCGCGCAGCGGGTCCGCCGGGTCGTGACGCACCGCCTGCTGGCAGTCCTCGAAGTACCGGCCGCCGGTGCCCTCCAGCTGCGGCCCCGCGGCGAGCAGCACGGAGGTCGCGGCCCCCTGCTGCGGGGTCTTGAAGTCGAACGCCGGAAGCTGCGCGTAGTCCTCCTCGGTGAGGTGCCGTCCCAGGTTGGTGACGACCGCGCCCGGGTTGGCCACGTTGACGGTGATGCCGTCGCCGGCCCAACGCCGGTTCGCCTCGACGGCGAACAGCGCGGTGGCGGTCTTCGACTCGCCGTAGGCGAGCAGACGGTCATAGGGGCGTGCCCGGAAGTTGACGTCCTCGAAGACCATCGGGGCCGAAACGTGGGCGATGGAACTCAGCGAAACGACGCGGGCCCCACCGGCCTCGGCGAGCGCCCGGTGCAGCCCGTTGGCGAGTGCGAAGTGGCCGAGGTGGTTGGTGGCCAACTGCAACTCCCAACCCTCCGCCGTGCGCATCTCGGGGGTCGCCGACACCCCGGCGTTGTTGACCAGGATGTGCAGGGGCCCGTCCCAGGCGGCCACGAACGCGGCGACCGACCGCTGGTCGGACAGGTCCAACGGCGCGACCCGGAGCAGCCGGTTCCCGGTCCCGGCGCCGATCTCCCGCGCGGTCCGTTCTCCGGCCCGCACGTCCCGTACCGCCACTGTCACCTCGGCGCCCGCCATGGCGAGCGCCCGGGCGGTCTCCACCCCGATGCCGGACGAGGCGCCGGTGACGATGGCGCGTTGCCCGGTCAGGTCGACACCGGCCACGACGTCGACGGCGGTGGATTGGGCGTTGAACGGCGTGCTGACGCGTGTTTCCGACATGAACGTCTTCCTTCGGTGGGTGTCCTCACGTGGCCGTGCCGGCTCGCCGTACCGGCGTACGGTGTGCCGGCGCCGCCCTTCACACCGATCGTGCGCGGAGGTCTGTGCGGACGGCCAACACGCTCTTCCTGGCGTGGCTACAGTCTGTTCCTGTGGCCACGCCTGAGCTGCGACAACTGCGGTACTTCCTGGTCCTCGCGGAGGAGCTGAGCTTCACCCGTGCCGCCGCCCGCCTGATGATCGCCCAGCAGTCGCTGTCGCAGCAGATCACCGCCCTGGAACGCGCCCTCGGGGCGAAACTGTTCGACCGTGACAGCCGCGGCACCACCCTCACCGACATCGGTGCCCTGTTCGTGCCCGAGGCGCGCGCCGTCACCGACCGCGCCGAGCAGGCCGTCGCCGTCGTGGAACGGGCCCTGCGGGGTGAGGTCGGCACCCTCCGGCTCGCCTTCCTGACCACCGTCGCCAACCATCTGCTGCCCCCGGTGGTCCGGGCAGCCCGCCAGCACCTCCCCGACCTGCACCTGGCCACCGAGTCCACCAGCATCGCGACACTGGTGCAGGGCGTCCTCGACGGGCGGTTCGACGTCGCCTTCACCCGGACCCCGCTCGTGCCCGGCCTGGAGTCCAGGAGACTGACGACCGAACCGGTCTGCGCGGTGCTGCCCGAGGGCCACCCGCTCGCCGGGCGCGACGAGTTGACCCTCGCCGACCTGGCGGACGAACCGTGGGTCATGACCCCGCGCAGCTCCTGGGAACCCTGGCACCGCGCCTACGAGGACCAGTTCCGGGAAGCGGGCTTCGTACCGACCGTCGTTCAGGAGGAGGCCGGCGTGCAGAGCCTCCTCGGCCTGGTCGCCGCCGGGCTCGGCGTCACCCGGCTCGCCTGCTCGGCGGCGAGTCTTCGCCGCACCGGCGTGGTGTTCGTTCCGCTGACCGGCGCCTACGCGTACACCGAGATGGTGTGGTTGGCGGGCAACACCGCGCCCGTGCTGCACCGCTTCCTGGACGTGGTCACGGAACTCGCGGCGACCACCGACCTCACCAGCACCGGCTGACGGTGAGCCGGCCGGCTCACCGCGTCGCGAGGTGGTGGGTGGTGCCGTCGGCGACGGCGCGAAGCTTGTCGGGGTTGGCGACGTTGTGGATGGCGGTGATGCGACCGCCGGCGTCGATGTCGAAGGAGACGGTGGCGACCACCCGACCCGCACCGCTGAACACCAGACCCGGGCCCCCGTTGATCTCGACCAGAGCGGCGCGCATGTCGTGCGGCGCGACGCCCTGGTAGGTGACGGTGGCGATGGCCGCGAACCACGCGGCGACCGTTCCCGCGCCCCTGATGGGACGCAGGGCCTGGCGGACCTTACCGCCACCGTCGGTCCACAACGTGACGTCCGGAGACAGCAGCTCCAGCAGGGTGTTGATGTCGCCACCGGTCGCGGCGGCGAGGAATCGCTCGGTGACCCCGCGCTGCTGCGACCGGTCCGCCGTGAAACGTTGCCGCTGGCCCCGAACGTGCTCGCGAGCCCGGTGGGCGATCTGGCGGACCGCCGCCTCGGAGCGCTCCACCGCCGCCGCGATCTCCGCGTGGCTGAAGTCGAAGACCTCCCGCAGGACGAACACGGCGCGTTCGAGCGGGCTGAGCGTCTCCAGCACCACCAGCATCGCCATCGACACCGACTCGGCGTCGGTGACGGCGTCGGCGGCGTCCCCTTCGGTCAGGACGGGTTCGGGCAACCACGGCCCCGGATAGGTCTCGCGGTGGTGCCGGGCCGAGCGCAGACGCTGCAACGCGAGGTTCGACACGATGCGGGCGAGGTACGCCTTCGGGTCGGCGACCTGGGAGCGGTCCGCCGAGGACCAGCTGATCCAGGCGTCCTGCACCGCGTCCTCGGCGTCGGCCGCGCTGCCGAGGATCCGGTAGGCCACCGAGAACAGCAGGTTGCGATGACTGTGGAACACCTGCTCGTCAGCGTCCGGCGAGTGCGTCACCGGGCGTCCCGCAGGCGGGTGAAGCGGCCGCCGCGCGGCCAGAACGCGCCGGAGGAGGGCAACCGCGACATGCGACGGTAGGTCGGCCAGGGCGAAGCGCTCACGGTTTCCTTGTACCAGACCGCCATCCGCCCGGTCAGACACCCGCGGCGAGGGCTGTCGTCCGGGCGGGTGAACTGCACGACCGCGTCGTTTCGACCCAGGCTCACCGGCGTGTGGTAGTAACCGAACCGGAACGGCCTGGGTTGCCTGCCCCGCAGCGCGCGGGCGATCGACACCGCCGCGTGCACGCCGGTCGGCATACCGCTCTGGCAGGTGCCGTGCAGCACCCCGTAACCCTGCCGGATCGCTGCCGCATCGCCGATCGCGTACACCTCGGGGTGCGACACCGACCGCAACGCGGAGTCGGTGACGACGCGACCGCGTTCGTCGACGGTCAACCCGGCGGCGGCGGCCAGCGGCGCCACCCGGGTACCACCCGTCCAGAGGACGATGTCGGCCGCCACGGTCTCCGCACCGGCCAGTTCGACAGCGTCGGGCCGGACCCTGGTGACCGCCGCTCCGGTGATCACCTGGACGCCGAGGCGGGTCAGCGCGGCCCGCAGGTACGCCCGGGCCTTCGGGTTCATGCTCGCTCCCGGGTCCTGCTGGCCCACCAGCGTGACACCGACCTCCGGGTGCCGTTCCGCGATCTCCGCGGCCGCCTCGATCCCGGTCAACCCGCTGCCGACCACGACGACAGTGCCGGCGCCGAGCCGTGCCAGCCGGTCCGCCAGCGTGGTCGCGCCACTCGGACCGTCCAGGCTGTACGCGTGCTCCTCGACGCCCGGGACCGCCGCCGTGTCCGTCACGCTGCCCAACGCGTAGACCAGGGTGTCGTAGCGCAGCACCCGGCTGTCGTCGACGCGGACGGTCTTCGCGTGCGCGTCCACCGCCGTCACCCAGCCGCGCACGAACTGCGCACCCGTTCCCGCCAGCAGCTCACTGATGTCCAGCTCGGCGAGCCGCTGACCGGTCGCCGTCATGTGCAGCCGGAGACGCTCGGTGAACCGCTCCTGCGCGTTGACCACTGTCACCTGCACGTCGGCCCGCCTGGTCCGGGCCGCCAGTTGGGTCGCCGCGGCCATGCCCGCGTAGCCCGCGCCGAGGATCAGCACGCGGTGTGTGTCCGCCGGGACCTGTCGATGCGCTGTGCTCATTGTTCCGCCTCTCTGATCGGACTGACGACCACGAGATGCGTGCCGCTCGTCGGTTCGTGACATGGCAGCGATGTGACGCCCGCCACGGCCAGCGTCGGAGGGGCGCGTTCACTACCCTTGGCGCGATGAGCCGATCCGCCGTCGCTGGTCGGGCTCCGCTCTGGCGGGACCGGACCTTCGGCACGTACTGGGTCGCCCAGTCGCTCTCGGCGGCCGGCGACTCGTTCGCCTACCTGGCGGTGCCGCTGCTGGTGCTCCAGGCGACCGGGTCGGTGGCGCAGATGGGCCTGCTCACCGCGGTCGCGGGCGCGGCGTCCGTCGTCGCCGGGATCTTCGGTGGGGTGCTGGTCGACCGGTACGACCGCCGCACCTTGATGATCGTGGCGGACCTGACCCGGCTGGTGCTCTACGCCCTGGTGCCACTGGCGTGGCTCGCCGGCCCGCAGGTCTGGCTGCTCTTCGTCGTGCTGCCCATCTGCGAGGCGGCCGGCATGCTGTTCCAGGTCGCTGCGGTGACCGCGGTCCGCAACCTCGTCGACTCCGACTGGATCACCGAGGCCAACGGCCGGTTGCAGGCGACGTACGCGGCGGCGGCCGTGCTCGGGCCGCTGCTCGCCGGTGTGGTGGCGGCCCGCTTCGGCCCGGCCACCGCCATCGCCGTCAACGCGGCGAGCTTCGCGCTCTCGGCGGCCGGCCTGTGGCTGATCCGACTGCGCCCCGTCCGGGTGGACGAGGGGGTGGCCCGGCAACGTCCGCTGGCTGAGTTCCTGGCCGGGGCGCGGTTCCTGTGGCGACAGCCCGTGCTGCGCGCGCTGACCGTCCTGTTGTCGGTCTTCATCTTCCTCACCTACGGCTTCGTCGACGTGCTGATCTACCACGTCACGCACGACCTCGGCGGCTCGGAGGGCACTGTCGGCACGGTGCTCGGCCTGGCGGCGCTGGGCACTGTCGCCGGCGCGCTGCTGGTGGCGCCGCTGCGCCGCCTTCGCGGCTTCGGCCCCACCTGGATCGGCGCGCACGCGATCTGCGGTTTCGCCGTGGCGGGGGTCGGCCTCGCCACCACAGTGCCGGCGGTCACCACACTGACGGCGGTGTACCTGTGCTGTCTCAGCGTCGGCGGGATCTGTTCGATGTCCCTGCGCCAGGAGATCACCCCCGATCACCTGCTGGGCCGGGTCACGTCGGCGTTCTGGAGCACGCACTACGCCCTCGGTCCGGCCGGCGCTGTGGTGCTGACCTGGGCCGCCGGCCGCTACGGTGCTCCGGCGGTCACGCTCGCGGCCGGCGCCGGGTGCCTGCTGGTCGCGGTCGGCGGCCTCTTCACCCCGATCCGCCGTGCCGGCGCGGAGCCGGCCGCCGGGCAGCCCGGACTGCGCCCGGCCCCGGCCGGCGGCACCGCTGGTTGAGACGGCGGCACCGTTGGTGGAGACGCTATGGAGCTGATGTCGTAAACGATTCAGGCGGCGGGGAGGCCCCAGGCGGTGGGGAAGATCCGGACGGCCCGGCCAGGGGCCGATTCGTTTGTGACATCAACTCCAAAGGCGCCGATCACCACAGTGGCCTCCTGAGCGAGCGGAGCGGGAGCGGTCAGAACTCCTGGTACATCACGTGCAGGCCGACCCGGCCGAGGATGGGGTGACCGAACGCGCCCGGCACGGTGCCGACCACCTCGAAGCCCTCCCGCCGGTACAGCCGCACCGCCGAACTGTTGCTCTCCGCCACGGCGTTGAACTTTATGCCGGCGTAGCCCTGCCGGCGGGCCCAGGTGAGGGCGTCGCGGCACAGCGGTGCCCACGCGCCGGACAATCCGTTGTCCGCGGGTGCATCTGCGCGGCCTACCCGGTGCGAAGCATGGATCGTGACGAGACGTCACGGATCCGGTCGCTTCGACGAAAGGCCCGCTGATGAAGATCGCACGAATCGCCGCCCGGATGGCGGTGGGTGCCGTGGCCACCGCGCTGGCCACCACCGCGGTCGCCGTACCGGCCGCTCAGGCCACCAGCAAGCCCAAGCCGCTCGGCACGACGTCACTCGCCCAGGTGCTCACCCGGGACAGCAGCGGCTTCGATCGCAACTCGCGTGATTTCGACGTGCTGACGGCGGCCGTGCTGGCCGTGCTGGAGGCCAAGCCGAACTCTCCGGTCAAGGTGCTCACCGACGGCACCGTGGCGCTGACCGCGTTCATCCCCACCGACGCCGCCTTCCAGCAGTTGGTCCGCGAGATCACGCAGGCCCGGAAGCTGCCGAGTGAGAGCGCCGCCTTCACCGCAGTGGCCGGGCTGGGCATCGACACCGTCGAGTCGGTGCTGCTCTACCACGTGGTTCCGGGGGCCACCATCGACCGCAAGACGGCGGTCCGGGCCGACGGCACGGACCTGACTACCGCGCTCGGTTCGACCGTCGAGGTCGACGTGCGCACCTACCTGTACTTCTTCCGCCAGGTGCGGCTGGTCGACGCCGACACCGACGACCGTGACGCGCGGGTCGTCTCCTACGACGTCAACAAGGGCAACCGGCAGATCGCGCACGCCGTGGACCGGGTGCTGCGCCCGATCGACCTACCCTGACCGCGGGCGGGTGGCGTCCGACCACGCGCCGGACGCCACCCGCGCCGGGCGGTCAGCCCGAGGCGAGCGCAGCCAGTTCCTCGTCGAGCAGGGCCGCCAGCCGGGCCGACCGCCCGGGATGGCTGCGCGCTGTCATCCCGCGGCTGGGCATCTCCACAGTCATCAGCAGGTACAGGTGCAACCGGTAGAGACCGAGCCGGCGGCGTGCCGAAGCGTCCAGCACCAACGGTTCGACTGCGCTGGCCTGGTAACCGAGCAGCAGAGGGTGCTCCGGCTCGTCCTCGACGCGTCGGAAGAGCAGCGGTGAAACCAGGTCCAGCAGTGGGTCGCCGTAGAGGAACCGCTCGCCGTCCACCAGGCCGCGCAGCCGCAACCGGCCGTCCCCGTCGGGCGCCGCCAGCACGTTGCCGTCCCAGCAGTCGAAGTGCAGCAGCGCCGGCCGGCGCACCTCGTCGAGCACGTCGCCGTGCCGCCCCACCAGTGCGTGCAGGCGGTCCGGGGTCACCGGCAGCCGGACGTCCCAGTCGACCGCGTCGGCCAGGAGCGCGTCGAGCATCGCCGTGAACGCCGCCCGCCAGGTCGGCCCGCCGGCCCGTTCGTCGTCGTACCCGAACCGCTCACCGGTCACCCGGTGCAACGCGGCGAGAGCCACCCCGAGGTCGTAGCGCGCCGGGCCGTCGTCGACCACGACACCGGCCTCGGCCAGGTCGGCCAACGACCGGCCGGGCAGCAGCGCAGTGACCAACCACTCGCCGTACGCCGGGTCGGCGCCGCGCCAGAGCACCGGGGGGACGGGCACCTGCGGCGCCCGCTGCGCGACGAGCCGAAAGTACCGCTCCTCGGCAGCGCAGAGCCCGCGCTCGTAGCGCAGCAGCGGCGTTCCGGCCGGCGGCGCCAGCTTCAGCACCACCCGACGGTCGTCGTCGAGCAGCACCCACCAGACCGTCGCGTACCCTCCACCGGCCAGTGGACCGGCGTCCCGGACCCGGGTGTGTGGCCCGAACGACGCACCGACCAGGTACGCCACATCGGCGCGCGTGAGGGGCCGCTGGGTCGGGCTGACACCGGTCACGACGTGCTGTCACCTCGCCGTGCGCGTGGCGCGGAACCCGCTGTGGCGCGGGTGGACAGTGGGACGGGACCGGCGGTGTCGCGGCGGACCAGCTCGGCGGGGAGCACCTCGACCCGGGGCGTCGGGGCCCCGACGCCGAGCACCAGGGACATCGCCCGCACACCCATGTCGACCAGGGGCAGCCGCACGGTGGTCAACGCCGGGGTCACGTCCCGGGCGATCGGCATGTCGTCGAAACCCAGCACCGAGATCTGCTGCGGCACGGCCAACCCACGCGCGCGCAGGGTGGCGAGCGCGCCGATGGCCATCGAGTCGTTGAGCGCCACGATCGCGGTCAGCTCCGGGTCGGCGTCGAGCAGTCGGGCGGTGGCCTCGGCCCCGCCGTCGCGGTCGAACTCCGCGTACCGGATGCGCCGTTCGGGCAGCTCGCGGCCCTGCTCTGTGAGGGCCTGCCGGAGCCCGGCGAGCCGGTCGGTGGTGGTGGTCAGGATGCGCGGGCCGGCGACCACACCGATCGCCCGGTGCCCCAGACCGCACAGCTCCCGCCCGGCGAGGTAGCCGCCGGTCCGGTTGTCCGGCATCACCGCGTCGCCGGAGTGCTCGTGCCGGCCGATCACCGCCACCCGCCCGCCGGTGGCCTCGTACGCGGCGAGCTTCTCGTTGAGTTGCCGGGTGAACGCCTCGTCGTGGTAGCCCGAGCCGGCCAGGATCAGCGCGGCCACCTGGTGGCCGCGCAGCAGCTCCACGTACTCCAACTCGCGGTCCGGGTCCCGGTAGCTGTTGCAGATCATCAGCAGTCGGCCCTGGTCGGTGGCGACCCGTTGCAGCCCCCGGGTGATCTCGGCGAAGTACGGGTCGGAGACGTCGTGCACGATCACGCCGACCGCGCTGCGGTGCGAGCGGGCCAGCAGTTGGGCGTGCGCGTTCGGCACGTACTGCAACTCGGCGACGGCGGCGAGCACCCGTTCGCGCAGCTCGTCGGTGACCGGCTTGCTGCTGCCGTTGATGACGCGGGAGGCGGTGGCGGGCGAGACGCCCGCTCGGCGGGCCACATCGGACAGGGTCGCCATGGCCCGCCCCCTCGATCTGTTGACGGCGTTTCGTCGTGCCGGCTAGCGTCACCGTACCGCAGAGAAAGCCCTTTCCCGCAGGGAGGCCCGGCCGTGTCCGATCGCTTCGCGGTACTTCAACTTGACGACCTTCCCGTCCGGCACTGCTCGTGTGGGACCACCCGCCGGGGTTTCATCGCCGAGAGCGAGGGCCAGGCCAGCGTGCATCTGCTCCAGGTGCAGGACGCGGTGACCCACCACCACCGGATCGCCACCGAGTACTACGTCGTGCTCGCCGGTGAGGGCGAGATCGAGCTGGACGGTGTCCGTCACCCGGCCCGGCCGATGTCCGCGTTCCTGATCAAGCCGGGCTGCCGGCACCGGGCCATCGGCGATCTCACCGTGCTGCTGGTGTCTTTGCCGGCCGCCGACGACACCGACGAGTACTTCGATGCGTGATCGGCCGGCACCGCTGCCCGGTGGGGTCGGGGTGTCCCGGCTGCGCGTCTACGACACAGTGGCCCCGGACGGCCTGGTCGGGGGCACCCCGCACGTGCACCTGTGCTGCACCGAGGGGTACGTGGTGACCGACGGCGAGGGCGCGGTGCAGACCCTGACCACGGCTGGCTACCGGGAGACGCCGCTGCGCCCGGGGGTGGTGGTCTGGTTCGAGCCGGGCACCGTGCACCGCCTGGTCAACACCGGCGGGCTGAGCATCGTGGTGCTGATGCAGAACAGCGGCCTGCCCGAGGCCGGCGACGCGGTGCTGACCTTCCCACCCGAGGTGCTGGCCGACCCGGCCGCGTACGACGCGGCGGCGGCGTTGCCCGACGGGGGAGCGCCGGGCGCGGACGTGCACGCCGCGTACCGCCGTCGGGATCTGGCGGTGACCGGCTTCCAGGCCCTGCGGTCCGGCGGTCCGGCGGCGCTGGCCGCGTTCCACGCCGCCGCGGTCGCCCTGCGCCAGCCGCTGCTGACGCGGTGGCGGCAGCGGTGGGAGGCCGGCGCGGGCCGCGCCGCCGCCGACACCGCCGAGCAGCTCGACGCCCTGGAGCGGGGGGATCCCGGCCACCTGGGCGACGCCGGGGTGTACGCGGTGAACGAGCCGGTCGAGCGGGGCCGGTTGGGTATGTGCGGCCTCCTCGACACCTACCCGGCGGCCGGCTGACCGTCCCTTCGGGACAGCTGCCGGGCATCGGCGGAAACAGATCGAGGAAAGGCCTTGCCCGGCGTGAGGGGGCCGCCTACGCTCCAGGAAAGCGTTTGCCTGATCCGCCGACGGCCCGGTCCATGGGTGCCGTACCGGGCCCCGAGGAGGTTCCGCGTGACCGAGAACTCTTTGGACACGGCGGGCCGGCAGGCCGCCGCCGACCAGGCCAGCGGTGCGAGAGCAGCCGCTGCCGGGCCTGGCAGTGTCGATGCGGCGGACGGCCTCGACGGCACGGCTTCGTCCACTGTGGCAAAACAGCCGCCCGGTGGCGGCCGTCCACCACGTCCCACGCTCGGTCGCCGGGCGCTGACCTTCGCCGACTCGCTCTGGCGTCCGGCGCTGGTGCTCGCGGTCTTCTTCGCCGCCTGGTGGTTCGTCGCGGCCCGCGAGTACGTCCCGAACTACCTGGTGCCCACCCCCGGCCAGGTGTGGGAGACGATGACCACGCAGTGGTCCGAGCTGGCCCGGCACACACTGGTCACCCTCTACGAGACGGTGCTCGGCTTCGTGCTGGCCGCCGTGTTGGGTCTGGTCACCGCAGTCGCCATCGCCTACTCCCGCACCCTGGACAAGGCGCTCTACCCGATCGTCCTGTTCGCACAGGTCATTCCGAAGATCGCCATCGCGCCGCTGCTGGTGGTCTGGTTCGGCCTCGGCCTCACCCCGAAGATCATCCTGGCGGTGCTCATCGCGTTCTTCCCGGTGGTCATCTCCGGCGTGGCCGGGCTGCGCTCCACCGACCCGGAGTTGCTCGACCTCGCCGCCACCATGGGCGCCGGGCCGTGGCGCACCTTCCGCAAGATCCGCTTCCCGAACGCGTTGCCGCACCTGATGGCCGGCCTGAAGGTGGCCGTCACCCTCGCCGTGGTCGGTGCCGTGGTCGGTGAGTTCGTCGGCGCCAGCGAAGGGCTCGGCTACGTCCTGTTGCTGGCCAACGGCAACCTCGACTCCGCGCTGCTGTTCGCCGACCTGATCCTGATGTCGGCCATCGGCATCGTCCTGTTCGTCCTGGTCGAGATCGCCGAGGCACTGCTCATTCCGTGGCACGCCAGCCGCCGGGCCGGCGTGTCCCTCACCACCTCCTGACCGACCCCATCACGGAGGCACCGATGAAACGCACCGCCACCACCATCCTGGCCACCGCCGCCCTGCTCCTCGCCGTCACCGGCTGCGGTGGGGACGATCCCGCCGGCAGCACCAACGCCGACGGCAGCAAGCAGGTCACCCTCACCCTCAACTGGGTGCCCTACGGCGAGCACGCGCCCTTCTACTACGGCCTGCAGAAGGGTTACTACTCCGCCGAGGGCATCGACCTGAAGATCCTGCCCGGCAACGGCTCGGGCAACACCGTCAAGCAGGTCGCCCAGAAGCAGACCGACTTCGGCTGGGCGGACAGCCCGGTGCTGCTGAAGTCGGTGGCCAGCGGCATGCCGGTGCGCAGCCTCGGCGCGTACCTGGAGAAGGGACCCTCCTCGGTGGAGTTTTTCACCGAGGAGAACATCAAGACCCCGGCCGACCTCAAGGGCAAGACCGTCGGCGGCACCCCCGGCGACGCCCTCTACGCGACCTTCCCGGCCTGGCTGGAGAAGAACGGCCTCAAGAAGGACGACGTCAAGGTGGTCAACGTCGACGCCGCTGGCAAGATCGCCGCCCTGGCCGAGGGCAAGGTCGACGCCATCATGGGCTTCTTCCACGACCAGGCGCCCACCATCGAGAGCAAGACCAGCAAGAAGGTCGACGTGCTGCTCTTCGCCGACTACGGGATGAACCTGCTCGGCACCGGCCTGATCGCCAACACCCAGACCCTGCAGAAGGACCCGGAGCTGGTCCGCAAGTTCGTTCGGGCCACCCAGAAGTCCTGGGCCGACGCCGCCCGGGACCCGGCCGGCGCGGTGAGCGCGATGACGGCTCTGGCCGAGAACGAGCCGGCGCCCGAGGTGCTCACCAAGCAGCTCACGCTCAACATGCCGCTGATCGGCGCGGACGGCCCGCCCGGGGTGAACACCGAGGCCCAGTGGACCGAGACCATCGACCTGATGTCCCGCTACGCCGAGCTGAAGGACCCGGGAGCGCCCAGCGCGTACTGGGACTCCTCGTACGCGGCGCAGGGGTGACCCGGTGACCGCCGCGCCGGCAGCCACCGGCACCGCCATCGGGATGTCCGGGCTGACCGTCCGGTTCACCACCCGACGGTCGCAGACCACCGCGTTGGACGACGTGTCGCTGGACATCGAGCCGGGCGAGTTCGTCACGATCGTCGGCCCGTCCGGCTGCGGCAAGTCCACCCTTCTGAAGATCGTCGCGGGGTTGGTCAAGCCAACCAGCGGTGACGTGTCGCTGTTGCAGCGCCCGGTGCGCGGCCCGCAGAAGGAGATCGGCTTCGTCTTCCAGAAGGCCGCGTTGCTGGAGTGGCGCGGTGCCCGAGCCAACATCCTGCTCCAGGCCGAGATGCGCGGCATGGACCGGGCGCAGGCGGCCCGCCGCGCCGACGAGCTGATCGAGATGACCGGCCTGACCGGCTTCGAGAAGGCTTTGCCACACGAGCTGTCCGGCGGCATGCAGCAGCGGGTGGCGCTCTGCCGCGCGCTGCTGCACTCCCCGCCGGTGCTGCTCATGGACGAACCGTTCGGCGCCCTGGACGCGCTGACCCGGGAGCAGATGAACGCCGAACTGCACCGGATCTGGCGGGAGACCGGGACCACTGTGGTGCTGGTCACCCACTCCATCGCCGAGGCGGTCTTCCTCGGCACCCGGGTCGTGGTGATGAGTCCCCGGCCCGGCCGGATCATCCGCACCTTTTCGGTCGAGCTGCCGGCGCACCGCGACTACGCGCAGGTGATGTCGGATCCCCGCTTCGACCGGCTCGCCACCGACCTGCGTGGGTTGCTCGGCAGCGCGGCCGCCAACCACTGAGCGCGGATCGGCACGACCAGCACGACGGAAGGAACACCATGACCCGCAGGTCGATCGGCATCATCGTCAACGGCGTGACCGGACGGATGGGCTACCGGCAGCATCTCGTCCGGTCGCTGCTGGCCATCCGCGAATCCGGTGGTGTGGCGCTTGCCGACGGCACGACCATCTGGCCGGAACCGGTCCTGGTCGGGCGTAACGAGACGAAGCTCCGGGAGCTCGCCGAGCGGCACGGGCTGACCGACTGGACCACCGACCTGACCTCGGCGCTGGCCCGCGACGACGTCGACATCTACTTCGACGCGCAGGTCACCCAGCAACGGGAGAAGGCGATCCGGCAGGCCATCGAGGCCGGCAAGCACATCTACACGGAGAAGCCGCTGGCCGAGGACACCGCGGCGGCCCTCGACCTGGCCCGGGCGGCCGACGCGGCCGGCGTCCGCACCGGTGTCGTGCAGGACAAGCTCTTCCTGCCCGGTCTGCGCAAGCTCAAGCGCCTCATCGACGGTGGCTTCTTCGGCCGGATCCTCTCGGTGCGCGGCGAGTTCGGGTACTGGGTCTTCGAGGGCGACTGGCAGCCCGCTCAACGGCCGTCGTGGAACTACCGGACCGAGGACGGCGGCGGCATCGTGGTCGACATGTTCCCGCACTGGCACTACGTGCTGGAGGAGCTGTTCGGCCGGGTCACTGCCGTCTCCTGTGTGACAGCCACCCACGTGCCCGAACGGGTCGACGAGGCCGGTCACCCGTATGCCGCCACCGCCGACGACGCCGCGTACGCCACCTTCGAACTCGACGGCGGGGTGATCGCGCAGATCAACTCCTCCTGGGCCGTGCGGGTGTACCGCGACGAACTGGTGGAGTTCCAGGTCGACGGCACGGAGGGCAGCGCGATCGCCGGCCTGCGCAACTGCCGTGTGCAGCATCGGGCGGTCACCCCGAAGCCGGTGTGGAACCCGGACCTGCCGGCCACCGAGGACTTCCGCGCCCAGTGGGCCGAGGTGCCCGACAACGAGGAGTTCGACAACGGCTTCAAGGTGCAGTGGGAGGCGTACCTGCGGCACGTGGTGTCCGGCGAGCCGTTCCGGTGGGACTTCCTGGCCGGCGCGCGCGGCGTGCAGCTCGCCGAGCTGGGCCTGCGCTCGGCCCGCGAGGGCGGTCGCATCGAGGTGCCGGAGCTGCGCTCATGACCGCCGAGGTGGTGCTGCCGGGCGGGCGACGGCATCGGCTCACCGGGGGTGGCGGCTTCGCCCGACCGGACGCGCCGGCGACCAGCCGGATCGCGTACGCCGCCGCGCACGTGGTCGCCGACCCGGGCGCGGAGAACGTGCCGGGTGCCCCGGCCGCAGTGGACTGGGACACCACCCTCGCCTTCCGACGGCATCTCTGGTCGTACGGGCTGGGGGTCGCCGAGGCGATGGACACCGCCCAGCGGGGGATGGGGCTCGACTATCCGGCCACCCGTGAGCTGATCCGGCGCAGCGCCGCCGAGGCCCGCGCGGTCGACGGGCGGATCGTCGCCGGGGTCGGCACCGACCAGCTGCCGGTCGGCCCGGCCACCCTGGCGGCGGTCACCGCCGCGTACGCCGAGCAGCTCGACGACGTCCGCGCCGCCGGTGCCCGGCCGGTGCTGATGTGCAGCCGGCACCTGGCCGCCGCCGCGCGCGGCCCCGAGGACTACCTGCGGGTGTACGACGAGCTGCTGAGCGCCGCCGACGAACCGGTGGTGCTGCACTGGTTGGGTCCGATGTTCGACCCGGCGTTGACCGGCTACTGGGGTGCTGTGGACCTGGACCTGGCCGCCGACACGGTGATCGAGCTGATCAAGGCGCACCAGTCCAAAGTGGACGGCATCAAGGTGTCGCTGTTGGACGCCGACCGGGAGGTCGCGTTGCGCCGCCGCCTGCCGGCCGGGGTACGCCTCTACACCGGTGACGACTTCCACTACCCGGACCTGATCCGCGGTGACGAGGTGGGTCACTCCGACGCGCTGCTCGGGGTGTTCGCGGCCATCGCGCCGGCCGCCGCCGCCGCGCTGGCAGCCCTGGACCGGGGGGACCTGACGGCGTACGACGAGATCTTCGGTCCCACCGTGCCGCTGGCCCGGCACCTGTTCGCGGTGCCGACCTGGCACTACAAGACGGGGATCGTGTTCCTGGCCTGGTTGGCCGGGCACCAGGACCATTTCACGATGGTCGCTGGCGCGCAGTCCGGCCGGTCTCCGGCGCACCTGGCCACGCTGCTCACCCTGGCCGACGCGGCCGGGCTGCTGCCTGACGCCGACCTGGCCGCAGCCCGCGCCCGGGCCTTCTTCACCGTCGCGGGGGTGGAGCAGTGAGCCTCGCGCGGTTCTCGTTCAACCAGGCGACCGCCCAGCGCTGGCCGCTGCCCGAGGTGGTGGCCGGGTGCGTGGCGGCCGGTGTGCCGGGCATCGGCCTGTGGCGGGAGCCGGTGGCCGAGTACGGGTTGGCCCGCTCGGCGAAACTGGTCCGCGACGCCGGCCTCGCCGTCACGTCGCTGTGCCGGGGCGGGTTCTTCTCCGCCGACGGCTGGCGCGCCGAGAACCTGCGGGCCATCGAGGAGGCCGCCGCCCTCGGCGCCCCGGAGCTGGTGCTGGTCTCCGGTGGGCTGCCCGGCGGCAGCCGGGACATCGACGGCGCGCGGCGTCGGGTCGCCGACGCCATCGGCGAGCTGGCCCCGCACGCCGAGGCCGCCGGGGTACGGCTGGCCATCGAGCCGCTGCACCCGATGTTCGCCGCCGACCGGTGCGTGATCGCCACCCTCGGCCAGGCGCTGGACATCGCCGAGAGGTTCGACCCGGCGGTGGTCGGCGTGGTCGTGGACGCCTACCACGTCTGGTGGGACGACACGGTGTACGCGCAGATCGCGCGGGCCGCCGCCCGGATCGCCGCGTTCCAGGTCTGCGACTGGGTGACCCCGCTGCCGGAGGGGGTGCTGCTCGGCCGGGCGTTGCCCGGTGACGGCTGCATCGAGCTGCGTCGGCTGCGCGAGGCGGTGGACGCGGCCGGCTACGTCGGGCCGATCGAGGTGGAGGTCTTCTCCGCCGAGGTGTGGGCGCGTCCGGGCGCGGAGGTGCTCGACGCGGCGATCGCCGGCTACCTGCGCCACGTTGCCTGACGTCCCCGAACGGCGGTGGCCGGCGGCGGTCGGCGCCTGGCTGGGGATCGGCACCGCACCCGCCACGCTGGTGCTCGGCGCGGCGATGGCCGCCCGACACGGCGGCGCGGTGCCGGTGGCCGGGCTGCTGGTCGGCGGGGTGCTGATGGCGGCCCTGCTCTGGGGGCAGGGCCGGATCGGGCTGCGCCGACCGCTCGGCGACGGCGGGACGTTGACCGCGGTGCTGCCCGCGTACCTGGGGGACACCTCGCGGCTGCTGCTGGCGGCGGTGCTGGCCGTGTCGATGGTCGGTTGGAACGGGTTCAACGTCGGGCTCGGCGGGGCCTCGCTGGCCGCGCTGACCCACCTGCCGGGCTGGGCCGGGCCGGTGCTGCTGGAGGTGGCGGTCCTCGCCGTGTCCTGGGCGCCGGCCCGGCTCGGCAACCGGGTCGCGGTGGTCACCACGCTCAGCGCGGTGGTGCTGGTCGGCTGGTGCCTGACGGCGCTTCCACCACCCGGTGCGCCGGTCCGCCTCGCCGGCGGCGGGCTCGCCGACGCCGCCGCGCTGATCGGGTACGCGGCCGTGTTCGCGCTGCGCGCACCGGACTTCAGCGTGGGCCTTTCCCGAAGGCGGGACCTGGCCTGGTGCGTGGGGCTGCTGATCGGGCCGGCACTGCTCGGGGTGCTCGCCGGGGCCGGCCTCTGGCTGCGGACCGGCTCGGCCGACGTCGTCGCGCTGCTCGCCGCCGGCTCGGGGCTGGCCGCGTACGCGAATCTGTTCGTCGCGGTGGCGGTCTTCGCGGCGGCGCTGACCACCACGTACTCCGGTTCCCTGGCGTTGCGTGGCCTGGCTCCCCGCCTGCCGGCGCGGGCGGCGATGCTGCTCGTCGCGGTGCTCGGCGGGATGCTGGCGGTGGCGCGGTTCGACCGGCTGGTGCTGCCCTGGCTGACCCTGCTGGCCGCCGCGTTGCCGGTGCTGGTGGTGCCGATGGCCGTGGAAGCGGCGGGCCGTCGGCGCGGTCGTGTCCCGCGTACCGTGCCCGCCTGGTGCTGGATGCCGCCGGCGCTGCTCGCGGTGGCCTGCACGCTCGCCGGGGTGGGTGTCGCCCCGCTGCTCGGGCTGGCCCTGGCCGCGGCGTGCACTGTGCTCTGGCGGCGCCTCGGCGACGCGACCTGGACGAGTAAGTCCTGACCTGGCTGACGCGGGCGGCGATGACCGTCGGTCGCGTCCGTCGGGGCGGATGCGGTATTGAGCGGTATACCTCAGAGGTATGAATATGACTCTGAGGTATGGGGCTCAACAGCACGTCGACATGCCGGGGCCAGCCAACGCGCATGCTGGAGGTCGTAGGCGATCAGGACAGCCGTAAGCCCCAGAGTGAGGCTTACTCGTCTAGGCGCTCCGGTTGGTGGCCACCCAGTCCCGGGAGACGGTGAACTTCTCGACCGGGTCGCCGAGGACCGACCACGGCCACTCGGTGACCATCCCGTCGAGCAACGCGAACACGTGCGCGGCCGCGTCGAACTCCTCGGCCAGTTCGAAGGTCAGCGCGAAGATCGCCAGCCGTGGCGCCCAGCCGGGACCGGCGGGAATGTAATCCGGGTGGAAGATCGAGTTTTCGGCGGCGGTGAGAAGCTCGGCGCGGACCTCGTCCGAGTTGAAGTACGCGTTGCCCTCTTCTACGTCGGTGGCCTCCCACCTCTCGAAGTGGGCAGCGGCCACCAGTTCGTGCAGGAGGCTGTTGGGCCCGGCCGCCGCGGCGGCGCTCCGTGCGAAGTCGAACATCTCCTCGTGGCTGCCGGACCACTTCTTACACAGATACTGCAACCGCTGCTCGTGCGCGACCACGTGCCCCGGGTGGAGTCGCGTCACCGCCTCGAAGCGCTGTTGAGCCTCCGCCGCTCCGATGCCCAGGCCCCGGGCGCTGGTGACCAGCCAGGCTCGTGCGGTGACGTTGTCGGGTTCCTGGGCGAGCACCTTCTCCAACAACTCTTCGGCGTACTGCAACCGCTCATGGAACGCCTTGAACTGGGCAGCGGCGGTGTACTTGGCCCGCTTGCCGCCACGTGCCTCCCACGCCCAGTGGACCGCGTGACAACCGGCGACCAGCACGGGCAGCGTCGACTCGGGCTCGGCGTCGATCCAGTCGCCGATCCAGTCCTGGATCCCGTCGACCCCGCCGACCGCCTCCATGAGGAAGGCCATCTCGTCCGGATCGGCGGCCATGGTGAGCAGTTCCCGGGCGAACTTCCACCTGCGCTTCTCCAACGCCCGGATCAGGGCCTTCCGGTGCGGGTCACCATAGGTCGGGTCCAGTACCGGGGCCTTTGACCGCTTGATGAATGACCACATGCCACCGAACCCCCATGTCGTACGCCAGGTGGCCGCTGATACTAGATGATCACGCGGCCTGCGGCTGACCGATGCGCTCAGCGGTGGCGGAGCCGACTCGTGGGGCTGGGCCGCATCGCCGAGGCGTTGTGATCTTATACGCACCAGTGATCCGTAACACCGCGCAAATCTTCGATTAACCGTCGTGGACTTGGGTGGGGGAGCGCTCCCAGTGCGGGTCGCGATCAATGAGAAACGCTCCACAAGGGAGCAACCGAAAGGAGCCTCGTGGCTACAGGCACGAGCGGAAACAGGCTGCGAAGACTGGCGATACCTACGCTGGTCGTCGCCCTGATCACCGGTACCACCGGTGTAGCGGGAACGGCGTCGGCGGCACCCGCCGGGTCGTCGGGCAACGGCAGTGGCACCGGCTACTTCACCGCCGGGTCCGACCGGAAGGTCACCCTGACCGACGGGGCCGACCGCCGACCCGGCGGCAACCGTGCGGCCACCCCGAAGGCAGCCGTCGACGAGACCGGCTCCGGCATGTACGTCGTCGAGTTGGCCGAGGACCCGTTGACCACGTACACCGGTGGGGTGTCCGGTCTGGCGCGGACCCGCCCGGCAGCGGGTAACCGGCTGGACGTGACGTCGACGCCGTCGCAGGCGTACCGCCGGCACCTCGACACGCAGCGGGGGGCCGTCGCCGCCGCGGCCGGGGTCACTGTCAACGCCGTCTACACCGCCGCCTTCAACGGGTTCTCGGCGAAGTTGACCGCCCAGCAGGTGAGCACGTTGCGGGCGGACAAGCGCGTCCGCGCCGTGACCGCCTCGCGGGCCCTCGGCACCCCCTCGGCGCCGCCCGCCGCGACCACGCCGACCGAGGCCAACCCGACGCCCGCCACCCCCGGTGGCGCGGACCAGTCGGCGCCGACGGACCGCTCCGGCCGGCCGGCCAAGCCCGGCCCCGGCACGGGCGCGGGCATGGTGATCGGCGTCCTGGACACCGGCATCTGGCCGGAGAGCGCGTCGTTCGCCAAGAAGATGCCCGCCCCCGCGACCTGGCACGGCACCTGCCAGACCGGGGTCGCCTTCGTGGCCGAGCACTGCAACGGCAAAATCGTCGGTGCCCGCTACTTCGCCGACTCGTGGCTCGCCGGCGGTGGTTCGGTGCCCGAGGGCGAGTTCCTGTCCCCCCGCGACGCGGCCGGGCATGGCACCCACACCGCCTCCACGGCGGCCGGCCTGCCGATCTCGAACGTCACGATCGACGGTCGCCGCTTCGGTCCCGTCTCCGGGGTGGCACCGGACGCCCAGATCGCCGTCTACAAGGTGCTCTGGGGCGGCATGGGCTACGACGCCGACATCATCGCCGGCATCGACGCGGCCGTCGCCGACGGCGTGCAGGTGCTGAACTTCTCGATCGGTTCGCAGCTCGGCGACTGGGAGGCCAACACCCCGATCGGCATCGCCTTCCTCAACGCCACCCTGGCCGGGATCTTCGTGGCGGCGTCGGCGGGAAACACCGGCATCGTGAGCGGGGCCATCAGCAACGCGGCACCCTGGGTGACCACTGTCGGCGCGGCGGTGACCAAGCTCGACGAGGCCACCGTGAAGCTGGGCGACGGCACGAAGCTGGTCGGCGGCTCGCTGGACGCCCTGCCCGGCGGTGACGCACGGCCGCTGGTCTTCGGTGAACAGGCCGGCTCCCCGGATCTGGGCGCGGTCTACTGCGAACCCGGCAGTCTCGACCCTGCCAAGATCAAGGGCAAGGTGGTCGCCTGCGCGCTGTCCGACATGTTCGGGTCCGCCGCCGAGATCAAGGCCAAGGGCGGGGCGGCGATGGTGGTGTTCGACCCGGTCGGCAACTACCGGATCAACTCCATCTTCAACTTCCCGGTGGTCTACCTGCCGACCGAGAAGCAGGCCGGCACGCTGTTCAACTACCTGATGCGCCACCCCACCGACGCGACCGTGTCGTTGCGCACCGGCGGTGACGGCTCCAGCGTCCCGGGCATACCGAGCGTGGCGGACTTCTCCTCCACCGGCCCGGACAAGGTGACCTACGGCGTCTTCAAGCCGGACCTGGTCGCCCCGGGGTCGGACATCATCGCCGCGGTCTCACCGGCGGGCAACTTCGGGCGACAGTACGACGCGTACTCCGGCACCTCGATGGCCTCGCCGTACGTTGCCGGCGCGGCAGCAGTCCTGCACGCCACGCATCCGGACTGGTCGCCGGGCAGAGTCGCCTCGGCGTTGCGGACCACCGCCACCGACACCGTTGGCACCAGCAACCCTCTGGACCAGGGCAGCGGCTTCATCAACCTGGCCGGGGCCACCGACCCGGGACTGGTCATCGAGCCGACGGCGGCGGAGCTGACCAAGTTCAGCGAGACGGCCGCACCCGACGGCAAGGAACTCAACCTGCCGGCCATCTCGTTGCGCGAGTACGACGGGACCCGCCCGGTGACCCTCACCCGCACCCTGACCAATGTGGGCAAGGCGCGGGAGACCTACCGTTCGTCGGTGTCCGGTCTGCCCGGCATGAAGGCCACCGTGTCGCCGGCGTCGGTGACCCTGGCGCCCGGCAAGTCCGCGACTGTCACCATCACGCTGCGTCGGGGCAGCGCGCCCTGGGACCGGTACGTGACCGGGTCAATCACCTGGCAGGGTAAGGCCCACAGCGTCCGGATCCCGGTCGCCGCCCGTCCGTGGGGCATCTCGGCCCGGCCGTACGCGGACGACGGCGAGGAGTTCGCCCGGATGGCCAACGGCGCCTTCGGCATGGTCCAGCCGGGCTTCACCGGCCCGCTCGTCGGTCGCAGCACCGGCTACACCCCGATGCGGCGCACGTCGTACTCGATGCCGGCCGGCGTCTACGGGGGCGTGTTCGACCCGAGCGCCACCGGAGTGAAGAAGGTCGACTTCACGGTGCCGGCGAACACCGCCGGCATTGTCATCGAGGCCAACACCGCCGACCCGAACACGAACCTTGATCTCTACCTGTACAAGGGCGACAAGCTCATCTACAGCAGTGACAGGTTCTGGACCAGTGCCGAGCAGGCGTACAAGTTCCTGCCCGAGCCGGGGCGCTACACCGCGTACGTGTTCGCACAGTACCCCGGTGGTCCCGTCGTCGACTTCGAGCTGGGCCACGCCATCATCGGCCGTAACGCCACGTATTCCGGTGCCACCCTCACGCTGCCCTCCACCTCGGAGCGCGGTCAGGGCTTCAACTTCACCCTGAAGCCGAACAAGCCGCTTCCCGAGGGCGACTTCTGGGCGTACACCGAGTACAGCACCAACGGCACTGTGGTCCCCGGCAACCTCGTCTACACCCAACAGAGTTCCTGGCAGTAACCGTTCAACCGGGCGTGGGGCGGCGCCGACGTGCACCGCCCCACGCCCGGCACCACCGACCAGGTGGTGACGTACGCCAGCGGCCGGCACGGCCGCGGACGACGCAGGCTTTATCGCCGTGCCCGCTCTCGTCGCCCAGCCTGATACCTTCTGACCCGACTTGAGTAACGCTCCTATTCGCCCCAGTCGAGTTGATGACCGGGTACGCCGACCGTCCGGCCGTACTCCACGGCGGCGTCTCTTCCCGCGCGATCACCTTTGGTATAGCGGAAGACCCGACCGGGGAAAACGACGACGTGATCATCCCCTACCTCGAAGTCCGCGTACCAACCTTGATCGCTGACCAAGGATTCAGCCAGCGCCGCTGCTACCTCGTCGGCTACCTCGTCGGGCGCCTCGAAGTCCAGAAAAGTCCAGACACTCGGCTGGTCAGCCGACGTTGAAATTGATACGTCGTGCCTGCCGACTCGGACGACGCGTAGCGAAGGTACGCGCACGTCGACGCCAACGCGCAGGCTCTCGGTCAGTAGTCGTCCACGTAACATCAACCGACCTTCTCATAGCGACGACTTCACGAGAACAACTCTCATGCCGCTGGTCGAGCGGCGCCGAAGCTGTCAAGTGATCAAGGAAGCTTCGAGGTCGCTGCGGGTGAGGGCGGCGCGAAGCTGTAGTGCCTCGGCCGCGAGATTCTCACGACCGCCCTGCTCGCGGTCGATGGCGCAGACCACTGTCTCCACCTGCGCGCCGATGGACCGTAGCTGCGCGCACGATGCCAGTAGTGCGCCTCCCGTGGTGACGACGTCCTCGATCAGCACGACACGCCGCCCGTTCACCGGACCGCCCTCGGCAGCCTTGTTGGTGCCGTACTCCTTGGCGTGCTTCCGCACGAAGACTGTGGGCAGCCCCGTCAGCTGTGACATCACAGTGGCGAGAGGGATACCGCCCATCTCCATCCCCGCCAGCACATCGCACTCCGGCAGCTTGGCCACCATCGCTTCGGCGACCTCGCGCAACAGATCCGGCTGCCCTTCGAACAGGTACTTGTCGAAGTATTCCTCGCTGATCTGCCCTGACCGTAGACGGAAACGTCCGGTGAGATGGCAGGTGTCGTAGACGCGGCGCGCGAGCGGGTAGGTCATCTACTCAGCCTGGCATCTCGCCTGGATCAAGCAATCGTGCCCGTAGCCGGAGGTTCGGATCATGACGGCCGTGGTCCCGCCTTCAGGAAAGCGGGTACGCGGTGAGGTGGTCGGCGAGTTGCTTCGGGTGGCTGAGCGCCACCGCGTGGCCGCCGTCAATTTCGTCCGGGACGACGCCGAGCCGGTCGGCGGCAATCCGGCGCTGGAAGTCCGCCGGGAAGAACCGGTCCTCGCGTGCGAGGAGCACCGTCGTCGGCACGTCCGGCCAGGCCTCCAGGGGCCACGGCTCGTCCCCTTCCGCACTGACCTGGTCCCGGGTGTGTGCCGCTGCCTCGGCGACGACCTCGGTCGGGACACCGTTGTAGAACTGCTGCTCCTCGCTGAGCCCTTCCGCGCCGCGGTAACCGGTGTTGGCCCACCAGTCACCGGGCCTCTCACCGGGCTTGGGGATCATCGGCGTCAGCAGGACGATCAGCCGCACCGGCAGCTTGTCAGCAATGAGCGGTGCGGTGAACGCGCCGTACGAGTGCCCGACGACCACGAGGTCTCTCCGGTCACCGATCGCGTCGACGACCGTCTGGCAGAACTCGGCGAACCCCGCGGAACTGTCCTCGATCGGTAGCTCCGGCACCACCACGTCGTGGCCGCGGCTGGTCAGCTCGGGGACAAGGAGGTGCCAGTCCCAGGCGCTGCCCCCACCGCCGTGGATCAGAACGAAAGTCGCCATGCCCCGAAGCCTCACACACAGGTACGACACGTGCCTGTGTCGATGACGACGGTGCTCTGGATGCAGACGACGAGAGCGCTTCGGGCCAGTCAAACCGAGGTTGAGGTCAGTAGGGTGCCGTCGATGGGGTACCGGCCACCCCTGAGGTAGTCCTTGGCGTGGCTTAGGTGACATCTACCGATTGCGAAGGAAGCCCGGCATGAGCAGCCCACGCGAAACTTTCCTCCGGCTGGTGAACGGTGTTTGCGACGGTCCGTACGAAGACTTGGCCGACCTGTACGCCGAACAAACCCATGTCACGCATCCGTTCCACCCGCTCAACCCGCCGCCGCTGCGTAGCCGTAACGAACTGCACGAGCACTTCACCGCGCAGCCTCCGGTCGCCCGGACGCTGAGCCGTAAGCCAGTCGACGTGACGGTTCATGAGACTGGGGACCCGGAGGTGATTGTCGCCGAGTTTGCCTATCAGGGGCGGGTGGTCGAGACAGGTGAGGCGTTCACGGTGCCATGCGTCTTCGTGATGCGTATCCGCAATGGGCTCATCATCGAGTCCCGAGATTACATCGACCCCATCGCCAGCGCGCGGGCTTGGGGTCAACTCGACAGCCTCCTGACCGCGCTCCGTCCGCAAGAGAGCACCACCATCGAGGGGGCATCCCGACCCTGAGCAGGTGCGCCTACCGCTGCCGATCTGGATGACACGGCCCCATCCCTTGGCCCGCATCGCGGGGACTAGATGTCGGATCAGGCGGACCGAGCTGAGCACGTTGAGGTTGTACATGTCGGCCCACGCGTCGGCGTTCAGGTCGGACCACCCTGATTCGGGATCGTAGGCGCCGGCGTTGTTGACCAGGATGTCCACCTCACCGGCCTGGGTAGCCACGGCCTCGGCGCCGACGTCAGTGGTGAGGTCTCCGACCACGGCCTGACCGCGTACCTTCTGGGCGGTCTGCTCCGTTCGGGTCTGGTCCCGGCCGTGAACGACCACGGCAACGCCTTCGGCGGCCAGGACCGCCGCGATCTCCGCGCCGAGACCGCTGCTCGCACCCGTCACCAGAGCGCGCTTACCAGCAAGCTGCAAATCCATTGTCTTCCCCCGTCGCTTCCGAAACGGTCGGGCCAGTGCTCGCCGCCGTATCGGACTGTGACTCGCAGATAATGGACCTGCTAGTCCAGAATCGGTACCGCCGATCCATCCAGCCGGAGGACCTCGCGTGTCGGCACCTCAGGGCCGAGCCTCGTCGAACGGTGGGACGCCTCGCGGCGATATTGATCGAGTTGAGGCGGGCACGTCCGCGCGAGGACTTGGGGCTGGGTCAGCAAGGTTCGACCTGAACAGCTTTACCGCCGCAACCCAGATCTTGGACAGTTTCCGTTGCGCGAGAACGGAAACTGTCCAAGATCTACGTTGCCGGCTCCCCGATCAGCGTCACCGGCGCGGCCTGGGAGCATCTGACGCGCCGACGCCTCGGCTCGCCGGGCCCGTGGACTAGATCGTCTGGGCGCACCACCGTCTAGTGCTCAACCCTGCGGTGTCGAGCGGCGGCGGGCGGGTTGACCCCCGCCCGCCATCGCACGACGGTCAGGTGACCGTGATGGTCTGGTTGAGCGAGCGGGTCTCCCCGCTGGTGTAGGTGACCGTCACCCGGGCGGTGAAGGTCCCCTTGCGGGGGTAGCTGTGGGTCGTCGACCGTAGTGTCGCCCCGTGCGTGATGGCGCTGTTGTCGCCGAAGTCCCACGCGTAGTCGGTGATGCTCTGCCCGGACGGCGCCGTTGCCGTGGCGGTGAGCGTGGTGGTCAGCGGTGCGGCGCCGCCGGTCGGGTTGGCGGCCAGGGACAGCGTCCCGCCCGGCTCCTGTTTGACCCCGGCGCCGTTGAACCGCAGCCAGTCCAGGGCGAGCAGGTCCGGGGTGCCGTTGACCTGGGCGGCGTTGACGAACTTCGCGTACAGGGTGGTCGTGCCGGTGGGCTTGTTGGTCAGCGTGACGGTGGGGGAGACCAGGTTGTCCCACCCGCCGGTGGAGCCGATGGTGGCCGTGCCGATCAACGTGCCGGTGGGCGAGCCGGTGCGCAGTTCGATGGTGCCGCCGAGCCCGCCGTTGGTCACCCCGAGCGTCACCGAGCCGACGTTGCGCAGGTCCGCCGGCCCGAACGCCACCCAGTCGTTGTGGTCGACCTCGCCGAGCCGCTTGCCGGCGCGGGCGGTGGCCCGGTCGTTGACAGTGACGCCGGACTGGGCGCTGAAGTGCTCGGCCTCCTTGCTCTTCGGCTGCAACTGCACGCGGGTCGAGCCGGTCAGCGCCGGTACGCCGCCGGCCGCGCCGCCGTCGGTGTACTGCGCGGTGATCAGGGTGTAGAGGTTCTGCCCCGGCCCGTGGCCGTCACCGGCGTCCGCCTCGGTGGCGAGCAGGCCCGAGCAGCCGGTGTAGACGTCCAGCGGGTGGGCGTGTGAGTCGTGCCCGAGCTGGGTCTGCACTGTCACCTTGGCGCAGTCGATGGTGCTCTCCTCCGGGTCGGTGACCGTCACCGTGTACGGGATCTTGTCGCCGAAGTCGAAGAATCCGCCGTCGGGCACGGTGATGGTCACCGTCGGTCGGGTGTTGCCGACCACCACGTCGGTGACCGCGGTGGCGGTCAACCCGTTGCCGCTGTTGCGGACCGTCAGCCGGGCGGTGTGCTTCCCGGCCGTCGGGTAGGTGAAGCTCGGGTTGGCGGCGGTGGAGTCGGTGCTGCCGTCGTTGGTGAAGTCCCAGGCGTAGCTGAGCGCCGACCCGTCACCGGCGGACGACCCGGCCGAGGAGAACGTCACCGCGAGCGGCGTACGTCCGCTGTCCGGGGTGGCGGCGACCTTCGCGGTCGGTGGCCGCCCGTTGGCGACGTAGTCGATCCGGTAGATGCCCGCGCCGGCGTTGCTGCCGCCGCGACCGCTGCCGGTGCCCTCGCCGAAGTCGATGACGTAGAGCGAACCGTCCGGGCCGAACTCCGCCTCGAAGGGCTGGATCCAGCTCATGTTGCCGAAGATTCCGTTGATCGACTGGAGGTCACCCACTGCCGTCGGGCCGAACCGCGCGTTGCTGAAGGTCTGCGCCGTCTTGTGGATCGACAGCGTCTTGAACCACCTGCGGGTCAGCTCATAGGTGATCCACTTGCCCTCGAAGTACTCGGGGAACTTCGTGGTGCGGGTGTTGGCCGGGTCGTAGTCGTAGACCGGGCCGCTCATCGGCCCGCCACCGCCGGTGCCCAGCTCGGGGAACTGGGTGGAGGCGGAGTACGCGTACCAGACCAGCGCGGACTTCGCCGCCGGCAGGGTGGTCAGGCCGGTGTTGTTGGGGGAGTTGTTCACCGGTGCGGCGCAGTTGAACTTCGCCCCCGAGGTGTTGGTGGCGAAGTTGTAGTCGTTGAACGGGATGTTGTTGCCCACGCAGTACGGCCATCCGAAGTTGCCGGCGCTGGTGATCCGGTTGAACTCGACAGTCCCCTCCGGACCACGGTTGGGATCGGCCGCGCGGGCGTCGGGCCCGTAGTCGGCCACCAGCACCGCGTTGGTCTGCGGCTCGATGGTGATCCGGAACGGGTTGCGCATGCCCATCGCGTAGATCTCCGGCCGGGTCCTCGCGGTGCCGGCCGGGAAGAGGTTGCCGCTGGGCACTGTGTACGTACCGTCGGATTGTGGGGTGATCCGCAGGATCTTGCCGCGTAGGTCGTTGGTGTTGCCGGCGGTGCCCTGGGCGTCCCAGGCGGCGCGGCCGGCGCGTTCGTCGACCGGGGTGTAGCCGCTGGAGGCGAACGGGTCGGTGTTGTCACCGATCGCCGCGTAGAGCCGTCCGGTGGCGTCCATGGCGAGCGACCCGCCCATGTGCGAGTTGGCCCGGCCCTCACCGCGATAGGTGGGGATGGTCAGCAGACGTTTCTCCGAGGAGAGCGCGACGCTGTTGTTGGCGACAGTGAACCGGGACAGGTTGAGCTGTTTGAGGGTCTTGTCCGACCAGAGCAGGTAGATCCAGCCGTTGCTGGCGAAGTTGCGGTCCAGGGTCATTCCGAGCAGCCCGTCGGACTGGTCGGTCATGGCCGAGGTGTACGCGAAGTCCAGCAGCGTGGTGACCTGGAGGGTGTCGGAGTTGACCACCTTCAGCGCACCGGTGCGCTGGATGTAGTAGACCTTCCGGTCCGGGCCGACGGCCAACTCGAAGGGGTCGGCCAGGTTCTCGGTGACCAGCCCCACCCGTTCGAAGTTGCTGGTCTTGGTGGCCGAGCAGTCACCGGCGACCGCACCGGCCGCCCACTCGATGCCGTAGCGCAGGTGCTCCAGGAAGGTCGGGGTGCTGAACTGGGAGCTGGCGTGTCCGCCGGCGGTGAACCAGGACCGGCCGCCGTCGTAGCGCTGACACCAGGAGTACGCGTGGTCGACGCCCTCGTCCAGGCCGTTGATCCCGTCACGCACCTTGATCTGGGCGAGGGTGTGTACGTTGCCGGTCGGGTTGGTCCGCCAGTTGTACCACTCCTCGCTCTGCTCCCACAGCTCCGGCAGGTTGCGCGTGGAGGGGTGCGCCCGGTCGAGCACCTTGACCCGGCCGGGGAAGGTGCCGCCGGTGGACGAGAAGTCGGGGTGGTAGTCGAAGATCGTGCCGACCAGGCCCTCGTACCACGGCCAGTCGCGTTCGCTGGCCGAGGCGGCGTGCAGGCCGGCCCAACCGCCGCCGTTGCGGATGAACGTCTGCAACGCCGCCCGCTGGCTGGCGTTGAGCAGGTCACCCGAGGTCGGGAGGCTGTTGGTGTTGTTGAACACGAGAGCGTCGAAGGTGGCGAGGTTGGCGTCGGTGAAGGCCGCCGCGTCGGTGGTGGCGACGACCTCGAAGTTGTGGGCGGCGCCGAGCTGCTGGATCGCGGCGATGCCGGCCGGAATCGAGTCGTGGTAGAAGTTGGTGATCTTGGAGAAGACCAACACCCGGAAGCGCGGGGCGGCCTCGGCGGGCAGGGCGGTGGTGGTGCTCACCACTGTGGCGATGGAGAGCAGGATCAGGCAGAACGCACGGAGGTGTCGGGGCATGGGGGCGCTCCCTGTCGGACGGTGAGGGGTCGGAAAGCGCTTTCTCGCTGCCCGCATCACGGTACTGACAGCCAGTGACGACCGTCAATAGCCCTCTGGTAAGCGGTTTCCCGCCCCGGCGGCGTCCGCGCGTCGGCGGGCCCCACAGGCCCATGGGTACGGCTTAAGATGGCCTCTGGATACGTGCGGTGACTCTACGGATGCAGTGTGTCCCGTCGACCTGGGGAGGTCTCGTGACGGTGCCGTCCACGTCGGAATTGCCCGAGGGTCGGGGTGCCGACCGGATCGACACCACGACTGTTCATCCGGCTCGCCGCTACAACTACTGGCTCGGCGGCAAGGACAACTTCGCCGTCGACCGGGAGTCCGGCGACCAGATCGCGGCCGTCTACCCGGGGGTACGCACGCTCGCCCGGGAAAACCGGTCCTTCCTCGGCCGGGCGGTCCGGTTCCTCGCCGAGGAGGTCGGCGTCCGGCAGTTCCTCGACATCGGCACCGGCATCCCGAGCGCCGACAACACCCACGAGGTGGCCCAGTCCGTCGCCCCCGACTCCCGGGTGGTCTACGTCGACAATGACCCGATGGTGCTGGTCCACGCCCGGGCGCTGCTGACCAGCCACCCGGCCGGCGCCACCGCCTACCTGGACGCCGACCTACGCGACCCGGAGAAGATCCTCGCCGACCCGCAGCTGCACGCCACAGTGGACCTGTCCCGACCGGTGGCCCTGGTGCTCATCGCCGTGACGCACTTCCTCACCGACGACGACCGCCCACACGAGCAGGTCGCCCGCCTGCTCGACGCTCTGCCGTCGGGCAGCTGGCTGGCGCTGACCCACTTCACCACCGACCACATCCCCGCCGAGATCGTCAGGCGGATGGAAGCCGAGTTCGCCGCAGGCCGGATGAAGCAGGACGCCGTACCCCGCGACTGTGCTGAGTTCGCCCGCTTCTTCACCGGTCTGGAGCTGGCCGAACCGGGCATCGCCCCGGTCACCGAGTGGCGGCCGCAGGTGCCACCGGAGCAGCCTCCGCCCCTGGCCGACGCCTCCATCTACGGCGCGGTGGCCCGCAAGCCCTAACCCAGTCGGTGTCGGCGATACTCCGGCTCCAACTGGCCGAACGCGAGCCCGTTCTCGTCCAAGGCGTTGTACAGAGTCAGCCAGCCGTCCGGAAAGCGCAGGCCAACAGCGACGGAACCGTCCGCCAGGTCTCCGCCGGCCCATTCGAGAAGCTCGACCGCCTCCAACCGCTGCCCGCGCAGGGCAGCCAACACGGCGGGAGCGTCATCGCGCCAGACCAGCCGGAAGTCGTCCGATGTTGACCACACCGGCGGCCGGGTCACGTCCACCGAGTTCCAAGTGATCGACAGGTCATCGAACTTCTGGTGATTGACTTCCAGACGCTCCCCGGCGAAATCGAGCACCACCGGGCAGTCGGCAAACCACTCGTCGTGTTCGGCTTCCCACACGACCCACGGACTTCTCAGCGTTCGACCGACAAGCCTGGCCAGGCGTCCTCCGTGATGCCTCGCGACGCTGTCTTCCCCGTTCAACCAACGCGGTTGATATCCGTCGATGCCGAAGTCGAACACCGGCCGAGTATGCCGGCCCGAACGCCTCCGGGGCGAGCGGATCCTCCTGGAATGCTTTCAGCGACAGCTGTCCTGTCCACAGGTGGTGTCGACAGCCGTGCCACGCTTCGGCTGACGTCCAGACACCGCAGAATCGTATCGCCGGGACAACGGACGTGAGGTAGGGCGTTGACGCTGACGGAGCGCTGGATGGATGCGTGGGCCACGCAGTTGCAAGCCGCAGTCGACCGGGCTCTTCGTGATGTCGTGTCGGACTTTCCGTTCGAGGCGGACCATCATCAGGTGGGCCCGCCGGCGCCCAGGGCCGAGGTTGATCTGCTGCGGCAGCGCCTGCCGTGGATGCCGGTTGACCTTGTCGCGCTACACCAACAGGTCGGTCCGGTAACACTGCCGGACATCTGCAACGGATACTTCATCCATTCATCCAAGGAACTACTGGCACTACTTGACGTGCAGGATCGGGCGGATCGGATCGGCGAGCCGGGCGCCGACGGCATCGACGTAGTCGTTTTCGGCAGCAACGGCGGTGGTGACCTGTACGCCGAAGCGACGGCCGATGGTCGGGTCTTCCGGCTGCGCGGCGCCAGCTGTGTCGGCGGTGTCTACGCCGGAACCGAAGACGGCGTCACTGTCGCCGGCGCGGACCTTCGCGAGTTCCTGGAACGGCTTCTTATTACGGTGAACGCCTTCGCTGCGAACGGCACCATCCTCGATCTTTGAGCAGCCACAATCTCGCGGCCTTCCGGCGCGCCGCCGACCTGGCCGTGCGGGTGGAGGTGGCCGCGACGACCATCAGACGACTTTCCTGTAGCCCTACGCATCTGGGTCCCAGGCCAGGAGCCGGTCGATCGGGGAAATCCGGGACTCTCGTCACGCTCACTGTCTAGCACCGCGCCCCGGCATCCGGACAGCGGGTTTCGCCGCCACCGCTGGGGCGTCGGGCCGGGCCCTTGCCGGTCAGACAAACGGCTTCGGGTCGAAGCTGATGCCGCCCCGTTCGGCCATCCGGAGCACCCGATTGCCGTAACGCGGGGGTTGGCGCAGGTGAAGCGTGTACCCCGACGCCTGGAACCTCAGGTCCAGGTCGCGCCCCTCCAGGTGCCAGCAGGGCTCCCCTGACTGTGAGGGAGCCTCCGGGCGCAGGTCCTTCAACTCGAACGGCAGACAGATGGAGTGCAAGCTGCCGACGATGTCCCAAACGTTGTGGAAGGTCAACGTGGCCGGCGCGACCCAGAAGTGAACTTGCCGCATCGGCCCCGGATCGATCCGGCGCACGATGTAGTCGACGTCGAGATGCAGCTCCAAGGCCGACGGTGCGGTGGGGTCGAGGTCGTCGTCCTCCCGATAGTCCAGGGTCGGGTTCTCAGGCGGACCCTCGTCGTCGGTGACGGCGAGCGCGTGAATTCGGCAGTAGTCCCACGATGTCTCCACCAGGTCCTGATCCGTCAAGGTGGCCTTACGGAGACCGGACTCAGGGTGCACATCCGTCGTCATAGAACGATTATCGCCACGCGCGTGGTCAGCGCCAGATGTCACTCTTTGCGTGCGGGCTCCGCGGGTCGGGTGAAGAAGCGAACGATGTCTTCCGCCGCGGTGGGGGACAGCATCATCGCCTGGACTCGTGCGGACATTTCGGCGACCGGGTGGATCCTGCTGAACATCGACTCTTCGTACGTCCGAATCGCCGAGTTCGGGTCGGCGGGGTTGGCGGCGAGCTGGCCGGCGAGTTCCGCGGCGTCGAGCATGGCCTGGTTCGCGCCCTCGCCGACCGGTGGCATGAGGTGCGCGGCATCGCCGATGAGGGTGACGCCCGGCCGGCTGGTCCAGCGCGTACCGATGGGCATCGCCTCGATCAGGCGTGGCGTCGGCGCGCTCTCGGCGGCCTCGATGAGTGCGGTGAGGCGGGGGTTCCAGCCAGCGAACAAGTCCAGCAGTGCCTCCTTGGTGCGGTACCTGTCCAGGGGTCGGTCCTCCGCGCGCAGCGAGATCCCGACCCGGAGGCTGCCGTCGCCGAGACGTTGCGCTGCCAGGATCTGGTTCACCCCGACGCACCACAGGTTCCCGGGGCCGACCAGCTCGGCGAGATCGGGATGACGCTGGTCGACGTCCTCGACGCTCAGCTCCACGAGCGTTGCCACGTAGGACAGTTCGACGTCGGTCAGCAGTGACCGGACGACTGAGCGCGCGCCGTCCGCGCCGATGAGGATGTCGCAGCTGGTTCGGTCGCCGTCGTGGAACGTCAGTTCCCAGCCCCCGCCGGGTCGGTGGGTCGCCGCGACGACCCGGCGCCGCCAGGCAACCGTGTCGCCGGGGAGGGAGTCGAGCAGGAGGTCACGCAGTGCGCTCCGGTCGATCTCGGGTCGTCCGGAGAATGAGCCGGGTTGCGGCTCGTGGTGCACCAGAGTGCGTCCGGTCGGGTCGAGGATGCGATGTTCCTCGCCCTCGGGCCGCGCCTCAGACTGGAATCGGCCGGCGAGACCCGCCTCGGCCAGGGCCAGTTGCCCGGACTCCGGGTGTAGATCGAGGGCCCCGCCCTGGGGCCGGGCGGACCGGCTTGCCTCCCGGTCGTACACCACCGCGTCGATGCCGTGTTGGTGCAGGATCCGAGCCAGCGTCAACCCGCCGAGTCCACCACCGGCGATCGCAATTCGCGTTCTCACGGCGCTACCGTACACTGTATTGGTGGATACACCGTACGGTAGCGAGCCGCTGCCCGTCTGGGAGCGGCCCGAACCTCAGCCGCGGGCGGTGCCGGTGCCGTTGAGCCGCGAGAAGATCGCGGCCACGGCGATCCGGCTTGCCGACGCGCACGGCCTCGACGGGCTGTCACTGCGCAAGATCGCCAAAGAGCTCGGTGTCGGTCCGATGCGGCTCTACGACTACGTGATCAACAAGTCGGAGCTACTCGATCTCATGGTCGACGTCGTCTATGCCCGGATCGCCGAGGTGGGCCAGCGCTCCGGGTGGCGCGACACGGTGCTGGCCATCGCCCACGCGACCCGCGATGCCGCCCTTGACCACGAGTGGTTCTCCGACGTGCTCGGCGGACGGCCACACCTGGGACCACACGCGCTCGCCGTGGGCGAGGCGACCGCGGCGGCGCTCAGTGCGGCCCCCGGCGTGCGTGACATCGACGAACTCCAGCGGGCCGTGGGCGCCCTCAACGCCTTCGTCATCGGATCGGTCCGCAGAGAGGTCACCGAACGGCGCACCGTACGCTCCACCGGCACCGACGAAGCCGCCTTCCAGGCCAGCCTCGGTCCCTACCTCACGCGCATGCTGAAAACCGGCAGGTACCCCACAGTGGCCCGGCTCGTCATCGACGGCGCCCACCTCAACGCCGAGGAGACCTTCAACCACAACCTGACCACCATCCTGGACGGCATCACCCGCCGACGCCGACCGTGATCCGCTGGCCAGCGACTCGCCGGCCGGATGTGTCTCGCTGAGCGGTATACCTCTGAGTCATAGATATACCTCTGAGGTATACCGCTCTCCACCAACCTGACCCGCTCGACTTGCCGTACCCACAACGGCGACGCGAGTCCAGACAGGAGCCCACGAGTGGACGTCAGCCTGGCGACGAGCGCCGGCAGGGCCGATCGGTCGAACGAGGACTTCGTCGGTGCGGTTCCCGGCGCTGTCGTCCTGCTCGACGGTGCCGGCATTCCGGGCGCCGAATCGCTCTGCCTTCACGGCGTCGCCTGGTACACGCACCGCCTCGGCGGCGCGATGCTCGGCCACCTGTCGCGCGGCGACGGGCGAGAGCTCGCCGCGATTCTCGCCACCGCCATCGGCGAGATCGCCGCCGAGCACGGCGACACCTGCGACATCGCGGACCCCAGCAGCCCACAGGCCACCGTCGCGATGGTCCGCGCCCAACAGGACCGCCTGGACTGGCTCCTGCTCGCGGACTCCTTCCTCATCATCGACCAGGTCGACGCCGGCCCGGTGGTGATCACCGATGACCGCGAGGTGACTGCCCGGCGGGAATGCTCGGCGCCGCTGGCCGGCATCGCCCGGGGAACACCGGAGTACGACCGGGTGCGAGCCTCCTGCGTCACCGCGCTGCGTGCCCGCCGCAACCAACCGGGCGGCTACTGGATCGCGAAGGACGACCCGCGCGCGGCGCGGGAGGCGGTGACCGGCAGCCGGTCCCTCGCCGACCTGAACGGTGTGGCGTTGCTCAGCAACGGTGCCAGCCGCATCGTCAACCCGTACGGTCGGACCGACTGGCCGGGCGTGCTGGACCTGCTTCGGGCCGGCGGGCCGGCCGGCGTCATCGCCTGCGTCCGGCAGGCCGAGGCGCAGACCACCGGTGGCGCGGATGCGCACAGCCCGGACGACGCCACAGTGGCCCACTGCACGCACCTGCCGCGTTGAGCACCTGCTCCTGCCGCGAGAGCGTGCTCCGCTTCACGCGTGAGACGGGGGAGCTGCGACAGGGGCTCGGTCGTCCGACCCCTCCGGCACGGTGATCGGGGCCGCGATGATCCGGCTGGGCACCACCGGAGCGTCCCGGCCGGTGCCCCGCCGACTGTCGCCGCCGGAGGATTCCTCGTGGTAGTCCTGCTCGACGTTGACCGACCAGACGTCGTGCGTACTCCCTGTGGCGATGTTCTCGGCGGTGAGCATCGCGGTCAGCATCGAGTGGTCCTGGTTGTTGTAGCGGTGCATGCCGTTGCGGCCCACCGGGTGCACGTTCGGCACCGCCTCGGCCAGCCAGGCCCGGATCACGTCCACGTTGTGCTGGTAGCGCTCGTCGTACACCGGGTAGGCCTTGGGCATGCGCACGACGTAGCCGGCCTCCACCACGCCCTGTCGCACCAACTCCAACCGCTCCAGCTCCGCGGTGGCGAGGGCCACGAGGTCGGCATCCGGGGTACGCCACATCTCGTCGTCCTCGAACACGAAGTACTCCAGGCCCAGGCAGGTGCGGCCGTCCTTGACGAGGTACGGCGACCAGGAGCCGAAGTTCTGGATCCGGCCCACCCGTACCCCCGGGTCGTGCACGTAGATCCAGTTGTCCGGGAACGAGAACTCCGCCGGCACGACCAGGGCGACAGTCAAGAAGTCGCGGTAGCGCAGGTCGGCCGCGCAGGCCAGCACCTCCGGCGGCGCCGGCGGATGGAGCGCGGTCACCAGCTCCGAGATCGGCATGGACGAGATCACGTGATCGGCAGCTTCGGTACGCTGCCCGCCCGCGCCGTTGACCGTCACGCTGATCGCCCGCTGGCGGGCCGGGTCGCGGTGCACGGCGGTGACCCAACTGCCGGTGGACAGTTGCCCGCCCCGCTCGCGAACCTGCTCGGCGCAGCGCTCCCACATCATCCCGGGCCCGTACTTCGGGTACTGGAACTCCTCGATCAGGCTGGTCACGTCGGTGCGTCGACGTCGGGGCAGCAGCGCGTTGCGGATCGCCGTGGCCAGCGACAGGTTCTTGATCCGCTGCGCCGCCCAGTCGGCCTGCAGCCGGTCCGCCGGCATGCCCCAGACCTTCTCGGTGTACGTCTTGAAGAAGATCGAGTACAGCCGCCAGCCGAACCGGGCCGACACCCAGCCCTCGAAGTGTGACTGGTCCTTTGGCGGCCGCAGCCGGGCGCGGGCGTACGAGCCGAGGCAGCGGACGGCCTCGGGCAGACCCAGGTTGCGCAGCGCGTTCATGGCGCTGAGTGGGTAGTTGAACAGGGCGCCCTGGTAGAAGATGCGGCTCATCCGGGGCCGGGTCAGGAAGTCCTCGTCCGGCAGGATCTCGTGCCAGAACGCCTCCACCCGGGGCACCTTGGTGAAGAACCGGTGCCCGCCGATGTCGAACCGCCACCCGTCGCGCTCCACGGTCCGACTGATTCCGCCGACCACCTCGTCGGCCTCGAACACCTGAACCGACCGGCCGTGCCGGAGCAACTCGTACGCCGCGGTGAGCCCGGCCGGCCCCGCACCGATGACCACCGTGCCGTTCTGCTCGCTCATGCTGACGCGCTCCCTGCTCACCGCCATGATTGAGGCGCGGCGTCTACCCGCTATGGGCAGAATGTCACACTTGGTGATAGCTGGTCCTCGCTTCGGCGGGGTGCGCTGCGGCGTACCACGAGAAGAGCGACTTCCCCGCGCGGCCGGCGGACCGGGGGATTGGGGAGGCGGGGCGGATGGACCGGTGGCGCAGCCACGCGGCGACGCTGGCCGCCCGGGCGGTCGCGGCCGGCCGCGGCGGAGCACGCCTGGCCCGCCGGGTGCCGGCGCCCTGGCCGTACGTCATCGGCCTGTTCCTCGGCGCGAAGCTGCTGCTCACAGTGCTCGGGCTCCTGGCCCTGCACGCCTGGGACGACATCCCCGGTGCGCCGCCGGCCGACGAGACGTTGATGTGGGCGCAACAGCGGGAGATCTCCGGGCACCGGTGGATCTCCTTCTGGTTCGCCTGGGACTCGCTGCTCTACCTGCGGCTGAGCGAGCTGCCGCTGACCGGGCCGTGGCGAGACTTCGGATTCCCGCTGTTGTACCCGTTCCTGGCCCGGCCCCTCGGCGCGGTGCTCGGCGGCGACAACGCCCTGGCCCTGCTGGTGATCAGCAACGTCGCGTTCCTGCTGGCGCTCTGGTACGGCTACCGGCTGGCGGAGCTGCTGCTCGGCGACGCGGACACGGCCCGCCGGTTCACCCGGTACCTGGTGCTGCTGCCGACCGCGTTCCTGTTCCAGGCCGCACTGACCGAGTCGCTCTTCGTCTGCCTCGCGTTGGCCGCCTTCTACTACGCCGAGCGACGCCGGTGGCTGCTGGTCGGCGTGATCGGCTACTTCCTGGCGATGAGCCGCTCCGTCGGCCTGCTCGTGGCGCTGCCGCTGGCCCTGGTGCTGCTCCGGCAGCACGACTGGCGGCTCGGGCCGCGCGCCCTGCTCGGCTACCTCCGGATCGGCTGGCCGTTGGTGCTGCTACCCGCCGGATGGTTCACCTTCATGGCGTACTGCCGGTGGCGGGGTGGGGACTGGTTCGCCTACCAGCACGCCCAGGAGACCGGATGGGGCATCAAGGTGCAGAACCCCGTTCCGGTGCTGCTCAACGGGTTGACCGGGGAGCCGCGCGACGCCGCTCGGGCGTGGTTCGCCGTGGCCGTCCTGGCCGTGCTGGTCGCCGGGTTCCGCCGCCGGGAGCTGGCCTACCTGGTGTACGGCATCCTCATGGTGCTGGTGCCGCTGTCGATGGGTCCGCCGGTGTACAAGAGCCTGCTGCGCTATCTGCTCGCCGCCTTTCCGGTGGCGCTGGTGCTGGCTCGCTGGGCCCGCCACGCCAGCGTCGACGTGTGGCTGACCGCGACGCTCGCCGTGGTGCAGGGCGTGCTGTTCGTGCTCTGGCTCAGCTACTGGACCCACATGATCATCTGATTGGCGCTGCCGTCGGCCGGGCAAGATGTACACGATGACCGAGCCACGGGTACGCCTCGACGACCTGGGCGCCTGGCTGATCAAGGGCAACGCTGACCTGGTCGACCTCGCCGCCCGGTTCGCCCGCGAGCCACTGGTGACGAGCTGGTGCGTGCGTCCCGGCTACCGGGCGCGGTTGATGCGCGCCGGGCAGCCGGTGGTCTTCTGGGCCAGCGGCAGCCGGGGCCGACTGCCGTACGGAGTATGGGGCGTCGGGCGGGTCACCGGGGCGGCCGAGCCAGGCGCACCGGGGCAGCCGTGGTCGGTGCCGCTGGATCTGCCCATCCTCGCCGAACGGGACCGGGTATCCCGGCTGCTGCTGCGCGCCGATGACCGGCTCGCCGCCCTGGAGGTGTTCCGTCAGCCGCAGGCCGCCAACCCCTCCTACCTGACCGTGGCCCAGTTCGCCGCGCTGCGTACCCATCTGCCGGAGTGAGCGGCCCCGGGCCGTGACCGACCTGCGGCCCTGTGCGAGTCTGCTACCCGTCGTTGCCAACGCACCTTCGGGGAGGCCCGGTGTTCGCCCTGCCGCTGACCGAGGACGTCGAGCTGCGCCCGTTGAACCCGTGGCGGGCCGAGGAGTTCCTCGCCCACCTCGATCGGGCCCGTGAGCACATCCAGCCCTGGGTGTCGCCGTCCTTCGTCGCCACCGATCTGCCGTCGGCCCGTGCGGTGTTGCAGCGGTACGCCGACTTCTGGGCCAGCGACAGCGGTGGCATCTGGGGGCTGTGGTGGCGGGGCACACTCGTGGGTGGGGTCATGTTCGTGTCGTTCGACGTGACCCGGGGCGTCTGCGAGGTCGGTTGCTGGGTGGAGCCGGCAGCGCAGGGCAGGGGCATGGTCGCCCCGGCGGTGCGCCGGATCGTCGACTGGGCGGTGCGCGAGCGCGGCATCCAGCGGGTGGAGTGGCGTACCAACGCCGACAACACCCGCAGCAAGGCCCTCGCCGACCGGCTCGGCCTGCGCCTCGACGGCACGCTGCGCCAGGTCAGCCCGGGTCCGCACGGTCGGATCGACCTTGAGGTCTGGTCGGTGCTGGCCGACGAGTGGTCCGCCCGCCACGCACCGTCCACTGACGACAGCGAATAGTTGTCATACCCGAGCGGCACCATGCATCCATGGCCGTCCCCGCGCTCACCCCTCATTCCGACCCGCCGCGTTCCGTGCCGCTGCGTGAGGCGCGCACCCGGTTCAGTCAGCTCGTCGCGCTGGCCGAGCTGACCGACGCGGTCACCGTCGTCACCCGCGACGGCGATCCCCGCCCGGTCGCCGCGATCGTCCCCGCCGCAGCCGCCCGCAGCGGCGCCCAGGCCCGCGCCGACGCCGACCGGCTCGCAACGGTCACCGCCGGCTGGGCCCGCCGCCTCGAGGAGCAGCACCGACGCAGCACACAACGACACGCCGCCGAGCTTGGCGCGGTCCGCGCGGCGCTGGCCGAGGCGTGGGCCGAGCTGGACAGCCGGGTCGTCCCGGGCAGCGACGCGACACTGGCCCGGCTGCGCGCCGCACACGCCGACCTGCTCGCCGGCTGACCCGCGGCGGTCTGCTTGGCGCGGGCGGCGGCGAGGGACGCGCCGGCCCGGTCCACCCCCGGTGACAATGTGGCCGGCGTCGGGTCAGCCGGTGGCCGGGTACGCGTGGGTCTCGGTCGCCTTGACCGCCACCCAGACCCGCTGGCCGGGGATCAGCCGCAGCTGGGCGGCGGCGGCCGGCGTGACGTCGGCGGCCACCCCGATCGGTCCGTCCAGTTGCACCCGCACGTTGTCACCGTGGCGCTGGACGCCGGCCACGGTGCCGGCCCAGGTGTTCCGTGGGCTGCCCTCCGGCCGGGCCGGGTGTAGAGCCACCGCGGCCGGACGGAACGCCACGAACGCTTCGCCGTCCAACCGGTCGGCGACCGTGAGGGTCAGCTCCGGCGAAACCCGCACCCCGTGCCCGTCGGCGCGACCCCGGTACAGGTTCAGCCCGACCAGCCGGGCGACGTAGTCGGTGCGCGGGCGTGCGGTGACGCTCGGCCCGTCGCCCTCCTGCACCACCCGGCCACCCTCGACGATGACCAGCCGGTCGGCCAACGCCAGCGCGTCCAGCGGATCGTGGGTGACCAGCACCGTCGCGCCCGCGTGCGCCGACAGGTGCCGGTGCAGCTCCGCGCGGGTGTCCAGCCGGGTGCGGGCGTCCAGCGCGGCGAGTGGCTCGTCCAACAGCAGCAGCGACGGCGCCACGGCCAACGCGCGGGCCAGCGCCACCCGCTGCGCCTGACCGCCGGAGAGCTGCCGCGGCCGGCGCTGCGCCTGCGCGTCAAGCCCCACCCGACCCAGCCACTCCAGGGCCGTGGCGCGGGCGGCCCGCCGCTCGACGCCGTGCCGGCGCGGCCCGAAGGCCACGTTGTCCAATGCGCTGAGGTGCGGAAAGAGCAGGTAGTCCTGGAAGACCACGCCGATCGACCGGCGTTCGGTGGGCACCCAGCCACCGGTCGCCGGGCGGTCCAGGTCGACGTCGTCGAGGGTGACGTGCCCGTCGGTGAGGGGATGCAGCCCGGCCAGCGCCCGCAGCGCGGTGGTCTTGCCGGCGCCGTTCGGGCCGAGCAGCGCCACCACCTCGCCCGGCGCGACCCGCAGCGGCACGTCGAGCCGAAAGACGCCCCGGTCGACGACGAGCCGCGCGTCGAGAAGCCGGTCGCTCATGCGGTGGTCATCCAGCGGTCCCGCAACGCCACCAGGATGCCTACCGACACGACGAGCAGCACCAGGCTGAGCACGATCGCCGACTCCAGGTCCGTCTCCAACGCCAGGTAGACCGCGAGCGGCATGGTCTGCGTCCGGCCTGGGTAGTTGCCGGCGAAGGTGATGGTGGCACCGAACTCGCCGAGCGCCCGCGCCCAGCAGAGCACCGCCCCGGCGGCCAGACCGGGCGCCACCAGCGGCAGCGTGACGTGGGTGAAGGTGGTCCACCGGCTGGCGCCCAACGTCGCCGCGGCCTCCTCGAAGCGGTGGTCGGCGGCGCGTAACGCACCCTCCACGGCGATCACCAGGAACGGCATGGCGACGAACGCCTCGGCCAGCACGACACCCGTGGTGGTGAAGGGCAGGGTGACGCCGAACGTGCTGTCGAGCCAGCCGCCGAGCAGGCCGCGCCGGCCGAAGACCAGCAACAGCGCCACCCCACCGACCACCGGCGGCAGCACCAGCGGCACGGTGACCAGCGCGCGTACCAGCCGACGGCCGGGAAACTCGACCCGGGCCAGCACCCAGGCGAGCGGCACCCCGAGCAGCAGGCAGAGCGCGGTGGCCAGGGTGGCGGTCTGCACCGACAGCCGCAGTGCGGTCAACGCGCCCGGCTCGGTGAGCCGCTCCGGCAGCGTCGTCCACGGTGCCCGGATCAGCAGCCCCGCCAACGGCAGGACGAGAAACAGCAACCCCAGCCCGGCGGGGATCAGCAGCGCCGCCGGCACCCGCCCCCGCCGTCGAGACGCGGCCGGCCGACGGCGGGGTGTGTTGTGGTCGTGGACCTGCCTCACGGAGCCTGGAACCCCGCCTCGGCGAGGACCGCCTGCGCCGGCGCCGAGCGGACGTACGCGACGAAGGCCCGTGCGCCGTCCGGATTCGGCGCGTTCTTCAACGCGACGATCGGGTAGTCGTTGACCGCCCGCGCCGACTCGGGAAACTCCACACCGGTCACGTCGGCGCTCGCCACCCGCGTGTCCGTTCGGTAGACCAGTGCCGCGTCGACCTCGCCGAGCTTCACCTTGGCGAGCGCACCCTTGACGTCCCGTTCCAGGGTGACCGGCGTCAGCGCGACGCCGGCCGCGTCCAGGGCGGCGCGGGCCGCAGCGCCGCAGGGAACCTGACTGGCGCAGAGCGCCACCTTCACACCCGGGTTGGTCAGGTCGGCCAGGCCGACCACCGCCTTCGGGTTGCCCCCGGGCACCGCGATCACCAACTGGTTGCGAGCGAAGACGCTCGGCGTGCCGTCGGCGTCGCCGGCCTCGACAACCGTGGTCATGTTCGCCGGGGCGGCCGAGGCGAACACGTCCGCCGGCGCGCCCTGGGTGATCTGGTTGGCCAGGGCGGAACTGCCGGCGACGTTGAGGGTCACGCGGCTGCCCGGGTTGGCGGCCTCGAAGTCCTTCCCGATCCGAGTGAACGACTCGGTCAGCGAGGCGGCCGCGAACACGGTCACCGGGCCGGTCACCCGCCCGTCCCCACCGCTGCCGGTTGCCCGGCCGTCGCCCGCGCTGCAGCCGGTCACCGCCAGGCCGGTGACCGCCAGGCCGGCTGCCACCAGCACGGCCACCGCCGTACGCCTGCCCCGTGCGTCTATCCGCCCGGCCGTCCGCGCGTTCATCCGCCCGGCCGTCCGCGCGTTCATCCGCCCGGCAGTCCCCGCGTTCATCTGGCCGACCGTCCGCGCGCCGGGGCGGGTGCGGCCCGCTCCACCACGACCGTGGTCGACTTGATCACCGCAACGGCCACCGAACCGACCCGCAGGTCCAGCTCGTCGACGGCCTCCCGGCTCATCAGCGAAACGACCCGGAACGGGCCTGCCTGGATGTCGACCTGGGCCATCACCGTGTCCTTACGGACGTCGACGACGATGCCGCGCAACCGGTTGCGGGCCGAGGAGAACTCGGCGCCCGCATCCGGGTCGGTGGCCTGAGCGCGAGCGAACGACGCCAGGTCGACGCCGTCGACGACGCGGTGGCCGTGCTCGTCGCGCCCGGCCGGCAGGCGCCCGGCGTCCACCCAGCGGCGAATGGTGTCGGCGCTGACGCCGAGCAGGTCGGCCGCCTCCCCGATCCGGTACGTCGTCACCCGCTCACCCTAAACCCGCATCTGCCAGGGGGAAAGCTCGACATTGGCAGCAACCGCGTTTACTGAGGGCCGCAAGGCCAGCATTCGCGCCTTTCTGCCCGGTGTCCGGACGCCTGCGGCCCTCCTTGGGCGCTCCCGCAAGATCGCGCTCGAACCAGGAAGTAGTGGTGTCGCGTACCGATGAAGCCACTGCATCCTGGTTCGAGCACGATCTTGGGCGCGGGGCGCGGGGCGCGGGGCGCCCCAAAACCCGCACCCGGTCGGTCGGGCCCGGTGTCCGTCGTCAAGATCCGCGCAATATCAGGGATGTTGCTGCCTCTCCCGCGTCGAAGGCAGCAACATCCGGGAAGTTGCCTAGATCTTGGGCCGTCGCCGTCGCCGTCGCCGTGGCCGTGGCCGTGGCCGTGGGGTGTGGGCGCGGGGTGGGCGTGGGGTGGGCGTGGGGTGGGCGTGGGGTGGGCGGCGGGCGGGCTCGCGTGAGCCCGCCCGCCGCGACGGTCAGCAGTTGCGGAGTTCGGGGGACTGGTTGAGCAGTTGGCCACGGGTCGACACGAAGCGGCGGTAGCGCTCGCTGTCGACGGCCGATGGGCGGAACGCGGCGACGCGGTGGCAGTTCTGGAAGGCCAGGCGTACGCCGAAGTGTCGCTCCAGGCCGGCGCGGATCGCGTCGCTCGCCAGCGCGCGGAGCAGTTGACCCCGGTCGGCGTCGGTGGGCGGCGGGACGACGTTGTCGGCCAGGTCGGCGTCGCCGGCCTCCAGTTCCGCGACCACCCGGCTGACGGTGGCCCAGGCGTACGGCAGCGAGTCACGGACGCAGGCGATGAACGCCTCGTCGTCGATGGGGCCGCGTTCGGCGGCGTCGAGCAGGGCGGGCGGGACGGTGAGTGACATGGTTCTCCTCCGCTTCAGCTAATGATTACCGTTTTCATTAACGGCGTCGACTGAGCAGACCACGTCATCGCAGGGACGTCAACGACCGCAGGGCGTGCCGCGTGAAAGAACCGCGATCCGAAGGAGGTCAGGGCCGGCGGGGGTGGCCCTTGAGGTGCCGGCCCAGCTCGCGGGCGATCTCCCGGTTGGCGTCGCGCTCGGCCAGCGTCTGCCGCTTGTCGTAGGAGCGCTTGCCCTTGGCGAGAGCCAACTCGACCTTGGCGTAGCCGTTCTCGAAGTACATCGACAGCGGGACCATGGTCACCCCACCCTCGCGGACCTTGTCCAGGATCCGGTCGATTTCGGCGCGGTGCAGCAGCAGCTTGCGGTTGCGGCGCGGGGCGTGGTTGGTCCACGTGCCGTAGGCGTACTCGGCGATGTGCAGGCCGTACAACACGATCTCCCCGTCGCGCTCGTGCGCGAACGCGTCCACCAGGGAGGCCCGCCCCTCGCGCAGCGACTTCACCTCGGTGCCGACCAGCACGATGCCCGCCTCGTACGTGCGCAGCACTGTGTACTCGTGCCGGGCCTTCTTGTTCGAGGCGATCAACCGGCGTTCGGGCTGCTTGGAGGGGCTCACCCCGCGACGATATCCGGCCGCTGCCTCAGCCGGTCGTCCGGCGTTCGGCGAGCAGTCGCGCGGTCAGGTCCCGTACCGCGTCCCCGAACGCCTCCTGCGACTCACACGGCCAGTGTCCGAGGATCGGTGGTGGAACGCTGTCGCTGGGCGCCGGCACCACGTCCTGCGGGTCGGTCAACCGCCGGTCCACGGTCGCCGGCGGACCGGTCAGCGTCTCGGCCTCCCCGGGACGGTGGGAGGCGAAGATCCAGCCGCCGATCGGGTCGGTGTCACGCCACAGGTTGATCCAGCGCCAGCCGATCCGTTCGCCGATCTCCCGCAGCGCCGGCTCGTCGGCGTAGGCCGGGAAGAGCCGGGAGTACAGCCGGCCCAGCGGTGACCCGTAGGTCAGCAGGGCGACCCGCTCGGTGATCCGGGTGGGCAGTTGCAGGACCGTGGCGGCGAGCAGCACCGAGCCGTGGCTGTGTCCGGCCAGCAGCACACCCTGCCCCTGTTCGACCAGGTAGGTGATGCGCTTGGCCAACTCCGGCACGGCCCGCTCGGCGTAGCAGGGCGGCGCGAACGGGTGCGCCGCCCGGGGCCAGAAGGTGCCCAGATCCCAGAGCACCCCCACGTACCGACGGAACTGTGCCGTCCGGTACGCGAAGATGCCGCCCACCACCAGGCCGAGCAGGATCGCGGCGATCACGTAGCTACCCGAACCGATCAGGAAGTTGACCATGCCCTCCGGCACGCCGATGTAGCGCTGCGCCACGTCGCCGGGTGGGAGCTGGAGCAGGCCGAGCACGCTGGTGGCCAGGCCGAGCGCCGCCAGGCCGGCGTACACCACGGAGAGCGGTTCCAACCGTTCGGTGAAGCGGGCCCGGGCCACCGCCTGCTCGACCCGCCGCAGCCGGGCCGCCGCCCGCGGCGGCGCGTCCGGGAAGTCGGCGGCCACGATCGCCCGCGCGGCCCGCCGCCGCCCGCGCCGGGTCATCCTGGTGACCAGGCCGGCCACCAGTAGTGCGGTCACCACGGCCAGGAAAAACCCGAAGATCGCCCATTTGTACGCCAGCGGAGGGCTGGTTTCCAGGCCGTCCGCGGTCGTCCCTTCGCGATCGAGCAGGTCCGCCACCCGGTAGACCAGCTCGGCCGAGAACGCCACGGCGAGCCCGGCCGAGATCGTCATGAAGACCGGCGCTCCCAACGCGCGTATCGGTGACCGGCTCTGCCCGCCGCCCCGCCGCCAGATCACCAGGGCGGCGAGCGCAACCACCAGGACCGTCTGACTGACGAACAGCCAGGCCACGATTGCGCCGTAACCGGGCAGCGCACCGCCTTGCGGCCACGGCGCCGGGCTGATGACGACGTGCACGATCACCAGCATCGTCAGGCCGCAGGTGATGGTGCGCAGCCCGCGGAAGACGGCGTCCACCCGGGGCGACCGGTCGGTGCGGTCGATGCTCGGCACCACGGTGACCATGACCAGGCAGGCCAGCAGCGCCGCCCCGGTGGCCGTCAACAGGATCACCATCACCCACGAGCGGTGCTGGCTGGCTCGCGCGGCCAGCAGGCTGCCGCTCAGCGTGGCGAACGCCGCCGCGACATGGACCGAGCGCAACCGGCCCACCAGCGGCTCGCCGTCCCACTGGCCGACGGCGCTCAACTGGTGTTTCGACGTCAGCGTCGAAGGCGTCCGGAACGCGTCGAACGAATGGCCCGGGCGAGCGCCCAACCACCAGACGAGCCCGATGGCGGCGACCGGCACGAGCGCCAGCACACCCAGGCGCAGCCCGGTCGGGCGCCCGCCGAGCCAGGACAGCCAGCTCCGGCCGGACAGGCAGGACGGGGTGTCCATGCAGCGCCACGCGACCAGGTCCAGCGCCACCCCGACGATGGAGAGCACGTAGAGCACGGTGAGGGTGAGGGCGAGCACCCGGCACAACGCCATGAAGCCGCGCTGCGAGACGGTGTTCGCCGGACGCATCCAGAGCGCCACGTTGCAGAGCATGAACGGCAGCAGGAAGACCAGCGACAGCGTCCGCACGGCAGTGCCGGAGGGCAGGTCACTCCAGCGGTACGCCTCCAGCGTCACCCCGTCCGTTCCGGTGGAGTCGGGATAGCCGGGTCGGGGTCGGTAGAAACCTCCGCTGCGGTCTCCGGCGACCTGGTGCACGTACGGCCGGTCCAACACCTGGTCCGCGCCCGCGCCGGAGACACCGTGCACCCGCAGCTCCACGATCCCGCCCGACGTCGTCGGTCCGGTCGGTGTCGCGTCCGCCATGGGCCCCCCGAGGTTCGCGCGGCAACCGGGCGGGTCGTCGATGTCCGGCCACCCGCGCGGCTTCCCGGCTTACCCGTCTGCGAGGCGGTCAACCGTGGGTCGGACCTTGGCGATGGTGCGGTCGACCCTCGACAGGTGATTTCATGGCGCCATGGCGAACCCGGTGATCCTGACCGTCGACGACGACCCCGTGGTGTCCCGGGCGGTGGCCCGGGACATCCGGCGCCGCTACGGCGACCGCTACCGGGTGTTGCGGGCGTCCTCCGGCCCGGAGGCGCTGGACGCGCTGCGCGAGGTCAAACTGCGCGGCGAACAGGTGGCGCTGCTGCTGGCCGACCACCGGATGCCGGAGATGACCGGCGTCGAGTTCCTGGAAGCGGCCATGGACATCTTCCCGGCGGCCCGCCGGGTGCTGCTCACCGCGTACGCGGACACCGACGCCGCGATCGAGGCCATCAACGTGGTCGACCTGGACCACTACCTGCTCAAGCCCTGGCACCCGCCGGAGGAGAAGCTGTACCCGGTGGTCGACGGGCTGCTGGAGGCGTGGGCGGTCACCCCGGACGCGGCCAGCGCGGAGATCCGGGTCGTCGGGCACCGCTGGTCGGCCCCGTCGTTCAAGGTCCGCGACTTCCTGGCCCGCAACCTGGTGCCGTATAGGTGGCTGTTGTCCGACGATCCGGAGGGCGTCCGGTTGCTCGACGCGGCCGGGGCCACCGAGGCGGACGTACCGCTGGTGGTGACGCCGGAGGGCAAGGCGTTGGTCGCCCCGAGCGAGGCCGAGTTGGCCGCGCTGGCCGGGTTGACGGTGGTGCCGGCGTGTGACTTCTACGACCTGGTGGTGATCGGCGGCGGCCCCGCCGGTCTCGGTTCGGCGGTGTACGGCGCGTCGGAGGGGCTGCGCACCGTGCTCGTTGAGCGACGGGCGACCGGCGGTCAGGCCGGGCAGAGCAGCCGCATCGAGAACTACCTGGGCTTCCCGGACGGTGTCTCCGGCGCGCAGTTGACCGATCGGGCTCGGCGGCAGGCGGTCAAGTTCGGCGCCGAGTTGCTCAGCGCCCGGGAGGTGGTCGGTCTCAGCGAGGCCGGCGGTGCCCGGCTGCTGCGCTTCGGCGACGGCACCGAGATCGCCGCGCACACAGTGGTGCTGGCCACCGGCGTGTCGTACCGGGTGCTCGACGCCCCGGGGCTGGCCGACTTCACCGGGCGGGGGGTGTTCTACGGCGCCGCCGCCACCGAGGCGCCGAGCTGCGTCGAGCAGGACGTCTACATCGTCGGCGGGGCGAACTCCGCCGGCCAGGCGGCGGTCCACTTCTCCCGGTACGCGTCGAGGGTGCACCTGCTCATCCGTGGTGCGGACCTGACCAACTCGATGTCGCGTTACCTGATCGACCAGCTGGAACGGATCGACCGGATCACCGTGCACCCGCACACCGCCGTGGTCGGCGGGGCGGGGGAGGACCACCTGGAACGGCTCACCCTCTGCGACACCCGCACCGGGGAGGCCCGCTCGGTCGACACCTCCTGGCTGTTCATCTTCATCGGCGCGGAGCCCCGCACCGACTGGCTGGACGGGGTGCTGGTCCGCGACGACCGTGGTTTCATCGTGACCGGTCCGGATCTGCTCGCCGGGGGGCGGCGGCCGGCCGGCTGGTCGCTGTCGCGCGACCCGTACCACCTGGAGACCAGCGTGCCGGGCGTGTTCGCCGCCGGCGACGTGCGGGCCGAGTCGGTCAAGCGGGTCGCCTCGGCCGTCGGCGAGGGTGCGATGGCGGTGTCGCTGGTGCACCGCTACCTGGAGGCCCAGTGAGCCGGTTCTGCGAGCCCAGTCGCGAGCGAAGGAGTCCCGGTGAGCGCGAGGAGTGAGCCGGGTTTGCGAGCCCCGCAGTCGCGAGCGAAGGAGTCCCTGTGACCACCGAGTCTGACCGGCTGACACCGGCGCAGTTGCGCACCCTGTTCCTGTTCGAGGCGCTCGACGACGGGCAGCTCGACTGGCTGGCCGAGCACGGCCGGGTCGAGCAGCGCGCCGGCGGCACCCTCGTGTACGGCGAGGGTGAGCCCGCGACCTGCTTCTTCGTGCTGGTGCGGGGGGCGGTGGCGTTGAGTCGCCTGGTGCGCGGCGACGACGTCGAGGTCAGCCGGACCGACCAGCGCGGGGTGTACGGCGGGGCCACTCAGGCGTACCTGGGTGACCAGGTCGACCAGATCTACCGCAACAGCCTGCGGGCGGTGACCGACGCGGAGTTCTTCGTGCTGCCGGCGGAGGACTTCGCGTACGCCCTGCGGTCGTGGTTCCCGATGCCCATGCACCTGTTGGAGGGGCTGTTCTTCGGGATGCGGGACAGTCAGGCCATCGTCGGTGAGCGGGAGCGGTTGCTGGCCCTCGGTTCGCTCTCGGCGGGGTTGACCCACGAGCTGAACAATCCGGCCGCGGCGGCGGTGCGGGCCACGTCGGTTCTGCGGGACCGGGTCGCCGGGATGCGGCACAAGCTCGCCATGATCGCCGACGGGCGGCTCGACGGAAGCGCCCTGCACGGCCTGGTCGCCTTGCAGGAGGAGGCGGTCGCCCGGGTGGCCACCGCGCCGAAGCTGACCCCGATGGCCACCGCCGACGCCGAGGACACTCTCACCGACTGGCTGGAGGACCATGGCGTCGGCGGGGCCTGGGACCTGGCGCCGATCCTGGTCGGCGGTGGGCTCGACGCGGCCTGGCTGGCGCAGGTCAAGGCCGCGGTCGGCGCCGCGGACCTGGAGGCGGCGGTGCGTTGGCTCACCTACACGGTCGACACCGAGCTGCTGATGCGCGAGATCGGCGACGCGGTCACCCGGATCTCGGGGCTCGTGGACGCCGCCAAGCAGTACTCGCAGCTGGACCGCGCGCCGCACCGGGTGGTGGACGTGCACGACCTGCTCGACGCCACGCTGGTGATGTTCAAGGGCAAGATCCCCGCCGAGGTCAAGCTGGCCCGCGAGTACGACCGGGGCCTCCCACCGGTCCCGGCGTACGCGGCCGAGCTGAACCAGGTGTGGACCAACCTGATCGACAACGCGCTGGGCGCGATGGGGGAGAAGGGTGTGTTGACCGTCCGTACCGGACGGGTCGGCGACCAACTGGCGGTGGAGATCACCGACACCGGGCCGGGCATCCCGCCGGAGGTGCGTCCGCGCATCTTCGAGCCGTTCTTCACCACCAAGCCGGTCGGCGCGGGCACCGGCCTGGGGCTGGACATCTCGTACCGGATCGTGGTGCACAAACACCACGGCGACATCCGGGTGGAGACCGAGCCGGGGCGTACCACCTTCCGGGTCCTGCTGCCGATCACCGAGGACGCACCGCACTGAAGTCCACGCGTCCGCCGCGCCGATCTTGCAGTTTCGGTTGCCGATATGGGTGGTACGCCGCCTTGTGTCGGCACAGTAAGTGCAAGATCGCGGGGTGGGGTGCAGGGATCAGGCGGGGTGGTTGGGGGTGAGGAAGTCGGCGAGTACCCGGGTGTGGGTGGAGAACGCCAGCTCGACCGGGTCGGTGAGCACCAGCCACTCGGTCGCCTCCTCGGTCGGCGCCGACGGTGGCAGGTCCTGGGCCGCCCGCTCGGGCAGCACTCCGAAGACCATCATCGTGCCGCCCGCCGGTGCGCCGTGCACCGCGAACAGGCGGGCGTCCTCGGCCGCCGCGATCAGGCCGGTCTCCTCCCGCAGCTCCCGCACGAGTGCGTCGGACCACTCCTCGCCGTACTCGATGAAGCCGCCGGGCAGCGCGAGCAGGCCGCGGGCCGGCTCGATGTCCCGGCGGACCACGACCACACCCAGGCCCTCGGCGGTGCGGACCGGCAGCACCGCGACCGCCACCGGCAGCGGGTTGCGCCAGACGGTCTCGCCGCAGACCGCGCAGACTCGCGGCCATCCGGCGGCCGACGGGTAGGCGGCGCCGCAGTAGGAGCAGTGCGAGTACGGCGTGCCGGTCATGCCGCAGCACGTTACTCCGACCCCCGCCCAGACCGTCGCGCCGCCGCCTCGTCCCGGGCTCAGGCTGCCGGGTCGCCCGTGTAGAAGGCGGTGGTGCGTTCGGCGGCGGCCTTCGCCTCGTCGGCGTCGGTGCCGGCGGCGATGCTCGCTTCGCACCACAATTGGTTGCTCAGCTCCATGGCCCGTCGTCCCTCGGCGGAGGCGGTCCACTCGGCGCCCTGCTCGGGGGTGATCCCGCTGCCGTCGCCGGCCAGGTGCGAGGCGAGGCCGAGCAGCCCGAGGTCCCAGCCGACGCCGACCGCGCCCGGCCCGAACTGGGCCCACCGGTCCTGGTCGACGTGCGCGATGTGGTCCAGGTCGAGGCGGGCCCGCTCGTCGCCGACGGGGGTGACCCGCACCTCGATCCAGCTCACCTCGCCGCCCATTTCCCAGGTGGCGGTGAAGCGGTGCGGCGGCTCACAGCTCTCGACGGTGCCGTGGGCGTTGCCCTGGAGCTGGTACGTGCCACCCAGCCGCAGGTCACCGGAGATCGGAAGGAACCAGCGCGGGATGCGCTCGGCGCTGGTGCAGGCGTCCCACAGATCCTCGGCCGTCGCCTGGTAGGTCTGGCTGATCGTGGTGACCCGCGCCTCACCGGCTTCCAGGGTGCGGCTGCCGACCTTCCGCTGGACGGCGTTGATCTGCTCGGTGGCGTCGAACATCAGGTGTTCCTCTCGTCGGGTTTGTCGGCGGGCCCGCGCAGCCGACGCTCGCGTCGGCCCCGGGCCAGCTCGGTGGCGAGTGCCGCCAGGGGTGGGGTCCAGAACCGGCGGAAGTGCTCCAGCCAGCCGTCGACCTCGCGCAGTGGGCGTGGGTCGACCGCGTAGAGCCGCCGGGTGCCCTCCGGCCGCACGGTGGCGAAGCCGTTGTCGCGCAACACCTTGAGGTGCTGGGACACGGCGGGCTGGGAGATGCCGAACTCCTCGCGGATGACCGCGCTGACCGCGCCAGCGGTCTGCTCGCCACCGGCGAGCAGTTCCAGGATGCGGCGCCGGACCGGATCGCCCAGCACGTCGAAGGCGTGCACGACGACAGTTGTATCACTGACGGCTTATTTAAGCCAAGTCTGATACTCCGATAAGCTTGTCCAGCCGGATCGGCAGTTCCCGGATCCGTACGCCGGTCGCGTGGTGCACCGCGTTGGCGACCGCCGCCGCGGCGCCGACGATGCCGATCTCGCCGAGGCCCTTCACCCCGGCCGGGTTCAGCTCGTCGTCCCGCTCGTCCAACCAGTACGCCTCGATGGACTCCACATCCGCGCAGCCGGTGATGTGGTAGGTGGCCAGGTCGTGGTTGACCCAGTCGCCGTACCGCTCGTCGAGCACGCCTTCCTCGTGCAGCGCCATCGACAGCCCCATCGTCATGCCGCCGATGAGCTGACTGCGCGCCGTCGTCGGGTTCACCACCCGCCCCGCCGCGAACACCCCGAGCATCCGATTCAGCCGTACCTCGCCGGTGTCCGCGTCGACCCGCACCTCGACGAAGTGCGCCCCGTACGCGTACCGGGGCAGCGCCGGCTGCCCACCCACCTCCTCGGTGGTGTCCGCCTCGGCGGTCACCTCGCCGGTCGGCGGCCCGCCGTCGCGCAGTTTCTCGCGCAGCGCCTGCGCGGCGCGTATCACCGCCCAGCTCCAACTGGCGGTGCCCATCGAGCCCCCGGCCACCGGCGCGGTCGGCAGGATGGTGTCGCCGATGTGGATCTCCACCCGCTCCGGCGGCACACCGAGCGCGTCGGCGGCCACCTGCCAGATCGCCGTCCGGGCGCCGGTGCCGATGTCGGTGGCGTTGATCTGGACCAGGAAGCTTCCGTCGGGGCGGGCGGTGGCTCTGGCCGACGACGGCCGGGCGCGGGCCGGGTAGCTCGACCCGGCCACCCCCGTGCCGACCAGCCAGCGCCCGTCGCGCCGGGCGCGGGGCGTCGGGTCCCGGTCCGCCCAGCCGAACCGCTGTGCGCCCTCGCGCAGGCAGGCCACCAGGTTGCGGCTGGTGAACGGGCGCCCCTGGTCGGGGTCGACAGCCGTGTCGTTGCGGATGCGCAACTCCACCGGGTCCATGCCGACGGCGATGGCCAGCTCGTCCACCGCCGACTCCAGGGCGTACGCGCCGGGGCACTCCCCGGGGGCGCGCATCCAGAACGGCGTGGGCACGTCGAGGCGGACCAGCCGGTGCGTGGTGCGGCGGTGCGGTGCCGCGTACATGCTGCGGGTGTAGACGGCGGTCTGCTCGGCGAACTCGCGGATGGTCGAGGTCTGGCTGATCGCGTCGTGGCAGATGGCGGTGAGCCGGCCGTCGGTGTCGGCGGCGAGGCGGACCCGCTGGATGGTGGGGGTGCGGTAGCCGACCGGCCCGAACAGTTGCTGGCGGGTCAGCGCCAGCTTCACCGGGCGGTCCACGTGCCGGGCCGCCAGGGCGGTCAGCACCACCGCGGCCTTGGCGTAGCCCTTGCTGCCGAAACCGCCGCCGACGTGCTCGGTCACGACCCGCACCGACTCCGGAGACACCTCGAACAGCTCTGCGAGGGTGGCCCGCACCGACGACGCGCCCTGGTTGGAGTCGTGCACCAGCAGCCGTCCGTCGTGCCACTGCGCCGTCGTGGCGTGCGGTTCCATCGGGTTGTTGTGGTACGCCGGGGTGCGGTACGTGGCGTCCACCCGCACCGGGGCGGCCGCGTACCCGGCGTCGAAGTCGCCCTCGGCGGTGTCCGTCGGATAGCTGGGGTTGACCTGGTCCGGCTTGTACAGGCCGGGATGGTCGTCGGTGAGCACTGTGCTGTGCGGGCCGGTGTCGTAGTCGATGCGGACCAGTCGGGCGCCCTCACGGGCCGCCTCCAGGCTGGTGGCCACCACCACGGCGACGTACTGCCCCCGGTAGTGCACGGTCGGCTCCTGCAACAGCCGCAGCTCCGGCTGCGGGCCGGGCGCCATCCGGGGCGCGTTGCCGTGGTGCACCACGGCCAGCACACCGGGCGACGCCAGCGCGTCCGTCGTGTCGATCCGGGTGATCCGGCCCCGCACCACCGCCGACGGCACCGCCCAGCCGTAGGTGACCCCGTCCACCGGGTACTCCACCGCGTACCGGGCCGTGCCGGTGACCTTCGCCGGGCCCTCCAGCCGGGGGTACGCCCGTCCGACCGCCCCGGTGCTCACGACGACGCCAGTTCGCTGAGCGCCCGCACGGTGATGGCCCGGGTCAGTGGCAGCTTGAAGCCGTTGTGTCGTAACGGGCGCGCCTCGGCCAGCTCCGCGTCGGCGGCCCGTGCCGCCAGCTCCGGGCTGAACTGACGACCGCGCAGCTCCTGCTCGGCCCGGTACGCCCGCCACGGCCGGTGCGCCACCGCCCCGTACGCCAGCCGCACGTCGCGAACCACGTCCCCGTCGAGGTCCAGCACCGCGGCCACCGAGCCGACGGCGAAGGCGAACGAGGCCCGGTCGCGCACCTTGAGGTACGTCGAGCGGCGCGCGGCCGGTAGGGGCGGCAGCCGTACGGCGGTGATCAGCGCGCCCCGGGTCACTGTGGTCTCCCGTTCCGGCTGGGTGCCGGGGGAGCGGTAGAAGTCGGCGATCGGGACGTCACGGGGGCCGTCGGCCTCGTGCACCTCCACCACCGTGTCGAGGGCGGCCAGCGCGACGGCCAGGTCGGACGGGTGGGTGGCCACGCACTGCTCGGACCAGTCCAGCACGGCCAGGTCGCGGTTCTGGCCGTGCAGAGCGGCGCAACCGCTGCCCGGCTCTCGCTTGTTGCACGCCTTGCCGGTGTCCTGGAAGTAGACGCAGCGGGTGCGCTGCAACAGGTTGCCGCCGGTGGTGGCCATGTTGCGCAGCTGTCCGGAGGCGGCGGCGAGCAGGGCGCGGGCCAGCACCGGGTAGTCGCGGCGTACCACCGGGTGGGCAGCGAGGTCGCTGTTGCGGACTGTCGCGCCGATCCGCAGCCCACCGTCGGGCAGCCCCTCGACGGTGTCGAGTGGAAGCCGGGTCACGTCCACCAGCACGTCGGGGCGTTGCACCCCGAGCTTCATGAGGTCCACCAGGTTGGTTCCGCCGCCCAGGTAGGCGGCCTGCGGTTCGGCCGCCAGCACGGCGACCGCGTCGGCCACGTCGGCGGGCCGGTGGTAGCGGAACGCCTTCACGAGGACGCCGCCGTCTCGCGCACGGCCGCGACGATGTGCGGGTACGCGGCGCAGCGGCACAGGTTGCCGGCCATCCGCTCGCGAATCTCCGCGTCGGTCAGCTCGGCGGGCGTGTTCAGGTCGTCGGTGACAGCGCTGGGCCAACCTCGGGAGACCTCGTCGAGCATGCCGCGGGCGGAGCAGAGCTGCCCGGGGGTGCAGTAGCCGCACTGGAACGCGTCGTGCGCGATGAAAGCGGCCTGCAACGGAGACAGCTCGTCCGGACCCGCCAGTCCTTCGACTGTCACCACCGACCGGCCGTCCACGGTGACCGCGAAGACCAGGCAGCTCTTCACCCGGCGGCCGTCGAGCAGCACCGTGCAGGAGCCGCACTGGCCGTGGTCGCAGCCCTTCTTCGCCCCGGTCAGGTCGAGATGCTCGCGCAGCGTGTCGAGCAGGGTGGTGCGGTTGTCCAGGGTCACCGCACGGGACGCGCCGTTGACCTCGACCGTCACCCGGGACGAGTGGCGCTCGTCGATCGTCGTCGCGTTCTCTCCTCCGCCCTGCACCGGCCCAGACTAGCTTTGTCGGTATATCTCAGGGCGAATAACGCAAAGCCCTTCGTACGGGAGGTGACGACGGTGACCGCCGGACTGTTGCTCGCCGCCGGCGCCGGGCGGCGCTACGGCCGACCGAAGGCGCTGGTGGAGCTGGACGGCGAGCCGCTGGTGCGGCGCGCGGTCCGGCTGCTCGGCGACGGCGGCTGCGCACCCGTGCACGTGGTGCTCGGCGCGGGCGCCGACGAGATGCCCGACCTGCCCGGCGCCGTGCCGGTCCGGCACGACCGCTGGTCCAACGGGTTGGGCTCGTCGCTGCTGCGGGGCCTGGCCTCGCTGCCGGCCGACGTACCGGCCGCCGTCGTGGTCCTCGTGGACCAGCCGCTGCTCAGCCCGGTCGCGGTGCGCCGGGTGCGCACTGCGTACGCCGACGGCGCGGTCGTCGCGGTCGCCACCTACGCCGGCCGGCGCGGGCACCCGATCCTGCTGACTCGACGAACCTGGCCGCTCCTGAGCGGGTATGCCCTCGGCGACCGGGGCGCTCGCGACCTGCTGCGCGACCGGCCGGATCTGGTGGTCGAGGTGCCCTGTGACGACGTCGGGTCCCCGGCCGACGTGGACACCCCGGCCGACCTGCTCCGACTCCGCCCGCTCAGCGGCGGGTCAGCCAGCGGGGCAGCCCCTCGCTGGTGACCGCGTGATAGGTGATCATGACGATGACGCCGATCAGGCCCAGCAGCGGGCTGACGAACCAGCCGAGCAGACCGCTGAGCCCGTACAGGATCAGGCCGGTGACCGGTCGCAGCCGCTGCGTACGCACGTACTCGGGGCTGACCCGACGCTCCAGCAGTGCCGGGTGGCGGTGCAGGTAGCCGAAGAACACCAGCCAGGGGGCCGACATCAGGGCCGCGGCCAGCGCGTACAGGGCGACGGCCGCGCGTTGGTCGTCGGTGTCGCCGTGGGTGAACGCGGACGCCAGCACCGCGGTGGGGAAGGGAATGATCACCGCGCCGAAGAGCACACCGAGGTTGATCCAGCTCAGCGTGAGCGTGGTGCCTCGGATCAGCCGCAGCAGCGCGTGGTGGTTGAGCCAGAGCACCCCGATGTAGACGAAGGACACCACGAAGGCCAGGTAGGAGGCGCCCTCGCCGAGCAGGCCGGTGAGGAGTTCGCCCTCGTGGTACTCGGGCACCCGTAGCTCGATGACCAGCAGCGTGATGACGATGGCGAAGACGCCGTCGCTGAAGGCCGTCATCCGGTCGGTGGCGGAGACTCGCCCCTTGGGGTCGGGCTGCTCGACCTCGTCGGGTGCTGCGGACATTGCCGCAGGCTAGCCACTCGGCGACGCGGTCGGTGGCGGTTTCGTCCGATCCGGACGGGAACGGCCGCCCGGGGTCGAAACCCCGGGCGGCCGCTCGCACCGCCCCCGTTCAGGCCACCGGCGTCGCGCTGCCGGTGGTGCGGGCGAGCCGCTGGTGGGCGCGGATCAACTCGGCGTAGCGCAGACCGCTCGCCTTCACCGTCCGGCGCTGGGTGGCGTAGTCGACGTGCACCAGCCCGAAGCGCTTGTCGTAGCCGTACGCCCACTCGAAGTTGTCCAGCAGCGACCAGACGAAGTAGCCGTCCAGGGGAACCCCTCGGGCCACCGCCGACGCGCACGCGGCCAGGTGCTGCTCCAGGTGGTCGGTGCGTTCCTTGTCCTCCACCGTGCCGTCCGGGGTGACCTCGTCCGACCACGCCGAGCCACTCTCGGTGACGATGATCCGGCCCGGCCGGTACTCCTCGTGCACGTCGACGAGCAGCCGCTCCAGACCCGCCGGGTACATCTCCCAGCCCATCGCGGTCTCCACCGAGCCGGGCACCGGCACCTGCCGGGCGTACGGGGCCGGACCGGTCGGGTCGTCGACCACCAGTTGGCGGAAGTAGTAGTTCACCCCGAGGAAGTCCGTCGGCGTGGCGATCACCGCCAGGTCGCCGTCGCGTACCGGCGGCTCGACGCCGTAGGTGGCGATCATGTCGGCCGGGTACCCGCGCCCGTGGATGGGGTCCAGCCACCACCGGTTGACGTGCCCGTCGGCCCGGCGGGCCGCCGCGACGTCCTCGGGTCGGTCGGTCGCCGCCTCGATCGGGCTGAGGTTGACCACCAGACCCACCGAGGGCGGGCGGGTCGCGTTGGCGCGGATCGCCTGGGTGGCCAACCCGTGCCCGAGCAGCACGTGGTGCGAGGCGTGCACCGCACGGGTGAGGTCCCGCTCGCCGGGGGCCATGTTGCCCTCCAGGTGCCCGATCCAGCACACGCAGAGCGGCTCGTTGACGGTGCACCAGTCGGCGACCCGGTCACCGAGGCGGGCGGCGACCACCGCCGCGTAGTCGGCGAACGCCTCGGCGGTGGCGCGCTCCGGCCAACCACCCCGGTCCTGAAGGACCTGCGGCAGATCCCAGTGGTAGAGCGTGACGAACGGCCGGATCCCGTCGGCGAGCAACGTGTCGACGAGCCGGTCGTAGAAGTCCAGCCCGGCGGCGTTGACCCGCCCGACGCCGTCGGGCATGACCCGGGGCCAGGCCACCGAGAAACGGTACGCGTCCACGCCGAGTCGGCGCAGCAGCGCCAGGTCCTCCGGCCACCGGTGGTAGTGGTCGCACGCCACCGCGCCGGTGTCGCCGTTGTCGACGTTGCCGGGGGTCGCCGAGAAGGTGTCCCAGATGGACGGCGCCCGGCCGTCGACGTCGACGGCCCCCTCGATCTGGTACGCCGCCGTGGCGACACCCCAGAGGAAGTCGGGTGGCAGCTTGGACAGGTCGGGCACGGGTCGGTTCTCCTCTGGGGTTGGATGACTCACTTGACCGCGCCGGCGGTGAGGCCGGCGACGAAGTAGCGCTGCAGGGCCAGGAACCCGACGACGACCGGGATGCTGACCACCAGCGAGGCGGCCATGATCTGGTTCCAGTAGACGTTGAACTGGGTGGAGTAACCCTGCAGGCCGACGGCCAGGGTGCGGCTGCCCTCGTCGGTCATCACCGACGCGAAGAGCACCTCACCCCACGCGGTCATGAACGCGTACACGGTGACCGCGACGACGCCGGGCACGGCGGCCGGCAGGATGACCTGGAACAGGGTGCGCAGCGGACCGGCGCCGTCGACCTGCGCCGCCTCGTCCAGACCCCGGGGGATCGAGTCGAAGTAGCCGACCAGCATCCAGATCGAGAACGGCAGCGAGAAGGTCAGGTACGTGATGACCAGGCCGGTACGGCTGGCGTACAGCTCGATGCCGGTGGCGTTGCCCAGGTTGACGTAGATGAGGAACAGCGGCAGCAGGAACAGGATGCCGGGGAACATCTGCGTGGACAGCACCGTCACCGAGAAGACACCGCGACCGCGGAACCGGTACCGGCTCACCGCGAACGCGGCGAAGATGGCCACCGCCACCGAGCAGACCGCCGCGATGCTCGACACCACCAGGCTGTTCACCAGGTACCGGGCCAGCGGCACGGTGCTCCACATGTCGATGAACGGTTGCAGGGTGGGTCGGCTGGGCCACCAGGTGAAGCCGTTCTGCACGTCCTGCAACGGCTTGGCCGCCGAGGTGACCATCACGTAGAGCGGGATGACGACGAAGAGGGTGAGCAGGGTCAGCACGATGCGCCGGCCCCAGCGCTCACCGGCGGTCTCACGCATGGTCGTCCCTCCGACGGTTGGTGATCAGCAGGTACGCGGCCGAGACGACCAGCAGGAACAGCAGCAGCGCCACCGACATCGCCGACCCGGAGCCGAAGTCCCAGGTCTTGAAGGAGCTGCGGTAGATGTGGATGGAGATCAGGTCGGCCTGCTCCGGCGCGGAGCCGCCGAACAGCACGAACGGGGTGTTGAAGTCGTTGAACGTCCACAGGAACAGCACCAGCAGCAGCACCAGGTTGACCGGCCGCAGCATCGGCAGGGTGACCGAGCGCAGCCGGCGCCAGAACCCGGCGCCGTCGATGGCGGCGGCCTCGTACAGCTCGCCGGGCACGTTCTGCAACCCGGCCATCAGGCACAGGAACGCGAACGGCCAGTTACGCCAGACCGACACGACCAGCAGCGACCAGAAGCTGTTGTCGCCGATCAGCCAGAAGGGCCGTTCGTTCATCAGCCCGAGCTGGTCCACGAGCACGTGGTTGACCAGGCCGGTGTCGCGTTGCAGCAGGAAGCTCCAGGTGATCACGGCGGCGTAGACCGGCAGCGCGTACGGGGTGAGGAACAGCGCCCGCAGGATCGCCCGTCCACGGAACGGCCGTTGCAGGACGACCGCCGCCGAGATGCCGAGCAGCCAGGCGAACCCGACCGAGAGCAGGCTGTAGGCCAGGGTGATCCAGAACGAGTGCAGCAGTTCCTTGCCGGCGGCGCTGTTCAGGTCGAGCGTCGCCCGGTAGTTCTCCAGCCCGATGAAGGGCGCTGTGGACCAGTCGCGGATGTGGAACTGGGTCAGCTCCAGCAGGCTCATCCAGACCCCGACGACCATGGGGATCACGTGGATGGCGAGTTCCAGCACGATGGCCGGTGCGAGCAGCAGGTACGGCAGGAGCGAGCGGCGGGGGCCGCGGGGCCGGCGGGCCGGCCCCCGGGTCGGCGACCCGGCCCGGGGTTCGCGCCGGTCGGCGTCCGGCGCGGTGGTGCTGGTTGCCATCGGGGTCCTCTCGGAGGCGGTGGCCGTGGCCGGGCTCAGCGCCCGACCACGGCCACCGGTGACGCCTGGGTCAGCGCATCTTCTGCTGCGCGTCGGTCAGCTTGGCCTTCACCGACGCCTCGGTGACCGGCTTGCCGCTGGCCGCGTCGGCGAACAACTCCTTCATCGCGGTGCCGACCAGGGTCTCGAAGGTGCTCTCATCGGGCACCTGCGGCAGCGGGGCCGCGGTGGTGACCAGGGTCTCCTGGATGGTCTTCTGCTCCGTGGCACTGAACGCCGGGTCGGAGGCCGCGGTCTTCACCGCAGGCAGCGAGCCGTACGTCTTGTTGAGGATTGTCTGCTCCTCGTCGCTGGTCATGAACTTGACGAAGCTCAGCGCGCCGTCCTTGTTCTTGGTGTGCTTGAAGACCGCCATGTTGATCCCGGCGACCATGCTGTTGACCTTCTTGCCGCCGGCCGGCGGGCTGGCCAGGAACGGCACCGGGGCCACCCCGTACGCGTCGGCGGGCATGTTCTGCGTCTTCAGGTTCGACCCGGCGGACTGCCACAGCAGCATGGCGGCCTTGCCGTTGGCGAAGTCGGAGACCGACTGGTTCTGCGCGTACTCGGCGTTGCTCGGGTTGGTGATCTTGTCGGCGGCCATGAAGTCGATGTACCGCTTGATCGCCGAGACGTTCTGCGGGGTGTCGAAGGTCGGCTTGCCGGCCGAGTCGAACCACTCGCCGCCGTACTGCTGGCTGAAGGTGAAGGCGTGGTGGGCGTTCTCCGACGGGTTGGCACCCTCGATCGCCAGGCCCCACTTGCCGCCGGTGCTCAGCTTCTTGCCGTACTCGGCGAGCTGCTCCCAGGTGGTCGGCGGCGCGGTGATGCCGGCGTCGGCGAACGACTTCTTGTTGTAGTACAGGCTGTACGCCATGCTGTAGAGCGGCACGGCGGCCGGCGGTTTGCCGGGGGCGCCGGCGGCGGCGAGCGCGGCGGGCACGATCCGGTCCTTGCCGCCGACGGCCTGCAGGGCGGCGTCGTCGAACTCGACCAGCGCGCCGGTGGCCTGCAACGACGCCGACCAGGTGTTGCCGATGTTGACCACGTCCGGGCCCTTGCCGGAGGCGGCGGCGGCCAGCAGGCGGTTGAGCAGATCCGACCAGGGGACCACCTCGACGGTGACCTTGATCCCGGTCTGCTTCTCGAACTTGTCCAACTCCGGCTGGAGGATGGTCTTGTCGGCCTCCAGGCTGGCGCCCTGGTTGCTGGCCCAGTAGGTGAGCGTCTTGGGCGATGCGGCGGAGTCGTCGCCGGAGCCTCCGCAGGCGGTCAGCGAGGCGGCCGCCAGTACGGCGGCGGTGAATATCCCGAGGTGTCGTCTCGACACGGGTCAGCCCTTCCGGTGCGTGGTGGGGGTCCGCCGGCCTTCGTCACCGATAGGGGTCGGGCGACGGGGGCCGGCTGCGGACAGGGTTCGGGGGTGCGCCGTCGGGGTCCGTCGGCGTTTCCCGGGAGTTACATCACGGCTTAAATTATGTCGTCATTAAAGTTGCTGGCTGGTGGGTCGTCAAGCACGAGGCGGTTACAGTCGCCTCGAACGGCCGACGGGAACGAGGTGACGAGTGGAGCTGGCGCGAGCCACCAACCGCAGCGTGCGGTTGCGCAACCGGTCCGCCCTGCTGACCAAGCTCTTCCTGGACGGCCCGCTCACCCGGCAGGACCTGGTGCGCAGCACCGGGCTGAGCCAACCTGCGGTCAGCAACGTGGTGGCCGACATGATCGACGAAGGGCTGGTCGTCGAGGCCGGCGCCGCCGAGTCCGACGGCGGCCGGCCCAGCATGCTGCTGCGGATCGCGCCCCGCTTTGCCTTCCTGATCGGCGTGGACGTCGGCGAGACCCGGGTCCGGGTGGAGCTGTTCGACTTCGCGATGACCCTGCTGGCCAGCGTCGAGTACCCGCTCGACCCGGCCCGCACCGAGCCCGACCTGGTGGCCGGGCACGTGCTGGCCGGCATCGAGGCGGTCACCGGCCAGGCCGGGGTGGCCCCCGGCGACGTGCTCGGCGTCGGCATCGGCGTCTCCGGCGTGGTGGAGCAGGGCGCCGAGGCCGTCGTGCACGCCCAGGCTCTCGGCTGGGACGGGGTGCCGCTGGAGCGTCTGATCGGCGCCGGCACCGACCTGCCACTGCACATCGACAACGGCGCGAAGACCCTCGGTCAGGCCGAGATGTGGTTCGGCGCCGGCCGGGGCGCCCGGCACGCCGTCTTCGCGTTGGTCGGCTCCGGGGTGGGCGCGTCGGTGGTGACCAACGGCGCCACCTATCGGGGCGCGTCCAGCAGCGCGGGGGAGTGGGGGCACACCACGCTGGTGTACGGCGGCCGGGTCTGCCGGTGCGGCGCGCGCGGGTGCCTGGAGGCGTACGTGGGGGCGGAGGCGATCATCGACCGCTACCGGGAGGCGCGCCGGGGTCGACCGGTGCCGGGCGAGGACGAGGAGTCCCAGATCGCCGCGCTGGTCGCCGCCGCCGAGACCTCGGCCACCGCCCGACGCGTGCTGGAGGACACCGCCGGCTACCTCGGCGCCGGGGTGGCCAACCTGATCAACCTGTTCAACCCGGAGCGCGTGGTGCTCGGCGGCTGGGCGGCGATGGCCCTCGGCGACCTGCTGCCGGCCGTGCGGGAGGCGGCAGGCCGGCAGGCGCTACGCCAGCCGTACGAGCAGGCGTCGATCGAGTTGTGCCGGCTCGGGGTGGACGCGGTGGCGCTGGGCGCGGCAACCCTCCCGATCGCCCGCTTCCTCACCGAGGGTGGCGTCCGCCGCTGAGCGGGGACGACTGCGGCGCCGTCGGCAAATTACCCAAAAAGAATCCTCGGGATAAATAACGAAGTTATAGATCGATGTCTTGACGCCGTCGCAATCTCGCCGCAACACTCCTACGAGAGCGCTCTCCGACCCGCGACGCCGCATCGGCGGCACCACCCACGGCGCCACGGGGCGAGCCGATCCCATCCGCGCGGCACCCCCCGTACCCCTATCGACAGGCGATGTCATGACATCTCGTGCAACATCCGTACGCCCGCGTCCTCGACGCGCCGTCCGGCACCTGCTCGTCGGGCTCACCGTGGCCCTGGTCGCGGCGCTCACCCCGACCGGTGCCACCGCGCCCGCGCAGGCCGCGCCCACCCTGCTGTCCCAGGGCCGCCCAGCCACCGCCTCGTCCAGCGAGAACGCCGGCACCCCGGCCTCCGCGGCCGTCGACGGCAACACCGGCACCCGCTGGGCCAGCGCGTTCAGCGACCCGCAGTGGCTCCAGGTCGACCTGGGCGCCCGGGCCACCATCAGCCAGGTCAACCTGCTCTGGGAGGGCGCCTACGGCCGGGCCTTCCAGCTCCAGACCTCCGACGACGGTGCCACCTGGACGACGATCTACTCGACCACCACCGGCACCGGTGGCACCCAGAACCTCACCGTCACCGGCGCCGGCCGCTACGTACGGATGAACGGCACCGCCCGGGGCACCGGCTACGGCTACTCGCTCTGGGAGTTCCAGGTGTACGGCGAGACCGGCGGCACCACGCCGACCTGCGGCAGCACCAACGTCGCGCAGGGCAGCCCGGCGACCGCCTCGTCCAGCCAGGACGCCGGCCTCGCGGCATCCGCGGCGGTCGACGGCAACACGGGCACCCGCTGGGCCAGCACCGCCAGCGACCCGCAGTGGCTGCGCGTCGACCTCGGCAGCACCCGCACCATCTGCCGGGTGGTGCTCACCTGGGAGGCCGCGTACGCCCGGGCCTTCCAGCTCCAGACCTCGGCCGACGGGTCCACCTGGACCACGATCTACTCCACCACCACGGCCACCGGCGGCACGCAGTCCCTCACCGTCACCGGCAGCGGGCGCTACCTGCGGATGTACGGCACCGCGCGGGGCACCGCCTACGGCTACTCGCTCTGGGAACTGGCGGTGAACACCACCGGCGGCGGGACCGGCGAGCCCCCGGTCGACACGACCGACCCGCGCAATCCGAACCTCGGGCCGAACACGTTCGTCTTCGACCCCAGCACCCCGACGTCGACCATCCAGACTCGACTGAACACTCTCTTCACCCAGCAGGAGACCAACCAGTTCGGCCCGCAGCGCTACGCGGTGCTGTTCAAGCCCGGCAACTACACCGCCGACGTCAACCTCGGCTTCTTCACCCAGGTCGCCGGCCTCGGCATGAGCCCCGACGACGTCAACCTCAACGGCCACGTGCGTGCCGAGGCGTTCTGGTTCGGCGGCAACGCCACCCAGAACTTCTGGCGGGCCGCCGAGAACCTGTCGGTCACCCTGCCCGCCGGGCAGACAGTGGAGCGCTGGGCGGTGTCCCAGGCGGCGCCGTACCGGCGGATGCACCTGCGCGGCGCGCAGAACCAGATCCAGCTCTGGAACGGCGGCGACGGCTGGTCCAGCGGTGGCCTGATGGCCGACACCCGCATCGACGGCCTGGTCGTCTCCGGCTCGCAGCAGCAGTGGTACTCCCGCAACAGCGAGTTCGGCAACGGCTGGACCGGCTCGGTGTGGAACATGGTCTTCCAGGGCGTCAACGGCGCTCCCGCGCCGAGCTTCCCCAACCCGTCGCACACCGTCATCCCGCAGACCCCGCAGGTCCGGGAGAAGCCGTTCCTGTACGTCGACGGCACCGGTGAGTACCGGGTCTTCGTGCCGGCGCTGCGCACCAACTCGACCGGAACCAGCTGGTACAACAAGACCCCGGCCGGCTCGTCCATCTCGCTGTCGCAGTTCTACGTGGTCCAGCCCGGCACCAGCGCCGCCACCATCAACGCGGCCCTCGCCCAGGGGCGGCACCTGCTCTTCACCCCGGGCGTGCACCGCGTCACCGAGCCGATCCAGGTCAACCGGGCCGACACTGTCGTCCTCGGTCTCGGCCTGGCCACCATCCAGGCCGACAACGGTGCGGTGGGCATGCGGGTGGCCGATGTGGACGGCGTGAAGGTGGCCGGCATCATGTTCGAGGCCGGCACGACGAACTCGCCGGTGCTGATGGAGGTCGGGCCGTCCGGCTCGTCCGCGAGTCACGCCACGAACCCGACCTCGCTGCACGACGTGTTCTTCCGCATCGGGGGGCCGCACGTCGGCAAGGCCACCAACACGCTGACGGTCAACAGCGACAACGTGATCGGCGACCACATGTGGCTGTGGCGGGCTGACCACGCCGCCAGCGGCGTACCGACCGGCTGGACGCTGAACACCGCCGACACCGGGCTCACCGTCAACGGCGACAACGTCACCATGTACGGCCTCTTCGTCGAGCACTACCAGAAGTACCAGACCATCTGGAACGGCAACGGCGGCCGGACGTACTTCTACCAGAACGAACTGCCGTACGACCCGCCCAACCAGGCAGCCTGGATGAACGGGTCGACCCGGGGCTACGCCGCGTACAAGGTGGCCGATTCGGTGACCAGCCACCAGGCGTTCGGGCTGGGCAGCTACAGCTACTTCAACGTCAATCCCGCCGTCGTGGAGGAGCGGGCCTTCGAGGTGCCCAACAACCCGAACGTGCGCTTCACCAACATGGTCACCGTCTCGCTCGGTGGCGTCGGAACCATCAACCGGGTGATCAACAACGCCGGTGGCACCGCGAACGCGGCCAACCAGCAGGTGTACCTGACCACCTACCCCTGACCGGGGCACCCGCGTCGGCCCGATCCTCCGGGACCGGGTCGGCCGGGTAGCACCCAGGGCCGTGGCCGGCCCGGTCCCGCCGAGACCGGGCCGGCTGCGGTCGTGCCGCTCAGCCGGCCAGCACCTCGGCCGCCGCCCGTTCACCGGCGCGCACCGCGCCCTCCAGGTAGCCACTCCAGCGGGTCGCCGTCTCGGTGCCCGCCCAGTACACCCGCCCCACCGGCGTCCGCAGGTGCGGGCCGTACGTCCGCCACGTGCCCGGGGTGAGCGCACCGGAGAAGCAGCCCCGGGTCCACTCGTCGACCGACCAGTCGTACTCGACGAGATCCACCGGGTCCTCGGCTCGTGGCCCGACCACGCTGGCGAACGCTTCCAGCAGGCATCGTCGACGCCGCCCGGGGGACATGCCGCGCAGCGTGGCGGCGTCCGTGGAGTAGCTGAACCCGGTCAGCACCCCGAGCGGCGAGGTCGGGGTGGAGTTGTCGACCGTCTCGGTGAGCGGACCGGCGCTGCTGGTGGCCACCCCGGAGCGCCCGTCGGCACGCCAGAACGGCTCCGCGTAGACGGCGTGCACCTTCAGCGCCGAACCCATCGGCATGCGCTGGGTGAGCCCGTCACGCAGCGGAGGCAGCGGCGGGTCGTACCGGATCCGGCCGGCCAGTGCCGGGGCCAGCGCGACCACCACGGCGTCGCCGTCAACGGGCCCGGTGTCGGTCCACGCCGTCGCACCGTCGACGGTCTGTTCGATGGCCCGCACCGGCGCGGCCAACGTCAGCGTGCCCGGCGGCAGAGCGGTGGCCATCCGTTCGGCCAGCGCCGGCGGCCCGCCCACGATCCGGTCCTGCTGCGCGCCGCCAGCCATCCCCAGCAACGGCCCGGTCCCGCCGGCGCTGCGCAGGTAGAACAGCAGGTGCAACAGGGACAGCTCGTCCGCACCGGTGGCCAGCAGCCCGCCGGCGAGCACCCGCCCCAGGTAGTCGGCGGTGTCGTCGTCCCCGGCCGTGGCGGCGAGCCAACCGCCGAGGGTCGTCCGGTCCCACAGTGCGGCCTCCGGCGTCGCCCAGGGTGCGGCCGGGTCCAGACGTGCCGCGTACTCGTCGAGCAGACCGAGCACCCGGCCCACCTGCGCCGGCGGCTCGGCCCGGCGCTCACCGGCCCAGAGCACTGTGGTCGCGCCGACCGATGCCGAGGCGAAGGTGGCCAGCCCGTGCTCGGCGACCAACCCGTACATCCGGTCCTGGGTCGGCCCGATCCACTGCGCCCCCAGGTCGAGTTGCGTGAGCTCGGGCAGCCAGCGGCTCAACACCCGACCGCCCACCCGGTCGCGGGCCTCCAGCACCCGCACCTGGGCACCGGCGCGGCTCAGCGCCAACGCGGCCGCGAGACCGGAGAAGCCGGCGCCGACCACGATCACGCGCATACCGTCGACCACACCGCGGTCTACCCACAACGGCCGCAGCCATGACTACCGGCCCCGGTCACGGCACACACCGGGGCCGGGTCGGCCGCCGAGAATTTTCCGCCGGCCTGTCGATCTGGGCGGCGGCCGATCGTGTGGAGGATGAGAGGTCGGCGACGGGCCGGCCGTCCGTGAGGAGGAACAATGACGCGCTACCTGCTCAGCATCCACCAGCCGCAGGGTGAGCTGCCGCCGGAGCCGGAGTTCCTGGCCGGGGTGATGCGTCAGCTCGGCGAGCTGCGCGACGAGTTGGCGTCCACCGGGTCGTGGGTCTTCGGGCAGGGCCTGCACGGCCCGGAGACCGCCACCGTGCTGCGTCCCCGCGACGGCGAGGTGCTCATCACCGACGGACCGTTCGTGGAGGGCAAGGAGTACCTCGGCGGCATCACCATCATTGACGTGCCGGACCTGGACGCCGCCCTGCACTGGGGTCGCCGTTACGCGTTGGCCACCACCCTGCCGATCGAGGTGCGCCCCTTCCAGGGCGGGGCCGGCAACTGACAGTGCCCGACGTGGAGGCGGTGTTCCGCGCCGAGTACGGCCGCGCGGTCGCCGTCCTGGTTCGCCTCCTCGGCGACATCGACCTCGCCGAGGAGGCCGTCCAGGAGGCCTTCGTCGTCGCGGTGGCGCGCTGGCCGACGACCGGCCTGCCGCCCAGTCCGGCCGGCTGGATCATCACCACGGCCCGGCACCGGGCGATCGACCGGCTGCGCCGCGACGCGTCCCGGGTCGACCGGCACGCCCAGGCGACTCTGTTGTTCGCCGCCGACAGTCCCGTCGAGGAGGGACCGGTGCACGACGACCGGCTACGGCTGATCTTCACCTGCTGCCATCCGGCGCTCGCCCCGAACACCCGGGTCGCCCTCACCCTGCGGCTGCTCGGCGGACTGAGCACCGCCGAGATCGCCCGAGCCTTCCTGGTGCCGGAGCCGACCATGGCGCAGCGGCTGGTCCGCGCCAAGTCGAAGATTCGCAACGCGGGGATCCCGTACCGCGTGCCCCGCGACGCCGACCTGCCCGACCGGCTGCACGCGGTTCTCGCGGTGCTCTACCTGATCTTCAACGAGGGGTACACGGCCAGCGCCGGCCCGCACCTGGTCCGCGCTGAGCTGTGCGCCGAGGCGATCCGGTTGACCCGGCTGCTGGTCGAGCTGATGCCGGACGAGCCGGAGGCGCTCGGTCTGCTCGCCCTGATGCTCCTGACCGAAGCCCGCCGGGCAGCGCGGACCAACGCCGAGGGTCAGCTGGTGGCGCTGCCGAGCCAGGACCGGGCCCGGTGGGACGCCGAGCTGATCACCGAGGGGCAGGCGCTGGTGCGTCGCTGCCTGCGCCGCGACCGGCCGGGCCCGTACCAGATCCAGGCCGCGATCGCCGCCGTGCACAGCGCCGCGCGACACGCCCCCGACACCGACTGGGCCCAGATCCTTCAGCTGTACGACCAGCTGACGGTCGTCGCCCCCAGCCCGGTGGTGGCGCTGAACCGGGCCGTCGCGCTCGCCGAGGTGTCCGGTGCGGCGGCGGCGCTGACCGAGGTGGACCGCCTCGAACTGGTCGGCTTCCACGTCTACCACGTGGTCCGCGCCGACCTGCTGGCTCGGCTCGGCCGGCGCGGGGAGGCCGTCGAGGCGTACCGGACGGCCGTCGCCCTGACGCACAACGCGGCCGAACGGGCCTTTCTCACCGCACGCGCGACCGCCCTGAGCGCGCGTCTACCACCGGGGTAGGCCGGAAATCGAGGGAAGCTGTCAACTGATCCAAGCCCAGTGAACCCAGCTCCAGGGCCTGGCGATGGAATGCGCGCCGGTCGCCGGGGAAGGACGAGCGGCCTGCCAGCCACACGCGCTCACCCACCTTGTAGGCCAGCGCCTGCCCTGGCCGGCCCAGGTAACGCGCGAGTTCGGCGGATGCGTACGGCCCTTGATGGCAGCGGTCCTGCAACAGCTTCAGCGCCGCGTCCGCCGTCCACACGGCTCCATCGCCAGATGGCATCGGCAGTCGCAGGTGCAGGCCGATGTCGAGCACGACCCGCGCGGCGCGCAGCAGCTGCATGTACAGGTACCCCAGTCGAGCACCCGGCTGTTCGTAGAACCCGAGCTCGTCCATGAACCGCTCGGCGTACAGTGCCCAGCCCTCCTGGCTGCCGGAAAGGCCGCCGAGCAGGTTGAGCCTCCGCCCGAGGCCTCCGCGGCAGACCTCGGAGCCGAGGTGGAGGTGGTGGCCGGGAATGCCCTCGTGATAGGCGGTGCTGTAGGCGTACCAGGTGGGGAAACTCGCTGCGTCCTCGGGAATGGACCACCAGACCCGGCCCGGCCGCGTCAGGTCCCGCGACGGCCCGGTGTAGGCAATGCCGGACGACGTGGTCAACCGTGACTCGATGCACCGCAGCGGGGCGGGGATGTCGAAGTGCACGCCGTCCAGCCGCTCGGCGGCAGCCTCCAACAACTCCTGCAGCCACGCGGCGAACGACTCCCTGCTGTGCAGGGTGCCGGGTGCGTCGGGGCTGGCGAGCCGGGCAAGCACCTCTGGCACGCCCCCGCCCAGGGCCTTCGCTTCCGCGATCAGTTCTGCCTCTGTCGCTCTGAACTCGTCCCAGCCCCAGTCGTACAGCTCACGCAAATCAGGCTGCGCCGCGAGGAAGGTACGCACCCAGAGTGCGTACCGCTGCTGGCCGAACGCCTCCTCCTCGACGGCCTGTGGGGCCAGGTCCGCGGTCAGCATCCCAGCCAGTTTCTGGTACGCCTCTCGCGCGTCCGTCGCTGCGGCCTGCAACGACGCCCGCTGACGCCCTTCGCCGTAGCGGTCCACCAGGGCGACATCGTCGTCGATCCAGTTGCGGCAGCGCTGCGTGACGAGCTCCACTTGACGCCGCGTCGGCAGATTGCCGTGCTCTGCGGCGAGTACGAGGCTGCGGGCATACCCGTCCAGGGCGGCGGGGATCGCGGCTATGCGCGCACCGACACGAGCCCAGGCCTCCTCGAAGGCCGCGCCCTCGGCACCGGGGCCGGGAACGGTGGCCTCGACGGCCTGGCGGATGAGCTGGAGCGGACCGGTGGCGGCCGCGTGCAGTTCTCGCAGGTCCTCCCCGGCGTCGTGGAAGGCGATACGCGTGTGCAGCCGTTCGGCGAGGTGGGCGTGCAGCGGGCCCGCAGCCGGCAGTGCGTCGCCCAAGCTCTCGAGCTCGCACAGGGCGCGGACTGCGAGGTCGGCGCGGGCCTGGTGGCCCTCCGGGCTGTAGTCGGTAAGCCCGTCGACATCCTGCTCGCCAGCCTCGACGACCGCTGTGCAGGGGTCGAGGCTGGCCATGTCACAGAGGAGCCGATCCGCGAAATCCTCGATCACGGGGGCCATGCTAGGGCCTTGGCCTGGTCTGCCGTGGTGCGAGCCGCATCGATCGCGGTGGCCCGGCTCGGTCGGGACGCGGAGGCCGTCGAAGTACCGGACGGCCGTCGCCTTCACGGACAACGCCGCCGAACAGGCCTTCCTCACCGCCCGCGCGGCGGCCCTCAGCGCGTGTTTGTCATCGGGGTAGGCCGGGAACCCGAGGCACCGCCGCAGCAGGGGATGGGGAGGGGCCATGGCGTACCGCCGGACCGTCGTCGACACCGCGCCCGACCTGTCCACCCTCACGCTCGGCGTGGAGGAGGAGTACCTGCTGCTCGACCCGGACAGTGGCCGGAACCTGCCGGTCGCCGACCAGGTGCTCGCCGCGCTGCGCGGCCCCGCCCGGGACCAGAGCCGCCAGGAGTTCCGGCACAGCATGGTGGAGATGGTCACCCCGGTCTGCGCCGACCTCACCGAACTGCGCGCGCACCTGGTGGCGCTGCGCCGCTCCGCCGCGGAGGCCGCCACGGCGGCCGGGGCCCGGTTGGTGGCGGTCGGCGCCACCCCGGTGGCCGAACCGCACCGGACGGTCCCCGACGAACCGCGCTACCACGCGATGTCGCGCCGGTACGGGCCGGTGGCGCACGACCCGGCGGTGTGTGGCTGCCACGTGCACGTCGGGCTGCCCGACCGGGAACTGGCCGTGCAGGTCTGCAACCACCTGCGGGTGTGGCTGCCGGTGGTGCAGGCGATAACCACCAACTCTCCGCTGCACGACGGGTACGACACCGGGCACGCCAGTTGGCGCTCGATGCAGTTGGAACGCTGGCCCAGTATCGGTCCGACGCCGTACTTCGCCTCCGTCGCCGACTACGACCGCACTGTCGACGAGTTGATCGCCGCCGGCATCATGCTCGACGCGGCGATGGTCTACTGGTACGCCAGGCCGTCGTCGATGTACCCCACGGTGGAGGTGCGGGTCGGTGACGTCTGCACCGAGGTGGACGACGCGGTGCTGGTCGCCGCGCTGGTCCGGTCCCTCGTGGCCACCCTCGCCGACGACGTACGCGCCGGGGTGACCGCCCCGGACGTCCGGGACTGCCTGGTCGCCGCGGCGCACTGGCGGGCCGCCCACGACGGTCTCGACGGCGAGCTGATCGACCTGCGTGCCGGCGGGACCCGCCCCGCCTGGGCGCTCGTCGACGAGCTGATGGCGGTGATCGCGCCGGCCCTGCTGCGCCACGGCGACCTCGGGTACGTGCTGGCGCAGCTCGCCCGGCTGCGCCGCGACGGCACCGGTGCGATGCGGCAGCGACAGGTGCTGGACCGCGCCGGGGACCTGCGCGCGGTCCTCGACGACCTGATCACCCGCACCGCCGCCAACTGACCGCCCGTCAGCACGCACCGGGGATTCAGCGGATGTCGTGGGTCTGTAGCCACAGCTCCAGCAGGCCGAGCTGCCACAGCTTGTTGCTGCCGGCCGCGGCCTCCGCCCGGTCCGGCTCGGCCAGCAGATGTGCCACGTACTCCGGGCGGAACAGACCTCGCTCGCGTGCGGCCGGCGCCTGCAACGCCTCGGCCACCAGCTCGCGCACCGGGCCGTCCACGTTGCGCAGCGCCGGCACCGGGAAGTAGCCCTTGGGCCGGTCGATCACCTCGGCGGGCAGAACTTCCCGGGCGACCTCCTTGAGCACGCCCTTGCCGCCCTGGGCGACCTTGTGCTCCGGCGGGCAGTGCGCGGCCAGGGTGACCAGGTCCTGGTCGAGGAAGGGCGTACGCACCTCCAGACCCCACGCCATGCTCATGCTGTCCACCCGCTTGACCGGGTCGTCGGGGAGCATCAGGTGGGTGTCCAGGCGCAGCACGGCGTCCAGCGCGGTCTGCGCCCCGGGCGCGGCGAGGTGCCCGGTGAGCAGGTCCCGGCTGGCGTCGTGCTCCAGCGCGTACGCCGGGCCGACGATGCGGCGCAGCTCGTCGTGGCCGCGGTCGAAGAACGCGGCGGCGAACGTCTCGGCGGCGCCGTGCCGGGGCGCCTCGACCAGTGGCTGGTGGTAGCCGTAGCCGGCGAACACCTCGTCGGCGCCCTGCCCCGACTGGGCCACCTTCACGTGCTGCGCCACCTGCTCGGAGAGCAGGTGGAAGGCGACCACGTCGTGGCTGCCCATCGGTTCGGTCATCGCCAGCACAGCCCGTCGGACGGCGGGCACCAGGTCGTCGTCGGCCAGCCGGATCCGATGGTGGTCGGTGTCGTACGCGCGGGCCACCAGGTCCGAGTAGTGGAACTCGTCGCCGGACTCGCCGTCGCGGCTGTCGAAGCCGATGCTGAACGTACGCAGGTGTTGCTGGCCGGCCTCGGCGAGCAGCGCCACGATGAGGCTGGAGTCCAGCCCGCCGGAGAGCAGCACCCCCACCGGCACGTCGGCGACCAGCCGTCGGCGTACCGCCGCGCGCAGCGCTTCGCCGATCGAGGCCCGCCAGTCGGCGGCGTCCATCCCGGCGTCGGCGGGCTCGCGCACGTAGTCGGGTCGCCAGTAGACCTCCTCGCGGCTGCTCCCGTCCGCCTCGATCACCCGCAGGGTGGCCGGCGGCAGCTTGCGCACACCGCGTAGCACCGTCCGCGGCGCGGGCACGATGGAGTGCCAGGACAAATAGTGGTGCAGCGCCACCGGGTCGATGCCGGTGTCGACGTCGCCGGCCCGCAGCAGCGCGGGCAGGGTGGAGGCGAACCGCAGCCGCCCCGGTGTCTCGGCGAGGTAGAGCGGTTTGATGCCGAGCCGGTCGCGGGCCAGGATCAGCCGCCGCCGCACCCGGTCGACCAGCCCGATCGCGAACATGCCGACCAGGTGGTCGACGAACCGTTCACCCCAGTGGGCGTACGCCACCAGGATCACCTCGGTGTCGCTGGTGGAGTGGAAGGCGTACCCGGCGCGGCGCAACTCCTCGCGCAGCTCCGGGTAGTTGTAGATGCAGCCGTTGAAGACCAGCGCCAGGCCCAGGTCGTCGCGGACCATCGGCTGCCCGCCCGCGTCGGACAGGTCGATGATGGTCAGCCGACGGTGCCCGAGGGTCACCCAGCCGTCGGCGAACAGGCCCTCGTCGTCCGGGCCGCGTGAGCGCATCGCCTCGGTCATCCGGGTGACCGCCGCCGCGTCGGGCGAGCGGCCGTCGAATCGCGCCTCCCCGCTGATCCCGCACATCAGCCGGGCCTCCCGTCACCTCGCGCCGACCGGTGCCGGCCGGTCCCGCCGACCGGACCGGGGGCGCTGGCTACCCGTGGGCGCGGGGAGCAAACCCGTCAGCCACGCAGGGTGCGCAGGATGCGGGCCAGTTCGGCGCGGTCGGTGTCGTTGAGGTGGCCGAAGAAGCGGTCGGCCTCGGCCCGGCGCGCGGCCCGGATGGCGGTGCTGACCCGGTCGCCCTCCTCGGTGAGCGCGACCAGGGTCGCCCGACGGTCGGCCGGGTCCGGTCGGCGTTCGACCAGCCCCCGGGTCTGGAGGTCGTCGACGACCTCAGTCGCCGAGCGGGGCGCGATGCGCAGGTGCTCGGCGAGGGTGCCGGGGCGTACCTCGCCGTGCCGGGCCAGCACGCCGAGGGCCCGGGACTGGCTGGGGGTGACGTCCCAGGGCGCCAGTGAGTCGCGGGTCTGCCGACGCAGACGGGACGCCACCGCCCAGAACGTCTCCGCCAGGCTCTCGTCGTCGGCGCTGTCGACGGTGTGCTCGGTCACCGGAATACGGTAGCAGGATATGTGGTTGCTCCCTCATGATGAGGTAACCTCAGCAATATCGCCGACGAAAGGGTAGTGCCCCCTTGGAACCCACCCCGATGGGCCGCGACCGCGGCCACCGCACCCTCAGCGCCGAAGAGAAGACGCAGGCCCGTCAGGTGTCGCTGCGCCGCATCGGCCGCCTGTTCACCCCCCACCGGCCCGCGCTGGCCGCCGTCACCGCGATCATCGTGATCTCCTCGATCATCGCGATGGCCACCCCGTTCCTGCTGCGTGCCGTGATCGACCGGGCCCTGCCGCAGGGCGACGTGACGCTGCTGGTCTGGCTGGTCCTCGGCATGGTCGCCGTCGCGGCGGTGACCTCCGCCCTCGGCGTCGTGCAGACCTGGATCTCCACCCAGGTCGGCCAGCGGGTCATGCACCGGCTGCGCACCGACGTCTTCAGCCACCTCCAGCGCCAGTCGCTCGGGTTCTTCACCCGCACCCGCACCGGCGAGGTGCAGTCCCGGATCACCAACGACATCGGCGGCATGCAGTCGGTCGTCACCTCCACCGCCACCGCCGTCGCCGCCAACCTCACCACAGTGGTCGCCACCACTGTCGCCATGGTCGCGCTCTCCTGGCAGCTCTCCCTGGTCTCGCTCGTGGTGCTGCCGCCGGCCATCTGGCTGACCCGTCGGGTCGCCCGGATGCGCCGCGAGATCACCGCCCAACGGCAACGCGAACTCGCCGACCTCAACGTCACCGTCGAGGAGGGGCTCTCGATCAGTGGCGTACAGCTGGCCAAGACCCTCGGCACCGGCCCCGCGCTGATCGACCGCTTCACCGCCTCCTCGGCCCGGCTGGTCGACCTGGAACTGCGCAGTGAGCTGGCCGGCCGCTGGCGGATGGCCTCGATGAGCATCATCTTCGCCGCCGTACCGGCGGTCATCTACCTCGCCGCGGGCCTGCCCGGCACCGCTGGCACGCTGAGCATCGGCACCCTGGTGGCGTTCACCGCCCTGCAGGGCGGCCTGTTCCGACCGCTGATGGGTCTGCTCAACGTGGGTGTCTCGCTCACCGCGTCGTTGGCGCTGTTCGCCCGGATCTTCGAATACCTGGACCTGCCCGTCGACGTGGCCGACCCCACCGAGCCGGTCCGCCTCGACCCCACCCGGGTACGCGGCCACCTGCGCCTGGAGGACGTCACCTTCGGCTACCCGGGCAGCGACACCGCCGCCCTCGCCGGGATCACCCTCGACGTGCCCGCCGGCACCAGCCTCGCGCTGGTCGGCGAGACCGGCTCCGGCAAGAGCACCCTCGCCGGGCTGATCAGCCGACTGCACGACCCGAGCGCCGGCCGGATCACCGTCGACGGCGTCGACCTGCGCGACCTGCGCCTGGCCGACCTGGCCGCGATCGTCGGCGTGGTCAGTCAGGAGACGTACCTGCTGCACACCACCGTCCGGGAGAACCTGCGTTACGCCCGGCCGGAGGCCACCGACACCGAGATCGAGGACGCCGCCCGCGCCGCCCAGATCCACGACCTGATCGCCGGGCTGCCCGACGGGTACGACACAGTGGTCGGCTCACGCGGGCACCGGTTCTCCGGCGGTGAGAAGCAGCGCCTCGCCATCGCCCGGACCCTGCTGCGCGACCCGCGCATCCTGGTCCTCGACGAGGCCACCAGCGCGCTGGACACCGAGACCGAACGCGCCGTGCAGCGGGCCTTCGACGTGCTCGCCCAGGGACGCACCACGATCACCATCGCGCACCGGCTCTCCACGGTCCGCGATGCCGACCAGATCGCGGTGCTCGACCACGGTCGGATCGTCGAGGCCGGCACCCACGCCAGCCTGCTAAACCGAAACGGCCGCTACGCCACGCTGGCGGCCTGAACGCCGGATCACAACCGTCTCGAAACAGTCTCAGAACTGTCTCGTTATGACGCGGTCAGGTGGCGGTAGACGGTGGCCCGCGAGACACCCAGCGCGGCGGCGATAGCGTCCACGCTGTGGGTGCCCGCCGCGTGCATGCGCCGGGCCGCCTCGACCTGCTCCCGGCCCAGCGCGGGCGGCCGTCCCGGCCGCCGACGCCGACCCACCGCCCCGCCGGTCGCGTCCGGTGGCGACGCCGGGGCGGCGCTCACCGGGGCCGCGTCCCTCGCGGTCCCGGGCGCCGGGGTTTCGCGCGCCGACGCCGGGACCGTCGTGGTCCCGCGCGGCCCGGCCGCGAGTTCGGTGCGCGCCCCGGCCGCGGCGTCCGCGTGCGGTCCGGCACCCGCGTTCGCGTGCGGCCCGGCTGCGGCGTTCGCGTGCGGCCCGGCTGCCGCGCCCAGGGGCGGCGGGGCTGCGGCGTCCGCGGGCAGCGGGCCCAGCAGTCGGCGTACGCCGTCGAGCATGTCCGCGCGCAGCACCTCGTCGGACACGTCGGTGAAGAAGACGATCGGATCGCTGCACGCGGCGACCGCCTGCACCGCCCGGACCCGCTCCCGACGCCCGGCGTCCGGCCCCGCGATGACGTCGTTCGCCCGCATCGCAATCGTGATCAACCGATGGTACGTGTCGCCCCGACCGACAAGCGCGATGTCGTGATAGAGCATGCCGAGCGGCCGGCGGTGGGCGAGCATGATGTCCACCCAGCCCTCCAGCACCGTCCACCGGGCCTGTTCGGTCGGCTGTCCCTGTGCGGCGTCGAGCAGCCTCTCCAGGTCGGCCAGCAGTGGCTCGATCAGGGCGGCGAGCAGATGCTCCTTGGCCGGAAAGTGGTACAGGATCGCGGTCTTGGTGAGCCGCAGGCGCTCGCCGATCTGGCGCAGCGAGGTGCGCTGGTAGCCGTGTTCGGCGAACAGGTCGAGCGCGGCGCGCAGGATCCGGGTGCGGGTGTCGTCCGCGGGATCGGCGGTCATGCGGCCAGCCTAGCGACGCCCTGACCGGTGGGCACGATCACCGTTGATTCCACTGACCGTCGGTCAGTACAGTGGTGACGGTCGACGCAGCCAACCGCAGGAGGGGACATGCCCGTCATCTCGATCGGCAACCTGGTCAAGACGTTCGGCGCCATCCGGGCACTCGACGGGTTGGACCTGCACGTCGAGCAGGGGGAGGTGCACGGCTTCCTCGGGCCCAACGGCTCCGGAAAGTCCACCACCATCCGGATCCTGCTCGGGCTGCTCCGCCGCGACTCCGGCGACGCCCAGGTGCTCGGCGCCGACCCGTGGCGCGACGCGGTCCGCCTGCACCGCCGGCTGGCGTACGTACCGGGCGACGTCAGTCTCTGGCCCAACCTCACCGGCGGGGAAGCCATCGACCTGCTCGGTCAACTGCGCGGCGGCCTCGACCGGCGTCGCCGCGACGAGCTGTTGCACCGCTTCGACCTGGACCCGACCCGCCGATGCCGCACCTACTCCAAGGGCAACCGGCAGAAGGTCGCCATCGTCGCCGCCTTCTCGTCCCCGGTGGAGCTGTACGTACTCGACGAGCCGACCTCCGGCCTCGACCCCCTCATGGAGGCGGTGTTCCAGGACGAGGTCCGGCGGGTCAAGCAGGCCGGCGCCACAGTGCTGCTCTCCAGCCACGTGCTCGCCGAGGTCGAGGCCCTCTGCGACCGGGTCAGCATCATCCGCGAGGGCCGTACCGTCGAATCCGGCACCCTCACCGAGCTGCGCCACCTCACCCGCACGGCGGTGACCGTCGAGACCGCCCGCCCGGTGAGCGGCCTGGACGTGCTGCCCGGCGTGCACGACGTGCACGAGGTCGACGGCCGCACCCACCTGGAGGTCGAGCCCGCCCACCTCGACGAGCTGCTCGGCCAGCTCATCCGCTTCGGCGTCCGCGCGCTGACCAGCACACCACCCACCCTGGAGCAGCTCTTCCTACGGCACTACGGCGACGACCCCGCCGCTGCTGCCACGGGTGCTCCCGCCGCTGCTGCTGCAACGGGCGCTTCCACCGCCGCCGCCGCGTCGGGCGCTCCGACCGTCAGTTCCTCGGACGCCGATGTGCAGGCTGACGCCCCGCAGGGCGGTGCCCGGTGAGCGCCCTCACCGGCACGACCCGGCTTGCCCGGCTCGTGCTGCGCCGCGACCGGATCCGCCTCGCCATCTGGATCCTCGGCACGCCCCTGCTCGGCTACGCCCTCGCCGGCAGCGTCGCCGGCATCTACCCGGACCAGGAGGCCCGGCTGGGTTACGCCACCACCTCGGCGTCCAGCCTGGTCGCCCGCGCCTTCAACGGCCCCATCCACGGCACCGACCTCGGCGCCGTGGTGGTCGCCGAGACGTACGTGACGCTGGCCCTGATCGTCGGGCTGCTGAGCACCTTCGCGGTGACCCGGCACACCCGCCAGAACGAGGAGACCGGCCGGGCCGAACTGCTCGGCGCCAACGTGGTCGGCCGGTACGCGCCGCTCACCGCCGCGCTGCTCGTCATCGTTGTCGCGAACGCCCTGGCCGCCGTGCTGCTCGCGGTCGCGCTGGTCGGCGCCGGTCTGCCGCTCGCCGGCTCCGTCGCGGCAGCGGCCGCGATCGGCGGCGTCGGGGTCGCCTTCACCGCGATCGCCGCGGTCACCGCCCAGCTCTCCGTCACCTCGCGCGGCGCCAACGCGCTCGCCGCCGCCATCGTCGGGCTCTCCTTCGTGCTGCGCGCCGCCGGAGACGTCCTCGGCGAACAGAGCGCCGACGGCACCCGCGTGCGCAGCGCCTGGCCGTCGTGGATCTCCCCGCTCGGCTGGGGCAACCAGGTACGAGCCTTCGACGGTGAACGCTGGTGGGTGCTCGCCCTGCCCATCGCGCTGCTGCTCGCCGGGGTGGCGCTGGCGTACGCCCTCGCCGAGCGACGCGACCAGGGCGCCGGGCTGATCGCCCCCCGACGCGGCCCAACGACCGGTGCGCCGCGGCTGCTCAGCCCCTCCGGGTTGGCCTGGCGGATGCAGCGCGGCACGCTGCTCGGCTGGGCTGTCGGGGTGGCCGTACTCGGCTTCTCCATGGGCATCGCCGGCGACGAGTTCAACGACATGATCGACGCGAATCCGGCCGCCGCCGAAGCGATCAACGCGATGGGTGGCGGAGCTGACCTGATCAAGGCGTACCTGGCCGCGATGCTCGGCCTCTTCGCCCTGACCATCGGCGCGTACGTCGTGCAGGCCCTGCTCCGCGTACGCGGCGACGAAGCCGACGGGACGCTGGAGGCCGCCCTCGCCACGGCGGTCAGCCGTACCCGCTGGCTCGGCACCCAGGTGCTCGCCGCGACACTCGGCGCGGTCGCCCTGCTTCTCCTCGCCGGCGTGACCACCGGCCTCGGCTACGGCATCGTCACCGGAGACCCGCTCGGCCAGGCCGTCGAGCTGGGCGGCGCCGCGCTGCTGCGCCTGCCCGCCCTGCTCGTGATCGCCGGTGTGGTGACCGCGATCTTCGGGCTGCTGCCCCGCTGGTCGGTGGTGCTGTCCTGGACGACGCTGCTGGTCTTCCTGCTCCTCGGGCAGCTCGGCGCGGTGCTGGAACTGCCGCAGGCCGCGCTGAACGTCTCGCCGTACACCCACGTGCCGGCCGTGCCCGCGGCCGACCCGGCGGCGCTTCCCCTGGTGGTGCTGGCGGCGGTGGCCGCGGCCCTGCTCGCCGTCGGCGTGGCCGGCTTCCGCCACCGCGACGTGCCGTCGTGAGCCACGTTTCAGGCGTCCCGATGATCGTTGGCAGCTGAGCGACTCGACACGCCGACGTCAGCCCTGCTGAGCTGCCACCGATCACCTGAACTAGCACACGTGGGTTCCGGCCGGGCGTTGTACACAGGTCGGCGGCTGTCCACAGAGGGCCGGCTGGTGCGGTTGCGGAGGGCCGGGGTGCGGCCTGACGGTTCCGTGCGTGAACTCGGTGCTTCGGGAACTCGTGGAGCTTGGTAGTGGGTTGGTCACGCTCGGGACGGCCGGGCAGGTGGTGCCGTCGTGGACGCTTCAGCAGGCTTGCCGTAACGGCGAGTTGGTACGGGTGCTGCCTGAGGTGTTCGTGGCGGCGCACCTCGTTGGTGGGCGACCCGGCGCTCCGGTTCTGAGTCGACTCGACCCTGCCATCAGTCGGCGGGCGGCTCTCGCCTGGGCCGACGGCTACGGCGCGCTCAGTCATCTCAGCGCGCTCGCCGTGTGGGGATTACGCCCCGAGGTGGTTGGTGACCTCGTGCACCTGAGTGCGCCGGCGAGCGCGAGCCTGCGCACCCGGCCCGGGGTGATCGTGCATCGACGCCGCGGCCTGGCCATCGAGCCGCCGCAGGTGATAGTTCGGCGGGGCCTGACGGTCACCCGCCTCGAACAGGCCCTCGTCGACTCGTGGCCGACGATGCCGCCCCCCGACCGGCGTGCGTTGGTGATCCGAGCGGTCAACGACCGGCTGACCACACCCAAACGGCTGTCGGCAGCCCTGGAGTTGGTGCCGAAGCTGATCGACCGGGCGGCGCTCCGGCATTTGCTTGCGCAGCTTGCCGACGGGTGCCGCAGCCCGCTCGAAATCTGGGGACACGAGCACGTCTTTACCGGTCCCGGGATGCCGGCGTTCCGCCGGCAGGTGTCGGTCCGTGTCGGGCGCCGTCTGGTGTAGCTTGACATGTTCGCCGAGCGGGAACAGGTCAACATCGAACTCGACGGGGCTACCACCCACGGCAGCCCAGGCCAGCGGGAGATCGACCTGCGCCGTGATGCCCTACTGGCGGCCGTCGGGATCCTGGTGGTCCGCTTCGCCCACCGCCGCCTCGTGCAGGACGTCGACGAAGTACGCCGGGAAACCCTTGCCATTTTGGCGACCCGCCGAACTTGACGCGGTGGGCAGCCGCTGACGGGGTTGCCTGGTGCTGGCAGCCTCGAGCGCGTGAGCGACCTTCTGACGCAGCTTCCGGCGCTCCTCGGCGTCCTGGTGGGCACCCTGGGCACGATCCTCGCCACCTCCCTCGCCGACCGCGCCCGATGGCGTCGCGGCCAGAGCGTCCGCTGGGACGAGCGGCGGCTCGACGCGTACGTCGACTACGCGCACGCCCTCAAGGAGAGTCACGCGGTGGCGCTGCGACTCACGGCCGACCACCGGCCGGGATCGCGGAGCCACCCCATCGACCGCGAGGAAGGGCTGGTCCGGCTGGCTGAGGCGGACGCTCGGCGCACCATCGTCTGGGAGAACCTGCTGCTGCTCGGCGACGAGCCGACGGTCGCCGCCGCCGCCAACTGGCGGGACGCGATCTGGCAGGTCGAACGCCTTGCCCGGGGAATCGTCGAGCCGCCATCGGACGTGGCGGGCATGCTGACCCGCGTCGACGAGGCCCGCGACGGGTACTACCGGGCGGCCCGGCGCAGTCTCGGGGTGCGCGGGGGATCGGTGGAGCAGTCCGCGACGCTGCGGCAGGCGTTGGTCGACCGTTCCACGGCGACGGCGGAGGTACCCACCACCTGAGTGTGGCGGTGCCGAGGGCTCGCTGCGGGCGCTTCCGGATGGGACGGCCGGCTGACGGGTACCGGACACCATCGACGGCCGTGCAGGGGGTTTGTCGCACGCTACCGCGACACTGAGGCTTCCTCGACCGGGGAGGTGCCTCGTGCCGTATGTCAGGTCCCACATGAGGGAGGGTGGCGCGCGGGTTCGGGCGCATTACCGAAGGCGGCGCACGGGCAGCGTTCGGCGCAGGTCGACGGTTCGCCGCGCGGCTGGTGGCGGCAGGTCTGTCAACGGCTGGGCTCTGGTGCTGTGCACCGTCGTCGCTTTCGTGCTCCTCCGCATGGTCATCGATTTCGTGCAGCGGCATCCATACTGGTCCGCTCTCCTGGTCAGCCTCGCCGTGGCGGCGGCGGCTGCGGTGGGTCTTGTCGTGTCGAAGCAGCGTGCCCGCGAGCGGGCCGACCAGGCCCAGCGGGACAGGCTGATCGCGGTGACCGACACGATGAGCGGACCCGAGTTCGAGCAGTGGTTCGCCCGGATTTTGGTCGCGTCCGGGTTTCGCAACGTGACGGTGTGCGGCGGCTCCGGCGACCGGGGAGCGGACGTCCTGGCGATCGCCCCCGACGGCCGACGCGTCGTGGTGCAGTGCAAGCGGCAGAGCCCCCACAACCGGGTGGGCAGTGCCGCGATCCAGCGCTTCGCCGGCACCTGCCGAGACATTCACGGTGGCGAGATCTGCATGCTCGTGACTAACAGCTTCTTCACCGCGGGCGACGGCATTCAGATAGCCCGGCAGCTCAACATCACGCTCGTCGATCGGAACGCACTGGAAATGTGGGCCTGGACGGGGAGACCAGCGCCGGGGGTCATCGCGGGAGGCGGATCGCATTGATGCGCCCGAAACGGTCAACTCACCGGACATCTCCGAGTTGCTGATTCGGGTCACCACCGAGGCGCGGCGCTACTGCCAAGCTGGACGGTGCGGTGGTGCGGGTGGGCGACAACCAGTAGATCAAGTGAGGAGGCGTTCCGTCACCTGACGATCGTCGAGTGTCAGGGCCCCGTGCACGGCTGACTTCCCGACAGCGTCCGCAGTCTCAACGGCGTACCGTCCCGGGTCAAGCATGGGAGGAGTCGGATGAGTTTCCTGCAGCAGGCAGAACAGTCACCGGATACCGAGCGGATGTTCGATACGGACACGAACGCGATGGGATACCTGCCCAACTACACCAGGTTGTTCGCCCACAACCCGGCGGTGTACGTGGCATGGCAGCAGCTCAACGGTGCGGTGAAGGCCGGGATGGAGCTGCGCCGCTATGAGTTGGCGACCCTCGCCGCGGCCCGAGCCCTGAGATCGTCCTACTGCGGCCTGGCACATGGAAAGGTCCTACGCGACAAGTTCTTCGACGCGCCGACCGTCGCCGCCATCGCGTCGGACCACGGCAGCGCCGGTCTCTCCGCGCAGGAGGTCGCAGTCGTCAACTTCGCCGGGAAGGCCGCGGCCGATGCGAACTCCGTCACCGAGGCCGACGTCGCGGGCCTGCGAGGTCACGGTCTCGATGACACGGACATCTTCCATGTGATCCTCGCCGTTGGCGCCAGATGCTTCTTCAGCACCGTCCTCAGCGCTGCCGGGGCCGAGCCCGATCCGCAGTACAACGAGAGCCTGGACGTGGATCTGCGGCAGGCGCTGAGCTTCGGCGGTTAGACCCGGAGAGAACGCACCGACCGGGCTGTCCCAGGGTGTCCGTCCTGACGCCCCATGTGGCGCGGCGGCTGACGCGTGTTCAGGGCCGATGCCCATTCGATGGAGATCACGCTGGCGGATCGTCGCGGTAGCGCCGCCCGTTGTCGGGAGCCGAACCGCACGTCCCCATGCAAGCCTTTAGTTTCACAAACTTCGATGTCCCGGTCTCGGTTCGACGCGGAGCCGCCATACACCGTGGACGGTGATGTGAGGAGGCTTCATGCGCGGACGCAGATGGACGACCCTGGTAACGGCGGTGGCGCTGGCGCTGGGCGGGTTGGTCGGGTTCAGCGCCGCTCCGGCTGCGGCAGATCCGCCGGGCGGCACGCTGCGCAACGTCTACTCCGACGGTCAGTTCTGCAACAGCTACGGCAGCGAGGGTGTTCGGACCGGCCTCTGGAGTCGGTACTACTGCGAGTACCGCCAGTACGGCCCCAACGCCCCCGGCTTCTACTTCCTCTGGACCTTCACCTCCTAGCGCTCACCTGCTCGGACGGGCCCTCTCGGACCCGATTGGCCGCCGCCGGGTGGACCAGACCTGCGGTGGCCTTTCGCCATGGGTAGGTGGCTGCCCAGCTGGTCCGTCGGCATGCGGCGCTCAGTGGCGAGTACCACACCTGGGTAGGACTCGGGCCGTCGTCCACAGGTGCTTCTGCTGTCCACAGCAACCCCCGCGAGGGCGACGCTCGACGGCAGGGTGGGCCGGTGGACGCACGCTTACAATCCCTGCTCGACCGAGGCGGTGGCCTGGCTACCCGACGGGACGTGCTCCGCGTGGCGCCGCCGTGGACACTCCAGGGCGCCTGCCGGGCCGGTCGAGTGGTCCGGGTCCTGCCGGAGGTCTACGTCGATACAGCGCTCGTCCGGGATGCCAACGCTGATCTGCCACCTTTCGCGCGGATCGAACCGGAGCTGGCTCGTCGCGCCGCACTGGCTTACGCGGCAGGGCGCGGGGCGCTCGGTCGACTGAGCGCGCTCGACGTGTGGGGCGTACGGCGTCAGCCGCCGGGTGAGCCGGTGCATATCGACCTGCCCACCGAAGCGGGCATGAGAAGTTCGCCGCATCTCATCGTGCGGCACCGGCCGGGCTTGGTGATTGAGCCACCGCACGTGGTGATGCGGCGCGGGTTGCCGGTTACCCGGCTTGATCGGACCCTGGTGGACTGTTGGCCCCTGTTGCCGTCGGTCGACCGATCCAGCCTGCTGATCCGCGCGGTCAACGACCGCCTGACCACGCCGCAGCGCCTCGCCGCCGCTCTTGCCGAGGTGCCGAGGTTGACCGACCGCGCGGCGGTGCGCGGGTTGGTGGATCGCCTCGCCGCTGGGTGCCGCAGCCTCTTGGAGGTCTGGGGGCACGACCACCTCTTCACCGGTCCGGGAATGCCGAGGTTCACCCGGCAGGCGCGGGTACGGGTCGGCGCCCGGACGATCTACCTCGACATGTTCGCCGAGGCGGAACGGGTCAACATCGAGCTGGACGGCGCGACCAGCCATGGCGATCCGGCCGAACGGGAGATCGACCTCCGCCGCGACGCCCTGCTCGCCACCGCTGGCATTCTCGTCGTCCGCTTCAGCCACCGTCGCCTCACCACGGATCCGGCCAAGGTCCGCCAGGAGACTCTGGCCATCCTCGCGAACCGTCACGACCGCCCTTGATCACTTGATGCTCAGTAGTTCTCGTCAGCCCCAAACAACTACTCGCCATCAAGTGATCTTGAAGAAGCTTGTGGGGGGACCCGGGTGGTCGGGTCGCTTGAGGGGTTGGCGTGGCGGTGGAGGAGTTCGGCGATCCATCGTGCGGCTTCTCGTTGCGCGGTGAGCATGTGGTCGCGGGCGTCGGCCAGGTCGTGGTCGTCCCCGTGATCATCCAGGATCGTCGCCCACTGGCGGCTGAGCTCCTCGGCGTACCGGGCCTTTCGGATCTGCTCGTCGAACTGGTATTCCAGCTTGACCAGACGGTCGACGTGCGGCTGGAGCGCCGGCAGGATCCGCTCGTCGAGTCGTACGGAGGCGTCGGGGCGGCAGGTGAGCGTGATGTCGCCCCGTTGGTAGTGCCACAGGGGATCCTCGGCGAGCGCCCGCTGCAACGCCACCTCCAGGTCACCGGCCCGGTGTGGGGGCAGGTCCCGGGCGGCGTCGGCAGCCAGGCGGGTCAGCCGCTGGATCGCGTTCGGTTGGAAGTACTGCACGTACCAGCTCAGCACCTCGGACCGCAGGCTCGCCGGTGACGACCAGGCGAACGTGGCGCGGATGTAGAACGAGTACACGTATCCGCGTGCGGGGACCGCGATGAGCCGGGGTACGTCGCGTTGTTCGACGAGTGGACCGGGCGGCGACGGCGCGGCGGCGGAGCCGACGGGCGCCTCGTCCTGGAGCGCGGCGACCAGCCGATCCCAGCTACGCGCCCACCACCGCCAGCCGCGCACACCGGCGTCGCGGGCGATGGTCAACCCGCGTACGCCCCGGTGTCGCCACTGGTCCGGGGGCCTCGGCCTCCCGTCGGGGGCGTCCGTCATGACACCCCTCCACGGTCACGGATCCGCGTTTCACGCTAACAACCGGTGACCGATATGCCCGCCGCCACGCCGTCACCGAGCAGACGGCATATCGACACCAACCAGACTGACGATCATTCGGGGTTAACCGAGCATTGTGGAGCAGTTGGGATGCCGGGGGTGTTGTCGTCGACCGGCAGCGGTGAGACTGGGTTCGGTCCGACAATCAAGCGGATCGATGGAATGGATGGTCTGGAGGCAGCCTGTGTCCACCCTCGTGTCCCCGCTGGCCACGCTCGGCGCGATCCGCCGGCGTACCACCACCCTCGCCCTTCTCCTCGCCATGGTCGCCGCCGCGCTGGTCGGCCCGTCCGTGGTTTCCCCCCGGTTGACCGACACGGCCTTCGCATCGGTCTACAGCTCCTGCACCATGAGCCGCTGCGCGGACGCCCGCACCGCCCGTTCGGGCTGGTCCGCCAAGGGGTTCCCGACCAGCCGGGGTTGGTACTCCTGGAGCGGCGGGAAGTCCAACTTCGCCGGCGGCCAGTTCTACAACTACGAGGGTCAACTGCCCACCAACGCCACCTACTACGAGTACGACGTCTATCCGCGCACCCAGGGCGCCGCCCGGGACGCGTACCGGATCGTGGTGAACCGCAGCACCGGGGTCACCTGGTTCTCGCCCAACCACTACACCGACTTCTACCGGCTCTGATCCGAGCTGGGGGTCGGCTGGCCTCGGTCGGCCGGCCCCGCTACGGCGTCGTCCCGGTCGGATGTCGCCCGGTCAGATGTCGTACCGGTCAGATCAGGAGGAACATGATGGTCGACGAGCACGCGGGTCGGGTGCCCGATTGGCTGATCGTCTGCCACGATGGCGACCTCGACGTGTCCGGCGCTGTGGTGTTGGCCGGAGCGACGACGCGGACCCGGGCCGGGTTCTTCGCCGCGCTCGCCTCCGTGCTGGCCCTACCGGCGTACCTGGGGGAGACCTGGGACGCCCTCTCCGACGTGCTCCGGGACCGGCTCGACGCCGGTCCGCTCACAGTGCTGATCACCGACGCCGGCCAACTGCTCGTCGACGAGCCGTCCGATCAGCACGGTCTGCTGCTCGCCGTGCTCGGCGACCTCGCCACCAGCGCCCCGCACCCGCTGCGTGTCGTCCTCGACGAGACCGCGCCGTCCTGACCGGTGGGTGGAGCCCCGCCGGCGGCGGCGGTGGGGACCGCATCTCACAGTGGGTGACGGCCGCCGGGGGGAGTTTCTTCGATGAGCGGTATACCTCAGAGGTATGAATATGACTCTGAGGTATACCGCACTCACGAGTGACACGCTTCCCGCGCCGAGTCGCGCCTTCTCCCGGACGCGAGGTTGGTGGTCCGGCGGTGCGGGTCGGTGTCACCCGCACCGCCGGTCATCCGGTCAGTGCGTCGCGGGCGGGATGCTCTGCTCGTACTGGAAGACGTTGTGCGGGTCGTACTTCGCCTTGATCTTGCGCAGCCGGGGGAAGTTGTGCCCCCAGTAGGCCTTCTCCCACTCGGCCATGCCGATGTTCGGCACGTTGACGTAGGCGCCGTCCACGTAGGGCCGCAGCGCCTGGCTGAACTCGGCGATCCAGGTCTGGGCGATCGGGGTGACGGCGTCGTTGCTGTCGGGTTCGCCGCGGGTGCCCCAGCCGACGCCGGGCTCCGAGTAGAAGAGCGCGTCGCGGTGCGGGAACGCCGAGCCGCCGAATGGCTCCTGTCGTTGCGCCCCGCGGCCGAAGGCCTGGGTGAAGAAGTTGCTGTCGGGCGAGGGCGCCTTCTCCATGAACTCACGGACGATGCTGACCGCCTTCTCCGGGAACGGTTCGCGGGTGAACTGGGAGAAGAACTTCCACTTCGCCGGCTCGTCCTCGTTCGGGATCTGGAAGCCGGCGTAGACGTCACCCCAGCCGCCGGTCTGCACGGTGACCGTGGGGCTGCCGATCGACAGGATCGGCGCCAGCAGCTTCCTGGCCTCTGCCTCGGACCCCTCCGCGAGCACCGCGAACAGCAGGATCTCATCCGGGTGGACCTCGACCTGGGTGCCGAGGCGGGGGTCGGTGAAGGGTGCGACCCGCTGCCAGGCGTCGAAGACCTCGTGCAGGTCGCCGAGACCGGGCCAGGTCACCTGCAGGTAGGCGACGCTGGTGAGCGGCGCGACCTTGTAGGTCAGGGAAGTGACGATCCCGAAGTTGCCGTTGCCCGCTCCGCGCAGCGCCCAGAGCAGGTCCGAGTGGTTCCACGGGTCCACTTCGAGCACCTTCGCGCCGTCGGCGCCCGCCGCCACGACGATCTCCGCACCGATCAGGTTGTCGCAGGCCATCCCGAGATAGCGGGTGAGGAAGCCGAAGCCGCCGCCGAGGGTGGCGCCGGAGAGGCCCACGGTCCCCTCCGTGCCGGTCGTCGCCGCGAGGTCGTGCTCCCCGAGGGCGGTCACCGCCTCCGACTGGTTGAGCCCCGCGCCGACCTTCGCCGTGCGGGTGGCGGTGTCGATGTGGACGTCCTTCAGCTCGCTGACGTCGATCACGATGCCGTTGTCGACGTTCGACCAGCCTTCCAGGTTGTGCCGGCCACTGCGTACCCGCAGCGCGACGTTGTGCTGCCGCGCCCAGGTGAGCGCGTTGACCACGTCCTGGGTTTCCTGAGCGAAGACGATGACCAGCGGGTAGTGCACGAACAGCTCGTCCCAGCCGAGGCTCGCCTCCGCGTAGTTGGGGCTCTGCGGGCGGACGATCCGGCCGGTCAGCTGTGCCGGCGGGAACTTCGTGTCGGAGGGCCACCCGGGACCGTCGGCCGCGACGGCCGAGCTGCCGGCGATCACGCTCGGGATAGCGACCGCTCCGGCGCCGACGGCCGTCGCCCTGAGCAGATCACGACGGGAAAGGTCGCGCATGGTCCGAATCCTCTCGATTGGTGACACGCCAGAAAAACGAATCGAGAGGGGCATTTCCTCTCATCTGGCGCAAACCAACCGTAATGCCCGAGGCTTCCTGGCAGATCTGAGAACTTGTCACGGAACCCGGTCGGGTGATCCGGAGACGGATCAGTTCGGGGCGGGCTGGTCCAGGATGGCGCTGAACCGCTCCTCGGCAAGGTCCAGCTGGCCGAAGATGTGCCGCTTCACCGCAGGCGACAACGGGGTGTCCGGCCGGCCGATCAGATCCCGGAACAGCGGCACCAGCGGCCGGTACTTCCGGGCCGACGAGATCACCTTCGGCCCGACCGTGTGGATCACGCCCACCCCGTTGTCGGTGAAGTCCGACACCTTGATCACCCGGGCCCAGGGCTCCCGGTCCAGACTGACCGCCAGATGCTCCCGGTACTGCGCGTTGCGGTCACGCTCGGGGTCGTACACCGGATTGGTGACCGCGGCGACCAGGGTGGCCACCCGTGGCCCGAACCGCGCGGCGAGCGCGGCCAGCGCGGCCCCGGTCGGGTCGGTGCCCGGGTCGCCGTCGGCCAGCTCGACCGGATGGTCCTCCACCGCGTCGTGCAGCAGACCGGCGACGATCACGTCCACGTCCCGCACCTGGTAGTGGTGCATCAGCCTGATCGCCACCCGCAGCAGGTGGTTCAGGTACGGCTCGCGGACGCGTCGATCGTCGCGGTGCAGTTCGGCGGCGAGGTCGAGCGCGGCGGTCAACCGCGCCCGGGCGGCGTCATCGAACTGCTGGACCTCCAACCGGAAACGTTCCAGCAGGCCCGGTTCCCCGTGGATCTCGGTGATCGCGTGCATCGGCATGCTGCCCAGGTGCGGCGGGAAGTCCATGCGTCACTTATAGCCGATCTTCACCACATCGATGAGCCCGTACGTCGCCGACCCGACCGCAAGTCGCGGGCGCGCCGAGCCGTCAGATCGGCAGCCGGTCGGCGCCGGCGAGCGGGCCCACCAGGAGAGGGACCAGCGGCGCCGGCAGCACGGGGTCGCGGCGCAGGGTGGGCGTCCAACCCGCATCCGCGGCCAGGTCGGGGTCATGGGTCGCGTTGTACGCCGCCAGCAGGTCGACCGGTCGGGCCGCGCCGCCGCCCCGGCGGACCCAGGAGCCTCGCTCCGTCACCGCGGTGCCGCCCCAGTCGTAGAGCAGGTCCGCCGGGTCGACCGCCGCGTCCAGTGTGAAGAAGTTGTTCTGCGCGTAGATCGCCGACTGGACACCGACGCCCAGCGCGTACTGGAAGTCGTCCCCACCGAGTCGGTAGTGGTTGTTGTAGATGTCGACCTGACCGAAACGTACCCGGGGCAGCCGTTGCAGGACGCCGTCGAAGAGGTTGTGGTGCAGGGTGACCCTCAGCCGGCCCACGTCCGGGCCGACGGTGTTGGACGAGCCGATCAACAGCAGCTTGTCCCGACCGGTGAAGCGGTTCCAGGAGGCGGTGACCAGGCTGGCGGTGTGTGTGACGTCCAGCGACCCGTCGTGCACCTGGTACGGCCGACCGAAGTACACCGGCTGGGCGCTGTCCGGGTTGTCGCCGTCGGTGAAGGTGTTGTGGTCGACCCAGACGTTCTCGCTGCGGCGTACCGAAATCTGGTCGTACTGGCTGTTCCAGTTGCCTGCCTCGCCGTCGGTCGGCGACCAGGCGGGGAAGCAGTCCCGGGCGTCGACGAGGGTCAGATTGCGGACGATGACGTTCGACGCCCGGTCGATCATGAGGGTGAGGCCGGTCAGTCGAGCGCCGCGCAGCCCGACGATAGTGGTGTTCGGCCCGACGTTGATCTGGGTCTGCCGGGTCTGGTTGGTCACCGAGCGCACCCGAGCCTCCTCCAGCGGCCCGCTCGGTGGCACCCGTCCCCACACCGCCGGGTCGTACGCGGCCAGGTAGGCGTCCAACCGGTAGGCCGGGTCGGCCAGGTCGGCACAGCTCAGCGGCGTGCCGCCGGGTCCTTCGAAGCCATCGATGGCGCCGTCGACGTAGATGAGCTTCGGGGCGGCATCGGCGGCGTTGCCAGCGTTGTCGCCGCCCAGCGCGGCGACCAGCTCCGCCCGGTTGTGGACCACCCGGGTCCGCTCGGGGGTGGCCGCCGAGCCCCCGGTGGTGCCGGGGCCGTCGGCCGCCCAACCGTCCCGCTCGGGCAGCGTCTGCCGGCCGAGGTGGTCGGCCAACCAGGAGAGCCGGTCGGCGGACGGGACGTCCGGACGGGCGGCGGCCGCGGCCGGGGCGGCGCCGAGAAGAAGGGCGACCACTGTGGCGCCGCCGAGGATTCTGCGCATCGACTCACTCCATTCGTTGGTGGTGGAGGTCCGTCCCAGGTAGGTGTCTGCCGCTATCCGGCCAGCTCGGCGCGGTAGGCGGCGGACGCCCACGGCACCCCCAGTTCGCTCGGCAGCGCCCCCCGCTCGGCCGACCGGCGCAACACGTCCACGACTCCCCGCAGGTGGCGGACCCGCTCCCCGCCCTCGCCGAGGGTGATCACCAGCTCGCCGTCGAGCAGCCGGGGCTCCGGCGCGGGCCGCAACGCGTCCAGCAGCGCGGTGAACGGCGCGGTACGGGCCAGCGGTGCGATCAGTGGCACGCCCACCGGGTCGACCCGGTGGGCGAGCAGGTTCTCCAGCAGTCCCAACCGCCCCGGCACCCGGCGGGTAACCACGTCCCCGGGCAGGCGGAGCCGGTCGGTCGGGTACTCCAGCACCGCCTGCCCCGTCGTACCGGTCACCACCACCTCGCCCGCCACGAACTCCTCGGCCGCCAGGGTCACCGCCACCAGCACCGGCGGCCCGGCGCGGAACCGGACCCGCAGCACGGCCGTGTCCTCCACCTCGATCGGCCGGACCCGGTAGCGTTCCACCTCGATCGCGACCGGCCACGGCGTCGCCCCGGCGAGCGCCTCGGCGATCGCCAGGCACTGCATCACCGCGTGCGCGAGCGGGTTGGCGAGCGCGCCGTCCAGCACCGGTCGGCCGTCCACACTCCGTCGACCGGCCCAGGGGGAGCGGGCGTAGTAGGCGTCCGGCCGTTGCCAGGCGGCGATGGTGGAGATGCCGGTGACAGTGCCCAGCCGGCCGGCGGCCAGCGCGTCGGTCAGCGCGGTGAGAGCCGCCGAGCCGAGCGCCTGGAAGCCGACCTGGGCCACCCGGCCGGCGGCGGTGAGGGCCCAGGTCAGCTCCTCGTGCTCGGCCAACGACAGCACCGGCGGCTTCTCCAGCAGCAGGTCCGCGCCGGTGGCCAGGGCGTCGCGGGCGATCGCCAGGTGGGTGTGCGGTGGCGTGCAGATCACCACCACCTCCGGCCGGGTGGCCGCGAGCATCGCCCGGTGGTCGGTGAACACCGCCACCCCGGGCGGCACCGGGGCGGCCGGGTCGTCCTCCACCGGTCGGACGTCGACCAGGGCGACCAACCGCAGCCGACCGGCGGCGTGCAGGGGCGCGATCACCCGCCGGTGCCAGCGACCGTGCCCGTTCGCCCCGATCACCGCCACCCGGGGCGGCGGGGTTGTCCCGCTCACCGCCGGCCGGTCCGGGTCGACCCGGTCACCGGGCACCGGCCAGGGTGGCCTCGACGCCGTGCCGCTCCAACGCGGTGAGCCACGCGATCACGTCGGCGCGGACCTCGTCGTCCTCGGCCACCTCCACCGGGATGACGTCGCGCAGCGCGAAGACCGCGTCGACCGCGCCCGCCGGGCTCTGCGCCCCGGCGTCCAGCGCGGCCCGGATCGGCCCGGCCAGCGGGTCCTGGAGCGGCAACGGCCGGCCGTCGTCGGCGTACCCCAGCGCGAAGCGCAACCAGGACGCCACGACCAGCGCGCCCCAGCGCGCGGACCGCCCGGTCGCGCGCAGGTCGGCGATGGTGTGCAGGACGCGCTGCGGCAGCTTCTGGGAGCCGTCGATCGCCACCTGGAGGGTGCGGTGGTGGATCGCCGGGTTGCCGAACCGGGCGAGGGCCTGCTCGCCGTAGTCGACCACCCGCACCCCGTCCGGTGGGGTGAAGCTGGCCGCCACGTCCTCGGCGATCAGCCGGCGCAGCACCTCACGCAGGTGCGGAATCTCCAGCGCGTCGGCGATCGTCTCCCGACCGGCCAAGGCTCCGAGGTACGCGATGGCGGAGTGCACCCCGTTGAGGGCGCGCAGCTTCAACCGCTCCCACGGGCCGGCGTCGTCGGTGAGCACCGCCCCGGCGAACTCCCAGCCGGGCCGACCGCCGGGGAAATCGTCCTCGATCACCCACTGCGCGTACGGTTCGGCGGCCACCGCGGCCAGGTCGGTCACGCCGAGCGCCCGCCGGGCCGCCTCGATCGTCTCCGGGGTGCTGGCCGGCACGATCCGGTCCACCATGGTGCCGGGGCAGGTGACGTTGCCGGCCACCCACTCGACCAGCCCGGTGGGCACCGCGCCGGCCCGGCTGACCGCCTGGTCGAGCATGCCGCGCAGTCGTCGACCGTTGGCCGGCAGGTTGTCGCAGCTCACCAGGGCCACCGGCCCGGCGTCCGCGGCGGCCCGGGCGGCCAGCCCGCGCAGCAGCAGGCCCGGCACCGTGGTCGGCGGTCCGCCGCCAGCCAGGTCCGCGGCGAGCGCCGAGTCCGGGGACAGTCGGCCGGTCACCGGGTCGAGTTGGTACGCCTTCTCGGTGACGGTCAGGGTCACCACGCGGACCGCCGGGTCGGCGAGCAGCGCCACCACGGCGTCCGGGTCGCTGGGCGCGTGCCGGACACCGCTCAGGGCGCCCACCACCCGGGTCGAGCTGCCGGCCGCGGAGAGGGCGCTGACGCTGAACAGGTTGTCCTGCGCGGCGATCGCCTCGACCACGGCGGTGCTGCGCGGGGCAACGGCCATGATGCCCCAGTCACCGCCGGCCGCGCCGACCGCCGCCTCGGTGAAGACGGCCTGGTGGGCCCGGTGGAACGCGCCCAACCCCAGGTGTACGACGCCGGTCGGCACGGTGCCCGGCCGGATCAGCGGGCGGGCCTCGGCGGGCAGCCGGCGCAGCATGCCCAGGCCGAGCCGGGAGCCGACGGTCACCGCCATGCCGGACCGTCCGGGAAGCGGAACTCGGCGATCGACGCGGGCTTCATGGTGGCGCTGTAACCGGGCCGTTCGGGCAGCAGGTAGCGGCCACCGCGGGTCCGCACCGGATCGACGAAATGTTCGTGCAGATGATCGACGTACTCGATCATCCGACCGTCCAGACCGGTGCCCACCCGCAGGTAGTCGAAGATCGCCAGGTGCTGGACGTACTCGCAGAGGCCCACGCCGCCGGCGTGCGGGCACACCGGCACGCCGAACTTCGCCGCCAGCAGCAGCTCGGCCAGGACCTCGTTGACGCCACCGACCCGGCAGGCGTCGACCTGCATCACCCCGATCGCCTCGGCCTGGAGCAGCTGTTTGAAGATCACTCGGTTGGCGGCCACCTCCCCGGTGGCCACGCGACAGCGGCCGGCGGTCAACTCGGTCACCGCGCGGGCGATCCGGGCGTGCCCGAGGATGTCGTCGGCGTGGGTGGGCTCCTCGATCCAGTACGGGTCCACCTCGGCCAGCGCCGCCATCGCCGTGATCGCCTCGTCGACGTCCCAGACCTGGTTGGCGTCCATCATCAACAGCGCATCCGGGCCGATCTCCTCCCGGATGATCCGGGCCCGCCGCAGATCGTCGGCGAGCGGGCCGCCGACCTTCATCTTCATCGCCCGCCAGCCGTCGGCGTACGCCTGCCGGGTCAGCGCCCGCACCTTGTCGTCGGGGTAGCCGAGCCACCCGACCGAGGTGGTGTACGAAGCGAAACCACTCTGCTTGAGTTCCGCGAGCCGGCCATCCCCTCCGATTAATCCCTTGTCGAGGATGGCGGCCGCCTCGTCCGGGGTGAGCGCGTCGGTGATGTGCCGGAAGTCGACGCTGGCCACGAGATCCTCGGTGGGCAGGTCGGCGAGGAACCGCCACATCGGCTTGCCGGCCAGAGTGGCCCGCAGGTCCCACACCGCGTTGACCAGCGCGCCGGTCGCCATGTGGATGACGCCCTTCTCCGGGCCCAGCCAGCGCAGCTGCACGTCGGCGCTGAGCGAGCGCCAGAACGCCACCGGCTCGGCCGTGATCTCCTCGATGGTGCGCCCCTGGACGTGGTGGGCCAGGGCGCGCACCGCCGCGCAGGTGATCTCGTTGCCCCGGCCGTTGGTGAAGGTGAACCCGGCGCCGGTCGCGCCGGCGTCGGTGCCCAGCTCCACGTACGTCGCCGAGTAGTCGCCACGGTTGATCGCGTCGGAGCCGTCGCCCCGGGCGGCGGTGGGGAACCGCACGTCGTGCACCTCGACGGAGGTGATGGTGACGGTCATTGCTGGTGTCCTCCGAAGTTGAAGACCCGCTTGGGCAGCCGGTACGCCAGGTCGACGATGGTCTCGGCGGCCTCGTCCATCGGCAGCCGGTGCTCGGCGACGAGCCGGGCCAGGAAGCCGGCGTCCACCCGGCGGGCCACGTCGTGGCGTACCGGGATGGAACAGAACGCCCGGGTGTCGTCGACGAACCCGGTGGTGTTGTAGAAGCCGGCGCTCTCGGTCACCGTCTCCCGGAACCGGCGCAGCACCTCCGGGGAGTCCAGGAACCACCAGGGCGCGCCGAGCAGCAGCGCGGCGTACCCGCCCGCGAGGGGTGCCAACTCGCGGGTGAAGGTGTCCTCGTCGAGGGTGTAGAGCACCAGGCGCAGCCGGGGGTCGTTGCCGTAGCGCTCCAGCAGCGGCGCGAGCGCGTGCACGTACTCGGTGGCCTGCGGGATGTCACCGCCGACGTCGCGGCCGTGCCGGGCGTGCAGCCACCGGTTGTGGTTGCGCACCGCGCCGGGGTGCAGCTGCATGACCAGGCCGTCGTCGAGCGACATCCGGGCGAACTCCACGAGCATGTGCGCCCGGAACGTCTCCGCGTCGGCGGCGTCGGCCTCGCCGCGCCGGCCCCGGTCGTAGAGCCGCTCGGCCTCGGCCGGGGTCAGGTCCAGCGTGCGCGCCGTGGGGTGGCCGTGGTCGGAGGAGGTGGCGCCGGCGGCGATGAACGCGGCGCGTCGAGCCCGCAGCGCGGCCAGGTAGCCGGCGTACGTGCCGGTGTCCTCACCGGCCCGGTCGCCGAGACGGTCCACGTTGGTCGACCAACCCTCGAACTCCATGTCCACCACGTCGTCCGGGCGGAACGTGGTGACCACCCGGCCGCCCGGCCCGCCCCACCCGTCGGCGGCGAGCTTGGCGTGCTGCGCGAGGTCGTCCAGCGGCGACTCGGTGGTGGCGAGGACCTCGATGTTGAACCGCTCGAACAGCGCGCGGGGCCGGAAGTCCGGCTCGGCGAGCCGGGCCGCGATCTCGTCGTAGAGGGTGTCGGCGGTGGCCGGGCCGAGCGGGGTGTGCACCCCGAACACGGTGCGGAAGGTCTGCTCCAGCCAGAGTCGCGACGGGGTGCCCCGGAACAGGTGCCAGTGCGCGGCGAAGCGTCGCCAGATCACCCGGCCGTCGGTCTCCACCGGGCTGCCGTCGCGGGTGGGCACACCCAGGTCGGACGGGGGGACACCCTGGCTGAGCAGCATCCGGGTCAGGTAGTGGTCGGGCACGATGAGCAGCTGCGCCGGGTCCGGGAAGGGTCGGTCCTCGGCCAGCAGGGCGGGGTCGACGTGCCCGTGCGGCGAGATGATGGGCTGCTCCGCCGCCAGGGCGTACAGCTCCCGGGCCAGCGCGCGCTGGCCCGGCTCGGGCGGCAGGAGCAGGTCGGTGTGGTCGAACGTGGGCACGGAGTGGGACTCCTCGTCTCCTGTGTCAGCGGGGGGTGAGCAGGTCGGCGACGCGAACGGGTTGGCCGGTCTCGAAGGACCGGTTGGCGGCCAGACCGGTGAGCAGCGCCAACGCGCCGTCGTCTGCGGTCGCGGCGCGGCCCAACGGGTCGGGTTGACCGCCGAGGAGGACCCCGGTCATCCGGGCGTCCGCGCCGCCGTGCCCGTGCCGACTGCGACCCTCCACCGGGATCTGCCGGGGCGGGGCCCAGAACGGGCGCAGGGTTAGCGTCGCACCACCGCCCTCGGCCGGCGCCTCGGCACCGTGCAGGGCGGCGCCCTTGACCGCGCCGGCGGTGCCCCGGTCGACGAAGTCGTTCTCGGCCACGTCCAGCTCCAGTCGGCCCCGGCTGCCGTTGACCATCACCCGGTAGCCCTCCCAGGGCGCGTACGCGGTGAGGTGGTAGGTCATGGTGGCGCCGGTGGAGTAGCGGGCCAGCACCGCCATGTCGTCCTCGATGCTCACCCCGGGCGCGAAGACGTTGCGGTCGCGCTGGTAGCCGTCCTCGGCCTCGGCGTCGAGGTACAGCTCGCGCAACCGGGGATGCGCGTCCAGCCGCAGCGCGAACGGGTCGTCGGCGGCGGCGGGGGAGCCGTGCGCCCGGTCGTAGTCGCGGGCGTAGCCGTGTCGGCGACCGTCCTGCCCGTAGAAGAAGAGTCGGCCGGCCGCGTACACCTCGACGGGCGTGGCGGCCAGCCACCAGTTGACCAGGTCGAAGTGGTGGCTGGCCTTGTGCACCATCAGCCCGCCGGAGGTGGCCTTGTCGCGGTGCCAGCGGCGGAAGTAGTCGGCACCGTGGCGGACGTCGAGCAGCCACTCGAAGTGCACCGAGCCGATCTCGCCGACCGCGCCCTCGGCGAGTAGCCGGCGAACCTGTTCGTGCAGCGGGTTGTAGCGGTAGTTGAAGGCGACCGTCACCCGCCCACCGGTCTCGGTGACCGTGTCCAGGATCCGCCGGCAGCGGGCCACGTCCACTGTCATCGGTTTCTCGGTGACGACCTCCCGGCCGGCGCGCAGCGCGGCCACCACGTACTCGTCGTGGGTGACGTCCACGCTGGTGACCAGGACAACGTCGACGTGCTCCTTGTCCAGCATGGCCGCGAAGTCACCGGCCGGGTACGTGGGCACCGGGCGGTGACCCAGCTCGCCCAGCCAGCGGTTGTGCGCGTCCATCCGGGCCTGGTTGACGTCGGCGAAGGCGACCAGTTCGGTGGTGTCGGCGTGGTCGAGCACCAGCGCCCGGACGAACATCTCGGCCCGCGCGCCGGTGCCCACGACGGCGTACCGGACTCGGCCGGCGGCTCTCGGTGACATGCGGTCGCCTCCCGTGGTGCTGCAAAGGTTTGCAATGAAGTAATCACGATCGATCCGTTCGCGTCAACGACGACAGCGGGATCGGCGTCATTTGTCAGCGTTTGAGGGGCTGCAGGTGACCAAGGGGAGTGTGGGTGCAACGAAGCCGTAATCATTGACCGTTGACACTGACGCAACCGTTTGCATTAATGGGCGACACCTGCGTGACCGCCACCACATCGGACGAAGGGGCCGCCGTGCCAGTCACCATCCGGGACGTCGCCCGGGCGTCCGGTGTGCACATCTCCACCGTGTCCCGCACGTTCTCCGCTCCACACCTGGTCAACCCGGAGACCCGGGTCCGGGTGCTGGCCTGCGCGGAGGATCTGGGCTATCGGCCGAACCGCGCCGCCCGAGCCCTGATCACCGGGCGGACGCACAACATCGGGCTGATCATCGCGGACATCGCGAACCCGTTCTTCCCGCCGCTGATCAAGGCGGCGGAGAGTCAGGCGCGGCACCGCGACTACCACGTCTTCGTGGCCGACACCAACGAGGACCCGACCGCCGAGGAAGAACTGGTCCACGCGCTGGCCAAGCAGGTGGACGGGGTGCTGCTGTGCAGCCCTCGGATGAGCAACAGCCTGATCGAGCAGCTCAGCCGCGAGGTGCCACTGGTAGTGGTGAACCGTCAGGTGACCGGCCTGCCCTGCGTGCTGATGGACGTCGGGCAGGGCGCCCGTTCGGCGATCGAGCACCTGGTCGGCCTGGGACACCGCAGCATCGCGCTGCTCGGTGGCCCGCGCAGCTCGTGGACCAACCGGGAGATGCGCCGTGCCGCCGGCGCGGCCGCCCGAGCCGGTGGCGCGGAGCTGACCATGCTCGGCCCCAACGCGCCCACCGAGGTCGGCGGCTCCGCCGTCGCCGAGCAGGTGCGACGCAGTGGCGTGTCGGCAGTGCTCGCCTACAACGACCTGATGGCGATCGGCCTGATCGAAGGGCTGGACGCGCTCGGGGTCCGGGTGCCGCAGGAGGTGAGCGTCGTCGGGGTCGACGACATCACCCTCAGCCGGCTGACCCGCCCCAAACTGACGACGGTGGCCACACCCACCGGGGCCGCCGGCCGGACGGCCGTCGACATGCTGCTGCAACAGGACATCGAGTCACCGCGCGGTGCGCGGGGGTCCGGTGCCGGCACGGCGCTCGGCGTCCGTCGTACCACCGCACAGGTAATGCTCCAGACCGACCTGGTCATCCGCGACTCGACCGGTCCGGGCCCGTACGCCCGACCGGCACGTCCCCTGGCCGCACCACGTGGCCCGGGCCCGCATTGCCCTGCGGGCCCGGGCATCCCGACTGCGGCCACCGGTGACGCCGTCGCCTCCTAATGCCGAGGAGTGAGCGCATATGCACCCCGCAACGCCCCCCACCACTGACGCGCCCGTCGGGCGCGCCCACCGTACCCCGCTGCCTCGGCGGCGCCTGCTGCGTGGCCTGCTCGCCGTGACGGTCGCCGCACCGCTGATGTTCGGCGCCGCCGCCTGCGGAGACGACGACGGCGGCGGCGCGGCCGACCCGAACGCCCCGGTCAAGCTCTCCATCTTCTGGTGGGGCGGCGACGCCCGGGCCAAGCTGACCGAGGACGCCCTGGCCCTCTACACCAAGAAGCACCCGAACGTGACGTTCGAGAAGACCTGGCAGGCCAACCAGGGCTACTTCGACAAGCTGGCCACCCTGACCGCCGGCGGCAACCCGCCGGACCTGTTCCAGATCGACGACAACTACCTGGCCGAGTACGCGGCCCGCAACACCACGCTGGACCTGACCTCGTACCAGAAGTCCGGAAAGCTGGACACCTCCAAGTTCCCCGAGAGCCTCTGGCAGTACGGCGTGGTCGACGGCAAGCTCGCCGGTCTGGCCGCCGGGGAGAACACCCAGGGCCTGGTCTACAACAAGACGCTGTTGACCAAGCACAACCTTCCCGAGCCGACCACCGGAATGTCGTGGGAGGAGCACATCGCCTGGGCCGAGCAGGTCACCGCCAAGACCAAGGTGCCCGGCACCCAGGACCCGAGCGCCGACTACAAGGCGTTCTGGGTCTGGCTGCGCCAACAGGGCAAGGACCTCTACAAGGGCAAGGAGCTGGGCTTCACCGCCGAGGACGTGACCAAGTGGTTCGACCTGTGGAAGGGCGCCCGGGACCGCAAGGCCACCCCGACCGCCGACGTCATCCACGAGGGCAACTCCAGCGACATCACCAAGCAGTTGGTGGTCACCGGAAAGTCGGCGACCTCCTGGGTCTGGGCCAACCAGATGCCGGACCTGAAGAAGAACACCAAGGACGAGCTGGGGGTCATCGCCTACCCCGGTGACCCGAGCGCGCAGTGGGCCCGGGCCTCGATGTACTGGTCGGTGTTCAAGGGCAGCAAGAACAAGGACGTCGCGGTCGACGTGATCAACTTCCTGAACAACGACCAGGAGGCGGTCAAGCTGCTCGGCACCGACCGCGGTCTTCCGTCCAACCAGGATCTGCGCCGCGTGGTCAGCGACGACACCACCGACCCGGCCATGAAGCAGTCCATCGCCGTCGAGGCGGAGCTGACCCAGAAGTTCGGCAAGTCACCGCAGGTGCCGATCAAGGGACACAGCAAGGTGCGTTCCGAGCTGATCAAGGCTGCCGAGAACGCCCAGTACGGCCGGGCCACCACCGCCGAGGCCGCCACCCAGTTCATCGAGGCGTGCAAGTCCGCCATCGCCTGACGCCGTCAAGGCGAGGAGAGGAGCTGTTCGTGGCGTTGACCACGGCACCCGACCCGACCCGACGCGGCCCCGGATCCGACCGGGCCCACGCTGAGAGGCGTGGGCCCGGACGCTTCCGGCACAGCGAAGGTCTGGCCGGGTACGTCTTCCTGTCGCCGTGGCTCATCGGCCTGATGGGTGTCACGGCAATCCCCATGCTGCTGTCGCTCTACCTGAGCTTCACCAACTACGACATCCTCACCCCCTTCTCCGAGGTGGAGTGGGTGGGGCTGGCCAACTACGAACGCATGTTCACCGCCGACCCGTCGTACTGGCACGCGGTGCGGGTCACACTGACGTTCGCGCTGATCGCCGTACCGCTGAAGCTAGCCGCGGCGCTCGGCGTGGCGCTGCTGCTCAACCGCGCGTGGCGCGGCGTCGGGCTGTTCCGCGGGCTGTTCTACCTGCCGTCCCTGCTCGGCGGCAGCGTCGCGCTGGCCATCGTCTGGGTCAACATGTTCAACCGCGACGGCGCGTTCAACTCGCTGCTGAGCCTCTTCGGCATCACCGGGAAACCGTGGGTCAACGACCCCGACTGGGCCCTGGAAACACTGATGGTGCTGGCCATCTGGCAGTTCGGCGCACCGATGGTGATCTTCCTGGCCGGGCTCAAGCAGGTGCCCACCGAGCTGTACGAGGCCGCGTCGGTCGACGGGGCCGGCCGGTTCCGCCAGTTCCGCAACGTCACCCTGCCGATGCTCTCCCCGGTCATCTTCTTCAACCTGGTGCTGGAGACCATCAACGGCTTCCAGGGCTTCACCGCCGCGTTCGTGCTCAGCAACGGCACCGGCGGCCCGGTCGACTCCACCCTGATGTACACGCTGAACCTCTACATCACCGGCTTCACCGACCTCAACATGGGCTACGCCTCGGCGATGGCCTGGGTGTTCCTGCTCGCCATCGCGGTCATCACCGCGATCTTCTTCAGCACCGGACGGTTCTGGGTGCACTACTCCGACGGGGAGGACCGGTGATGGTGACGGTGACCCCGACAACCGCAGCGCCGACCGCAGCGCCGCCGACCGCGCGCCGACGACCCGGCGGACGGCCCGTCCTGCGGCTGGTGATCCTGGTGGCGATCGTCGTCGTGGTGCTCTACCCGCTGATCTGGATGGTGGGCACCTCGCTGAAGTCCCAGGAGGAGATCGTCAACAACGTCGGGCTGCTGCCCGAGCGTTTCACCCCGGGCAACTACACCGCCGGGTGGTCCAACTTCGACGTCAGCTTCGGCCGGTTCTTCCTCAACAGCGCCATGGTCAGCCTGCTCACCGTCATCGGCAACGGGCTCTCCTGCCTGCTGGCCGCGTACGCCTTCGCCCGGCTGCGGTTCCGGCTGCGCGGCATGTGGTTCGCCGTCATGATCGGCACACTGCTGCTGCCCCAGCACGTGCTGATCGTTCCGCAGTACATCCTGTTCCGCACGCTCGGGCTGGTCGGCGGTGACTGGCCCTACCTGCCGCTGCTCATCCCGCAGTTCCTGGCCACCGAGGCGTTCTTCGTCTTCCTCATGGTGCAGTTCATGCGGGGCGTTCCCCGGGAGCTGGACGAGGCGGCCCGCATCGACGGCGCCGGCCCGTTCGGCATCTTCCGGCACATCATCCTGCCGCTGAGCCGCCCGGCGCTGGTCACCACAGCCATCTTCTCGTTCATCTGGACGTGGAACGACTTCTTCCGCCAACTGGTCTTCCTGTCCCAGCTGGAGGACTACACCGTTCCGGTCGCGCTGACCCTGTTCATCGACTCGACCAGCCAGAGCGCGGTCGGCCCGATGTTCGCCATGTCGGTGCTGTCGCTGCTGCCGGTCTTCCTGTTCTTCGTCGCGTTCCAGCGGATGCTCGTCGAGGGGATCAACACCAGTGGCATCAAGGGCTGAACCCGTCGACACCGGCGGACGGCGGGACTGGCGCGACGTCGCCCGTGACGCCGCCGACCTGGCACTGCTGGGCATCCTGTTGACCCTCGCGGCGGTGCCCCTGCTCACCGCCGCCGCGGCGGCGGGCACGGCCAGCGCGGCGGTGCACGACTGGACGCGTACCGGCAGTTGGCCGTCGGCGCGCACGACGGTGCGCCGGTTCGGCCGCGCGGTGCTGCCCGGTGTGCCGGTCAGCCTGCTCGCGCTCGCCGGCGCCGCGCTGCTCGTCGCCGACCTGGCGGCGCTGGCCACCGGCCGGGTGCCGGGCGGCACGGCTGCGCTGCTCGTGACGGCGCTGATCGCGGCCGGCCTGGCCGGTTACGCCGGGCTGGTCGTCGTCGAGGTGGGCGGCAACGGGGGCGGGCAGTGGAGGGCCTCGGCCCGCTCCGCCGCCCGCGCCTGCCTCGACGCGCCCACCCGCTGGGCGGCGCTCACCGGGGTCGTCGCGCTGGCCGGGCTGCTCACCGTCCTGGTCACCCCGGTCGCGGTGCCGATCCTCGCCGGCTACACAGTGGCCGCCCTGCACGCCGTCACCGTCCGCCGGCCGGTCCCGGTCGCCGTCGCCCGCCGGGAGATGCCGTGAGCGAGGAGCCGGTGCGGCTGACGGTCGGGGCCACGGAGGTGGCCGAGTACGTGCTCGACCCGGCGTTGGACGCGCGGCACGGGCCCCGACCGTACCTGCACCCGGTACGCACGCTCGGCGGAACGGTGGTCACCGACGCGCTCCCCGCCGACCACGTGTGGCACCTCGGCGCGTCCCTCGCGGTGCAGGACGTCGACGGCAGCAACCTCTGGGGCGGGCGCACCTACGTCCGCGACGTCGGCTACACCTGGCGGGACGACCACGGCGTCATCGCGCACACCGGCGAGGTCGAACGGTCCCCGGGCCGGTACGCGCACGATCTCCAGTGGCGCGACCGGGCCGGCGGGGTGCTGCTGACCGAGCGGAGGTGGCTGGCCGCGTCGGTGGTCGCGCCGGACGCCTGGCGGCTCGATGTGGAGTCCGTTCTCGTCGCCCCGGACGACCGGGAGATCAGACTGGGTAGCCCGGCCACCAACGGCCGCCCGGGCGGGGCCGGCTACGGGGGGTTCTTCTGGCGAGCCGCCGCCGACGGCGAACCGGCGGTGTTCACCGCCGACGCGGCCGGGGAGGAGACGGTCAACGGCAGCGCGGCGCCGTGGCTCGCGCTGACCGGCGTCGGGTCGGGCGGCGGGGCGTACACCCTGGTCTTCGCGGGCCTCGGCCACGACGACCGGTGGTTCGTGCGGACCGGGATGTATCCGGGAGTCTGTGTGGCGTTCGCGTTCGACCGCCCGGCGGTGGTGCCGGCCGGTGGGAGCCGGCACGGCCGGTACCAGGTGTGGGTGGCCGACGGGACCCTCGACCGGGACGCCGTAGCGACCCTGGTAGCGACGGTGCCGTGACCACGTAGAGCCCGACCCCCTCGTTGATGATGGAGTTATTGCCATGACACGCCGCGCGGAGTGGCAATAACTTCATGATCAACGGGACGAGGGGCTGCTGGTGCGGGCTGGTAGGGCGGCGGTGACTCGGATGGCCTTGACGATCGCCGGGATGGAGCCGATCAACAGCACCAGCCCCCAGATGATCGCGATGATCGCGAAGACCAGCGCCGCCACGTCGTCGACGATGCTGACCAGGATCACCGGCACCAGGTTGTGCAGGAACTCCAGCACGACCGTGCACAGCACTGTGGTGAGGATCAGCAGGACGAGGCCCTTGTTCTGCAGGAAGCGCGGCTGGGCCAGCACCAGCATCCCGGCCCACACCAGCTTGAGCAGCAGCACCAGCCCGAGCAGCACCGCCGCCTCGCCGACCGGGAAGAACCCCCACAGCGCCAGGTACGCCAGGGTGCCGAACGGAACGGCCAGGAACAGCGACACCATGATGGACAGCTCCACGAACGCGACGACCAGCGCGACCAGCCCGACGATGATCAGGATGATCGAGAAGATCAGACTGGCGACGCCCTGCACCCGGCCCTGCACGCGCTCGGGCAGCAGCAGGCCCAGGCAGAACAGCCCGGTGCTCCAGACCGCCACCGCGTCGATCAACGCCAGGTAGCCGGTGCCCCGGCCGGACGGTTCGCTGACACCGGACACGTCGTCGATCTCCACGTCCAGCGCGCCGGCGCTGTCCGCGAGGGCCGCACCGGCGTCGCCGCCGCCGAGCAGCAGCCCGGCGCCGAGTTCCACCCCGATCGCCAGGACGATGGCGAGCATGGCCAGCAGCAGGAACGGCTTGCGCAGATCACCCACGGCGGCACCTTCCTCTCAGTCCGGGTCGGGTCAGGACGTGGCCACGACGACAGTGCAGCCGCCCAGGCCGGGGCAGACCAGGCCCACCTCGGTGGCCTGGTCGACGGCGATCTTCGCCACCGCGCCGGTGCCGTCCGCCGCCGGCTCGACCTCGTCGCGGATGGTGAGGTCGGCGTCGCCGGGTGCCGGGGCGACGACCGTGAACCGCGCCGCGCTGCGCAGCACCAGGGTGCGCAGCCCGCCGGGGTCCGCGACCCGCACCACGCAGCTGCCGGAGAACGCCAGCCGACCCGTCTCGTCGGCGCAGTCGGCGCTGACCGTCGCCGGGTCCACAGCGGACCGCTCGCCGCCCAGCGCACCCAACCGGTCGACGAACCCGTGCCGGGCCCCCGGATCACCCTGGTCGTCGCGGCCCGCGCCGACCGCGACCACGAACAGCGCCACCAGCAGGACGGCGAACAGCCCCAGCAACGCCTTCTGCCGACCACTCATCGCGCCACGGCCTGCGCCACGATCTCGGTGAACCGGATCGTGTCCACCCCGGCGAAGTACGAGTTCGTGCCCTGTGTCTTGCCGACCACCAGCAGCGTGACCTGGTGGGGGCCCTTGGCGAGCCGGACCGCGCCGACGTCCAGGAACTCCGTCTTCCGCACCGTCGGCGTGAAGCCGAGGAACGTGCCGCCGACCTGGTTGCCGTCGATGGCGAAGACGGTGTTGGCGTAGTCGAGGGCCGTGGTGCGTACCGCGGCGAAACGCCAGGTGCCGTCGGCCGGGATCTGCACCGTCACGGTGACCTGATCGCCGATCGCCAGCCCCGTGAAGAAGAGCTGCTTGTCCCCGGACCAGGTCACCCCACAGCAGTTGGGCTGCGCGCCCACGGCCGCCTTGCTGTTCTGCGGCGACTTGATCACCGCACCCTCCACCAGGCTCTCCGCCTCGACGGTGACCACCCGCGGCTCGCCGGGGGCCGGCTCGCCGTCGCGGGTCAGCAACACCACCCCCACGGCGACCACCACCAGCACCAACGCCGCCGCGGCGGCGATCCACAACCACGGGGTACGCCGTGGCGGCGCGACCGCCCGCACCTCGTACGTGACCCGGCCGCTGGAGCGGGAGCTCTCCTCCGGCGCGGTGTTCGCCGAGTACGCGAACCCGGTCATGTCGTAGCGGCGGGGCGGGGTGCCGGCCGGCACGGCGAGCTTGACCAGGAACGACACCGAGCCCTGGCCGGGCACCACCCGTTGGGGTTCGGCGACGGTGAACCACGCCCGCTGGGAGCCGTCACCGGGTGCCACGTCGAACACCACGGTGTCCGGCGCGTTGCCCGGGTTGGAGACGGTGAAGGTCAGCTCGCCGCTGTTGCGCGGGTCGACTGTGAACTGCTCGGCGGCGGCGACGACCGCCCACTCGGTGGTCATGACGACTCCTCTTCCAGGACGATCTCGACAGTGGCCGAGGCGGGCTTCTCCGCCTCGACGATGCGGGTGATCACGGCGAGCTGACCGGCGGCGGCGACCGGTACCCGCACCACGACGTGGAAGGCCCGCTCGGCGGGCTCGTCGATGGCGAAGCCCGACATCCCGGTGGCCAGCTCCAGGGCGCGGCGCATTCCGTAGGGGGTGCCGCGCCAGCGGGCCAGCAGGGCGGCGTTGGCCACCAGGTCGCGCAGCCGACCCACCGGCAGCGGCAGCGGGGTGTCCGGCCGGGGCGAGGCCACCACATGGTCCATGGCCACCCAGCGGGTCAACCGCACGACCAGCCCGTCCGGCGCCCGGTACGGGTCGAACAGCGCGTCCACCTCGGCGAGGATCGCCTCGTCCGGGGCGTGCAACCCCTCCATCACGTCGAGCAGCGCCCAGAGCACGCTGCCCGGCACGCAGGCCCGCTGGTAGGCGGCGGGCAGCAGCCGTTCAATCGCCGAGCGTCGCATCCTGGCGCACCACCTCGATGTCGTGCTCGCCGGAGCAGAGCAGCCAGGTATCGGGGACGGTCACCACGTCGGCGGTGGCCTGGTTGGCACTGGGCGTCCAGGTGACGGCGTCGGCGCTGCGGTGCACGCCACGTTCGCCGCTGGCCAGGATCAACCGCTCCGCCGTGCCGGTGTCGCCGGCTGTCACGCTGGCGGCCGTCGGGCCGCTCACCGCGATGGCGTCGACCGGCACGAACCGGGTCCGGTCCCGCAACGGCAACCCGCAGTTGACCGACACCGCCTGCCACTGCGGCTGGGCGGCAAGGGTGTCCAGCCGCAGCACCCCGCCGCTCTGCGTGGCCGCCACCGCCTGCTGACCGGTGAACGCGAGGTCCCGGCAGGTTCCGCCGAGCCACCCGGCCTGCATCGACTGCCACTTCACGTCGGACTCGAACAGCCGGGTGCGGTGGCAGCCCTGGCCGGGCTTCTTCGGATCCGGTTCGCCCGCGCCGCTCCACAGCAGGGTCGCCGGGCCGTCGTACTGCACGGCGAGGACCCGGTTGTCCACGTTGGCCAGACCGACGTGGGTGAAGCTGCCGGGTCGGCCGCCGCTGGTCGACAGGTACACCCCGAAACTGGCCTGCGCGGCCACCGCCACCCCCGGCGCTCCCCGCTCGGAGACGAACGTGCGGACCGCGTAGAAGCCCCGGTCGGCGTCGGACGGGTCGACCAGGATCTGCAACGGCACCGCCCCGGGCAGCAGCGACACCTCGTACAGGCCGGTGTCGGTGGCCACCAGCAGTGCGCCCGCGCCGTCGCGGTCCAGCCACGCCACGTCGGAGATCCGTGAGTCCAGGTCGGTGAGCAGCGACCACGTCTCGCCCAGGTCGCTGCTCAGATGCACCCGGGAGCCGCCCGAGGCGCGCAGCGTCACCACTGCCACCGAGCCGGGACGCGCGACGATGCCCGGCCGTACCGGCGCGGGAGCGGGTGCCACCCGCAGCACCGTCTCGTCGTCGAAGCGACCGGCCGGTTCCCAACCCGCGCCGCCGTTGCTGGAGCGGAACAGCACCGGGCCGCGCCCGGCGTACCAGGTGCGCGGCTGGTACTGGTCCACGGCGAGGGCGCGGACGTCGGCGTCGGGGGCCTCGTCGACAACGAACCGCACCGACTCGACGTAGCGCACCCCCGGCTCGGCGTGCTCCAGCAGCCGGTACACGTTGGACGCCCGCAGCGGCTCGCCGAACGGCCAGCCGGTCGGGTTGAGCGCGGTGGGCAGCGGGCTCAACGTCTGGTGCAGCCGATCGTGGATGCGACGACGGACCGCGTCCACATCCTCCTCGCGGCGGACCACCACCCGGGCCCGCACTGACACCGCCTTGAACCGCGCCCAGGTGGCCCGGGAGCGGATGCCGACCATCCGGCGTTCCTCCAGGTCCGCCTCGACCCGGTGGCGCGCCTCGGGCACCTCGTGCTCGCGCAGCACCGCAACCGGCAGCCGACCGCCCGGTCTGGCCGCCTCCGGCACGTACGGCACCAGCACCACCTCGACCTCGCCCGGCCGGGCGAAGCTGTACACCGCCGCGCGGGTGAACGCCCGCGCCCGCGCCACCGCGCCGGAGCTGGTCGCGAGGACCTCGAAGTCGCGGGCGGTGACCGCCCGCTGCTGGGCGAAGAACTCGTACGGACCGCGCAGCAGCACGGACTCCAGCGCCTCCATCTCCCGGCCGCCGGCCGCCGGGGTGGGGTTGTCCACGCGTACCCCGGGTAGTGGGTCGCGCAGGCTGGTCAGCGTGCCCGCCGCCACGTTGCCGGTGGGCCCACCACCGGCGCGGTACCAGAGCCGGATCTGCCGTCCGGCCGGCGGCACCGCCGCGACGGTCACCGGCGGCACGGTGCTCGCCGGCGCGGCCGCGTCGGCCGCGACCTCGCCGCGCGGCGTCGCCCCGGCGGCGGGCCGCAGGTCGAGGGCAGGGGCGAAGATGACAGTGCCGGAGCAACGGTCGACCAGGTACGCCTTGGCCTGCGGACCGAGCCCGGCGAAGCTGTCCACCGGCTGCCAGATCTCGAACGTGCGACCGTCGTGCTCGCGGGCCGCCGCGCCCAGCTCGACAGTGCCGGCCGGCACCTCCACCCCGAGCAGCAGGTCCAGCGCCTCGGCGGTGTGTGTCAGCGGCGCGTGCGTCGCGCGCAGCACCTGCCCCGGCTGGCCGGTGCCCACCCCGAGCAACTCCGCCTCGACCGGTTCGCAGTGGTGCATCCGTACCGTCACCGACGTCTCGTCGGCGGGCAGCAGCGTCGGCTCGGTGGTGACGAACACGACCGGCCGAGGGTCCGCGCCCCGGGCCGCGGCGACCCGCAGCCCGGCCGGGATCCGGACCGCGCCGCGGTCGGTGCCGGTACGGGTGAACCGGACGTCCGCCCAGGCCGCTGTCGGCGCGTGCCGGGTGACGCCGAGCAGGTTCAGAAACGAGACGTACGCCTTCTCCGGCAACTGGTTCAACCGGTAGATCATCACCTCGGTGAGGTGCGCGAACGTCTCCACCAACGCCATGCCGGGGTCGTGCGCGGACAGGTCGGTCCACGCCGGGCAGGACTGGCGGATCCGTTCCCGGGCCTCGGTGACCAGGTCGAGGAAGCCGCGATCGTCCAGGTGCGGCACGGGCAGCGTCATGACGCTCCTCCCTGGGCGGGCTCGTCGACCGGGAGCAGATCCACGGAGAAGACCAGTTGCCCGGGAGTCAGGCTGGCCCGCACCCGGTAGTCCAACCGGATCACCAACCGCCACGCGTCGTCCGGGTCCGGCCCGGCGTCCACGTCGATCACCTCGACCCGGGGCTCCCAACGGGCGATGGCCTGCCGGACGTAGTGGATGGCCAGACCGGCCGTGGTGTCGTCGTTGGGCGCGAAGACCAACCGGTGCAGCCGGGAGCCGTACCCGGGTCGCATCAACCGCTCGCCCGGGGTGGTCGACAGGAGCAGGAACAGCGCCTGCCGTACGCTCTCGTCGCCCTCGGTCATCGCCAGGCCGCCGGCCGCGGTGAGCGCCAACCCGCCGGTGCGGCCGGCGTCGAAGCCGGCGCCGACGAAGCGGAAGGCCCTCATCGGTCCGCCCCCAGGAACTGCTGGCGGGGGTCGCGCACCGTGTGCTTGACCAGCCCCGGCGGTGTGCCGTTGGTGAACCCCTCCAGGTGCGACAGCACCACCCGGTGCCCGTCGACGCGAACCCAGTCGCTGTAGCCGACCCGGACGGTCAGCGTCGTCGTGCACGGCTTGATGGTCGGGCCGTAGTTCGGGCAGGCAACGATTGTGCGTCCCTCCGGGTCGTCATCGACGAGCACGGGCACACCGGTGACGGTCACCCACTGCCGCGAGGGTCGGTTCTCGACCCGGCCGTCGTGATCGCAGGTGATCACGGAGTCACTGTGGATCCAGCGCATCAGCCGCCTCCTTTGTGGTGGGCGCGGGCGAGCGAACGGGCCTGCTCCGCCGCGGTGGTCGGGTCCTCGGTCGAGTCGGCGTGCAGGAAGTCCACGCTGCGGGCGCGCACCACCATGGCCCGGCCGGGTGCGGAGATCACCAGGTCGGACGCCGCGTGCAGGGTGGCCAGGTCGGGGGTCAGCTCCAGGAAGCTGCCGCCCTCGGTGCCCAGCCGCAGACTGCGCCGCACGTCGTCGACGACGATCGACTGCCCGCCGGCCGTGCGCATCGTCCAGCGGCGGGCCTTTCCGTCGTCGATGCCCGCGTCGTACGGCTCGACGGCGCCGAACAGCGAACCGAGCACGATGCCCGAGGCCGGCTCGCCGCCGGGCAGCACCACCAGCACGGTGTCACCCGGATCGGGCAGCGCCACCAGACCCTTGCCCGGTCCCGCCCCGGGGCACAGCACGGCGAGCCAGCCGGCGTCCAGCTCCCCGTACGCCGGCAGGGTCAACCGGACCCGCCCCAGCCCGTCCGGGTCGGCGACGTCGGTGACGCTGCCGAGGGTGACCATCGCCCCGCCGGTCGGGGTCGCCGGGGTGGCCGGCGGCACCGTGGAGAAACGGGTCAGGTGCCCGTTGCCATCCACTGTGTGCACCACCTCGGTCAGCACGTACGTCCCGGCGACCGGGTCGGGCACCCCGCCGAGGTCGACGCGGCGCCCCGGCCGTAGCGCCGGATCGCCCTCGGCCACCCCCTCGGCCGTGGCCAGCGCCGCCGCGCGGGTGTCCAGCCGGGCCTGGGCCAGCGCCGCCAACTCGTCGTCGCTGCGGCCGGGCTGGTCCACGGCGGTGCGAACGCCGTCGGCGCCCACGCCGGCCGGGTCCGGGCGGTCGTCGACGGGTCGGCCGCAGCGCGCCTCGTCGACCTGCTGGCTGATCACCTCGGCCCGCTGCGGGTGCCAGCCCAGGGCCGCGCTGGCACCGCTGGCCTGGTCGGTGTTTGTGGACAGCCGCACTGTGTGCACCCCCGCGCCGAGCGTCAACGCGACCGGCTCCCCGTAGCCGGCGAGTGTGATCAGTCGGACGCCGTCACCGTCGGGGGCCAGGTGCAGCCCGGCCCGGCCGGCGACCTCGCGCAGCAGCTCCAGATCGCTGTGCCGGTGCTGGAGCAGCCGCTCCAACCGAGGGCCGTCGACATCAGCGGTCACCGCCAGACCCACCGCGCCGCACAGCTCCCGGGCCAGCTCGACGGCGGTCACCGAGGTGAAGACCCGCAACCCCTGCCGCTTGCGCAGCCGGTGCAGCGGGTCGTACGCCCGCAGCCGCAGCACCGCCGCCCCGTCGGCGGCGTACTCCACCTCCACGCAGGTGACCTCACCGGTGAACAGGGCGTCCGCGTGGTCGGCGAGCCGTACGTCGAGCGCCGTGCCGGGGCGCACCGCCGGGTCGAACGCGCCGGTCCCGGCGGTGGTGGCGAGGACCAGCTCGGCCTGGGTGGGCTGGTTGAGCCGGGCTGCCACCCGCAGTGAGCGGACCCGCTGACGAGCCGCGCCGACCAGCTCGACGCCGTCGAGCAGGACGATCAACGCCCGGGGCGCGACGCTGGTCATGGCGTACCCCGGGGATTGCTGGACCCGCTCGGAGCGGCGCCGGTCGGGCCGGTGGCCGCGTCCCACGGCGCGCCGACGACCGAGGTGCCCAGGTACGACGCTCCCGCGCCCACCGCGCCCGCCACCGCCCGCGCCAACCCGGTCGCCGAACCGGTGCCGGCGCTCGGTGGGACGGCGAGGGTGGTGCCGGCCGGCACGGCGAGGGGATCGGTGATCCGGTTGTGTTCAGCCAGCAGCCGCCAGCGCAGCGGTGAGCCCAGCGCGTCGTTGGCCAGCAGGTCGAAACGCACACCGGAGCGACCCGGCTCGGCAGCGCCGTCACCGGCTGCGATGACCGCGCTGCCCGGCGCGGCGGTCGGGGTGCTCGCGGCGGCCAACTCCTCGGCGAAGCCGGCCTCGGCCTGATCGGCCGTCTCGGCGGCGCGGACCAGCTTCAGCCGCAGCCAGGACCGCCGGGGCGACCCGGTGCCGGTGAACGCGTCGAACCGTTCCGCCACCGCGATGATCACACCCGGCACGTTCCAGGTCTTGCCCCAGACCAACCGGACCAACGGCGGCCGTAGCCAACCGTGCTCGGCCGTGGAATTCTCCGCGAGCATCCACAGCGGACGGGTGAGCACCCGGACGTCGGCCGGACGCAGTTGCGCCTCCACGAAGTCGACGTCGAAGAGCAGGTCCAACACCAGCTCGGTACGGCCACCGCCGGTGAAGACCAGCGGATCGTCGGCCAGACCGGACCCGGTGAGCTGCCCGCCGCCGGCACCCCGCTGCCGTACGCCGGCGAGCCGGGTCACCTGCACGGTCTCCGGGTTGAGCAGGCAGTCCACCCGAACGCCTGAGGAGTCGATGAGGAAGGCGACGCGTTCCATCAGTCACCCGCCTGTTCCCGGTCCAGTCGGGTCAGCTGGGCGGTGTCCACCGCCGCGCCGGCGACCGACCACAGTGTGGTGTCGTCCGGCAGTGCCGGCCACGGGTCGACGCTCCGCGCCGCCGCGTTGGGCGGTCCGTCGATGCCCGTCGCTCGTCCGCCGCCGGGCGTTCCCGTCCCGGCGTCGCGCAGCGCGGCCGGGTGTCCGGGTGGTGCCGGTTCGCCGGGCAGGGCCAGCCAGGGGCCACCGTCCGCGAGGCGATCCAGGTCGCCGCGCGCAGAGGCCGACGGGTCTCCGGCGCTCGTCGCCGTCGAACCGGTCCAGGACGCGTCGACCCCGCCCCGGATCGGCCCGCCCAGAAGGCGGTGCACAGCCACCGCGTCCACTGGCGACGTCCGGGTCGCGCTCGGTGCATCGCCACGCAGGCGCCCGCTCTGGTCCTCCCTGGGCGAGGGCTGACCGTCCGAGTCGCCCCGGAACCCGTCGCGACCACCCGAGAGCCGGTCGGCGGTGGGTCGTAGGGCGGACGAGCCGGTGGAAAGCCCGTGGTCAACCTCGCCGGACCACCGTGTGTCCACTTGCGGGTGTGAGGTGGTTCGGGTGGCTTCGGCCTCAGCCTGGTGCGGGCGGCCGCTCGGCGAACTGTGCGGCCCGAAGACCATGGAGCGGACCGGCTGTCGGGGGCCGTCCGTCCGGGCCAGCCCGCTCGCGTCGACGGCCGTGGTGTCGGAGGCCGGGCTGTCGAGGGCTGTGGTGTCGCCGCGGGGCGCCCGGCCCACCGGCGGCACCGCCGCCCCCGGTCCCGCCGGCCAGGTCGAACCGGCTGGCGGGATCGAGGGGTCCGGCCAGGTGGATCCCCCCGGCAGGGTTGTCAGGTCCGAGCTGGACGAAGGCGTCCGGTCGCCGGCAGCACCGGTCCCCGTACCGTCGGGCTGGTCACCAGCCCGCGACGAGCGGCCCGACCTCCCGGTTCGGCCCTCGGCCCGCGACCTCGTCGGCCCCTTGTCCCCGCTCGCACCGGGACCACCCACGTCCCCCGCGTTGCCGGACCTGCCGAGCCTGCCGGACCCGCCGAGCCCGCCGGACCCGCCGAGCCTGCCGGGCCCGCCGAGCCTGCCGGACCCGCCGGACCTGGCGTCAGCGACCGGGTCCGCACCGTCGGCGTCGACCCGACCGGTCGATTCGCCCTGCCGCCCGCCCTGGGCCCCTGCCTCGGCGTTGCCGGTCGGGGACGGGTCGAGGTCCAGGTCGTGCAGGAGACCGGGCGCGTGGGCGGCGACCAGGTCCAGCCAGTGCCGCGGCGGCTCCCCGAAACGGCGTGGTGTCGCCTCGGGTGTCTGCGACGGCTGCGGAAGGTGGCCGGCGGGCTCGACCCGCCCGGCGAGGCGCTGCACCGCCCCGGCCGCCGAGCGTAGCCGGCCGGCCAGCCAGCTACGCGGGCGTCGGCGCGGTGGCACCGCCGGTCTCCAGCTCCAGGCCCTCGTAGCGCAGGGTCAGCGAGGCGATGGCGATCTCGTGGCTGAGGGTGTTGAGGTGTGCCCCGCGCCACCGGGTCGGCCAGGCGTCGATCAGGTTCCAGCGCAGCACCTCGGCCGTCCCGACCGAGTCGAGCAGCACCACCGAGACGTTGCGCCGGTTGAGGGTGCCCTGGGCGGTGGCGTTCACCCAGTCCCACAACTCGCGGGAGGCGGTGAGGCCGAAATGCAGCGTCACGGGCTCGTACTCGGCCTGACCGGGCACCATCCGCATCCGACCCAGGCCGTGCTCCCGGTACGGCTGCCCGGGGATGTTCACCTCCAACCCGGTCATCTCGGTGAAGTGGCCGTTGGTGACGCCGTTGATGAGCAGTCGGAAGTTGTACGCCCGGTACGGGTCGACCGGGGCCCCGGGTTGCGGGGTGGCGGTGGTGGGCATGTCAGCCTCCGATCGTCTCTGTCTCGGTGCCGCCGGCCCACTGGCTCAGCTTGAACACCACGAACTCGGCGGGCTTGACGACCGCGATGCCGATGTGGGCGATCACCATGCCCGCGTCGCGGACGTCCGGTGGGTTGGTCTCCTCGTCGCACTTGACGAAGAACGCCTCCTCGGGGCTGCGTCCCAGCAGCGCGCCGTCCCGCCAGACCCGGGTGAGGAACGCCCCGATGTCGCGCCGGATCGAACGCCAGAGGGTGAAGTCGTTGGGCTCGAACACCATCCACCGGGTGCCGTTGGCGATGGCCTGCTCGATGGCGATGCTGAGGCGTCGGACGTTGAGGTAGCGCCACTCGCTGGCCTCGGCGGCGAGCGTACGGGCGCCCCACACGCGGATGCCCTCGCCGGCGAAGTAGCGGATCACGTTGACACCCTTGGGGTTGAGCACGTCGTGTTCCGGTCGGGTGACCAGGTAGCCCAGGTCGACGGCGCCGCGCACCGGCTCGTTGGCCGGTGCCTTGTGCACCCCGCGCAGGGCGTCGGTGCGGGCCCAGATGCCGGCCAGGTGCCCGCTCGGCGGGGTGAGTTCCAACTCGCCGCTGATCGGGTCGCGCACCCGCAGCCAGGGGTAGTAGAACGCGCCGAACTCGGACTGTCGCGGCCGGTAGGCGGCCCCCTCGTGGCCGCCGGAGCCACCCGGCTGGGCCGGACCGCCGCCGGGACCGCCGGCCGCGCCGCCGCCCGTACCCTCGGCGGGCTTGGGGGGTTTGCCGGAGGACGGCGTGGCGACCCGGGTCAACGCGGAGATGTCGTCGATGTCGGGTGCCGGGTCGCAGATCGCGACCATGGTGCGGGTGCGCTCGGCCATGCTGAGCAGCGCCTCGTGGGACACCACGTCGTGGAAACCGGGCGCGGCGATGATGGAGATCTCGTCGACGGCCTCCAGCAGTTGCAGACCGCCGCGCCGCTGCCCGGTGCCGGTGATCGCGCCACCCTCGCCGACGTTGACCACCCAGCAGCGGGCACCCCCGTTGTCCAGGAAGCCGAAGACCGCCCGGGCCAGCGGGGTGCTCTCCACCCGCTCCCCACCGGCGAAGAGCCGCAGGAACTCCGTCCAGTTGTTGACCGGCACCGCCTTGCCCAGGTGGGCGGAGCGGTCCGGGGCGACGCCGACGAAGGCGGCGATGCTGGTGCTCGCCGGCCCGATCGGTCGGGCGCCGCTGGGGACCTCCTCGACATAGATGCCGGGGGAGAAGTAACTGGGCATCGGTCCTCCTGTGCCTGTGGGTGTCAGTGGGTCGGTGGCGCGCAGACGATGACGATGTCGTCCTCGGCCGGGTCGACGTCGGCGGTGAGGACGAGCCCGCGTCCGGTCAGCCGCAGCCGGACCGGGCTCGGGTGCTCGGGGTCGTGCGGGACGCCGACGATCAGGAACCGGCCCTCGGTGTCGGTGCGGGTGGCGGACCCGGTGCCGGGCAGTTCGACCCGCATCGCGGCCAGTGGCTGCTCCTGGGGGCCGACCACCCGCCCACTGAGGCGGCGTACGTCGAGTTGCCGCAACCGCAGCGGTTGCAGCACCGGCGGCGCGGCCGGAGTCGGGTGGTCCACCTGCGCCGCAACATCGATCAGCAGCGCCGGTCGGGGCGCCGTGCCGAAGGCCGCCCACAGTGGTGGATCACCGGCCTCCAGCACGACCGGGTAGCTGCCGTCGCTGGTCGCGGCGGTGAGCACCCGGTCCAGCCGGGGCAACCCGGCCGGACCGGTGACGCAGAGCAGGTGGCGGACAGTGAACCGGTACGGTTCGCGGACCGCGCCGCTGGAGCGGGTCTGCCGGGCCGGGCGCAGCTCCATCGGCCAGAGGGTGAGCCCGTCGGCGTCGTCGCACGCGCGGGGCGGGCCGACCGGGACCGGTTCCCCCGCCGCGCTGGTCACCCAGGCGACCAGCTCGGCGGTGGCGGTCTCGATCGGCCCGCGCCCGTGGGTGGTCATCGCGGCGGCGTCCCCTGGATCCGGTACGCGATGGCCTCGTTCCACACGTGCGGGTAGACGCCGATCTCGAAGTACCGGGTGAAGCGGTTGATCGGCGCGTTGGTGTGGTCGTGGTAGAGCAGCCACACCGGCGCGATGGTGAACAGGACGTAGTTGGCCAGGACGAGGGGGATGTAGAGCGGCCCGAGCAGGCGGCCCTGGAAGATGTGCACGTCCTCGTGCCGCTGGATGCCGGAGCTGGAGCCGGCGCAGACGGTGCCGATGGTGGTGGCGTAGCGGGGTGAGACCCCCTCCACCACGCTGACCCGACCACTGTTCAGTGACGTGGGCCGGTCCAGTGAGTGCCCGAAGATCAGGTGCACGGTCAGGTAGATGGCGCCGACGACAGTGTTGAGCAGACTCCAGGTGTGGTCGACGACGAAGAGGAAGATGCCGCGGGCGTCCGAGGCGTACACCCCGGCGGAGGCCACCGACCAGCCGAAGACCGCGCCGACCACCAGGCCCACGACGGCGCCGATCAGCAGCCCGATCGAGCCACCGGCGAGGAAGCCGAGCAGGGCGGCGAAGCCGACCTGAATGGCTGCGCTGAGAATTCCGAAGACCATGACAGCACCCCTCAGACCCAGGAACGGAAGACTCGGGGCTCACGACCGCTCGCGACCTGGGTCGGCGTCGCCTGTCGGTTGCCGGGCGGGAACTGGTTGACGCCGAGCGCGGCGGAGAAGATGACCAGCGCGTTGAAGAACGCGATGATCCACTTCTCGCCGCCGGCGTCGTCGGCGAATGCCGCTGTCACGTAGGACAGCAGCAGCGCGATGGCGATGGCGATCCACTTGCGGAGCTTGTCGCCGCTCGGGCCGATCAGCCCGCCGATGACGTTGGTGGCCAGCAGGGTGGCGGCGCTCGCGCCGGCGATGGTCCCCAGGGCTGCCCAGGTGAAGAGATCGTTCATGACGATCCCCCTTCTGCGATGGTGCGACCGGGATGTGGTGGTGGTGAGGTCCGGTGCCCTGCGGGGAGCACCGGGGCCGGTCGCCGTCGTTTCGGGGGCGGCCGGGGCCGGGCGTGGCCGGCTGAGCCGGCCACCAGATGGATCAGCCGGGCCCCGGGGCGCCGGCGGGCGGGCCCGGCGGCGGGGTCGGACCGGGCGCAGCCGGCGCCGCGGGGTGACGGCGGCGAGCCAGGAGTACGCCCACCGCGGCAAGCAGCAGCAGGAGGAGGACACCGCCGACGACCAGTAGCCAGGGGAATCCGCCGTCGTCCTGCTCGCCGGCGGCAACAGGCGAGGTGGACGGTCGTGGTGGCGCCTCGGCCACGGCCCGCAGCTCGGCTGGCTTCTCCTGGTTGGGATCGACCTTCCAACTGACCGAACGGCCGTTGACGGTGCCATTGCTGTCGATCACCCGGCCGGGAAATGTCACCGAGATCTCGAACGACATGAGCTTGAGGAACGCCTGTTGGTTTTGCGGATTCTGTTCCGCAACCTTTCCGCCATATTTCTTGGGATCGAGCGGCAGCGTGAAGCGGTACAGATCGCCGTCCCTGACCAGTTTCACGCTCTCGGTGTCGAAACCGGCCAGCGGCGCCTTGCGGTAACTGATCTGGGAGCCGTAGAAAGTGGCGTCCTGGTAGAGGGTTTCCTCGCCCGCCGGTAGGGCGGGGATGTTCTGCCGCAACTCCGCGAAGGCGACCGGGAGGTTCTTGTTACGGCCGCTCAGCACGGACTTCTGGGCCGTCAGCAGGAGCTGCCCGTCGACCGTGTCGTCGGCGTTGACGGTCAACCCCATGTTGAGTTGCATGCAGCCGCTCAACGCGGCGAGAAGAAGGAGGCACACCGCGACGCGGAGTGCCCTACCGCGGTTGACTCTCCTGTTCATGGGCTCAGTGTGTGTGATCGCTTTCACCATCAGCAGTCAGCGATCGGTCACAACGAAGTCGCCGATTGTACCGGCGCACTGTCGCCTTTGATTAGCCCCGACGGCGATCCGAATGACTATTCTGGAGCTTTGGGGCCACGACGGTTCCTCGCCGGCCGTAGTCTGGTCGGATGAGAATTGTCGCGTGCGTCCTGCTGGTAGATCCCGACGGGCAGCTACTCTTGCAACTGCGCGACGGCGACGCGACGCACCACCCGAACGTGTGGGGGCTGCCCGGCGGCCACGGCGAGCCGGGGGAGACGCCGGAGCAGACCGCCGAGCGGGAGTTGCTGGAGGAGACCGGCCTGCGGGCCGACGGGCCACTGCACCCGGTCGCCGTGCAGACGCTGCCCGAGCTGGCCCGGGTGAAGCACTACTTCCTCGGCAGCACCAGGGCCCGGCAGGAGGACGTGGTGCTCGGCGAGGGCGCGGCGATGCTCTTCGTCCCGGGTGCCGAGGTGCTCGACGGTCGTCCGTGGACGCCGGGCACCGTGGAGGTGTTGACCGAGTTCCTCGCCTCGGCGGAGTACGCCGCCCTGGCCACCGGCCGGATCGCTGGGCCGGCTCAGCCCGCTGGCGGTCGCCAGTCCGCGTAGCGGGCCATGCTGCGCAGGGCGACCCGGCCCGGGGTGAGCCGCAACGCTGTGTCGCGCATCCCGACAGCGATCGGGTTGTGCAGCTGCTGCCCGAACCGCCCAGCGACGTGGGAGGCACGGGCAACGGACTGACTGCGTGGTCGACGCTGCTCGTCGTACGCGGCCAGGGCGGCCGGCAACCCCTCGGCGCCGCCGCCGCAGACCGCGCCGAGCACCACCGCGTCCTCGATGGCCTGCCCGGCGCCCTGCCCGAGGTTGGGCGTCATCGCGTGGGCCGCGTCGCCGAGCAGCGCCACTCGCCCCCGCACGTACGAGGGCAGCGGCACGGCCAGGTAGTGGATGTCGTTGCGCAGCACGACGTCGGGTGGGGTTGCCGCGAGAAGCGCCGGAATCGGGTCGTGCCAGTCGCCGAAGCGCTCCCGCACGGCCGCCAGCTCGTCGGGGGCATGGCCGCCGGGCGGGGCGTTCAGCGCGCCGTACCAGTAGAGCTGGCCGTCGCCGATCGGCACCATGCCGAACTCGGCCCCCGGCCCCCAGCTGATGGCGGCCGGGACCGGGTCGGCATAGGCGATGGCCGCTCGCCACGTCGTCGATCCGGCGTACACCGGGCCGGGGTGTTGCGGCCAGAGCTGGGCGCGGACCCGGCTGCGCAGGCCGTCGGCGCCGACCACCAGATCGGCGCTGAGGGTGTGCGGGCCGTCCGGTCCCTGATAGCGCACCTCGGCCCGGTCCGGGCCCGACTCGACGTGCTCCACCGCGGCGGAGGTGTGCAGGGACGAGGCGGGCAGGGCCTCGCGCAGGGTGCGGTGCAGCGTGGCCCGGTGCACACCGAGCGCCGTGGTGCCCAGTTGCCGGACCATCTCCGAGGCGTCCACCCGGGACAACCACCGTCCGTGCCGGTTGCGGATTCCACCTGGTGCTTCGCCGTGTCCACCCCGGCGCAGGGCCGGACCGAGGCCGAGGGCGTCCAGCGCGCGCACCGCGTTGGCCATCAGGCTCAGGCCGGCGCCGACCTCGCGCATCTCGGGGGCGCGCTCCAGCACGGTGACCCGCCACCCGTGCCGGTGCAGGGCGAGCGCCGCGCTCAACCCGCCGATGCCGGCGCCCACCACCACCGCGTGTGAGTCGACCATGTCGATCCTCCTTCTACACCTGTAGAAGAGTGATACTACCTGCGGACCACCGGAAGGGAGGAGTGCCATGACGGCACGGGCGAACCGGATCGCGACGCTGACCGACGCGGCCATCGAACTGATCGCCGACGGTGGCATGCGAGCCCTGACCCATCGGGCGGTCGACGGCCGCGCCGAAATGCCGCCGGGCACCACCTCCGCGTACCTGCGGACCCGACAGGCGCTGATCGAGGCGGTCGTGGGGCGGCTCGCCGAACGGGACCGGGCCGACCTGGCCGCGTACGACCTGCCGACCGGCCCGCCACCCCCGACCCCTGCCCCCCGGCTCGGCAGCGGCGACCTCGACGCGCTCGCCGCCGGCGTCGCTGAGGTGCTCGACCGTTGGTTGAGCACCGGACGCAGCCGGAGCCTCGCGCGCTACGCGTGCCTGCTGGAGGCGGTGCACCGGCCCGAGCTGCGCGGCATCCTGCAACACGGCACCGGCCTGCGGGTGCAGGCCCGGGACCTGCTGACCCGGGCCGGGGCCACCGACCCCGATCGGCAGGGCGACCAGTTCGTGGCATTCGTGGACGGGCTGCTCTTCGACCGACTGGCCGGCGCTGGCGCGCTCAGCGCCCCACCGCCCGGTACCGCGGCCAGCCGGGCCGACCTGAGCGCCGCCGTCCGTACGCTGCTGCGCGCCCTCACCGGAAGCTGACCCGACCGGCGCCGTTCGGCGAGCGGGTCGGCGGCCCTGTCGTGTGCGGGTCCGGCAGCGCGCGGACCCGACGGTGGCCCGGCTCTTGTGGCGTGCGGGCCCGCTGGTGTGCGGGCCCGCTGGTGTGCGGGCCCGCTGGTGTGCGGGCCCGCTGGTGTGCGGGCCCGCTGGTGTGCAGGCCCGCTGGTGTGCGGGCCTGACGGCGCGTGGGTCTGGTGGTGTGCGGGCCTGGCTGCGTGCGGGCGCGTCGGCGCGCTGGCACTCGGGCTGGTCGAAAGCAGCCCGGTGATCAGGTCCGACGCGTGATGGGAGACGATCGCCCCGGGATGCCGTGGGCTGCCGGCATGTGCCGTGGGCCGGTCCTTTGGAGCTGAATCGTTTACGACATCGAGCCTGATTCGTTCACGGCATCAGCTCCAAAGGGGGAGCGGACGGCGTGCTGCGGTGGGCCGGCGGCGTGGCGTCGAACCTTTGGCGGTGTGCCGTCGTGAGGTGGTGGTGTCTGTCGTGATCTGACCTGACAACGCCGCGCCGCGCCGCGCGGTGCGGTGCGGTGCGGCGCCGTGCGGCGCCGTACCGGCGGTGTGGTGTGGTGCCGTGCCGTGCCGGCGGTGCGGTGTGGTGTGGTGCCGCGCGGTGCGGTGTGGTGTGGCGTCGCGGGTTGGCGGCGTGCCGGCGTGCGCCGGTGGCGGGTGTGGTGAGCTGGCGGCCTGGCGGCCTGGCGGCCCGGCGGCCTGGCGTCGGGTCGGGGCGGCGGGCCGGGGCGGCGGGCCGGTCGGCGTGGGTGGGAGAGGTTGGGAATGGTGCGGTTCAGCGGCCTGCGGACGGCCGGCGGGCGGCTGCGGCACGGCTGGCGGCCGGTGCTGGAGGCGACCGTCGCGGCGACCGTGGCATGGCTGTTGGCTACCCGGTTGCTCGGGCACCCGCAGCCCTTCTTCGCGCCGGCCGCCGCGCTGATCGTCCTCGGGCAGGCCCGGGGGCAGCGCATCCGCCGGGCCGTCGAGGTCATCCTCGGTGTCGCCGCCGGGGTGCTCGTCGCGGACCTGGTGGTGCAGGCGCTCGGCCCGGGCAGCACCTGGACGGTGTTCACCGTCATCCTGCTCACCGTCCTCCTCGCGGTGGCCTTCGGCGCCACCGGCGTGACGCTGGTGCAGGCGGCGGTCTCCGCGCTCTACCTGGTGGTGGTCGCACCGCCGGACGGCTCGTTGGTGCCGTTCCGCTTCGTCGACGCGCTGGTCGGCGGCGCGGTCGCCCTCGCGGCCAGCCTGCTGGTCGACGCCCGGCATCCGCTGGCGCCGCTGGTCGCCGAGGTACGGCGGACCTTCGACGAGTTGGCCGGGCTGCTCGGCGGCATCGCCGACGCGTTGGACGACCGCGACGAGCCGGCGGCGGTCGCCGCGCTGAGGCAGGCGCGGGGGATGGACGCCCGGGTGGACGGACTGCGCGACGGTGTGCTGGCCGCCGGTGAGGCGCTGCGGCTCAACGTCCGCCGACGTCGGCACATCGGTCGGCTGCGCTCGGTGGACGAGTCGATCCGGCAGATCGACTACGCGGTCCGCAACGTCCGGGTGCTGGCCCGTGCGGGCGTGACCCTCAGCCGGCTGCACACTCCGGCCCCGCCCGAGCTGGGCGCCGCCCTACGGTCACTGGCCGAGGCGGTCCGTCAGGCCGGTGCCGCCCTCGCCGCGGACCTGGACGGGCAGGAGGAGACCGCCGACCGGCACGCCACCCGGGCCGACGAGTCGGCGTTGGCCGCGGTGCACGCCGCCGGGCAGCTCTTCGGTCCCACGCAGACCCTCCCCTTAGCGATGATCATCGGTCAGGTCCGGGCCACGGCCATCGACCTGCTGCGGGGCGTCAACCCGGAGGACGACGCCGCCGTCCTCGCCCGCGTCGACGACGCCCTCGGCCTCCCGCCGGTCTGACGGCCGCACCGCTCAACTGTGGTTCCCTGCCCGTGGAGGATGGGCGGTGAGCCAGGCGACGGCGGAATCGCGGATCGGGGCGGGGATGTCGTGGCCGCCGGGGAACTCCTGGTACGTCACGTCGTAGCCGAGATCGTGCAGGCGGGGGACGAGACGGCGGCTGCACACGTCGATGGGCAGCACCCGGTCGTCGACGCCGTGCGAGATGAAGATCCGTGGCTGGCCGTGGGTGACCGGTGGCGCGGCGAAACCGGGGGAGAAGGCCAGCACCGCGTCAACCAGATCCCCGTTCGCCAGGCCCAGCGACAGCGCGTACGAGGCGCCGTCGGAGAAGCCGCCGACCGTCACGTCGGCCACCGGGTAGGTGTCGAAGACGGTCGCCAACAGCCCGTCGATGCGCCCCACGTCCGCCCCGAAGCCACCGGCGATCAGGTCCCAACTGGCCGCCGACGAGTCCGGGGCGACCAGCAGCAGGTGCTGCGCGTCCGCCACCGGCAACAGCAGGTCCAGCCCCTGTTGCGCCGAACCGCCCGCACCGTGCAGGAGCAGCACCAACCGGTACGCCGAACCGTCGGTCGCGGGCTCCGGGGCATACCCCAGGGCCAGCCGGTCACCGTCGGGGCCGGTCATCGGCACCAGCCCGGTGCGGCCCGACGCCACCGGCGGGTGGCGGCGGGCGGTCAACCGGCCGTCCCGGGGGCTCGGCGCCGGGTCCCAGTGTGACGGCGCGGAGTCGGACACGGGTCGGCGCTCCTTACGGTGGACGAAAGGTCCGACGCGGTTACCCGGCCCGTACGGGGTTAACCGTCAGTGTGCTCGACCGGGCGTCGGCTCAGGCGCTGGCCCGCGCCACCAGGGCGGACGGAAAGAGGGTCACCGGGGCCGCCGGGCGCCCGTCCAGCAGGGCGGTGGCCGCGGCGGCGGCGATCCGCCCCACCGGATGACTCGCCGTGGTCAGCGCCGGGGCGGTCAACCCGGCCAAGGGGATGTCGTCGAAGCCGGCCACCGCGACGTCCGCAGGCACCCGCGCACCGGCGTCCCGCAGGCCCGCGATCACCCCGAGCGCGGTGTCGTCGCTGATCGCGTAGATCGCGTCGATGTCCGGCCAGCGGCGCAGCGCCTCGCCGGCCGCCGCCCGGCCACGCGGCGCCCTGAAGTCCCCGGGGAGTATCCGCTCCGGTAGGCCGGCCTCAGCCATCAGTCGGCGGTACGTCTGCACCGGGCGTTGCGCGCAGGGCAGCCACCGGGGGCCGGTCACCATGGCGATCCGGCGGCGACCCGAGGCGTACAGATGGCGCAGCACCGCTTCGGAACCGGCGGCGTTGTCGACGTCGAACGACGGCACTGTCGCCGAGCCGACGCCGATCGAGACCACCCGACCGCGCAGCGACCGGGGCACCGCCTCCAGCAGTTCCTCGGTGGTGTTGACCAGGATCACCCCGCACACGCTGCGATCCCCGTCGAGTTGGTCGAGGCTGCGGGGGTCGCCGAACGGCAGCCAGTACAGCGCCACCCCGACACCGGCGGGCGTGCACACCCGGGCGGCAGCGCCGACCACCTGGTGCACGTACGGGTCGTCCAGCACCGCGGCGCTGGTGCCCAGAACGGCCACCACCAGGCGTACGCCGCCCCCGCCGCTGACCAGCGCCCGGGCGGCCGGGTTGGGCACGTAGCCGAGCTGGTCGACGGCTGCCGTGACCTGTTTCCGGGCGGCCGGCGAGGCGAAGCCCGTGCCGGCGATCACCCGCGACGCCGTGGACCGGGACACCCCGGCGACCCGGGCCACGTCCTCGAGAGTTGCCGGTCGCTGTGCCGCTGTCGTCATCGTCGCCTCCTGCGGCGGCCCGTCCGGTCGGGCCAACGCCTGCTCACATCATGCCCCGGCCCGAGCAGCAGCGGTAAGGGGCGGTTCCCGGTTGTGGTGGTAGCGCTCTCAGGTGTGCGATCGTGCCAGGAGATCACCCCGAGAAAGAGGACCTACCCTCGTGAGCGCCCCCACCAGTCGACCCGTAGCCCCGGACACCGCATCGCCGACCCTGCGGACGGTGCGGCTCGCCCGCAACGGCGTCGCCGTCACCTTCACCCTCAACGGGCTCGCCGTCGGCAGCTGGTTCTCCCGCGTCCCGGCGGTCCGGGAGGCGTTGGACCTCTCCGCCGGCCGACTCGGGTTGCTGCTGCTGGCGATGAGCGTCGGCGCGCTGCTGGCCATGCCCACCTCCGGCCTGCTCGCCCAGCGATTCGGTGCGGCCCGCACCGTCACGATGGCCACCGTGCTGGTCGCGGTCGGCCTGGCCGTGGCGGGGCTGGGCGCCACGATGACCGGGTCGTTCGCCATCGTCGCCCTGGGACTGGTCGCCCTCGGCTACGGCTCCGGGGCCTGCGACGTGGCGATGAACGTCGAGGGCGCGGCGGTGGAACGGCGGCTGGGCCGTACGATCATGCCCCGGTTCCACGCCGGGTGGAGCCTCGGTTCGGTGGCCGGAGCGGCGCTCGGCGCCGGGGCTGCCCGGTTCGACGTCTCGGTCGGCGCGCATCTCGTCGCGGTGGCGGTGGTCGTGTTGACCGGCACCGCGCTCGCCGCCCGGACGTTCCTGCCCGTGGGCAGCGATCACAACGGCGACCCGGCGGACGCCACCCCGGCCGCCCGTCGCCGGGCGCAACTCGCCGCCTGGCGGGAGCCGCGCACCCTGTTGATCGGGCTGTTCGTGCTGGTCGCGGCGTTCACCGAGGGTGCGGCCAACGACTGGCTGGCCGTCGCGTTCATCGATGGACGGAACCTGAGCGAGGCCGCCGGCGCGGCGGTCTTCGCGGTCTTCGTGGTGGGCATGACCGTCGGACGCACCGTCGGCACCATCGCGCTGGACCGGTGGGGTCGGGTGCCCGTGCTCAGCGGCACCATCGGCCTCGCCGTGGTCGGCGCCGGCCTGGCCGTGCTGGCGGGCTCCGGGCCGGTGGCCGTCATCGGTGTCGCCCTGTGGGGCCTGGGTGCGTCGCTGGGCTTCCCGGTCGGGATGAGCGCGGCGGCCGACGACGAGGCGCACGCGGCGGTGCGGGTGAGCGTGGTCGCGGTGATCGGCTACACCGCGTTCCTCGGTGGCCCGCCGTTGCTGGGGCTGGTCGGCGACGAGGTCGGCACCCTACGCGCGCTGCTGGCGGTGCCGTTGCTGCTGCTGCCGACCCTGCTGCTGGTGCCGGTGCTGCGTCCGCCGCACTCCGCTGAAACTGCTCCGTCGGTAGTTAAAAACTAACCCATTTCGCCGCCGGGCGGTATCGGGTGCGCGGCCGACTGCGCCGCGCACCCGCACTGGTTACGGTCGCCCGATGCCAACCGATGAGATCACCGCCGCCGCGGCGGGCACCTGGACCCTGGGCGACCGCACCGTGCACCGGATGGGCTTCGGCTCCATGCGGATCACCGCGAACCCGGACCCCGACCGGGCCGTCGCCCTGCTGCGCCGGGCCGTTGAGCTGGGCGTCAACCACATCGACACTGCCGCGTTCTATGTCTCGCCCGGCGGCACCCTGCGCGTCGGCACCGGCCCGGCCCGCTACGCCACCGAGCTGATCCGCGCGGCGCTCGCCCCGTACCCGGAGGATCTGGTGATCGCCACCAAGGTCGGTTTCGGGTACGACCCGGAGGCGGGCTTCACCGAGGCGCTCACCCCGGCGCAGTTGCGGGCCCAGGTGGAGGAGAACCTTCGCCGGCTCGGCCGCGACCAGCTCGACGTGGTGAACCTGCGCCTCGGCCGGGGGCCGGGTGCGGTGCCGGTGGCCGACCGGTTCGGCGCGCTCGCCGAGTTGCGGACCGCCGGACTGATCCGGCACCTCGGGCTCTCCAACGTCCGGCCGGAACAGCTGGACGAGGTGGCGGGCATCGCTCCGGTGATCTGCGTGCAGAACAACTACGGGGTGGACGCCTACCGGGAGCAGGACGCGCTCGTCCGGCTCTGCGGTGAGCGGGGCATCGCCTACGTGCCGTTCTTCGCGCTGGCCGGCACCGGACGGGAGACGGGCGCGAGCACCGCGCAGGACGAGGCCGTGGAGGCGGTCGCCCGCGCCCACGGCGTCACCCCGCAGCAGGTACGCCTCGCCTGGACCCTGCACCAGGGCCCCCACGTGCTCGCCATCCCCGGCACCTCGGACCCGGAGCACCTGGCGCAGAACGTCGCCGCTGGAGCCCTACGCCTGACCCCGGAAGACCTGACCCGTCTGCACTGATCGTCTTACCCCGTCACCGCTCAGGCCCGCACGACGTGCACCACAATCTCCTGACCGTCGCCCACAGTGCCGGAGAACCCCTCCGACAACGCGTCCACAACCGTCAGCTGGAGCGCGAGGGTCTCGTGCGCGATGAGCTTCTGATGCGTGGAGATCGCCGCCGCGACGTCCGTGGGGGCGGCGATCGACACCGTGATCCGGTCGGAGACCTCGAAGTCGGCGTCGCGGCGGGCCTGCTGGATGATCCGGACGACGTCGCGTGCGACGCCCTCGGCTGCCAGCTCGGGGGTGATCTCGGTGTCCAACGCGATCGTCGTGCCGCGCTGGGACTCCACCACCCAACCGGTGCGCGGCACCTCCGTGATCAGGATGTCGTCCAGGCCCACCTCGACCTGCGCACCGTCGACCGACAGTGGGTACGTCCCGTTCGCCCGGACGCCGTCGACCAGCTTCCGGGGGGCCACGGCGGCAATCGCCTTCGCGACATGCTGGGTGCGGTTGCCGAACCGACGGCCCAGGGTCCGGAAGTTCGCCTTGACCTGCACGTCGATGACCCCGCTCTGGGGATCGAGCGGCTGGAGGACCTTCACGTTCAACTCGTCGCCGATGTCGTCCAGCAACGCCTGCGGGAGAACGGTGCCGGCCGGCAGCCCCACGAGCGCCCTACTCAACGGCTGACGGATCCGCAGACTGCTCGCCTTACGCGCGGACCGCCCCGCCTCCGCCAACGCCCGCGCCGTGGCCACCTGGGCCGACAACTCCGTGCTGATCAGTGTGGTGTCGGGTGTGGGCCAGGTCGCCAGGTGCACCGACTCCGGAGCCGACTCGGCACCGCGCCGGACGACCTGCTGCCACACCTCCTCCGTGACGAAGGGAATGAACGGCGCCAGTAGCCGCGTGAGGATGTCGAGGCACTCGTACAGGGTGGTGAGGGCGTCGGGGTCGCCCTCCCAGAAACGCTGCCGCGACCGCCGTACGTACCAGTTCGACAGGTCGTCGATGAAGTCGGCGAGCAGTCGACCGGCGCGCGCCGTGTCGTAGTTCTGCAGCCGTTCGTCAACGGCGGCCGCGAGGGCGTGGACCTCGCCGACGATCCACCGGTCCAACACCGGTCGCTGGGCGACCGGCTGCGCCAGATGCGGCGCCCACGTCGAGTTCGCCGCGTAGAGGGAGAAGAACGCCGCGGTGTTCCAGTAGGTCATCAACACCTTGCGGACGATCTCGTCGAGCGGGCCGGGCCCGATCCGGCGCGGCGACCACGGTGAGCCGGAGCACGCCATGAACCAGCGCACCGCGTCGGCGCCGTGCGTGTCCATCAACGGGATCGGCAGCAGGATGTTGCCCAGGTGTTTGCTCATCTTGCGGCCGTCCTCGGCCAGGATGTGCCCGAGGCAGACGACGTTCTCGTACGGGGACCGGTCGAAGACCAGCGTGCCCACCGCCATCAGCGTGTAGAACCACCCCCGCGTCTGATCGATCGCCTCACAGATGTACTGGGCCGGGTAGGTGCGCTCGAAGATCTCCTTGCTGCCCGGCACGTGGGGGTAGCCCAACGACGCGAACGGCATAGCCCCGGAGTCGTACCAGGCGTCGATCACCTCGGGGACGCGGGTGGCGATCTGGCCGCAGTCCGGGCAGGCGAAGGTGATCTCGTCGACGTACGGGCGGTGCGGATCCAGCTCGGACAGGTCGGCGCCGGCCAGCTCCCCGAGCTCTGTGCGGGAACCAACAGCTGTCACGTGGTTGTCCGGGCATCGCCACAGCGGCAGCGGGGTGCCCCAGTACCGGGCGCGGGACACCGCCCAGTCGATGTTGTTCTTCAGCCAGTCGCCGTAGCGGCCGTGTTTGATGTGCTCCGGGAACCAGTTGGTGTTCTCGTTCTCCCGCGTCAGCTCGTCGCGGACCTCGGTCGTCCGGATGTACCAGGATGGCTGCGCGTAGTACATCAGCGGCGTGTGGCACCGCCAGCAGTGCGGGTAGGGGTGCTCGAACGGTTCGTGCCGGAACAACCGACCAGACTTCTTCAGGCGGTCGATGAGCAACGCGTCGGCGTCCTTGAAGAACACCCCACCGACCAGGTCGATGCCGTCGTTGAACCGCCCGTTCGGGGCGACCGGGTTGACCAGCGGCAACCCGTACGCGCGGCAGACGGCGAGGTCGTCCGCGCCGAAGGCCGGCGCCTGGTGCACCAGGCCGGTGCCGTCCTCGGTCGTGACGTACTCCGCGAGGACCACCCGGTGCGCGTCCGGGATGTCCACCAGGTCGAACGGCCGCTCGTACCGCAAGCCCTCCAGGGCCGACCCGGGTACGGTCGCCAGGATCTCCGCCTCGTCGCCGAGGACCCGCTGGGTCAGCGGTTCGGCGACGACGAACGTGCCCCGCTCGGTGCGGGCGACGGCGTACGTCACAGCGGGATGTACGGCGACGGCGGTGTTGGACACCAGGGTCCACGGGGTGGTGGTCCAGATCAGCAGGTCGACGCCGCTGTGGCCGGCCACGTCCCCGCGCAACGGAAACCGCACGTACACGGAGGGGTCGGTGACGGTCTCGTACCCCTGCGCCACCTCGTGGTCGGACAGGGTCGTGCCGTCGCGGGTGCAGTACGGCGCGACCCGGAAGTCCTCCACCAGTCGCCCGCCGTCGTGGATCTGCTTCAGTGACCACCAGACGCTGTCCACGTACTCCGGGGACATGGTCTGGTACGGATGCTCCAGGTCGATCCAGTAACCCATACGTTCGCTGAGCTGGACGAACTCGTCCACGTGCCGCAGCACCGAGGCGCGGCACAGGGCGTTGAACTCCGCGACGCCCATCTTCTCGATGTCGGGCTTGCCGCTGAGCCCCAGTTCCTTCTCCACCGCGAGCTCAACGGGCAGGCCGTGGCAGTCCCACCCGGCACGGCGCGGCACCGAGAAGCCCCGCATCGTCCGGTACCGGGGAAAGAGGTCCTTGAAGACCCGCGCCTCGATGTGGTGGGTGCCCGGCGTGCCGTTGGCGGTCGGCGGCCCCTCGTAGAACACCCACGGCGGACCGTCGGCCGTCTGCTCCAGACTCCGGTTGAACACGTTGTTTGACTGCCACCACTCGATGACCGCACGGTCGATCCCACCAAGGTCGATCTTGGTGGGCAGTGGCACGAATGGTGACTTCAACGGACCGTCCGGCACCGACGTTCTCCCTACACTCCACGTCCGCTCGCGCGGGCATCAGCTCACTGCCCACGCGGGGACGAAGTGCCGGGCGTATGGCCAGGACTCCGCGGTACCACCCCGCTTGCGCCTCAATGGTGCGGGCGCCGCTCAATTTCGCGACGTGACGTGCCGCTACGTCCGGTTCTACTGAGGCGGCGGAGCTGCCCGTTCTTCCGGAGGCTCCCCGGTGATGGCCGGATCGGTGCCGATGCCGCCCAGCATAGCTGTCCGTGCGCGGAGCCCGTGGCCGGAGCGCTAGCCGTGCAGCCAGACGCGGAGTGGGCCGGTGGTGGTGAAGCCGGCGGAGAGCGCCGGCGTCAGGTCCGCTGTAGTTTCGTAGCCGACCAGCGGTGCGTCGGGCAGTGTGGCGCACACCGCGCGCCAGATGTCCCGGGAGCTGTCGGTCCGGGTGAACAGGTTGGAGACGCCGTACGGGCCGTCGCCGCTGAGCACCGCCCCACCGATGATCACGCCCCGGTCGTCGCGGCGGGCGAGAACCCGTACCCGGGGGTCGGCCAGGATCGCGGGGCGGAACAGGTCCCCACCGCCGTGGGCCGCCGCCCAGGCCGCCAGCTCGTCGGATGTGGTGACCGGGGCCAGCGGTGTGTCGACAGGTGGTGCCGACGGTGGCCGGTGGATCCACTGGGCGTCGAAGAGCACCCGGAACCCGTACCCGGACAGGTCGAGGTCGGCGAAGCTGTCCTTCACCGACGCGCCGGGCCCCGCGTCGATCCGGGCCAGCAGGGCCTCGGCGTCGACGCCCGGCCGCAGTGTGACCGCGTCCGGGTACCACTGTGGCGAACGGTGGGGGACCGACCAGGCGTCGGCGTCGGTACGGCCGGCCAACCCGTGGCTGCCGCAGACGATGTCGCACCATTCGGCGTTGTTGCGGGCCGCCGTCCGCGTGTCCTCCAGCACGTCGGGCAGCCTAGCCGGCCGGGGCACTGGCTCAGGGGGCGTAGACCAGGTCCATCGTGTCGGTGTGCCCGGACCAGCGCAGGTCGAGGCGCCAGCAACCGGCCTGTGGCAGGTCGATGATCGACGGACCGGGACCGCCGGCGACCTCCCGGATCACCCGGGTGTCGGTGCCGTCCAGCCTCGCGGTGATCACCAGGGTTGCCGGTGCTGTCGGATCGGGCGAGGTCGTGGCGGCGCGGGCCACCCAGAGGATCTTGTTGTTCGACCCGTCCGTCCGGACCTGCCGCAGGGGATGGGCGAACAGCACCGCCACGATGTCACCCTTCGCGCCGAAGACGTGCGGAACCCGCGCGTCCCCGCTGAACCCGGCGTCCGCCCAGTCGGGCAGGGACCCCGTCTCGACGCGCGCCGCGCAGGCGGTCTCGGTGCTCGCGGTGGTGGCCGCCCCCGCCGTCGGCGCCGCGCCGCTGGTGGTGGTCGTGCACCCCGCCAGCAGGACCACCGAGGATGCCAGCATCAACCTTCCCCAGGAACCCATCTCGCCCCTTCCGATACGCGCCGAGGACTCGTCGCACCTTTCCGACACCGCCCGGGCCGGCCGGGTTCCTATTGCTCTGACCGGGAACGTCTACCGGGTTGACGGCGGCGAGGCCAGAGGGGACAGACCCTTACGGGCGCGTGTGAGGATGTCCAGGTGGAACAGACACTGGGTCGGCAGGCGGCCTCGGACGCGGTCAGCGACCAGGGATGGCGGTATTTGCTGGGCGCGTTGCGCACGTCGGTCCCCGTCGCCTCATTGGTCCAGGCAACCGAGGCGGCGGCGCGTGTGGTGGCGGCGTGCGGTAGCGACGCCGACGGGCACCTACGCGCTGATATCCGACCAGACCGGGTCGTCCTGACCCTGCAGTCGGCGGATCGGGCGTCGCTCACCGCTTGCGATATCGACCTTGCGCATCGGATTTCCGCCGCCATGAGGAACGTCGGGCTACGGACGGCGCCTGAGATTGGTACGGGAGCTTCGCGGTCGGTGCAGCTCGTGGAGATCGCTATCGACGCGCTCGACATCGCAGCGGTCCGGCCGTTCTGGAAGGCCGTGCTGGGCTACACGGACGAGGCGGGAGCCGACGGTCCCAGGGATCCGATCGTCGACCCGGTCGGGCAGGGGCCGGCGATGTGGTTTCAGCAGATGGATCAGCCACGCCCGGACCGGAATCGCATCCACTTCGACATCTGTGTCCCGCACGACGAGGCACCACGACGGATCGAAGCCGCGCTGGCGGCCGGTGGCCGACTTGTATCCGCGTCCCATGCTCCCGCCTTCTGGGTTCTCGCCGATATCGAGGGTAACGAGGCTTGTGTGACGACCTGGCAGGGCCGAGACGACTCGTAGACCGGGCTGACCGCCAGCGCTCCGCTCGGCTGTCGACGCGTTCGTCAGACAAATTCGCTGTCCGTGGTCGGAGCGTACTGGTACACAACCGAGGTGCAGAACATGTTGGATTTTCCTGAGGTCCTGCGGCTGATCGAAGACCGCTCGGCCGCGGTCCGCGCCGCGATCGCGTCCGCCCCCGATCTTGACGTCCAGGTCCCGACCTGCCCGGACTGGACGCTGCGCGAACTGGCGCAGCACCTCGGCGACGGCCGCCGCCGCCAGGCCGCCATCATCGCGGCTGGCCCGGGCGCCGAGCCCCCGGCGAGGACGGACCCGAAGGGCGCCCCGACCGCCCCCCGGGACCGCGAAGCCCTGGACGCCTGGCTCGCCGAGTCGACCGAGCTCATGCTCGACGCGATGCGCGCGGCCGGCCCGGACCGCGGCTGCTGGACCTGGTGGGGCCGCTCGCAGGCCCCGCAGACCAGCGGAGCCGTGGCCCGCCACCAGATCCAGGAGTTGGCCGTCCACACCTACGACGCCCAGCTCACCCAGGGAGCCGCGCAGCCGCTGCCGACGGACGTCGCGGTCGAGGGCGTCGACGAGTTCCTGACGACCGTCGCGGCGACGACCGTCCCCTGGCCGTTCAAGCCGGCGACCATCGACCTGCACACGACCGAGGGCCGCTCCTGGCGCCTGACCCTCAACGCCGACGGCGTCCGCTGCGACGACCTCGCCGCCGACGCGGAGCCGGGCGACATGGCGATGCGAGGCGCAGCGAGCGAACTGGTCCTCTACTTCTACGACCGCGTCCCGCTCGACGGCCTGGAGACCACCGGCGACACCCAGCCTATGGAGCAGCTCGCAGACTGGGACCCGAACGCGCACTAGCCCAGTGAGCGCGCGATCTCGATTGCCTCGGCCTTGGCGAGGGTGCCCTCAAGCCGGTAGCTCACGTCGTTGTCCTGCCAGATCAGGGTCGAACCGGCCAGTCGGGCGGTCTCCCGGCGGATCCCGCCCGCCCGGTCCACGTAGGACAACACGTGCGGGCCGTCGACCCAGACGGCGAAGTCGCCGTTGACCTGGACCCAGTTCGCGCCCGGCGGAGTGACCTCCTTGTGGAAGGCCAGGTCGAGGTGACCGTCGAACGCGTCGACGCGCAGCGCGCCCCCGTCGTAGAGCAGCGTCGCCACCCGGTACCGGCCCGTGGCGTCCGGGTCGGCGACCAGCACCTGCTCGGGCGTGCCCAGCATCGCCGGCAGGCGGATCGGAAACCGCACCGACCGTTGGGCCTCGTCCAGGGCGACGGCCCGCTGCCCGGGCAACGGCGACGCGGTGCCGCCGGGCGGCGTCGGGGACGGTGAGGTGGCGATGCTGACCCCGGCGAAGCGCAGCAGCCCCGTGACGACGTCGGCGATCGCGCCCCGCGTCGGCGGCAACACCGCCACCAGCAGGGCGACGAGCGCCACCGCGGCGAGCGACCGCCACCGGCGCCGCCGGGGCGCGGGCGTGCCGAGTCGTACGCGGACGCGGGCGGTCACGTCGGGTGGATCGGGGGTGTCCAGCCAGGCGGACAGGTCGCGCAGTTCCCGTTCGAGGTCACCCATGCCGGACCTCCTCACGGTCGAGCAGGCCACGAAGCTTCGCCAGCGCCCGGGACGTACGCGACTTCACAGTGCCCCGGGGCCAGCCCAGAGCCGCCACCGTCTCCTCCTCGGTGAGATCGAGGAAGAACCGGCAGACGATCACCTCGCGGTCCCGTACCGGCAGTTGTCGCAGGGCCTGCACCAGCGACGCCCGGCGCTCCCCGGCGAGGACCGCGCCGACCGCGTCGTCCTCGGCGATCTCGGACGTCGGGTCCGCTGCCGCCGCCCGCAGGACGAGGCCGTCGCGCCGGCCACGGGAGCGGTGCAGGTTGCGGGTCTCGTTCGCGACGATCGCGAGCAGCCACGACCGGAAGGACGCGTCACCCCGGTAACGGGACAGCTTCCGGTACGCCTTCACAAACGCCTCCTGGATGACGTCCTCGGAGTCCGAGCCCGCGCCGAGCAGCACCGCGGTCCGGTACGCGGACGCGGTGTGCCGGGCGACCAGGAGGTTGTACGCCTCCAGGTCACCTGCCCGAGCGCGGGTGACGAGCGCCTCGTCGTCCAGGGGAGCCTCCGTTCGGATCACACTCATGACACCGCCCAGCCGCCGCGGGTTCCACAGGGATTTCCCGACGCAGGTCAGCTCTCTCCCATCCGGCGTGCAGCGTATTGCCAGGAACCGGTGCTGCACTGGAGGGACGTCGAGGAGAGGGGCGGGGCATGAGCTGGTTCAACCGCCGGTCACGGGGTGCCGAGGCGACCCCGACGAAGCTGGACCGGGAGGCGACCCGCGACGACCTCGCGGCGCTGGAGGCGTTCGTCGCCACCCGACGCGGGGTGGAGTTCTACCTGGAACCGGAGACGACCGCGACGGACACCACAGTGGTGGCGATCGCCCACGACGGCGAGTGGATCCGCCGCCGTACCGGAACGCCCCGCGCGGCCGGGGCCATCGCCCGCAAGCACGCGGTGCCGCTGTACGAGGCGGCACGCACCGGCTACCCGGAACGGATGCGGACCTGGAGCCGGGCCCACCCGGAACGCCACGCCCGCTGATCGGGGCGTCGACCGGTGTCGGTCGTCGCGCGTGGCGTGTTCGGTCTCGGGCAGTCCCCGGCGGACGAATCGTCGACTACCCACGCATGTGTCGTTCGGCGCCTTGGAGCTGAATCGTTGGCGACATCGCCGTAGGTCCGGACCTGAAGCCGAGGCGCGGATCGGGAGCCGAGGCGCGGACCGGGAGCCGAGGCGGCTGAATCGTCTACGACATCAGCTCCAAAGGGGCCGCGTGAACACTCCGCCCCCTGCCACGGGCCAGTCCGCGAGGCCGATCAACCAGTCGCCCAGCCCGCCAATGTGGCGAGAGGCAACCCGCGCGCGCCTATATTCCCGCAGGTCAATGCTGTGAGCGTGGTCGGGTGGCGGTGGGGTCCGCGTTGACCGGCGGCGCGCCGGTGTGGCAGCATTCGCGGCCTGACGGCAGTGAAGGAAGTCGGTGCGAATCCGACGCGGTCCCGCCACTGTCACCGGGGAGCGATCCCCCCTCGTGAGTCACGGCCGTGTGTCTGCGGTTGGAAGGCCGGGGGAGAGCGTTGATCCGGAAGCCAGGATACTTCGGCCGTCGGGACGTACCCCAGGGCGTGGACACCCGAGGAGGACCCGATGACGCACGGCGTCTCATTCATCGACGATTGTCGTCGTATTGCGCTCCAGGCAGTGCATTCCAAGGACACCGGCCACCGGCACCGCTGAGCTGATCGCCCGGCGCTGACCGGCCCCGACCCATGCGTCGGTGTGCCGTTCGCTCGGGCCGTCGTACCGGCTGACGCCGTACCCACCCGAATCGCCCCGGTCGCCCCCGTGAGGGCCCAGGGCGTCACTCTCCGGAGCCTGCCGTGCGCATCCTGCTGCTGTCCACCGCCGACACCGACCTGCTGGCCGCCCGCGCCAGCGGCGCCGACTACCGGCTCGCCAACCCCGCGCGGGTCGCCGCCGACGAGGTGCCCGCCCTGCTCGACGGGGTCGCCCTCGTCGTCGTACGCCTGCTCGGCGGTCGGCAGGCGTGGCCGGACGGCCTCGCCGCGGTGCTCGCCACCGGCGTGCCGACGGTCGTGCTCGGCGGCGAGGCGCTGCCCGACGCGGAGCTGATGGCCATCTCCACAGTGCCGTCCGGGGTCGTCACCCAGGCGCTGGCGTACCTGGTGGAAGGCGGCCCGGACAACCTCGGGCAGTTGGCCCGGTTCCTCTCCGACACGGTGCTGCTCACCGGCGAGGGGTTCGCCGCACCCGCGCCCACCCCGGCGTACGGCGTGCACGGCGAACACCCCGCCGACCCGGACCGGCCCACAGTGGGGATCGTCTTCTACCGGGCGCACGCCCTCGCCGGCAACACCGACTTCGTCGACGTGCTCGCGGACGCGGTCCGCAAAGCCGGCGGCAACCCGCTGCCGATCTTCTGCGGCTCGCTGCGCGGGCTGACCGCGGGCGCCGGCCCACTCGGACTCTTCGCCCGCTGTGACGCGCTGCTGGTCACGGTGCTCGCGGCCGGCGGCGCGGTCGCCGCGGACGCCTCCGGTGGCGGCGACGAGGACGCCTGGGACGTCGGCGCCCTGGCCGCCCTGGACGTGCCGGTCATCCAGGCGCTCTGCCTCACCAGCACCCGCGCGCAGTGGGCCGACAGCGACGCCGGCTTGTCCCCACTGGACGCCGCCATGCAGGTGGCCATCCCCGAGTTCGACGGCCGGATCGTCACCGTGCCGTTCTCGTTCAAGCAGATCGACGCCGACGGGCTCTCGGTCTACGCCGCCGATCCCGAGCGGGCCGCCCGGGTCGCCGGGATCGCGGTGCGCCACGCCCGGCTGCGGTACGTGCCGCACGCCGACAAGCGGGTCGCCGTGGTGCTCAGCTCGTACCCCACCAAGCACTCCCGGGTCGGCAACGCCGTCGGGTTGGACACCCCGGCCTCGGCGGTCCGGCTGTTCGCCGCGTTGGCCGAGGCCGGCTACGACCTGGGTGACGCGCCACCGCCCGACGACGGCGACGCGCTGATCCACGCGCTGATCGCCGCCGGTGGTCACGACGTGGAGTGGCTCACCCCGAAGCAGTTGGCCGCCGCCGAGGCCCGGATACCGGGACCGACGTACCGGCGCTGGTTCGACGAGGTCCCGGCCGAGCTGCGCGGGCGGATGCGGGAGCACTGGGGTGAACCGCCGGGCGAGCTGTACACCGAGGGCGGCGACATCGTGCTCGCGGGGCTGCGCTTCGGCAACGTGGTGCTGCTGATCCAGCCGCCCCGCGGCTTCGGGGAGAACCCGATCGCCATCTACCACGACCCGGACCTGCCGCCCAGCCACCACTACCTGGCCGCGTACCGCTGGCTGACCGCGCCGGTCGCGGACGGCGGCTTCGGCGCGGACGCCGTGGTGCACCTGGGTAAGCACGGCACCCTGGAGTGGCTGCCCGGCAAGGGCCTCGGCCTGGCCGCCGACTGCGCGCCCGACGCGGTCCTGGGCGACCTGCCGCTGGTGTACCCGTTCATCGTCAACGACCCCGGCGAGGGCACCCAGGCCAAGCGGCGGGCGCACGCCGTTGTCGTCGACCACCTGGTCCCGCCGATGGCCCGCGCCGAGACCTACGGCGACCTGGCCAAACTGGAACAACTGCTCGACGAGTACGCGACAGTGCAGGCCCTCGACCCGGCCAAAGTGCCCACCGTACGGGCCCAGATCTGGGACCTGGTGCGCGCCGCCGAGCTGCACCATGACCTGCACGCCGAGGCGATGCCCGAAGCGGACGACTTCGACGACTTCGTGCTGCACCTCGACGGGTACCTGTGCGAGGTCAAGGACGTGCAGATCCGCGACGGGCTGCACATCCTCGCCGACGCGCCCACCGGCGAGCCCCGGGTCAACCTGGTCCTGGCGGTGCTGCGCGCCCCACAGATCTGGGGCGGCGCCCGGGCCCTGCCCGGCCTGCGACAGGCCCTCGCCGTCGCGTACTCCCTCGACGAGCAGGAGCTGCTCGCGTCGCCGGGACAGCGACTGGCACTGCCTGCGGCGCTGACCGACGTGGTGGACGGGCCGGCCGGCACCGCCGCCGACGCGATCGACCTCATCGAGGCCCTCGCGCGGCGGCTGGTCGTGGGCATGGAAACCCTGGACTGGGCAGTGGACATGGTTGACGCCGTGGTGACCGAGGTGACCGGTCGGTCGATTCCGGACGTCGCCGCGGTCCTGCACTTCGCCGCCACCGAGCTGGTGCCGCGACTGGACCGGACCACCGACGAGCTGACCAACACACTCGGGGCGCTGGACGGGAGGTTCGTGCCGCCCGGCCCGTCCGGCTCACCCACCCGCGGCCTTGTCAACGTGCTGCCCACCGGCCGTAACTTCTACTCCGTCGACCCGAAGGCCATCCCCAGCCGCAACGCCTGGGACGTCGGGGTGGCCCTCGCCGACTCGCTGCTGGCCCGGCACCTCGCCGACACCGGGGCGTACCCCCGCTCGGTGGGGTTGACAGTGTGGGGCACCAGCGCGATGCGGACCCAGGGCGACGACATCGCCGAGGTGCTCGCGCTGCTGGGCTGCCGGCCGGTCTGGGACGACCGGTCCCGGCGGGTCACCGGCATCGAGGTGGTGCCGACCGCCGAGCTGGGCCGCCCGCGCGTCGACGTCACAGTGCGCATCTCCGGGTTCTTCCGCGACGCGTTTCCGCACGTGGTGGCGCTGCTCGACGACGCCGTCCGGCGGGTCGCCGCCCTGGACGAACCGGCCGAGGAGAACTACCTGCGGGCGCACGTCGCCGCCGACCTCGCCGAGCACGGCGACGAGCGGCGGGCCACCGCCCGGATCTTCGGCTCCAAGCCCGGCGCGTACGGCGCTGGGCTGCTGCCCCTGATCGACGCGCGGACCTGGCGCAGAGACGCCGACCTGGCCGAGGTGTACGCGGTGTGGGGCGGATACGCGTACGGCCGGGGCCTGGACGGGCGGGAGGCGCGCGCCGACATGGAGCGCTCGTTCGCCCGGATCGCGGTGGCGGTGAAGAACCAGGACACCCGCGAGCACGACATCGTCGACTCTGACGACTACTTCCAGTACCACGGCGGGATGGTGGCGATGGTCCGCCACCTCACCGGTACGTCACCGCAGGCGTACGTGGGTGACTCGGCGATGCCGCACGACGTGCGCACCCGCACGCTGGGCGAGGAGACCCGGCGGGTGTTCCGGGCCCGGGTGGTCAACCCCAAGTGGATCGCCGCGATGCGCCGGCACGGCTACAAGGGCGCGTTCGAGCTGGCGGCCACAGTGGACTACCTGTTCGGCTACGACGCCACCGCCGGTGTTGTCGACGACTGGATGTACGAGCACCTGGCCGCCGCGTACCTCTTCGACGAGACCACCCGCGAGTTCCTGGAGAAATCCAACCCGTGGGCGTTGCGCGGCATCACCGAGCGGCTGTTGGAGGCCGCCGACCGGGGGCTGTGGGCCAAGCCGGAGCCGGCCACCCTCGACCGGCTGCGCGACACGTACCTGGCCAGCGAGGGCGACCTGGAGGACCGGGCATGACCGCGACCACGACCTACCCGTTCAGCGCGGTGCTCGGCATGGCCGACATGCGGCTGGCGTTGCTGCTCAACGCGGTCTCCCCGGCGATCGGCGGGGTGCTGGTCCGGGGTGAGAAGGGGACCGCCAAGTCCACCGCCGTGCGGGCTCTCGCCGCGCTGCTGCCGCCGGTGCGCCGGGTGGCCGGCTGCCGGTTCGGCTGTGATCCGGCCGAGCCCGACCCGGACTGCCCGGACGGCCCGCACCCGGCCGACGCCGCCGCCGAGACCCGTCCGGCCCGCCTCGTCGAGCTGCCGGTGGGCGCCGCCGAGGACCGGGTGGTCGGCGCGCTGGATCTGGAGAAGGCGATCGGCGAGGGGGTACGCGCCTTCGAGCCGGGCTTGCTGGCCGCCGCGCACCGGGGTGTGCTCTACGTCGACGAGGTCAACCTGCTGCACGACCACCTCGTCGACCTGCTGCTCGACGCGGCGGCGATGGGCCGCAGCCACGTCGAGCGGGAGGGCGTCTCGGTCAGCCACGCGGCCCGGTTCCTGCTGGTCGGCACGATGAACCCGGAGGAGGGGGAGCTGCGCCCGCAGCTGCTCGACCGGTTCGGGCTCACAGTGGAGGTGGGGGCCAGCCGGGACCCGGAGATCAGGGTCGAGGTGGTCCGCCGCCGGCTGGCCGCTGACGCGGACCCGGCCGGCTTCGCCGCCCGCTGGGCCGACGCCGACGCGGAGATCGCCGACCAGGTGGCCGCCGCCCGCCGCCGACTTCCCGGGGTACGACTGCCGGACGCCGCGTTGCGGCAGATCGCCGAGGTGTGTGCGGCGTTCGACGTGGACGGGATGCGGGCCGACATCGTCACCGCCCGGACCGCCCTCGCCCACGCCGCCTGGCACGGCCGGGACCGGGTCACCATCGACGACGTCCGGGTGGCCGCCCGGCTGGCCCTGCCGCACCGCCGCCGCCGCGACCCGTTCGACACCCCCGGGCTGGACGAGAAGCGCCTCGACGAGGCGTTGCAGCGCGCCCAGGACGCCCACCCCGACGACCCGGACGACTCCGGTCCCGACGACAGTGGCCCGGATGGCGGCGGCCCGCAGGGCGGTGGGCCGGCCGGTGGCGGCGGCCCGAACGGGGGCGGACCAAGCGCCGGCGGGCCGCAGGGCGGCTACGGCGGTGGTGACGGCGTCGACCACTGTGAACCCGGGTCGGCCGGGCATTCGGCGGCGGGTGACGGCGCTGGCCCGCAGGGACGCACCGACGGCCCGGACGGCACCGACGGCTGGCCGCAGCGCCAGCCGGGCGACCGGGGTGACGACGACAGCTGGCCGCAGCACCAGCCGGGCGGCGACGGCCAGAACGCGCGCCCGCGCGGCGGCCGGCAGTCGGCGACCGGTGCCGACGACCCGACCGGCGGCGGGGAGTCCCAACCGGTGGCCGTACCCCGGGGTGGGTTGAAGGCGCGGGTGCTCACCGCGCCCGGCGTGGGTGACGGGGTGCCGGGCCGGCGTTCGCGGGCCCGCACCGGGCGGGGCCGCACCACCGGGGCCCGGGTGCCGGCGGGCCGGGTCGGCGCGCTGCACCTGCCGGCCACGATCCGCGCCGCCGCGCCGCACCAGGCGGCCCGGGGCCGACTCACCGGTCCGCTGCGACTGCGCCGGGACGACCTGCGCGAGGCGGTTCGTGAGGGGCGCGAGGGCAATCTGGTGCTGTTCGTGGTGGACGCGAGCGGCTCGATGGGTGCCCGGCAGCGGATGACCACGGTGAAGGACGCGGTGCTCGCCCTGCTCACCGACGCGTACCAGCGGCGGGACAAGGTCGCGGTGATCGCGTTCCGGGGTGGCGGCGCCCGGACCCTGCTGCCGGCGACCTCGTCGGTGCTGGCGGCCTCGACCCGGCTGGCCGAGCTGCCCACCGGCGGGCGTACCCCGCTGGCCGAGGGCCTGCTCGCCGCCGCGGACCTGTTGCGGGTGGAGCGCCTGCGCGACCCGAAGCGCCGCCCGCTGGTCCTCATCGTCACCGACGGCCGGGCCACCGCCGGCACCCGCCCGCTGGACCGGGCGGCAGCGGCGGCCGGGGTCCTGGCCGCCACGGGGGCTCCGTGCGTGGTCGTCGACTGCGAATCCGGCCCGGTCCGCCTGCACCTGGCGAACCGCCTGGCCACCCAGCTAAAAGCCCCCCGTCACCAACTAGAAGACCTAACCCACGCCCCCGCCCCCGCCCGAGGAGATCTTGGAACGAAACGGCCCCTGGAGGGGCGGCTTCCTTCCAAGATCTCGACCGGCACCACCCTCACGCCCGACAGGAGCGTTGCCTGATGCCGCAGGGACAGCCGAGCAACGTGCCCGCTGACGGGTTGACGACCCGGCAGCGGCGGCATCGGCCACTGCTGATGGTCCACACCGGACAGATGAAGGGGAAGTCGACGGCAGCCTTCGGGCTGGCGTTGCGGGCCTGGACGGCCGGTCTGCCGGTCGGGGTGTTCCAGTTCGTCAAGAGCGCCAAGTGGCGGGTCGGGGAGGAGAACGCCTTCCGGGCGCTCGGCGAGGTGCACGAACGCACCGGCCAGGGCGCGCCGGTGACCTGGCACAAGATGGGCGAGGGCTGGTCCTGGATTCAGCGCGGCGGCGACGCCGACCACGCCGCCGACGCCCTGGAGGGCTGGCGGCAGATCCAGCGTGACCTGGCCGCCGAGCGCTACGGGCTGTACGTGCTGGACGAGTTCACCTACCCGATGAAGTGGGGCTGGGTGGACGTCGACGAGGTGGTCGCCACCCTGGCCGAGCGCCCCGGCTTCCAACACGTCGTGATCACCGGTCGGGACGCCGACCCACGCCTGGTCGCCGCCGCCGACCTGGTCGCCGAGCTGACCAAGGTCAAGCACCCGATGGACGCCGGCCAGAAGGGCCAGAAGGGCATCGAGTGGTGAGCGCGCACTGGGCGCTGCCCCGGGTGGTGGTCGCCGCCCCGGCCAGCGGCCACGGCAAGACCACAGTGGCCACCGGGCTGCTCGCCGCGCTGCGCCGACGGGGCCTCACGGTCAGCCCGCACAAGGTCGGCCCCGACTACATCGACCCCGGCTACCACGCCCTCGCCGCCGGGCGGCCCGGGCGCAACCTCGACCCGTTCCTGGTCGGGGCCGACCGGATCGCCCCCCTGCTGCGCCACGGCGCGAGCGTCCCCACGCCCGCCGACATCGCCGTGGTCGAGGGCGTCATGGGCCTGCACGACGGCGCGGTGGGCCGCCGCGACTACGCCTCCACCGCGCACGTCGCCCGGCTGATCGAGGCACCCGTGCTGCTGGTGCTGGACACCACCGCGCAGGGCCGGTCGGCCGCCGCGCTCACCCTCGGCATGGCCGCGTTCGATCCGGCGGTACGGATCGGCGGGGTGATCCTCAACCGGGTCGGCTCACCCCGGCACGAGACGCTGCTGCGCGACGCCCTCGCCGAGGTGGACGTACCGGTGCTCGGGGCGGTCACCCGCGCCGCCGAGGTGGCCGCGCCGGCCCGGCACCTCGGACTGGTGCCGGTCGCCGAGCGGGCACCCGAATCGGTCGCGATCGTCACCGCGCTCGCCGAGCTGGTCGAGGCCACAGTGGACCTCGACGCCGTGCTCGCCCTGGCCCGGAGCGCCCCGCCGCTGACCACCCCGGCGTGGGACCCGGTCGCCGCCGTCGGCGGGCCGGCCGGCGTCGAGCGCCCACGGGTCGCCCTCGCCGGTGGCCCGGCCTTCACCTTCTCGTACGCGGAGACCGCCGAACTGCTCACCGCGGCCGGCGCGGAGGTCGTCACCGTCGACCCGCTGCGTGACCCGGCGCTGCCCACCGGCACCCGGGCGGTCGTGATCGGCGGCGGCTTCCCCGAGGCGTACGCCCAGACGCTTGCCGACAACACCGGGCTCCGCGCCGAACTGGCTGACTTCGACGGGCCGATCGTGGCCGAGTGCGCCGGACTGCTCTACCTCGGGCGGTCCCTGGACGGCGTACCGATGTGCGGCCGGCTGGACCTGACCGCCCGGATGACCGACCGGCTCACCCTCGGCTACCGGGAGGCCCTCGCCGTCACCGACTCCCCGGTGGCGCGCGCCGGCGAGCCGGTACGCGGCCACGAGTTCCACCGCACCACCACCGACCCCGGGCACGGCGACGCACCGGCGTGGCGTTGGAACGACACCGGGCACGGCTTCGTCGCCGGCCGGGTGCACGCGTCCTACCTGCACACCCACTGGGCCGGCCACCCGGAGGCGGCCCGTCGACTGGTCGAGGCGTGCCGATGAGCGCCGACGCCACGCTCACCGGGGTCGGCGTCGGCCCGGGCGACCCGGAACTGCTCACCGTCAGGGCGGTGCGGCTGCTGCGCGAGGCCGACCTGGTCTTCGTACCCGTGATGGCGGACCGGGTCGCTCCCGCCGGTGCGGCCTCGCCGGGTGCGGACGCCGGGCGGGCCGAGGCGACAGTGCGCTCCCACGTCGCGGCGGAGCGGCTGCGCCGGCTGCCGTTAGCGTTGGACGACCGGGGTGGGGTCACCGCGCGCCGGGCGGCCGCCTGGGACGACGCCGCCCGGGTGGTGGTCGAGGCGATCGACGCGGGCGCCCGGTCCCTCGCGTTCGCCACCATCGGCGATCCCAACGTCTACTCCACCTTCGGTTACCTGGCCCAGAGCGTCCGCGCGCTGCGCCCGGCGGTGCGGGTGGCGACAGTGCCCGGCGTCACCGCCATGCAGGAGTTGGCGGCCCGCAGCGGCACCCCGCTCTGCGAGGGACGCGAACCGCTCACCCTGCTGCCGGCCACCGCCGGCCTGGCGCTCTTCGCCGACGCCCTCGCCGGGCCGGGCACCGTGGTCGCCTACAAGGGCTGGCGACGGCACCCGGAACTGCTCGCCGAGCTGCGCCGGCAGGGCCGCCTCGCCGACGCGGTGCTCGGACGCAGCCTGGGGCTCCCCGGTGAACGCATCGGGCCGGTCGACGACACCGAGCACGACCTGCCGTACCTGTCGACGCTGCTGGTTCCGGCCCGCCGCGAGCACCGAGGAGGAAAGCTGTGACCAGCGACGGCAAGGTGTGGTTCGTCGGAGCCGGCCCGGGGGCGGCGGACCTGCTGACAGTGCGGGCCGCCCGGGTCATCGCCGAGGCGGACATCGTCATCTGGGCGGCCAGCCTGGTGCACGCCGACGTGCTCGACCACGCCCGCCCCGGCGCGGAGATCGTCGACTCGTCGCAGCTGCCCATCGAGGGGGTGCTGCCGCTCTACCGGCGCGCCGCCGAGCAGGGGCTGAGCGTGGCCCGGATCCACTCCGGAGACCCGGCGCTGTGGGGCGCGGTGCAGGAGCAACTGGACGTGTGCCGGGCGCTCGACCTGGCCGTCGAGATCGTGCCCGGGGTGTCCTCGTTCACCGCCGTCGCGGCGATCGTCGGCCGCGAGCTGACAGTGCCCGAGGTGGCCCAGTCGGTCATCCTCACCCGCCTCGAAGGCGGCAAGACCCCGATGCCACCCGGCGAGCGGGTTCGCGACTTCGCCCGGCACGGCACCACCATGGCGCTGTTCCTCTCCGCCGCCCGCTCCGGGCAGGTGCAGGCCGAGCTGCTGGCCGGCGGCTACCCGGAGGACACCCCGGCCGTGGTGGCGTACCAGGCGACCTGGCCCGACGAACTGGTGGTGCGCTGCACGGTCGGCACCCTGGAGGCGACGGTCAAGCAGCACAAGCTGTGGAAGCACACCCTCTTCCTGGTCGGTCCGGCCCTCGCCGCCGAGGGCACCCGCTCGCACCTCTACCACCCCGGGCACTTCCACACCTTCCGCCGCGCCGAGCCGGCCGCCCGCGCCGAGCTGCGCCGCCAGGCAAGCGCCCGCACCGGGGGGACAGCCACACCATGACGTACGCCGAGCCGCCGCTGCGCGAGCCGGACCTGCCGCGCACCGCGAAGGTCCGGCCCACCGCGCTGCGCACCGGCTGGACCACCGGCGCGTGCGCGACGGCGGCGGCCAAGGCCGCGGTCACCGCCCTGGTCACCGGCACCACCCAGCAGGAGGTGGAGATCGGGCTGCCCGCCGGACGTCGGGTGCGCTTCCCGGTGGAGCGCTGCGAGGTGACCGGCACCCCACCGGTCCGGGCCGAGGCGGTGGTGGTCAAGGACGCCGGGGACGACCCGGACGTCACCCACGGCGCCGAGCTGACCGCCACAGTGAACTGGACCGACGTGCCCGGCCTGCGGCTGGCGGGTGGTGCCGGCGTCGGCACCGTCACCAAACCCGGCCTCGGGCTCGCGGTCGGCGGGCCAGCGATCAACGACACCCCCCGCCGGATGATCGGCGAGGCGGTGGCCGAGGTGGTCGACCTCAGCGAGGTCGGGGTCCGGGTGGTGATCAGCGTGCCCCGGGGCGAGATCATGGCCCGCAAGACCACCAACCGTCGGCTCGGCATCCTCGGCGGCATCTCGATCCTCGGCACCACCGGGATCGTCCGCCCGTTCTCCACCGCGTCGTGGCGGGCCAGCGTCGTGCAGGCCGTGCACGTGATGGCCGCCCAGGGCGAGCCGACAGTGGTGCTCTGCACCGGCGGGCGTACTGAGCGGGCCGCCCGCGCGCTATTGCCCGACCTGCCCGAGGTCTGCTTCGTCGAGGTCGGCGACTTCACCGGGGCCGCGGTGACCGCCGCCGTGGGTGACGCGATGACCGGGGTGGTCTTCGTCGGCATGGCCGGCAAGCTCGCCAAACTCGCGGCCGGCATCCTGATGACCCACTACACCCGCTCCACTGTGGACCTTTCCCTGCTCGGCGCGGTGACCGCCGAGGCCGGCGGCGACCCGTCGCTCGTCGCCGCCGTGACCGAGGCGAACACCGGGCGGCACGCGTACGAGCTGTGGGAGGCCGCCGGGCTGCTCGCCCCGGCCGGCGACCTGCTCTGCCAGCGGGTCCGCCAGGTGCTGCGGCGCTTCGCCGGGCCGACTGTCGCAGTGGACGTGGCGATGGTCGACTTCGCCGGAACGCACGTCGTCGCCTCGTCCGGCCGGTGGCCCCGATGACGCGGATGGCCGCGGTGACGCCTGTGGCCCCGGCGACCGCCGTGACAGTGGTCGGTCTGGACGCGGCGGGCGCACCGCCGCACCCCGCGCTCGCCCCGGTGCTGGCCACCGCCGGGCTGGTGGTCGGGGCCACCCGGCACCTGGCCGCCGTGCCCATACCGGCCGGCGCGGACACCGTCACCCTCGGGCCGCTCGCCCCCGCCCTGCGCCGCCTCGCCGAGGCCGTCGCCGCCGGGGTGCCGGCCGTCGTGCTGGCCAGCGGCGATCCCGGCCTGTTCGGCATCGTCCGACGGCTGCGCGAGGCCGGGCTGCCCCTGCGGGTGGTGCCGGCGGTGTCCAGTGTGGCCGCCGCGTTCGCCCGCGCCGGGCTGCCCTGGGACGGCGCCGCCGTGGTCACCGCGCACGGGCGCGACCCCCGAGCCGCAGTGAACGCCTGCCGGGCGCTGCCACTGGTCGCGGTGCTCACCGCGCCCGGCGCCGGCGCGGCCGAGCTGGGCGCCGGCCTGATCGGCTGGTCGCGTCGCCTGCTGGTCGCCGAGCACCTGGGCACCGCCGCCGAACGGATCCGCGCGGTGACCCCCGAACAGGCCACCGCCGAGACCTGGGCCGACCCGCACGTCCTGCTCAGCCTCGCCGACCCCGTACCGGCCGACCCCGTACCGGCCGACCCCGTACCGGCCGACCCCGTACCGGCCGACCCCGTACCGGCCGACCCCGTACCGGCCGACCCCGTACCGGCCGACCCCGTACCGGCCGACCCCGTACCGGCCGACCCCGTACCGGCCGGGTCCGTGCCCGCCGACGCTGTTCCCAAGAGGGGCGCGGCCGGCGGGATGCGCGCCGACAACCAGCCCGCCGCCGCGCCGGCCGGAGGCTGGGCGCTGCCGGAGACCCGGTACGCCCACCGCGACTCCATGATCACGAAGTCGGAGGTGCGCGCCCTTGTCGTCGCCCGGCTGCGCCCCCGACTGGGCCGGCTGATCTGGGACATCGGGGCGGGCAGCGGCTCGGTCGGCATCGAGTGCGCGCTGCTCGGCGCGGCCGTGCTCGCCGTCGAAAAGGACCCCGAGGCCGGTGCCACCATCCAGGTCAACGCCGCCGCGCACGCCGTGCACGTCCGGCTGGTTGCCGGACATGCCCCGGCGGCGCTGGCCGACCTCCCCGAACCCGACGCGGTCTTCATCGGCGGTGGCGGCGTCGACGTCCTCACCGCCGTGGTGGCCCGCCAACCCGAGCGGGTGGTGCTCACCCTGGCCGCACTGGACCGGGTCGCACCGGCCGTGGGTCTGCTGCGCGCCGCCGGCTACACGGTCGAGGGCAGCCAGCTCTCCGCCGCCCGCCTCGCCGACCTGCCCGGCGGGTCGATCCGCCTCGCGGCCACCAACCCGGTGGTCGTCCTCACCGGGGAGCGCCAGTGACCGACCAGAACCCGCCCGCCCGGATCGGCCTGGTGGCGGCCACCGCCGCCGGCCGCCGGCACGCCGACACCCTGACCGCCGCCTGGCCGCACGCCCGGCTGGTCGAGGCGGAGACCGTCGCCGACGCGCTGCGGACCGCCTGGGCCGGATGTGACGCGGTCATCGCGTTCCTGGCCACCGGGGCGGTGGTGCGCATCGTCGCGCCGCTGCTCGACGACAAGCACACCGACCCGGCGGTGGTGGTCGTCGACGAGGCGGCCCGGCACGCCGTGGCGCTGCTCGGTGGGCACGCCGGCGGGGGCAACGCGCTCGCCGAACAGGTCGCCGCCCTGCTGGACGCCCAACCGGTGATCACCACCGCCACCGACGCGGTCGACCTGCCGGGGCTGGACACCCTCGGCTGGCCCGTGCAGGGCGCTGTCGCCGCGGTGTCCCGGGCCATCCTGGACGGCGAGCCGGTCCGGCTGATCGCCGACGCCGACTGGCCGCTGCCCGCCCTGCCCCCGAACGTGCGCGCGGCCGACGAGGACCCGACGGACGACGGGTACCGGCTGCTGGTCACCGACCGGGTGGTGCCGTCCGACCAGCGGACCGCCGTGCTGCGGCCGCCGTCGCTGGTCGCCGGCGTGGGCGCGAGTCGGGGCGTACCCGCCGCCGAGGTGGCGGAGCTGCTGCACCGGGTGCTGGCCGACGCCGGTCTCGACCCGGCGAGCCTGCGCTGCCTGGCCACCGCCGACATCAAGGCCGACGAGGCGGGCATCCGCAGCACCGTCGACGCGCTCGGCGTACCCCTGGTGACCTGGCCGGCGACGCGGCTGGCGGCGGTCGACGTGCCGCACCCCAGCGAGGTGGTCCGGGCTGCGGTCGGCACGCCGAGCGTGGCGGAGGCCGCGGCCCTGCTCGGCCCGGACGGTCGGGTCGACGACGCGACGCTGCTGGTGGGGAAGACCGCGACGGCGATGGCCACCGTGGCGGTGGCCCGGCACGCGCCACGCGGCCGGCTGGCCGTCGTCGGCCTCGGGCCGGGCGCCGCCGACCTGCGCACCCCGCGCGCGGTGGCCGAGCTACGTCGCGCCGCCGTGGTGGTCGGGCTCGACCAGTACCTGGAGCAGGTCCGCGAGGTGCTCCGCCCCGGAACCCGGGTGCTCTCCAGCGGGCTGGGCGCGGAGGAGGCGCGGGCGCGCGCCGCCGTCGCCGAGGCCGCCGCCGGCCGGGCGGTCGCGCTGATCGGCTCCGGCGACGCCGGGGTGTACGCGATGGCCAGCCCCGCCCTGGAGTACGCCGACGAGCGCATCGACGTGGTGGGCGTGCCCGGCGTCACCGCCGCCCTCGCCGCCGGGGCGCTGCTCGGCGCGCCGCTCGGCCACGACCACGCCTACCTGAGCCTGTCCGATCTGCACACCCCGTGGGACGTCATCGAGCGGCGGGTGACCGCCGCCGCCGAGGGTGACTTCGTGACGCTCTTCTACAACCCGCGCAGTCGGGCCCGCGACTGGCAGCTCGGCAGGGCGCTCGGCATCCTCGCCGCGCACCGGTCACCGGACACCCCGGTGGGCGTGGTGCGCAACGCCAGCCGCCCCGGCGAACGGGTGCACCTCGCCACAGTGGCCACGCTCGACCCGGCCATCGTCGACATGTACAGCGTCGTGGTCGTCGGCAGCAGCGACACCCGGCTGGTCGCCGGCCGGATGGTCACACCCCGGGGGTACCGGTGGCGTTCGTGACGATCGACGCCTGCCAGGGCTGCGGCGCCTGCCTGCTCACCTGCCCCACACACGCGATCCGACCGGTCGCCGGTGGCCTCACGGTCCGCGCCGACCGGTGCACCGGCTGCCTGGAGTGCCTGGAGATCTGCCCGGTCGACGCGATCCGCGTCGTCGAGCCCGACCCCTGTGAAGGAGCCCGATGAGCCGGGTGGTGCACCCCATCGAGGCCGAGTCGTACCGCATCCTGCGCGAGCGCGTCGACCTGTCGCACCTGCCGCCGCTGACCCGCGCGGTGACCGAGCGGGTGGTGCACGCCAGCGCCGACCTCGCGTACGTCGACGACCTCGTGTGCGACGAGGCAGCCCTGGAGTCGGGGCTGGCGGCGCTGCGCGCCGGGGCGCCAGTGGTCACCGACGTGGCGATGGTCGCCGCCGGCATCACCCGGGCCGGCCTGGAACTGGTCTGCCCGGTCGCCGAACCCGCCGCCGCCGCGCTGGGCCGCTCGGCCGGGATCACCCGCTCGGCGGCGGCTGTCCGGATCGCAGTGCAGCGGGTCGGGGCCGGAGCGGTCTGGGTGGTCGGCTGCGCGCCCACCGCGCTCGTCGAACTGCTCACAGTGGACGCCGCACCGGCGCTCGTCGTCGGCCTGCCGGTCGGCTTCGTGGGCGCCGCCGAGTCGAAGGCGGCGCTGCGGGCCAGCGGCCTGCCCGCCGTGTCCAACGTGGGGGAGAAGGGTGGCTCGGCGGTCGCCGCCGCCGCCCTCAACGCCCTGCTCTACGTCGAGGAGAAGTCATGACCGGGTTGGTCATCGTCGGGCACGGCACGCGCAGCGCGGCCGGGGTCGAGCAGTTCGCCGCTCTCGTCGAACGGGTCCGCGGTCGCGGTGACATCGGCGACGTCGAGGGCGGCTTCATCGAGCTGTCCCGCCCACCGCTGACCGACGCGGTCGGCGCTCTCGTCGCCCGGGGGCACCGCGCGCTGGTGGCGTTGCCGCTGGTGCTCACCGGCGCCGGTCACGGCAAGGGCGACATCCCCGCCGCGATGGCCCGGGAGCAGCAGCGCCACAGCGGGCTGAGCTACCGCTACGGCCGCCCGCTCGGCCCCCACCCGCTGCTGCACGAAGCCCTCGAACAGCGCATCGACGCCGCACTGGCTGGTGCCGACCGGGCCGGCACGGAGCCGGCTGGTGCCGACCGGGCCAGCACATGGGTGGCGTTGATCGGCCGGGGGTCCACCGACCCGGACGCCAACGCCGAGGTCGCCAAGGTCGCCCGGCTGCTCTGGGAGGGACGCGGCTACGCGGGCGTGGAGCCGGGGTTCATCTCCCTGGCACAGCCGTCGGTGCCGGCCGTGCTGGAGCGCCTGCGCCGCCTCGGGGCGCGCCGGATCGTGGTGGCGCCGTACTTCCTGTTCGCCGGGGTTCTACCGGACCGGATCGTCGCCCAGTCGGCCGAGTTCGCCGCCGCCCACCCCGACCTGGACGTCCGGGTCGCCGAGGTGATCGGCGACTGTGACGCCCTCGCCGATCTCGTCCTGGAGCGGTACGCCGAGGCGCTGGGCGGGGACATCCGGATGAACTGCGACACCTGCGCGTACCGGGTGTTGATGCCCGGCTTCGCGGACAAGGTGGGTCGCCCGCAACGCCCGCACGACCACCCCGACGACCCGGTCGGCCACCATCACCATCACGGGCACGATCACCACGACCACGACCACGCACACCACGACCACGGCTCGGTCGCCGTGGTCGGCGGCGGGCCGGGGCCCGACGACCTGATCACGGTACGCGGAAAGGCGTTGCTCGACGCGGCGGACGTCGTGGTGGTCGACCGCCTCGCCCCGCAGGGGCTGCTCGCGGGGCTGCGCCCCGACGTGCTGGTGGTCGACGCCGCGAAGGTGCCCCGTGGCCCGTCGGTGGCCCAGGAGGCGATCAACGAGGCACTGGTGTCGCACGCCCGCGCCGGTCGCCGGGTGGTCCGGCTCAAGGGTGGTGACCCGTACGTCTTCGGGCGCGGCCACGAGGAGGTGCAGGCCTGCACGGCGGCCGGTGTCCCGGTGACCGTGGTGCCCGGGGTGAGCAGCGCGCTCGCCGCACCGGCCCTCGCCGGCGTGCCGGTGACGCACCGGGGCGTGGCGCACGACGTCACGGTCGTGTCGGGGCACCTGCCGCCAGGGCATCCCGACTCGCTCGTCGACTGGGCGGCGCTGGCCCGGGTCCGGGGCACCGTCGTGCTGCTGATGGCTGTCGACACCATCGCCAAGATCGCGTCAGTGCTGATCGAGCACGGTCGTGCCCCGGAGACTCCGGTGCTGGCAGTGCAGGACGCCGGGCTGCCCGCCCAGCGGTCGGTGCCCGCCCGGCTGGACGAGATCGGCGCGGTCGCCGCCCGGGAGGGCGTCGGTCCGCCCGCTGTCTTCGTCCTCGGCCCGGTGGTAGCTCTCACCACCACCGGGCCGACCGGATGACGACTACTCGCTGCGGGCGGTCTCCGGCCCGGTGATGCGTTCCAGCAGCGGCAGGGTGGAGGCGATGACGCCGAGGCAGGCTGCCAATCCGACCACGACGATCACGTAGAAGCCCAGCTGCGGCGCGACGAGGGTGTAGCCCATCTGCGCCCGGAGGAACAGGTGGGCGGCGAGCAGGCCCATGCCGATGGCGACGGCGGCGACGGCGAGCATCGGCACGGCGCTCTCCAGCGCCACCACCCGACGCAGGACCCGCACCGGAGCGCCGCTGAGGCGCAGCAGGCTGAACGGGCGTCGGCGTTCGGTGAGACCGCCGATGACGCTGACAGCGAGACTGCACCCACCGAGCGCGAGACTGGCGATGATGACCACGTTGGCCAGTTGCTCCCAGCCGCGCAGCGTGTTCGCGAAGTCCGACTCGAAGTCACCGGGCACGTTAGGCCCGACCCAGAAGGTCGGGAAGGCGACCTCCAGCACGGTACGGGTGCGCTCGACGGCGGCGGCGGAGCCGTCCGTGCCGACGACCATCGACACCACGGGTAGCCGCTGGAGTTCGTCGAGCGTGATCGACGCCGCGCGCCACTCCGTCGCGGACGACGCCGACTCCCGCCACCGGCTCAGACCCATCGGTACCTCGATGACGGTGGCGCCCTGGGCGCACCGGCCGTACGCGTTCGGGAGGTCGGCGCAGGCGATCACCCCGCCCTCCCCGCCGCTGTTGATGTCCGGGGCTTCTCGGATCGCGGTCGCGGAGCGTACCCCGGTGATTGCCCGCAGCTCGGCGAAGAGCGTGTCGGGCACCGACGGCACCTTCTCGTCGAAGACGGTGGTCACCGTGCCCGCATCGGTCGAACCGGTGGGCGCCGGGCCGCGATTGACGACGATCGTGGTGATCACGCCGACGGCCACGCTCGTGACGAAGAGCGCGAGCATGATGCCGCTGATCGCCCGGAAGCCAGCCTTCGGATTGTCGGCGAGGCGTCGCGCGGCGATGAGCGTGGCCGGGCGGTTGGCGTACCGAGCCATCACCCGGGCGCCGACCATCGTCAACCACGGGCCGGCGAAGACCAGGCCGGCCATGATGAGCAGCAGCCCGGGCAGGAACACCGCGGCCTGGCCGTCGGACGTTTCCGGTTTGAAGCCGATGGCGAAGAACAGCACGGCGACACCGAGCAGGGCCGGGATCAGCCGGTACGCGCGCGGCGCCCGGGGGGTGACCCGCCGGGTGACGCCCAGCGGCGAGATCCGCACCCGGCGCAGCGAGACCTGGGCCGCCAGCGCCGCGCCGGCCGGGACGCCGAGCGCCACCAGCAGGACGTCCAGCACCCCCAGGGACATGTCGCTGGGGAAGAACGGCATGCCGGTGAACGGGATGGCCGCGAGCGGATCGCGGAAGGCGTAGAACAGTCCGAAGCCGACGGCGGTGCCGGCGACGGCGGCGGCGGCCGCCTCCACCGCGGCGACCATCGAGATCTGCCGGGGGGTCGCGCCGACCAGGCGCATCGCGGCGAAGCGTTGCTCCCGACGGGCGGCGCTGAGCCGGGTGGCCGTGCCGATGAAGATCAGCACCGGGAAGAGCAGCCCGCCGGCGACCACGCCCAGGATCAGGTTCACAGTGGTCTCGGGGAGGGCGGGGGTATCGCCGACGCTGGTGACCTGCTTCGCAGCGGGTAGCTTGGCGACCTGGTCGGGGGCGCCGCCGGCGATGACCAGCAGGGTGTCCGGCGAGGTCAGCGCGGCCGGGCCAACGGTTCCGAGGTCACGCCCGGGGTAGCGGTCGCCCAGTTGGTCGGCCGGGTGGTCGGCCAGCAGTTCTCGAAACGCGGGCGAGGCGTAGTACTCGCCGGGACCCGGGGTGGTCGGGATACCGACCGGGGTGGGCGCTGTCGAGCCGGTCGCGGCGACATCGATCCGAATGATCTGCTCACCGTGGAAGTAGTCCTGCCGGGTCGACCACCACAGCGGGTCGGCGTCGCCGGTCGAGGCGTTGGGATACATCGACGCGTACCGGGTGAGCTGGGAGTTGACCGCGTTGACCCCGGCGAGGGTGGTCAGCAGCAGCCCGCTGCCGACCGCGACGGCGGCGGCGATGACGATCAGGCGGGTGAGCGCCTCACGTCCGCCGGCCACGGCGAGGCGGAGCCCGAAGCGGATCACGAGGCGATCCGGTCCGGCGCGTTCACGCGCCCGTCGCGGACCATGACCTCGCGGTCGGCGTACGCCGCGATCCTCGGCTCGTGGGTCACCAGGATGACTGTGGTGCCCTGCTCGCGGGCGGCGCCGACCAGCAGGTCCATCACCTGCTCGCCGGTGAGCGAGTCGAGCGCGCCGGTCGGCTCGTCGGCGAAGAGCACCTGCGGCTCGGCGACCAGGCCGCGGGCCAGGGCGACCCGTTGCGCCTGCCCGCCGGAGAGCTCACCCGAGCGCCGGTGCTCCAGGCCGTCCAGCCCGAGGCGCGTGAACCAGGCTCGCGCCCGGGGCAGCGCCTGCTTGCGGTGTACGCCGCTGAGCAGCAGCGGCAGCGCGACGTTCTCCACAGCGGTCAGCTCGGGGACGAGTTGACCGAACTGGAACACGAAACCGAACCGGTCCCGGCGCAGGCTGCTGCGTTCGGTCTCGGCCATGGCGTGCACCCGGGCCCCGTCGAAGAGGATCTCGCCGGAGTCGGGCACCAGAATGCCGGCCAGGCAGTGCAACAGGGTGGACTTGCCCGAGCCGCTGGGGCCCATGACGGCGAGGATCTCGCCCGCCTCCACGGCGACGCTGGCGCCGCGCAGGGCGGGGGTCTGGCCGAAGGAGAACTCGACGTCGCGCGCTTCGATCACGACGCTCACGGCCGTACCTCTTTCCGTAGGGCGTCCAGTCGGGCGCCGGTCATCTCGATCCATCGGAGGTCCGCCTCCAGGTGATAGAGGCCGTGGTCGGCGAGCAGCGCGTCGACCAGGCTGCCGGCGCGCTTGATCTCGGTCAGCTCACGCATCCGGTGCAGGTGCGCGCTGCGCTGCGTGTCGAGGTATTCGGCGGCCGGGCGGTCCAGCATCAGCGCGAGCACGACCTTGGCGAAGAGCACCGTCTGGAGGTGCGGTTCCGGGTCGACGGGTTGGGTCAGCCACTGCTCGACCTCGGTCGCGCCGACGTCGGTGATGATGTAGCGCTTGCGGTCGGGGCCGGAACCGGGGGCGACGTCGCTGATCACCACCTTGCCGTCGCGGGCGAGTCGGCTGAGGGTGGAGTAGACCTGGCCGAACGGCAGTGGCTTACCCCGGCCGAAGAAGGCGTCGTAGTCGCGCTTCAGGTCGTAACCGTGGCTGGGCTCGCGTTCGAGGAGGCCGAGAAGGGTCAGTGGCACGCTCATGCCAGCAGACTACACCGAGGGTATACCTCGCGTATATACCCTCGGTGTGTTCGTGGGGAACGCCTGGTCCAGGCGTTGCGGGGGATGGAGTTCGGCGGGGCGCGGCTGGTGTGCGGTCAGCCGGTCAGGGCGCGGGCCACTGCGTAGCCGGCGGTGGCCGCGGCGAGCCCGGCAGCCACGCTGCCGAGTACGTTGGCCAGCGCGAGGAGTCGATGACCGCCAGTGGTCAGCCGTAGCGTCTCGTAGCTGAAGGTGGAGTAGGTGGTCAGCGCGCCGCAGAACCCGGTGCCGAGCAACGCGCTGACCACCGGGCCGGCCGGCCACCCGACCAGGACGCCGAGCAGCAACGACCCGGCCACGTTGACGAGCAGCGTGCCCCAGGGGAACACCGAGCCGTGCCGGGACTGCACGGCCCGGTCGGTGAGGTAGCGCAGCGGCGCGCCGACGGCCGCGCCCAGGGCGATGAGCAGCACGGTCATCGGGTCGCCCGACGCAGCAGCCCGGCGGTGACGGCGTCGCCCAGGGCGACCGCGGCGAGTGCCCCGAGCACCGTCGCGGCGAGGTACGCCAGCGCCGTGCCCGGTGCGCTCACGACGATCGCCTGCTGGACGTCGACCGCGTAGGTGGAGAAGGTGGTGAACCCGCCGAGCACCCCGACCCCGAGAAACGGGCGAGCCAGCGGCGGTCCACCGTCGAGGTGCCCGAGCACCGCCATCAGCACGCCGATCAGCAGGCAGCCGAACGTGTTGATGGTGAACGTGGCCCAAGCGAAGCCGGTCGGCGGGTGCGGAACGGCGTGTTGCAGGCCGGCTCGGGCCAGCGCGCCGAGCACCCCGCCGGCCGCGATCGCGGCGAGGACCGTCGCGGGGCGCGCGGTCAGCTCGCGGCGGTCGGCGGGGACGCGCAGGTCGACGTCGGGGTCGGTACGCGGCTCGAACGGCTCTGGCACGGCTCCTCAGCGTAGTGCGGCGACGGCGGCGTCAGCGCACCGCCGGCCACCGGCGTCAGCGCACCGCCGCGACGACGGCGTCGGGGCCGCCTCGCCAGACCGTGCCGACCTCGCTGAAGCCCGCCGCGGTGAGCGCGGCCAGGTGCCAGGAGACCGGCGGGTTCCACTCGGGGCTGTGCCCGGTCGGGTAGATGGCGTGTCGCTGAGCGACCAGCGGGGCGAGCGCCGGGTCGGCGCCGGCCCGCTCCCACCACTCCGACCAGGACAGCGTCGAGCCGGCGGCGTACCGGGCGTTGCGCCGGTCCCGGGCCCGGTCCATCAGCCGCTTGGTCAGCTCAGGCAGGGTGTCGTCGGGCATGTGGTCGGCGTTGACGAAGACGCCGCCCGGTCGCAGCACGTCGCGCAGTTCGGCGTAGAGCTGCCCGAGCCGGTCGGCCGGCAGCCAGTGCATTGCGGTGGCGGTGAGCACGGCGTCGTACTCCTGGTGGGGGAGCGTGGAGCGCCACTCCGTGGTGCCGAGGTCGGCCGTGACGATGGTGGCCCGGCCGGCCAGCGAGGCGGCGGCGATGGCGAGCAGCGCCGGGTCGAGGTCGACCAGCGTCGGCTCCGCGGCGGGGAAGCGCGCCAGCGTCCGCAGCGAGATGCTGCCGGTGCCGCCGGCCAGGTCGAGCACCCGCGGCGGCCGGCCGTCGAGGACCGCGTCGACGGTGTCGAGCATCGCGGTGAACCGGTGCTCCCGGTCCGGGAGGTAGGCCTCCTGCTGACGGTCCCAGCTCTCCTGCCACGCCCAGGGATCCACAATGTAAGGACTCATAGCGATCAGGCTAGTTACGGCACGAGCGTGTTGTCCAGACCTTGTTGCACATCTTTTGCAATTGCGGGACGATGGCGGGGCGATGATCAGAGCGACGCCGGGCGGGCATCCGCCCGGCCCGGCGTCCTCCTCCCGGCGAGGTCAGACCGGGGCGTCCACCAGGCTCGCGTCGGCCCGGGCCGGCTCGTCGCGGCGGGCCAGCCGCAGCGCGCCGAGGAGTACGCCCAGACCGATGAGGGTGAGTGCGGCCCCGGCCCAGATCGGCGAGGTGTAGCCGAGTCCGGCGGCGATGGTCACCCCGCCGATCCACGCGCCCAACGCGTTGCCGAGGTTGAACGCGGCGATGTTCGCCCCGGACGCCAGGGTCGGCGCCTGGTGGGCGTACCGCATGATCCGCATTTGCAGCGGCGGTACGGTGGCGAAGCCGAACCCGCCCATCAGCACCAGCGCGACGATGGTCAGCACCGGATTCGTGGCGGTCAGCGCGAAGCCGACGAGCACCACGGTGAGCACCGCCAGGACGGTGACCAGCGTGCGCGACAGTGACCTGTCCGCCGCCCGACCGCCGAGCAGGTTGCCCGCGAAGAGCCCCACGCCGAAGAGGACGAGCAGCCACGGCACGGTGCTGGTGGCGAAGCCGCTGACCTCGGTGAGCGTGTAGGCGATGTAGGTGAACGCGCCGAACATCCCACCGAAGCCCAGGACGGTGATCACCAGGGAGAGCCAGACCTGCGGGTGGGTGAAGGCGCGCAGCTCGCCGCGCAGCCCGCCGGCCGGGCGGTCGGCGTTGGCGGTGGCGCCCGCCGGGATGAGCAGGGCCAGCCCGATCAGGGCGACCACCCCGATGGCGGTGATCGCCCAGAACGTCGACCGCCAGCCGAAGTGCTGCCCGAGGAAGGTGCCGAACGGCACGCCGAGCACGTTGGCGATGGTCAGGCCGGCGAACATCATGGCGATGGCGCCCGCCCGTCGGGCCGGTGCGACCAGGCCGGCGGCGACCACCGCGCCGATGCCGAAGAACGCGCCGTGGCAGAGCGCGGCGACGATCCGGCCGGCCATCATCACGGCGTAGTCGCCGGCGACGGCGGAGAGCAGGTTGCCGATGATGAACAGCACCATCAGACCGAGCAGTACGGGTTTGCGCGGCAGGCGGGTGACCGCTGCGGTGAGGGCGACCCCGCCGACGGCCACGCTGAGCGCGTAGCCGGAGATCAACCAGCCGGCCACGGGCTCCGTGACCGCGAAGTCGGCGGCCACCTCGGGCAGCAGGCCCATGATCACGAATTCGGTGAGCCCGATGCCGAAGGCGCCGATGGCCAGCGCGATCAGGCCGGGCGGCAGGGACTTTTGGCGTACGGACATGGTCTTCCCATCGAGAGAGGGCAGATATGCGGCGCGTGCAACTACACGCGCCAGCAACGAAATACTTGCACGCGCTTTATATCGGCGCAAGCGTGGTAGCCTGGGGTCCGTTCAGATCACACCGAGGAGGCCGGCATGGGCATCGCCGACGACGCGGTCGAGATCCGCGCGCAGGGCTGGCGCACCCTCGCCGCCCTGCACGGGCTGATCGAGACGTCCCTGGAGCGGGCCCTACAGGCCGGCCACGACCTCTCCGTCGTCGAATACACGGTGCTCGACGCGCTCTCCCGCCAGGACGGCTGGCACATGCGGATGAGCCAGCTCGCCCGCGCCGCCGCGCTCTCCGGCAGCGCCACCACCCGGCTGGTCACCCGCCTCGAACAGCGAGGGCTGCTCACCCGCATCCTCTGCGCCGACGACCGGCGCGGCATCTACACCGAGCTGACCCCGGCCGGCTCCGAGCTGCTCGCCCAGACCCGACCGACCCACGACCGGGTGCTCACCGACGCGCTCGCCCAAGCCGAGGCCACCCCCGAGCTGGCGCCGCTGGTCGACGCCCTGCACCGGCTGCCGGCCACCCGCTGACCGCCCGCCGGCCCGGGCGGCAGCGGGCGTACGGTACCCGCAGCCCCACCGGGACCGCCGCGCCAAGGAGGCAGCCGATGCAGGACCGCACCCCTCGTCCGGAGGAGCTGGAGCCGATCGAGCGCGCCGGCATCGACGAGCTGCGCGCCCTGCAACGCGACCGACTGCGCTGGTCGTTGCGGCACGCGTACGACAACGTGCCGCACTACCGACTGGCGTTCGACGCGGCCGGGGTGCACCCCGACGACTGCCGGGATCTCGACGACCTGGCGCGCTTCCCGTTCACCGGCAAGGCGGAGCTACGGGAGAACTACCCGTTCGGCATGTTCGCCGTACCCCGGGAGCAGGTCGCCCGCCTGCACGCCTCCTCCGGCACCACCGGTCGGCCGACCGTGGTCGGCTACACCCGCGACGACCTGCGCACCTGGGCGCGGCTGATGGCCCGCTCGATCCGCGCCTCCGGCGGCCGCCCCGGCGACCGGGTACACGTCGCCTACGGCTACGGGCTCTTCACCGGAGGCCTGGGCGCGCACTACGGAGCCGAGGAGCTGGGCTGCACGGTCATCCCGGTCTCCGGGGGCATGACCGAGCGTCAGGTCATGTTGATCCGCGACTTCGAACCCGAGGTCATCATGGTCACGCCCAGCTACCTGCTGGCCATCGTCGACGAGATGCGCCGCCAGGGCATCGACCCACGGGCCACCTCACTGCAGGTGGGCATCTTCGGCGCCGAGCCGTGGACCGAGGACATGCGCCGCGAGATCGAGCAGCAACTGGACATCCACGCCGTCGACATCTACGGGCTCTCCGAGGTGATGGGCCCCGGCGTGGCGACCGAGTGCGTCGAGACCAAGGACGGGCTGCACCTCTGGGAGGACCACTTCTACCCGGAGATCATCGACCCGGTCACCGGGGCGGTGCTGCCCGACGGCGAGCGGGGTGAGCTGGTGTTGACCTCCCTGACCAAGGAGGCGATGCCGGTCGTGCGCTACCGCACCCGCGACCTGACCCGGCTGCTGCCCGGCACCGCTCGTCCGATGCGCCGGATCGAGAAGATCACCGGCCGCACCGACGACATGATGATCCTGCGAGGGGTGAACATCTTCCCCACCCAGATCGAGGAGCTGATCCTGCGCACCCCGCAGCTCTCGCCGCACTTCCAGTGCGTCCTCGATCGGCACGGCCGGCTGGACACCCTCACGGTGCGGGTGGAGCGGCGAGCCGACGTCGACCTGGACGCCGCCGAGCGGGCCGGCGGCACGCTGGTTCAGCTGGTGAAGAACACCATCGGCGTGAGCGTGGCGGTCGACGTCCTCGCCCCCGACACTGTGGAACGGTCGATGGGCAAGATGCGCCGCATCGTCGACCAGCGGCCATCCGCCTGACCGCTGCCCGACGTTGCGGGCCCTCCGGTGTGGCAGTGGTCGACATAGGATCGGGCCCATGCGCGTGCTGGTGGTCTCCGCCCCGCTCGTCGGGCACGTCTTCCCGCTGGTGCCGCTCGCGGTCGCCCTTCGCGACGCCGGCCACGACGTGCTGGTGGCCACCGGCGGCGGAGCCCTGGCCGCCGCCGACGCCGGTCTGGCGGTGCACGACATCGCGCCGGGCTTCGACTTCGGCCGGATCGCGCTGCGGGTCTTTCCCCGTCATCCGCTGATCGCGCGGGCGGAAATGGCCGGCACCGCCGGCACCCGGGGTGCCGGCCTGCTGTTCGGCGCACTCAACGACCAGCTCACCGACCCGGTGGTCGCGCTGGCCACCCGGTGGCGGCCGGATCTGGTGCTTCACGAGCCGTTCGCGGTCGCCGGTGCGGTGGCAGCCGCGCGGCTCGACGTGCCGGCCGTACGCCAGGAGAACGCCCTCTTCGACGGCCGGGACCTGGTCCGCGCCACCGTCGCCCGACTCGGCGCGGCGCTGCGCCGCCACGGCCTCACCGAGCTGCCCGCACCGGCCGCCGCCCTCGCCGTGGCCCCACCCAGCGTTGCCACCCAGGGCGGCTGGCCGATGCGCTACACGTCCTATGTCGGCGGCGGGGAGTTGCCGGCGTGGCTGCGCGAGCCGGGTGAGCGTCCCCGCATCCTGGTCACCCGCAGCACCCTCACCGGCCCCGGCGACCGGGGGCCGATGCCCGCCGTGGTGGCCGCCGCAGCCGAGGTGGACGCCGAGATCGTGCTGGTCCGCCCCGACGAACGGTCGGCCCGCTCGGTGCCCGGCAACGTGCGGGTGGTCGACTGGATCCCGCTCGACGAGGCGTTGCCGGCGAGCGCGGCGTTGGTGCACCACGGTGGGGCGGGCAGCGCCCTCGGCGCCCTCGCCGCCGGCCTGCCCCAGCTGGCCACCACGGGTCCGGGGGACCGGCGGCACAACGCCGAGCTGGTGGCCCGCCGGGGCGCCGGCCTGGCGCTGCGCCCCCGGGACATCACCGCGCGGGCGCTGACCCAACTGCTCACCGACGAGCGCCTGCGGACCGCTGCCGCGCAGGTCAGCCGCGAGATCGCCGAGATGCCGCCACCGACGGACCTGGTCGCGCGGCTGACGGCACTGGTCTGACTCGTAATACGCGGGCGCACGTCATGACGACGACCGCAGGGATGGCGGCCCCACCACGGGGCGTGCGGGGTGGCGTGCCCACCCCGCACCCCCACAGGTTGAGGACACATGCGTACTACCGCGATCGGCGACGTGAAGGTTCTTCTGCCGGACCTCGAACCGGACGACCTCGACACCACGACGGACCTGGCCGGCGGCCTCACCGAGGCCCTCGTCAACGGCGCCGCGTGGCACGGCTCGCACCTGGAGGACGCCCGCATTCGCAGCAGCCTTATCACCGGCGTGGACCTGAGCGAGAGCACCTGGGAAGCCGGAAGCCTCTACGGCTGCGAGATCACCCGCACCGATTTCTCCGGCGCGACCCTGACCGGCATCACCATCGAACGCTGCGCCATTACCGGCTCCCGGTTCACCAGCACCAGGCTCACCGACGTACGCCTCAAGGACGTCCTGTTCGACGGCTGCCGCTTCGACTACGCCACCTTCCAACGCGTCACCGCCGCCGGCTCGGTCGCCTTCACTGACTGCACTCTCACCAACGGCGCGTGGTCTTCCTGCCGACTACCTCGCATCGCGCTGCGGTCATGTGTCCTCGCCGGACTGGAGTTGGACTCCTGCCAACTCGACGGCACCGACCTGCGGGGCAGCCGGCTGAAGGGCCTCAAGACGCCGTTGGACAACCTGCGCGGCGTCACCCTCGGCGAGGACCAACTCCCTGACCTCACCCAGCTGACCGTGGCCGCCCTCAATCTCACAGTGCGCAACGACTGAAGCCGAGGTGGCATCGTGCTCGCTGAACCGACTGGCAGCCCGGACACGATCCTCGTCTGCATCCGGGGCAACTCCGGCTCCGGCAAGAGCAGCATCGCCCGCGAGCTACGACGCCGGCACGGCCGGGGCTGCGCCCTGGTCGAGCAGGACTACCTGCGCCGCATCCTGCTGCGCGAGCGGGACAAGCCCGGCGGCGCGGCGCCGGCGTTGATCGGGCAGACCGTCCGGTTCGCGCTGGACCACGGCTATCACGTCGTGCTGGAGGGCATCATGCACAGCAGCCGCTACCGAAACATGCTGACCTCCCTGCGGGACGACCACCGGGGCCGGTCGCTGTTCTGCTATCTCGACGTGTCCATGGCCGAGACCCTGCGCCGGCACCTCACGCGCCCGCAGGCCGGTGAGTTCACCGCCGAGCAGATGAGCGGCTGGTACGCCGCCCATGACGTCCTGGACTGGCCGGATGAACTCGTCCTACCCGAGACCACCGGACTGAACGAGGCCGTCAAAGCCATCGCCGCTGCGGCTGGGCTACCTCAGAGCGGCCGCGACGACGACCTGCCTCCGAGCGTTCCGTCCCCGTAGAGCAGCTCAGCCGGCTACCGATGTCGCCGTTCCGGCGCACCGTTCGCCAACATCAGTCCGAGTGGCTGTCCGATGACTCGACCACGATCATGGTCCCACTCCGCGTGGCCACCCCGGATGGGCAGTCGACTGCGGCAGGATGACCGGATGCGACACGTCGTGCTGTTCCACTCCGTGTACGGGCTGCGACCCGCCGTGCGCGTCGCCGCCGACCGGTTGCGCGCCGCCGGGCACCAGGTCAGCACCCCCGACCTGTACGGCGTCCCGGCAACCGACACCGTCGAGGAGGGCTTCGCGCTACTCGACAAGATCGGCCAGGAGGTGGTGCTGGACCGGGCCCGCGACGCGCTGCGTGACCTGCCACCGGAGACGGTGCTCGCCGGTTTCTCGATGGGCGCCGGGGTGGCCGGGGCGCTGCTGGCCGAACGCCCCGACGCCGCCGGCCTGCTCCTGCTGCACGGCACCGGCGGTGCCCCGGAAACGGTCCGATCCGGGTTGCCGGTGCAGCTGCACCTCGCCGACCCCGACCCGTACGACGCGCCGGACGAGGTCGACGAGTGGCAGCAGGCCATGACCGACGCCGACGCCGATCTGACGGTCTTCCGCTATCCCGGCCTGGGTCACCTGTTCACCGACCCGGACCTGGCCGAATACTCCCCGGACGCCACCGCGGCGGCCTGGCCGCGCGTGCTGGCCTTCCTGGCCGCCCGCTGAGCGCCCGTCCCGTGCTCGCGACCACACCGGATGGTCGGTCGCGCGGGCTCGGGTCAGGTGCACAGAGGCTGGGTGGGGTGCCCTACGGCTTCAGCACGATCTTGCCTCGCGCATGGCGGGACTCACTCAACTCGTGGGCGGCGGCCGCCTCTTCCAGAGAGAACACGGCCGCGACCGGCACTGTGAAACGACTCCGCTCGGCGAGTTCGCCGGCGGCGGCGATTCCTTCGAGTGCCGGTGTGTCCGCGCCGGGGCCAGAGCCGCGTGACAGGTGCACGCCGTAGGCCGCGGCGTTGATGTCGGCGATGCTCACCACCCTGTCCGGGCTCGCGACCAGGCCGACCAGGTCTGGCATGGAACCAGAGCCGGCACAGTCGAGTACGACATCCACCCCGCCGGGCACCAGAGTGCGGACGCGCTCGGCCAGCCCGGGGCCATAGGTGGTCGGGATCGCCCCGAGCGAGGCGACGAACTCATGGTTGCGGTCGCTGGCCGTGCCGATGACGGCCGCCCCGCGAGCGACAGCGAGCTGGATCGCTGTCGTACCGACCCCGCCGGCCGCGCCCTCGATCAACAGCGTGGTGCCGTCCTTGACGCCCAACCGGTCGAGCACACGGGTGGCCGTCTCGATGTTTCCCGCCGCGCCGCCGGCCTGCTCCCAGGTCAGTGCGGCCGGCTTCCGTGCCCACGCGGCCAGGACGGCGTATTCGGCGTTCGCCCCGCCCATCTGGGCGTAGTCCGTGATCCCGAAAACCTCGTCGCCTACCCGCGCCGTGGTCACCCCGTCACCGATCTCATCCACCACGCCGGCAGCGTCGACACCGGGCACGTGCGGCAGGCGGAGCGGAATCCACTCCTGAAATCGGCCGGCGCGCACGTAGGTGTCGGCCGGATTGACACCCGAGGCCCGAACCGCCACCCGTACCTGGCCGGGTCCGGCGTGCGGTTCCGGTGCCTCCGAGACCTCAAGGACACTCGCGGAACCGTACTTCGAAAATTGCAAAGCCCTCATGCACACGGACGCTAACGCACGCCGCTGTCCGCCTCGCTAAAGTGAGAGCCGTGACCGATCGTTTGCCTCACGCTCTTCGCTCCGACGCCCTGGACAACCGCGAGCGCATCCTCGACGCCGCCCGCGCGGTCTTCGCCGTTGACGGCCTGGACGTGCCGATGCGGGAGGTTGCCCGGCGCGCCGGGGTTGCACCCGCCACCCTGTACCGCCGATTTCCGACCAAGGAGATGCTGGTCACCGAGGCATTCGCAGAACAGATGTACGCGTGTCGCGGCGTTGTCGACGAGGGCCTTGCCGATCCGGATCCATGGCACGGTTTCTGTCAAGTAATCGAGAAAATGTGTGAACTGCACGCACGCGACCGAGGCTTTACCGCAGCTCTTATGTCGACCTTTCCCAAGGCAGTTGATTTCGAGGCGCGCCGTGAATACGCGCTCAGAGCGATTGACGAACTGGCCCGCCGCGCGAAGGAAGCGGGTCGCCTTCGCCCCGACTTCGTCCTGGACGACGTCATCCTCGTGCTCATGGCCAACAGCGGTATCCACGTGACCTCGCCGACCGCTCAGGTCAGCGCCTCCCGGCGCTTCGCCGCGCTCGCCATCTCGGCATTCCAAGCCTCCCCGGATGTCTCGCCGCTCCCGCCCGTGGCGCGGTTGGCACCCCCGGCGTCGGTATCCAGACGCGGCCAGGTGGGCTAGTACCGCCGGCGACCCAGCCGGCCGGGACCGCCGCGTCGATCATGTTCAGGGCGAGGTGGGGTTTGGTCGCGAAGCCGACCCAGCTGCGTCGGGCGAGCCGCCGCCCCAGCTGGGTCGGGCGAGCCGCTGATCGTGCTCAGCGGACGCTGGCGCCGATGCGCGGGGGCGTGGCGGTGCCGTGCACCCGCTTGGCGTGGCTGGCGAACAGCCGGGGCGCGATGATCGGCATGAGCAGTCGGGCCGGCAGCGGAGCGTGCGCCAGCACTGCTTTCACCACCTCCGGGTCGCCCTCGTACATGGCCAGGCCGAAGGCCAGCGGGAGCTGCTTCTTCGGGGACTTGCTCATGCCGTGCTCGCCGAGCTGCATCCACTCCCGGGCGGTGACGTGCCGTTGCGCCAGCGGCAGGATCTCGCTCTCCTCCAGGGCCATGTGCTCGATCAACGCGGCGCGTAGCTGCTCCAGGGCGTCCGCGAGTTGCTCACCGCCGCGTGCGGTGCGGCGCCACTGGGGGAGGAGGGCGACCACCGCCGCGTGGGCGTCCTCGATGGCGTGGTGCTGCGCCTCCATGGTGGGGACGATCGCCGCGGCCTCCGCGCCGCCGCGCTCGAGCAGCCGGGGCCAGAGCAGCAGGTCCTCGCCCTCGTGGTGCAGGTGCAGGATGTGGCAGAGCATCTCGGCGTGGCCGCCGACGACCTCCGCGCGCGTGGTGTCGCCCGGGGTGACGTCGCGGACGAGCTGCGGCAGCAGGCTGAATTCGCGACGGAGCGCCGAGTGCGCCATGTACATGTCGCGTACGTCTGCCATGGCTTCGCGGTGGTTCTGGTTCACGGTGACCTTTCCGAGGATCAACTGGCACAGATCTGTTGATCATGCTCGGTGCCACTTGGAACCGGCTTGGAATCCGCCAACCGTGACGGTCAGCGGGCCATCGCCGCCGTCGCCTCGGCCAGCCAGTGCGGCGACTCCCACCGGCGGGCCACCCGGGCGGCGAGGGTGAAGTGCCGGGTCGCCTCCTCGGTGCGTCCCAGCAGCCGGAACAGCTCACCGAGCGTCAGCGCGACCGGCCGCACCACGGCCGCGGTGGTGGAGAAACCGGCCAGTTGGTCGCGTACCGGGAGCAGCGCGTCGATCACGGGTTGGGCCAGGTCCCGTCGACCCAGCGCCACGACGACCATTCCCCGTACGCTGAGCAGCGCCGACTCGAAGTAGTCCGGGCGGTAGGTGTGCCGCCCGATCGGCATGGCCCGCGCCTCGTCCAGGCGCCCGGTCCCGATCAGCGCCAGCGCCAGCAGGTCGTCCACGATCGGGCCCAACGACCCCCGTATCCGCCGGGTCGCCTCCAGGTGCTCACCGAACCGCCCCTGGCTGATCAGCAGGGTGCCGGTGGAGAAGTAGTGGAAGGCCTCGGCGTGCAGCGAACCCTGCCGCCGCATCTGCACGGCGACCTGGTCGTAGTGCCGCCGTGCGGCCGCGAAGTCGCCGGCGATGTGCGCGAGGGCGCCCAGCGAGCACAGGTTGATCGTCTGCGCCTCGTTCAGCTGGTACGTCTCGGCCAGCCACCCCTGCCGGGCAACGCTGAGGCGTAGCTCGTCCGGCTCGTTGAGCGCGGCGGCGCAGTGGCCCAGCGCCTGCTCGGCGACCGAACGGTAGGTCACCAGCCCGTGCTCGTCGGCGAGGTCACGCAGCTCAAGGGCGAAGGTCCGACGGTCGGGCGCCTCCCGCTCGTAGCTCATGGTGCGCAACCGTGCGGCCAGCCCGAGGGCGCGCAGCTCGGGGTCGTCCAGCCGCTGCGAGAGGACCAGCGCCTCCCGTCCGGCCGCCACGCCGCGCGGATCGGACTCGCCGTCCAACTCCGTGGCCAGCGCCTCCAGCAGCCGGCAGCGGGCGACCGGGTCCAGGTCGTCGGCGCGCAGCAGCCGGGTGAGCAGCTCGACGACCCGGTGGTCCACCACGCCGTACTCGTGGGTCAGCCACGGGGTGGGGACGGTCCACGCGGTGAACGCCGCGACCAGCAGGTCGTCGCGGCCGGACGCCGCGGCGACGTCGATCGCCCGAGCGCGGGTCTGCCGGGCGGCCGCCACCGCCCCGGCCCGCGCCTGCGCCCGCAGCAGCCGCCCGAGCAGGTCGACCCGGAGCGCGTCGCGGTCCCCGGCGACCGTGGCAGCGGCCTCGACAGCATTGCTGAGCAGTTCGATAGCGGCGTCGTACGCGTACCGCCGCTCGGCCAGCTCGGCGGCCCGGATGGCGTAGTCGACGGCGAGCGGCGCGGTGTCTGCCGACGCGGCGCGGGCGTACTGGTGGGCCAGGGCGGGGTAGTCGTCGGGCCGCAGCCGGCGGGTGGCGTCGGCGATCCGCGCGTGCAGGCGGGTGCGGCGCAGCTGCGGCAGGTCGGTGTAGATGGTGTCGCAGACCAGGCCGTGCACGAACCGCACTCGCCCGGGTGCCGGTTCGGTGAGCAGCCCGGCGGCCAGCCCGGCTTCCAGTGCCCGTAGCACGGTGCCCTCGTCGGTGCCGGCGGCGTCGACGAGTGTTCGCACCTCGGCCTCCCGTCCCACGGCCGAGGCGAGACGCAGCACCGAGAGGGCCGTCGACGGGAGGCGGGAGAGTCGTCGGCGCAGCACGTCGCGTACGCCCTCGGGCACGTCGGAGGTGGCCACGAGCGTGCCCTCGGCGGCGAGCAGTCGCGCCGACTCCCGGACGTAGAACGGGTTGCCGCCGGTCCGCTCGGCCAACGCGGCGACCGTGTCCGGGTCGACGGTGGTCCGGGCCAGCGCGCCGAGCAGCCGTTCGACCTCGGACGTGGTCAGACCGCCCAGCGGGATCCGCTGTGGTGACCGGCGGGCCAGGACGGCCATCGTGTCGGCGAGCCGCTCGGTGTTGTCGGCGGGCCGCAGCGCCGCGACGAACAGGACGGTGCCGGTGGTCATCTCGGTGACGCTCTGCAACAGCAGCAATGTCTCGGCGTCGGCGGCGTGCAGGTCGTCGAGGATCACGGTGACCGGTCTGCGGGCCGCGGCGGCGTCCAACCAGGCGCCGACGGCGCGGTGCAGCCGGAACCGGCCGGCGGTGACGTCGCCGCCGGGCTCGCCGTCGCCCCCACCGAGCAGCGGGGCGAGCGCCGGTGCGAGGTCACCCGGGGGTGCCTGCTCGGCGAGTTGCCGCAGCGCCTCGACCCAGGCCCAGGCCGGCGGGGCGCCCTCGACCTCGGGGCAGCGACCGACGGCGACCAGCCAGCCCTGAGCGGTGAGCTCGTCCCGAAAGCGGGTGAGCAGGCTCGTCTTGCCGGCCCCGGCCTCACCGCTGAGCAGAGCGACTCGCGGCCCGCTCGCCACCGCCTCGGCGGCCGCCTGCCGAAGCGCCTCCAGCTCCGCCTCCCGACCGACGAAGACCTCCTCCGACACCTGCCGCTGGTTGCGTACCGCTGTCGCCGCCACCGGTGGCAACAGGTCGAGCCGCTGGCCCAGGATGGCGGACTCCACCTCGACCAGCGCCGGGCCCGGATCCAGTCCGAGCTGGTCGGCCAGGGTCGCCCGGGCCCGGCGCAGCGCGGCGAGCGCGTCGCCCTGCCGACCGGTACGCCACAACGCCAGCGCCAGCAGCCGCCAGCTCTCCTCCCGCAGCGGCGCCTGCCGGGTCAACAGCTCTGCCTCCGGCACCGCCTCGGCCGCGTCGCCGCAGCGCACTGTCACGTCGAGCAGCAGCTCGCGGGCGCCGAGCCGCAGTTCCTCCAGCCGCAGCACCTCCGGCTGCGCCCACGGCTCACCGGCGAATTCGGCGTACGCCCGACCGCGCCACAGATCGAGCCCGACGCTCAGCAACCGACGTGCCCGACCCGGGTCGGCGGGGCCGACCGCACGCGCCTCGGCGAGCAGCGTCTCGAACCGACCGGCGTCGACGGCGTCGGCGGGCAGCCGCAGCGCGTAGCCCGGTGGCGCGGTGACCAGGACCCGGGCCGGCGCCCGGCGCTCGCGGGCCGGCTCCAGAAGGCGGCGCAGATGCGAGACGTACGCCTGGAGGGAGGCGATCGCCCGCGGCGGCGCGTCACCCCGCCACAGATCCTCGATCATCTGCCCGACGGAGACGACCTCGCCGCGGGCCGCGAGCAGCAGCGCGAGCACGGCGCGTTGGCGGGGGCCGCCGAGGTCGACCGGCCCGCCTGTGTCGACCTCGACCTCAAGCGGCCCGAGCACCCGTAGCAGCATGACGGACCAATCCTAGTCACGCTGTGAGCGGCTCATCCCCTCCCACGGGACACCGGGCAGCCAGCTCACGGCAGGCGCGGGCGGCGGCCCAGCCGCGCGCGGGGCACCGCCGAATGCGCCTCGTTCGATATCGTGACGACACCATCAAGATCCGCCTCGGCGTCCGTACCGTAGCGGCTACGGCGGCACCCGGCCCGCCTTCGATCCGGGCACGCGGGGAGAATGCGGCGTGGAGTTTCTCTGTTACCACAGTGACCGGCCCGGCTCGGTGGCGTTGCGCGACGAGTTGTTGCCCGAGCACTGGTCCTACATGGACCGGTACGCGGCGGGAATGATCGCCCGTGGCCCGACCTTCGTCGGCGACACGCCCACCGGCAGCCTGCACATCGTCGACGTGCCCGACCCGGCCGCCGCGCGGGCATTCGCGTTCGCGGAGCCGAACTACCAGGCCGGTGTGTACCGGAACGTGCTGCTGCGCCGGTGGCGCAACACGCTGGGCCGCACCATGTGGGACTTCCCTGGCGGCCGGACCGGCGGCAACCGGTATCTGGTGCTCGGCCTCGGTGCCGGGCAGGCCGCCGACCTGGCCGTGCCGCCCGACCCGGACGAACTGATCGCGTACGGGCCGCTGCTGGCCGACGACGGCGTCACCTGGCTCGGCACCGCCGCGCTGCTCCGGGCGCCGGATCCGGACGCGGCGCGCGCCATCCTGACGGTCGACCGGTACGCCGACATCGAGGTGCACAACTGGCAGTTCGGCGGGCGACCGTCCTGACCGGCAGTGCTGACCAGTCGTCGAGGGGTCGGTTCGGCTGCCGGGCATCAAGTGATCATCGGAGTCAGGCGGAGGCGGGCAGGCCCTCCAGTGGGCGGACCAACGGTGGGCGGGGTATTGCCCGCACCACGCCCCGTGGAGTGCCGGCGTCGGCGAGTGTCCAGTGCCCAGCCGAACTCGCTGGCGTGGGGCGGATCGGCGCTGCGGGCCGTCCGGGGTCCCGGAACGGGTTACCGCCCGCACCGAGCGCAGGTCGGGACACCGCTGCGGCCGGCGTCGGCGGTACGTCGCCCGCCGAGGCGACGGCTCGGAGCCGGCGTGGGCCCGCCGTACGGTCGGCGTTGGGACCCGACGCGGCGGGACGGGTGGCCATCGTCGGGCTGGGACTGCCTCGTCTCAGCGCGGTCGGGCCGGTGGCACCGCCCGGCCCTGCCGGGGCCAGCGCCGCGAAGACGGTGTCGAGGCGGCCGGTCCGAGCGCCGACGGTGTCGAGGCGCACGATCTCCGCACTCCTCGCCGCCGAACCGTTGACCGCACCAGCGGCCGGGTCGGTCTCCCGGTGCACGGTGTCGAGGTGCGTCGCGCCGGCGGCCCGGCGCTGGAAGACGGCCCGCAGGGCGCGGGGCAACCGCTCGGCGGCGACCTGGCGCAGCGCCGGAGCGGCGAACGCGTACCCGTCGACGTGGTGGGGGAGCAGCAGCCCGGCGGCGACCAGCGTGCGGAGCGCGGGTGCGGACCGGCCGGGCGTCCAGCCGAGTGCCTGGTCCACGGCCGCCCCGGAGATCAGACCGCCGAGGGTGCCGGCGGCCATCAGCACCGCCCGCCGCTCACCGTCGAGGTGATCCAGTTCCGCGCCGACGGCCCGCCGTACCGCCTCGGGCAGCGGGAGCGCCGCCGGATCGGCGCCGTCCACCAGCGACGTGACGTACGCCGTCGCGTGCCCGGGGCGGCCTCCCACCAGCGGCAGCAGCCGGTCGACCAGAGCCACCGGCTGCCCGGCCCGGGTGAGCAGGTGGCGCAGCAGCCGTCCGGACTGCACCGTGGCCAGTGGTCCGATCGTCATCTGGCGGGCCGGACCGGGGCGGGTGTCGGCCCACTGCGGCTGGTGCACGGTGAGCAGGGCCAGCGGCAGCCCGCGCTCCGTCGCCGCGCCGAACAGCGCGTGCAGGAAGCGGCTCACCGCTGGCGCGGCCCGGTCCAGGTCGTCGACGGCCACGATCAGCGGCCGGTGGGCGGCCAGCCGCAGCAGGACCTCGCGGCAGATCGCCGCGCCGGCGAGCGCGGCGGCCGAGCCGTCCGGGGTGGTCAGCATCCGCTGGAGCGCCGGGACCGCGGTGGCCACCCGGGTCGGCGGAAACAGCGGCGTCAGAGCGGCGACGAGCCGGTCGTGGACCGCCGCCGGGCCGTCGCTGTGCCGGATCCCGGCGAGGCCCCGTAGCAGGTGCGCGACCGGCGCCAACACCTGATCGGGGTACGGCTGACAGGTCGCCACGCACCAGCGGACCGGCAATCCGTCCACCGTGGTCAGCCCCCGGGTCAGCTCGTGCAGCAGCCGGCTGCGGCCACTGCCGGTGGGGCCGACCAGTGAGATCCAGCGTGGCGTCCGGTTTCGGATGGCCGCGCCCAACTGGTCGCGGATGGTGGCCAGTTCGCGGCGTCGACCGATCAACGGGCCGTCGTGCCGGTCGGCGCCGGGGCGTACCGGACCGACGGCGTGCCAGACCGGCACCGGCGGCACCCGGCCGGCGACCGGCACCGGCGTCAGCTGACGTTGGGTGATCAGGCCGGCGGTGGCGCGCGCTGTGGCCGCGCAGAGCGCGACGGCACCGGGCGCGGCGTACTCCTGCAGGCGGGCCGCGGTGGTGATCACCGCGCCGCTGGCCACGCCGTGCCCACCGGTGACGACGTCGCCCAGGTCGACCACGACCTCGCCGGTGGCGACACCGACCCGGACGCGCAGCTTGATGCCGTCGACCATGGGCCGTCGGTCCAGCGCGGCCTGGATCTCGAGCCCGGCGCGCACCGCCCGGTACGCGTCGAAGCCGTCGGAGTGCCGAGCGCCGAAGAGCGCCATCACGGCGTCGCCGATGTACTTCTCCACCACCCCGTGCCAGCGGTGCAGCACACCTGCGACGGTGTCGAAGTAGGCCCGCTGCAACGCTCGGACGTCCTCGGGGTCGAGCCGGTCCACCAGGGCCGTTGAGCCGACGATGTCCGCGAAGAGGACGGTGACGACGCGCCTCTCCTGGGGTACCGGCCAGAGCGGGGTGACGGTCCGTTGCGTGTCGACGATGATGCTGGTGGTCATGGGTGTCGCACCGGCCTTTCTCCCCGCGGTTGCCTGATCACCTCCGGAGATTGGCATTCCTGGGCCGACGGGGGATCTGCCGAACGACGTATGTCGGCCACCTGCAACCTTTAGTCGCAAAGTCGACGCGAGGAGTACCACAAGCGGTGGGCGGACGTAGAACGGTATGGGGCCCTGTGATTAGGCTGCGTGGCATGGCCAGCGATGTGGACACCGCACCGCTCGTGGGCCGGGCCGAGCTGGTGCAGACGGTTCGGTCCGCGTTGCTCGGTGACGCCGCGCACGGGCAGACCGCTGCGGTCTTCCTGACCGGCGAGAGCGGTGTGGGAAAGACCCGGCTGTTGGGCGAGATCGGCGACCGCCTACGGGAGCGGGGCGCCGTGGTGCTCACCGGCAGCTGCCTGGACATCGGTGACGCCTCCCCGCTGCACCCGCTGTTGCAGGCGCTGCGCCGGTTCGACACCGAGGTGTCCACCTCGCCCGCCCGCACCTCCTCGGCGGTGCGGGGGCTGCTGCAGATGTTCGCCGACGAGACCGCCGGGCCGGACGGCGCGGGCGCGTTGCTGGAGCGCGTCTCCCGTGGCCTGCACCTGATCGCCGAGGGTCGCCCGCTGGTGCTGATCCTGGACGACCTCCAGTGGGTCGACCGCAGCACCCGGCAGCTCCTGCTCTACCTCCTCGCCGGCCTGGGCGATCTTCAGCTGTCGGTGCTGGCGGCGGTGCGTGCCGAGTCGTTGCAGGGCGCGCACCCGTTGCGCCGGGTGCTCACCGAGCTGCGTCGACTCCGCACGGTGCGGGTGCTCGACCTGGCGCCGCTGGGCCGGGCCGACACCGAGACGCTCGCCGCCGCGGTGGTCGGCCGGACGCTGACCGCCGACGCGGCAGAGCAGGTGTGGCAGCGCAGCGGCGGCAACCCGTTCGTCATCGAGGAGCTGGCCCGGGATCTGCGCGACGGCCGCGACGGCCTGTCCGAGACGCTGCGGGAGATCTTCCTCGACCGGGTCGACGCGCTGCCCCAGCACGCGCACGCCGTGGTGCACGCAGTGGCCGCCGGGGTCGAGCCGGTGCAGCACTGGCTGCTGGCCGAGGTGCTGCGGATGCCGGAGGACGAGCTGATCGCCGCGGCCCGGGCCGCGGTGGCGCACCGGCTGCTGGTCGGCGCCGACGAGGGCTACCGGCTGCGGCACCGTCTGGTGGCCGAGGTGCTGGCGCACGAGCTGCTGCCGGCCGAGCGTTCCGGGCTGCACCGCCGCTACGCCGAGGCGCTGACCACGGCGCCCGGTGAGCTGCACCAGGCCCGGCTGGCGCACCACTGGCGGCTGGCCGGCGAGCCGGCGCGCGCCCTGCCGGCGGCGGTGGCCGCCGCCCAGGAGGCCGAGCGGCTGCACGGTTACGCCGAGGCGCACCGGCACTGGTCGGCCGCGTTGCAGTTGGCCGCCGAGCCTGGCCCGCTGACTGTGGACCGGGTCGAATTGCTCGAGAACGCCGCCGAGGCGGCTCACCACTGTGGGGAGCACGCCCGCGCGTTGGCACTGCTGGAGGAGTTGGCCACGCTGCGGGGTGGTGAGCCGAGCTGCGCGCTGCACATCCGCCGGGCCCGCTACCTGGCCGCCGCCGGTCGCTCCGCGCTGGCCGAGGAGGAATACCAGCGGGCGCTGAAGGCGGAGGACTGTTCTCCTCGGGACCGGGCCAGCGCCGCCGCCCGCCTGGCCGAGCTGCTGCTGCACCTGGGTCGGTACGCCGACGCCGGTGCGCGGGCCCGTGAGGCGTTGGCGTTGGCCGAGAACGTGGCGGGCTCGGCCACCGAGGTGGTGCTGGCCAGTTCGGCGTTGGGCTTCAGCGACGCCTGTCTGGAAGACCCGGACGCCGGTCTGGCGGTCATGCGCGACGCGCTCGACACCGCCGAGCGTGCCGGCCAGCCCGAGGACGTGGCCTGCGCGTACCTGCACCTGGCGGAGCTGCTGACCGGGCCGCTGAACGTCCTCGAAGAGGGCGTGGTGGTGGCCCGGCGGGGCGCCGAACGGGTGGCCGAGCTGGGGCTGGGCCGCACCTGGGGCACCCGGCTGCTGGCCATCGCCATCAACGGACTGTTCCGGGTGGGCCAGTGGGCCGAGGCGGAGAAGGTGGTGGCCGCCGCCCTGCGGCACCGACCGTCCGGTGCGGACGCCGTGGAGCTGCTGTTGGCCCGGTGCCGGCTGTCTGTGGGCTACGGCGACATCGAGGCCGCCGGTCGGGACCTCGACGCGGTGGCGACCCTGCTCGCCGGCGGCGGGGCGCGACACGTCATTCCGCTGCTCACCCTGCGTTCCGGGCTGGCCATGTGGGAGGGCCGGCACGACGTGGCCCGCCAGGCGGTGCAGCGCGGCCTCACCGAGAGCCGTTCCGACGACGTGATGATCCTCTCCGCGCTGGTCTGGCACGGCCTGCGCGCCGAGGCGGAGGCGCACGCCAGCCGCACGGTGGAGGTGGACCCGACGGCGGTGCGTCGGCTGCGGGACGTGGCCGAGCGGGTGGCCCGCAAGAGCGCCGGGGCCGCCCGGCCGGTGCGCTCGGTGGTGGAGGGCTTCCTGGCGCTGTGCGCCGCCGAGGTGAGCCGCCTCGACGGCAGCGATCCGGAGCTGTGGGCCGCGTCGGCGGCCGAGTGGGATCGCCGCAATCACCCCTATCCGGCGGCCTACTCGCGGCTGCGGCAGGCCGAGGCGCTGCTGGCTCGGCGCAGCCGGGTGGCCACCGCCGGCAAGCTCCTGCGGGAGGCCTACCGGGTGGCGCAGGGGTTGGGCGCGGTGCCGCTGACCTCGGAGATCCGGGAGCTGGCCGGGCGGGCTCGGGTGTCGCTGGACGAGCGCGACAGCACCACCGGCACGCGCGGCGTCCCGGTCGAGGCGTCCGACGACGAGTTGGCGGCGCTCACCGCCCGGGAGCGGGAAGTGCTCGCCCTGGTCGCCGAGGGGTTGACCAACAGGGAGATCGGGCAGCGGCTGTTCATCAGCGAGCGGACCATCGGGGTGCACGTGTCACACATCTTCGACAAGCTCCAGGTCCGTACCCGCGTGCAGGCCAGCGCGATCCAGTTGCGCAACCAACGAAGCTGACCGACCCACCACTGAAGTACGTATCCCGGCGCGTGTGCGCGCCGGGATACGTCGTTTTACTGATCCGGTGGCCCGGTGTCGGCTGAGAGGCTGGGCCGCGTCGACGACGGCACGGGGGATGCCGCCGACCACAATGGAGGAGAAATGATCGAACCGGTCTGGGGGCCCGTGCACCGGGACATCGTCGACCTGCTCGCCGATCATCCCGCGGACGTGCCGGCCGTGGTCGATCATCTGACCAAGCTCCAGGACATGCTGGTCCGGTTGCCGCCGTTGGAGGCCAGTTGCCCCCTCGCTGACTTCAACAAGCTCTACCTGACCATCACCAGCAGTGTGCTGGACGGGCTGTACGACGACCGCTTCATCGATCCGGTCTTCCTCTCCCGGCTCGACGTCGAGTTCGCCGCCCGGTACTTCGACGCGATGCGGCTGTGGACCGACTCCAGCCCCGGCACCCCGAAGGCGTGGTCGTGCCTCTTCGAGCGGATGCGGGGGCCGGATGCCCGTCCGCTGCCGTCGGCGGCGGCCGGGGTGAACGCGCACATCAACTTCGATCTGCCGTTCGCCCTGGTGACCACGTTCGACCACCTGGAGTCGGAGCCGGTCGACGGCAGCGACCAGCACCACGACTACCTCGAGATCAACAACATCTTCGCGGACAAGATCCCCGGCCTGCGCCGGGGCTACCTGGAGCGGTGGCAGCTGCTCATCGACATGCTCAACGGCGACATCGACGACTGGTACCAGGGGGAACTGGTCGAGTACACCCGCGATGTCGCCTGGCGTAACGCGCAGAAGATCTGGCGGTGCCGGCACGATCCGGACGCCCGCGAGTGTGAGCGCACACGGTTGGACGACAACGCCGCGGCGCTCGGCCGGTTGCTGCTCTCGCCCCTCGGGGCGTTCCTGCAGTAGCCGGGACGGGGGGCCCCCGCGCTCCGCCCCGTGGGGGGCGGCGGAGCGCGGGGGCGCGTCCCACCAGTTCCACCCCGCGTGGCCGCCCGAGGTCGGGCCGGGCACGCAGGGGACAGCCGGTCGGCCCGGGGGGTGTCGACCGTCTGCCACCGTCGGCCGGCCCGGGGGGTGCCGGCCGGCGGTGGGGGAGCGCCGAACGGGGGTCACGTTGACGGCGTGCGGATCCGGGGGTGTCGGCGGGCTGGGATCGGGTACGCCCGCGCCATGACCGTCCTGGCCCGGCGCCGGCCCGCCGCCCGCCCCCGGCCCGCGCGGCCCGGCCCCCTGCGGCCGGGCGGCCCGGTGTCGCGACCCACCGCTCGGCCCGGCGCCCGATGACCGGCGTCGTGGCCCGGTTTCCGTTCCGCTTCGATCCGGTGTTCCGCCCGATGCTGGCGCTGCTGGGGGTCCGCCCGGCGACCGCCTGGGTCGCCGTCACCGAACGGGACCTGATGATCCGGTACGGGCCGTGGCGGCTGCGGACCGACCGGGACAACGTCACCGGCGTCGAGCTGAGCGGGCCGTACCGCTGGTGGCGGGCGATCGGCCCGCACCTGTCGCTGGCCGACGGCGGCGCGACCTTCGGCAGCAGCGCGGCCGGCGGGATCTGCCTGCGCTTCGGCGTGCCGGTGCCGGCGCTGGTGCCCGGGGGGCGGCCCCGGCACCCGGCGGCCACGGTGACGATCGCCGACCCGCCCGCGCTGGCCCGTCTGCTCGCCGTCGCGGACCTGTCCTGAGCAGGCCGAACAGGTGCCCGGTTCCGCCGATCGGGCACCGGGACACCGCCTACCGTCAGATCAGGACCTGTGAGGGTGGGACTGGCGATGGCTGACGAGCACCGGGCGAAACCACGGCGCTGGAACGGGCGCCGCCACACGCCGAGCGGGCCGGACCCTGCGCTGCGGGCGGCCCGCGATCCAGCCCGCCCACACCGGGGCGGCCGGCAGGGCGTCGTGGTGCCCGAACGCGTGGCCACCCCGGCCCGCTCGGCGCCGCCGGCCAGCCCGCTGCGCCGGTGGCTCTTTCAGCACCAGGTGCAGCCGCCCGGCCCCGAGGCGAGCGAGGGACAGAACCGTCGGCACGCCTGGTGGCAGGTGATGTGCCTGACCGGCGTGGACTACTTCTCCACGCTGTCGTACCTGCCGGGCATCGCGGCGGTGGCGGCCGGGGCGCTCTCCCCGCTGGCGACCCTGTTGATCGTCGTGCTCACCCTGTTGGGCATGCTGCCGATGTACCGGCGGGTGGCCCACGAGAGCCCGCACGGTCAGGGTTCGGTGGCGATGTTGGAGCGGTTGTTGCCGTTCTGGCGGGGCAAGATCTTCGTCCTCGTGCTGCTCGGCTTCGTGGCCACCTCCTGGATCATCACGATCACCCTCTCCTCTGCCGACGCCACAGTGCACCTGCTGGAGAACCCGTACCTGCCGGACGTCCTGCACGGGTCCCTGGTGCCGGTAGTGGTGACGGTGGTGCTGCTGCTCATCCTCGGCGGGGTGTTCCTGCTCGGGTTCCGCGAGGCGGTGGTGGTGGCCATCCCGCTGGTCGCGGTCTTCCTGGTGCTCAACGCGGTGATCGTCGTGGTCGCGGTGGCCCGGATCGTCGAGGACCCGGACATCGTGTCGAACTGGACGGCCGCGGTGACCTCGACCGGTGGCGGACCGGGCCAGGTGCTGTTCACCGCCGTGCTGGCGTTCCCGCTGCTGGTGCTGGGGCTGTCCGGTTTCGAGACCGGGGTCAGCATGATGCCCCTGGTGGCGGCCGACGGCCCGGACAAGCAGGCCCGGCTCGCCGCCCGGATCCGCAACACACGTCGGCTGCTCACCACCGCCGCGTTGATCATGTCCGTGTATCTGATCTCGACCACCTTCGTGACCACTGCGCTCATTCCGGCGGAGGAGTTCCGGCCGGGCGGCGGCGCGAACGGGCGGGCGCTGGCGTTTTTGGCGCACGCCTACCTGGGGGAGGTGTTCGGCAGCGTCTACGACGTGAGCAGCGTGCTCATCCTCTGGTTCGCCGGAGCCTCGGCGATGGCCGGGCTGATCAACATCGTGCCGCGCTACCTGCCGTCGTACGGCATGGCGCCGGAGTGGGCGCGGGCGGTACGCCCCGTGGTGATCGTCTACACCGTCGTCAGCGTCGCCATCACGATCGCCTTCCGCGCCGACGTCAACGCCCAGGCCGGGGCGTACGCCACCGGGATCCTGGCCATGATGGTCTCCGGGGCGGTGGCGGTGACGATTTCCGCGGCCCGTCATCATCGGCGCGGCTCCGCGATCGGCTTCACCGTGCTGACCCTGGTGCTGCTGTACGCGCTGCTGGAGAACGTCATCGAACAGCCGGACGGCATCACGATCTCCGCGCTGTTCATCCTCGGCATCATCGTGGTCTCGTTGGTCTCCCGGGTCACCCGGACCACCGAGCTGCGCGCCGAGCGGATCGAGTTCGACGAGGCTGCCCGTCGGTTCATCACCGAGTCGCTGGCGCACGACGGGCAGCTGCACCTGATCGCGAACAAGCGGCAGAAGGGGTCGGTGAAGGAGTACACGCTCAAGGAGCGGGCGCAGCGCGGGATGAATCCGGTGCCCGGGGCCGCGGACGTGCTGTTTCTGGAGATCGATGTGGTCGATCCGTCGGAGTTCAGTCAGGTGCTGCGCGTACACGGGATCGAGGTGGGCGGCTTCCGGGTGCTGCGGGCCAACAGCCCGGCGGCGCCGAACGCGATCGCCGCGATCCTGCTGGCCCTGCGCGACGCCACCGGGGTCCGGCCGCACGCGCACTTCGAGTGGTCGGAGGGCAGCCCGATCGCGCACCTGGCGCGCTACCTCATCCTGGGCCGGGGGGACACCCCGCCGGTGGTGCGGGAGATCATCCGCCGGACCGAACGGGACCCGCTGCGTCGGCCCGGCATCCACGTCGGCGGGTGACCTCGATGCCGCTCTGACAGCTTTGAAGATGAAAGAGGGCACTATTCACGTTCACACCTTCCTGTCCGTATTACGGACTTATCGTGACGTTTGGTAGCCGGCGAACACGTCGAGCCCCCCGCGCCCGAATCGGCGCGCGGCCACGTCACGTACGCAGGAAGGTAGGCACCGTTGATGTCCACGTACCGAGAGGGAGACCGCGCGACCCGACCCAGACGGCGCTCCCGATGGTTCTTAGCCAGCGGCTTGCTGGCGGGGAGCCTGGTCGTGGGAGCGGCCGGAGCGGCCGCCGCCGCCGACCGCGCCCTCACCCTCCCCGGTCTGGCCCGGCTGACCCCGGCAGCCGACGACGACCGCCGCGACGACGACCGGCGGGTTCCGCAGCCCGGCCAGGACGACGCGGAGCGGGCCCGCCCCACCACCCCGGGCACCGGTAAGCGGGGCGTGGTGTCGGTGCCGTGCGACGCCGCGAAGCTGGTGGCGGCGCTGGTCACTGCCAACGCCGAGGGCGGCGGCGAACTTCGGCTCGCGCCCAAGTGCCGTTACACCCTCACCGAGGCGTTCCACGAGACCGACCAGTACGACGGCGGGATCCGTGACGCCCGGGAGGCGGCCGACGCCGCGGAGACACCCGGCGACGCTGAGGCGCCGCCGCACAACCCGGCCGACGACACCGCTGGCCTGCCGGTGATCTACCAGCCGATCACGATCGACGGCGCGGGCGCCACCATCGCCCGGGCCGCCCAGGCCGCCTCGTTCCGCTTCTTCACCGTCCGCGACGGCGGCGAGCTGACCCTTCGCGACGTGGAACTGCACAACGGCCGCTCGGCCATCGAGGGCGGCAGCGTGCACGTGGTGCACGGCGCCACGGCCGTGGTCGAACGGGTCACCGTCACGCAGAGCACCTCGCTGTCGCCCGAGGGGGGCGGCGGCGGCATCTTCAACGACGGCAACATGGTGGTCACCGACTCCACGTTCGTCGGCAACAGCGCCTCCGGCGCCGCAGGCAAGGGCGGGGGCCTGCTCAACGGCGGCGTGCTGACACTGAAGCGCTCGGAGTTCCACCGCAACAGCGCCAACGCCTACGGCGGCGGGCTGGGCAACTACCGTGGTGCCGCCGACGTGGAGAGCGTCTCCTTCACCCGGAACAGCGCCGCCCAGGGTGGCGGGCTGGCCAGCTTCTCGGCCCGGACGAAGGTCTCCGACACCGAGCTGCTGAACAACACCGCGCAGGTCGGCGGCGGTGCCGCCAACTCCGACGCGGTGCTGGTGATGCGCACGATGACCATCCGCGGCAACACGTCCACAGTCAACGGCGGCGGCGTCTCGACAGTGAAGGGCCTGACGCCGATCGACGACAGTGTGATCGACGGCAACACCACCCACGGCCTCGGAGCCGGCATCTACGCCGAGAAGGCGAACCTGCTGGTCCGCGGCAGCGACGTGACCCGTAACGAGGCTGTCGGCGCCGCGTCCCAGGGCGGCGGCATCTACGCCAGCGCGGGCTCGGTGGCGATCTACACCAGCAAGGTCACCCACAACGCGTCGACGGTGAAGCCCGGCGGCATCTTCGGCATGCACGCCCAGGTCAAGATCGACGATGAGAGCGTGGTGGTCGAGAACGAGCCGACCAACTGCGAGGGCAGCCAGGTGCCGATCGCGCACTGCTTCCGCTGAGCGTCGACCCGCGCACCATCCCGAGCGCATTCATCCTGAGTGCACCGCCCGCCCCGGACGATCGTCCGGGGCGGGCGGTGCTTTGTCGTCACGTGACGCCCTCGGCCCCTCGCCGACCGCCGAGCCCGGTGGCCACCGACGCCGCCGACCTGCTCCTCAGCACGGCGTCAACCCATGGCGCGCAGCCGGCCGGAGAGGTCGCCGGCGAAGAAGTCGAGGAAGCCGTCCGGGTCGGGGCCGGCGTTCTGCAGGACGATGTGGTCGAAGCCGGCCTCGACGTACGACCGGACCTTGGCGACGTGCGGTTCCGGGTCCGGGCCGATGGCGAAGAGCTGCCGGATGTGCTTCTCCTCGACGTACGCGCTGGCCGCGTCGAAGTTGACCGGGTTCGGCAGTTCGCTCATCACCTTCCAGCCGGTGACCATCCACCGGCTCGTCTGCAACACCGCCTGCACCGCCTGTTGCTCGTCGGTGGCCCAGGCCAGTGGCACCTCGGCGTAGCGCGGGCCCGCACCCTGGGCGCGGCGGTAGTGCTCGACGATCGACGCGTCCGGCTCGGTGGCGAACAGGCCGTCGCCCAACTCGGCGGCGAGCCGCGCCGACGCTTCACCGCTGGCCGCCACCGCGATCACGGGCAGGGTGTCCGGCAGGTCGAAGATCCGGGCGTCCTCCAGTTGCAGGTGCCGGCCCTCGTACGACTGGTAGCCGCCCTGCCAGAGCAGCCGGATGATCTCCAGCGCCTCGCGTAGTCGCTCGTGTCGCCCCCGCACGCTGGGGAAGCCCTGACCGACCACGTGCTCGTTGAGCCGCTCTCCGGCGCCCACCCCGAGGGTGAACCGGCCGTCGGAGATCAGTGCCATGGTCGCCGCGGCCTGCGCGATGATCGCCGGGTGGTAACGGACGGTCGGGCAGGTGACCCCGGTGGCCAGGCGCAGGGTGGTGGTCTTGGCCGCGATGGCGCCGAGCACGCTCCAGGTGAAGGACGAGTGCCCCTGAGCGTCCAGCCACGGATGGAAGTGGTCGCTCATCTCGACGAAGTCGAAGCCGGCCCGCTCGGCCAGGACGGCCTGCCGGATAATCTCCTGTGGGCCGTACCCCTCCGAGGCCAGCTTGTAGCCGATCTGCATGCCACACTCCCGATCCCGTTCGCTGACTGAGGCATCGGCGGTTCCCGGCCCCGGCGCGGACAAACGCCGCCGAGCCGCAAACCAGCCTCCTAGGATGCCTTAGGCGGTGTGCCGCCCGCGACGCGGAACGCGAGCACTGCGGCAACCCGGAGTGCGGGTCGGGGTGTGCGCTTCGGCCGGCCATGTTGATGTGCTGTTGAGCGGTATACCTCAGAGGTATGAATATGACTTTGAGGTATACCGCTTAACACCGCGTCCGCCCCGCCGCCAGCCTCAGCCACGGTAGGGACTTACTCGTCTGGTGCTCCGGCGCGATCCCGCCGAACGGAACCGGCCCGTGCCCCCACTGCGGGGGCACGGGCCGGGGTACGTCTGTCGTCTACTTGGAAGGCTCGGGCAGCTTGCAGTCGACCTTCGGGTTGGCGCCGATGTAGTTCAACGGCCCGGCCACGATGGTGACCAGGATGGTGCCGGCCTCGGCGCAGTTGGTGTCGTCGCCGCTGTAATAACCGCGCTGGCCACCGGCGATGGCGCCGATCACCAACCAGATCACGACGATGACTCCGAGAATCGAGGTGCCGCGCATCGCTGCCTCCTGGGGGTATGTGGTGGATCTGAGGTGCAGCCGTTGTACCCAATCGGGTCGCGCGGCTAACGGTTGCGTGCTACGACCCCCGCCGGATCCCCCATCCGGCCGATGCCGTCCGCCGTTGTGTACCGCCCGGGCATCCGCCGCCCGCACCGGGTAGCACCTGTGGGCTATCGGATCGGCGACCGACCTCGCCGTCATCCGGGTGGGTGGACGTAGAACTGCCTCACGGCCCCGCCGAGGAGGACTCATGGACGCCCCGACACCGCCCCTGTACATCGACCGCCCCGAGGACGTCGCGGTCGCGGCCCGCGCGCTTGCTGGCGGCGCGATCGTCGCGGCGGCGTTCGCCAACTTCTACGTCATCGTGACGCGTCCCGACGCGGCGACCGTACGCCGGGTCAACCTGGCCAAGGGCCGACCGGCACACCAGGTCGGCAGCATCACCACCGCGATCGGCCGGATTCCCGGGATGTTCGACTGGACGCGGATCTCGCCGCGGTTGCCGGTCGGTCGGGTGCGGGCGCTGATGGACGCCCTCTACGGGGCGGGGCCCTTCGGCTTCCGTGGGCCCGCGGCGGATCGGCTCCCCGAGCATCTCACCCAGATCGACCAGGGGATACGGACCACCCAGGTGATCGCGCCGGGGCTGACCTGCCCGTCCAACGCCTTCTTCGAGCGGGCGCTCACCGAGACCGGAACGGATCACCTCTACATCACCTCGGCGAACCGCTCCCGGCATCTCACCGGCGCGGCGGAGGAACCGGCGCACTGGAAGGCGGGCGCCCTCGCCGCGGACTTCGCCCACCTCGACGATCTGGTGGTGCTGGTCCACCGGGACGAGGCCGCGGCCCGCGCCGCCTACCCGGGCTACCTCACCACCTCGGTGACCCTGCTCTCGTTCCACGCGCCGGAGGGTGACCTCGAAGAACCGCCGGTGCTCACCGTGGACCGGCACGGATCGCTGCACCTGGACGACGTCCGACGCGCCGCCGCGCCGCTCGGCCTACAGGTGCGCCTCGCCGGAGGTGCCCGGGAACGACTGCAGGTCCGCGGGTACGCCGGGGCACTGGTGTGAGCGACTACCGCATCGGCCTGGTGGTGCCCAGTTCCAACACCACAATGGAAACCGAGATCCCGGAGATGCTGCGCCGACGTGAGGTCGTCGATCCGACGGTCCGCTTCACCACCCACGCCAGCCGGGTACGGCTGCGTCAGGTGACCGCCGACGAGTTGGCCCGGATGAACCGCTCCGCCCTGCGGTGTGCCGCCGAGCTGGCCGACGCCCGCTGCGACGTGCTCGCGTACGCCTGTCTGGTGGCGGTGATGTGCGAGGGCGCCGGCGCGCACGAGCGGGCCGGGCGGCGGTTGGGCCGCGCGGCCGGTCGCGCCGGGCACGACATGCCGGTGGTGACCAGTGCCGGCGCGCTGGTGGCCGGGCTGCGGGCGCTGGGTGCCCGCCGGGTGGCCCTGATCGCGCCGTACCTGCCGCCGTTGACCGCGACCGTCGCCGCCTACCTCGCCGCGTACGGCGTACAGGTGACCGACGCGGTGAGCCTCTGCGAGCCGGACAACGTGGCGGTCGGGCGCATCCCCGCGGCGCGGCTGGTCGAGCTGGCCGATCGGCTGGACGTGACCGACGTGGACGCGGTGATCCTCTCCGCCTGCGTGCAGCTGCCGTCGTTGGCGGCCGTGCCGCAGGTGGAGGCCAGTCTCGGCCGCCCGGTGCTCACCGCGGCGACGGCGACCGTGCATCAACTGCTCACCGGTCTGGGCGTCGAGCCGTATGTGCCCGACGCCGGCCGGCTGCTGGCCGGCCCGATTCCGCTGTGAACGGCGGGTTCGGCTCAGTGCGGCGGTGACGGGGCCTCCGGCGGCTTGCCGTGGCTACGCCGGAAGTCCGCGTAGGCCACGCCGACCAGCACCAGCAGCCCACCGAGGGAGGCGAACACCGGCGGCAGGTACAGCAGCCCGGGGGCGATGGTCAGCAGCGCCAGCACACCGCCGGGTCGGGACCACGACACCCGGCTGAACACCTCGTACTCGAACGAGGCCCGGCCGGCCAGGAACAGCGCCGGGCCGCCGAGGATCACCGCCAGCCAGGCCGGCGGGATCCGTCCGGTCGGCTCGTGCAGCACCAGGTGGAAGCCGGCCGCCGTGGTGACCACGCCGGAAATCATCAACAGATGGGTGTACGGCGCGCTGAACAGGAACTTGCTGGGCGACTCGGCGGCCTGGATGGCGGTCGGCAGCAGCTCGCCGGACTTGTGCACGTAGATCCGCCAGAGCAGCAGCGTGGTCAGGAACGCCACAGCGAAGGCCCCGATGTTCTCGGCCTCGTTGTGCTCCATGCTGAACATGGTGCCGATCGTCAGGATCGCGTCGCCGAGCGCGATGATGAAGAACTGCTGGTAGCGCTCGGAGAGATGCTCCGCAGTGACGTTGCGCTGCTTTTCGGGCACCACCCCGAGCCCCGGCACCGGGTACGCGAGCCGGAAGCCGAGGTAGTCGATGGCGAGCGCGCTGGCCCAGCACGCGATCCGGGCGTCCCCGCTGACGAATGCGCCGATGAGCCACGGGATCGCCGACACCGAGAACCAGATGAAGATGCGGGCCGCCCGACGCTGGGTCTGCGGTTCGCGCCGTACGGCCGGCATCAGGAACAGTCCACGCCCCAGGTGAATCGCCACGTACGTGCCGGCGAAGACGAGCCCCCGGTTGTTGAACGCCTCCGGAATCGCCGTGGTCATCAGCAGCGCGCCGAACATCACGGCGCTGATCAGCAGCTTGATCTCGGTGCGTTCCGGGTCGTACAGGTCGGTGACCAGCGTGGTGATCGCCCAGGTCCACCAGACGGCGGCCAGCATGATCAGTGCCTCGGCGGCCCGGTGCCAGTCGAGTTGGTCGACCATTCCCCGTGAGATGAGGGCCAGTGCGACCACGTACACCAGGTCGAAGAAGAGTTCGAGGAGGGTGACCCGGCGCGGGCCCTCCGGGTCGCGCACCGGCGGACCGCTGGCCCGTGGCGATCCGGGCTCCGGCGCGGCGAGGTGCACGGGATACTCCTGCGGAACCGCTCGACTCGATGGGCCTGTCCGGTCCACCTCTAGCGACGGTAACGAGCGGGCGAGCGCGGGATCCTGCGTTCGCCCGCTCGTCCCTCAACCGGGTTGTGTCGGGTGGTTACCCCGCTTGCGGAGGTGTCGACGGCTTCCCGTCGCCACGGGGGGCGGCGAGGGCGTCGACCAGGCGGCGGGTCGAGCCGGCCAGGTTCCACCGTTGGGCGAGCTCGAGCAGCCGGTCCGGGTCGGCCGGCGCGCTCGGCAGCGCGGTGGGCAGCTCCGGCAGGGGCACGTCCAGGGCGACCCGGACCACCGTCGGCGCGACGCCCAGGTAGTCGCGCGCCGCGACCAGCTTGGCGCGCAGGCCCGGTGCGAAGGACGAGTCGGAGTCGTCGAGCGCGGCCAGGATGCCGGCGATGCTGCCGTACCGCTCGATGAGCCGTGCGGCGGTCTTGTCGCCGACGCCGGCCACCCCGGGCAGCCCGTCACTCGGGTCGCCGCGCAGTGCGGCGAAGTCGGCGTACCGGTCGGCGGGCACGCCGTAGCGGGCCCGTACGGCGGCATCGTCGCAGTCGTCGAGCTTGGCGACGCCGCGCCCGACGTAGAGCAGTCGGACCGGTCGGGCGTCGTCGACGAGTTGGAACAGGTCGCGGTCGCCGGAGACCACCTCGACCGGGCCGGGCTGGGTCACCGAGAGGGTGCCGAGCACGTCGTCCGCCTCGTAGCCGGTCGCGCCGACCGCGGTGATGCCCACCGCGGTCAGCACCTCCAGGATCATCGGCACCTGCGGGGAGAGGGTGTCCGGAACGATCTCGCCGCCCTGCGGGGCGACCCGGTGCGCCTTGTACGACGGCAGCAGGTCGACCCGCCACGCCGGGCGCCAGTCGTAGTCCAGTGCGCAGATCATCCGGTCGGCGCCCCGCACCCGGATCAGGGTGGCGAGCATGTCGAGGAAGCCGCGCACCGCGTTGACCGGTGTGCCGTCCTCGGCCTTGGCGGCGGACTCCGGAATGCCGAAGTAGGCCCGGAAGTAGAGGCTGGCTGCGTCGATCAGCAGGATCGGGGGTCGGTGTGCCACGCCGGACAGCCTGGCACAACCGTCCGACGATCTGGCGTACGCCCGGCCGCCGGTGGTGTCAGCGTCGCTCGTCGGGCCGGTAGACGGTCTCCCGTCGGGCCAGGCGCTGCACGACGTAGCTGGTCACCAGCAGCAGGATCGCGACCACCACCTCGACCCAGGCCGCGACGCCGTCGGCGACGGTGACGCCGATGACCAGCAGGACCAGGCCGACGAGTGCGAGGACCCCGGCCCACAGTTGGCGGCGACGGCGGGTCGCCGCCCTGCTCGCCTGGTTCGCTGCCACGTCGGTCCTCCCGGTCGGGGAGTCCGGGCGGCTCCCCGATTCCAGGCTATGGCTACCGGTGGCGTTCGATCAGGGAAACCGACGCGCGGACCGCTGCCGGTCGTCGATGCAGAGCGTTCCAATCCGGAACGGACTATAGTCGGGACGGGACCAATGGAGGTAGCCGGTGCGGCGAGAGGATCTTGCTGATGCGGACTGCGGCATCGCGCAGGCGCTCGGCGTACTGGGGGACTGGTGGACGTTCCTCATCGTGCGGGACGTCGCCGGCGGGACGACCCGCTTCGACGCGCTCCAACGCGAGCTGGGCGTCAGCCGGCGGGCGCTGACCGAGCGCCTCGGCGCCCTGGTCGAGCACGGTGTGCTGGAGCGCAGACCGTATTCGCGACACCCACCGCGGTACGACTATCTGCTCACGGCGAGGGGCGAGGGGCTGTTGCCGGTGCTGATCGCGCTGCAGGACTGGGGAACGAGGCACCTGATGGGCGACGGTGACGTGACCGCGACGGCCGACGCCGGCTCGGCCGAGGCGCGCCGCGCGCACGACCTGGTCGGCCGACGGTTGCCCGCTGTCGTCCTGCCCGCCGCCGACGGGCAACCGGTGGCGGTGGCCGCGACCGCCGCGTGGACGGTCCTCTACCTGTTCCCCGGGGCGTACGCGCCGGGGACGCACGGCTATCCGCCCGGCTGGGCGGAGATTCCCGGCGCCCGGGGGTGCACCCTGGAGTCGACCACGTACGCCAAGCGTCACCCGGACTTCGTGACCGCCGGTGTCCAGGTGTACGGCATCAGCACCCAGCGGCCCGACCAGCTCGCCGACTTCGCCGCGTACGCCGAACTGCCGTTTCCGCTGCTGTCGGACGAGGACGGCCGACTGGGGGCGGGGCTGCTGCTGCCGGTGTTCCGCGCGGGTGGGGTGACCCGGTTCAAGCGGCTGACCCTGCTGGTCGACCCGACGGCGGTGGTGCGGGCCGTGCAGTTCCCGGTCACCGACCCGGCCGGCTCGGTGCAAGAGATGCTCACAGTGGTCGGCGAGCACGCAGGGGCCCCCGGCTGACGCCTTCGCGTCGACCGGGGGCACTACGAGCCGGCTGGTGCGGGGGCCCGGCGGGCGCCGCGTCAGGCCGGGAGCGTCCAGCGCTGGTTGGCGCCGGCGAAGCAGTCCCAGATCTGCAACCGGGTGCCGTCGGCGGAGCTGTTGTCGCTGGCGTCGAGGCACTTGTTCGACTGCGGGTTGCGCAGCGTGCCGTTGGACTGCGCCTGCCAGACCTGCGCGCCGCTGCCGTTGCAGTCCCAGAGTTGGACCTTCGCGCCGTTGGCGGTGGAGCCGCTGGTGATGTCGGCGCACTTGCCGAGGGCTCGCAGCGTGCTGTCGCTGGCCACGGTCCAGGTCTGCGCGTTGGTGCCGTTGCAGCCCCAGAGCTGGACGGCGGCGCCGTTGGCGGTGCTCGCCGACGCCACGTCGACGCACTTGCCGGCGATTCCGGTGATCTGACCGGTGCGACCGGTCGGCGGCGGGGTGGTGCCGCCCATGATGGTGTCGTACATGGCGCTGAGCAGTGAGGTCGAGCCGCTGGTGTCCTGCGACAGCTCCCAGTTCATCACGCCGCCGGCGTTTGCGAGGGCCCACTGCGTCTTGCGCTTGACGGTCGGAATGCCGTTCCAGCACTGCTGGCTGCCGCCGATGGTGGCGCAGTCCCGGTTGGCGTTCGCCGGGTCGAGTCCGACCAGGTACGAGTAGTTGTAGTAGACGGGGCGGCTGTAGAACGGGATGCCGAGGACGGCCTTGCTGGCCGGCAGGCCGCGGGCCTTCCACAGGTTGATGCTGTTGATCGACCAGTCGTAGTTGGCGTGTGGGCTGCCGCCGTCGTACGCCATGATGTTGAGCCAGTCGACCTGGTTGAACACGGCGGTCTGGACGCCCTGGACGCTGCCGCCCTCGCTGACCACGGCGGCGGTGAGCAGCTTGCCGCGACTGTGCAGGGCGCTGCTGAGCTGTGTCATGAGCGCCGTGTAGTTGTTGGCCGAGGCGCCCGCGTCGGGGTACTCCCAGTCCATGTCGACGCCGTCGAGGTTGTACTGGTTGACGAAGTTGACCAGGTTGTTGACGAAGTTGGTGCGGCTGGTGGGGTTGGCGGCGAGCGTCTCGAAGGCCGAGTCGTTGCCGTCGTTCCAGCCGCCGACGGCGATGGAGACCTTGACGTTGTTGGCGTGCCCCTGCGAGACCAGCGAGGAGAGCCGGGCCCCGTCCACCCCTTGCAGGGTGCCGTTGCTGTTGGGCAGGACGAAGGCGTAGTTGATGTGGGTGAGCTTGTTGTACTGGATGGTGTTGATGTTGCCGGCCCAGGAGGGCATGTAGCCGACGCTCTTGAAGTTGTTCGGCAGCACCACGGCCTGCGCGGCGGTGGGAATGACGGTGAGGGTGGCGCCGGCGGTGGCCAACGCGAGCAGGCCGGCGGCGAGGGCGCGGCGCAGTGGTGAGGACATCGGGGGCCTTCCCGTGGGCGGGGGACGACACCCGCCCGCGCAGGGTTGTCGCGGGCGGGGGGTGCGGGGACGCAGGGACGGGTGGGCCTCGAGGCAGCACAAATCTTAAAGAGTGTTAACTGTCCGCGTCAATCAACGTCGATGGATTTTCCGACGATCGATGTCGATATGGGGTTTGCCCAAACGACCGTTAAGCTGACGGGGTGGGAATCGACGAGCTGTATCCACCGGATCGGTTGATCGCCGCGCAGCGAGCGACGGCCGCCGCCGGCCTGGACGCCCTGCTGCTCACGCCCGGCTCGGACCTGCGGTATCTGACCGGGTATGACGCCCACGCGGGGGAGCGGCTGACCTGCCTGGTGCTGCCCGCCGAGGGCGAGCCGACCCTCGTCGTGCCCCGGCTCGAACGCCCGGCCGCCGAGGCGTCCCCCGCGCCGGCGACCGGAGTGCGCATCGTCGACCACGTCGACGGCACCGACCCGTACCCCCTGGTCGTCGCCGCCCTCGACGGCCCGGTGGCGGCGGTCGGGCTCGCCGACCGGATGTGGGCCGAGCAGGTCCTCGGCCTGCGCGCGGCGCTGCCCGACGCCGCGCAACGGCTCGCCGGGGAGGTGCTGCGCGAGCTGCGGATCCGCAAGTCCCCGGCGGAGATCGCGGCGCTCGCCGAGGCCGGCGCGGCGATCGACGAGGTGCACCTGCGGATGGGCGAGTGGCTGCGCCCCGGTCGCACCGAGGCCGAGGTCGCCACCGACATCGCCGCGGCGATCCGCGCCGCCGGGCACGTCACAGTCGACTTCGTCATCGTGGCGGCCGGGCCGAACGGGGCCAGCCCGCACCACGGCACCTCGGACCGACCGATCGGGTTCGGCGAGCCGGTGGTGGTCGACATCGGCGGCACGATGCCCTCGGGCTACCGCTCGGACTGCACCCGCACCTACCTGGCGGGCGGGTCGGCGCCGGCCGACTTCCTGGACTACTACGCGGTGCTGTGCGAGGCCCAACGCGCCGCCGTCGCGGCGGTGCGGCCCGGGATCACCGGCGCGGCGGCCGACGACGCGGCCCGGGCGCCGATCGCCGCCGCCGGCTACGGTGCCGCGTTCCTGCACCGCACCGGCCACGGCATCGGTCTGGACGGGCACGAGGAGCCGTACCTGGTGGCCGGCAACGACCGACCCCTCGAGGCCGGCATGGCGTTCTCCATCGAACCGGGCATCTACCTGGCGGGCCGGCACGGCGCCCGCATCGAGGACATCGTCGTCTGCACAACGGACGGCGTGCAACGGCTCAACACCACCCCCACGGAGCTCATCGCGCTATGACTGTCGACCGGATCCTCCCCACCGACGAGGCCCACGACCTGCTGGGTCTCGCCACCGAGCTCGCCGACGGCGAGCTCGCGCCGAAGGCCGCGGCCTTCGAGGAACGCGCCGAGTTCCCCCGTGAGGTGCTGCGCACGCTGGGCCGCGCCGGCCTGCTCGGCCTGCCCTACCCCGAGGAGTACGGCGGCGCGGCGCAGCCGTACGAGGTGTACCTGCAGGTGCTGGAGATCCTGGCCAGCCGCTGGCTCGCGGTCGCCGAGGCGGTCAGCGTGCACACCCTGTCCTGCTACCCGGTGGCGGCGTTCGGCAGCGACGAGCAGCGCAAGCTGCTGCCGGACATGCTCGGTGGCGAGTTGCTGGGCGCGTACTGCCTCTCCGAGCCGCAGGGTGGCTCGGACGCGGCGGCGCTGACCACCCGGGCGGATCGCGACGGCGACGCGTACCTGGTCTCCGGCACCAAGGCATGGATCACCCACGCCCGCACTGCCGACTTCTACAACGTCTTCTGCCGCACCGGCGGGCCCGGCCCGAAGGGGATCTCCTGCCTGCTCGCCGACGCGGGCACGGCCGGCATCACCCCGCAGGCAGCCGAGCGGACGATGGGGCTGCGCGCCTCCCCGGTGGCGCAGATCGCCTTCGACGAGGCGCGGGTGCCGGCCGACCGGTTGATCGGCGGCGAGGGGATGGGCTTCACCATCGCGATGTCCGCGCTGGACTCCGGCCGGCTGGGCATCGCGGCGTGCGCGGTCGGGCTGGCCCAGGCCGCCCTGGACTACGCGGTCTCCTACGCCCGCGAGCGCCAGCAGTTCGGGCGCTCCATCATCGACTTCCAGGGGCTGGGGTTCCTCCTCGCCGACGCGGCCACCCAGATCTCCGCCGCCCGCGCGCTGACCCTGGCGGCGGCCCGGCTGCGCGACGCCGGCCGCCCGTACTCGATCGAGGCGGCCAAGGCGAAGCTGTTCGCCACCGACATGGCGATGCGGGTGACCACCGACGCGGTGCAGGTGCTCGGCGGCGCGGGTTACGTGGCCGACCACCCGGTGGAGCGGTACATGCGTGAGGCGAAGGTGTTGCAGATCGTGGAGGGCACCAACCAGATCCAGCGGATGGTGATCTCCCGGGCGCTGGCCAAGGGCTGACGACGGTACGTGGTGGTGGGGCTGCGGTGGGTGCGTCGAGGCCCACCGCGGTCCGCCACTCGGGTACCTCGTCGCCGTGCGACGGTTTTCCCGGTAGGTTGCACGCCGTGGAGGAGATCGACCGCGCTATCGTCGCCGCGCTGACCGCCGACGGCCGTCTGTCGTACACCGACCTGGCCGAGCGGGTGGGGCTGTCGGTGTCCGCCGTGCACCAGCGGGTCCGTCGGCTGGAGCAGCGCGGGGTGATCAAGGGGTACGCCGCCCGGGTGTCGTTCGAGGCGCTGGACCTGCCGCTCACCGCTTTCGTGGCGATCCGGCCGTTCGATCCGTCGCAGCCGGACGACGCCCCGGAGCGGTTGGCCCACCTGCCGGAGATCGACTCCTGCTATTCGGTGGCGGGGGAGGACTTCTACCTGCTGCTGGTGCGGGTGGCCAGCCCCACGGACCTGGAGCGGGTGCTCCAGGAGATCCGCACCTCGGCGAACGTCACGACCCGGACGACGGTGGTGTTGTCCACGCCGTACGAGAACCGGCCGCCGAAGATCAGCTCTGCGGCACCGAGTCGGTCGCGGTCCCGGGCGCCGGAGGAGCCGGCTGGTTCCACCGCAGGATGACCTGCCGGCCGTGTTCGTGACCGAGCGCGCTGACCGTGGCGGTCTCCAGGCGTAGCCGCCCGCCGGCGGACGGGGGCAGACCGATCCAGCGGGCACCGAGCACCCGCAGGCTGTGCGCGTGCCCGACCAGCGCGACGGTGCCTCGGTCGAGCAGCGGGGTGACGCGGGCCAGCACCCGGTCGAGCCGTTCGCCCACCTGCGCGGGGGACTCCCCGCCGGGGCAGCCGTCGGTCCAGATGTTCCAGTGCGGATCGTCGTTGTGGATGTCGACGGTGGTGCGGCCCTCGTACTCGCCGTAGTTCCACTCGCTGAGGTCCTCGTCGACGGCGTCGACGGTGAGCCCGGCGAGCTGCGCGGTGCGCAGCGCCCGGGAGCGGGGGCTGCTCAGCACGGTGGCGAAGCGCCGGCCGGCCAGGAACGCGGCCAGGGTGCGGGCCTGTCGCTCGCCGTCGGGGGTCAGCTCCAGGTCGGTGTACGAGGTGTGCCGCAGGCTGGCGCTCCAGGTGGTCTCGCCGTGTCGGATCAGCAGGAGCTCTCCCATGCGGTCAGTTAACCATCGTGGGGCGTGGCCGACAGGCGACCCTCCCACTACCTATCTTCCTAGGATGCCTTACGGGGTGTGCCGACCGGCACCGCCGGTTTCGGCACCCGGAGACCGGGCAAGCGTGCCGGGACAACCGCCAGACCGAGGAGGCGCGATGAGCTTCACCGAGAAGGCAAAGAACAAGGTTGAGCAGATGGCCGGCGCCGCGAGGGAGCGCGTCGGCGACATGACCGACAACGAGCGGATGCGTGGCGAGGGCGCCAGCCAGGAGAGCGACGCGCGCGCCAAGCAGGCCGGTCAGAACGTCAAGGACGCTGGTCGCAACGTGAAGGACTCCTTCACGAAGTGACCCTGAGCGGTCCACCGGTCCCCGGGCGCACCGTCGCCCGGGGACCGGTCGTGCTGCGTTCCCTGGTGCTGGCGGCGCTGGCCCTTTTGCCTGCTCGGCGTGGCGGTCACCATGTACGCCCCGCGCGGCCCTGCTCGACCCCAACTGCGGCGGCGGCCTCGGCGGCCTCTCGGGCGGGAGATTCGCTGGTGAGCCGTATACCTGGGAGTCATATTTATACCTCTGAGGTATATCGCTTACCGGAGCGGCACCGCCCCGACGCTTGACGCGCAATGCCTGCTTGCCAGGGGCCGCTGGCTGCTCGGGGTCTAGGTGAGTCGGGTGGGCGAGGTGCGTTCGGCGGCGTTCGAGACGGTGCGCGCGGGACAGTGAGGCGCTTTCGCGTCTGCGATGATCTGCGGCGTGATCCGACCCCGCCTTCGCCCATTGTGGTGTGGCGTACTGGTTGCGGCGGCCGTTGTCGGCAGTGTCGCGTGCACGGCGTCCCGGGTGCCACCGCCGGAGGGGCCGGTCTTCGTCGGCTCGTCCGCCTCTGCGGCCGCGCCGCCGGCCAGCGCATCGCAGGCGGTTCCGACGCCAACGGCTCCCGCCACCCCACAGAGTGTCCCGACGCCGACGGTTCCGGCTGTTCCGGCTTTCCCGGGGGCGACGCGGGTGGGGAGCAGGGCGCCGGTGGTGGATCACGGCCCGCGCACCGGTGCCAAGGTCGCGCTGACCTTCGACGCGGACATGACCGACGGGATGTTGGCCAGCCTGCGGGCCGGCCGGGTCAAGTCGTACGCGAATCTGCGCATCCTCGACCTGCTGGAGCGGGAGCAGGTGCCGGCGACGTTCTTCCTGACCGGCAAGTGGGTCAAGCGGTATCCGGACGTGACCCGGCGGATCGCCGGCAACCCGCGCTTCGAGTTGGCCAACCACACCTACGGGCACGCGGCGTTCACCGCCGACTGTTACGACCTGCCCCGGCTGCCGGTCGACGAGCTGGCCGGCGATGTGGCGAAGACGTTCGAGGTGATCGCGCCGTACGGGGGTCGGCAGACCCGGTACTTCCGTTTTCCGGGGTTGTGCCACGACGCGGCGGCGTTGGACGCGTTGGCGCCGCTGGGTGTGACGGTGGTTGACGGGGACGTGGTCAGCGGCGATCCATTCGCGACGGCGTGGAAGCCGTTGGTGCGGGCGGTGTTGGACCACGTCCGCCCCGGGTCAGTCGTGATCATGCATGTGACCGAGGCGAACGCGGCGATGACGGACGAGGCGTTGCCGCACATCCTGGCCGGGCTGCGTGAGCGAGGGCTGGTGCCGGCGCCATTGTCCGAGGTGCTGACCACCTGACGGCCCGTCGCGCCGGGTGCGGCACTGTGCACGCCAGGGGAGCGGCCGGGTTGAAATCGGGGAAACGGGCTCGCGCGACCTGTCACGGTTGAGGTCCCACCGGACATGGAGTGAACGTGAGCTCCGGCATTGAGTACTACGAGGACCGCTTCCGGCGCGTCTACCTTGAGCACTTCGAGCCGTTGTTGGCGTACGCGCTGAGGCGTGTCGCGCATCCCGAGGACGGGGCCGACGTCGTCGCGGAGACCTTCCTGGTCGCCTGGCGGCGCAGGCATGACATTCCGGCCGACGACGAGGCTCGGCTCTGGCTGTACGGGGTGGCCCGGCGGGTGCTGGCCAACCATCACCGGGGTGGGGTTCGCCGCCAGCGGCTGGGTGAACGGCTACGTGAGCAGATCGCCGCCGCGGTCGCCGCCGATCCGGGCAGTGAGGTGCCCGAGCGGCTCGCTGTCCGGGCGGCGTTGGCGGGTCTGGGTGAGCTGGACCGTGAGGTGTTGATGCTCACCGTGTGGGAGGGCTTGCAGCCGCGCGAGGTGGCCGCGGTCCTCGGGGTCGGTCCCGCCGTGGTGCGGACACGACTGTCGCGTGCGAGAGCCAGGCTGCGGGAGATGGTCGGTGATGACCTCGGGCCGCCTGGACATGTACTCGACGTGCTGACCGCAGCCACCCGGAAGGAGCAGAGATGACCGAGGAACACTTTGACCGGCTGGTTCGAGAGGCCGATCCCGCTCGGCTGGACCTCGTTGGACAGCTCGACGGGGTGAAGCAGACCCTCCTTGGCGAGATCATGTCCGAGTCGACGCTCGGTCGGTTCGTGCAACCACCCCGACGGCAACCGAGAGTGCGTCGCTTCGCTGGCGTGGCGGCGGTGGTCGTGGTCCTCGCCGGGGTCCTGGCCGTCTCTGTTCTGCCGGGCGAGCCCGGAGAGGTCGGGGAGGTGGCTTCCGCTCCCAGCGCCGGTGCTCCGGTCGTCTACTCGCCGGTGGCGATGCGGGCCGCGGAGAAGAATCCGCGGCTGCTGATCAACCAGCCCGGCTGGAAGGCGACCACCGTGTACGGGTTCACCCAGGAGATGGGCACCATCACCTTTCGCAAGGGTGGACGCGAGTTGGAGTTCGACTGGTATTCGGCTGACGGTTACGCCGACCGTTACGCCGACCGGCTCCACGTCAATCGTCCGAAGGCTGTGCAGGTCGATGGCTGGCCGGGTGACCAGTTCGAGTATTCCGCCAGCGACTTCGAGGTGTTGCTCCGTCCCCGTGACGGGGTCTTCGTCGAGTTGCAGACCGGGGGTGACTGGTCCCGGAAGGAGTTCGCCCGGGTCCTCGCCAATGTGGTCCGAGTGGATGCGCGTACGTGGTTGGGTGCGCTTCCGCCGGAGGTCGTCATTCCCGAGCGGGCGTTGGCGCGGGCGGCCGAGGTGCTCGCGGACGTGCCGCTCCCGCCGGGCTTCGACGTGGCGGCGCTGGTTGACGTCGGCATCAACGATCCCTACCAGTTCGGTGCCGCTGTGACGTCGCGGGTGGGTTGCGGGTGGATCGCTGAGTGGCAGCGCGCGAGGGCGAGCGGGGACGAGGCCGGGGTGCGGCGGACCGTCGAGGCGCTGCGGAGCAGCCACGGGTGGCGGGTGCTGCGGGACATGGACAAGGCCGGTGACTGGCCGGAGGTGTTCTGGGAGTACGCCGACGAGATCGCGACCGGGACGCTGCGGGCCAGCTATTCGCAGGGTCTGGGCTGCGCCTGACCACGGAGTGCGCGACACCCCCGGGAGTGGTCTCCCCGGGGGTGTCGTCGTCGGTGGGTCAGTCGTCGCGGTGGTCGTTCCACCACTGCTGGCCGTCGGCGGGCAGGGTGTCGATCGGGTCGTAGTAGGCGTAGCGCTTGTTGAGCGCCTCCAGGTCGGCGGACTCGATGGAGGTGCGGTAGTTCTTCGTCCAGTAGGAGATGCCGCGTTCGCGGTCGTAGTCGGTGAGCATGTGCACCCAGCGCTTACCGACGAAGGGCACGTCGCAGACGATCCGGGGGGTGGCGTAGCCGGGGAGGTAGCCCATGATGTCGTGCTGGAGCTGCTGGGCGTGCCAGACGGGGACCCGCCAGTGTTCGGCGTTGGGGATCATGTCGCACATGTAGAAGTAGTACGGCAGGATCCCGGCTTCGCCCTGGAGCGCGAAGCAGAGGTCGAGCAGTTCCGGGGTGGTGGCGTTGACGCCGCGCATGAGCACGCCCTGGTTGCGGACGTCGCGGACGCCGACGTCGAGGGCGGTCTGGGCGGCCTTGGCGACCAGTGGGGTGAGCGACTGGGCGTGGTTGACGTGGGTGTGGATGGCGAGGTTCACGCCGCGGCGGGCGGCGGTGCGGGCCACCCGCTCCAGGCCCTCGACGACGTCGGGCTGCAGCCAGTGTTGGGGGAGACCCATGAGGGCCTTGGTGGCGAGCCGGATGTCGCGGACCGTCTCCAGTTCCAGCAGGCGCATGAGGTACGACTCGAGGTTGCGCCAGGGGACGTTGGCCACGTCGCCGCCGGAGACGACGACGTCGCGGACGCCGGGGTGGGCCTTGAGGTAGGCGATGTGGGCGTCGTAGCGGTCGACGGGCTTGAGGGTGAGCTTGAGTTTGTCGACGGCGGGGGTGGAGTTGCCGACGAGGTCCATCCGGGTGCAGTGCCCGCAGTACTGGGGGCAGGTGGAGAGCAGCTCGGCGAGGACCTTGGTGGGGTAGCGGTGGGTGAGGCCTTCGGCGACCCACATGTCGTGCTCGTGCAGGCTGTCGCGGCTGGCGTAGGGGTGTGACGGCCAGTCGGTGCGGCGGTCGGAGGCGACCGGGATCATGTAGCGGCGGATGGGGTCGGCGAGCAGCGCCTCGGTGGTGAGGGTCGCGAACGGCACCATCGTGTTGATCATTTGTGGTGGCACCAGCATGGACATGGTGGCCAGGGCCCTCTGGTCGGCCTCGAGGTCGGCGTAGAAGGTCTCGTCGATCAGGTCACCGAAGACGGCGCGGAGCTGCTTGATGTTCTTGACGCAGTTGACGCGCTGCCACTGGGCGGATTCCCACTGGTCGCGGGTGACGTGGCGCCAGCCGGGGAAGCGGGTCCAGTCGGGTTCGACCAGGGGGCGGCGGTGGTACTCGTAGGGCTGCCCGGCGGTCGGTACGGCGACCGGGGCGTGACGGGGTTGAGGGATGGTCTCAACCGGTTGGGTCTGGGTCACGGCCCCTCCTCGGTGTTGCGGCTGATCATCGAAGCCCGAAGGCTACTGGAAAATATTCGGTACAGAAACTAGTCTGCCGTAAGTTTTCCCGTTACGCGAGCCTTGACCGGGGCTTCGAACGGCTGGCAGGGGGAGGTTGGCGTGACGTCACCGGTGGGACTGCACCGCGTCGTGCAACCGGCGGGGGTGCTGCCGCAGGCAGCCTGGCGCCTGGACACGTCGGCGGCGATCGCGCCGAACGAGGTGCGGATCCGGGTGCAGCGGCTCAACCTGGACGCGGCGAGCTTCCGGCAGCTGTCGGAGAAGCACGGCGGGGACGGTGACGCGGTCCGCGCAGAGGTGCTGGAGATCATCTCCACGCGGGGGAAGATGCAGAACCCGGTGACCGGGTCGGGCGGGATGCTGATCGGCACGGTCGAGGAGGCCGGTCGGCGGTCCCCGCTGGGGCTCAGGGCGGGGGAGCGGGTCGCCACCCTGGTGTCGTTGACGTTGACGCCCCTGGTGATCACGGACGGGTTGGCCCGCTGGGACGGGCGCAGCGAGCAGGTGCCCTGTGACGGGTGGGCGATCCTGTTCGCGCGCTCCATCGCCGCGGTGCTGCCCGACGACGAGGACCCCCAGTTGTCCCTCGCCGTGCTGGACGTGTGCGGGGCGCCCGCGCTGACGGCCCGGGTGGTGTCGCGCTACGTCGAGGATCGTCGGCGTAGCGGTGATCCGACGCCGGTGCGGGTCGCGGTGATCGGTGGGGCGGGTAAGAGCGGGTCGCTGTCTCTCGCGGCGGCGCGACGGGCGGGCGCCGCGCGTACCGTCGGGGTGGTGCCGGTGGCGGCGGAGCGCGACGCGCTGACGGCCGCCGGTCTGGCGTCGGTGGTGGCGCTGGCCGACGCGCGCGACCCGGTGGGGTTGTCCACGGCGGTGACCACCGCGCTGGGGGTGCCGGCGGACGTGACGGTGGTCTGCGTGGACGTGCCGGGGTGTGAGCACGGGGCGGTGCTGGCCACCGCGGACGGCGGCACGGTGATCTTCTTCTCGATGGCGACGAGCTTCTCCGCTGCCGCGTTGGGCGCGGAGGGGTTGGCGGCGGACGTGACGATGCTGGTGGGCAACGGGTACGTGCCGGGGCACGCGGAGTTGGCGCTGGGGCTGCTGCGGGCCGAGCCGGGGGTGCGTCAGCTGTTCGCGGCGCGGGTCGCGGCAGACTGAGGTCATGACGAACCCCTCGACGTTGTATCGCGGCGGCGTGCTGCACTGCCCCGCCGACCCGAGCGCCACCGCGCTGCTGGTGTCCGGTGGGCGGATTGCCTGGTTGGGGACCGACGGTGACGCGCCGCCGGCCGACCGGGTGGTGGACCTGGGCGGGGCGTTGGTGACGCCTGCGTTCGTCGACGCGCACGTGCACGCCACCGACACCGGGTTGGCGTTGTCCGGCTTGGCGTTGTCCGGGGTGCGCTCGGCGGGGCAGCTACTCAACGCGGTGGCGGGGTTCGCGGCGGGTCTGCCGGCGGACGCGGTGGTGCTGGGGCACGGCTGGGACGAGTCGGGTTGGTCGGATCCGACGTTGCCGGACGCCGCGGCGCTGGACCGGGCGGCCGGTGGTCGGCGGGTGTACCTGTCGCAGGCGTCGATCCACTCGGCGTTGGTGTCGTCGGCGTTGCTGGCGGCGTGCCCGCAGGCGGCGCAGGCGGCCGGGTACGACGCGTCGGGCTGGTTGCGGCGCGACGCGCACCACGTGGTGCGGGCGGCCGCGCAGGCGTCGGTGAGTCGGGCCCAGCGCGTCGCGGCGCAGCGGGTGGCCCTGGCCCACGCGGCGTCGTTGGGGATCGCGGCGGTGCACGAGTGTGGTGGCCCGGAGATCTCCGACGAGGAGGACTTCACCGGTCTGCTGGGGATCTCCGGGGCGGGGTTGCCGGAGGTGTACGGGTACTGGGGTGAGTTGGGTGGCGCGGCGCGGGCCCGGGAGTTGGGCGCGGTCGGCGCCGGTGGGGACCTGTTCGCCGACGGGGCGTTGGGCTCGCGCACGGCGCACGTGTCGCAGCCGTACGGCGACGGTGACGGCTGCGGGCACGGGTACCTGTCGGTCGAGCAGGTGCGCGATCACCTGCTGGACTGCGCGGCGCACGGCATGCAGGGCGGTTTCCACGCCATCGGTGACGCGGCCATCGGAACGGTCCTCGACGGGTTCGCGGCGGCGGCGCGGACGGTGGGGGTGGAGCGGTTGCGCGCGGCCCGGCACCGCATCGAACACGCGGAGATCATGAGCAAGGCGTTGATCGCGCGGTTCGTGGAGTACGGGGTGGTGGCGAGCATGCAGCCGGCGTTCGACCGGTTGTGGGGTGGCGCGGGCCGGATGTACGAGACGCGGTTGGGGTTGGACCGGTCGTTGGAGTCGAACCCGATGGGTGCAATGCACTCGGTGGGGGTGGCGTTGGCGTTCGGGTCGGATTCGCCGGTGACGCCGCTGGACCCGTGGGGGTCGGTGCGGGCGGCGGTGGCGCACCACAACCCGGCGCAGCGGATGAGTGTGCGTTCGGCGTTCGCGGCGCACACCCGGGGCGGGTGGCGGGCGGTGCACCTGGACGTCGAGGGGGTCCTGGCGTTGGGTGCGCCGGCGACGTTCGCGGTGTGGTCGACGCCGGCGGGGGTGGAGCGGGGTCTGCCGGTGTTGCAGGCCGAGGACCCGGAGGCGCGGGGTCCGGACGACCCGACGCCGCTGCCGGTGTGCCGGCGTCTGGTGCTGCGCGGTGAGGTCATCTATGAGGAAGGGTCATCATGACCGGGAAGCTTGATCTTGATCCGGTGCTGGTGGCGCGGGCGCGGGAGTTGGCGCGTCGGGCCGGGCAGCCGGTGGTGGACCTGGCGCGCAGCCACACCACGGTGTCGGTGGAGCGGGCGGTGCTGCGGTTGGCCGGGGTGACCGGCGCCGACCCGGACGGCATTCCGTGGGTGAACCGGCTCGTCGACGCGGTCGCCGCGGACGTGGGGTTGGGTCACGGGGTGGCGGTGCCGGTGTTCGACGCCCTGGTCCGTGAGGGCAGCACCGACGTGACGTTGCTGGCGCAGAAGGCCGCGGCCGGGTCGGTGCGGTTCACCCAGCCCACCGGGCGGGCGGCCACGGCGGCCCGGTCGGCGGCGCGCAAGGCCGTCGGCGCAGGCATTCGGCGCATCGACCGGCGGCGCGCCGAGCGGGACCGGCTGGTGAAGCGCCACGGCGACCCGGCGCAGCGGCCGTGGATCTACCTGATCGTCGCCACCGGCGACATCTACGAGGACATTCCGCAGGCGCAGGCGGCGGCGCGCGCCGGCGCGGACGTGATCGCGGTGATCCGTTCCACCGGGCAGTCGTTGCTGGACTACGTGCCCGAGGGCGCGACCCGGGAGGGCTTCGCCGGCACGTACGCCACCCAGGAGAACTTCCGGCTGATGCGCGCGGCGTTGGACGAGTCGTCGAAGGAGGTGGGCCGCTACGTGCGGTTGACCAACTACGCCTCCGGGCTGTGCATGCCGGAGATGGCGACCCTGGCCGGGTTGGAACGCCTCGACATGATGTTGAACGACTCGATGTACGGGATCCTGTTCCGCGACATCAACCCGGTGCGCACGTTCGTCGACCAGCGGTTCTCCCGGCAGGTGCACGCCCGCGCCGGGATCATCATCAACACCGGTGAGGACAACTACCTGACCACCGCCGACGCGGTCGACGAGGCGCACACGGTGACGGTGTCGCAGCTGCTCAACGAGTTCTTCGCGCACGAGGCGGGGTTGGCGGACTGGCAGTTGGGGTTGGGGCACGCGTTCGAGATCAACCCGGAGGTGCCGGAGTCGTTCCGGTTGGAGTTGGCGCACGCGTTGCTGGCCCGGGAGTTGTTCCCCGACGCGCCGTTGAAGTGGATGCCGCCGACGAAGCACATGACCGGTGACGTGTTCCGGGGCAACCTGCTCGACGGGTTCTTCAACCTGGCTGGCGCGCTGACCGGTCAGGGCATCCTGCTGGTGGGGATGATGACCGAGGCGGTGGTGACGCCGTGGTTGTCCGACCGGGACATCGCCCTGCAGAACGTGCGTTACGTCCTGGGCGCGGCCGGTGGGCTGCACGAGGACTTCGTGCCGGCGCCGGGCGGGTTCATCCGTCGCCGCGCCAACCAGGTCCTCGGTGAGGCACTGGACCTGCTGGAGCGCATCGGGGAGCAGACGCTGCTCACGGCGATCGCCGAGGGCACCTTCGGGATCATGAAACGGCCCGCGGACCGCGGCAAGGGCCTGTCCGGGGTCGCCGCGCACGAGGCCGACTACTGCAACCCGGCCACCGACATCCTGGAGGCGGCGGCGTGAGCGGGGAGAAGCAGATCGTGCGCCCGTACGGGGACACCACCGGTGACGGCATGGTGCAGGTGTCGTTCACCCTGCCGGTGGCCCACGACAAGCGCGCCGAGGGCGCGGCGGTGCAGTTGGCCAACAAGATGGGCATCGACCCGGCGATGGTGGTGCACGCCAAGCCGATGGGCGACGGGTTCACGTTCTTCGTCGTCTACGGGCGGGTCAACCACCTGGTCGACCTGGGCGCCGTGCAGGTGGTGGAACGGGACTTCGCGCTGCTGTCGGCGAAGGACGTCAACACGGTGATCAAGCAGCGGTTGCGGCGCAAGCTGTCAGTGGTCGGGGCGTGCATCGGCACCGACGCGCACACAGTGGGCATCGACGCGATCCTCAACGTCAAGGGCATCGCGGGGGAGAAGGGCCTGGAGTACTACCGGGAGTTGAAGGTCACCAACATGGGCGCGCAGGTCAGCGTGCCGGAGCTGGTGGAGACCGCCCGGGCGGAGAAGGCCGACGCGGTTCTCGTGTCGCAGGTGGTCACCCAACGCGACGCGCACCTGCACAACACCCGGGAGATGTCCGCCGCGTTCCGGGAGGCGATGCCGGCGGGACGGCGGCCGCTGCTGATCGTCGGTGGGCCCCGCTTCGACGAGACGATGACCGACGAGTTGGGCGTGGACCGGATCTTCGGTCGGGGCACCACGCCCGGCGAGGTGGCCAGCTACCTCGTGCACGCCCTGATCACGCAACGGAAGGCGATGGCATGACCGACGCACGACTCGGGTTGACGGTGACGCACCGGCGGTATGTGCCGTACTCGCACGCCCACTACGCCGGCAACCTCGTCGACGGGGCGTACGCGCTCGGGTTGTTCGGCGACGTCGCCACTGAGGTGTGCATCCGCACCGACGGCGACGAGGGCCTGTTCGCCGGATACGCCGACGTGCGCTTCCACGCGCCCGTCCACGCCGGGGACGTGGTCGAGGTCACCGCGCGGGTGGCGCGGGTGGGCACCCGCAGCCGCACCCTGGAGTTGAGCTGCGCGGTGGTGTGCCGGGGTCGCCCGGACCGCTCCGCGTCCGCCGCCGAGGTCCTCGACCCGCCGATCGTGGCGGTCACCGCGACCGGCACCGTGGTCGTCCCCGCCGCGTCGTGACCCTGGCGGTCTGCGCCGACGTCGGCTCCACGTACACGAAGGTGGCGGTGGTGGACCTGGCCGCCGGTGTCCTGGCCGGCGCGGCGTCGGCGCCCACCACTGTGGGCACCGACGTGCTGCACGGCCTGGACGCCGCGGTCGCGGCGGCCACCGCCGGGCTCGGCGTGCGCGACGTTCCCTGGTACGTGTGCTCGTCGGCCGGTGGTGGGCTGCGGCTGGCCGTGATCGGCTACGAGCCGCTGGTCACCGCGCAGGCCGGCCGGCGGGTCGGGTTGTCCGCCGGCGCGCACGTGGTGCACGTCGCGGCCGGGCGACTCGGCGCCGCCGACCTGACAGCGTTGCGGGCGGCCCGCCCGGACGTGGTGCTGCTCGTGGGCGGCACCGACGGCGGCGACGCCGACACGATCACCCACAACGCCACCCGCCTGGCCCGGGCCCGGTGGCGCCGGCCCGTGGTGTACGCGGGCAACGCCGACGTGCGCGAGGAGTTGACCGGGCTGCTGCGTGACGCGGGTGTGCCGGTGACCGACGCCGACAACGTCCTGCCGCGCATCGGGGTGCTCGCCCCGGCGTCGGCGCGGGCGGCGATCCGCGCGGTGTTCCTGCGCCACGTCATCGGCGGTAAACGACTGTCGCGGGGTGCCCGGTTCGCGCGGTTGGTGCGGGCGGCCACCCCCGACGCGGTGCTCACCGGTGTGGAGGTGCTCGCCGACACCCTCGGCGGTGACCTGGCCGTGGTCGACGTGGGTGGGGCCACCACCGACGTGTACTCGGTGCTCACGCCCGACGAGCGGGCCACCGGGCCGGGTCGGGAGGTCGCCGGCAGCCTGTGGCGGGCCCGCACCGTGGAGGGCGATCTGGGCATGCGGTGGAGCGCCCCCGGGGTGGTGCGGGCCGCCATGGAGGAGCGGCTGCTCGCCGCCGGCGAAGCCGACGATCTGGCCGCCGCGGCGGCGCGACGGGCGGCCGACCCGGCGTTCCTGGCCGTCGACGACGTCGAGCGGGCCGTGGACCGGCGTATCGCCACCCTCGCCGCGACGGTGGCGCTGCGCCGGCACGCCCGGGGCGCCGCCACCGGTGAGCGGGCCGGGCGGGACCTGCGCGACGTGCGGATGCTGGTGGGCTCCGGTGGGGTGCTGCGGCACTCGCCGGCGGACGTGTCCGGGCAGGTGCTGACGGCGGTCCTGGCCGACCACGCCGGCGGGTGGGCGCTGCCGCGCGCCGCCGCCGCGGTGGTCGACGCCGACTACGTGTTGGCCGCCGGAGGGCTGCTCGCCGAGGAGCACCGGGCGGCCGCGCAGTCGCTGCTGCGTCAGCATCTGCGTACGCATTGAGACTCGCCGACCCGACACGCCGTGTCGCAACACACGACAGGCCGGCTGCGGGTTGACAACCGACGGGGGTCGGCACGTACCGTCTTTGAGTCCTACCACGGGAAGCGGCTGTTGTTCGCTTCGTCCCTTCGTCCGCTGGCCGAGCGACATGTTTGAGCGTCATCGTCGCGGCGGCCAGGTCCAGCGGGCGGGGGTCGGCGGGGCGGCGCGAACCGGCCGCGGTTACCGGTGTACGGGCAGGGTGAGGTGCACGGCCAGTAGACAACGGCCCGGCGGGGGCAGCCAGTCCACGTCCGGTCGGTCCGAAGGTCGTCGTGCCCCATCCTCGCCACACCGGCCGGGAAGGGCCTGGGAGCATCGGGGCGCGGCGCGAGCCGCGCCCCGATTTCATGTCCCCCGGGCGGTTCGTGCCCGACGGCCCGACGCGGCCGGTTCACCCGCCAGCCAGGTAACCTTCGCCCCGTGATCGAGGTGAAGCGGTGACGACCCTGGACCGGGATGAGACGCACACGCCGGCGGCGCTGCCCCGGCCGGTCATTGCCGGTCGGCCGCTGCCGCTGCGGGCCGCCGTACCCCTGGCCGTGGCCGCCGGGCTGGCCCTGCTGATGGCGTTCCCCCCGTACGGGGTGTGGCCGCTCGCGCCGGTCGGGGTGGCATTGCTGGCCGCCGCCGCGCACCGGCGGCGGTTGCGCGCCGGCGCCGGCCTGGGCTTCCTGACCGGGGTGGCGTTCTTCGCCCCACTGCTGGACTGGACGAACCTGCACACCGGCTACCTGCCGTGGGTGCTGCTGTCGCTGCTGCAGGCCGGCTACCTGGCGCTGCTGGGCGCGGCCACCGCCTGGGTGTCGCCGCTGGTCGACCGCGCCCGCTGGGCGTGGCCGGCGCTGACCGGGCTGCTCTGGGTCGGGCAGGAGGCGCTGCGTGACCGCACCCCGTTCGGCGGGTTCCCGTGGGGGCGGTTGGCGTTCAGTCAGGACAGCTCACCGCTGCTGCGGCTGGCCGCGCTGGGCGGCGCCCCGTTGGTCACCTTCGTCGTGGCCCTCATCGGCGGGTTGCTGGTCACCGCCGTCTGGCGGGGCTGGGTCACCGCCCAGCGCCACGCACCTGAGCACACCACCACGCCGAGCGACGCCGTGCCGGGCTCTGACGGCCCGCTGGACGGCCCTGCACCCGCCGGGGGTGCGGTGGCGCGGCGGTGGACGCCTGTGGTCGTACCGGCCGTCGTGGCCGTCGCGCTGACTGCCGGGGGTCTGCTGGTGCCGGTCGCCACCGCCGGGTCCGGCGACACCGTCACCGTGGCGATCGTGCAGGGCAACGTGCCACGGCTGGGCCTGGACTTCAACGCCCAACGGCAGGCGGTGCTCAACAACCACGTCGACGCCACCATCGAACTGGCCGAGCGGGTCGCCGACGGGCAGCAGCGGCGACCCGACCTGGTGGTGTGGCCGGAGAACTCCAGCGACATCGACCCGCTGCGCAACCCCACCGCCGGTGCGCGCATCTCCCAGGCCGCCGACACCATCGGCGCGCCGATCCTGGTCGGCGCGGTCCTGCTGGGCCCCGACGCCGGGCAGGTCCGCAACGCGGGCATCCTGTGGCGCCCTGGCACCGGCGCGGACCTCGAGCAGCTGTACACGAAACGCCACCCGGTGCCGTTCGCCGAGTACGTGCCGCTGCGCGACGTGGCCCGGATGGTCAGCAAGAAGGTCGACCTGATCCGCAACGACTTCGTGCCCGGAAGCACCCCGGGCGTGGTACGCGCCGGGCCCACCGTGCTCGGTGACGTGATCTGCTTCGAGGTCGCCTACGACGAGGTGGTCCGCGACACCGTCACCGGCGGCGCGCAACTGCTGGTGGTGCAGACCAACAACGCCACCTTCAACGTGGCGGAGGCCCGCCAGCAGATGGCCATGGTGCGGCTGCGGGCGGTGGAGCACGGACGTCCGGCGTTGATGGCCTCCACGGTCGGGGTGTCCGGGTTCGTCGCACCCGACGGGCGGGTAAGCGATGCCACCGGGTTCAACACCCGGGAGGTCGTGGTGCGGCAGTTGCGGCTCGACGACGGACGCACCCTCGCCACCCGCCTCGGCTGGTGGCCCGAGGTGGCGCTCGCCGCGCTGGCCGCGGCGGCCCTGGTCGGCGCGGCGGTGCTGCGTCGGCGGCAGCGGGTCAGGCCCGGATAGCAACAGCCGGTACGCCGGCGGGAGCGGAGGAACCGTGATCCAGGCGACCGATACGATCCGACGCGCGGACGAGGTGCCCGGGGTGGGCCGGGTGCTGGTGGTGATCCCCACCTACAACGAGGCCGACAACATCGCCGTGATCGTGGGCCGGGTCCGGCGGGCCGCCCCGGCGGTGCAGATCCTCATCGCCGACGACAACAGCCCCGACGGCACCGGCGCGATCGCCGACGCCCTCGCCGACGGCGACGCGCACGTGCAGGTGCTGCACCGCCAGGGCAAGCAGGGCCTCGGCGCGGCGTACCTGGCCGGGTTCGGGTGGGCGCGCGAGCGTGGCTACCAGGCGGTCGTGGAGATGGACGCGGACGGCTCGCACGCCCCGGAGGACCTGCCGGCGTTGCTGGACGCCGCCCGCGACGCCGACGTGGTGATCGGCTCCCGGTGGACCAGGGGCGCGCGGGTGCTCAACTGGCCGCTGCGGCGGCTGTTGCTGTCGCGCGGCGGCAACCTGTACGCGCGCCTGGCGCTGGGCATGCCCGTCTCGGATGCCACCGGCGGTTACCGGGTGTACCGGATCAGCGCGTTGGACGCCATCGACCTGGATTCGGTGACCTCGCAGGGCTACTCGTTCCAGGTGGAGCTGTCGCGGCTGGCGCACCGGGCCGGTGTGCGGATCGTGGAGGTGCCGATCACCTTCGCCGAGCGGGAACGCGGCGACAGCAAGATGAGCCCGAAGATCGTGGCCGAGGCGCTGTGGCGGATCACCGCCTGGGGGGTGCGCGACCGGCGCCAGGCGGTGCGCCGGGGCCTGCACGGCACCGCCACCGGCCAGGCACGGTGGCCGTGAGCGGGTCAGGCACGGTGGCGGTGAGCGCGGCCGTGTCATGCTGGATGAGCGGAACACGTCCGTGGTGTCCGCAGGAATGGCGATGAGGTGAGATGCGCCGAGGACTGAGGTTCGTACCGTTGGCCCTGTTGCTGGCGGTGGTGCTGGAGCTGGCGGTGTTCGTCGGCGTGGGGCGGGCGCTGGGGTTCGGCGTGGCGGTGTTGCTGGTGTTCGCCGCGTCGCTGCTGGGGTTGGTGCTGCTGCGCCGCGAGGGGATGCGCGCCTGGCGTGGTTTCCGCGCCGCGGCGGCGGCCGGGCAGCCCCCGGGTGGTCAGGTGACCGACGGGCTCGTCGGTCTGGCCGGTGCGCTGTTGCTGGCGGTGCCCGGCCTGGTCAGCGGAGTTGTCGGGTTGCTGCTGCTGGTGCCGCCGGTGCGTCGACTGGCCCGCGCCGGGGTGCGCCGCGCCACCGAGCGGCGGGTGTCGTCGATGGTCGCCGGTGACCTGTTCGGGCCCCGCACGGTGCGGGTGCGCCAAGGTGCGCCGCAACCGGCCCGGCAGCCGGAACAGCCGGTGGTGGTCGACGGCGGTCGGGCCATCGAGGGCGAGATCGTCGAGCCCGGCCGGCACTGAGACCAGGCCGCCTGCACCGCGCTCAAGGCAGACACGACGGCGCCCCCGGGGAAACCCCGGGGGCGCCGTCATCGTGCGTCGTGCGGCTCAGGCGCGGCCGCGGCGGGTCCGAACCTCCTGCAGGCGCTCCTCCAGGATGTCCTCCAGC